>NZ_JBQFTR010000001.1:0-1957702 GCF_056538725.1 Ruegeria sp. BF10
AGGCGGTAGACCACCAAAGTGTCGCGGGATGGAGCAGCCCGGTAGCTCGTCAGGCTCATAACCTGAAGGTCGTAGGTTCAAATCCTACTCCCGCAACCAAAAATAACAACCAAATATCAAACTCTTAGCATCGCATGACGCGGGGCTTGCTGCGTCGAACCATCCGCGCGCAGGCATACCTACAAATTCAATATCCGCCGTTGCCCACATGTCGACATGAGCCGCCAAAGGCCGATATTCCGGAACACGTACTACGACCGGCGTGAATGCGCTTGTTCCAGCCCCACCTGCACATCCGACATCTACAACCGGAAACGCAATATATGTAGAAACGTCAAAATCGTCAGTGCCAAGTTCCGCAAGCAAATATTGTGCGGCTTCTGGATCTGCGCAGCCTACAGCGTCAACAAAACTACGTACTTTATCGTTGATAATAGCCTCTCTGTCAGCATCCATTGCCATCGCATTTGATACGACCAATGCCATCGCTCCAGCGGATGCGATAAATTTCTTCATTCTGTGCCCTTCGTGGAGTTTTTGACCACTCCACTTTTATAAAGGCGAGTGTGGTCGCAAAGTGAGCCATTGTTCGTTTGCATTGCCCTGCGCTTCCGCCACTGCCCGGAGGAAATGGGATCCAATTGAAACAAGAGAAATTCTTCGCTTTCAGAAAGTGACCGCTCAATCGAAGCAGCGATGCAGATTGATGCCGATTGGGGATTCGATGTGCTGTGGCGTTTCGAGTCTGGTGGTTCGGTTGTTTCACGTTGGAACATGCTCCAGAAAAAATTCTCAAAATCTGGCCCATGATCCGGTTATGTTGGCGTCTTTTGCCGTGATTTCAACGGGTTCAGCAATTTTTCAGAGAGGGGCGCAAATCAGATATTTCGCCTTGTATTCCCGTCGCTTGCAAGGATATACCCGTCGGCGGAGACGTGGCCGAGTGGTCGAAGGCGCTCCCCTGCTAAGGGAGTAGGCGGGAAACCGTCTCGAGGGTTCGAATCCCTTCGTCTCCGCCATTTACCTATTTCAGTGAGTTGATGTGGCGCGTTTAACGTGCCGTATTCCTATAAATAGTCGGCACTTACTATCTAGTAGTATCAACTTGAGTTTTACTCAGTTGTCCCTAATATTTTCTATTGAGTGGTATATTTTGTGGTATTTTCATGGCTGCGCTCAGCGGGAAGCTGACAAAGAAGCTGGTAGAGAATCTTGGTCCGGGTCGGCATGGCGACGGTTCTGGCCTGTACCTTGTTGTCGATCCCTCGGGCGCACGGCGTTGGATTGTGCGCGTAACGGTCAAAGGACAGAAGAACCGAAAGGGTGCACCGCTGCGAACGGACTTCGGTTTGGGCGGCGCTGATGTTGTCACTTTGAACCAGGCCCGAGAAAGAGCGCTTGAATACAGGCGAATGGCGAAAGCTGGTTTGAACCCGCGTTTCAATGCTCAGAGCGAAATCCCGACCTTCGAAGAACTCTGTCGTCAGGTTCACATCGACCGCTTGCCGACATGGAAGAATGCCAAACATGGCCAGCAATGGCTCAACACCTTGCGCGACTATGCCTTCCCCAAGATCGGCCGTATGCCCGTAGACAGCATTGATCAGCCCGAAGTGCTGATGTGCCTGTCCCCCATCTGGACCGAGAAACACGAAACCGCAAAGCGACTGTCGCAGCGGATCAAGACGGTGCTCGATGTGGCAAAGTCCAAGGGCTTCCGCTCGGGAGAGAACCCGGTGACCGCGATCCGCGAAGGCAAGGTGCTGCCCACCGTCAAGGCCAAGGTCCAGCACCATGACGCGATGCCGTGGCAGGAGGTGCCCGCGTTTTATGCCGAGTTGCAGACCCGTTCAGCCATGGCCGCTAAGCCATCCGTCCTGGAAGCACGGAGAAAGATCGCGGAGCGCTGTGCAGGCACGCAAAGCCGTCAATGACTTGATACGAAGGGAGAGAAACCTGCAGAAATTGCTCAATTTACTAAAGTTCTAGGGTCGCAGTGCCTCTCGACACAGAATTGCAGCTTTTCATCGCAAACTGGGCTTTCAAGCAAACTAAAGCTTTGAGAGCAAAGCAGCCATCAACGGGCATGCATCAACTATCGCATTGGTGTTTGTTGCTCATTCAGTCGGCGGTTTGCAAATTGGGAAAGAACCGCGCAGCGGCGACCAGCGGCATAGAACAGCTTGTTTTTCTCACAGGCTGATCTTCACACCGCAAGCCAAGCCACCCAGGTTTTCGGACGTTCCGAGTTCTAGCTTCCCACCGTAGGCGGCCAATAAATCTACGGAAATAGACAGGCCCAAACCAGTTCCTCTTACAGAAGTATCCAGCCGATTGCCGGAACGAAGGACCTCAAGCCTTTGGTCTTCTGGTACTCCGGGCCCGTTGTCTTCAACAAAAATTTCGATTCCATCAACAGAGCGCCTCGCGGTGATTTGGAGTGTTGTCCGGCTCCACTTGAGAGCGTTGTCGAGGAGGTTTCCAATCACTTCTTCGATGTCCTGGGGGTCCATTCGAACTTGAAGACCAGCCTCGCAATTCGAAACGAGCGTCTTCCCCTCGCGTTCGGCCATGACCGAGAACAGCCGGGACAGTCGTTCGACCGAATTCGTCAGGTCTGTCCTGGAATGTGTTAACTCTCCGGTGTTTGATGCACGCATGCGCGCGAGTGAACGGCTAAGCTGGGCGTCAATTCGAGTTAGCGCTTCTTCCGCAGGCTCCGTATGTGCTCCTGCGTCTGCCAGTTCCGCCAATTCGTTTCGTAAGATAGCCGTCGGCGTCTTGAGGGCATGCGCCAGATCCGCCGCTTGTCTTCGCGAACCAGAGACAATCTCGCGGTTTCGATGCAGCAGTTTGTTGAGATCTTCCACCAAGGGCGAAACCTCTTCCGGGTAGTCTTCGGGAGCCAGCTCATCGCCTCGATCCCAGCGATGGGCGACATCGGCGCGCAACTTCCGGAGCGGGCCAACAATGGCGGACATCAGCAAAAGAGAACTTGCCACTCCGATCAAACCAACCAATCCGAAAACCGGGAGCAGGTATCTTTGTGCAGCGCTGCGTTCGTTGATCAGTTCGCTCCTGCTTTCGGCGACAGTTACGCCCCACTCCGTTCCGTCTTCGAATGTGATCTTTTGATAAACGCTACGAATGGCTTCGCTATCTGGACCGGAAGTGTTCCAAATGATTGTTTCGTCATTTCCGCGCGGGGGCTCGGCGATCGTTTCATCGAAGAGTGAAGCAGACGTATAGATGGCGCCGGTACTGTCCGTTACTTGCCAATACCGCCCCGAATATGGCGTGCTATACGCAGGATCGAATACCAACTGTCGCAGGGTTTCAGGGTCATCCGTGGTGGCGCTGAGGCCAACAACAACCTGCGTGTGCCGGTCTTGTAGCGTTGCGTCGAACTGCTCCAGAACGCGCGTATTGATGTAGGAAAACACCATCAGCGTACCGACGCCTACGGACAACGCTCCCGAAGCGATACCTCCGAGTAAGGCCCGTTGGCGCAACGAGAGCATTAGGCGGAATCAATCATATAGCCGCGACCCCGGACGGTTGTAATCAAATCGGAGCCCAGCTTTTTGCGCAGGCGGGTCACAAATACTGCAATCGTGTTGGAATCTCTGTCGCCGTCATATTCGTAGATGTGTTCCGACAGCTCAGTACGCGACACCATGCGACCGATGTTGTGCGCCAGATAGGTCAGAACGGCGATCTCCTGCGCGGTCAAATCGACAGGAATGCCCCCAACGGCAACCCGCCCGTTCCGCGTATCCAAAGAGACATCTCCCATTTCTATCACGGGGTTCAATTGACCGCTCTGACGTCGCAAGATGGCCCGTACACGTGCCGCCAATTCGGGCATATGGAACGGCTTGGTCATATAGTCATCCGCGCCGGCATCCAAGCCGTCGACGCGTTCGCTCCAGCCATCTCTGGCCGTCAGGATCAAGACCGGTGTCTTGACGCCCGCGCTGCGCCATTCGCGCAGGACCGAAATGCCGTCACGCTCAGGCAAGCCGATGTCGAGGATGATCATGTCGTACGGTTCAGTCGACCCCAGATGCAGGGCATCTGTACCATTGTTGGCCACGTCGACCACGCGACCTTCCGCACCCAATAGCTTTTTGACTTGCTCACAAAGCTGAGGTTCGTCTTCGGCAAGGAGTATTCGCATATCCAGAGACTACAGCTAAACCAGCGTGATCTTCACTTTATTTTTTGCCACCACCGTTGCCACCACCGTTGCCACCACCGTTGCCACCACCGTTGCCACCACCGTTGCCACCACCGTTGCCACCACCGTTGCCACCACCGTTGCCACCGCCGTTGCCGCCACCGTTGCCGCCACCGTTGCCACCGCCGTTGCCACCGCCGTTGCCGTTACCATTGCCGCCGGCATTGCTTCGGCCTGCACTGTTTCCACGAGTGGTAGGGGCACTCTGAGCGTTGTTGCTTTTGGATTTGGTTGAATTGCGTGCGGCTTCAGAAATCTCGCGCCCCGTACTTGAGCGGTTCGAGACGACTGTGCCGGTTTCGGCGTTCACGATCACGCTGACGATTTTCCCGCCCGGCTTTTTGACCAGAATACGATAGTAAATCTTGTCTGTTTTGAATGCGCGCGCATCAACAGGTGTTCCGCCGTATGCTTTTTTCACGCCTTTGATCACACGGTTCAGCCGTATCGCACTGCCTGACAACGTCGCCATGCGCAGTTCAGACTGTTTGAGTTCGCGTGCATCTGCCGCCGCTTGCCCACCAGACAAGACAGTCAGCAAAGCTGCAACCAGAAAAAACGCTTTGGCCTGCATAACACCCTCAAACACCTTCATCGAAGACTACTAGGCCAGACATGAACCGATGATGAACAAGCAGTTAGCCCTGCGTTCAAGCGACCTAAAGTTAAATCAGTGGCAACGGTTTTGATTCGACTGCGAGTCAGACTGCCGAAACACCGTGGTCAACCTCAGCGCGCTGATTGCCGTTGCTGGAGGTTTTGAGGAGATTGAAAATGAAAACCACCAAGTGCGGACTGCTTAAAGCTTCGACGATCGCGATTGCCTTGTTGGGGTCCACGGCCATTGTAGCCACCGTCGCAGCTCCTGATTTTGCTTATGCCAAGCCGGGTAACGGTAATGGTGGCGGCAATGGCGGTGGAAACGGCAATGGCGGCGGCAACGGCGGTGGTAACGGTAATGGCGGTGGGAATGGCAACGGCGGCGGCAATGGGAAGGGCGGTGGCAATGGAAACGGCGGTGGGAATGGCAACGGCGCCCAGGGAGATCGCGGAGACAACAGCTCGGCTGGGAATGGTGGCCGTGGGAAGGGGGCCGACAAAAGCCGTGGCGGGGCCAGGGCCGGGATATTCGGACAGGGGAAAACAAAATCGCAGTCTGCTCGGTCTGGTACGAAAAAAGGCGGAGGGTTTTCTCTGAAAAATCTGTTCAACGGGAAAGGCAAAGCTCGCAATACAGCAACCACCTCAAGGGTTGCTACGACAACCCTTCGAACGCAAAAGACCAAGGTGCAAAGAAAGGTTCGCCAGAATGTGATTTTAGAAGAGTCCAAGCGCCCAGTTTCCCGGACAAAAGGCAATCGTATGGCTGCGCTGCTTGGTGCACATCCCTCTGAGTTGGGCGCACTGAACGCCGCCAATGCAAGCCCAACGGCCCTAGCCAATGCAGCACCCAATTCGCGGGTTGGCAGAATTGCCACGTACCGAGACACAGTGCTGGCCGGAGAGCCTTTGCGGGAGGAACTGGAAGAACAGCTGGAGTTTCTTGAAGGGTTGGAAGAACCAGAGCGGACAGTTCAAGAAATCGAGGATGACTTGGAAGTCGCAGTAGGTGAGGTACAAACCAACCGGGACACGGTCGCAGAACTTGAACAAGCTTTGGAGGACGCGGGCGGTAGTGATCCGGATATCGAAGCGCAGCTAAAAGAGGCCCAAGCCGAATTAGACGCTTCGATTGATGAAGCCCAGACTCTGAATGACGAAAGAAAAGCAGCCATTGAATACAATGAAGCCGTTGAAGAGGTGGAAGAGCTGACTGAACTTGTCGAAGAGCAAGATCTGGCCGAACGTGAGGCACTGGAAGCCGCTGCCAACAAGCCTGTTACGGATGAAGTTGAGGAACAGGTTAAAGCGCTGCTGGGGCTGTGACCTGAGGCTTCCCGGCCATCGCCAGCCTCCACTTCAGGATGAACTGAATGCTGGAGCGTCGATAAGCCTTTCGGATACTAAGTTAGAAGGTCGATTCAGTCGGCCTGCTAGGCGCAAGCTCTTGATAATTGCGATGCGCAACAAGAAAACCTCGCCCCAAGCCGGGACGATTTCTTGTTACAATTCAGATGTTTAGGATGAAAATCGAGAACTTTCGGGGGGCAGCCGATTTGCCTTCAGACGTTTTGGTGAGCCTCGGATAGCCGCTTGTTTTTTGTGATCTCTGTCAGTGCATTTTCGATAGGAGGGAAGCGGCTATTGCTCGAATTCATCGCGGTTTGAAGGCGCTCTTCAGCAGATTTGCTAGAGGTCCGCATCGCAATTTCAGCGCTGCGATCTTCAGTCACAAAGGCAGGTTTGACCATTTTGTTCCCCTTGTTTCCGTCAAACGATATACGTCTCGTTCGATCCAACTTAGTCAGTATGCGCAAAGTTGTTTGAACCTAATGAGAATACACTGTTCATGTTCGGTTAATGTTGTTTACGAAATAAGAACAAAGGATTGGTCTGGCCGGGCGCCCCTTCAATTGCCCCATTCCAACTTGACGGTTTCAAAGGTCGTTAGATGAGAATGTTGTGCCAAGCGAACCATAGCGTCACAGCAGAAGACTTCGGCAGTAAGCCAGTCTCCGCCGATGCATTGGTCAAATCCCGAAGGAGATCATAATTGGAAAGATCAGTTAAAGGAGGCGGAAAAGATGAAAACGGCTTTGGCAATCACGGCGACGGTGTTCACTATGCAGGCCGTGCCCTTTGCGGGTGCGAGTTTTGACATCCAGTCTCTTGATCTTGGACAGAGTATCGGGTCGCACAATGCACTGCAGCCTGTTTTCGTGAAATCAAAAGCCGGTAACTGTCCTCCGGGTTTGGCCAAGAAAGCAGTGCCATGCGTTCCGCCCGGCCAAGCTAAACGATACCGAGTTGGGGATTTCATCTACAATGGGTATGTTCGCATCGACAATCCTAGCCGATATGGCCTGCGGCGAAACGGCTACTATGTGCGTGCCGGAGACTATGTTTACCAAGTGAACCGGGAGACACACGAAGTGCTGAACCTAATAGGGGCAGTGGTCGATGTTCTTAATTGATTGCATACTTTACGATCAATCACTGCTCGGATTGACGCCCTTGGGTTGTAGATGAAGCACGGGAGTTTGGGCTTTTCGAGGCCGTCATAGGCGAAGCAGCATCACCGTTAATCTTACCCCGTAACGTCACTAGGGAAGGTCCAGAGCCGACTTTGAATGTTCCCTCACAAGTCTGTAGTCGCAGCCCGCTTTCCGATCATGTGCCGCAGATCTAGGTTCTAGGCTTCAGCGAATTCACCAGATGCGCAGGAAGCCGCCGCTAGCTGCACTGCGATGCAAAGAGACCATTTGAATGTCTGGTCTGCGGGACGAAGCCGACATTTTGCCGCGCGTGCACCAGCGACCGGTTTGTGCAATTGTGTAACCGCAGGATGGGCAACTTTGTGTCGCCCGCGCCATTTGGGTTCAGCGTCCATTAAGGTTGATCTGTCAGATACTCATGAACCGCCTTTGCTATTGCTTTCCGTGCTTCCGGAAGATTTTGGGGAGAATGGCGATTGGCTAGCCGCCAGAAGCGGCGCAGCTGCCAAAGTTCAACAAACTGAAAGTCTGGATGTTCGATATGAAATGACGATCTTACAAATTCCACGCAAGGGCCCATTTCATCGTCTGCGGCTTCTGCCAAAGTAGGGATCTCTACATCTTGAGAATGCCACCTACCATCGCGATCAAAATCGGTGTTAAGTCGCAGCTCCTCGACACCTACTTTAAGCGCATGCGTTACACAAACACCGTGTTTTTCGCGCCATCTGGACCCCAACGCCAGGTATTGCGGCAATTTCGTTGACACTACACCTTTGACAGGTGGAAGGGTTGGACCAAAGCACCTGTCAGTAGGCCCATGCTGCAACGCGAACGGACCACCAAGAACCGGGTCACCATCGCTGAACGTGGCCTTCACTGCAGCAACCCTTAGGATTGCCTCAGCGTAGCACCCAGTGAATTCCCGTTGCATCGTATCTCCATTTACTTCGCAAGAAGAAACATCATCTGTCCTAGGGAAATTCGTGTAGAAGATTGGTTCGCCGCTCTCTCCTGGAATACAAGTAAAGTCGAGTATTGCACGTCTGACACTCGTTGCGGGTACTGCGGGTTGGATCATATACAGCAAACTAAGTTGCTCTTGTTCTTCAAATTCTGCTTTGCGTATAGCTTCCAATGCTACTCGAGCACCGAGAGAATGCGTAACGACTGATACTTGTCGGTCTTTCAGCCCATTTAGCAGCACTGCAAGGTGGGAACCTGCGGCATCGGCCATCGACTCAGCAATGGAGAACTCGGTCAATTCAAATTCACTGGGCCAAGCGAATACGATGACGTCAGACTTTACCCCCTGTTCGGATAGTGCAATATCCATGGCGCGACCGGCGCAATCTGCCTCCACCGCATCGGTTCGAAAACCATGCACCCAAATGACGACACGATCCCCAAGTTCTTTAAGTGTCGATTCTTGCAATTCTTTGATTTCTTTAACGTTTCGAAATGTTCGAGCCTCTTCGCTTTTCCGGTCTCCAACATCGAACTGAATCGTTTTGCCTTCTCCTTCAACACATTCAATGGAGGCAACATGATTGACGAAGTTTCCAATTGGACGGCTAAGAAAGAAGAAGACGACGCCAGCCATAAGGAATGGCGAAAGTGTTAATATGAGCCAATAACGCACTCGTTGACGTTAACTAATCTGCTGAATGCTCATCAAGCTCGTTTTGCGAAAAAGCTTATCAAACCCAACTTTTTTGCCGATTGCGCATGCTGGGCGACTAACCGGTTCGGTACGACGCTATGACGTTACAGGGTAGGCTGGCCGACCCGTTGGGTCGGTATTGAAATAACCGACGGCAGCTACGCGCGCTTCGCGCTCGTTCCTACTAGGTGCAGCATTCGTCACTCTGGGCTCACTTCCGACCTCGGAGGCAGCGCAGCAATCCCGTGATATGGTTCCTCGTCAACGTCGGGTTGTCGTTGTGGGAGGGCATGGAGGATCGGAGGATCAGTCATGGAAACACCAAACTTACCAGCCATTCGAGCACTTCGCCCTGCATGGAACAAAGGCCGCATCGTCGGTCAGAAACGGCCGCTGAAGCCAAAGCATGTCTGGGCAATCCGCGTACGACTTGAATTGGCAGGAAACCATCGCGACCTTGCACTCTTCAACATGGCGATTGACAGTAAGCTGCGCGGCTGTGACCTGGTGAAGATGAAAGTCGTGGATGTGATGGCCTCTGGTCAGATTAAAGAGCGTGCCTCAGTCCTTCAAAGCAAAACGCAGAAACCTGTTCGCTTTGAGATTTCCGAGGGTACGCGTGCTTCTGTCGAGAAATGGATGGAGGACGGGCTCATGGTCGGCTCGGAGTATCTTTGGCCAGGTCGATTTCACGAGCGCCTGCACATATCGACCCGCCAGTACGCGAGGATCGTACGCGATTGGGTTACGTCAATAGGACTGGAAGCAAGCGCCTATGGCACCCATTCAATGCGCCGTACAAAGGTTACTCAGATCTACAAGAAGACGGGCAACCTTCGTGCTGTCCAGCTCCTTCTAGGTCACACCAAGATGGACAGTACGGTCAGATACCTCGGCGTCGAACTTGAGGATGCTTTGGCCATTGCGGAAGCAATTGAAATCTAGTGCAGTAGGGTCGCCTTCACGGGCGGCCCTAACCGGACCTTCACCCCACAGTCTCCATGCTGCGGCGCGGCCCGTCGAACCTGCCGTTCGCTGCGAGAGCAAAATCAAAGGCTACCTGAACTCGCGAATTGCGGACAATACGGTCACTCGGGGCATGATGCCAAATGTCCGCCAACGGGAAAGAGACTGGGGAATGACCGGATCAGGAACCTGACTATGCCGACAGGGATTTAAGCAAGCAAATCGCCCAGTTCCGCAGCCGAAATCTGCACACAATCCGCCAAAATACACCGCCGGAGTTGCTGCTCCTCAAGAAGCATTTCTCAGGATGAGGCCGCACGGTCCCTAATTTTGACGGCCATTTTCTGCCGAACAACCCGCTTAAACAGAAGCTCGTTGCATCGACTCGGCCAAGAGGTGCAAAATCGACGTATTATTTCAACCTATACTGTGGGCGGGCTAGAACATGAGCCGCGAGCCAATTCAGTTTGAAGATTTTCCCCTTTCCTTCGCCGAGGCGTCGCAGGCGAACTATTTTCGGTGCGTCTGTGAGCACGTCGTGGACGGTGACACCATTGATGTCGTCGCTGATCTGGGCTTTCTCTCCTACAGCTATGTTCCAATTCGTCTCAAAGGCGTGGATACGCCGGAATTGCGGGGCACCAGTGGGGTCACGCACGAACGGGCTGTTGCAGCCTTCGCGCTGACACGTGACCGGGCATTGGGCCGCAAGATCCTGTTACGGACGAGCAAAGGCGCGCGATCCTTCGATCGCTTTGTCGGCACTGTGCTTGTCCCGCCTGAACCCGGTGGGAACCCCACCGAAGGTGTTGAATCCGTTTCTGGCACGACTTGGACCTCACTCACTACGCTTTTGATCGACAGCGGTTTGGGGGACGCAATCGATTAACCGACCCGGCCATGACAGGAGGACACAATGATCGACACGACGTGGCATGACACACAAGTGCTGAACGGTATCGGCCCCGTAATGGCTGAAGCGCTCACAGGCGTTGGCATTCACCACTCCGAACAGCTCTTGGGTCATCCTGATATCGTCCTTGCGCAAAGCCTGGCCGATCTAGGCGGGCTGACGGTTGAAAACCTGATGGCAGAATTCATCCCGCAAGCACGGCTTTTGCGGCTCGACGGGCTTAGCGAGGCACAAGCCCTCGATCTTGCCCAACGGGGACACAACTATGGCACGCTGATGCTGTCGGATACCGAAGACCTCATGTCCACGCTGGACGGTGCGGGACATCCGGCCGAGATGCACGATCTGCTGAAAGCTCAACTCGGTGCAGCACAGCGCTATCAGAAAGGCACGCTTCTGGTGCGTGTTGTCGACCCGGACTTGCAGCCCGTAGCCGATGCCGAGGTGTTCATCATCGACCCGCCCGGCAGCGGCACAGCCGTCGCCTGGACCTATCGCACCAATCAACGTGGCTATGCCCTGATCGAAATGGTCTCTGCCGGACAAAGCGCGATCCTCGCCTTTGCCGATGATCGTGCCGCCTATCTGCCGATGGCGCTGACTGCGCAAGCACGGTCGCTGATGTTGGTACTCGATCGCGACGCGCCAGATGGGATCACGCATGACGAGGCAGTCGACGGCCCAGTCGCCATGGCTGTGCCCGCCAGCCGCCCACAAGTCGATCTGGCTGATCTGGCCGATGGCACATTGTTGGAATATTCTGGGATGCACGAAAACCATGGCGTTCTCACGGTTTTCTTTCGCAAACGTTTCAAACTGACCTGGCGGATCGAAATTACCTCGGTGCCGCAAGACGACCTGCCTGCCGAGATCAACCCCGGCGCGCTTCTGCTTTGGACGGGCAATGCGCTCACCGACACTGGTCTTACCAGCCTTGAAGCCCGCCTCACCCTCATGCAGGGCGACCCCCTGCCATTCTGATTCCGGAGACCTGCCATGCCCCCGCCTCCTCCACCCAATAACTCGTCAATCACGGTCTATCAGTGGACCTTTGGACCGCTTGGAGCGCCCTGTGGCGCCTGTATGCAATTGGGATCGGTGCCGTCGCTCGTGCGTCGCTCCAGCCCGCATGCCTTCTGCGTATGTCTGGGCGACATTCCTACACCCTGGCCGTGTACCTTTCAGGGCCGCTCAAGCGTCGAATCCGAGACCGAAACGTTCGAAGTTCCGGGCCCTGTCATACCGGCCGGAGGCAGCCGGAAATGGACGACCTCGGCCTCAGCGACAGGTAGCGTCTCGGTCACCGGCGAGGGTGACGGAACTGCGGCCACCGTGTCAGGCAGCACGACCACAGGGGAATCGACAGAATGGAATATCAGCAATCCAAATGATGGTATGGCACTTCAGTTGTTCGAAATCTGGAACAACATCAACGAAAGCTGGGTCGATACAGTGGAATGCACCGTCGTGGGTTTCACCGTGACCCATAACATCCCACGCAGCGAAGCACGCCAGGAATTCGGGGGGTTTATCTCACGACCTTTTGTACCCTGACGGAAGAGAGGTGGGTTCTTTCTTGCCGCAACCATTCCGAACGAACAGAGCTGACGAAACGCGTCCAGGTGATCCGGAAATGACGTGAAAGCAGGACCGGAAGGCCGATGAACTGACAGACCTGCCGACCCGACGCCCGACTTATTCAGAGCAAAGGGCTTAGGGCCTTCCCCATTTGATTGACAATGCAACCGCCATAGTGGGGTTGGTCTCAAGCAACTTGGGTAAAAACGGTAAGCTCTGGCAGAATGTCAGAAACGGCCATAAGGGCACAACGCGGCATCGGTGTCTTTGGGCTCAAAGCAGTCGTTTGCTACAACCGGCGTGAGTGTCAGCTATAAGTGTTTAACCAACGTTCTGTTGCATGACACGTTGCGCTATCCGCGCTTGATATCCGGCTTTGTGTGGTATGTATTGTGGTATCTTTTCTAAAGGTCTGAATAAATTATATATTTAACATAAGCTTGTAGGCTTAATTATGCTGACTTCGTCGTCCGCCATCCAATTTTCTTTATCTTTCTGTCCGGTGGGATGCGGCTCGAAGATGGCTGGGCCCCAGATATCCTGTTTTGCATTAGATTCTGCAATTTCTCGACAGATCGGAAAGCAGCGGCGGGGCTTGGTGTCCAGCACGATCTAAGCCCTTTCTATGCTGGGTATTCTCAATGTGTTGCAGAACAGGGCAAAAAGCCGGCCGGAATGACCGGTCACGATCCGGTAACGGAGTCGTGCGAATCGTTGTTTCCGTCGATCGGGAGAACAACATGCCGCAACATATCGTTCCGTCTGAACCCTGGCAGGACCTGGAAAAGCCCAATCGCGGATTGAACCGGGATCAGTGTCATTTGAATGCGCCGATTGGTGCCCGAGACAGGGCGGCCGAAGAACATAACGGCGAAGCAGACCTGTTTGCCGGGACTTGGCCCACGAGCTTTTCTAAGGGCTTGCGGCATGACGAAAACGGCATTGTCGACGCGCAGGTTTATACCGAATTTCTGGAAGAAGTGGCTGACCCTACCTGCACCGACAATCAAGGAAACAGGCTGACGCTGTTTGACACGCCAGCCTATTCCGGGCCCTTCCGCACCGCGCCATCAGAGGGTGGTGAATTTAGATGGCGTGCGTGGGAAGGGCCTATCCTGGGTCATCGGTTGGGGTTCAATGGTTTGGACGCCGGCGGTTTGGGTATTGCCCCGGCGCCCAGGCTTGGGTCAGATGAATTGGCGGCAGAGATGGCCGAACTCTATGCGATGGCCTGTCTGCGGGATGTGCCCTTCGAAACCATTCGGGATGGTGCCGAAGGAACCGACAAGGTACTTGGCGCCCTTGGCCGGTTGGAGTGGTTCCGCAAAGACGGTTGCCCAAAGGATGCCAGTGGCGCCGCGATCGGGAAAGTACCGGCAGCGCGCCGGGTTCGAGATGGCGAAGGTCTGTCTTCCCGAACCTTGTTCCGCGGCTCGAGCCCAGGCTGTTCGGACGGGCCCTACGTGTCGCAGTTCCTTTTGCAGGGGTACGACCCGCTGCCCTCGGGCGCGGCGCATGTGCAAGGGCGGTGGTTGGCAAAAACTACAGCATCAAAGGCAATGCCATTTGGTGCATTGCGGCTTGACCAAAGGGTTGCTCCTCAGGCTGTTGGCGTGGACTATTTGCGGGACTGGGCCGAGTGGCTGGACGTTCAGAACGGGGCAGACGCGACCGGTGAACAAGCCTTTGAGACCTGTGGCCCGAAATTTGTCGAAACACCTCGTGACCTTGCTGCCTATGTGCATTTCGACACGGTCTATCAGGCTTTCTTCAATGCCTGCCTGTTGATGTTGGGCCGAGGTATTCAAGCAGATAACGGTCTGCCCGAAGTCTGGAATTCCCGTGCGGAGGATGGCGGAGCCCATTGGGGCGGATCGCACGCGCTTTCAATGCTGGCGGAAACCGCGACCAGGGCAATGCGGGCCGTGCGACGCCAGACCTTTCAGGTGCACAACCGTGCCCGCCCTGAAAAGCTGGGCAGTATTGCAACTCTGGTGGCGAATGGCCACGGTGCGGTGCTTGGGGCAGCGGAACCGTTTGCCGCAGCCCATCTTGAGAAATTGGAAAGCGCCGCCTGCGAAGACTTCAGTCTGATGGACGCCATTGCCGCCGCGCCAGCCACCAGGCGGTTCGCGCACAGCGCGCTTTCTCATAACGGGCTGCCGCAGATCGATCGCAACCTGCTGTTGCCTGTTGCCTATCCCGAGGGCTCGCCAATGCAGCCGTCCTACGGGGCGGCCCATGGGGCAGTTGCCGGTGCATGCGCGACGCTGCTCAAGGCGTTCTTCAGGACACATGCGCCGGACGGGTCCCGGGTAACTTTGGCAGAGGCGGGTATGCCGCGCGTCTTTGTTCCGGCTCCGGGTGGCAGGACACTGGTTGAGTCCGTGCGACCAGAGGATAGCGCGGCAAAGCTGACGCTAAATGGCGAGCTGAACAAGTTGGCTGCGAATATCGCGATCGGGCGCAGTTTTGCAGGGGTACATTTCTACAGCGACTATTTCGACAGTATCCGAATGGGTGAACGCGTTGCAGTGGGCATTCTGGCGGAACAGATGGCGAATCTCCGGGTTGCCGCGAAAATGTCGCTCGAAACGTTTGATGGAGATCGCCTCAACATCCTTGGCGGTCGTTCTTGCGGTAGTGAAATCCACATTGTGAACAGTACGCCCGAATTGTGGTGGACCCGTCATTTGCCCGAACAGGCGGGATGGGCAGGATGAAGGTATCAGGCCCCGTGACAGGTCGATTTTCATGATGCTTCCTTGTTCGTCACCTTCGGCGATCGCCCCGTCGGAATTGAAACCCTGCGGGCATCGACCGCTGACTTTCCATTCCAGTGTCTCTGAAGCCCAACGGTGTTCTTTGATGTCTGTATTCCAATCGCCGGGACTTGCTGATCAAGGCGTGAACGAAGCCACCCGATCAGCGTGGAATTCAACCATTCAGAACATATTCGACGTGCAAGGCGTCAGCCCGTTTCTGGTCATGGATCCACGTGACATCGAGGCGGGCCAGCCTTCGAATGGGTTCAGATGGCGCGCCGATCCCCGGGAACCTCGGGACTGTCTGGGTGATGAGCTGGCGGCGCGCGTGTCTGACCAAGGCTGGCCCGGCAGGGTTGAGCTGCACAATGAATATCTTGAATACGCGTTGGTAATGCGACCCGATGCCGGTGGCAGACTGCGCCCGAAGCGTTTTGTTGCCACAACCGAGTTTGCGGAGTGGTGGCAGTTCATGGCGGTGTTCGATCTCGATCACTTCCTGTCGGTGGTCGCATCGGTGACCGGGCGCTTCTACTCCTGCAAGGACCTGTTTGAAGTCTCACGGTCGGATTGGACGTCGATGGATGTTTCCGAACGCGCGGCCCGCTTTCACAAAAGGCTGGTGGGTACGGATCACGCGCATGCGCCGGAACATCCGTTGAATATCCAGCATGCCCTGTTTCTGGCCAAGGGTACGAACCGTTTGACCGATCTGATCCAGACCATGCATTTTTCTTCCTTCCCGTATCTCGTGAAGGACGGCGAGAGCAGGCGGCGCGCCCGGCTTGAAGAAGTTCTTGATTTCGCGAACCGGCAGGATCAGTACAGCGGGCATGCAGGGGTCCGCTTGGTGAGCGATACGTTTGAACTGGCTGCGGGGAGGAAATGTGGCAAGTCTCCTGCGGGCCAGGCGATGGCATTCTCTGATCCGCTTGGGCTGTATATTCGGGCATTCCATACATCACAACTGTTTGTGGGTGCGGGCAGGGTGCCTCGGGGCTGGGTCCGGTTCAGGCGCGGCGCGCCAGGAATGCACATGCGCCTTGAGTTCGGGCCTGCCGACGACGATCCCCGGTTTCTGGATGATATCACGCTGGGAACAGGCCCATCGGCGCGCCCGGTCTCGGGCTATACCCTTGCCAGCCTGATCGAGGTCGGCCCCATGATCACAGTTGCGGCCAGGCCACGCGTGATCACCCGTGTCGAATTTGTTGAAATTCCGCGTGTTGATCCAGGGCGGGTTGTCCGCAGCTTGCCCGAGACCGAACGTTGCAGGCAGCTTCTGGAATTCGCGGACCGTTGCAAGGCAGAGACCAACGGCAACATGACGCGCTTTCCCAGAGACGGATCCTGACAGGTGCTCAGACTGGCACGGCTTTGACCACCGGCAGGGGAATTTCAGGTGCCGTCATGTCAAAAACCGCAACCGGACGACCGAGAGCGCGGCTTGCGGCCGTCAATACAGTCGTCAGCGACGGGTTCGGGCTGTCCCACGCCTGCGTGTCGAACACCCGCGTCGGAGCAACAGGCCGGTCATTTTGCGCGCCACGATAAAGCCGGAACAAGCGCGCCTGTTCGGCATCCATGCCGTGATCCGTTACACCGTTGTGTTCAAGCATCACCATGTTGCGCCAAGACACCACCGCCTCGGACGCTGCGTGCCAGACGCCCTGCGCCAGATCTGCGGAAAGCGCCGATCCATAGGTCGGCCTGCCGCCATCCGCGTCTGCGCAAACCGCGCGCAGCAGAAGGCCGATGCCCGGGACTTCGAGGGTGTGAATACTCAGTTGCCGCAGTTGAACATTCAGCCACTGCGTCAAATCGTGGGGCAGTGCAGGCTCCGGCGCCAGGTGGTCAAACCCCTGCGATCCAAGAGCGTGTTCCAAACACTCCAGCGCCGCCCAAAGGGCGGCGGCTTCGTGTGTCGGGCCGGCTGCTGCACCTTTTGAAGTGACCTTTCCGTCACTGCCCGGAACACCCAGTGCAAGCGCGTCGTTTGGCATCACATGGGATGCGCCATCCGACGCGATCAGGCTTTCGCGGGCTTGTGGTGCTTCGGCACTGTATTGCAAGGCATAGCGCTCAATCGCCTCAAACCCGGCCAGCCGCGCCGCCTCCTCCGCCGTGCGGCCTGTGCCGAAAGACACGCGATGGTCCATCCCGCCTTTGGGGGGCAGAGTCCCGTTGCGCAGCTCGATCAAGCGAAAAGCCGCGTGGATCGGCGCACCCTTGGGGAATTCGGCAAACGAGGGTTCGGAAACTAGCCGAGCAGTTTCAGCGCGTTCAATCAACGTGTCGGGCATTTTCGTTTCCGGATAAGCATGTAACGCGGTATACAAGTGGGCATTGTTGTTTGAGAAGGAGATTTTACATGGCTCGTTTGACAATCAACCCGAATTATTCGTTGAAAGACTTGGGGTGTGAAGTTCTGAATGCCGCGCGCGGCCGTGCGCTTGGGTCGCAAGATGACCAGGACGCGGCGGAACGCAAGATTCAAGAAATCCTTGCGGACAGTGGTAACCCAGAGATCAGGTTTGTCTATGATACCAAGGATATGGTTCATATCGTTGTTCCGGACCTGAGTGACAAAAAGCCGGATCCGAACCCCGATCACGAGTCATGGTGCTGCAAACTGGCCTATGAAGCGATGGGCGGTATCGTCATATTTGGATGCAGCGGTTAACGACAACCCCCGAACGTTTTTGAGGGCCGTTAGTGACTGAGGCAAAAACCAAGGTTTTTTTGACCGGACCGTTTCAGATTATCCGTGACGACGGTCAGGATGTGACGCCTCGGGGCACCAAAGCGAAAGCTCTTCTTGCTTTGGTGCTTCTGTCGAAAAACGCGATACGCAGCAGGGTTTGGTTGCAGGACAAGCTCTGGAGCGAGAGTTCGCCCGCACAAGGCGCGGCGTCGTTGCGCAAAGAGTTGAGCGTACTCAGCAAACACTTTTCCAAGCACAAACTTGATGTTCTTGAAGTCACCCGTGAAACGGTGTCGATCAATCTGGCAGCAGTCGAGGTTGATCTGTTTGACGAGCAACTCAGTTCCGACCGCGCTGAGTTGCTGGAGGGGTTGGACGTTGCCGATCCCGAGTTCGAGGCATGGCTGACGGTTGAGCGGCAGGCCTATTGGGACATCGATACAGAGTCAGACGGTCCGGTTCTGGCGGGCCGCGGTTTGCCGGTGCATTGGGGGCGTTTGCGTCCAGCGGTTGTGGTTGAGCCTTTTGAAGTTGTCGGGGAAACGCCCGATATCAGCATCGCTGCTTCCTCCATACGAGACGAACTCATGTTTCTTCTGGGCACAATGTCCGACGTGATCGAACTGCGTGACGCGCGCAGGCAGGAAGGCCCGGTTGAAGGCTATGTTCTCAGCGGCAGCGTGGTCGGCGCAGAAGGCCTGCGGGTGGCCGCTCAATTGACGTCAACAGCGGATCAGGTGTGCCTGTGGACACAGCGGTTCCGCTTTCGCGCAAAGGAAACATTCGACGCGGTCGAAGAAATCGCCATGAAGGTCGTCGAGGCGCTCCAACTGCGATTGCGCGACGGGTATTGGTCTGAAATCTGGTCAGGCCGTGCCACTTCGACCGAGGCCTGGTCTGCATTCCAGAAAGCGCGCATATTGGAAAGTCAGGCAACAGAAGACGGGTTGCAGGATGCCATCCGTCAATACCGCGCCTGTCTCGAGTTTGACCCCGGATACCTGCCAGCCCGTGTGGCGATCGGTTTCTGTCATTTGGACATGATCCGCCTGGGCATGGATGCAAACCCGGCCGAGACGCTGGCAATGGTCGAGGCCGAATGCAAAAAGCTGCGCAATCTGAACCCAACGGACCCGTATTGCTCGGCCCTCCATGCCTTTACCCACAGTGTTGCCGGCAACACGTCAGAGGCTTGCAGCTTGATGCTTGCCGTCGTGGAACGTTTCAGCGGAAGCCCGGAATTGTTGGGATATTATGGTATCCTTTTGGTGTATGATGACCGAGCCGAAGAAGGCGTTTCAGTCTGCAAGAAAGCGTTGGCGTTGACGCCGCATCCCCCTATTTGGATCGAAGCAAATCTGGCAATCGCAATGATGATGACCGGGGACAAGGCCGCGTGGCAGCATGCCCATAACGTGTTGCGGGTTGACCCCGGGCGCGTTCGTCCCAGGGTCGTGCTGTGCATGCTGTCCGCCGCCGCCGGGAACCATTCCCTGGCGCGCCGACATGCCCGGCAGATTCTGGAATTGCAGCCGGGCTTTACGGCCGAACGCTGGGCCTGGCCCGGCTGTTTCAAGAACAGGCGACACTACGAAAAGGGCGTGCGGCTGTTGTCGGCGGCTGGTCTGTGACAGGTCGTCAGGTTTCTTCCAGCACCTTGCGGGCCACGCGAAAACACTCCAGCGCCTGAGGAACACCGCAATAAATCCCGACCACGTGGATGATGGCGCGGATTTCTTCCTTTGAAACCCCGTTGTTGATGGCGCCCCGGCAGTGGATTTCCCATTCATGCATCTTGCCCAGCGCACCGATCATCGACAGGTTCATCATCGACCGGGTCTTGGCGTCGATCACGTCGTCGCCCCACCCAAACCCCCAGCACCAGGCCGTCATGGCTTCTTGAAACGGGCGGGTGAAGTCGTCGGCGGCAGCAAGGTTTTTCTCCACATACTCTGCGCCCAGCGTGTTCTTCCTTTGCTCCAATCCTTTCAGAAACAGGTCTTCGTCGAAAATGTCGGCCATTGCGGGTCTCCGGTGTGTCAGTGTGTCAGGCGGTGTTTGTAAAGGTGATCGTAATGCGGTTTCATCCTGCGGTGCACCTGTTTCACACGGTCTGGCGCGTCCGCGATGTCGATATGCGTGCGGGTCTGCGGCGCAAGCCCGGTCGATTTCGCCAGGTTGCCATGGAACGACCCGCCGTCCCACCAACTGAGGGCGGACGGATCACCGCCCGGTTCCCAGCTCAGCGCCTCTTGGATGAACGAAATTCCCACCGCGTCACAGAAGGCCCGGGTCATGCCGTGCGGGTCTTCCAGCAGGTCATCGCTGTCAATGACCGGCGGCGGAGTTCCGTTCAGTGCGGTCAACAGATCGAACAGGGCACGCTGTTCGGGAAAGCCAACCTCGCCTTCGGCAAAGTCCGGCCATTGCTTGTACATCGAAGTGATGGTCTTGGCCGGGTCCCGGATCAGGAAGGCGTGGGTGAAATGCGACAGAAACTCGGCATCCCACATGTGGTTGATGTAATGCGGAAAGTCCTTGAGAAAGACCGGCCCCCGTTTCGCCCGCTGCTGAATGTCCAGCCACACGCTGTCCAATGTCAGGCCCGGCGTTGTTACGTCGCCCGGTTGGAACCGATGCCAAAGCGGGTCTTCACCCTGATACCACGCTTCGCCGAAGGGCTCGTGCAGGCAGTCGAGATCACCGCGTTGCCGCATCATCCACTCGAACGCGGTTGACGTGGACCTTGGTACGGCCCAGAGCGCGAGGATTTTGGGCATGGTCATGACCTCTCGAATAGCTAAAGACGTTTCAGCAATTGCCCGTGCGGTGTACCGGGCGCGATACCAAGGGATTTGAAGATGCGCCAGTAAAGCGCGATGTCGTGGCCGATCACCGGTTTGCCCAGCGCGTCTTCAAGCATATCGGCCAGATGCAGCGGGCGCTGGGGCAAGCCACCGGGCCCGGTCCGGAAATTGCACATGCCATTGATCAGGATCGCTTCGGCCCGGGGTGCCTTGTCGGCCACATATTCAAAGCTTTTCAGTGCCAGATCACCATCGAACACCCAGCGGCAGTCATTCACGGCTTCCTGACTGTCGAACCAGCCCTGATCGTAAAAATTCCCGGCCCAGGCCACATCAAACCCGGCTTCTTTCAAGAAACCGACCGTGCCCTGCCACCATTCCGGCCAATGATAGGCGGCGTTCAGGGCAACCTTTTCGACGTTCATGTCGCGCAGCGCTTCGACCATGGCATATCCGGCCATGTGAAAGCGGGTGCCATATTTGTCTGACAGGTCTTCGCAGTGTTGCCGGACGCCTTCCACGCCCAGCCCGCAGGCATGGACCCAGTTCGAACCGACCTGACCGCAGACATCGACGCCGTTGCGGGACATGCAGTGCACGAAGTCTTCGAGCATGCCAAAGTTCTGTCTCCGCTGATCCAGCCCGTGCGCGTAGTCTGGCACGTGCAGCATCCAGCCATGCACGCCCACGGTTTCGGGGCACATGCGCAGGAAATCCGAGGGCGCGGCGTCAAAATCGAACGGCGGGCAGGTGAACCCGACCTGATGGGGGAACAGTTTGTGTTCCGGGCGCCAGACTTCAGGCATCAGCATCAGCGTGCAACCTCGGCCACTAATCCACAGCCTCGCGCATCCATTGCTGAAGCCGCGCGATGGAATGTTCCGACATCACGCCGCAGCCCGGATCCAGAACAAGCGGTCCGGGGCGATAGCCCCGCGACTTGAGCCCGCGATGAACGGATTCCACAAGGCGGATGTCTTCCTCGACCGTCGTTTCGCGGTCCTGGACCGCCAGTTGCCGGATGACCGCGCTGTCCGAACCGCCCTCGGTGTACCAGCCGCGCCAGACGGTGCAGTGATCGGCATCAACCGCGCGCCAGTGATAGGTGTTCAGCACATTGCCGGGATAACACTGGAAGGAAAACATCGGCCACAGGAACCATGACTGGTAATCGCCCGCGTGCGGTACCGACAGGTCGATGGGGTAGGTCATCTTGTCGAGGCTCTGGCATTCCGTCGTGTGACGCAGCACATAGCCGCCGCCCGCATCCGGCTGAATGTCATAGGTCTCGGGCTTGACCACACCTTCGGCAAAGGTCGGGTGATTGGTCGGGCAATGGTAGCATTCCGAGTAATTTTCGATACTGACCTTCCAGTTGCAGTTTTCGGGAATCTCGACCCATTCCAGCGGTTCCAGATCGTCGATATGCGGGACGAATGCGCGGATTTCCTCGCGCACACCGGGGAACCATTCATCCATGGGGGCGGCGTCATCGTCGAGGTTGACGAAGATGAACCCGTTGAACACTTCGGTCCGGACCGAGGTCAGGCAGATCGCACTGCGGTCAAAGCCGGGGACCGATTTGATATTGGGCCCGGCACGCAGCTGTCCGGTCAATTCATAGGTCCACGCATGATAGGGGCAGACAACGACGCGGGTGTTGCCCGCGCCGGTGACCATTTCATGCGCCCGGTGCTGGCAGACGTTGTAGAAGGTGCGGATTTCGCCGTCGCGGCCGCGAATGCAGAACAGGTTCTGGCCGGCGATCTCAAACGCAAAGTAATCCCCTGCTTCCCGGACCTGCGCGACATGGCCCGCAAACTGCCACGTTCGGGCCAGAAGCCCCTGCATTTCCTGCTCGAAAATCGCAGGGTCGGTATAGTATCGCGCGTCCAGTGAGTGGGTCAGGGGTGCGTTCATTCCGGCTCCTCCGCGTAGAGGCCAAGTTGGTGTCTGCGTTGGTGAAACCGTTCCACCCGCTCGACGATCTCATCGCTGGACACGGCGATCACGAAGGACAGCAGTGTTTCCAATAAGGCGATGGTCGAGACGGATGACGGAAAAAACTGCGGCGTGTCGGCGGCAACGACAAAGCCGTGATGGGCGTTCAGGATCACCGGGCTGGCCGGGCTGTCGGAAATACCGATGACGGTCAGACCCTGTTGCCGTGCCAGCTTGATCGCCTCGATGACTTCGGTGCGATAGGGGTGGCAGGTGATCGCGATCAGCACGTCCTGTTCATCGGCCCAGGCCAGATCATCCACCGGGGTCGAGCCGGGGCGGGGAATCGCGTGGAACTGCTTCATCCCGGTTGACGCAAGATAGGTGAAATTGCGCGCGTTCGAATTGTTGACGCCAACGCCCAGCGTGAAGATCTGGCGGCAGTTCCAGATATCCTCGGCGGCGGATTTCAGGCTCGTTTCATCAATTCCAGCGAAGGTGTCTTCAATATTGCGGATCGCCGCACCCACCATATCGGCATAAAGCCCACCCAGCTCACCTGACTTGCCGATCTCTTGCAGCCAACGGGCGCGGTCGGGAAACGACACGTTGCCCCGTCGAATCGCTTCGCGGAAGGGGGCCCGGAAATCTTCGTATCCTTCGAAGCCCACCTGCCGGGCCATACGCACGAAAGTATTGGGTTTGACCTTGGCCGCCTCGGCAATCTCGCGCACGGTCGAGACCCCAACATCCGTTGGGTTCTCCAACACGTAGCGCGCTGCTTTCTGTGCCTCGGGGGTTAGGGCGTCCCATTCCCGGCTCAGGCGGTCGAGGACGGTTGATGATACATTTGTGTCATTCATGATTGACGATGGTACATTTGTGGAATTAGCCTGTCGAGCAGAAACGCGACTCGGGAAGAGGAAAAATCATGTCCGGGAACGAACTGCCGTCACACGCCCGCGTGGTTATTGTCGGAGGCGGCGTGATGGGGGTCGGTCTGGCCTATCATCTGGCGCATGAAGGGTGGGGCGCTGATACCGTCCTGCTTGAAAAGGCCGAGCTGACCAGCGGCAGCACCTGGCATGCAGCGGGACAGATCACGCATTCGACCTCAAGCTTCGGGCTGGGAAAATGCGTGGATTACAACATCGGGCTGTATTCCGGCCGGTTGGAGGCCGAAACCGGCCAACCGGTCACATGGCATGGCTGCGGATCGTTCCGTCTGGCCTATACCGAGGATGAGATGGACTGGCTGCGCCACACCCTGTCGGTTGGTCGGTCGCTGGGCTTCAATATCGAGCTTGTCGGCCCCGAAAAGGTGGCTGAACTGCATCCGTTCTACAATCTCGAAGGTGTTTTGGGCGCGTTGCACACACCCGATGACGGCCATGTCGATCCGACCAATGTGACGATGGCGATGGCGACTGGCGCGCGTCAGAAGGGCGTCCGCATCTTTCGCAGCTGCCGCGCGACCAACATCACGCAGGCCGGGAACGGTGAGTGGGTTGTTGAAACCGAAAAGGGCACGATCACCTGCGAGCATGTAGTGAACGCAGGCGGAACCTATGCAAGGCAAATGGGCGAGTGGTCGGGGCTGCAACTGCCGATGACCTCGATGACGCACCATTATTTCGTGACCGAACCGGTGCCGGAATTCCAGAACCTGGACACCGAACTGCCGGTGATCCGCGACGACCGCAAGGTCTCGGGCTATATCCGGATGGAGCAGCAGCGCGGTCTGATCGGGATTTACGAAAAAGAGAACCCGAACTCGGTCTGGCGTGACCATTGCCCGTGGGAATACGAAAACTGGCTGTTCGACGCGGATTACGACCGGGTGATGCCGTGGCTTGAGGAAAGCCTGAACCGGATGCCGATCTTTGCCGAACTGGGTATTCAGCGCGACGTTCACGGGGCGATCTCGCATCCGCCGGATGGCAACCCTCTGATCGGACCAGCACCGGGTGTTCGGAACTATTGGTGCTGCTGCGGGACACAGATCGGCATCGGCTGGGGGCCGGGTCTGACCCGCGAACTGGCGCGGTGGATGGTGCATGGTGCCGCCGATATCTCGATGCGCGAATTTGATCCGCGCCGGTTCGGCAGCTATGCCACGAAGGATTGGCAGGTGATCAAGGCCGAGGAAGACTACTGCCTGCGCCATGAAATTCCCTTTCCGCATTTCAACCGTCTGGCCGGGCGACCGATCAAGCCGTCGCCGCTGCATGAGCTGTTGAAATCCAAGGGCGCAGTGCATGAAGAAGTGTATGGTTTCGAACGCCCCCGCTGGTTCGCCCGCGACGGCGTGGAACAGCGCGATCACTATTCCTTCCGTCGCACACCTGCCGACGACATGGTCGCGGCCGAGGTCAAAGCGGTGCGCGAAAGCGTCGGCATCATGGACGTCACCGCCTTCACCAAGGTCGAGGTTTCGGGACCGGGGGCCTATGCCCTGCTTGACCGGCTGACCGCAAACCGGATGCCGCAAAAGGTCGGTTCGATCACGCTGACCCATATGCTGAACCGTCGCGGCCGTATCGAATTGGAGACCACGATTGTCCGCATGGCCGACGACCGCTTCTATCTGGTCTGTGCGGCCTTCTTTGAACAGCGCCTGCTGGATCATCTGGCGCAGCAATGCGCGGATGAGGATGTGCAGGTAACAGCCCTGTCCGCAGACTGGTCGGCCCTGTCGCTGAACGGTCCCCGGTCGCGGGATGTGCTGGCGCGCTGCACCGATGCCGATCTGACCAATGCCGGGTTCCGCTGGCTTTCCGCGCAGGAAATCAACATCGCCGGTCACAAGGTCTGGGCTTTCCGCATGTCCTATGCCGGGGAACTGGGCTGGGAGCTGCAAATGCCCAACACTGCCTGCCTCGACGTCTACAACGCGCTTTGGGCCGCGGGTGAGGCGTATGGCATCACCGACTATGGCAGCTTTGCCATGAACGTGATGCGGATGGAGAAGGGCTTCAAAGGCGCGGGCGAGCTGACCAACGAGGTTACTCTGGCCGAGGCCGACGTGCTGCGTTTTGCGCGCACCGACAAGGATTATCTGGGCAAGGACAAGACGCTCAACACCGATCTGCCCTGGATCTGTGCCTATCTTTCAATTGAACCGGATGGAGAGATTGATGGCCATGGCGGAGAGGCGGTGCTGCTGGACGGGCGCGTCGTCGGGTCCACGGCGTCGGTCGCTTATGGCCACACCGTCGGCAAAATCCTGGCCTTTGCTTACCTCAAGCCCGAAGCGGCCAAAGCCGGGACAGAGCTGGAGGTCGTGATCCATGGCCAACCCCGTGCCGCCCGCGTTCTGGGTGAACCTGCCTACGATCCCGACAGTTTGCTGCCCCGCAGTGACGCGATACTGGAGACCGCGTGATGAGCCTGCCCGATACGATGCGAGCCATGGTCACGATGGGCCATGGTGGCTTGGAACAGATGGTGATGCAGGAAGACTGGCCGCGCCCCGAACCCGCTGCCGGTGAAGTTCTGATCAGGGTCGCAGCCTGCGGCCTGAACAATACCGACGTCAATACGCGGTCCGGCTGGTATTCCAAGACCGTAACGGATGCGACCACCGGTGGCGCATTCGAGGAAGTCGGTGAAGAAGACCCGACATGGGGCGGCAACCCGATCACCTTCCCGCGCATTCAGGGCGCAGATGTCTGCGGCCGTATCGTGGCCGTTGGCGAGGGCGTGGACGGCGCTCGTATCGGCGAGCGTGTCATCACGGATGGCTGGCTGCGAGATCCGGCTGATCCCGGCAACATGAACAAGACAGGGTACTTCGGGTCGGAACGCGATGGCGGGTTCGCCGAATATACCACGACTCTGGCGGTCAATGCGGTGCCGATCACTTCGGACCTGTCGGATGCCGAACTGGCCACGTTCTCCTGTTCTTACTCTACCGCCGAAGGGATGCTGTCGCGTGCCAACGTGACGGAAAAAGACACCGTTCTTGTGCCCGGGGCCTCTGGCGGGGTGGGTGGTGCCTTGGTTCAATTGGCCAAACGCCGTGGCGCGCGTGTGATTGCGATGGCATCCGAATCCAAACACGCCGACGTGGCCGATCTTGGCCCTGATCTGGTTTTGCCCCGCGCACCTGAAGATCTGCGGTCGGCGCTGGGCGACGAGAAGATCACCGTGGTCGCCGATGTGGTAGGTGGCCCTTACTGGCCGAACCTGATCGACGTACTGGAGCGCGGCGGGCGCTACACCTGTTCGGGTGCCATTGCAGGTCCGATGGTCGAACTCGACCTGCGGACGTTCTATCTGCGCGATCTGACCTTCACCGGTTCGACCGTGATTGACCCGCAGGTGATGCAGAACCTTGTGGAATACATCGAAGCGGGTGAGATCAAACCGGCGCTGGCTGCGACCTACCCATTGGAAGAACTGCGGGAAGCGCAAGCGGCGTTCATCGCCAAACAGCATACCGGCAACATCGTGGTGGTGCCATGACGCTGGATGATGTTCTCGAGGCGGCCCGCCAATTGCATCAGGCGCATCCTGACCTTGCCGCGTTTGCATCATGGCCGGACGATCTGACACCGACGGGTTTGCAGCCCGCTCACATGCCGGCGACCGATCTGGTGGGCGATTTTGGCCTTGATGGCGTGGCGCCAACCCATGATCTGGTCGCGGCGATCAAGGCCAGCGCGCATCTGGCGCAATGGAAACACACGTACACCGCAGAGGAAGTCGGCGCGGACTTCCTGAATCGGTACGGGTATTACGAACTGTTCGGACCGACCGGGCATTTCCACTCGACCCAATTGCGCGGCTACGTGGGGTATTGGGGCGCCGGTCTGGATTATGACTGGCACAGCCATCAGGCGGAAGAGCTGTATCTGACCCTGGCGGGCGGAGCGGTTTTTCGAAGCGACAAGGATGAAACCTTCGTCGGCCCGAACCAGACACGACAGCACAAAAGCTGGCAAAGCCACGCCATGACCACGACGGACCAACCGATCCTGACCTTTGTCCTGTGGCGCGGCGAAGGGATGGGCGACCTGCCCAGAATGGACGCCGCATGAAAACCACCGGCATCCGAATTTACCAGACCGGACTTCCGTATGTTGGCAGTGCGTATGTCCGGGGTGCGGACAGTGTTATTGAAACTGCCACCGCATCGGTTGTGGCCCGTTTCTCGGCGTCGACCCCGCCGGAATACCTTCAGAACACAACGGATCTGATGAACTACAACACGCGATCTACCGGGATCGGCGGCCCTGTCGCGAAAGACGGAACGCTTTATGCAGCCGATTTGCCGGGATTGGGTGTAACCCCTGATTTTGAAAGCCTCGGCGCACCCGTGGCGGAGTATGCTCCATGAAGATTGAAACCATCACCGTTTTTCAGGTCGATTTGCCGCTCGAGCATCACTATTGGCTGTCCGGTGGGCGTTTGAAGTTCGAAACGCTTGATGCGACGCTGGTCAAGCTCGTAACCGATACCGGTCTGGTCGGCTGGGGCGAGGGTACGCCCTGGGGGCACACCTATGTACCCGCGCACGGGCCGGGTATCCGGGCCGGGATCGAAACGATGGCCCCCTTCATCCTCGGCCTTGATCCGCGTCGCGTGCTGGACGTGGAACGGGCCATGGATATTGCCTTGCCCGGGCATCTCTATGCCAAAAGCCCCATAGATATGGCCTGCTGGGATATTGCCGGTCAGGCAGCGGGCCTGCCGATTGCCGATCTGATGGGCGGCGGATCGCGGACACCGCGCCCGATTGCTTCCTCGGTCGGGGCGAAAACCGTCGAGGAAACACGCGAGGTCATGGAGCGGTATCGCAAGCGCGGCTATATCGCCCATTCAGTGAAGATCGGCGGAGATGTCGAGCGGGACATTGCCCGTGTGCGGGATGTGGAAAGCATCCGGCAGCCCGGAGAGATTGTCCTGTATGATGTCAACCGTGGCTGGACGCGCCAGCAGGCCTTGCGGGTGATGAGCGCCTGCGAAGACCTGAACGTGATGTTCGAGCAACCCTGTGAAACACTGGATGATATCGCGGCGATCTCGGGGCTTCATGCATCCCCAGTGTCTGTGGACGAGTCCCTTGTGACCTTGCAGGATGCCGCCCGGATTGCCCGCGATGGTCTGGCCCAGATATTCGGGATCAAGCTGAATCGCGTGGGTGGCCTGACCAAGGCCGCGCGGATGCGCGATATCGCGCTGGCCCATGGGATAGACATGTTCGTGATGGCCACCGGCGGGACGGTTCTGGCCGATACCGAAGCGCTGCATCTGGCCGCCACGATCCCGGATGACCACTGCCACGCGGTCTGGGCCTGTCAGGACATGATCACGGTTGATGTTGCAGGCGGCCGCGGGCCCCGCAACGTCGATGGCCATCTGCATCTGCCCGAGGCGCCGGGGCTGGGCGTGCATCCGGACGAAGCCGCATTGGGTGATCCAGTAGGAGAATATGCTTGAGAATTGACAAGATAACGCTCTGGTCCGTCGAACTGACCAGCCATGAAACCTATCACATGGCTGACGGCAAGACCTGTGCGACCGTGACGTCTCATATCCTGCGCCTTGAGACGGATACAGGTCTGACAGGTTGGGGTGAGGTCTGCCCGATCCCGCATTATCTGCCAGCCTATGCGAATGGCGTACCGGGGGCCATCGCTGAAATGGGTCCCGAGATTCTCGGGATTTCTCCGATCGGGGTCGATGCGCCGATGCGAAAGCTGGACGGGTTTCTGCAAGGCCACAGCTACGCGAAATCGATCGTGGACATTGCGCTGTGGGATCTGTTCGGCCGCGCGGCGGGGGTACCGGTTTACGCGTTGCTGGGCGGGCGAACACGGGCGGATATGCCGCTTTACCATTCGATCACATGTATCGCGCCGGACGAAATGGCGCGCATCGCCAAGGCGGCCTTCCAGACCGGTATTCGGCAATTCCAGGTCAAGCTGGGTGTCGAGGGTGATTGGCAAGCCGATGCCGAGCGGCTGATCAAAGTGCGCGAGGCCGTGGGAACCGGGCCGCTTGTGTATGGTGACTGGAACTGCGGGGCATCGCGCCTTCAGGCAACCCGAACCGGGCGCGCGGTGGCGCATCTGGATGTGATGCTGGAACAGCCCTGCAAGACGCTGGAAGACTGTGCCGCTGTTCGTCAGTCGACGGGTCTGCCCATGAAGATCGACGAAAACGCCTTTGATCTTGCATCGCTGATGCGGGCGCATGAATTGGGGTGCATGGATGCAGTTGCGTTGAAGCTGTCGAAATTCGGCGGTCTGTCAGCGATGCGCCGTGCGCGCGATCTGACCGTTCAGCTGGGCGCCGAGATTTGTGCGGAATGCACCTGGGGATCGGATATCGTCACGGCGGCCTCGTTGCATTTTGCTGCTTCAACCCCGCATGGATCGCTGATGAACACATGCGACTTGTCCTCTTACGTTGCCCCGCGCCTGTGCCCTGACGCACCAAACCGTGAAAACGGCCGGATTGCCCCGCCCGAAGGCCCGGGATTAGGTGTGACACCTGACCTCGAAATTCTTGGCGCCCCGATTTTGGAGATTGATTGAGATGCTGAAGATCCAGACACAGTCCGAGTGGATAGCGCGTGCAAACGAAGTTTTGCCTGCCGGCGGTTTCGGCAACTTCGATCCGGGTATCATCATCGCCCGTGGCGAGGGCAGCCATGTCTGGGACGAGGACGGGAACGAATATATCGACTATCTGATCGGGTCCGGTCCGATGTTGCTGGGCCATGGCCACCCCGAGGTGATGGAAGCGGTGCTGGAACAACTGCCCAAAGGCATGACCTTCTTCGCCAACAACAGCAAGGGCATCGAACTGGCCGAGGCCATCATCGAAGCCGTTCCCTGTTGCGAGCAGGTGCGTTTTGTTGCCTCTGGGGGCGAGGCGGACATGTACGCCATGCGGCTGGCGCGCGCCTATACCGGGCGCGACAAGATCCTCAAGTTCGAAGGGGGGTATCATGGTATGAGCGCCGAGGCGCAGATGAGCCTGGCCCCCAGCCGTCGGGTCAATTTCCCTCAGGCCGTTCCCGACAGTGCCGGTATCCCCCAAAGCGTGGCCGAGCAGATGCTGATCGCGCCTTTCAATGATCTTGAGGCGGTGGCAGCGTTGCTGGATGAGCATGACGATGTCGCAGCCATCATGGTCGAACCCTTGCAGCGGATCATCCCGCCCGCGCCGGGGTTTTTGCAGGGCTTGCGGACCTTGTGCGACAGATTTGGTGTGTTGCTGATTTTTGATGAGATCGTCACCGGGTTCCGTCTGGCTTACGGCGGCGCACAAGAGCGATATGGCGTGACCCCGGATATCTGTACGCTTGGCAAGATCACCGGTGGTGGCTTTCCTCTGGCCGCGCTGGGCGCCAGTGCCGAGATCATGAAGCATTTCGACAAATCGAAAGTCGGAGAACAGGGCTGGCTGATGCAGTTGGGCACTTTGTCCGGCAACCCCGTTGCCTCAGCGGCGGGGCTGAAGACGATGGAGGTTTTGCGGCGCGAAGGCACCTATGAACACCTGCGCTCGATCGGGAAGCAGTTGCAACAGATGCAATCGGACGCTTTGAACGAGGCAGGCATTGCCCATCGCATCTGCGGTGACGAGACCTTGTTCGACATTTATTTCACCAAGGCCGAATGTCGGGATTATCGCAGCGCAAACCATGATGACCCGCAGCGCAACGCCACTTACAATGCAACGTTGCGGGCGCATGGGGTCTTCAAGGCTCCGGGCAAACTGTACCCGTTGCTGGCGGTTACCGAAGCGGATCTGGATCAGACCAGAGAGGCCGTTCGTCACGCCGTTGACGCGATTTCCTGAACGCGGGTCTGGCACAACGCAATCTGGTACAACGTAAACGGGTCGCTGTTGAACCCAACAGCGACCCTCTACCTTTGGAAGCCGGGGGTCAGTCTCGCCCCCTCGAATACTGATTAAAACACCGGCAATCTGAAAACTTTTCGATACTTTCGAGACTGGCCCGACTTCCTCTTCGGTATGTCACATTAATGCCTGATTGTTCCGCCTGCTACAGTGATCAAGTTCACACTAAGCAAATTTATTTTGAATTTTTCCAATCGAATAGATCAGGTCCCGCCTGTTCAAGCAGTTCCGCAGCCATTTCGCGGGCCATCTCAGGCCCATCCTTGACGGGGCCGGTCATATCTCTGCTGGCGGTTTCCGTTCCGTCCGGGCGCAGCACTTCGCCCCGCAACCTTAGGGTGTCGCCGTCCAGTTCGGCAAGGCCGGCGATCGGGGTTTCGCAGGACCCGTCCAGCGCAGCCAGCAATGTGCGTTCGGCCGCCAGGCGGTATCCCGTTTCGGTGTGATGAATCGCTTCAAGCATTTCGGCTGCGCGCATGTCGTTGCTGCGCCGTTCGATGCCGATGGTACCCTGCGCGATTGCCGGCAGCATGTCGTCAGGAGAGATGGCGCTGGCCGGAACCTCATCCATTCCCAAACGGCGAATGCCTGCCATTGCCAGAAACGTGCAATCGGCAACTCCGTCTTCAAGCTTTTTCAGCCGTGTCTGCACATTTCCGCGAAACTCGACCACTTTCAGATCCGGCCTCCGGTTCAGCAGCTGCGCACGGCGTCGCAAAGACGAGGTGCCCACCATGGCGCCTTCGGGCAGATCGTGGATCGAGCCCAATCGCGGAGAGATGAAGGCGTCGCGCACATCCTCGCGCGGCAAGAACGTGTCCAGGACCAGCCCTTCGGGTTGTTCAACGGGCATGTCCTTTGTTGAATGCACGGCGATGTCGATCTCGGCGCGCAGCATCGCCTCTTCGATTTCCTTGGTGAACAGGCCCTTGTTGCCGATTTCCTTCAGCGGGCGATCCGCGTCGATCATGGCGCGATTGTCACCGGTCGTCTTGATCACTACGATCTCGAACGCATCCTGTGGCAGATCGAACGCATCGCTCAGGCGCTGGCGCGTTTCATAGGCCTGAGCCAGAGCCAGTGGCGAACCACGGGTGCCGATTCTGAGGGGCGATGCGGGGGTGGGCAGGGTCAAAGTCATGTGCACAGCTTTAGTCGCGTCACATTGCCCTGACAATGGGGGCTGAGCTTGACAAATTGCCGCCGAAGGACGACCCGTTGCCAAAACCTGAATGCTGGGGGCGAACATGGCCGAGACAAAGAAACTGCTGCGGGCGCTGGCGGGCGAAGTACAGGATGTGCCGCCGATCTGGATGATGCGTCAGGCGGGTCGGTATTTGCCGGAATACCGGGCCACACGTTCTCAGGCCGGGGATTTCCTGTCACTGTGTTACAATCCTGAACTGGCAGCAGAAGTTACCTTGCAGCCAATTCGGCGATATGGGTTCGATGCGGCGATCCTGTTTGCCGACATCCTGCTGGTTCCACAGGCGCTGGGGGCTGACCTTTGGTTCGTGACCGGCGAAGGCCCGCGTTTGTCTACCATCACGCAGCAGGCCGAGTTTGATGCGTTGAAACCGGTTGACGCGATTCACGAGACATTGTCACCGGTTTACGAAACGGTGCGCATTCTGTCGCGGGAATTGCCGTCCGAGACCACCTTGATCGGATTCGCAGGCGCGCCGTGGACAGTTGCCACATACATGATCGCAGGGCGCGGCACGCCGGATCAGGGTCCCGCCCATGCGCTGCGCGAAGGTAATACTGCTTTGTTCGAGGCGCTGTTGGATCGCATCACCGCGGCAACGATTGAATATCTGTCCGCTCAGATCGACGCCGGGGCCGAGGTGGTCAAGATATTTGACAGTTGGGCGGGGTCTTTGAAGGGCGAAGCTTTCCGCAAATACGCGGTCGAGCCGTGCCGGGTGATCACGCACGCCATCAAGGAACGCCATCCCGGCATCCCCGTGATTGGATTTCCGCGGGAAGCAGGCGACGGGTACATAGGGTTTGCAAGGTCGACCGGCGTGGATTGCGTGGCGCTGGACAATTCCGTGTCGCCCGAATGGGCAGCTGAGAAGGTGCAGATTGATGGCTGTGTGCAAGGCAATCTGGCATCGTCGCACATGGTTACGGGCGGGCAGGCGCTGGTGGATGAGACCCGGCGCATCGTGCGCGCATTTTCCAAGGGGCCGCATATTTTCAACCTCGGCCATGGGATCACACCGGATGCAGATCCTGAGAATGTTCAGCTGATGATCGACACGGTGCGCGGCGGGTAGGGCGCGTGGGAGGGGGCCAGCCCCCTCTTGGCCGCTGGCCAATTCACCCCCGGGATATTTCCGGCCAGATGAAGCGTACGTCAGGTGCTTTCGGGGGCTTGGAGGTCGCTCAGGATCTCGGTTGTGTGCTGGCCGCGAGCCGGGCTGGGCTTCGGTTGCCACCGGTGTGTGGAGAAGCGTGGGGCGGCGGCGGCCTGTAGGGTGCAGTCTGTCTTGCGCCAGGATTGACGGGCCGCATTCATCGGATGGGCTGCGGCCTCGTCGGGGCTGAGAACCGGGGCGACGCAGGCATCTGACCCGTCGAACAATTTGGCCCAATGGTCGCGCGGTCTGGATGAGAAGATCTCGGCCAGGCGCCGGGTCAGGTCGGGCCAGAACTTGCGGGTGTATTGTTGTTGGAACGCCGGGTCATGGGACAGGCCCAGGATTTCCAGAAATCGGGCGTAGAATTTTGGTTCGAGGCATTGGACCGAAACAAATCCACCATCCGCGCAGGCGTAGGTTCGGCTCCAATGCGGGCCGTCCAGCAGGCTTTGGCCGCGGGTCTCGGACAGGTTGCCGGTTTGGCGCATGGTCATCAGAAGGTTCATCATATGGGCCGAGCCGTCGTAGATGGCGGCGTCAACCACGGTGCCTTTTCCGGTTCTTTGCGCGTTGATCAAACCTGCCAGGATGCCCGCGACAAGGTACATGGCGCCTCCGCCGATATCGCCGACCAGGGTTGCCGGGGTTTGAGGCGGCTGATCCGGGAGAGAGGCGTACCAGAGCGCACCGGACAAGGCGATGTAATTCAGGTCATGTCCTGCCGTGTCGGCCAGCGGACCATCCTGCCCCCAGCCTGTCATGCGGCCGTATATCAGTTTTGGGTTGCGGGTCAGGCAAAGATCCGGGCCAAGACCCAGCTTCTCCATCACACCGGGGCGAAAGCCTTCGATCAGTGCATCCGCCGTGTCAATCAGGCGGCGGGCGGTCGCCAGATCTTCGGGATCCTTCAGATCAAGCGCGATCGATCGTTTGCCGCGGTCCAGAAGCGAGCGGTCCGGCATGCCCGGTGTTACTGCCTGGCCTTTGCGATGGATCGTGATGACGTCGGCGCCCAGATCAGCAAGCTGCATGGCGGCAAACGGGCCGGGGCCCAGCCCTTCGATTTCGACAATACGTATTCCATTCAGCATCAGCGCCCTCCGTTGTGGCAGAGTTTGCGGGTGGGTTGACGGATTGCAAGTTGGAATTGAGCATGGTTCTGACAACCACTAGAAAATGCGCAGCACGTTGTGCGGAATTGCCCTGTTACAGGCTGGTTCCGCGCGATAGGGTCTCGGTCGGAACGGGGAACGGATATGACGACCATTTTGTCCATCAATGATCTTCGCAAATCTTACGCCGATGGGTTCGAGGCGCTGAAGGGTGTGTCTCTGGATATTGAAGAGGGTGAGATACTTGCGCTTCTGGGACCAAATGGCGCCGGGAAGACAACCCTGATTTCGACGATTTGCGGGATAACAAACCCGACCTCGGGGGTGGTCACGGTTGGTGGACATGACATCCAGTTCGACTATCGCGCAGCGCGCAGGATGATCGGGCTTGTACCGCAAGAGATCGCGTTGGAACCCTTTGAAAAGGTCTGGAACACGGTTCGGTTGTCGCGCGGGCTGTTCGGCCTTGGCAAGGACAACGCGCGGATCGAAGAGATTCTGCGCAAGCTGTCCCTATGGGACAAGCGCAACAACGCGATCAAGGAATTGTCCGGGGGCATGAAGCGGAGGGTGCTGATCGCCAAGGCCCTGGCCCATGAACCCCGGGTGCTTTTTCTGGACGAGCCAACTGCCGGAGTGGATGTCGAGTTGCGCAAGGACATGTGGGAGCTTGTGGCGGAACTGAAACGGGACGGTGTCACCATCATTCTGACCACACATTATATTGAAGAAGCAGAAGCAATTGCGGATCGCATTGGCGTCATCGACAAGGGAGAGCTTTTGCTGGTGCAGGACAAGGCCACACTCATGTCGCAGATGGGTAAAAAGCAGATCGAAGTCATGCTGACCGAACCCATCGATCGGATCCCCGACAGTCTGGCCAGCCACAATCTTGCCCTCAATGGCGCGGGGGATTGCCTGATCTATACCTACGACACCCATGCGGATCGTACCGGCATAACGACCTTGCTGAATGACGTGTCCGAGGCCGGGTTGGTGTTGCGCGACGTGCAGACCAGGCAATCAAGCCTGGAAGAGATTTTCGTCAATCTGGTATCCGGAGAGGCCGCATGAACTGGACCGCGATCGCTGCCATCTACCGGTTCGAAATGGCCCGTTTCTTTCGCACTCTGGCACAGAGTTTTCTGTCGCCGGTTCTGTCAACTTCGCTTTATTTCGTGGTGTTTGGCACTGCCATAGGCAGCCGTATCCAAGAGGTCGAGGGCGTTTCATACGGTGCGTTCATCGTGCCGGGGCTGATCATGTTGTCGGTGGTGACATTGTCGATTTCGAACGCGTCGTTCGGGATTTATTTTCCCAAGTTTCTGGGCACCATCTACGAGCTGTTGTCCGCTCCGGTCAATTTCATCGAGATCGTGATCGGATATGTCGGTGCCGCCGCAACGAAGGCGTTGTTTGTTGGGTTGGTGATATTGGTCACAGCGACGTTTTTTGTCGATATTCGGATCGAGCATCCATTCGCCATGGCGGCGTTTCTGATCCTGTCCTGTCTCAGCTTTTCGTTGCTGGGATTCATCATCGGTATCTGGGCCAGCAACTTCGAACAGATGTCGCTGGTGCCGCAGTTGGTGGTGACGCCACTGATCTTTCTGGGGGGCACGTTTTATTCGATCTCGATGCTGCCGCCATTGTGGCAGACCATCACGCTGTTCAATCCCGTGGTCTATCTGATTTCGGGTTTCCGCTGGTCCTTTTACGGGCTGGCAGATGTGCCGATCGTTTTCAGCCTTCTTGCCATTGTCGCGTTTACAGCTCTGTGCTTGGCGGTTATCGGCTGGATATTCAAAACCGGCTGGCGCATTCGCAGCTGACCCTCGCCAAGGCGTTGCATTTTTGCCCATCGGGTGTGTGAATTTGGTTCACGTCGCGTTTAACGCCGGCAGAGTCCCTTGTTTACGGGTTGGGGGCACTCTACATCGGCACCCATGAAGCTCAGCCTGCCGTTCGTAAAAAAGCACCCTTGCGTGGCCGTTGTCCGTTTGTCCGGTTCCATTGGAATGGCCGGTCGCGGGTCCTTGAACGATACCACCCTGGCCCCGGTTCTCGACAAGGCGTTTCGAAAGGGTAAACCTGCGGCTGTCGCGCTCGAGATCAACTCTCCGGGCGGGTCGCCTGTACAAAGCTCTTTGATTGGCGCCCGAATTCGGCGCTTGTCGGAAGAGCTGGACGTGCCCGTGATCGGGTTTGTCGAAGATGTTGCGGCATCCGGAGGGTATTGGCTGGCGGCCGCCGCGGATGAGATCTGGGCCGACGACAGTTCGGTTCTTGGCTCGATCGGAGTCATTTCGGCAGGTTTTGGCGCGCATGTCTTCCTGGCGCGGCAGGGGTTCGAGCGGCGCGTCCATACAGCGGGCAAATCGAAATCGATGCTGGATCCCTTTTCGCCGGAAAAGAAAGAGGATGTGGCGCGCTTGCAAGGGCTGCTGGGTGACATCCACGAAAACTTCATCGCGCATGTCAAAGCCCGCCGAGGTGACAAGCTGGATCACAGTGCCGATCTGTTCACGGGTGAAGTCTGGCTGGCGCGTCGCGCGCATGAACTGGGTTTGATCGATGGTATCGCCCATCTGAAACCCAAAATGCAGGAACGCTTTGGCGACAAGGTCAAGTTCCGCCGTTATGGCTTGCGCAAACCAATCTGGTCGCGGTTCGGGGCCAACCTGGCACAGGATGCCATCGCCGGATTAGAGGAGCGTGCGGCCTACGCGCGTTTTGGTTTGTGACGTGATCATCAAGGCTGTCACACTTTTTCTGATTGGCATGGGTGTCCTGGCGATGTTCGGCAAACTGCGCTTTCCGGGGCAGAAGAAACTGAGTTCCGCCAAGTGTCCGCGCTGCGGACGGTTTCGCATAGGCAAAGGCCCCTGCGCCTGCGAAAAAGGAGGTCGGACTTGATCACCACTTGGCTGCTGTCTGGTCTTGGGCTGTTGATCCTGCTGCTTGCAGGCGATGCGCTTGTGCGCGGTGCTGTAAACCTGAGCCTGCGTCTGGGTGTTCCGGCGTTGATCGTCAGCCTTACGATTGTGGCCTTCGGCACGTCTGCGCCCGAGTTGCTGATCGCCATCAGCGCATTGAAAGAGAACGCGCCCGGTATTGCGCTGGGCAACGTTGTCGGATCGAACACGGCCAACATCCTGTTGGTTCTTGGACTGCCCGCATTGCTGGCAACGCTTCACACAAGTGAATGTGACAGCCGCAGGAATTACGTCTTCATGCTGATGGCGACGGTTCTGTTCATCGGGCTGGCTTTTTGCGGAACATTCACCTTCTTCAGCGGTCTGATCCTGCTGGCGGCGTTGAGTCTTGTCCTGATGACTGCCTTTCGTGAGGCAAAAGCACATCGCAAGGCCTGTGGTGAGGCTTGCGCGGATGACGACGAGCTTGAAGGCTTGGAGGAAGCCGACCCTGACATGCCCTACTGGAAGGTATCGATTTACCTGATCCTGGGGTTGGTGGGGCTTCCGATGGGTGCGCACTTACTTGTCGACAACGCGACCGTCATCGCAAGAACCTATGGGGTCAGCGAAACGGTCATCGGCCTGACCCTGATCGCGGTTGGAACCTCTTTGCCCGAACTGGCGACGACGCTTATGGCGGCATTGCGCAGACAGGCCGATGTCGCGCTGGGCAACGTGATCGGTTCGAACATGTTCAACCTTCTGGCCATCATCGGGATCGCAACCTGGTTCGGCCGTATTCCGGTCGATCCGGAATTCCTTCGGTTCGATCTGTGGGTCATGCTGGGCGCATCGCTGCTGCTGGTTCCGTTTGTATTCCTCAAACGCGACATCTCGCGCGTCTGGGGGTTGGTCTTGACTTTCCTTTATGTGCTTTATGTCATCGTACTGCTGGTGTGATCTGACCAAACGAGGTGAAGCATGACCCGAGCCCTAGTCACCGGCGCCGGTATTCGTCTGGGCCGGGCCATGGCACTGTATCTGGCAGATCGAGGTTTCGATGTGGCCGTGCATTACGCCTCATCCGAAGGCCCGGCGCAAAAGACAGCGGCAGAGGTACAGGCCCTGGGCCGAAAATCCGTGACCCTGAAGGCCGATCTGCTGGACGAAGCTCAGGTTCAGGCGCTGCTGCCCAAAGCGGCCGAGGCGCTGGGCGGGCCGATCACGTGTCTGGTGAACAACGCTTCAATCTTCGAATACGACAACATCCACACGGCAACCCGGCAAAGCTGGGATCGACATCTCGACAGCAACCTGCGCGCGCCCTTTGTGCTGACGCAGGCCATGGCAGATCAGGGGCTGAGCGCTGGCGCAGATGAGAATGGCGAACCGCTTGCAACCGGCCTCATCGTCAACATGGTGGACATGCGTGTGCGCAAACTGACACCCGAGTTCATGTCATACACCATCGCAAAAATGGGTTTGTGGGCACTGACCCGAACGGCGGCGCAGGCATTGTCTCCGACGATCCGCGTCAATGCGATCGGGCCGGGCCCCACGATGCAGGGCCACCGCCAAAGCGAAGAGCATTTCCAGGCACAGCGTTCAAATACCGTTCTGGAACGGGGATCCAACCCGTCTGACATAACCGCAGCGCTTGGGTATTTTCTGGATGCACACGCGGTCACCGGACAGCTTTTATGTGTGGACGGCGGTCAGCATCTGGGTTGGAAAACTCCGGATGTTCTGGGTGTTGAATAAGCAATTTTGCTGCAAGTTTTGCACCGCTCTCAATTCTGTTACATGTGCGTTACAAAAATGTCTTTTTTTTCATACACTTGCTAAGTATGCAAAAAAATATCCTTTAAAAACAAGCCCTTGATAAGTTGCCTATTTTTTGTGCAAGTAAAGGAAAGGGCAAGGAAACAAGGGGATTTCCGATCTTCCGGAATTTTATCTTCACACTTATCCACAGAAACCGTGGATTTGTTTTCTCTTGATCTGAAAGGCATGAGATTGCAGCCATTGCCAGAGAATCATATCTCAGGATCATGACCAGCGACAGCGAATCATCCCCTACCGGCTATGCCTGCATTCAGCGCTATGTGAAAACGCTGGACAGTTCTCCGGGTGTCTACCGCATGCTCGATGCAGACAGCCGGGTTCTGTATGTCGGCAAAGCCCGAAATCTCAGGGCACGGGTGTCGAATTACACACGGCCGGGTCATTCGGGGCGGATCGAAAAGATGATCGCCGCGACGGCCTCGATGATGTTTTTGACCACGCGAACCGAGACCGAGGCCCTGCTGCTGGAGCAGAACCTGATCAAGCAGCTCAAGCCGAAATACAATGTATTGTTGCGGGATGACAAAAGCTTTCCGAACATACTGGTCGCCAAGGATCATGACTTTCCGCAGATCAAGAAACACCGAGGGGCGAAGAAGGAAAAAGGTGCCTATTTCGGCCCCTTCGCCAGTGCCGGTGCGGTGAACCGGACGCTGAACCAGTTGCAAAAAGCGTTCCTGCTGCGCAACTGCTCGGATTCGATGTTCGACAGCCGAACACGGCCTTGCCTGCTTTATCAGATCAAACGGTGTTCCGGGCCCTGTGTCGGCCTGATCTCGGAACAGGATTACCGTGAAAGCGTTAAGGACGCTGAACGCTTTCTGTCGGGTCGCTCGACCAAGGTACAGGAGGAACTGGCCGAGCAGATGATGGCCGCGTCCGAGGCGATGGAGTTCGAGCGCGCCGCCGGTCTGCGTGACCGCATCCGGGCGCTGACGCAGGTGCAGACCTCTCAGGGCATCAACCCGCGCGGTGTGGCCGAGGCGGACGTGATCGGCCTGTATATGGACAGCGGTCAGGCCTGCGTGCAGGTGTTTTTCATCCGTGCGAACCAGAACTGGGGCAACAAGGATTTCTATCCGCGCGTCGGGCCGGATGTTTCACCTGCCGAGGTGATGGAGGCCTTTCTGGGCCAGTTCTACGACAACAAGGAACCGCCGCGGCAGCTGATCCTGTCGGACGGAATCGAAAACGTGGATCTGATGCAGCAGGCGCTGGCCGAAAAAGCCGGGCGCAAGGTCGAAATCCTTGTGCCGCAGCGTGGCGAAAAACAGGAACTGGTTGCCGGTGCCTTGCGCAACGCACGCGAGGCTCTGGCCCGCCGCATGTCGGAAAGTGCCACGCAGGCCAAGCTGCTGCGCGGGCTGGCCGAGGCGTTCGAACTGGACGGTCCGCCGGGACGGATCGAGGTCTACGACAACTCTCATATCCAAGGCACCAATGCTGTCGGCGGCATGATCGTTGCGGGCCCCGAGGGATTCATGAAGAACGCTTACCGCAAGTTCAACATTCGCGGTGATGACCTGACACCGGGTGACGACTTCGGCATGATGAAAGAGGTGCTGAACCGCCGTTTCACCAGATTGCAAAAGGAAGACCCGGATCGCGACAAAGGGCTGTGGCCCGACCTGCTGCTGATCGATGGCGGTGCCGGGCAGGTAAGCGCCGTGCATCAGATCATGGTCGAACATGGGGTCGAAGACATTCCCATGGTCGGCGTCGCCAAAGGGGTCGACCGCGATCACGGCAAGGAAGAGTTCCACCGGATCGGCCAGCGCCCCTTTGCGCTGAAACGCAACGATCCTGTTTTGTATTTCATTCAACGCTTGAGGGATGAGGCGCACCGGTTCGCCATCGGCACCCATCGTGCGAAACGCGCCAAGGCCGTGGGTGCAACGCCTTTGGATGAAATCCCAGGGGTAGGGGCTGCGCGCAAGCGTGCTCTGTTGGCCCATTTCGGCAGCGCCAAAGCCGTCAGCCGGGCCAATCTGGCCGATCTGAAAGCGGTCGAAGGGATCTCGGCCGGGTTGGCGCAGAAGGTTTACGACTTCTTCCACGACAAGGGCTAGGCGCGCCGACCCCGCGACAGGATATAGAAGCCCGACGCGACGATCAGCGCACTGCCGACCCACATGGTAGGGTCCAGGCTTTCACCGAAAATGGCCACCCCCAACCCGATGCCGAACAACAGCCGGGTGTATCTGAACGGGGTCACGGCAGACACTTCACCCGTGCGCATGGCCTTCATCAGCGACGCATAAGCCATTACCCCCATCAGCACCGCGCCGGTCAGGTGCAGGCTTGTGTGCACGCTGAGCGAAACCATAGGCGCGCCTTCCCAAAACCGATAGGCCACGCCGGCCACGATGATACTGAGGAAGCCGTAGAACCCCAGGACTTCGGTTCCAAGCGTGGCAGGGGCTGCACGGCTGGCCAGGTCACGCCCGGCAAACCCCAGCATTCCCAGCACCGCCAATATCGACAGCAGCGAAAAACTGTCTCCGGTGGGTTGCAGGATGACGACGACGCCGATCATGCCGACAAAGATGGCGCTCCAGCGCCGCCAACCCACTGTCTCGCCGAAGAACAGCGCCGCGCCTGCAACAACGACCAGAGGCGTGGCTTGCAGAATCACAGTGGCCGAAGACAACGGAGTCAGTGCGATGGCCAGAACATAGAACAACCGACCAAAGACCTCGAACAGCACCCGAATTTTCATCGGGCCGGACAGAACGTCAGGGTGCAGCAGCCGCTGCCCGCGCGCCATGGCCACCGCGGCAAATACCACGGACCCGCCCGCGCCGAAAAGAACCAGAACCTGCCAGATCGGCAGCGCGGCTGAAGCTGCTTTCAGCAACGCATCCTCCAGCGCAAAACCGGCCATCGCGGCGACCATCCAGAGGCTGCCGATCATGTTTGACCGTGTGTCGGTTTGAATATGCGCTGTCATCTGGTACTTTCCGGCTGGGCTTGCGCGGCAATCTGACCGCAAAGCCGGGAAAGGCCAAGAGGTACTGTTCTGAGACGTCAGGCCTGCGGCGCTTTGACCAAGCGATTGTGAGTGATGAAGTTTTTTGCCTGATTGGCTTTTCTGTTCCGGACCAGCAATATAGGGTCCAAGCCATGAAGTGGAATTTACCCAATCTCCTGACTGTGCTGCGCCTGCTGGCCGCGCCCGGACTGGCTGTAATGTTTCTGTATTTCACCCGTCCCTATGCGGACTGGTTTGCACTGATCCTGTTCCTGACAGCGGCGATTACCGATTGGTTTGATGGGTATCTGGCCCGCGCATGGAAGCAGGAGACCAAAATCGGAGCGATGCTGGATCCGATCGCCGACAAAGCCATGGTAGTGATCGCGCTTATGATCCTTGTGGGCTATTCGACCGAGCACTGGACACCGTGGCTTGTCCTTCCTGCAACCGTGATCCTGTTTCGCGAAGTTTTTGTCTCGGGCCTGCGGGAATACCTGGGCGATGTGGCCGGCACGCTCAAAGTCACCAAACTGGCGAAATGGAAGACCACGGCCCAGATGGTCGCCATCGCGGTTCTGTTTTCGCAGGGCATCTTTGAACACTATGCCGTGATGGCGAGTTTTGGCATGGATGCCGAGCTGGTCGAGCAGATCATTGCGGGGCAGGTCGAAGACGTGAACCACCTGCGCCTGAATGTCGATGGTATGTACTGGGCCGGTCAGGTCGGGCTGTGGCTGTTGTGGATCGCAGCAACGCTTACATTGATCACTGGCTATGATTATCTACGTAAAGCCATGCCTCATCTGAAGGAGAGCTAACCGATGGATGTTCTGTATTTCGCCTGGGTGCGCGAACGCATCGGCTTGCCAAAAGAAAAGGTCGAAACGCATGCGGCCACGGTCAGCGACCTGGTGGCTGAACTGAGCGCTCGGGAAGATCGCTATGCCGCGGCGTTTGCCGATTTGTCCGCCCTTCGCGTCGCGTTGGATCAGGAACTGTCAGATTTCGATGCTTCGCTGGCAGGTGTTCGGGAAGTTGCGTTTTTCCCACCTATGACGGGCGGTTGACCGATGCGGATCGCGGTTCAGGAAGAGGCATTTGATCTGGGGGCCGAGGCCAATGCCTTTGCCGCCGGGGATGATGCCAACGGGGCCATCGTTACTTTCACCGGCGTTGTGCGTGACCTTGCAAGCGGTGATCTGGATGTGATGGAGATCGAGCACTATCCCGGTATGACCGAACGTGCCCTGACCAAGATCGCCCAAGAGGCGCAGGCGCGTTGGGCATTGGGCGATGTGCTGGTCATTCACCGTTTTGGACGTCTGGCACCGGGTGACAAGATCATGATGGTGGCCACGGCGGCGCCCCATCGCAAGGACGCGTTCGAGGCGGCCGAATACCTGATGGACTACCTGAAATCCCGCGCGCCGTTCTGGAAAAAGGAAATTACCCGTTCCGGCGCCGAATGGGTTGCGGCCAAAGATCAGGACGAAGACGCTCTGACCCGTTGGTAACGTCGCGCGGCCATCGCGGTGGTTCTGGGACCCGAGCGAGTTCAATTCTCATCCTGACAGTGGTTCGCGAACCTGCACCAAATCCGTGAAAATGGATCGATAGGATGGCGGCCAGCACCACGGATTGAATTGCTAAGGCCTTGCGACACAGACAATTCATTCGGACAAAGCCTGGCCCCGACCAGCGGTGCGTTTGCCCGGCAGATGATCGATAAACTCCGGATCGTTCACTATGCCGTGTCGCTTGGCCACCATCGCAGTCTGATATTCTGGATGGGAACCGAAGCTTTGATGCAATCGTCCTTCCGATTGGAAGGGGCGCAATTGGCAAGTTACCGGGATTTCGCAGGCGACGGCGTATTCAGGCTGTCGGTTGGTCTGGAAGACCCCGAAGACCTGTTCGCAGATTTGGCACAGGTCCTGTGAGCCGTCCGGGACGGCGGTCGTTCAGTCGGCGTTGTTGATCCGACCGCGCATTTCCTCGGCCTCTTGCCGCGCGGCGCGCAGACCGTCCATGGCTGCGGCCAGTTCTGCCTCTGTCTGGGTCAGCTGATTGGTCAGCTCGGCTTCGCGCTGCTGAAGGTAGGTTATGGCCTGATCGCGGGTTTCTTCCGCTTCGTGCAGTTCCTGGCTCATGCGATCCAGATCAGCGACGTCGCTTTGGCGGACGCGGGACAGGCGGTGTGCCAGCCAGTTGGCAAACCAACCCATGCAGAAGGCCGCAAACAGAATGACGGCTGTGGCGATGATGAATTCGGTTCTGTTCAACTTACTGGTCCTCTGCGTCCGTGTCTGGTGCGGTCGATTCGGTCTGATCCGTTTCAGGCGCGTCAGCCTCGGCCTCAGCCTCAAGCGCTTCGAGACCTGTTTCCGAGGCCTCGACAGGCTCGGGGCGGATCAGCCGGAACTCGATCCGCCGGTTTTCCTCGCGGCCTTCTTCGGTGTCGTTGTCCGCGATGGGCTGTGTTTCACCGTACCCGACGGCAGTATAGCTGCTGGTGGGAATGCGCCGCCCGCGCAGCTCGTTCAGAATCGATTGCGCCCGTGCCTGGCTGAGCTGCTGGTTCATCTCTTCGCGGCCCTGGCTGTCCGTATGGCCCTGGATCTCCAGCCGGATCGGCCCGCAGTCACGCAGGATGTCGGCGATCTGGTTCACCGTATCGCGCGAGTCGGATGCGATCGTTGCCGATCCGGGTTCGAACGCAATTTTGCTGACGGTCTGGATTTCGGCGATCTGCGCTTCGCAGACTTCAGGATCGGGCAGCGCGTCTTCGGGCTCTGGCGGCGGCTGATAAGTGATCGTCAGGGTGAATTCCTGCCCTTCGCCCAGCTTGTCCGACAACTGACCTGCGATCCGGGCCTTGGCATCCTCTTCATGGCTGAGGCCGGTCAGTTCGACCGAGCCTGGTGTTACGGTCAGGGCCCCGTTGTGAAGCTGGGCCAACGCCTCCAGGCCGGCCAGAACACGCACCGGCCAATCTGCCGGAAGCCCCGGCGCGATGCGGGTCGCGGTATAGACCTGATCCGAGCCGAAGGCCGCGCGGGCATAGCTGTCGACCATGTCCCGCAACGTTTCATCCCCCAGACGCCCTCGCAGTTGCACAAGCCCTTCGGGGCTGCGGGTCGCCGAGAACTCGATGGGCCCGGTCTGTTCGCTGGTTTCAGGTTCCGGCAGCACAGCATGCAGGGCAAAGACCTGAGGCAACGCTGTTTCAAGTTCACCTACAACCCGGTCAAACAAGGCTGGATCGGTGCCTTGTGCCGCGACCAGGGTGATGTCCGCATCCGACATCGTGACCGAGCCTTTGCCGATTCTGGCCAGTGCCCGAATGCTCTTCTCGGCGGCTTCGGGCCAGCGTGGCGAGGGCTCGCCCAGACCGATGGTGCAGGAATATGGCCCCGACAAGCCGGCATCGCGCGCAGCGGTCACGATCCGGTCGCGCGCTTTTGCATCCTGTGCCGAGCAGGCGTCAAATTGCCCACCGTCTTCGTTGATCAGAAAACGCAGCGTAAAGGGCGTAATGACGGGCCGGGGGGCCGAAATCGCCAGCCCGATCCGCAGGCTGGGCGGTGCGGCGCGGGTCAGATCTTGTTCGAGACGTTGTTTTTCCTGTTGGCTGTCCGCAATGGCGGTGATTTTGACCAAATCGGCGTTTGCGGAAATTTTGGCACGCGGCAGGCTGGCCAAAGCCTCGATGGCATAGGATATCGCTGCATCCCAACCGTCGGGCTTGGGGTAATCCGCCGTTTCCATCAGGTCCGAGACCGCGATGTTGCGGTCGAGATTGCTCAGCCGTCTGATCAGGTCGTCCCTGTCTTCACTGGCGGGGATCAGACCGATGATCGAGATACCGTGATCATTGCGCAGAATTTCTGCCGAAAAGCGTGGTGACGCGAGGGCAGAGGTCGCTTCGACCTCCATTTCGTCGATTACGCGGGACGCATCGACCTCGGTTCCGGCTGCGGTCAGCGCGTTGAACCGTGTCGCCTCATCCGGTGCGATCCCGGTCAGGACCACGCGCAAGCCATCGGATTCAACCTCGGCCCAGTCGTGCCCTTTGAGGTCAAGCGCCCGGCGCACGGCGAATTCCGATGTCTCTTCGATCTTTGTGACGGCATAGCTGGCTGCCAAAAGCGACAGCCCGGCTGACACAAGAAAGATCAGGGAAACAACGATAAAATACGGCAGACGCATATTTGGGTTTGACACTCCTCAGGCGGTTGGGCCGATCTTTACAGGCCCCGTTCAGCAGGTGCAATCAGAGCAACAGGGCGACGCAGAGGAAGATCAGCGGAATCAAGCCAGTGTCGCGGTTGACCCTGAACAATTGCAACAGCCTGGCATTGTCTTCGATGTCCAGCGCGCGGAGTTGCCACATCATGTGCCAGCCCATTGCCCAAGGTCCACAGAGCGCAACACCCAATGCCAGCATCGAGGCATCCGGCACCCCTGCATCGACGATGGCCAGCCCCATCAGCGACACGGTCGCCACCAAAAAATACTTCAGCCACCGCGCTGTATCGGCTCCGAACAGACGAGCGGTTGATTTGATGCCGATCAGTTCGTCATCCTCGGCATCCTGATGCGCATAGATGGTATCGTAGAACAGGGTCCACGCGATTCCAGACAGGTACAGCGTCACCGCTGGCCATCCCACGGAACCGCTATGCGCCGCCCAGGCCAGAAGGGCGCCCCAGTTGAAAGCCAGCCCCAGGAACACCTGAGGCCACCACGTAAACCGTTTGGCAAACGGATAGATTGTCACGGGCAGCAGGGACAATACGCCCATGGCAATGGCCGCCTGATTGAAGCTGAGAAGGATGCCAAGCGCCAGAATGCATTGCAGGACCATCCACGCCGCGGCCTGCCGGACACTGACCTGACCCGAAGGAATCGGGCGCGAGCGAGTGCGTTCGACCTGCCCGTCGAATTCCCGGTCCGTGATGTCATTCCAGGTGCAACCGGCGCCCCGCATCAGAAAGGCCCCGAATGCGCATCCCATGGCGATCCAAAGATCTTCCCAACGTGGCTGACCGTCGTTAAGGATCGCCAGCGCCAGCCCCCACCAACAGGGAATCAGCAGCAGCCATGTCCCGATGGGCCGGTCCGCGCGGCTGAGGCGCAGATAGGGGCGGGCAAAGGCCGGGGCACGGGTGTCGACCCAGTTGCCACTGACGGCATCAGCGACTTGACCATCTGGTGTTGGGGCATTGCCTTGCATATGTAGGGTCTCATGAGTGCGAAGATCAGACTGTATGTAGAGCAGCCCTTGGGTCAGGGGCAATCGGTTCCTTTGACGCGCGACCAGGCGCACTATCTGTTTGGTGTCATGCGCCTTGCGGTCAAAGGGCAGGTCGCCCTGTTCAACGGGCAGGACGGAGAGTGGTTGGCCGAAGTCTCGGAGGCGGGAAAACGCGGCGGGACGCTGACCTGCCTTGAGCAGACGAAACCGTTGCAGTTGCCGCCCGATCTGTGGTTCCTGTTTGCACCGATCAAAAAGGCCCGCACCGATTTCATCGTGGAAAAAGCCGCCGAAATGGGCGCGGCGCGTATCATGCCGGTGCAGACCGAGTTCACCAATTCCGAACGCATCCGACAAGATCGGTTGCAGGCCCATGCCGTCGAGGCGGCCGAACAGTGCGGCGGAACCTTCGTGCCCGAGGTTGCCGATTTGCAGCGGTTGGATCGGCTGCTGGATGCATGGCCCGAAGATCGACAACTGATGTTCTGCAACGAAGCCGAGGTTGGATCGGCCCTGCGACTGGCCGCCAATGAAAAAGGACGGCCCTGGGCGATTCTCATCGGTCCCGAAGGAGGGTTTTCCGACAAGGAACGCGCGCGTCTGACGGGGTTGCCCTATGCGCATGTTGTCAGCCTTGGCCCGCGTATCCTGCGGGCCGACACGGCGGCAGTCGCTGCGCTGACCATGTGGCAGCAGGCGCTGGGGGATTGGGCGTGATCCGAGAGGCCTCGCCGTCTGATGCCCCGGCCATTGAGGCGTTCTTGGCCAAACATCCCGATACTTCCATGTTTCTGCGCAGCAACCTGTTGGCGCACGGGATTGGATTTGGAGACGATGACCACTCCACCCGGTTCTTCATTTGGGGGAAGGATCGCATCCAAGGCGTATTCGGCCTGACCAAAAAGGGTTACCTGATGGCGCAACTACCCGATTGTTCGCCAGAGGCTGCTCAGGCATTTGCGAGCCGGATCGCAGGTCAGACCGTACTGGGCATGACAGGGGCTGCACAACAGGTTGAGATGATATTGGACGCGCTAGGGCTTGGACAGGCCTGTTACCGCCTGCATCATGATGAACCCCTGTACCGCCTGGATCTGGGCAAAATCCCAGAGGCACCGATTCCATTTCGTGCCCTGTCCGAGGCAGACCGGCCGTTACTGACGCGTTGGTTTGCGGATTACTTCGAGGATACCGACCAGGCCAAAGGGCAAGAGGCGCATGATATGGCCTCTGAACGGATCACCACCGATATTCAATCAGGCAGGGCGATTGTCATGCTGGAAGACGACGCCCCCTTAGCCATGGCCGCCATCAATGCATCAGTCCGGGATCAGGTTCAGGTCGGCGGTGTATTTGTGCCGCGCGAGAACAGAAACCGTGGGCTCGGGCGCAAGGTCACAACAGCTGTGCTGCAAAAGGCTAGGACCGAGGGCGCGAACACGGCCATCCTGTTCGCCAACAATCGACCTGCCGCGCGAGCCTATGAGGCGATGGGGTTTCAGCAGATCGGCTGGTATCGGATCGCCCTGTTGCAAACACCACAAAAGGTGCTGTCATGAGTTTCATCCGACCCGAGGCCAAACTGGCCCTGTGGCGCTGGCGCGAAGTGCTGGTAGCCGGGTTTGTTCTGATCCTCGGTCTCAGCTGGATCAACGGCCCCGGTGGTCTGCTGGGGTGGATCGGCTGGTTGCTTGTCGCTGTCGCAATCGCCCTGGCCGTGATCGGCATACAGCGCGCACGGTTCAGAACCGGCGCAGGCGGGCAGGGCGTCGTTACGGTTGATGAAGGGCAAATCACTTATCTCGGCCCTCTGGATGGCGGCATTGTTGCGACACGAGAAATCGAACGGCTTGCACTTGATCCGACCTCCAGTCCGGCGCATTGGGTTCTGGATCAGCCTGGGCAACCGACGCTTCACATTCCTGTGAACGCTGAAGGAGCCGAAGCTCTGTTCGACGTTTTCTCAAGCCTGCCGGGCTTGAAAACCGAACAAATGCTGTCTGAACTCAACGGCAGATCGCCGCATAAGGTCGTTATCTGGGAGCGTACGCCCTCGCGCCCTCCACACCTTCGGCTGCATTGACACTGGCGCAGTTTGCCCCCACGACTGGCCAAAAGACAGACACATCAGGATCGGAGCACGGTTCATGTCCATCCCTCAGTCCGGCGGCGGTCCGATCGAACGCCACGAGCAATTGGCCGAATATCTGGAGTCGGGCTGCAAGCCCAAGGCAAACTGGCGCATCGGCACCGAGCATGAGAAATTCGGCTACTGCAAGGACACGCTGAAACCGTTGCCCTTCGAGGGCACCCGTTCGATTGTGGCCGTGCTGGAAGGTTTGCGGGATCGGCATGGCTGGGCAGAAGTCCGCGAAGCTGGTCATCTGATTGGTCTGGAAAAGGACGGCGCCAATGTCAGCCTGGAGCCGGGCGGCGCGCTGGAGCTGTCGGGTGCTCCGCTCGAGACCATCCACGAAACCTGCGATGAGGTGAACACCCACCTGCGTGAGGTGAAGGACATCGCAGATGAGATCGGCGTGGGTTTCATCGGTCTGGGCGCGGCACCGACCTGGACACACGAGGAAATGCCGTTGATGCCCAAGGGGCGGTACCGGCTGATGAACGACTATATGGAGAAGGTCGGCACTATGGGCCGCGCCATGATGCGGCGGACCTGCACGGTTCAGGTCAACATTGATTTCGGGTCCGAGGCCGACATGGTGCAGAAACTGCGCGTGGCGCTGGCCTTGCAGCCGGTGGCAACGGCGTTGTTTGCGAACTCGCCCTTTTTCGAAGGCAAGGTAAATGGCCAGAAAAGCTGGCGCAGTTACATCTGGCGGCATCTGGACGATGCGCGTACGGGCATGCTGCCTTTCGTGTTCGAAGACGGCTTCGGGTTCGAACGTTACGTGCAATACGCGCTCGATGTTCCGATGTATTTCGTCTATCGCGACGGCCAGTACATCAATGCGCTGGGCATGTCTTTCCGCGACTTCCTGAAAGGTGAACTGCCCGCGCTGCCGGGGGAAACACCCACGCTCAGCGATTGGGCCGATCACCTGACCACCGCCTTTCCCGAGGCGCGGATCAAGAAATTCATGGAAATGCGCGGGGCCGATGGCGGTCCTTGGCGGCGCCTGTGTGCCTTGCCCGCCTTCTGGGTTGGCCTGACTTACGATCAGACGGCCCTGGACGCGGCCTGGGATCTGGTCAAAGGCTGGGACACCGAGACCCGCGAGGCGCTGCGTGTCGCGGCGGCCAAGGACGGGCTTCAGGCACAGGTCGGCAACATCAACATGCACGATCTGGCGCGTGAGGTTGTTGCGATCTCCGAGTCCGGCCTGAAAGCCCGCGCCTATCCCGGGGCCGGTGGACTGGTGCCGGACGAGACCCATTTCCTCAACGCGCTCAAGGACAGCATCCAAAGCGGGAAAGTGCCTGCGGATGAGTTGCTGGAACACTACAACGGCGACTGGAACGGTGATCTGACCCGGATTTTCCCCGAATACAGCTATTGATCCGCCCGGTCCCGCTTGCATTCGCGGGGCTGGCCCGATAGCAGGTTGGCGACCAAATTCAGAGGGCGTCATGGACGATCTTAAGGCAAAATATCTGGGCCAAATCGCCGAGGCAGGCGACGAGAACGCGCTTGAGGCGATCCGCGTCGCCGCCGTGGGCAAAAAAGGCGAAGTCGCGCTGAAGATGCGCGAGTTGGGTAAAATGACGCCCGAGGAACGCCAGGTGGCAGGCCCCGCGCTGAATGCCCTGAAGGATGAGATCAACGCGGCCCTGTCCGCCAAAAAGGCCGCTCTGGCCGATGCCGCGCTGGATGAGCGTCTGCGCACCGAATGGCTGGATGTCACCCTGCCGACACGCCCGCGCCGTCAGGGCTCGATCCACCCGGTCAGCCAGGCGACCGAGGAACTGACCGCGATCTTTGCCGAACTGGGCTTCTCGGTGGCCGAAGGGCCGCGGATCGAAGACGATTGGTACAATTTTGACGCGCTGAACATCCCCGGACACCACCCCGCGCGGGCCGAGATGGACACGTTCTACATGCACCGCGCCGAGGGCGATAATCGCCCGCCGCATGTTCTGCGCACCCATACGTCTCCGGTCCAGATCCGCTCGATGGAGAAACAGGGCGCGCCGATCCGCGTGATCTGCCCGGGCGGCGTGTACCGCGCCGATTATGACCAGACCCACACGCCGATGTTCCATCAGGTCGAAGGGCTGGCCATCGACACCGACATCTCGATGGCGAACCTGAAATGGGTTCTGGAAGAATTCGTGAAGGCGTTCTTTGAGGTCGACGATGTCGAGCTGCGCTTCCGCGCCTCGCACTTCCCGTTCACCGAGCCGTCGGCCGAGGTCGATATCCGCTGTTCGTGGGATAACGGTCAGCTGAAGATCGGTGAGGGCGACGACTGGATGGAGATTTTGGGATCCGGCATGGTCCACCCCAAGGTGATCGCCGCCGGTGGGATTGATCCTGACGTCTATCAGGGCTTTGCCTTTGGTATCGGTATCGACCGTCTGGCGATGCTGAAATACGGGATTCCGGATTTGCGTGCGTTTTTTGACAGCGACCTGCGGTGGCTGCGCCATTATGGGTTCGCGGCGTTGGATATGCCGAACCTGCATGGTGGTTTGTCGCGATAGGGAAACCGTTGGACGACTGGCTGACATCATATCATGATTGGTGGAAACTCAAAGTTTCCGGACGTCCTCTACTTTGGTTATTGTGCCTGATTACTGCCTTGTTCGCACCGCCGGTGTTGGCATCACTTGTTTTCGATTTTGGGTCGGCGGTTGTTCTAACCACTTTCCTAGTGTGGGCACTGTTGTTTTTGCCGGGAATGCTCATTGCCGGATTGGCGTTTGTGCAGATCGGGGCATTTCAGATGCGTGATAAAATCCAAAGAGAAAAGACACAGGATCTGATCAACAAGCGAAATGGCAGTTTTTGGACATGGTGGTAGGTAGTGTATCCGTTGGGTGTATATCTGTCGCGCTATATTGACTGGTGGCGTCGCCGTGTGGCGAATGCCCCATTCCTTTGGTTGATTGGCATCTTGTTTGTTACAATATCTATTCAGCTTCTAACGGTAATGCTGTACGAGCCCGCTGCGGTTTGGATATGGCTTCTGTTATTGCTAGCGGTAGTTCCTGGTTTATGGGCGGCGATGAACGTTCTTTCAGAGAGGTCAGACCGAGTGAAAGAGATCGAAGATCGGCAGGCAATGGTCAAAAAACTAATTAATAGATACGCAAAAAGTGGATCGAAATGATCTCAGCCGAAACAGCGCGGAGCAAAGGCCGATAGGCCGCGCTATCTCCAGACCGCCCGCACGGGCTGGCGATTTGTCTCTGCCAGCGCACCGCTCGAACAGCGCGCGGATTCGGCTGACATAAACTGCCCATCTCAACCCAAGGATCGCTACCCCGCGGTCTGGCGATGGCGCGGCTTGCGTTCTGATCTGATGTAGGGCGGGCTTCAGCCCGCCATTTGCAATAGATCGGTGCCCGGCCTACGCCCTCCTACACCGATATGTTATGTGACAGCGCGGAAAGTCTCGCTAGGGTCAGGCGCATGATCTATCGACTGCTTTGCCTTTTCCTGCTGACCGCCTCCACCGCCTTCGCCATGGGACCATGGAACACCGACTGCCACGGCGATACCGCCTGTGAGGTCGGCGACCGTTCGTATCACGTGCTGGAACCGGATGGCTGGGACGGTGAAACGCCTCTGCCGGTGCTGCTGCATTTCCACGGCTGGGCGCGGCAAGGGACCGTGGTGGTGAACCATGAACGCATAGCCGGGGCCACGAAACTGCGTGGTGTGCTGTTGGTGGCCCCGAACGGGTTGGGCAAGAGCTGGGATTTCTGGACCTCGGATTCGGGCGATGTGCCCTTTGCCGACGCGGTGCTGGAGGATGTCGCCAAGCGCTATCCGATTGACCCCGAACGCATCTATGTTTCGGGCTATTCCTATGGCGGTGCGATGGCGTGGCGCTATGTCTGCCAGTCGGGCAATGACATCTCCGCCTTGCTGGCCGTTGCGGGCAGCATCCGCCAGACCGAAGATTGCCCCGAAGCCCCGCGCGAGGTGCGCCACGTGCATGGGTTGGACGATACGGTGATGGGTTTTCCCTTTGGACCGGGCGGCGATACCACCTATCCGGTGGCGCTGTGGAAAGCGAAGTTTGACTGCAACGGCGCAACCCCGCGCGGGGATTGGAGCGTGAGACCGTTCCTGACGCTCAGCCGTGTGGAATGGACCGATTGTGCGCAGGGGCAGGTGGTGCTGGACACCCATCCGGGTGGGCATTTCATCCCCCATGGCTGGATCGGGCGGCAACTGGACGAGCTTTTGGGCCGCACCCCCACCTATCCGTGACCCGCAGCGCTTGCACCTTGGCGCATTCTTTGTCATTGCCTGTGCCGACTGGATGTTTGCCAAAAAAGGCCCCGAGCAATGAAATTCACTCTGTCCTGGCTGAAAGACCACCTCGATACCGATGCGTCGGTTGATGAGATCACTGAGGCGTTGACCGACCTTGGCCTTGAGGTCGAAGAGGTCATCAACCCGGCTGACAAGCTCAAGGACTTTACGCTGGGCTATGTGAAACACGCGGAAAAACACCCCGACGCCGACAAGCTGCGCGTCTGCAAGGTGGACACGGATGAAGGCGAATTGCAGATCATCTGCGGCGCGCCCAACGCCCGCGAAGGCATTACCGTCGTCGTCTGCAAACCGGGCATGTATATCCCCGGATTGGACCTGACGATCAGCGTCGGCAAAATCCGCGGTGTCGAAAGCTTTGGCATGATGGCGTCCGAGCGCGAGCTGGAATTGTCGGACGAACATGACGGCATCATCGAATTGCCCTCGGGCGAGGTCGGTGACAGATTCGTTGATTGGCTTGCCGAGAACGACCCCGCCAAGATCGATCCGGTGATCGAGATCGCGATCACTCCGAACCGGCCGGATGCGCTGGGCGTGGAAGGCATCGCGCGTGATCTGGCGGCGCGTGGGATCGGCACTCTGAAACAGCGGGACTACGTGCCGGTGCCAGGCGATTTCGAAAGCCCGATCAAAGTATCGATTGACGAGGATACGCTGGATGGCTGCCCGCATTTCACGGGCCGCCTTATCAAGGGTGTCAAGAACGGCCCCAGCCCGCAGTGGTTGCAGGATCAGTTGAAGGCGATTGGGCTGCGTCCGATTTCGGCGCTGGTGGATATCACCAACTACATGACCTTTGACCATAACCGCCCGCTGCATGTGTTTGACGCGGACAAGGTGCAGGGCAACCTTCGCGTTCATCGCGCCAAAGGCGGTGAAACCCTGGTGGCGCTGGACGAAAAGGAATACACGCTTCAGCCCGGCATGATGGTTATTTCCGATGACAAAGGGCCGGAATCCATCGCAGGCATCATGGGCGGTCAGGAAACCGGCTGCACCGAGGACACTGTGAATGTGTTCCTGGAGAGCGCGTTCTGGGATCATGTGCAGATCGCGCTGACGGGTCGGGCGCTGAAGATCAATTCGGACGCGCGGTATCGGTTCGAACGCGGCGTGGACCCTGAATACACGCTGGAAGGGCTTGAGCACGCAACCCAGTTGATTCTGGACATCTGCGGCGGTGAAGCGTCCAAAGTGGTCGAGGCGGGCAAAGCGCCGAACCACGCGCGCGCGTACAAGCTGGATGCCGAACGGGTGCAGTCTCTGGTCGGGATGGACATTCCCGAAAGCGAACAGCGTCAGACGCTGACCCGGCTGGGTTTCCGTCTGGAGGGCGAGATGGCCCACGTGCCCAGCTGGCGCCCCGATATCATGGGTGAGGCCGATCTGGTGGAAGAGGTCGCACGGATCGCCTCGTTGACCAAATTGCAGGGCAAGCCCTTGCCGCGTGTCACCGACGGTATTCCCAAGCCGGTGATGACACCGATGCAACGCCGCCAGTCCATGGCGCGCCGCACCTGCGCTGCGCTGGGTTACAACGAATGCGTCACCTATACGTTCATCGATCAGGCTTCGGCTGCTTTGTTCGGTGGCGGTGACGATGCGACCATGCTGGAAAACCCGATCTCGTCCGAGATGAGCCATATGCGCCCCGATCTGCTGCCCGGATTGTTGCAGGCCGCGGCCCGCAATCAGGCACGCGGATACGCCGATGTCGCCCTGTTCGAAGTTGGCCCTGTTTTCCATGATGGCGAACCCGGCGACCAGAAAACCCAGATCGCCGGCCTGCTGGTTGGCCGCAACGGCCCCAAGGATGTGCACGGGGCCTCGCGCCCGGTGGATGTCTTTGATGCCAAGGCGGATGCCGAGGCCGTTCTTGCGGCGATCGGAGCACCGGCCAAGGCACAGATTCTGCGCGTCGGCGATGCCTGGTGGCATCCGGGTCGTCACGGCAAGATCTGCCTGGGGCCGAAAAAGGTGCTGGGTGTCTTTGGTGAGCTGCACCCGCGCGTGTTGCAGGCGATGGATATCAAGGGTCCGGCAATGGCCTTTACGATCTGGCCGGACGAGGTTCCCTTGCCCCGCAAGTCCGGTGCCACACGTGCCGCATTGGAATTGCGTGATTTGCAAGCGGTCGAACGGGATTTTGCCTTTGTCGTTGATGAAAACGTCGAGGCGCTGACATTGGTGAACGCGGCGTCAGGCGCCGACAAGGCGCTGATCGAAGATGTGCGTGTCTTTGACGAATTCATCGGCGGCAGCCTGGGTGAAGGTAAAAAATCGCTGGCCATCACGGTACGTTTGCAGCCCACGGACCAGACGCTGAAGGAAAAGGACATCGAAGCGGTGGCCGAAAAGATCATCGCCAAAGTCTCCAAGGCGACCGGCGGTGTTCTGCGGGGCTGATGCAGGGCCGCCTCCGGCGGGAGTATTTCAGAAAAGATGAAGGGGCGGTGGCGCCCTTTTGCGTGTTTACGGAGGACGAAAGATGCTGAACGTGTACCTCTCTGGCGAAATCCATACCGATTGGCGCGAACAGATCATCGACGGCGCACAGGGGTTGGATATCACCTTCAACGGCCCGGTGACGGACCACGCGGCAAGCGACGATTGCGGCGTTGCCATTCTGGGGGAAGAGCCGAACAAATACTGGCATGACCACAAGGGTGCGATGGTCAACGCGATCCGGACCCGCAAGGGCATTTCGGATGCTGACGTGGTGGTTGTCCGGTTTGGCGACAAGTACAAACAGTGGAACGCGGCTTTTGATGCGGGTTATGCCGCAGCGCTGGGCAAATCCATCATCGTGCTGCACGGTCCCGACCATCAGCACGCGTTGAAAGAAGTTGATGCAGCCGCGTTGGCCGTGGCGGAAAAGCCCGCGCAGGTGGTCGAAATCCTGCGGTATGTGCTGACGGGCGCACTGCCGGGCTGAGCTTTGCGAAGAGGGTGCCAGCTTTGGCACCCTTCCTATCGCGAAACCGTTTAAGCGCGTGCGGGTATGGTCTTGCCGCGCTGCACCGCCGGGCGCTGCATGAAACGGTCGACATAGGCGACGACATTGGCGTAGTCGTCCCAGCCGACAACCTCTTTCGCGCCATAGAAGTCCAAAGCATTCAGCCAGGGGGCAAGAGCGATATCGGCGATGGAGTAATCGCCTGCGATCCAGTCCTGCCCGTCCAGTTGCATGTTGACCACGTTCAGAAGGCGTTTGGCCTCGTTGATATAGCGTTCGCGCGGTCGGGGGTCTTCGATTTCGCTGCCTGCGAATTTGTAGAAAAAGCCAAGCTGACCAAACATCGGCCCCACGCCCCCCATCTGGAACATCAGCCATTGCGTAATGCGATGCTTGTCTGCTGCGCTTTGTCCCAGCAACTTGCCTGATTTCTCGGCCAGATACAGCAGGATCGCGCCGCTTTCGAACAGGGTCAGCGGCTTACCGTCCGGCCCGTTGGGATCGATGATGGCGGGGATTTTGTTGTTTGGGTTCAGCGACAGAAACGCGGGGCTTTTGACATCCGCATCCGATAGCGTCACCAGATGGGGCTCATAGGGCAGGCCGGTTTCCTCCAGCATGATCGACGCCTTTACGCCGTTTGGAGTCGGATAGGAATACAGTTGAATCCTGTCCGGGGATTGCGCGGGCCAACGCGCCATGATCGGATGAGGGTTGTTGTCCAGCATTGGGGGCTCCTGTTTGGGTGTCTGTGTAAAAGCTAGGGGCCACGCCTGATTAAATTAAGCCCTTTGCAATGTGCATTTCCGGTCAGGCCGTGTTTTCTGGCGAACAGAGGGGAATTCCAGTGAAACTGGCACCTAGACCGGAAATCAAACTTGGCTCACAATCTGGTGACCCCCGCGAAAACCTCGCGGGTTTCTTGCTGTTGAAAGGAGATGGGCGTGGATGAGGTCGTAACACAGGTGGGAGCATATGCCCCGCTGATCATGAGTGCCGTCAAGGCGCTTGTCGTTCTGATCCTGGGCTGGATCGTAGCTGGTGCAATCGGGGGTATGGTTCGCCGCCGGATCAATTCGACGCCGCATATTGATCCGACGCTTGGGAACTTTTCGGCAAGCCTGGTCAAATGGGCCATTCTCGCCATGGTTCTGGTTGCCGTTCTGGGTATCTTCGGAATTGAAGCCACCAGCATCGTCGCCATTCTGGGTGCCGCATCGCTGGCCATCGGTCTGGCGCTTCAAGGCACGCTCAGCGATCTGGCCGCCGGTGTGATGCTGGTTGTCTTCCGGCCCTACAAGCTGGGTCAGTTTGTTGATATCGGCGGCACGTCGGGCACCGTAAAGGACCTGAACCTGTTCACGACCGAGCTGGTGACGCCTGATAATGTGCAGATCATCGTACCGAACGGTCAGGCATGGGGCTCGATCATCACGAACTACTCTGCCCATGACACGCGCCGTGTCGATCTGGTGTTCGGAATCGACTATGGGGACAGCGCGGACAAAGCCATGCAGATCATTCTGGATGTGGCCAAAGCAGACAGTCGCATTCACAGCGACCCGGAACCATGGGTTCGGGTTACGAACCTGGGTGACAGTTCGGTGGATCTGACGGCACGGCTGTGGTGCTCGGCACCAGACTATTGGGATGTCAAATTCGAGCTGACGAAAACGATCAAGGAAGCATTTGACGACAAAGGTATTTCGATCCCTTATCCCCATTCGGTGGAGATCCAGAAACAGGGGTGACGGCTCCCGCCTGTCGATCGGGCATTCGAAAATGCCCTCCTCCCGTTGGGCCGGGCACCGCGCAAGGGCGCGGTGCCCTTTTCTTTGTTCAAACCGTCGCCTCGAGTCCGACCGCGCCACGCCTGCGGCGTGGCGCTATGCCCAACGCTGGAAATCGCTTTTCAAAAGCGATTTCAGGGGCGGGAGTGTTTACGACTTGACGATCACGTTGGGTGAAACAACGTCGATACCAAGGGCCTTGCCGACCGCATAGTAGGTCAGCTTGCCAGCGTGGACGTTCAGGCCTTCCAGCAGATGCGGATCGTCCTGACACGCCTGTTTCCAGCCTTTATCCGCCAGAGACAGCATGAACGGCATCGTGGCGTTGCCCAGGGCGATGGTCGAGGTGCGCGCAACGGCGCCCGGCATGTTGGCAACGCAGTAGTGCATGATGCCATCGACATCGTAGATCGGATCGGCATGGGTGGTGGCTTTTGACGTCTCGAAGCACCCACCCTGGTCGATGGCAACATCGACAAGTACGGCACCGGGTTTCATCGTCGACAGCTGAGCTCGCGAGACAAGTTTCGGAGCCGCAGCGCCGGGGATCAGAACGGCACCGATGACCATATCTGCATCCTGGATCAGCTCGGCCGTGGCGCCTGCGGTCGAATACTGGTTCTTGAAGGTTCCGCCAAAGACGTCATCCAGATAGCGCAGCCGCGGCAAGGAGCGGTCCAGAACGGTGACATCCGCGCCCATTCCGGCAGCGATCTTTGTCGCATGAGTTCCTACGACGCCGCCGCCGATAACGACCACTTTGGCAGGGCCGACACCGGGTACGCCACCCATCAGAACGCCGCGCCCGCCATTGGCCTTTTGCAGTGTCCACGACCCGACCTGAGGGGCCAGGCGACCGGCGACTTCGGACATCGGTGCCAGCAGAGGCAGGCCGCCGTTCGCGTCGGTTACGGTCTCATAGGCGATGGCAGTACAACCCGATTCCAGCAGGTCATGCGTTTGATCCGGGTCCGGAGCCAGGTGCAGATAAGTGAACAGCAGTTGCCCTTCGCGCAGCATCTTGCGTTCCACGGCCTGGGGTTCCTTGACCTTCACGATCATGTCGGCGGTGGCAAATACTTCTTCCGCAGTGTCGATGATATGCGCGCCTGCCGCGACATAGGCGTCATTGTCGAAACCTGCGCCGATGCCTGCACCGGATTCGATAAGGACTTCGTGACCACGTGCAACAGCTTCCTGAGCAGCATTGGGCGTCATCCCGACGCGGAATTCCTGGGGTTTGATTTCCTTGGGGCAACCGATTTTCATGGGGGTCTCCGTTCCTAAACTGCTTAAATTATGTGCATTTCGCAGCGCAATTTCTGTGAAAGAAAACGTGTCAATACGTTTTTCTTTGGAAGAATTTCGCGTAACGTGTCGAAATCTTGCAAAGGACTTGCATAAATGAGCTTGGATGCGACTGATCGAAAGATTCTGGCGGCACTTCAGAAAAACGGCAGGATGTCGAATTCGGAATTGTCTGAACAGGTCAACCTGTCTCCGTCCGCTTGCCACCGGCGTGTTCAGCGGCTGGAGGTTGAAGGCTACATTCGCAACTACGTGGCTTTGCTGGATGCGCGGAAGATGAACGTGCCGACAACGGTCTTTGTCGAGATCACGCTACAGGGTCAGGCCGAAGAGGTTCTGGATGCGTTTGAAAAAGCGGTGGCCCGGATACCGGATGTGCTGGAATGCCATCTGATGGCCGGTACGGCGGATTACATTCTGAAAGTCGTGGCGGAAAACACCGAAGATTTCGCCCGCATCCACCGCCAATACCTGTCGCGCTTGCCCGGGGTGGCGCAAATGCAAAGCTCGTTTGCCCTGCGTACCGTGTTCAAGACCACTGCCTTGCCCGTCTGATTGTCATAAAGGTCCGGGATAGGTGAACAGAAAAAGGTGGGTCAGGTTGAAGCCGAAATGCATCGCAACAGGTACCCACAGGCGCCTGGTTGCATAGTATCCCAATCCGCAGGCCAGCCCGAGAATGGAAGCAAAACCCACGAGCGCCGGACCTCCGGCGAAATGGGCCAGTCCGAACAGCAGGCCGGCAGCGATCACCCCGGGTGACATCAATCCTGTCAGCGAGGCAATGCTAATGAACAAAACCAGCAACGACAAGCCGATGCCTGTCCGCCGGGCCAGCGCCATCAATACCGCTTATATCAGAACAAGCCAGGGCCAGATCGCGAGCAACGCGGAAAGAAGGAATGTCACAATCGTCTCATCTGTTTCACGCACCCCGTGATGCCGCACCAAAACGAGGCAATGCAAGCAGCCATGGTGAAGCGCAATGCATTGCGTCAATTCAGACGCTTGTATCCCGCGGGCCAGATGTACAAATTCAGGGGAAAGACCGTATACCCGCGCTGGACCTGATTTGCAGGCGTGACAACAGCCGCAGGACTCGTGACCCTCGCATCAATTTATCTGATGACATCAGGTGGTTACACGGGTCCGATATGGTCCGAACCCGAAGACCGAGAAGGAGCTGACCTTGGACAACGAAAACACTGGCGCCCCCAAAGACTGGCTGGAAGCCGAGCTGGAGGACACGCTGGACGAAGATTTCGAGATAGAATTCAGTGAGCCGATGCTGTCGATGGAAGTCCGGAAAATCTATCGGGAACAGCATCCGGACATGTTGGATCGCAAGGTTTACTTCCGCAACCTGCTGCGCCTGCAAGCCGAACTGATCAAGGTTCAGGACTGGGTACAGCATACCGGGGCCAAGGTCTGTATCCTGTTTGAAGGCCGTGACAGTGCCGGTAAAGGGGGTGTGATCAAGCGGATCACCCAGCGTCTGAACCCGCGCGTGGCGCGCGTGGTCGCGTTGCCGGCACCCAGCCGCCGCGAACAAAGCCAGTGGTATTTCCAGCGCTACGTACCGCATCTGCCGGCGGCGGGAGAAATCGTTCTGTTCGACCGCTCGTGGTACAACCGGGCGGGGGTCGAGCGGGTGATGGGTTTTGCGTCCGAGGACCAGGTTGAACAGTTCTTTCAGGACGTCCCCGAATTCGAACGGATGCTGGTGCGGTCAGGGATCATTCTGCTGAAATACTGGTTCTCGATCACGGACGAGGAACAGCAGTTGCGATTCCTCATGCGTATTCACGACCCGATGAAACAATGGAAGCTGTCGCCGATGGATCTGGAATCCCGCATCCGCTGGGAATCCTACACAAAGGCCAAAGAGGATATGCTTTTCCGAACCAATATTCCCGAGGCCCCGTGGTACATCGTCGAGGGCAATGACAAGAAACGCGAAAGGCTGAACTGTATCGAGCATCTTTTGACAAAAATCCCGTACGAGGACGTGCCTCAGGAAAAGGTCAATCTGCCCGACCGCAAGTACAACCCGGAATACGAGCGCCGCGTTTTGCCGGATGAGCTTTACGTACCAAAGATCTATTGAAGCAAAATCAGGCTCTGAGCCGGAATATGCGAGGCCGACACGGCCGGCCTCGCACAGGGTCAACTGATCAGGCTGCATCCATCATGCAGTCAAAGTGGAAGAAGTTGACCATTGTGATGTCACAGTCATCGACGTCGGCGGTTTCGGTGCCCGCAGGCTCGGATTCCGTTTCCGGCGTGGCGTCGGCGGTCGGCATCATGTCGATATCATCGGTGTCTGCCACGTCCGTGTCGCCGTTCACATCGTCACCCCAGTTGAACTCGTCAAACTGCGCTTGCAGGTTTTCGAGGAAACTGGCGATTTCATCCAGGAAAGCCTGAACGTCAAAGCAGAATGCTTCGGGCTCACCGCCATCAACCACTTCGGTGTCCGGCGTTTCGGGTTCCGGCTCTTCGGTTTCGGTGACGTCGGTATCTGGTGCATCGGGTGTTGGTTCTTCGGTTCCGGGTGTTTCGGGTTCCGGTTCCTCGGTCTCGGTGACGTCAGTATCCGGCGTTTCGGGCTCCGGCTCTTCGGGCTCCGGCTCTTCGGTCTCGGTGACGTCGGTGTCTGGTGTCTCGGGTATAGGCGCTTCGGTTCCGGGAGTCTCAGTTCCTGGCTCTTCGGTTTCGGTGACGTCAGTGTCCGGCGTTTCGACTTCCGGCTCTTCTGGTACGGCAACTTCGTCCGGCGTGGTTGGCGGAACGGGCGGTGTGTTCGTATTGCCGTTGTCCAGCATGACTGCCGCGTCGGTTGCGGCAAAGTTCTGGGTGACCATCACCGCATCAAAGCCCTGCATGTCACCGGTTTCGACGCCGATCCCGATATATTTGAAATCCGGATTCAGGATATTGGCGCGGTGGCCCGGGCTGTTCATCAGGTTCTGGTGCAACTGCGCCACGTCATCGCTGATGCCGGGCTGCCCGCGTTCGGACTGCCATGCGATGTTTTCGCCGGTCCGCCAGTTTCCCTCAAGATCGAATCCGGCGTCTTGCATCCGCTGGGTTGCACTGGAACCGCCCGAACCGGTGTGACTGAACGTGTCTGTGTCCAGCATCCAGGTGCTGTGATCTTCGGATGAATCGTTCAGCTGCGTCTCAAGTTGCAGCGGGTTGAGCCCGCGGGATGTGCGTTCCTGGTTTATCAGCCCCAGCATCTCGCGTTCGAATGTACTTGCAGTCGACATTTTTGCCTCCGTTTGTGTTTGTGTCCTTCCGGACGGGCTCACTTAGAGGTGGGGGTGTCGACGGTGGTAGGGGGCGGTTCACTTCAGGCGAGTTTTGGCAACCCGATGCTACCGATGCGGGATTCGCTGCGCTGCAAAATGCCGGGCAAAATGTTGCTGGTGAGGAAATGGCGGCTTGTCGCACAGCCGGTACCACGAGTCGGCGGATTGAAACCGATCCCCGAAACGACAAACCCCCGGGCGATGCCTCGGGGGTCGTCAAATAGTGTCATCCAAAGCTGGACGAGGAAAGTCTTAGAGCAGACCTTCGCGCTGTGCTTTCTTGCGTGCCAGTTTACGGGCACGACGGATCGCTTCAGCCTTCTCGCGCGCTTTTTTCTCGGACGGTTTCTCGAAATGTTGCTTAAGCTTCATTTCACGGAACACGCCTTCGCGCTGCAGCTTTTTCTTCAGGGCACGAAGCGCCTGATCGACGTTGTTGTCGCGAACACTAACCTGCATGTGGTTGTCACCACCTTTCTAGATAGAGTTGCAAGGAAATTGCAGGAGTTGGCCGTATAGCAAAGCCGCTCTAACTTGTCTAGTACTGGGGCCGACAACCGGAGAACCGCCATGACGACCACATATGAAGATGCAAAACAGCAGCTTTTGGATGCGATGCTGATCCATGTTCCCTTTGATGGGTGGTCGGAATCCAGTTTCCGCGCCTCCATTTCCGATTGTGGTCTGGATGACGGCCTGGCGCGCGCGATCTGTCCGCGCGGCGCGGTTGATCTGGCGCTGGCCTACCACGCGCGCGGCGATCAGGCGATGCTGGACCGCATCAAGTCCGAGGACCTGAGCGGGCTGAAATTCCGTGACAGGATTGCCGCTGCGGTTCGGTTTCGGTTGCAGGCCGTCGAGGACAAAGAGCTGGTGCGCCGGGGCATGACGCTGTTTTCCCTGCCGACACATGCAGCAGATGGTGCCAGGGCGGTTTGGCAGACCTGCGATCTGATCTGGGATGCGCTGGGCGACACCTCGGATGATGTGAACTGGTACACGAAGCGGGCCACTTTGTCGGGTGTCTATTCCTCGACGCTGCTGTTCTGGCTGGGCGATGACAGCCCGGATCATCAGCGCACGTGGGAGTTTCTGGATCGCCGGATCGCTAATGTCATGGAGTTTGAAAAGTTCAAGGCACAGATGCGCGACAACCCGGTGTTGAAACCGTTTCTGGCGGTTCCGAACTGGCTGGCGGGTCAGGTGAAGGCTCCGGTAAAAATGCGGGCCGATCTTCCGGGGATGCTGAACCCCCGAAAGTAGCGCGTCTTGGTGCTGGGCCTTGGCCCTGATGCCTGCTAGGCATTGGGCAAAGGAGGTGCCTATGACCCAGATGATGCGCGCTGTTGAGATCACCGAACCGGGTGGTCCCGATGTTTTGCAACTGACCGAGCGTCCGATTCCCGAACCGGGTGCAGGGCAGGTCGTTCTGAAAGTGGCCTATGCCGGGGTGAACCGCCCGGATGCGTTGCAGCGCGCGGGCGCTTACGATCCGCCGCCCGGTGCCAGCGATCTGCCGGGGCTTGAGGCTTCGGGCGAAGTGGTCTCGGTCGGGGCCGGGGTCGAAGGACTGTCCGTCGGCGATCAGGTCTGCGCGTTGCTGCCGGGCGGCGGCTATGCCGAATATGTCGCCACCCCTGCGGCCCATTGCCTGCCGGTCCCTGCCGGCATGGGACTGAAAGAGGCGGCCTGCCTGCCCGAGACCTTTTTCACCGTCTGGTCCAACGTGTTCACGCGGGGCGGGCTGAAGGCAGGCGAGAGATTTCTGGTCCATGGTGGCTCGAGCGGGATTGGCACGACGGCCATCCAGTTGGCCAATGCTTTTGGGGCCCGCGTTTTTGCCACCGCAGGGTCGGATGAAAAATGCGAGGCTTGCGTCAAATTGGGTGCGGAAAGGGCGATCAACTACCGCGATGAGGACTTTGTGGCCGTCATGCGCGCCGAAGGCGGGTCAAACCTGATCCTCGACATGGTCGGTGGCGACTATATCCCGCGCAACGTCAAAGCTCTGGCCGAGGATGGGCGGCTGGTCCAGATCGCGTTTCTGCAAGGCCCGGTGGTCGAGCTGAACTTTGCCCTGATGATGGTCAAGCGCCTGACCCTGACCGGCAGCACCCTGCGCCCGCAAAGCGATCTGGCCAAGGCCCGGATTGCGCAGGACCTGCGCGAAGCTGTCTGGCCTCTGCTTGAGGCCGGCAAGGTTGCGCCTGTCATGGACAGCGAGTTTGATCTGGCCGAGGCTGCCGCCGCCCATGCACGCATGGAAAGCTCGGGCCATATTGGCAAGATCGTTCTGAACGTCGCGGGCTGAACTCTGCGCGCGCGGGGCAGACCCGCGCGTTCACGCAACCGCGCGGCGGTACAGGTGCCATGTGGCATGACCCAGAACCGGCATCACTATGATCAGGCCCAACAGCATCGGCAGGGCACCCAGAAACAGAAGGGCCGCCACGATGAACCCCCAGGTCAAGATGACGCCGGGGTTGTGACGCAACACGCGAAACGACGTCACGACCGCCACCGGCAATCCGACTTGCCGGTCCAGAAGCAACGGAAAGCTGACGACGCTGATGGCCAGAGCGCAAAGAGCGAATACGAAACCAACGGCGAGTCCGACAACCATCATGGTCCAGCCGGCAGTCGTCGTGAAAGCCTGCGTGGCAAAAGTGCCAAGTGATGCGGGGGCTTCAGGCCCCATTGTATGCGTATAGATGCTCTGCGCCACCATCAGCCAGATCAGCAGAAGCATCACCAGATAGAAGCCCAAAACCAGAATTGCGCCGAATGCCGGCGAGCGGAATACGCCGAACGCATCCAGCCAATGCACCGTGCTGCCTTGTTCACGTTTGCGGCTGATCTCGTACAAACCCACAGCTGCCACCGGACCGATCAAGGCAAAACCTGCGACCAGAGGCGCCAGAAGTGGAACCATGTTGACGTTCAGGGCAAAGCCGAACATCAAAAGCCCCGCGATCGGGTAGATCAACACAATGAATATGGCATCCGCCCGTGTTTCGACAAAGTCGTGATACCCCGCCCGCAGGCAAGCGCGCAGATCCTGCACCGTCAATGTCTGCACCATCGGCAAGTGTTTGGTATCTGCGCTTCCGAGTTGTGAAACGCTATCCGAGACATGATCACTGGCCGCCCCCAGATTCCGGGCGGCCCAACTGATCGGATTTCCGATTGTTTTAGCCATTTTCATCCCCTTTCCTGGCGAGAATTGCGCCGCGGAATGGATCCGGCATTAAGTTGTCCGTGGCCAGACCAGCCGACAACGCCTGATCGCAGTATAGCACAGTTTGGCGGAATCCTGATCAACACTCTGATATCTGACGATTGCTCCGCATCGCAGTCATGTTAGCTTGATGTCAGGCAAGAGGAGGTCAGGATGCAGACAATAGCGAAAACGGTGGTATTGCACGAATTCGGCGGGCCCGAGGTTCTGCGGATCGAAGACAGGCCATTGGGCGACCCCGGACCGGGTGAAATACGTATCCGTCATCATGCCTGCGGTCTAAACTTTATTGATGTTTATCAACGCACTGGATTGTATCCCCTGGAGCTCCCCCATGCTTTGGGGATGGAAGCGGCGGGTGTCGTCGAGGCCGTCGGGGACGGGGTAACGCACCTGCAACCCGGTCAACGGGCCGCGTATGCGGCAGCCCCGCCCGGCGCGTATTGCGAGGCCCGCGTCATGCCTGCGGCACAGGTGTGCCCTCTGCCGGACGACATCTCTTTCGACGCTGCCGCGGCAATGATGTTGAAGGGCTTGACGGTTGAGTACCTGTTTCACCGAACCACTCCGATGAAACGCGGGGATACTGTGCTGTTCCATGCAGCGGCGGGCGGGGTCGGACTGATCGCCTGCCAATGGGCGAAATCCGAAGGGATCACCCTGATTGGTACGGCGGGGACCGACGAGAAATGCAGCCTCGCCCGGTTCAACGGGGCTGCGCATTGCATCAACTACCGATCCGAGAATTTCGCCGAACGGGTGGCCGAGATCACCAAAGGCAAGGGCGTGGACGTGGTGATGGATTCCGTCGGGGCGGACACGTTCGAAGGGTCGCTGAACTGCCTGAAACCCTTGGGGATGATGATTTCCTTCGGCAACGCCTCAGGGCCGGTGCCGCCATTCGATATCGGTGTTCTGGGTCGGAAAGGATCGCTCAAGATCACCCGACCCACCTTGTTCACCCATATTGCGGACCACTCCGTGTGTCAGGCAATGGCGCGCCGCTTGTTCGGCAAGGTCGAGGGCAGAGAGGTCAAGATCCACATCGATCAGCGCTTTGCGCTGGATCAGGTGGCCGATGCACATCGCGCGTTGGAAGCGCGGCAGACGACCGGCAGTACGATTCTGGACCTTTGATGCGAAACCCGGCCTGTCAGGCCGGGTTCAACTTTATCCGGAGTGCCGTTCAGAACCGGTAAGAGACACGAACCTGCAATGTGGTTGCGTCGACATCCACATTGTTTCCGTTGAAGTTATCGAATTCGTGGTACAGCAGCTCTCCGCCAATGCTGACATTCGGGGCCACGATCTGTTCATAGCCTGCGCCGATGAACCACCCGTCATCACTGCCCAGGGTGTCGGTGCCCGCTTCGGCGTAGCCTGCCGTGCCGTACAGCAAACCTTGCGGGTTTACCTTGTAGCCGGCGCGCGCTTTCAACCGCCAGACATCTTCAACAGTTGCCGCGCCGGACAGGCCCACGTCAGTCCAGTCATAGTCAAAACCGCCGCCAACGACCCAGTCGCCCAGATCATAGTCGTAACCCAGGATGATACCACCGATTACGCCATCGCCGTCGACCCCGGACAGGCTGGTGTCCACATCGGCATAACCCAGTTGCAGACCGCCATAAAACCCGGTCCAGTTGCCCGAGGATTGCGCCATTGCCGATCCCGCGACCACGGTTGCGACAGTGGTGATGAGAGCCAATTTCAAAGTCATCTCATTTCCTTTCGATTGTCACTCTGCTCAAGTGAAATTCAGTTCACCTATGCAGACCATTACGATCCGCTCGCGTTATCGGATCAGTGATACCTACGAATTCCAGCCCGTATTCTGGCGTTGAAACAAAAAACAGACACGCCGGTGCCCTCTGAAAACGGCCACTTCTGATAAAGATGAGATAGGACGAAATGAGAGGTCTTCAAACGACATGCGGCGGCGGAACATTCCGCCGCCGACACGTCTGAAAGTTTCAGCGGGTTATTGCTTCTGCAATTCAGCAGGGGTCTTGTCCGCGATGTCTTCCCATTTTGCGCCCGCGCTTTCGATAAAGCCCGGGATGTCGCCTTCCCAGCGTTCCTGGATGTCTTCCGACAGGTTCAGGTACAGCTTGTTGTCGACGATTTTCCAGTAGTTCGGGTCGCCGTCGAACTTGAAGCCCATGGCTGTGCCAAAGGCACAGTAGCCCCCGTAGGCAGGCAGGTAGGCTTCCGGGTTGGCTTCGAAGGCGGCTTTGTTTTCCTCGGACGAGAAACGGTACAGCGCATCGTCGTGCAGCGCGGTGATGCGATAGTCGCCCTTGGTCGCTTCACCAACGGTGAAATAGGCAACCGGGTCATAACCCTGCATGGCCAGACCAGTCGAGCTTGCGTTGATGTCCACACCAGCGGCCAGAGCGGATGTTGCCAGTGCAACGGACAGAGCGACGCCACCGATCAGAGATTTAAACTTGTTCATTGTTCCACCTTTCGTGAAAGGAGCCTCGTCAGTGTGCCGATCGAGGGCCCCGGATTGTTGTCCTGTGTGGCCCGTAATTGACCGTCACGACAGCGATCTGGGAAGCAGGCGGATCACGTTCAAAACAATGAATCGTGATTGTGCGCCAGAGAGGAGCGTCTGTTCAAATATGCAGACCTGTCATTACGCGTCCGGTTCAAAACCCAGAACAAACGCGATGACTTTGCAGACCGCCATTTCACATGGCCTCAGCAGGGCGCCGCTGAGGCGTGTCTGATACAGGTTCATGCTGATATAGTCGGTGCCGCCCAATTCGTGCGCAACCAGCTTGTGGGATTTCCCCTTTGCCATCTGTTGGCGCACGACGACATAGCGCCGATCCCCCGATGAACCGGTAAAACTGCCTTCGGGCAGCGCGAAAAACGCGGAAACGAAAGCGTCCGGCGGTGTCACGACTTTCCGATTTTCGGTTCAGTCCCGGCCTTGATCCGTGCGACGTTGGTGCTGTGACGCCAATAGATCAGAAGGGTCAGGATAATCCCCAGGATAAAGGATTGTCCGTTTGTCAGAACCAGCACCCAGGTCGTTGAAAGCGCGGCCGCGGCCAGCGCGCCGACCGAAGATATCCGCCAGATCGCCGCCGCCACCAACCAGCTGAGACAGCACGCAACTCCGACGCGCCAGTCCAGCGCCAGCCAGAGGCCCAGAAAGGTGGCCACGCCTTTCCCGCCCTTGAAACCCAGCCAGATGGGAAAGCAATGACCCAGAAAGGCAAAAAGGGCTGCGATCTGTGCGGCGTCTTCTCCGGCATAAGCACGGGCAATCAGAACCGCCACCGCGCCCTTGGCCGCGTCGAACAGCAAGGTCAGCGCCGCGGCGGCTTTGTTGCCGGTGCGCAGGACGTTGGTTGCGCCGATATTTCCGGATCCGATTTCGCGTAGATTCCCCAACCCCATGACCTTGGCAAGCAGCAGGCCGAAGGGAACGGAGCCCATCAGATATCCAACCACCGCCCACTGGAGCAGTTCGCTAGTCGAGTTGTCGATCGGGGGCATCAGGAACTCCGGAACACTTCTTTACCTGCAACATAGGTCGAAATGACCTTACCTTGCATCCGCTGGCCGTCAAATGGAGTGTTCTGAGATTTGGATTTTAAGGCAAAGCGATCAAGCACAAAAGGCACATCCGGGTCGAACAGAACCAGATCCGCCGGGGCGCCTTCCGACAATCGGCCGCTTTCCAGACCAAGCCGTTTGGCCGGGTTCAATGCCATCGCCCGGAACAGGGTTGGCAGGTCCAACTGGTCGGCATGATACAGGCGCAATGCCGCAGGCAACAGCGTTTCCAGCGCCACCGCGCCCGAGGCGGCTTCTTCGAACGGCAGCCGTTTGCTTTCCTCGTCCTGCGGTGTGTGCATCGAACTGATCGTGTCGATCAGGCCGGTTCGCACCGCCTCGATCACCGCCTGCCGGTCATCCTCGGACCGCAGCGGAGGTTTGACCTTGAAGAAGGTGCGATAGTCGGCCACGTCCAGCTCGTTCAGCGTCAGGTGATGGATCGAGGTGCCAGCGGTGATGTCCAGCCCGTTGCGCTTGGCCCGTTCCAGCGCCGGCAGGGCGCGGGCCGTGGTGATCTGATCCGCGTGATAGGCCGCGCCCGTCATTTCGAGCAGCGCAATGTCACGGTCCAGCCCCATGCGCTCGGCCATGGGCGAGACAGCAGGCAATCCGCGCAGGGCGGCGAATTTGCCGCTGGTGGCCGCGGCGCCATGGCTCAGGCCCGGGTCCTGCGGATGGGCAATCACCAGCGCGCCGCAGGATTTCGCATAGGTCAGTGCGCGGGAAAACACCTTGGTATTGGTGATGACGTGATCGCAATCGGTGAAGGCCACGGCGCCTGCGTCCTGCAAGAACCCGATTTCCGTCATCTCACGCCCGTTGCGCCCCTTGGTCAGCGCGGCCATCGGCAGAACGTTGACCGGTGCATCCGCCTGAGCACGCCGGGTCGCGAATTCCAGCGTTTCCGGTGTATCGACCGCCGGCAGTGTATCCGGGCGGGTGACGATGGTGGTCACACCACCGGCCGCGGCAGCGAGACCTGCGGACTTGTAGCTTTCCTTGTGCCGCTCGCCCGGCTCGCAGACCTTGACGCCGATATCCACGATGCCGGGGGCGAGGCACTTGCCGCCGCAGTCGATGACCTGAGCGTCAGCGACGGGCGCGTCCCTGTTGCCCTTGCCCTGAATAAGGCCGTCGGCAATGTGCAGCCAGCCGGGATTGTCCGTGCCGGTTTCAGGGTCGATCAGGCGGGCATTGGTGAAGATCAGGGTGGTCATGGAATGGCCCTTTCAATCGCGGCTTTGGTGGCGGCCGGGTCTGACTGGTACTTGATCAGATGCTTGTCGCCGGATTTGGTGACAACCTGGACGAAGCTGCCCATGATATTCACGGCGGTGATCTGGTTCAGCGGCACGCTGCGTCCGCCGGGACCGGTCAGTGTTGTGCCTGACATTTCCCAATTGGCGACCAGCTCTTCCGAGGCCAGATACCAGGCGCGTATGCCGATGGCAGCAAGGCCGGCGGGGGCTCCGGTCCAGACGTAGGGATTGCCGATCAGCCACAGCACGATCATCGCACCGGCCATGGCCACAGCAGCCAGCCATGCGTTGGTGCGGATATAGGCCCCCTTGTCCGGGGCGAAGATCACAGGATCAGCCATAAGATGCCTCCGAAGACCAAAAGCGCGACCAGTGCCAGTATGGCCGATCCGACGCGGCGGGGGGTGTCACCCGCTGTGACGGTTTGCGGAGCGGAAAAGGGCTTGGCGCTTTCGGTTTCAATGGTCCCCCCGGTCCAGTTCGTGGCCTCTTCCGTGAACAGGCCGATCAGGTGCAGGCGCGGATCGGGGTTCAGCGTCGCCGGGCGCCCGTTGAAAGCCGCGCTGCGCAGGACCATGACCCAACCGTCGACAGAGGCCAGAGCGTTCCGGTCCAGCTGATCCGCAGACACGCCGCAGCCCTCGGTCAGGTAGCCGTACAGGCCGAGGTCTTCCAGGTCGGAGACCGGGAATACATCGATGTGGCTGGGGTCCAGCCCGTCGACCCCAAGCACCTGATCGGCGGCACCCGGTTCGCGCAGGAACTTCGCCTCTTCCGGGCGCATGTCCAGCGTAAACAGGCGCAAAACGCCGCGTTCGTGGGGGGCAACGGTCAGATCGCTCATGCAGCCTCGCGCAGGTTGCGGGCCAGCAGGTCCATGGCGGCCATTCGGACGGCGACACCCATTTCCACCTGTTCCTGAATGACGGACCGGTTGATGTCGTCCGCCAATGTGCCGTCGATCTCGACCCCGCGGTTCATCGGGCCGGGATGCATCACGATCGCGTCTGGCTTGGCCTGCGCCAGCTTCGCGGCGTCCAGCCCGTAGCGGTGGTAGTATTCGCGTTCCGAGGGGATGAACCCGCCATCCATCCGTTCTTTCTGAAGGCGCAACATCATGACGACGTCAACATCCTTCAGGCCCTCGTTCATGTCATCGTAGATCTCGGCCCCGAACTCGGCGAACTGGCTGGGCACCAGCGTCGGCGGGCCAATCAGGCGGATGCGGTTTTCCATCTTGCCCAGCAGGATCAGGTTCGATCGCGCGACGCGGGAATGGGCCACGTCCCCGCAGATCGCGATGTTCAGCCGGTGCAGGCGACCCTTGGCGCGACGGATGGTCAGGGCGTCCAGCAGGGCTTGCGTGGGGTGTTCATGTTTGCCGTCACCGGCGTTCAGAACGGCGCAATTGACCTTCTGCGCCAGCAGATCGACCGCGCCGGAATGCGGGTGCCGCACCACCAGAAGATCCGGGTGCATCGCATTCAGCGTCATCGCCGTGTCGATCAGAGTTTCACCTTTCTTGATCGAACTGGCCTGCATCGCCATGTTCATCACATCCGCACCCAGGCGCTTGCCCGCCAGTTCGAAACTGGCCTGTGTGCGGGTCGAGTTTTCAAAGAACATGTTGATCTGGGTCAGTCCCGACAGCACATCCGAATGCTTGGTCGACTGGCGGTTCATGGCGACATAGGTCTCGGCCAGATCCAGAATTTCGGTGATATCGGATTGCGACAGATGCTCGATGCCAAGAAGGTGACGATGGGCGAAACGCATGGGCGGGCTCCTGTCTGACAATCGCGCCGCTTATAGGAAGCCGGGCGGCGCAAGGCAACCTAAGGTTCCGTACCCTCAGGCAGTTTTTCGCAGCCGCCCTCGGGCAGGCATTGCTCGCCCGGCTTGCACCATTTGCCATAGCCGCAGTCGATCGCCTTGATCGGTACGCACCCTTGATGGGCCGAGCATTTGAAACCGGGACGGCATTGTGATCCGGTTTCCTCGCACAGGAACCATCCCGGACGAGAGCATCCCCCGCCGGGCAGGCAGGCCGAACCGCGCGCGCAGGTTCTGCCATCAGCGCAAGTGGTCGGTGGCGTCGTATCCAGTTCGGGTGCGTTCCGTTCACACTCACCACGGCCATTGCAGAAACTGTCGCCCGGACAATCCAGCCGCGAGGCGCATTTGTTCAGGCCTGCGGGCGCACATCTGAGTCCACCCGCAACGCAGCGTTCGAACGGACCGCAACTGCGCCCGCCGCCGCAATAGGTGCCGCCCAGCGGAATGCAATGGCCATCAAAACTGCATCTTTGCCCGCCTGAACAGCATGTGCTGCCGCATTTGAACTGACCCCCACGGCACTGCCCGTGTTTGTCGTGAAACGTGGCCACTGCCGGATCACCAGTGACAACCAGCACTAGTCCAATGATGAGGAATCGCAGAAATCTGAGCATCGCAGGCCGATGGTCGGCGCGACAGAGCGACCGATCAAGCCCTATTCGCTTTCCCTCAGCCCTCAGGCGGGTAAGTTATCACTATGGAATCGGGTTTGGACTATTATTCTGCGCGGGCGCTGCTGGAATGGCAGGTCGAACTGGGCGCCACCGAGGCAATCGGAGATGCGCCGGTTGACCGGTACGCGTTGCCCGACACCACGGCCAAACCCAAGAAAGCGGAAGCGCGCCCCGCCGCCCCGGCGAAGCCACGGGATGTAGACCCAGTAGCAATCGCAGGATCCGCAGCACAGGGCGCGGGATCGCTGGATCAGCTGCGCGCAGCGGTGGACGCTTTCGAACACTGCGAGCTCAAACGCGGTGCGCGGCAGTTGGTCTTTGCCGATGGGACCCCCGGCGCACGGGTTATGATCATTGGCGAGGCGCCGGGCCGCGATGAGGACCGCGAAGGCAAGCCCTTTGTCGGCCGTGCGGGCCAATTGCTGGACCGGATGCTGGCGGCAATTGAGCTGGATCGTCGCGAGAACGTCTATATCACCAACGTGCTGCCATGGCGGCCCCCGCAGAACCGCGACCCCAAACCCGAAGAGATCGGGATGATGAAGCCGTTCCTGGAACGTCATGTGGCACTGGCCAAGCCAGAGGTTCTGGTGGTGATGGGGAATATCAGCTGTCAGGCCGTGCTTGGCAAACGCGGCATCACCCGCCTGCGCGGCAAATGGGATCAGGCGATGGATCTGCCGGTGATTCCGATGTTCCACCCGGCTTATCTGCTGCGACAACCGCAGATGAAACGGCAGGCCTGGGCGGATCTGCTGGAACTGAAAGCGCGGCTGCGAGGTGCAAAATGAAGGTTCTGGCATTCTCTGATCTGCACATGGCGCGCAACCGTGCCGCCGATCTGGTTGCCGCCAGCGCCGAGGCTGATCTTGTCATCGGCGCCGGTGATTATTGCAATTCACGTCAGGGGCTGGACGAGGCGATGCAGATGCTGTCCGGCATTTCGGCCCCGCTGGTCCTGATCCCGGGAAACGCGGAAAGTGCAGAAGAGCTGGGCAATGCGGCCCCGGACGGTGTTCATGTCCTGCATGGGTCTGGCATGACCATAGACGGCTTGCGCTTGTTTGGCCTTGGCTACGGCGTACCACCGACTCCGTTCGGAGCCTGGTCCTGTGATCTGACAGAAGGTGAGGCGTCCGAGATGCTCGACCGGTGTGAAACGGCTGATGTCCTGATCGTTCATTCTCCGCCCAAAGGGTATGGGGATCAGACTTCGCAAGGCCTTTCGGTCGGATCAACTGCCATACGAGATGCGGTGGAACGCCTTCAGCCGGGGTTTGCGTTCTTTGGCCATGTGCATGAAAGCTGGGGCTATCGAGGGTCCTTGGGCCGAACACAACTGGCCAATCTGGGACCGAAACCGAATTGGTTTGAAGTAGGCCCATGACCGAAACCTTCCCCTTGTTGGCGCCCATTCGGCAGTTTGTGAACCCCGGGGCGGGATCATTGCCGTCGGAGTGTTTATCGTGAACGGGCTGCATGTCGGCAACCGGCGCGCCTCGCGTATTATTGGTTGGATCACGGGGCGTATATGTTCCGCCCTCGCAATCCGACATGTCATGATGGAAAGGGCCTGACGCAAGATGTCACGCATTGACGAAACCATGGAGTTCATCCCCGTAAGAATTGCCGTTCTGACCGTTTCGGACACCAGATCGATGGACGAAGATCGCTCGGGGCAGACATTGGTGGACCGGATCGAAAAAGCGGGCCATGTGGTTGCGGATCGCCAGATCATCCGGGACGAGCGCGACCAGATCGCCGAGCAATTGCGTGCATGGGTGGCTGATGAGCAGATCGATGTCGTGATCTCGACCGGCGGAACGGGTCTGACCGGGCGGGACGTGACAGTCGAGGCGCATCGGGACGTGTACGAAAAAGAGATCGACGCATTCGGTACCGTCTTCACCATCATTTCGATGGATAAAATCGGCACCTCGGCGGTGCAGTCCCGTGCAACCGGGGGCGTTGCGGGGGGAACATACCTGTTTGCATTGCCCGGCAGCCCGGGGGCCTGCAAGGATGCGTGGGATGGGATTTTGGAAAAACAGTTCGATTACCGGCATCGCCCCTGCAATTTTGTGGAAATAATGCCCAGATTGGACGAACATCTGCGACGGAAGTAGACTGGTCGTACGTTCAATTCCGTATAACCGCTTTGTGGCTTGGCATAATTCGTGATCCGGCTACATGTTGTGGACGGCAGCTTGGTGCAACCGGGGTAACTGTTTGATGCGATTTCTACGGCAGAGTCTTGTCGGTATCTTTCTGGCGTTCCTGACGCTTGCCTTGCTGTTTGTTGCTGCGCAGATCATCATGGGTGCTGTTCAAGACGTCCTGACGCGTGAGGACCCTGCGCCCGCCGCTCGGGAACGGGTCTTTGCGGTTGCAGTGCGTCAGGCCGAGGCTGAAACCGTTATCCCCTATCTCGAAGCATTCGGAGAGGTCCAGAGCCGGCGCAGGCTGGAATTGCGTGCGGCACTGGGTGGCCGTGTTGTTGCCCTGGCAGAGGATTTTGTGGATGGCGGAACGGTAACTGCCGGGGAAGTTCTGGTGGAACTGGATCCGGCGGATGCCCAATCCGCGCTGGATCGGGCCAAGTCCGATCTTTTGGACGCACAATTCGAAGAACGTGATGCCGAACGGTCTCTGCTGCTGGCGCAGGACGAATTGAAATCGGCTGAGGCGCAAGCCGAACTGCGGGAACGGGCGCTGCAACGGCAACGCGATCTGGAGTCCCGAGGGGTAGGCGCCGCCGCCAGCGTGGAAGAGGCGGAACTGGCGGCTGCGTCAGCCCAACAGGCCGTTCTGGCGCGTCGTATCGCGCTTGCACAGGCTGAATCCCGCGTCGATCAGGCAACGACATTGTTGGCGCGGGCGGAGATAGCCCTGGAGGCGGCGGAACGCGATCTTGAAGATATGACCATTCGGGCCGGTTTCAGCGGCACCCTGACCGATGTGACGCTTGTGGAAGGGCGCTTGGTGTCGGCAAATGAAAAACTGGCTGAACTTGTTGATCCAAACGCTCTTGAAGTGGCATTCCGGGTGTCAACGGCACAATATGTGCGTCTGTTGGACGAGAATGACAGGCTGATCAACGCACCGGTGACGGTTTCGCTTGAGGTGACGGGCACCGATCTGACCGCGACAGGCTATATCAGCCGTGACAGCGGGTCAGCGGGCGAGGGCCGGACCGGACGTTTGATCTATGCGCGTCTGCAAGAAGCATCCGGGTTCAAGCCAGAAGATTTCGTCACCGTCTCGGTTCAGGAACAACCGCTTGCCAACGTGTTCCGCTTGCCGTCTTCGGCATTGGACGCATCAGGAACGGTTCTGGTGCTGGGTGCGGATGACCGTCTGGAAAGCTTGCCGGTGCAGCTTGTCCGCAGACAGGGTGACGAGGTTTTGCTGCGGGGCGACGGGTTGGAAGGGCGCGAGGTCGTCATCGGTCGCACGCCGTTGCTTGGGCCTGGCGTGCGGGTGCGGCCCTTGCGGCTTGAGGCCGGGGCAGACCCGGGCATGGTCGAGCTGTCAGATGCGAAACGCGCCGAGCTCGTGGCCCGGGTCGAGGCCAACGAAACCATGCCTCAGGATGAAAAAACTCAGGTTCTCGGTCAGTTGCGGGAAGCGCGCGTGCCTTCATCTCTGGTGCGGCGCATTGAAACCAAGGCCGGGGGCTGAGCGTCATGATGCGCGAGATACCTGGCGCAGCGGGTGGCCTTCTCAGTTACTTCACACGGCACCGGACGGTGGCCAATTTGCTGCTGCTGGTGATGCTGGTTCTGGGCGCGGCTGCCATTCCGAACATGCGGGCGCAGTTCTTTCCGGATGTCATTCTGGAACGCATCGATGTGACCGTCTCGTGGGAAGGTGCAGGCCCCGAGGACATGGATGCCGGTATCGTGCAGTTGTTGGAACCTGCGCTGCTGGCCGTTGAAGGGGTAACCAGTACCGAGGCCAGTTCACACCCAAGTTGGACCCGCGTCAGACTGGAGTTCGAGCCGAACTGGGACATGTCCCGCGCGGTCGAAGATGTCCGGTCCGCGATAGACGGTGTGACGGATCTGCCGGAAGGGTCCGAAGAACCTGAAATTCGACGCGGCGCTTGGCGGGATCGGGTAACGGATGTCGTTATCAGTGGCCCCACCGACACCAATCAACTGGCGAAGCTGACGGATGAGTTCATCAACCGTTTGTTCTCGGCGGGCGTCACGCGTACCGAAATCAGGGGCATTGCCGCGCCCCAGATCATTGTCGAGATCACCACGGCGCAATTGATCGCCAATGACATCACCATGGAAGAGATCGCATCGGCGATTGCGGGCGAGGTCAGCACCGATCCCGCTGGTGAGGTTGAGGGCGCAGGTGCGCGTATCCGGGCCGGAACCGAAAAGCGGACCCCGGAACAGATCGAAGACATCGCGCTGCGGACCTTTGCCAACGGGTCGAAGCTGAAAGTCGGTGATATCGCCAGGATTCGGGTCGAAGGTGTCACACGGCATCGCAGTTATTTCGTCGACGACGATCCGGCCATGTCCATCCGGGTCGACCGGTCAAATCTGGGCGATGCGATAGACATCCAGCACACGGTCGAAGACGTTGCCCGCGAAATGCAGGCCAGCTTGCCCGAAGGTGTGAAGATTGAGCTTATCCGCACCCGCGCCCAGGCCATAACCGACCGATTGAACATCCTGGTCAACAACGGGTTGATGGGTCTTGGACTTGTCGTCTGCCTTCTGTTCTTGTTCCTCAACGCGCGCATCGCCTTCTGGGTTGCGGCAGGTATCCCGGTGGCGATGTCAGCGGCAATTGCGTTGATGTATCTGGGGGGATTGTCGCTGAACATGGTGTCGCTGTTCGGTCTGATCATCACGCTGGGCATCGTGGTAGATGACGCCATCGTGGTGGGGGAACACGCGGATTTCCGCGCCCGGCGTTTGGGTGAGCCGCCTGTCGTGGCTGCGGAACGTGCGGCGCGGCGAATGGCCATGCCGGTTCTGGCTGCGACCGTCACGACGGTAATCGCGTTCTTCGGTCTGACTCTGGTGGGTGGGCGGTTCGGCGAACTGATCCGCGACATTCCTTTTACAGTGATTGCTGTACTGATCGCTTCGCTGGTCGAATGCTTCCTGATCCTTCCCAACCACATGGCACACGCCATCGCACATTCGGCCAAGGAACACTGGTATGACCTGCCCAACCGGGTCGTCAATCGTGGTTTCCGTTGGGTTCGGGACCACCTGTTCCGCCCGTTGATCGCCTGGGTGATATGGGCGCGTTACGTGGTCGTGGCGCTGATGATCGCGGTACTGGCCAGCCAGGTCGCGCTGTTCATTCGCGGCGACGTGAACTGGCGTTTTTTCAATGCACCAGAGCGAAGTTCCGTGACCGGCGGCTTTATCATGCGCGAAGGCTCGACGCGATCAGATACGCTGGAAATGATGCGCCTTCTGCAACAGGCGGTCAATGATCTGGGCCAGATCTACGAAGAGCGTCACGGCCGCAATCCGATCGACTATGTCCTGGCCGAGGTTGGCGGCAACGCAGGCCGACAGTTGGCTGCTGCGGATGGTAAGGATGGCAGTTTGTTGGGCGGTATCTCGATCGAGCTTATCGATGCCGATCTGCGCCCTTATTCGAGTTTCGAATTTGTCGGAGAGTTGCAGGAATTCGCGCCGCGCCATCCCAAGCTCGAAGTGGTAAGCTTCCGCGGTTGGCGGTCCGGCCCTGGCGGCGATGCCATCGATGTGCAGTTTTTCGGCTCTGATGTGAGCGTTCTCAAGGCCGCGTCCGAAGACTTGCAGGCCGAGCTGTCGAAATTCCCCGAAGTCTCGGCGCTGGAAGACAACCTGGCTTATGACAAGGAAGAGTTCATCCTGGACCTGACCGCGCAGGGAGAGGCGCTGGGATTCCGGATTGAAACGCTGGGTCGCGCCCTGCGCAATCGCCTGAACGGCATCGAAGCGGCGACATTCCCGGACGGGCCACGCAGTGCCGAGATCCGTGTGGAACTGCCTGAGGGCGAACTGACGGCAGATTTCCTCGAGCGTACGCTGATGCGGTCTCCTGACGGGGTTTACGTACCGCTGGCCGACATCGTATCGGTCGAGCGTAAATCCGGTTTCTCGACGGTTCGGCGCGAAAACGGCCTGAGGGTTGTTTCGGTCTACGGCGACATCTCGGAAGATGATCCGGCACGCGCCACCGAAATCGAACGGGCGATGCAGGAAGAAATTCTGCCCGATATCGCAGCCGAGCGGCAAGTTGAGTGGCGCATGTCGGGTCTGAGTGAACAGGAAAATGAATTCCTTGCCGAAGCCCGCACCGGTTTGATCCTTTGCCTGACAGGTATCTACCTTGTACTGGCCTGGGTGTTCGCCAGCTGGACACGGCCAGTGGTTGTCATGGCAATCATCCCTTTCGGCCTCGTTGGTGCGATCTGGGGCCACTACATCTGGGAAGTGCCGCTCAGCATGTTCACGGTGGTCGGATTGCTGGGCATGACGGGGATCATCATCAACGACTCGATCGTTCTGGTGACGACGATAGATGCCTATCAAAAAGACCGAGGTCTGGTTCCGTCCATTGTCGAAGGTACCGCAGACAGGTTGCGGCCGGTGATGCTGACCACTTTGACCACGGTTCTTGGACTTGCGCCGTTGCTTTACGAAGGCTCGCAACAGGCACAATTCCTCAAGCCGACCGTGATCACGCTGGTTTACGGTCTTGGGTTCGGGATGCTGCTGGTTCTGATCCTTGTGCCTGCCCTGCTGGCGATCCTCAATGACGTGGCGCGTCCGATGACAGCCATGCGCCGCGCTGCGCGGGCACCCGACCGGGTGGTTCGGGGGGCGCTGGCGGCAACCGGGGCCGCATTGGCTGTCTGGTTCGGCCTGACGATGATATGGCCCGCGGTTACCGGCGCGCCGCTTGGTGTGCTGCAAGGCCTCTATGCGGGTGGAGATGGCATTGCGGTGCTGCGAATGGGGTTGGGTGCATTCCTGGCCGGGGCAATTCTGATCGTGGTCCTGAGCGTGGTGCTGTCAGGTTTGCTTTATGGGCGGCTGACAAGATCGGCCGATGCCTGATCCGCGCGGATCGCGTGTTCCAAAAGGTCGATGACCCGCGCGCTCATCGGCAGGTCTCCCCGGCGTATCTGCTCGATGGCAAACCAGCGGGCACCCAGCGCGTCGTCACCAGCCTGTGGTGTGCCGGACCGATAGCGGCAGGCAACGCCGACCAACAGGTAATGGGACAGAACCCGCCCCGCCTTGTCGTGACGCAGCAGATCCAGGTTTCTCAGGTAATGAGACGGTTCCGCAATCACCGAGGTTTCTTCCTGCAACTCGCGCTGCGCCGCCTGCAAAACGGTTTCACCCCACTCCACGTGGCCGCCGGGGAACCCCCACAGCCCTTTGTCCGGCTGTTTGCTGCGCTGAACCAGAAGAACCTTGCTCTGATGCAGAACAACCGCCAACGCACCGATCTTGGGGGATTGGCTCATGCAGTCAGCCCGCGCTACAGCCCAGAATATCGACGGCGTGATCGGAACCCAGAACAGTGATCCGGATCTCGGACCGGTCCAGTGCAAAAGGTGCACCTGATGCGTGTATGATCTCTGCTTCGGCCACCAGAGTATCCCCCTGCCTTCGAGACACAGGTTGCGAGGCCCAAAGCGAAGGATTGCCGGGTTCGATAACGGCGACTTCACGGCCACCCGCTGACGGCATCGTCATCCGCGCCTCGATCCGCATTCCGTCTTTCGTGGGCGTCAGATTGCAGGTGGTCTTGGTGACACGGGCCTCGCGCGCGGAATAGGGCCTTTGCGCCATCGCTGCGGCAATCGCCGGGTTGCGATCAGCGTCCGCGTCGAGCGTGTGGTCGAAATCCAGGCGTTCCGGGATGCAAACGTCTTTGCAGACCCCCAGATCCATCCTGCCTTTCAGGTGGACCGGTTTTGCCGGGTTGCGCGGAGTGACCTTGATGGGCAGGACCAGCTGGTTTTCATAGCCAATCGATTGCAGGCCATCCTGATCGAAGATTTCGGGCGCGGGCCAGATGATTTCCACCTGGCCGATATTGCTGGATCGCTTCCAGTCGAACTCGGGCGGGATGCCGGAATCTCCTGGCGCGCGCCAGTAGGTCTTCCAGCCATCCTTGAGCGTCAGCTTCAAAGCGGACATGTAGGTGCCGTTGGCCGTCCGCCCGCCATCCAGAACATCCAACTGAACCACGTCATCCAGGCCTTGCGCGGCAACTGGAACGGACAGGCTCAGACACGCGAGTGCGGCGACAGCGGTGGGTTTCATCGACATCTTCATACCCCATAAATGCGCTTCGTTGGCGCGGATTCCAAGTCACGATCCGGTCACCGCGATGAAATCCGTCGAAATACGGGTTCGACTCTTGCAAACTATGGTGCGGCGGGGCCATTGTTGACGTGAACTGACAAAGAGATGACGGCCCATGGACCTGACCGGAAAACTGTTGATTGCGATGCCCGGAATGGGCGATCCGCGATTCGACCATTCGGTAGTGTATATGTGCAGCCATGGCGACGATGGCGCCATGGGATTGATCGTGAACAAGCCTTCGGATCTGCGAATCAAGACGTTGCTGGGGCAACTGAACATCGCCTGTCGTATCCCGGTCATCGGAGAGCGCCTTGTGCATTTCGGTGGCCCGGTCGAGATGTCGCGCGGATTTGTCCTGCACAGCGCCGACTATGAGGCCAATCTGCATTCGATGCATATTTCCGCAGATTTCAGCATGACGGCGACGCTGGATGTGCTTGAAGATCTGGCGTCTGGCAGCGGACCGCTGAATTCGATGCTAACGCTGGGCTATTCCGGCTGGGGGCCAGGTCAGCTTGAGGACGAAATTGCCATGAACGGCTGGCTGACCACCGAAGCCACGACGAAACTTGTCTTCGACGTGCCCGATGACGAAAAATGGGAAGCTGCGTTGGCGACGCTCGGTGTGGATCCTCTGACGTTGTCCGCCAGCGCTGGCCGGGCCTGATCAGCTGTCGCGTGGTGCGGCGGCGCGGCGCAACCTGTCATTGATTGCAGCCCCCAATCCGGTGTTCGGGATCGGAGATACGGCAATTGGTCGGCCGGTCTCGTTCAGCCTGTGAAGGGCTGCAAAGAGGTTCGCGGCCGCCTCGGTCAGACGTCCTTCGGCAGACAGGTTCAGGTCGCAATCCACTGGTCCGAAGCCCAGCAGAACCTCATCGCCCTGACGGGCCGTGGCATTCAGGCGAACAGGCGCATCCGGCGCATAATGCGACTGCAACTGTCCCGGAGCGGTCAGCAGATCGCCGGATTGATGCAGGTGCAGTCGCATGTTCAGCACGCTTTCGACCCGGTCCAACGCAACGCCACCCGGACGCAGCAATGTGGGCTCTCCGGCCAGACCGACAATGGTGGATTCCAGACCCACCGCACAGGGGCCGTCGTCCAGAACAGCCGCGATCTTTCCGCCAAGACCGGACCACACATGAGCCGCCGTCGTGGGGCTGATCTGACCCGAGGGGTTTGCCGAGGGGGCCGCGACCGGTCCGTCAAAGTCGGCCAGCAGCGCACGCGCCGTCGGATGCGCGGGCACGCGCACGGCCAGAGTGTCCAGCCCGGCGGTCACCAGTGAGGAAATCCCGTGTCCTTCGCGCAAAGGCAAAACCAGGGTCAGAGGACCGGGCCAGAAGGCCTGTGCCAGCTGCTCGGCCTGATCCGACCATTGCACAAACCGCTGTGCCGCTTCGACCGAGGCGACATGGGCGATCAGCGGATTGAAGCTGGGCCGTCCCTTGGCCTCGTAGATCGATGCGACGGCCTGACCGTTGCGGGCGTCGCCGCCAAGGCCATAGACCGTTTCGGTCGGAAAGGCGACCAGAAGCCCTTGGCGCAAAAAATCGGCAGCTTGCGCGATGCCGCCGGGATCTGCCGTCAATTCCTGTGTGCCGGATGAGATCATATCTGATGACGCCGCGTTTTGGTTGCCTGGAACTTGAGGAAAGGTAGGTAATCGGTTCAGGCCCACACGCTTACCGGCGCTTGCATTTGATTCCAAGCCCGCCGATGTATTCTGATCCGTTAGACCCCGAGAGAAATCATGCCATATCGCGCCCCAATCTCAGATTATCAATTTCTGCTGGACCATGTCGTCGGGTTCGACCAGGTCGCCGCCACCGAGACTTTCGCAGATGCCAGCGCCGATGTCGTCACGGCCATCCTGACCGAAGCGGCCAAGATGAGCGAAGAAGTTCTGGCCCCGTTGCAGCGTGCCGGTGATCTGGAACCGGCGCGGCTTGAAAATGGCGTGCTGCGCAGCTCTCCGGGTTATGCCGATGGCTGGAAGGCGATTGCCGAAGGCGGGTGGATCGGGATCAGCGCTGATCCTGAATATGGCGGTATGGGCCTGCCGATGGCTGTCACCACTGCCGTGAACGAGATGATGAGCGCCGCTTGCCTGTCGTTGCAACTGGCTCCGCTGATGGCGCAGGGCCAGATCGAGGCGTTGGAACATCACGCCAGCGACGAACTGAAGTCGCTGTATCTGCCCAAAATGATTTCCGGCGAATGGTCAGCCACCATGAACCTGACCGAAGCGCAGGCCGGATCGGATGTGGGGGCGCTGACCTCGAAGGCTGAACCAAACGGTGATGGCACATACTCGGTGACCGGGCAGAAGATCTTCATTTCCTGGGGCGATAACGACTTTGCCGAAAATATCTGCCATCTGGTTCTGGCCCGCCTGCCGGACGGTGTGCCCGGCACCAAGGGCATTTCCTTGTTTCTGGTGCCGAAATACATCCCCGATTCGGATGGCAATCCCGGCGTGGCCAACGACCTGAAGGTTGTATCTGTCGAACACAAGATGGGTCTGCACGGCTCACCCACCTGCGTGATGCAATATGAGGGCGCCAAAGGATGGCTTGTCGGTAAGGAACATGGTGGTATGGCGGCCATGTTTACCATGATGAACAACGCCCGCCTGGGCGTGGGTGGCCAGGGTGTGGGCGTTGCGGAAGGCGCCTATCAGCACGCTTTGGCCTATGCGCTGGAACGCAAGCAGGGCAGGACGCCTTCGGGTACGATCATCGATCATGCGGATGTGCGTCGCATGATCATGGATATGCGCGCCGATATCTTTGCAGCTCGGGCGATTCTTCTGGCCAACGCGACCGCGATTGATATGGCGAAAGCCACCGGCGACGCCGATTGGGCCGCGCGGGCTGCGTTGTTGACGCCAATCGGCAAAAACTTTGGGGCCCGGACCGGAATACGCGTGGCCGAAACCGGCGTGCAGGTGCATGGCGGCATGGGCTTTGTCGAAGAAACAGGTGCGGCGCAGTATTCCCGCGATGTTCGCGTAACCGCGATCTACGAGGGAACCGACGGCATTCAGGCCATGGACCTTGTTGCGCGCAAAATGATGGACGGGGGCGAGGCGGCGTCGAACCTTCTGGACGAGATCGAAGAACAGGCAGAGCACGCGCGTGCGACGATGCCCGATCTGGCCGGTCCAGTGTGGGAGGCCACGGAAACCCTGCGCGAGGCAACCGAATGGTTGGTGGCGCAGGACGACATGAACGATCGGTTTGCAGGCGCAACGGCATATCTTCTGGCGTTTGCCCGGGTGCTTGGCGGGCACTATCACCTGTCCGCGGCACTGGCCGATCCGGATGGACCACGGGCCAAACTGGCGCGGTACTACATCAACGCTTTGTTGCCCGAGCATTCCGGCCTTCTGGCGCGGGTGCAAAGCGGTGCGGATGACCTCTTTTCGCTCAGCCCGGATGAATTGGCGGCGTGATGGACGGGGATCGCGTATCGGGGATCAGATATCCGTGGGCTGAACCGCCCGCGCCGGGTGAAGCCATCGAGGTTGCCGAGGGCGTCCTGTGGATGCGCCTGCCTCTTCCTATGGCGCTGGATCACGTCAATATCTACGCGCTGGACGATGGCGAAGGTTGGACGGTGATTGACACCGGGCTGTCGTCGAACAAGACGCGGCGTATCTGGGAAACCCTGATGGGCGGGCCTTTGAAAGGCAAACCGATCACCCGTGTGGTGGTGACGCATCATCATCCTGACCATGTCGGCAATGCCGGGTGGTTTCAGTCGGAACACGGGGCCGAACTGGTCACAAGCCGCACTTCATGGCTGTTTGCGCGGATGCTGACTCTGGATGTGCAGGAAACATGGCCGCAGGAGACGCTTGATTTCTATCGCAGCGCCGGCATGGCGCCCCAGGTTCTGAATGCGCGGATGAAGGATCGCCCCTTCAACTTTGCCGACACGGTCTATCCCATGCCACTGGGCTTTACCCGGATCAAGCAGGGCGACGTGATCCGAATGGGTGGGCGCGACTGGGACGTTCATATGGGCAACGGCCACGCGCCGGAACACGCCACCTTCTGGAGCCGTGACGACAATCTGGTGTTGAGCGGCGATCAGATTCTCAGCTCGATCAGTCCCAATCTGGGCGTCTATGCCACGGAACCGATGGCCGATCCGGTTTCAGCGTGGCTGGAAGCCTGCGAGCGGTTGCAGGCCCATGCCCGGCCCGATCATCTGGTTCTGGGCGGGCACAAGCTGCCGTTTTCGGGCCTGCCGCTTAGGATGAAACAGCTGATCGACAACCACCATGGCGCGTTGGATCGCCTGTTGAAGCATCTGGATCAACCCAGGGCGGCCGCAGATTGTTTTCCGCCACTGTTCAAACGCACGATCCGCGAAGGCGAATATGGGCTTGCGCTGGTTGAGGCGGTTGCGCATGTGAATCATCTCTACCACATTGGTGCAGTAACCCGGACGCAACGCGATGACGGGGCATGGCTGTATCAGCGCAAAGGGTAGAAGAATGCAGGACCAGATCGAAACCTCGGCCGAGGCCGCCGAAGCCGCCGCTTTACCGCGGTGTCACGAGGTGCACGCGGATCCCAATGCCGAATCCGGTGCCAAGGACCTGCCCGAAGGGTTGAAAAAGCCTGTTGCCAACAAAAGCCCGGCGCAATGGGCTTACGAACGTCTGATCATGTATATCCAGAACTTTGAAAAGACGCTGGACGGCGATCACGAAGTCGCCATGGGCTTTACCGGCGGCGATGCCGGCGTCATGCGGATCGAAGGGATGGGGTATTTCGACCCCGACATGATCACCTTTTACGGATCTGACGGAACCGGGGCCCGTACGCAACTGGTGCAGCATGTTAGTCAGTTGAACGTGATGTTGCGCGCCCTGCCCAAATCGGTCGAGGACAAACCCGCCAACCGCATCGGTTTCCGTCTGGCGGCGGATCTGGAAGACAGCTGACTTGCAATTCACGCCTGCGCGCCTTTGAATGACTGCATCAGTCCGGAGGCGCCCACGTGACACGATTTTTTCAAGCAGTAACACATGCCTACGCCGAGGCTTGGGCCCGGCGCCGTGTCTTTGTGCCAATCTACATCGCTGTGCGCTTGCTGTTGGTGGCGCTGATCGCGCCGGGTGTGGCCGTGGCCGTCAATCTGGCGGTCTCTCTGTCTAATCAGACCGCTCTGACCGATCAGGACATTGCGATGTTCCTGCTGTCTCCTGCCGGGTTCATCGCGGGTGTCACGGTGCTCAGTCTGTTCTTGCTGGCCGAGGTGCTTGTGTTCGCGGTCATGGCCGGGTCCTTGCGTATGGGGGAAGGCGACCCCTGGCGCGCAGGAAGCGCGGCGCTGGCACTGAACCTGTCCCGCTTTCCGGCGCTGTTCGGGTTTGCCGTTCGTTTCATTCTGCGCGTTCTGCTGCTTGCCTTGCCATTTGTGGCCATCGCGGGGTTGATCGCATGGTGGACGCTGACGGAATTTGACATCAATTATTACCTGACATTCCACCCTCCGGCCTTTCAGGTGGCCGTGGTTCTGATCGGGCTTGTCGGTCTCGCGTTGGCATGGGTGTTGATCCGCCGTCTGTCCGGGTGGGCGCTGGCGCTGCATCTGGTTCTGTTTGAAGGGGCCTCACCACGCGGAGCATTCGCGAAAAGTGAACAAAAGATGGAAGGCAAGCGCGGTCGTTTGAAGATCGAGCTTGCCCTTTGGCTGGGACTGCGGCTTGTGATTGCGGCTTTGATTGCGGCGGTGGCCAGTCTGTTGTTTGCGGTTGTGCCGGTGCAGGAAGGCGGCAGTCTCAGACTGGCATTGATCCTCAGCCTGATCATCGCGGGGCTTTGGTCCTTGGCGGGATTGGTTCTGGCGGCAACGGCGCTGGGCGCGCTGGCGGTCTTGCTGGACGCGTTTTTCGAAGCCGAGACAAAAGAGGTTCCCCATCCCGAACCCCGAAGGATCCGCGTACCGGTACTTGTGACTGTCGCAGCGGCCCTTGCGGCATTGGGCATTGGCCTTTGGTTTGGCCAAAGCCTGCTGGAACGGGTGCAGGCGCCGGATCATGCCGAGGTCATCGGTCACCGGGGTGCTGCGGCTTTGCGACCGGAAAACACAATGGCCTCGGTCCTGAAAGCGATCGAGGATGGTGCGGACTGGGTTGAGATAGACGTTCAGGAAACGGCGGATGATGTGGTTGTCGTGGCCCATGACAGCGATTTCATGAAGTTGGCCGGCGTCAACCTGAAGGTCTGGGATGCGACGATGCAGGATGTGGCTGATATCGACATTGGAAGCTGGTTCGGGCCGGAATACGCCGCAGAGCGGACCCCGACCCTGCGAGAGGTTCTGGAAGCGGCCAGGGGCAAGTCCAAGGTCCTTATCGAGCTGAAATACTATGGTCACGACGTCGATCTGGAAAACCGGGTGATCGGCCTTGTCGAAGAGCTTGGGATGCAGAACGACGTTGCCACCATGTCGCTGAAATACCCGGCCGTGCAAAAGATGGAAAAGGTGCGGCCCGACTGGCGCTCCGGTGTGTTGGCGGCCACGGCCATTGGGGATCTGTCGGGGCTGGAAGGCGAATTTGTCGCCGTCAATGCAGGCATGGTGACACCCGGGCTGATCCGCAAGGTGCAGGACGCCGGTAAGGATATCTACGTCTGGACGGTGAATGATCCGTTGCAGATGTCCAGAATGGCCTCGATGGGGGTGGATGGTCTGATCACTGACCGTCCGGCCATGGCCAATGAGGTTTTGCGTGTACGCGCTGAAATGGGGCCGGGCGAGCGGCTGTTGCTGTGGCTGGCCACTACGTTCGGATTGCAGGTCGATACAGAGGCGATGCGCGATGAAAGCCCTTGAACTGGCGTTGTTTCTGGTCATGCTGCCGCTGTCGGCATGGGCTCAGGATCTGATGCGCGGACTTGAAATGCCGGGCCACCGCGCCCTGATCGAGCAAAGCGAGGGCGCCGAACTGACGTCGTTTGAAACCGATGGCTGTTCGGGCGGGTTGTCAGCCAGTTGGCGCTGGGTGGCAAAGCAGTTCCCACAAGTCGGCGAGCTGTATCAAGAGCACCCCCCGTGGGAGTACTGCTGCGTGACCCATGACCGGGCTTATCACAATGCAGGAGGAGCGGAGACGGCCGAGGAAAGCTTTGACGCACGTCTGGCTGCGGATGACGCCTTGCACGCCTGTGTGGTAGAGCACGGAGACCGTCATGCAGAAGATTATGCCGACCGGTACGACATGACACCTGACCAGATTCGCAGCGTGCACGCGATAACTGCGGATGCAATGTATGGGGCGGTGCGATTCGGTGGCGGGCCGTGCAGCGGCCTGCCCTGGCGGTGGGGTTTCGGGTATCTCGGTTGTTCGGTTCTCAAGTAACAGCGCCCTGCGCGCGAATGACGTGGTGACAGGCGTTGTGTTTTCCATTATCCAACAGATCAAACACGCGAATTGGGAATCTGAGACTCATGGCTGAATACAAGCACGGCGAAATGGACATCACGGTCCAAACCAAGACATTCAACGGTTTCATCAAAGCCACCACGTGGTGTGTGGTCGCCATTGCCTTTCTGTGCCTGTTCCTGGCGGTATTCGCCTCCTAATCGTTTCGGGGGCTGACTTGCTCAGGATATTGATTGCCTGCTTGCTGGCAGCGACAGTGGCGGGTTGCGCCAATTCAAGCCGTCCGCAGGCGGATCGGAACGAAATCGTGTCCCGGTCCTACCGTGATCCGGGGCCATCGACGCTGACGCTGTACACGATGATCAGCACTCGCACCGGATCGGGCGCACATACGTCGCTGATGATTTCGGGCAGCGAGCGGGTGATCTTTGACCCTGCCGGTTCGTTCCGGGCGGATGTGGTTCCGGTGAAGGATGATGTGCTTTACGGCATTACCCCGGCGGTCGAGCGGGCCTATCGCAGTTCGCACGCGCGCGAGACGCATTATGCCCGCATACAGACCATCCAGGTGAGCCCGCAACAGGCTGAAATCGCCTTGCAACTGGCAAAACAATCCGGTCCGGTGGCTGGCGCGTTCTGCACCAATGCGACATCGCAACTTTTGAAACAGGTGCCGGGGTTCGAGCAGATCGATGTGACGTTCTATCCGGTGAAGTTGTCGGAACAGTTCGCACAGATTCCGGGCGTCGTGACCGAAGAATACCGGGAAAATGACGATGCGGATCTGCAAAAAGGTTTGGCGGCAAACAATGCGCGTCTCAACCAGCTGAACGCTTCCTCAACTCAGTAGATACAGCAGACCATAGAGCGTGGCGGCCCCGGAAAAGATGGCCGCCAGCACGTTTTTGCTGATCACTCCGACCACCAGGGCAACAGCCGCCGCCGACATGCGGGGCAGATCGGGCTGTCCTTCGGTGGCCGATGGCCAGACAACAAGCGGCGCGATCAATGCAGGAAGGATGGCCACCGCTGTATATCGCAGGTGACGCAGCAGCCAGGGCGGCATCGGGCGATCACCTACAAAACCGATAAAAACAAAGCGCAGCGCATAGCTGCCGATGGCAAGCCCGATGATAATGGCCCAGATGGTGACGGAATCCGGCTGCGTCATGACTGCGTCTTTCCACGTTCGAGGATCAGTTCCGCTTGCGCTCCGGCAATCATTCCAGCGCATCCGGCAATCAACAGACCCAGATTGAACGGGATTGCGACGGTCAGCAACGATACCGTGATGGCCACAAGGGCCGCGACCACATGTGCAAAGGTCCGCATCATCGGCCCTATCATGGCCAGAAAGGTGATAGGCAGGGCAAAATCCAGCGCCCAGCTTTCCGGTATTTGCGCACCCAGCACTGCGCCCAGATACGTACCCAGAATCCAGAGCGGTGTGATCGGCGTGACAGAGCCCACGAAATAGGCCATGCGTTGCGGCACTGACAGGTCGGGCTCTTTCTCGAACCGCACGATGGAGCAGGCATAAGATTGATCCACGGTCAGATATGCCGCAAAGGCACGCTGCCACATGGGCGCGGAACCCAGGTAAGGTGTCAGTGATGCGGAATACATCGCCATGCGCAGATTCACCGCCAGCGCCGAGATTATGATGATCACGGTCGGAGTGTTGTCCTGCAACAGTTGCAGGGCCGCGAACTGCGCTGCTCCGGCAAAAACGGTCGATGTAAAGGCCATCGTCTGGACAAGGGTCAGCCCGGCTTCGGTTGCGAAAACACCGAACAGAAGGCCAAAGGGCACGGCGACGAAGATAAACGGCGTCCCGTCCCGAAAACCTTTCCAGAAGTATGACTTGGATGTGGCAGAGGCCATGTCTAAATCCTATGGTGATGCGTGCAGCAGTAACTGTCTTGGGAAGGGGTTGCAATTGGCCACGGAATTCAATCTGTCGGACTATCTTATCGCCCCTGATCCGGGCGCGACACGCCTGACCCGCGCGGTCGAGGGTGTGGATCAGATCGGTGAAATCAGCCAGATATCCGTGGTCGAGGAACGCCCGCTGACCATATTCCTCAATTCGCAGGAAATCGTGACGGCGATGACGATTGGCGATTATCCCGAATACCTGGCGCTGGGCTTTCTGCGCAATCAGGGGATGCTGCTGGCGGATGACGAAATCACGCGCGTGGAATATGACGACGATCTTGAAACCGTGATTGTCCGCACCGCGCGCCAGACGTCTTACGAGGACAAGCTGAAGAAAAAGACCCGCACCAGCGGATGTGCCGTAGGTACGGTGTTTGGCGACATGATGGAAGGTCTTGAAGACGTGCAATTGCCGCAGGTTCAGGTGCGGACGTCGTGGCTGTACGACCTGGCGTCCAAAATCAACCGCACTCCGTCGCTGTACCTCGAGGCCGGGGCAATCCACGGCACTGTTTTGTGCCGCGAAAACCGCCCGCTGGTATATATGGAAGACGTGGGCCGTCATAACGCCGTCGACAAGATTGCAGGCTGGATGTTGTCCGAGAATGAGGCGGCGGAGGACAAGATCCTCTATACCACCGGTCGCCTGACATCCGAGATGGTGATCAAAACGGCGATGATGGGAATCCCGGTTTTGGCCTCTCGCTCGGGCTTCACCGCATGGGGTGTCGAGATCGCGCGCGAGGTTGGGCTGACGCTGATCGGCCGGATGCGCGGGCAGCGCTTTGTCTGCCTGTCGGGCGACGACCGCCTGCTGCGCGACGTGGATCCGTCAACCGTTGCTGTCGAAGACAGGAAACACCGCCGGAAAAGTGCAGGATGATTTTGGAAACCCTTAGACCCTTTTTCCTGTTTGTTGTGACGGTCGGTATCTTGCCGCTGAGCATTCTTGCTGCGCGAAACTACGCACGCAGCAAACGGACAATCGTAGACGGCATGGCGCGGTTGGACGAAGAAACTCTGGATCGATTGGGATGGGAAGCAAGAGACTATATCGGCACATTTGACCTGTTTGCCCCATTCCGGATGGGGTGGACGGCTTGGGGATTGGCGGTGCAAAAACAAAGCGCCGTATTGCAACGAATCCTCCTTCAAGGTTTACCGGACTCAGTTGTATTACCCGACGAGATCCGACGATCACTCCGCAGGTATCGGTGCTATTTCTGGTCGTTTTTCGCGCCAGTGGCGGTTTTGGTGCTCTTTTTCGCTTTCATTCGCTTGAGCCATGTCTTGGCCGGTTTTTCCGGACTTCCTTTGAGCCTGTGTTTCATCTTGCTGGGTGCGGGCAGCGGGGTTTGGATTTTCACACCGCTGGAGAAATTTCGAAAATGGCCGGACATCGAGGACCCATCATGACCAAACCGCTTGGCGTCATTCTCGCAGGCGGGCAGGCCACCCGTATGGGCGGCGGCGACAAGGGCCTGTTGCAGATCGGGGGGCAGAGCCTGCTGTCTCATGTGATCAACAGGCTTGCGCCACAGGTCGATGGGCTGGCGCTGAACGCCAATGGCGACCCTGGGCGGTTCGCTGATCTGGGCCTGCCCGTCCTGCCTGATACGATCGAAGGGTTCGCCGGGCCTCTGGCCGGTGTGCTGGCCGGGCTCGACTGGGCGGCAGAGCAGGGGGCGGACAGCATCGTGACAGCTGCTGCGGACACGCCATTTTTCCCGCGCGATCTGGTGGCGCGACTGACGCAGGCTGCGGAAGGGCAGGTACACCCATTGGTCTTGGCCACCACGCCGCGTACGGGTGACGAGGCGCTGAAATCCGGTGGCGGCAAGCGGGTCAACCGACACCCGACATTCGGGCTTTGGCCCGTTGCGCTGCGCGATGATCTGCGGGCGGCGCTGATGGACGGGTTGCGCAAGGTGGTGCTGTGGACCGACAAACATGACGGGCGCGAGGCTTTGTTCAGCGCCGACCCGTTCGATCCTTTCTTCAACGTCAACACGCCTGAAGATCTGGATCGCGCCCGAACCTTGTTGGAGCAGGCATGAGGGTTTACGGCGTCACGGGCTGGAAGAATGCCGGCAAAACCGGGCTGATGGAACGGCTGGTGGCCGAGATCACAGGCCGGGGATTCGCGGTCTCTACGGTCAAGCACGCGCATCACAGCGTCGATGTGGATCAGCCGGGCACGGACAGTCACCGGCACCGCGTGGCAGGGGCCAGCGAGGTATTGCTTGCCTCGGGGCAACGTATTGCTTTGATGCAGGAATTGCGGGGCGCGCCTGAACCGCCGCTGGCCGAGCTGCTGGCGCGGCTCTCGCCGGTCGATCTGGTGTTGGTCGAAGGGTTCAAGCGCGAGGACCACCCCAAGATCGAAGCGTATCGCGCAGCGGCGGGCAATGCGCTGATGGCACCGGAAAACGGCACCATCCGCGCGGTGGCCAGCGACACCGCGCTGGATCTGGACCGCCCGGTTTTTGACTTGAACGACACTGCCGGCGTCGCGGATTTCATCCTGAAGGAGGTCGGATTGTGAGCCTGTTCCAGACCTTTGCAATGGTGGATTGGTCTGGCGGAAACGACACCGGACCGACCCCGCGCAAGGATGCGATCTGGGCCTGCATTGTACGTAATGGGAAAGTGCTTGACCCCGAATACCTGCGTAACAGGCTGGTTGCAGAGCAATGGTTGGATGCTCTGATCCACGCCGAACTGATGGCCGGTCGCCGTCTGCTTCTTGGGTTCGATTTTCCTTTTGGATATCCATGCGGCTTCGCGCGGGCGATGACCGGAACGGACGATCCGCTGGCGTTGTGGGATTGGTTCGACCAACATATCGAGGATTCCCCGAAGGCCAACAACCGCTTTGATCTGGCGGGTCGGATCAACCTTCAGTTTGGCGGCCGTGGCCCGTTCTGGATGAATGGACTGCGCCGAGATATTGACGGCCTGCCACGCACCAAATCGGACTATTCCAACCCGTTCCCGAACCGTCGTGCCGTGGAGACTTTGGCAAAGGGCAGTTTCACCTGCTGGCAGATGGCGGGTGCGGGTGCAGTGGGCGGGCAGGTGATGATGGGCCTTCCGGTTCTGAACCGGCTTCGCCATCGGTTTGCCGGGCAAATCTCGGTCTGGCCGTTCGAACCGGTGGATAAACCAGTCGCCTTCGTGGAAATCTGGCCGTCTCTGACCTTGGGTGCGCCTCCGGAAGGGCGGATCAAAGATGCCTGGCAGGTTGAACAGGTCGCCTTGACTCTGTCGGGTTTAACAGAGCAGGAGTTGGATGCGCAATTGAACGTCTCAGCGGCAGAGGAAGGTTGGATATTGGGTGTGCCTCAGGACAAGCCGAACATAGCCCCGCCCCCGTTGCGGAACGATTGTTTTGCCTTGCCCGCCGGGGTCAACTGGACACCGGTGGATGAGGCGCTGGCCTATTTGCGTGACAGGCTGCACCCGATTACCGCATCTGAGACGATGGCGCTGACCAAGGCGTGCGGGCGCGTTCTGGCCCGGGATGTGGTCGCCCGACGTTCGAACCCGCCGCTTCCCAATACGGCCGTGGATGGGTACGGGTTTGCCGGTCCCGCCCCTGATGGCCCGCAGATCATGCCATTGATTGACGGGCGCGCGGCGGCAGGGATCCCGTTCGACGGTGACGTGCCTGAAGGCCGTGCCTTGCGCGTGCTGACGGGGGCGGCGCTGCCTGCCGGTGTCGACACGGTCATTCTGGAAGAGGATGTCACGGTCAAGGACGGCCACATTGCCTTCCACGGCCCGCTGAAAAAAGGCGCCAACACACGGCGCGCGGGAGAAGATGTGGCCGCAGGCGATATCGCTCTTTCTGCCGGGCGCAGGCTGACCCCCGCCGATCTTGCGCTGCTGTCTGCCGTGGGGATCGCCGAAGTCAACGTGCGCAAACCGCTTCGCGTGGCCGTGGTCTCTACGGGTGATGAATTGGTCGAAGCCGGAGAGCGCGCGGGTCCGGGTCAGATTTTCGACGCCAACCGCCCGATGCTGCTGTCCTTGATCGAACGTATGGGCTTCGTGCCCGTGGACATGGGGCGTGTTTCGGATGATCGCGACGCCTTGCGGGATCGATTGGACCAGTCCGCAGAACGGGCTGATGTGGTTTTGACCAGCGGTGGCGCGTCAGCGGGTGACGAAGACCATGTTTCGGCCCTGTTGCGTCAGGCCGGAGCGATGCAGCACTGGCGCATTGCGTTGAAACCCGGGCGGCCGCTGGCTTTGGGTTTGTGGTCCGGCGTGCCGGTGTTCGGCCTGCCCGGAAACCCGGTTGCCGCCATGGTCTGTACGTTGATCTTCGCGCGTCCGGCCTTGGGGCTGATGTCCGGTGAAGGCTGGGTAGAACCGCAAGGTTTCGAAGTGCCTGCCGCCTTTGAAAAGCGCAAGAAGCCCGGTCGTCGGGAATATCTGCGTGCCAGAATGCGGGATGGGCGGGCCGAGGTCTTCCACTCGGAAGGGTCAGGCCGGATCAGTGGCCTCAGCTGGGCTGAAGGGTTGGTTGAAATCGAAGATGGTGCGCGCCATGTCAAACCGGGCGATATGGTCCGGTTCCTTCCTTATGGAAGTTTCGGCGTGTGACGGTCACGATTTCACGAGGATTCGCCGATCAGGAACGCGCGCAGGCGGCGGCGCTGTTCTGGCAGGCATTTGCGGCCAAGCTGGACAAAGTCATGGGGCCGGACGAAAAAGGATTGGCTTTCTTTGAAATCGCATTGAACCCGGATTTCGCGCTGGTTGCGCGGGATGAAACAGGGCGGGTGCTGGGCCTGGCAGGATTCAAGACGCGCGAGGGAGCCTTTTCAGGGGGCAGCATGTCCGACCTTGCGCGGGTTTATGGATGGTTCGGGGCGATCTGGCGCGCCTTGGTTCTGAGCGTGCTGGAGCGCGAACTGAAACCGGGCGTGTTCCAGATGGACGGTATTTTTGTCGCCGCCGAGGCGCGCGGCAAAGGAGTGGGCACGGCATTGCTGAATGCCATCAAGTCCGAGGCCCGCAACCGCAACATGTCAGAGGTTCAGCTTGATGTCATCGACACAAACCCCCGCGCCCGCAGCTTGTACGAACGCGAGGGGTTCCAGCCCCTGGGTCAAGAAAAAACCGGACCACTGAAGTATCTGTTCAATTTCCGCAGCGCGACCAAAATGTCGTGGGTTGTCGGGCAGGATTAATCAAACGTGCCTGCCACGCGGCCCAGCAACATGAATGCGCGTGCCGTTCGGGTTTCACCCAATTCACTCAGTTCCGCATCGCTGGCCGTGGGTTCGAACTCGGCTATCATCTTGTCAAACCGACGCAGGAAATGGTGCGCGGCGTCGCGGAAAATCGGGTCCTGCTTCATTCGGGCCGCTGTCAGCGCCAATGAAGATCTGTCGCGCACACCCCCCAGCGCCGCCACGGCGCGCCCGCGTGTGCCTTGGGCGAACTGGCGCCAGATTTCTGGCCGGGCCATGTCGGGGCGCAGGTCATCCATGTAGATGCCTTCCTGGCTGAGCAGCGTCAGAACATCCTGCGAAGCTTGCACAAGCTGTGCCGTCTTGCGGTCCTTCAATGCAACACGCAGCGCATTGAACCCCTCGGTGTCATCCTGCGTTTCGGGGAAATTCAGGGCACGGATGAAAACCTCGGTACTCAGTGGTGGTGTGATCTCTTCCGCAGGCGTCCCCAGTTCCAACGAGGTCTGGTCTCCCTGAGCGGAAGGCTGCGAGGCCGCGGCAGAGCGCGCTGTGCGTGTGGTCGAGAACGTTGCCAAGGCGTCTTCGGTTTTCCGTGTGGCCGCAGCGATTTCATCCAGCTTTTTGGTCACCGCAGGTTCATAAGTGCTGGAGGCGCGCTGCTGCTGCGCCACATAGGCCTGCCGGATCGCGTCGATTGCCGTTTGCAGGCGTTCGCTTTCCTCTCGCATCACCCGACTGGCACGCATCGCGGTGGCCGCAACCCAGATCATCGCCACAGGCATGAATACAGCCAGAAAGGTGACGACGAGGCCACCGTTCTGCCCCTGACCGGGCAGCACGAGAAAGACAACCGACACCACCAGCCAGATCAGGCTGAGCACCAGTGCGGCAATCTCGATTTCGGTGACAGCCGGAGTCTTCGGGCGATCATAGATGCCCAGCGACGTCGGCTTTTCGGTTTCCGGGTCAGGTTTTGGCCCCGACATTACATGCGCTCCGGTCAGGCGTACTCGATACTCAGGATTTCGTAAGAGCGCACGCCGCCGGGTGTGCGCACTTCGACGCTGTCCCCTTCATCTTTGCCGATCAGGGCGCGGGCGATGGGGGATTTGATGTTCAGCAGGCCGTTTTCGATATTGGCCTCGTATTCACCAACGATCTGCCAGGTCTTTTCTTCATCGGTATCTTCGTCGACCAATGTGACTTTTGCGCCAAACTTGACCGCGCCCGACAGTTTTGCCGGGTCGATGACATCGGCCAGCGACAGGATACCTTCCAGTTCCTTGATGCGACCTTCGATGAAGCCCTGTTTTTCACGGGCAGAATGGTATTCGGCGTTTTCCTTCAGGTCGCCCAGCTCGCGCGCCGAGGCGATGGCTTCGATGATCGCCGGGCGTTCAACGGATTTGAGGTTCTTCAGCTCCGCCTCGAGCGCGGCATTGCCCGCAGGCGTCATCGGGATCTTTTCCATACTCTCTACGTCCACGCATAAATTGAGTAGCCCCGCCGCACAGGAGCGTCGGGGCGAATGTTAGATTGGCAGTTACCTGACCCAAATGCCACGTGAATTGCAAGAGGTGACAGCGTCAGCAGCGATCAATTCGCGACTTCGCGCCGTTTTGATTTGGGGTGGGGCCTGTGCCGATGATCGGGATGCCGCGACCTGCGCCAACGCTGCGATGGGGTGCAAAGCCAAATCATCTCAATCATATTGCACAACTTCGAACTCGATCCCGTTGTCATCGCGGAAATAGAACCGGCGCCCTGGTTCGTAATCGGCGTGGTTGTGGGGCTCGAATCCCGCCTTGCGAACCTTGTCTTCGGTGGCATCTATGTCTTCGACCAGAACACCGACATGGTTCAGCCCGCCGATCACATCATAGCTGCTTTCATCCGACTGTTTCGGGTCGTCAGGTTTGTACAGCGCCAGATACGTATGGGCCGAGCCGACATGCACAGTGTATCCACCAGCAATTGCAGGGCCTTCCCAACGGGTTTTCCAGCCAAAGACCTTTTGCATCCAACCGGCCGAGGCCTGCGGGTCGCGGACAGTGAAATTGGTGTGTTCAAGCGTCGCCATCATGGGATCTCCTGTGTTTTTTGGCTTGTCCCGACTCAGCGTAATTTCTAAACCTAACTTTAGGTCAAGGTATTTCTCGTGAGGGTTTGATGGCGGTATCAGAGGGGCTGGCGATTGGCGCATTGGCCCGGCGCACAGGTCTGGCCGTTTCGGCCATCCGGTACTACGAGGCGCAGGGTTTGATTTCGCCCTGGCGCAACGCGGGCGGGCAGCGACGTTACCAACGGGCCGATATTCGGCGGCTGAGCTTTGTGATGATTGCGCAGCAGTTCGGCCTGACCCTGCCTGAAATCCGGCAGGTGTTGTCGGGCCTGCCCGGAAACCGCACGCCGACGCCTCAGGACTGGAAGGCGATCAGCGTACAGCTGAGGGCCCATCTGGATCAGCGAATCGACACCCTGACGCGGTTGCGCGACAATCTGGATGGCTGCATCGGATGCGGGTGTCTGAGCCTGCCGAAATGCGCGCTTTACAACCCCGATGACCGGGCAAAATCGCATGGTAGCGGTCCCAGATACCTGATGGGGGACACACCGGAAGGTTGATGTGTCGAATAGCGCCCTTGTTACGCCGTGTTTCGATTGACCAATGTCTTTGTGACCATGTAATCAGCCGTGAAACAAAATTGCGCAGATCATGCGGTGACAGCGCCAATTCGGAAAGTTAGCTAAGGAGCCCGCGATGGCCGAGATTGAACGCGAAGCGATGGAATACGACGTGGTGATCGTGGGTGCAGGTCCTGCGGGCCTGTCTGCGGCCATCCGTCTGAAACAGCTGGATGCCGACCTGAACGTAGTGGTTCTGGAAAAAGGTTCGGAGGTTGGCGCGCATATCCTGTCAGGCGCGGTTCTCGACCCCTGTGGTCTGGATGCTCTGATACCGGACTGGAAGGAAAAAGGCGCGCCGCTGAATGTGCCCGTGAAAGACGACAAGTTCTACATGCTGGGTGAGGCGGGTCAGGTCCGTATCCCGAACTTCCCGATGCCGCCCCTGATGCACAACCATGGCAACTACATCGTTTCGATGGGCAATGTCTGCCGCTGGATGGCTGAACAGGCCGAAGAACTGGGTGTCGAGATCTTCCCGGGCATGGCGTGCTCGGAAATGGTCTATGGCGAAAATGGCGAAGTCAAAGGCGTGGTTGCCGGTGTCTTCGGTCTGGAACCAGACGGTTCCTATGGCCCCAACACCGAACCGGGGATGGAGCTGCACGGCAAATATGTCTTCCTGTCGGAAGGTGTCCGTGGGTCGCTGTCCAAGGAAGTGATTGCCAAATACGATCTGTCTGCCAGCAAAGAGCCGCAGAAATACGGTGTCGGCATGAAAGAGATCTGGGAGATCGACCCTGCCAAGCACAAGGAAGGCAGCGTGACGCACACGATGGGCTGGCCGTTGGGCAGCAACGCTGGCGGCGGGTCCTTCATTTATCACCTTGAAAACAATCAGGTTTACGTCGGATTCGTGGTTCACCTGAACTACAAGAACCCGCACCTGTACCCCTATATGGAGTTCCAGCGGTTCAAGCACCACCCGATGGTGGCCGATCTGCTGAAAGGCGGCAAGCGCGTGGCCTACGGCGCCCGCGCGATTACGGAAGGCGGCTATCAGTCGATGCCAAAACTGGTTGCTCCGGGCGTGGCGCTGTTGGGCTGTTCGGCGGGCATGGTCAACGTGCCGCGCATCAAAGGCAACCACAACGCGATGCTGTCGGGCAAAGCTGCGGCCGAGGCTGCTTATGACGCCATCAAGGCCGAGCGTTCGGGCGATGAACTGACGGTTTACGAGACCGAAGTTCGCAATGGCGCGATTGGTTCCGACCTGAAAAAGGTTCGCAATGTCAAGCCGATGTGGTCGAAATGGGGTCTGACCGCCAGCCTGATGCTGGGTGGTCTGGACATGTGGACCAACACGTTTGGCTTTTCGCTGTTCGGCACGCTGGGTCACGGCAAGAACGACGCGGAATCGACCGAGGATGCCAGCAAGCACCAGCCAATCGATTACCCAAAGCCGGATGGAACGCTGTCCTTCGATCGTCTGACGAATGTCTCGTTCGCAGCGACGAACCACGAGGAAAGCCAGCCCTGCCACCTGCGTCTGGCCGATCCGGAAATCCCCGTGAAGGTCAACCTGCCGAAATACGATGAGCCGGCGCAGCGGTATTGCCCGGCCGGTGTGTATGAAGTGGTCGAGGATGAGAGCGGTCCGCGATTCGTCATCAACTTCCAGAACTGCGTTCATTGCAAAACCTGCGACATCAAGGATCCCAGCCAGAACATCACCTGGACCACACCGCAGGGCGGCGACGGTCCAAACTATCCGAACATGTAAGCAAAAAACGGGCAATGGCGGCGCTGTGAAGGCTCTGCCATTGCCTCTTGCCTGCCGAAGCCCTAGCTTACCCCTCAGTCAACGATAGCAAGGCAGGATTTCGGTGTTTTCCCTGGTTCGTCGCGCGGCTTTGTCCGTGCTGTTCATGTCGTCGGTCGCAGTTCCGGCCTATTCGGAAACGGGTGCCGGGTCATATCTGGCCGGGCGGCAGGCGATTTACGAAAACGACTATTCTGCCGCTGAAAGGTACTACGCTCAGGCCCTCAGGTTTGATCCCCAAAATGCGCTGTTGCAGGAAAGTGTTGTCGTCGCGCGCATCGCTTTGGGGGAAGTGGCGCGCGCGCTGCCGATCGCCCAGCAGATCGAAGAAGCCAACCTGCCCAGCCAGGCTGCGCGTATGGTGATTTCGGCCAATCTGATCGCCGAGGGGAAATTTGACGACCTGCTGGCCCGTGACCCTGAAACACAGGGAGTTGGCCCCCTTGTTGACGGCCTGATGATCGCCTGGGCCCATCTGGGACAGGGTGAGATGACGAAAGCGATGGAACAGTTCGATTCCGTCGCCACACAGGATGGTCTCAGGGAATTCGCGCTTTACCACAAGGCGATGGCTTTGGCGTCTATCGGTGATTTCGAAGGCGCCGAGGCGATACTTGCGGACAATGATGGAACGGTTGCCCGGTTCTCTCGTCGTGCCGCCTTGGCCCGCACCGAGATTCTGTCACAGCTGGATCGCAACGAAGACGCCATTCAGTTTCTGGACAATGTTTTTGTGGCGGGCAGTGACCCGACCATCGAGGCGTATTTGAGCCAGTTGGCGGCGGGTGAAACACTGCCGTTCACTCATGTCCGATCCGCTCAGGACGGCATGGCCGAAATATTCTTTACCGTCGGTGCCGCGTTGAACAGCGAAGCTTCGCCCGATTACGTTCTGCTGTACGCACGCCTGGCCAGTTTCCTGCGCCCCGATCATGTGGATGCCATTTTGCTGAGTGCGGACCTGCTGGATAACTTGCAGCAATATGATTTGGCGGTTGAAGCGTACCGCCTGGTCCCGGCGGACAGCAACGATCACCATGCAGCCGAATTGGGCCGGGCCGAAGTTCTGGACCGTTCGGGAAAAACCGATGCGGCCGTCGAGGTGTTGCAAAACCTGGCTGCGCAGGACCCTGATTTTCCGGGTGTGCATGTCGCTTTGGCAGACTTGCAGCGCCGACAGGAAAACTATGCCGCTGCCGTGGCCTCTTATGACACTGCGATCGCCCTGACGGATGGCGCGGCGGGTGGGAATTGGTTCCTGCATTACGCGCGAGGAATCAGCCATGAAAGGTTGAAGCACTGGGATCAGGCCGAAGCTGATTTCCGCCGGGCGCTGGAATTGAACCCGGATCAGCCCCAGGTTCTGAATTACCTGGGGTATTCGCTGGTAGAGCGCAAGGAAAAGCTGGACGAAGCATTGGACATGATCGAGCGCGCCGTAGCTGCGCGTCCGGACAGTGGCTATATCGTGGACAGTCTGGGCTGGGTTCTGTTCCGTCTGGGGCGTTACGACGAGGCCGTCGAACATATGGAACGTGCAGTTGAGCTGATGCCGGTGGATCCAGTGGTCAACGATCATCTGGGTGACGTCTATTGGGCTGTAGGGCGCGCGCGCGAGGCCGAGTTCCAGTGGCGTCGCGCCCTGTCCTTTATCGATCCGGAAGACACGGACGGCGAAGCCGACCCGGATCGGATCCGGCGCAAGATCGAAGTGGGGCTGGATGCCGTTCTGGCCGAAGAAGGTTCGGAGCCATTGAAAGTCGCCAATGGAAATTAAGGCGTTTGCGCCCGCCAAGATCAACCTGACCCTTCATGTGACCGGCCGTCGAGACGACGGCTATCACCTGTTGGATTCGCTGGTTGTATTCGCCGATCTGGGTGATCGGCTGACATTCAGCCCCGGCCCCGAGTTGTCCATGGACGTGCGCGGCGAGTTTGCCGGCGGAGTCCCCACGGACAGCCGAAATCTGGTCTGGAGGGCGGCAGAAGCTGTCGGTTGGACCGGTCATATTCAACTGACCAAGTCCTTGCCCCATGGGGCGGGCATTGGTGGAGGGTCGTCTGATGCCGCGGCCACGCTTGGGGCCCTGGCAGATCAGGGCTGCGACCTCCCGCAGGGCCTGCCGTTGTCATTGGGGGCGGATGTCCCCGTCTGCCTGGAAGGTCGGGCGATCAGAATGCAGGGCATTGGTGATCGTTTGACGGCGGTGAACCTTCCGCACCTGCCCGCCCTTTTGGTCAACCCGAATGTACAGGTGCCCACCGGTGCCGTTTTCAACGCGCTGGCGATCAGAGACAATCCGCCAATGCCTGAAATCACGCCTGAGTTTGACAATGCCGATGAGTGCGCCCAGTGGCTGCGCAATCAACGCAACGATCTGGAAGTGCCCGCCATGAATGTCGCACCCGAGATTGAACAGGTGTTGGACGAGTTGAAGATGACCAATCGCGCGCTCGTGGTGCGCATGTCAGGGTCAGGATCAACCTGTTTTGCGCTGTATCCGACGATGAAAGACGCGCATTTTGCCGCCTATGAGGTCGGCGCAGCCCATCCTGATTGGTGGTGCCGCGCCACGCAGCTCAATTGAGACGTGAAACCACGTAATCGGCCAATTCGCGTAGCAGACCGCGAATTTCGTGGTCAGGCAATACATCCAAAGCGGCTTTGGCCTTGTTTGCCCAACCCAATGCGTCTTGCCGGGTTTCTTCCAGCGTGGCGTATTTGTTCATCAGACCCAGCGCCTGATCCAGATCCCCGTCCTGTTGGCGGCCTTTTTCGATCGTGCGCTCCCAGAAGGCGCGTTCTTCCGGCGTGGATTGCGCCACGGCTTTGATGACGGGCAGGGTCAGTTTCCGTTCACGGAAGTCATCGCCAACATTCTTCCCGGTCGCTTTGCTGTCGCCCTGATAATCCAGCAGGTCATCGGCAATCTGGAACGCGATCCCCAGGGAATCGCCATAGGCGAAAAGCGCTTTGACCTGCTCTTCCGAGGCGCCTGCGATCACGCCGCCCACTTCGGTCGCGGCTGAAAACAAGGCCGCCGTCTTGCCGCGCACGACCTGAAGATAAACGCTTTCATCCGTACGCAGATCGGTTGCGGCCGTCATTTGCAGCACTTCGCCTTCGGCAATGGTTGCAGAGGCATTGGCCAGGATATCCAGAACCCGAAGCGAGCCCGTTTCCACCATCAATTGGAAACTGCGTGAAAACAGGTAGTCGCCAACCAGAACACTGGATTTGTTGTCCCACAGCAGATTGGCGGTCGGGCGGCCCCGTCGCTGTGCGCTTTCATCCACGACGTCGTCATGCAGCAGGGTGGCGGTGTGGATGAACTCGACCGTCGCCGCAAGGCGCACATGGTGGTCGCCGGAATAGCCAAACAGGCGTGCTGCGGCCAGTGTCAGCATCGGGCGCAGGCGTTTTCCACCGGCTTCGACCAGGTGCTGCGTCACTTCGGGGATACGTGGCGCATGGTCCGACGCCATCCGCGTGCGGATCAGCCCGTTCACGGCCTCCATCTCACCCGCCAGAATTTCAGCGAGACGCTCATGCGGTTTTGAGATCATGTCGACGGTCATCACACTCCTGATACAAGACTCGACTTTCGCCTCGCCTTGCCCTTACATCCATCCCCATGAAAGAACTGTTGCGCAGTACCGATCCGACGATCCTGGCCTTTGCATCCGCTCTCCTTGAGGGCGAGGATATAGACTGCTTTCAGATGGACGTAAATATGAGCATCCTCGAAGGTGGTATCGGAATATTCCCCCGACGTCTGATGGTTCGGTCCGAAGACCTGACCCGGGCCGAGCGTGTGATGCGCGACAACGAGATCCCGCTGGGCCGATGATGCGCTTCGACGACAATGAATTGACGTGCAACGATTTCCTTGGTGGTCGGGTGCGATTGCTGCAACCTGCGTCAGGTTACCGCGCCGGGGTAGACCCTGTTCTGCTTGCCGCATCCGTCCCTGCAAAGGCCGGGCAAGCCGTGCTGGAACTGGGGTGTGGCGCGGGGGCCGCCATTCTGTGCCTGTCCGCGCGGGTACCGGGGCTGCAATTGGTTGGGATCGAATTGCAACCGGCCTATGCGGATCTGGCCCGCCGCAACTCGGATATCAACGGCTGTGATCTGGACGTGATCGAGGCTGACCTGAACGCTTTGCCTGATGACCTCCGACAGCGTCACTTTGATCACGTTATAGCGAACCCGCCCTATTACCGTGCGGGGGCGCATAGCCCCGCCAGCGACACAGGGCGGAGCATTGCCCTGGGCGAAGATACGCCGCTGATCGACTGGATTACTGTTGCGGCCAAACGCCTTGCCCCTCGGGGGTTCCTGCACATGATACAGAAAGCCGACCGTCTTCCCGATATGCTGACGGCATGTGAGGGGAAACTGGGTTCCATCGAGGTGCTGCCGCTCAGCGCGCGGGCGGGCCGCCAGGCCGAGCTGGTCATCCTGAGCGCCCGCAAAGGGGGACGCGCGGCATTTCGTCTGCATGCGCCTTTGATTCTGCACGCCGGTGAGCGCCACGAAAAGGACGGTGACAGCTATACCGAGGCGGTCTCTGCCGTGCTTCGACAGGCCGCTCCGTTGCCTCGGAACTTGTGCCATCGGCAATGACCAGCCGAATTTGTCGGATTTGTTACAGATTCTGTGCGTCTGCAGCGTGACAGGGTGGAAACGATGTGGTCAAATTCTTACGTGACATACAGACACATAAACAAGGAGGATCGCAATGAGCGTGAGCGCACATCTGACGGAACTGAAGAAAAAGCACGAATCTCTCGGTCTGGAAGTGGAAGAAGCCCAACGCTCGCCAGGTATCGATGATCTCCATATTGCTCAGCTGAAAAAACAGAAGCTCAAGCTGAAAGAAGAGATCGAACGCCTGTCCGCTTAAGTTTTCAGGCTGGCGCGGGCCGCTATCAAGGCTCCGCCGGTGATCAGGAAGGCCGCGATCGCAAGCCCCCAGGATGGGGCGGCGATCCCGGCCACCACCAAAGCTAGGGTCGACAACAACGGGGCCGCATAGGATGAGGTTCCGAGGATTTGTATGTCGCCTTGCTTGACGCCTATGTCCCAGACGTAGAACGCCAGCCCGACGGGCCCAAGGCCGAGTGCCAGCACCGACGCCCAGCCCAGTGCCGTATCGGGCAGTTCAGTGTCTTCCACCGCCAGATGCAGCAGACCCGAGGCGAGCGCAGCCGCAAGGCAGAAAATTGCGACGGAACTGGTCGGCGTGCCCTCCAATCTGCGTGATAGAACGGAATAGCCCGACCATGTCAGTGCGCACAGCAAGGCCAGTGCATATCCGGGCAGGTATTGGGCCTGAAAGCCCGCGCCGCCACCTCCGGCAATGATCACAGCGGCCCCTGCAAATCCAAGGCAGGCCCCGATCAGGTGGCCAATACGCAGATGTTCACCCGGCAACATCCCTGACAGAAGCACAATGAGCAGAGGCCAGAGATAAGCGATCAGCCCGGCCTCGGCAGCCGGTGCCATGCGCAAGGCCGAAAAATACAGCGCGTGATAGCCAAACAGGCCCAATGCGCCAAACAGGTAGGTCGTCCAGGGTACTCGCTTTAGATCGCTCAGACCACCTGTCACCATCGCCCAGACAAGCCCAAGCGCACCGCCAATCGAAAAGCAGATCGTGTTCAGCAGCAGGGGCGGCGTAGGCGCCGACCCGACGGTGAACAACGCCAGCAAGGCCCATAGCAAGACAGCCACGAAACCGATGGCCGTTGCGCGCATTTTGGTCATGGGTGGGAAACCTCTTCAATCGGTATGATTTTGAACTCATCCGATATATGCGCGGTTTTTTCAATCTCGGTCAGGAACCAATCGCGAAACGCTGCGATCTGAGGTTTCTTTTCGGCCCCCGGCAGGCAAAGAAACCGGAACCGGCCTTGTGTTTCCAGTGCCACCTTGAACGGTGCAACCAAGCGGCCTTCGGTCAGGTCCTTGAGAATCATGGCGCGTCGCCCCAGTGCCACGCCGACACCGGCAACAGCGGCATCAATCGCGTGATCTGCATTGGAAAAATGCGCGCCATGTGTCGGGGTAAAATCCATTCCCACGGCACGGAACCAAGCGGGCCAATCGCAGGGCGGGGTCAGAAAACTGATCGAATCGTCATGGATCAGTGGGGCCGCTTCAAGGCTGCCCGGCGTGGTGAATTGTTCCGCCAACTCCGGGGTCATGACAGGGGTCAGCCATTCCTTTCTGACGGGAACGGAATACAGCCCGTCATCGGCTGAATTCCCGAACCGGATGGCGACATCCACATCGTCCCGCTCCAGATCCATGTTGCGTAGCGTGGCCGAGAATTTCAGATCGATCTCGGGATGCGCCCGGGCAAATTCATAGAGCCGCGGCGCCAGCCACTTGGCGGTCAAAGCAGGGCCCGCGGTGACGGTCAGGCTTGTGTCATCTTCCTGTCTGCGCACTGCGCGCCACGCGGATTGCAAGGTGGCAAACCCTTCTGCCGCACCGGGCGCAAGGGCACGGCCCGCCTCGGTCAGTTCTACGGCGCGGTTCAGGCGGCGGAACAGCGGACGTCCAAGGTGTTCTTCAAGCGACTTGATCTGAAAGGACAGGGCAGCTGGTGTCACATGCAGCTCTTCCGCCGCCTTCGCAAAAGACATGTGCCGGGCCGCGGCGTCAAAAGCACGCAACGCGGTCAGCGGAGGAAGATAGTCACTCATAGTGAAGTAAATCTTAACTGAAGATCCAAGAAAGCTCGTTTGTCGCTTTCATTCGTAACCCTCATATTCACATCAGGTCAAACAAAACTGACTTGAAAAAGGAGACTGCCATGATCGAGATGACGACGAATCCCGCCGCCCAGATGGCGATCCTGCGTGCCCATCAAGAGCGCAGCAGGGTGGTCTGGCAGTTTTGGGGATGGATATTCGGTTCCCGCTGATCGCAGCGCGCGCGTTCTTACGGGATCAGAAAGGGCCGGCCCAAAAGGACCGGCCCGTTTTTTGTTCACAACTCTGGATCAGACGAAGAATTGCGCACCGTTGGCCGAGATCGTCGAACCGTTGATGAACTGCGAATCGTCCGATGCCAGGAAGACCACGCAGCGGGCGATTTCCTCTGGCTCACCCAAGCGGCCGGCCGGGATCTGGCCAATGATGGACTCGCGCACCTTCTCGGGCACAGCCATGACCATTTCGGTTGCGATATAGCCGGGGCAGATCGCGTTGGCAGTGATGCCCGCCCGCGCGCCTTCCTGCGCCAAAGATTTCACGATGCCCAGGTCGCCGGCCTTGGTCGCAGCATAGTTCACCTGAGCGAATTGGCCTTTCTGACCGTTGATCGAGCTGATGACGATGACACGGCCGAACTTGCGCTCGCGCATGCCGGGCCAGATGGGGTGTACGGTGTTGAACACACCGGTCAGGTTGGTGTCGATCACGTCCTTCCACTGGTCGGGGGTCATTTTGTGGAACGGAGCATCGCGGGTGATGCCTGCATTGGCGACGACCACATCGATGGGGCCAACTTCGGCTTCGACCTGTTCGATGCCCGCTTTGGATTCGTCGTAATCCGCGACGTTCCACTTGTAGGTCTTGATCCCGGTTTCTTCGGTGAATTTTGCAGCGGCTTCGTCATTCCCCGCATAGGTGGCCGCAACGTTATACCCTTCGGCTTTGAGCGCCTTGGAAATTGCTGCGCCAATGCCGCGGGAACCGCCGGTTACGAGAGCTGTTCGTGCCATTTATGACTCCTTCAATTTTAGTCGTCTTGGTAATGCTGTTACTCTGAGAGATGATCGTGCGCAATATTGTTTCGTCGTGAATCTTGGTTTCCAGGCGGCAATATCGTCGCATCCAAGGGTTAGAACCTCAATGTAACAAAAAAGGCGCCCAACTGGGCGCCTATTTCTATTTGATTGTCAAAGCGCTTAGTCGCGCTCCACACACAGGGCAACGCCCATGCCGCCGCCGATGCACAAGGTCGCCAGACCCTTTTTCGCATCGCGCCGTTTCATTTCGAACAGCAGGGTGTTCAAAACACGGCACCCCGAAGCACCGATCGGGTGGCCGATGGCAATGGCGCCGCCGTTTACGTTGACGATCGACGGATCCCAGCCCATGTCCTTGTTCACGGCGCAGGCCTGTGCGGCAAAGGCTTCGTTGGCTTCGACCAGGTCCAGATCGTCAACCGACCAGCCTGCTTTTTCCAGCGCTTTGCGCGATGCATAGATCGGGCCGACGCCCATGATCGACGGGTCCAGACCGGCGGTCGCATAGGACGCGATGCGTGCAAGAGGTTCGATTCCGCGCTTTTCCGCGTTTTCGGCTGACATCAGCAGTGTCGCGGCCGCACCGTCGTTCAATCCCGAGGCGTTGGCTGCGGTGACCGAACCGTCCTTGGTGAAGGCCGGGCGCAGTTTGGCCATGGCTTCCATGGTCGCGCCATGACGGATGTATTCGTCTTTGTCCATCACGATGTCGCCCTTGCGGGTCTTGATGGTGAAGGGCACGATTTCGTCCGCGAACTTGCCGGCCTTTTGGGCTGCTTCGGCTTTGTTCTGCGAAGCGACGGCGAATTCATCCTGCATTTCGCGGCTGATCTGCCATTTCTCTGCAACATTCTCGGCAGTCTGACCCATGTGATAGCCGTTGAAAGCATCCCAAAGACCATCGCGGATCATCGTGTCGATGTATTTCATGTCGCCCATCTTGTGACCGGCGCGCAGCGCGGCGGCGTGGGGTGACAGGGTCATGTTTTCCTGACCACCAGCAGCGACGATTTCCGCGTCTCCCAGCTGAATATGCTGGGCGCCCAAAGCAACGGCGCGCAGGCCCGAGCCACAAACCTGATTTATGCCCCATGCGGCGCTTTCCTGAGGCAGGTCGGCATTGATATGCGCCTGACGCGCGGGATTCTGGCCTTGGGCGGCAGTCAGAACCTGACCCATGATGGTTTCGCTGACTTCGCCTTTTTCCACTCCGGCGCGCTCGACAACTGCTTCCAGGACGGCAGCGCCCAGATCATGGGCAGGGGTGTTCGCAAACGAACCACTGAAGCTGCCGACACCTGTTCGTGCGGCGGATGCGATTACTACGTTGGTCATATGATCAGTCCTTTACCGTCATGGGCCAGCGGAATTTCTGACGGCGCAGGTCAAGAGGTGTCCTCTCGAAACAAGAGCGCCCCGTGATCCCCCGCTCAAGTACCCTTGCAATAGCGCAACGCTGCACATGCAGCAACGGGCAGCTTGTCTCAGTGTCGGAAAAGGTGGGAAAATGTCGATGAGCAGGCAATCAACTTCCTGTTTTTGATTTGTTTTCCTGTTTCCAGGGTTCCGCGACGCTGGGTGCGCCATACAAGAATCCTTGCAGGCAATCCACGCCACTTGCCACCAAAAACGCTGCATCCTCCTGTGTTTCAACCGATTCGGCCGTGACCAGAATTTCGAATTCACGGGCCACCGCGATCAGCGCCCGCACCAATGTCTGGTTGTCGGGGTCGGTGCTGATGCCCCGCACGAACTGTCCATCGATTTTGGCTGCGTCGAACAGAAACTCGCGAAAATGGCGGAAGCTGAAGTTGCTGGCACCAAAGTCATCCAGCGCAAAGGCGATGCCACGATCCTGCAATCGGTCCATGAAATCGACAACCAGCTCAGGTACCTGCATGGCCGAGCTTTCGGAGATTTCGAGGATCAACCGTTCGCCCAAGCCGGCATCTCGTTTCAGAAACCTGTCCAGTATTCTCGACCAGTTGGAATAACCGATCGAGCGGGCTGACATGTTGATCGACAGGCGTATTTCCGGGTTCTTCGCCAAGGTACGCAGCCCAAGCTCCAGCGCCACGCAGTCGAGTTCGCGGCCGATAGGCGTGTTTTCGACCTGAGGCATGAATTCGCGGGCCGGGATGACGCGGCCGGTTTCGTCCAGAACCCGAATGAACCCTTCGTAAAACGCGACACTGTAAGGGGCGTGCGCCTGTATCACCGGCTGAAAGGCCAGTTTGCATTGCTTATGCTTCACGGCATCGGTTGCCATCTGCACAACCGAACGATCCCGTGTCGAAACTGCCGCATTCAACGGGCTGTCCGACCCTTCAGGCAGATGTGCCAGTTTTTTGTTTCCCATAAGCGCGGATTCCCATGTGTCCGGGACAGGTGTCCGGTCACAGTCTCGGGGCAAAGAGATGAATCTGCGGTTAAGGGGTCGGAAAAATTTCCGCCTCGGGGGCTCAGCGGGTGGATTGCCAAGCGCGCGCCAAAGAGGCTGCGGCGCCAAGTATTGCGCCCATCGCACCTAGGGCCATCATTGCAAAACCCAGCGCGATCAGGGCTGAAACGGCGCCCCCAAGGGCTGCGAGCATGGCCATCAACAGGCCGAACAGGCCGAAAAAGGTTGAAATGGTTGCCAAACGATTCATACCGACCCTCGCTCACTCAATACACGGCGCCTGTCGACCGATATGGCGTTGAATGGCCGAGTTTCAAGGCACAAGCAGGGTTCAGCCGGCCGTTTCAGGCCTGTTCTGCTTGTCCGCTGGGCAGTTTTTTGTCCAGATGCTCAAAACCTGGCGTTCCGCGATCTTCCGGATGGCGCGCCAGATGCTTGGCCTTGATCTGTTCCGAACTGTCCCGGCTGCCATCGTGGCTGTACCCCGGTGGGGCAAAGCAGTAGGCCAGCCGCTGTTTCAGGGTCAGGCCCGGCTGGGTCGCGTCGCGCCAGATGGCCACCCATTCGTGAAAGGCCACCCGCAGGGGATTGAAGGTGCCGATATTGTGCACCAGACCATAGTCCACCCGGTCGTCCTCCTGCTCGGGGACGAAGGTGCCGAACAGCTTGTCCCAGATGATGAACACCCCGGCATAGTTGCAATCCAGATAGCGCGCGTTGCGGCCGTGATGGGCGCGGTGGTGACTGGGCGTGTTCATTACCGCCTCGAACCAGCGGGGCATCTTGCCGATGGCTTCGGTGTGAATCCAGAACTGATAGATCAGATTGAGGCCGCCGACGAACAGAACCATCGCCGGATGGAACCCAAGCAGGATCAGCGGGGCGCGTACGACCATCATGAAAGTGAACGTATAGGTCCAGGTCTGCCGCAGCGCGGTCGTCAGGTTGTAGTGCTGTGAACTGTGATGGTTTACGTGACTGGCCCAGACCCAGCGGATGCGATGGCCAAAGCGATGGACCCAGTAATACCGCAGATCATCCAGGACAAAGCACAGGATGATAACCGGAATTGACGTGCCCAGGTTCATCGGCGTGATTTGCCACAGCCACATGAAAAACGCATAGGCGATAAAGCCCAGCAAAAAGCCCGACGCGATGTTTCCGGCGCCCATGATCAAAGAGGTCACCGCATCGCGTGTTTCATAGCGCCCGCCTTTGCCTTTGACTGCGATCCACAGAAACTCGGCCAGAATTGCTGCGATGAAAAAAGGAACGGCCCATTGTACCGCATCGGGAAAACTAATCTGGTCTGTCATGCGGGCTCCATCAGGTCACGCCAGTGATCGCGTTCGAATTCGTCCAGTCGGATGAGTGTTTTGGGCACCGAGAATTCGTGAAACAGAATCTCAAAGCCTTCCGGATGATCCAGAAGATCATAGTCCAGCAGATGCCGGGCCACGGTGTCGGCCCCGAAAGACCAAAGCAACCCATTGCCCGTACTGGTGCGCACCACCGCGGCGTGGCCATCATGGGAAACCGTGACATCGACCACATCGTCGTCCGGAAAGTGACGTGCCCATTGTGAGCGTGCAGTGTCGGGCGTCAGCATCACCTGCTGCGACCTGCCGGTGAGATGCAATAACAGGGTGACGCCAGCTATGCCGCCGACGACCAGCGCCAGTAGAACTTCAAGTGGCATTCCATCCTCCTGAGCGCAGAGTGCAAAGGAGTTGAAACTCTGTCAAAGGTGGCGTTGCGTCAGCTGTTTTCCAGCTGTTCCAGTATCTCGTGTTGCACCACACGTTCGACGAAGGGCACCAGACCCTCGGGGCCGGATGTACGATCCTTCAGATGGATGCAGATATCCGGACGGCGGGCGGCAATAATGCCCACCATTTCACCACGGATCGTGTCGTCAAGCCCCGCGCCCAAGATGGCGCAGGCAATCCGCGGCTCGGCATCCAGCTGTTTTCGAACCTCGTCCGTGTCATGTGCGCCCAGCCACTGAATCGGCAGATGATCCAGTTGCCGCGCCACATCACCGATCACATTTGGCAACCGTCCGATCAGCAGTACGACGGGTTTCATCATTGCCTCCATTCTCTAAGGTCGCAAACGGAAACCGGCCCATAGGGGCCGGCTCAAGTGTAACACGAATCGAAAAGAGCCGCGTGCCTAATTGGCAATCGTGTAGACTATGGCGTCGCCTTTGCCTTTGTTGCGAATGAACTCCACCTGAGACCCGTCAATTTTGACCTTCAGGCAGTCTTCAGGAAATTTCTTCTGACCCGCGACGACATTCCTACACCAGAAACGTTTGTTCCAGACCCAGGCACCGGTTATCTTTACGTTGTTTCGCCCCACGCCTTCAATTTTTCCGTCCGGGGAAATAATCAGCCAAGTATCACCGCTAACAAGCTTTTTACCCGCTACAGCTTCGATAAATTGCTTTTGTTTCTTCAGCTCTTTGGCTTCAGCGGCAGACGTTAGCCCGGTGACAAGTAGTGCTGCAGCTGCCAGACTGAAAATGAGTTTCATAAAAATCCTCCCACTCTTAATGCGTGGGAGGGTACCATAAATCCGCGAATTTTTCTAAATGCGTTAACTTTCGGCGCCAACAAGCGTCGAGATGATCGCTTTGGCACTGTCCGAGTTCCATTCGGCGTCGCCGATCAGCCGGGCGATTTCCTGTCCTTCGGGATTCAGGATGACCGTGATCGGCAAAGCGATGACGCCGAACTCACGGGCAGCGGCCGAGCTGGGGTCCTGATGACGGGGCAGGTTGGCGATACCGTTTTCTTCAAAGAACTTTTTGATACCGGCAGGTGAATTGCGACCCGTGGCCAGTGTCAGAACCTGAAACTTGTCACCGCCGAACTCTTCCTGAAGCTCAGCGATCTGAGGCATTTCCTTGCGGCAGGGCGCACACCAGGTGGCCCAGAAATTCAGCAGCACATATTTGCCCTCGTAATCAGCAAGCGTGCCGACACCGCTGTCGTCTTCCAGCTGGAACTCGATTGATTTGGCGGGTTTCGGCTCCTTGTGCAGGATCAGACGTTTCAGGCTGTCTTCCCGCAGAGGGGCCAGCGTCTCGGCATCGGTCGCCAAGGCGGCATTTGCACCCAGCGCAAGGGCCATATAAAGGGGGATCAGACGAAATAGGCGCATATCAACTCCGGGTTTTCTTACATGACCGATCAATCCTCGAACCAGATGTGGGGCGGCCGCTTTGCCGCCGGTCCAGACGCGATCATGGAGGCGATCAACGCCTCGATCGGGTTCGATCAGCGGATGGCAGCCCAGGACATCGCAGGCTCGCGCGCCCATGCGGCCATGCTGGCTGCCACAGGCGTCATAAGTGATAGTGACGCCGAAGCCATTCGGGAAGGGCTGCTCACCGTTTTGTCAGCAATCCAGAACGGAGAGTTCCAGTTTTCGACTGCGCTGGAAGACATCCACATGAATGTCGAGGCACGCCTGAAAGAGATCATCGGCGAGCCCGCAGGCCGTTTGCACACAGGGCGTTCGCGCAATGATCAGGTCGCAACGGATTTCAAGCTGTGGGTCCGCGATCAGCTGGACGCGGCTGAATCCGGCCTGTTGGCCCTGATCCGCGCGCTTTTGGCGCAGGCCGAGGCCGGGGCCGATTGGGTCATGCCGGGCTTTACCCACCTGCAAACGGCGCAGCCGGTGACATGGGGCCATCACATGATGGCCTATGTCGAGATGTTCGGCCGTGATCTGTCCCGCGTTCGTGACGCCCGCGCCCGGATGAACGAATCCCCACTGGGTGCGGCGGCGCTGGCTGGCACGTCCTTTCCGATCGACCGTCATATGACGGCCCAGGCGCTGGGCTTTGACCGGCCCGCTGCCAACTCGCTGGACGCCGTCAGCGACCGGGATTTCGCGCTGGAGTTCCTGTCGACCGCCTCGATCTGCGCCGTCCACCTGTCGCGCTTGGCCGAAGAACTGGTGATCTGGTCCTCGGCGCAGTTCCGCTTTGTTACACTGTCAGATCGGTTCTCGACCGGCTCGTCGATCATGCCGCAGAAGAAAAACCCCGACGCGGCCGAGCTGATCCGCGCCAAGGTGGGCCGGATCTTTGGCGCCAACACGGCGCTGATGATGGTGATGAAGGGCCTGCCGCTGGCCTATTCCAAGGACATGCAGGAAGACAAGGAACAGGTCTTTGATGCCGCCGACAACTGGATGCTGGCGCTGGCGGCGATGGAAGGCATGGTCAAGGACATGACCGCCAACCGCGACAGCCTGGCCGCTGCCGCCGGCTCGGGTTTCTCGACTGCAACCGATCTTGCCGACTGGCTGGTGCGCGTGCTGGGCCTGCCATTCCGCGATGCGCATCATGTTACCGGATCGCTGGTGGCCATGGCCGAGAAGAAGGGCTGCGACCTGCCGGATCTGGCGCTGGATGACATGCGGGCGGTCCATCCCGAGATCACAAATGACGTCTACTCTGTCCTTGGTGTCGAAAACTCTGTAAACTCACGCCAGTCCTATGGTGGCACGGCCCCGGATCAGGTGCGTGCTCAGGTTGAACGATGGAAGGCAATGGTGTGATGACCGTGCTGCGAGCGATCCTGATTGCAGGGTCCGGCCTTATGCTTGCCGGATGCGGAGCCGACGGCGAGCCCGTACAGCCCGCGCCCGCTCAGCCAACTGTCAGTGCGACCATTGGGGTAGGCTCAAGCGGAGCGTATGTTGGCGGTGGTGTGGGTCTGAGCCGTGGGCCGCTGGGAATTTACCTGGGATTCTAAGCCACTTTCATATTGCGCATCGGTTTTGTTTCTACCAACGTGAATTGGCATGCCGGTGCGCATGTCATCCAAAGAAAAGATACTGAAATGAGAACACTAGGACTGTTTCTGGTATTTGCGGCTTTGACGGCTTGCGAACCTACATCGGCAAGACGCCCGGAACCTGTGGAAGATCCCGCGCGCTCAGGTTCTGGAGTATCCATTTCCGGTTACGCGCGGGCAGGGGTTTCGAAGACCTTTTAATCGATCGGCTGATGATCTCAGCCAACCACCGGGTGCCCGCGCTGCTGTAGGCACTCGATCAGGATATCGCGGCGTGTATTGCGCATATCTGCCGCACCTGCGACCGCACCCGCCGCTGATCCGACAGCCGCTCCGGCCAACGCGCCCTCGGCGTTGCTGACCGAGTCGTCCGCGATCCCGGCCAGTGCGCCAACTCCGGCACCGATAAGGGCCTGGGACCGGGTTTCCGGGTTCCACAGGTTCTGGGATTTGGCCACGGCGCGGCATTGTTCCAGATCTGCGGCAAAGGCCGGACCCGGTTCGGCCGACAGAACGGGCTGATGTTGCGCCCCGGTGCCGCTGCACGCGGCCGTGATCAGGGCCAACGGTAAGGCCATCAATGTGAAACGTTCCTTGAAAAGCATGGGTTTTCCTTCTTCCTGAGGTTTTTGAATAGGGTCTCGGGTCTCATCCGAATCGGTATGGCTGCGGTTTCGGTTCGGGTGTGAGCAGGGTCGGTTCAGATGTGTCCAAGGCTGCGATGGACCAGCGCAAGGACATAAAGGGCGAGGACGAAATCCAGGATTTCGACCACCCCCAGCATCAGCGGGATCGGGTCGGGCGATGTCGGAAAGACATGGCCCAGGTCCAGAAGGACCACGAAGACGTACCCCCAGGCCGCCACGATGGCGCCCCAGCCTGCGGCAACCGAGCCGCGCAGCATGGCCACCGCCGATCCTACGGCCAGCAGGGCAAGTGCGATCAGAAAGGCGTTGAAGCCCCAGAACACTCCTCCGCCCAACCCCGAGAAATCCCGGGTCTCGATCGGCCCGCCGGGGACAAGCGTGACAAAGCTGGCGACCAGAACAAGCAGAAGTCTGGCGGCGGTTGCAGTGTGGCGGGGCGTCGACAGCGATGTAGGTTCGGGGTTGGATCGTGACGGGTGTGCCATGGCGAAATCCTTTTAATGACTGGCGGGTCATAAATGGATGCGGTTTTAATGACCGTCAAGTCATTAAAAGAATGAATTTGCGTGACGCGGCGTCCAATCTGCTTCAAGAAAGGGCGAACCGGACGAAAACCAGGGGCCGATATGCCAAAGATCGTCGATCGCGAGGAAATGCAGGGGCGCATTCTGGATGCGGCCATGGCCTGTTTTCTGGACCAGGGTTATCACGCCACCAAGATGCAGGACGTGGCCCGCCAGTCTGGGCTGGCCAAGGGTACGCTGTACCTTTACTTCCAAAGCAAAGAGGTTTTGCTGTTGGCGCTGTTGCAGCGTTATTTCGACGACATCCGTGCGCGTATCCGCATGATCCCTTCCCCGCAGACGCTGGACCAGTTCATGATGGGGCTGCGCCTGACCATGCCCGCAGACCGGTTGGCCGCCACGCGTCTGTTCTTCGACGTTCTGGGGCCCGGATTTCAGGACCCGCGCGCGGCCGAGATCATCGGCGGTTTCTTTGCCTGGCTTGCCGACCACTACGCCGCGCAGTTCGAGCCCCTGATCGAATCAGAAGAAATTCGCGACGACCTCAGCGCCCAATCTGCTGCCCAGGCGGTTACGGCAATTCTGGATGGGCTGGTGATCCACCTGGCGATCTTCGGTGTCGATAAAGACGTGTTCGAGACCCGGAGGGATGCTGCGCTGTCGCTGCTGGAGGTCGGCCTGCGGGGATGAATTGTAGCGCCCGCGGTGCCAGCCGCCAGCCCCCGTTTGTTTGACGCACGGCAAATCCCGTTGATCCGCCGGTCCTTTTTGGTCTAAGCGCGCAGGTATGGATCATTTTCTCTACCGCGACGGCGCGCTTTTCGCCGAGGATGTCCCTGTCTCCGAAATCGCTGCTGCGGTCGGAACGCCGTTCTATGTCTATTCCACCGCAACCTTGCTGCGGCATTTCCAGCTGTTCGACGATGCGCTTGACGGCACGGACCACCTTGTGTGCTACGCGATGAAAGCGGCCAGCAATCAGGCGATCCTGAAAACTTTGGCACAGGCGGGCGCGGGGATGGACGTGGTCTCGGGCGGGGAATACCTGCGCGCCAAGGCGGCGGGCGTTCCGGGCGAAAAGATCGTGTTCTCTGGCGTGGGCAAAACGGCGGATGAGATTCGTACCGCGCTGACCGGAGGCATCCGTCAGTTCAACGTCGAATCCGAGCCCGAGATGGAAGTGATCAACGCCGTTGCACTGGAATTGGGTGTGGTTGCTCCGATCACGGTCCGGGTGAATCCGGATGTGGATGCCAAGACCCATGCCAAGATTGCGACCGGCAAGTCCGAGAACAAATTTGGAATACCGATTTCCCGCGCGTCAGAGGTCTATGCCCACGCCGCCAGCCTGCCAGGTTTGGAAGTGATCGGTATCGACGTCCATATCGGCTCGCAGCTGACCGAACTGGAGCCGTTCGAGCTGGCCTATACGAAAGTGGCCGAACTGACTGAACAGTTGCGGGCTGAAGGCCACAACATCCGCCGTCTTGATCTGGGCGGTGGATTGGGCATCCCCTATACCCGCTCGAATGACGCGCCGCCGCTGCCGGTGGAGTATGGCGCGTTGATCAAGAAAACACTGGGCCATCTGGGCTGTGAGATCGAAATCGAACCGGGCCGCCTGATCGCAGGCAATGCGGGGCTGATGGTCAGCAAGGTGATCTATGTGAAGTCGGGCGAAGGCCGCGATTTCCTGATTGTCGACGGGGCCATGAATGACCTGATCCGCCCGGCAATGTACGAAGCGCATCATGATATCGTCGCGGTGCAGGAACCGGTGGCCGGCGTGGAACAGCAGGCCTATGACATCGTCGGCCCGGTTTGCGAATCCGGTGACACATTTGCCAAGCAGCGCAACATGCCGCCGCTGAAATCGGGAGACCTGATCGCCTTCCGCAGCGCGGGTGCCTATGGCGCGGTGATGGCCAGCGAGTACAATACCCGCCCGCTGATCCCCGAGGTTCTGGTCAATGGTGATCAATTTGCAGTCATTCGTGAACGACCAAGCTTTGACGAAATCATAAACCGCGATACCATACCTTCATGGCTTTGACGCGATGACCGCGCGGGCCTAACCCCGGAGGCCCGCTTTGTCCGACCGTTCAAACCTGCCTATTCCGCGCCTGTCCGTGTGGCTGACCCATGTCGGCATGGTGGCAGAACAGGTGTTGCGCGCGTTCTGGCCGGCGTTCTCGATCGTGCTGGTTCTGCTTGCGGCGTTGATGCTGGGGCTTCAAGATATTGTTTCCGTGGAAATTGTCTGGGCAGTTGGCGCGCTGTCCCTGGGGTTGTTTTTGACGGCTGCGGTGCTTGGCCTGAGGGTTCTCAAGTTGCCTTCGCGCGCCGACGTTTTGGTGCGGCTGGATGAGACCTTGCCGGGACGCCCAATTCAGGCCTTGATGGATGATCAGGCCATCGGTGCGGCCGATCGGGATTCCGTGGCGCTATGGCAAGCCCACAAAACCCGGATGGCGCAACGGGTCGCAACGGCCGAGGCCGTGAAGCCAGATCTTCGGCTGGCATCGCGAGATCCTTATGCGCTGCGCTACGCGGCATTGCTGGCTTTTGTCGTAGCGCTGGTTTTCGGCTCTTTGTGGCGCGTGGGGTCGGTGGCGGACATGGCCCCGGGCACTGCCGCCGCCGGGCAGGGGCCAACGTGGGAAGGATGGGTCGAACCCCCGCGCTATACGGGCCTTCCAACGCTGTATCTTGCGGATCAAACGGATGCAGAGCTTTCCGTTCCCAAGGGCAGCCGCGTTACCTTGCGGCTTTATGGGGAGGTTGGCGCACATAGCCTGACGGAAAACAGCTCGGCCCTGGGCGCCGAAGCGGTGACCGACCCCGAGCAGGAGTTCGTGGCAGAACGCTCTGGCCAGTTGCGCATCGACGGGCCCACGGGGCGCGAATGGGCCGTTGAGATCATTGACGACACGGCACCACAGATAGCCGTGGCCGGATCGGCCGAGGCCGAGGCGGGCGGGCAGATGAAACTGCCATTCGTCGCAGGAGATGACTATGGCGTCGTTTCAGGCTCAGCCCGGATCTCACTGGATCTGGCTGCCGTTGACCGCCGCTATGGCCTGGCGGCAGAGCCCGAACCACGCGAAGCGATCGAGGTTGAACTGCCGATGCCGATCACGGGCGACCGGGCGGATTTTGCCGAAGATCTGATCGAGGACTTCTCGCAACACCCCTGGGCACACTTGCCGGTCCGGATCACTTTGATGGCAGCGGATGCGGCGGATCAGCAATCTTCCTCCGAACCTTATGTGACCGACCTTCCGGCCCGTCGGTTCTTTGATCCGCTGGCCGCGGCGGTGATCGAACAACGGCGCGATCTGCTCTGGTCGCGGTCCAATGCGCCTCGGATCGCGCAAATGCTGCGGGCTGTGTCTCATCTGCCGGAGGACCTGTTTCGTTCGGACACTGCCTATTTGCGTCTGAGGGTCGTGCTGCGGCGGCTTGAGACCTTTGATCAGTACGGGCTGAAACCTGAACAGCAGGCCGAGATCGCCCAGGCCCTCTGGGATCTTGCGGTGTTGATCGAGGACGGCACGCTGGCGGATGCGCTGGAACGGATGCGGCGCGCGCAGGAACGTCTGACCGAAGCGATGCAGAACGGGGCCAGCGACGAAGAAATCGCGGAACTGATGCAGGAATTGCGCGACGCGACGCAGGATTACCTCCAGCAGTTGCAGCGGCTGGCGCAGCCAAACGGCGAAGATGGCGAGCGGCAGCAGGGCCAGAACGGCGAGTCCCTGCAAATGACGCAGGATGATCTGCAACGCATGATGGACCGCATTCAGGAACTCATGGAACAGGGCCGCATGGCCGAAGCCCAGCAGGCGCTGGAAGAGTTCCAGCAGATGATGGAAAACATGCGTGTGACTCAGGGCCAGGGTCAGGGCCAGCAGTCCGAAGGTCAGCAGGCCATGGAAGGTCTTGCGGAAACTCTGCGCGAACAACAAGGTCTGAGCGATCAAGCCTTCCGGGATTTGCAGGAACAGTTCAACCCAGGCGCTCAATCCGGTGAAAGCCAGGGCAATGAGGGGCGCAATGGCGGGCAAGGCCGGGGGCAAAGCCACGAAGGCCAGGGCGGTCAGGGGGAAGGCTCGGATCAGGCTGGCGAAGGCCAGCAGGGTCAAGGCTCACTTGCGGATCGGCAGCAGGCGCTGAGAGATGAGCTGAACCGTCAGCAACAGGGGTTGCCCGGTGCCGGCACGCCCGAAGGCGACGCCGCGCGCGAGGCGCTTGATCGGGCTGGGCGCGCCATGGACGAGGCGGAACAGGCCCTGCGTGGGGATGATCTGGCCGAAGCCATCGACCGGCAATCCGAGGCCATGGAAGCCCTGCGCGAAGGGATGCGTTCGCTGGGCGAGGCGATGGCGCAGAACCAGCAGAACCAGCCGGGTCAGGGAACGCAGGATGGCGACATGCAAGCCAACAACCGCGATCCGCTGGGCCGAAACCCGGGTGCCGCCGGTTCGATTTCAACGGATGAGAACCTGCTGCAAGGCGAAGACGTGTACCGCCGGGCGCGGGAACTGCTGGATGAAATCCGACGCAGAACTGGGGAATCGGACCGCCCCCAGATCGAGCTGGAATACCTGAAGCGTTTGTTGGAGCGGTTCTAGACCTTAGTTCTGGGCACCGGATCCAGCCTGTGCCTCAAGCCAGATACGCGCCTGATCCACAAGCGAAACATATGAGCTCAGCAACGGGTCGGCCTGAGGGACTGCGTCGCTGATCTGTTGGGCATTTCCATAGATCAGATACAGAACCACGCCGATAATCAGCATCAACGCAAAGCCGCGGAGGAATCCGCCCGATTTGCGGGGTGGTTGCGGCGCCTCTTCCGACTCGTCAGATCGCATGGTCGAATTGATGGCTTCGACATCCGGCAGCGCGTCTTTCTGCCCGGCATCGACAGCGGTTTCCGTGGCCGACGGCCGCTTGGGGCGCACCTTGGGTTCTGGGGGTTCTGGCGGCGTATCCAGCCCCAGATCGGGCTGGCTTTCGAGGCTGCTGCCTTCCTGCGCCCGCAATTCCGCTTCGCGGGCAGCTTCTTCTTTCAGAATGCTGGCAACGGAAGGATCGACACTCCCGGTGGTCGCGGCGGGTTCATCAACTTCTGGCTTGTCTTCGGATACCGCTTCTTCAACAGGTTCCGGTTCAGCGTCCTGCGGAGCGTTAACCACGTCGGGCGATGCGTCATCCTTTTCGGGGGTTTCCGCTTTTTCGTCCGGTGCGCCTGCGGCTTCGGCAGGGTGCTTCGCTTGAAACCAGGTCTGATCGCAGTTGGAACACTGTACATCGCGGCCTTCCTCGGGGATGACCTCGTCAGGAACCTCGTACTGCGCACTGCAATTCGGACATGTTAGACGCATGCTGCCTCCTCGGCCGGGTGAAGGGCCGATAATAGTTTTTTCAGGAATGATATTCGGTTAAGACCCAACAGCAAAGAGCGTTTTCGGTTTCGCGGGTCAAGTGTCACCAATTGGACTCGGTAGAGCCATTGAAACCATCACCATGCTCGGGCAAGAAGAGCGGCAAAATAACGGGGGCACGTGTGATCGAGCTGGAAAATGTCAGCTACACCTACGGTGGCGGTGAATTGCTGAGTGATGTCTCGGTACAATTGCAGCCGGGTTCGTTTCACTTTCTGACCGGGCCTTCCGGGGCGGGCAAGACCACGTTGCTCAAGCTGTGCTATGGTGCCCTGCTTCCGAGCTCAGGGCGGTTGAGCGTGTTTGACCAGGATATTTCAGCCCTTGATCGCGACCAGCTGGCGGTGCTGCGCCGCCGCGTGGGTGTGGTGCATCAGGATTGTCAGTTCCTAGACCATATGACGCTTGCCGAAAACGTTGCGTTGCCGCTGATGGTGTCCGGGCGTTCGGAAACATCCGAGCAGGAAAACCTGACCGAGCTGCTCAGCTGGGTGGGTCTTGGCTCCAGGCTCGAAGCGCTCCCGCCTGAACTGTCCGGCGGCGAACGCCAAAGGGCCGCTCTGGCGCGTGCCGTCATATTGTCGCCTGACGTGGTTTTGGCGGATGAGCCGACGGGCAATGTTGACTGGGAAATGTCGCAACGGCTGCTGCGTCTTCTGATCGAACTGAACAGGATGGGCAAAACAGTCCTGATCGCCACCCATGACCTGAGCCTGATTCGCGCGGCCAAAAGCCAGGTGCAGGCGCGTGTCTTGCGTATTTCGCAGCGCAAGCTGCAACTGGCGGGGGCGGATTTATGATCAGTCCTGACCTCAGAAATCTGTTGCGCGGCGACAAACGGGCAGACCGGGTTGTTCCTCCAACGGGATACACGGCGCACCTGACCCTTTTTGTCGCGGGTGCGATGGCGTTTCTTGCAGTGTTCGCCTTGGCCCTGTCTCTGGCGTCGGGGCGCATTGCGGATCGTTGGGCATCGGAACTGGCCGGAGCCGCAACCCTGCGCATCAACGCGCCCGCGGAACAGCGCGCGGCCCAGACCGAGGCTGCGTTGACGGTTCTTAGCCAAACGCCCGGCGTGGCCTCGGCCCGTGCTTTGACGCAGGAAGAGCAGGCGGCGTTGCTTGCCCCGTGGTTCGGGCCGGACCTGCCGCTGGATACGCTGCCCGTGCCGCAGCTTATCGAGATCATTGAAACCGAACCGGGCATCGATGTGGCCGGGTTGCGTTTGCGATTGGGGGCCGAGGTGCCGGGCGCCGTGCTGGATGATCATACGCGGTGGCGGGAACCTCTGGTCGATGCGGCGATGTCCCTGCGTCGACTGGGGTGGATTTCAATCCTGCTGATCGGCGGTGCGACCGCTGCCATGATTACCCTTGCCGCCAATGCGTCACTTGCCGCAAATGCCCAGATCATCGAAGTGCTGCGCCTGGTCGGCGCACGCGACGGGTTCATAGCGGGCGCATTCGTAAGGCGGTTTACTTATCGCGCATTTTTTGGAGCCTCGGTCGGTACATTGCTGGGAATGACCGGTGTTCTGATGCTGCCCGAAGCCTCGGATGCGGGTGGGTTTCTGGCTGGCGTCGGCTTTCAGGGCAAAGACTGGGTGTTGCCGGTACTCATCCCGATCCTTGGTGCCATGGTCGCGTTTTTTGCCACCTGGGCTGCGGCCCGACGCAAATTGAAGGAGCTTTCCTGATGTTGATGGCTGTTCAATGGGTTCGGTCGTTGATCTTCATGATCGTGATCTACGCCTGGATGCTGATCCTTGGCATTGTCTTTCTGCCCTACGCGTTGTTTTCCAAGGCTGGCGCCCTGAAGGCGTGCAAGACCTACGCGCGCAGTACCATGTGGCTGGCGCGTTGGATGGTTGGCATTCGGTGCGAAGTGCGGGGTAGGGTCCCAACGAACGAAGTGGTCATAGCCGCAAAACACCAGTCTTTTCTTGATATCATCATAATTTTTGATGCCATTCCGCATGGCAAGTTCATTATGAAGCGCGAGCTTTTGTTTACTCCCGTCATTGGAATGTATGCGCGGCGACTTGGCTGTATTCCGGTCAATCGCGGCAAGCGCGGTGCTGCCGTGACCAAGATGGTCAAGGATGTGTCGAAAGAGTTTTCGGAACCCGGGCAGCTTGTGATTTACCCGCAAGGGACACGTGTGGCGCCCGGTGCGAAGAAACCTTACAAGGTTGGAACAGCCGTTCTTTACGAAGGGCTCGGCTTTCCCTGCGTTCCGGTCGCCACGAATGCCGGCGTCTTCTGGCCCCGAACGGGTGTCATGCGCAAACCGGGCCTTGCGATCGTGGAATTCCTCGACCCAATCGAGCCGGGTGTTGGCCGGGACGACTTCCTTGCCCGGCTGGAAGATGTGATAGAAACACGTTCCAACGAGTTGATGCGGGAAGTGGGGTTTGATCCGGATGGAGCACATTCGTGACATTGAAACGCTTGAAGCGTTGTATGGTCGGCCCGGCGCGCCGTCCTTGCGAAAGGTCGTTCATCAGCTGACGCCTCTCTATCGCAAGTGGATCCTCGCATCGCGCCTCTGTGTGCTCAGCACGGTTGGCCCAGAAGGTGTGGATGGCAGCCCGCGGGGCGATGATGGCCCGGTCGTGAAGGAGCTGGATGCGAATACGCTGGCTCTGCCGGACTGGCGCGGCAACAACCGTCTGGACAGTCTGCGCAATATCGTGCGCGACCCACGTGTTTCGCTGATGTTCTTCGTCCCGGGGTCCAACAACGTCGTTCGGGTGAACGGGTTGGGGCGGGTAACGGCGGATGAGACCCTGCGGCATCAATTCGAGAAGGCCGGCAAACGCCCGGCGACCGTGATCGTGATTGAAATTGCTGAGATATACAGCCAATGCGCTCGTGCTCTGATCCGGGCGCGTATCTGGTCCAGCGGTGATGGAAGCGGCAATCTTCCCACGATAGGACAGCTTCTGTCCGAGGCATCAGACGGTGCGGAAGGCGGCGCGCAATATGACGAGGAATGGCCTGCACGCGCCGCAAAAACGATGTGGTAGATGTAGGTGCCAGTTGTGGTTCAAACCGCAGCGGCTCCGATCCTTGATACTTTTTCCAACCAGCGATCGACGCTGCCGGGCTTGGGATAGCTTGCACCGGAAAAATAGGTGAACCGCGTTGGCTTGAAGCCGACGAACCCAAGGATCTGGTCCCGTACCTGACGGATAAGCGCCTGCCTGTATATCAGGCGCATGAACCATCCCGGCGTGTCTGACGTCAGGATGACGCGTGCAGTACGCCCAGTCAGCATGGGCGCCGGGAACCCGATCTTGGTGGTGTTCCGTGTGTCAAACGTTCGCCCCGGAATGAACATTCGGTCGATCAGTCCTTTGAGTTTTGCTGGAAGGCCGCCCCACCACATCGGGGTGGTCAGGACCAGATGGTCGCTCCACTCAAAGTCTTGCAACACTTGCTCCAGAATCGGCTCAAGCGGTTTGAAGTCGTGGTAATTGCCCTGACCGAAATCAAAATCGAATTGCAGATCGCTCAGATGAACCAACCGTACATCGTGCCCGTTTTTGCGGGCCGCGTCTCTGTATGTTTCGGCAAATGTGCGTGACAGGCTGCTTTCTGCGGGGTGTCCGTCAAGGATGAGAATTTTTTTCGGTTGCATCGGGTATCTCCTGAAAAATGACCGTGGTCAGTTTATAGAATCAAAAAATGACCACGGTCAATAAAAAATTTGACCACGGTCAGAAATCATGCGATTGAGCCATATGCAAAAGACGATTCAGAAACGCACGATCAAGACCCGCGCCAAGCTTCTTGCGGCCGCTGAAGAGGTCATCCGCAATGGCGGATATGAAGCGTTACGGGTGGAAGAGGTCGTGAAGGCCGCAGGGGTCGCGAAGGGCACTTTTTTCGCGCATTTCCACGACAAGGATGCGCTGATGGAAATTCTGATCGCGGACAAGCTGAATGCGTGTCTGGATCAGGCCGAGGCCGGAGCACCACCCAAGACTGTTGCAGAAATCGTCGCGTCGCTGGACCCGGTTCACAGTTTCATGACGTCCGAGCGATATGTATTCGATCTGTTGATCAGGTATTCCGGTGCGACGGCTGTCGCCGAAATAGGACCGGTGGCCTATTGTTTTGAGCGATACTTCCGCGTCGTGATGCTGTGGCTCGAAGATGCAGAGGTGCGCAAGGACGTGCCACCCGAATTGTTGGCCGAAGGTGTGCAGGCCTTTGCCATACAGGCCATGTCATTAAGGTTCTGTGCGTTGCATTCAGCGACGACATTTACCGACAGGTTGGAGACCTATCTGAATGCCTGGTTGACCCCGACAGGCTGATCGCCGCCGGGGTCAAGGTTGTCAGCTGTGGATCGGGCCGTCGCCGCAAGCCAGTGCGGCCTCACGCACGGCCTCGGAATAGGTCGGGTGCGCGTGGCAGGGTTTGACGTGGTTCGGCGCAGCCGATGAAAGGTCCGGTGGACCTTTCACGCGTCAAACGGGCGGAGCCCGACCTGCCTAGCTGTGGATCGGGCCGTCGCCGCAAGCCAGTGCGGCCTCACGCACGGCCTCGGAATAGGTCGGGTGCGCGTGGCAGGTCAGGGCCAGATCCTCGGCGGATGCGCCGAATTCCATCGCCACGCAGACCTCGTGGATCAGGTCACCTGCGCCGGGGCCGATGATGTGGCAGCCCAGGATACGGTCGGTTTCCTTGTCTGCCAGAATCTTGACGAAACCGTCAGAAGCAAAGTTGGCTTTGGCGCGGCCGTTGCCCATGAACATGAACTTGCCGACCTTGTAGGCACGGCCTTGTTCTTTGAGCGTCGCCTCGGTTTCACCCACATTGGCGACCTCGGGCCACGTATAGATCACACCCGGTATAACACCATAGTTTACATGGCCATGCTTGCCGGCAACCTGTTCCGCGGCGGCCATGCCCTCATCTTCGGCCTTGTGCGCCAGCATCGGGCCTTCGATCACGTCACCGATGGCGTAGATGCCCGGTACGTTGGTCTGCCAGTCCGCACCCACCTTGATCTGGCCGCGCGGGGTCATCTCGACGCCCAGAGCGTCCAGCCCAAGACCATCGGAATAAGGTTTGCGCCCGGTGGCCACCAGCACGGTATCGGCGTCGATCACATGCTCGCTGTCGTCCTTGAGCAGTTTGTAGGTCACCTTGGCCTTGGTCTTGGTTGCTTCGGTTTTCTGCACCGCCGCACCCATGATGAAATTCAGCCCCTGTTTCTTGAGGATACGCTGGAATGTCTTCTGAACTTCGGGGTCCATGCCCGGCGTGATTTCCTTGAGGAATTCGATCACCGTTACTTCGGCGCCCAGGCGGCTGTACACCGACCCCAGTTCCAGCCCGATCACACCCGCGCCGATCACCACCATTTTCTTGGGGATCTTGCCCAGAGACAGCGCACCGGTTGAGGTCACAACCACCTTCTCATCCACTTCGACACCGGGCAGCGAGGACGGTTCGGAGCCTGACGCAATGATGATGTTCTTGGTTTCATGGATTTCATCGCCAACCTGAACCTTGCCGGCCGCAGGGATCGAGCCCCAGCCTTTCAGCCAGTCGATCTTGTTCTTCTTGAACAGAAACTCGATGCCCTTGGTGTTGCCCTCGATCACCTCATCTTTGTAAGCCTGCATCTGTTTCCAATCGACCGAAGGCGATTTGCCCTTCAGGCCCATCTTGGCAAAGTTGTGTTCGGCTTCATGAAGCTGATGGCTGGCATGCAGCAACGCTTTCGAGGGGATGCAGCCCACGTTCAGACAAGTGCCGCCCAGCGTTTCGCGCCCTTCGACCACAGCGGTTTTCAAACCCAGTTGAGCGCAGCGGATCGCGCAGACATAGCCGCCGGGTCCGGCGCCGATTACGATGACGTCATAGTTTGCCATTACATTCTCCTAATCCGACCGGACGATCCGGCGCTTTCCCGACCCGATCTGGCGGGTCGGGAATATCTATTGTCAAACGGGTTCCAGCAGTTTGATCGAGATATGGGCAATGCCGCCTCGTTCATGGTGCATCGCCAGTTCTTCGGAACCGAAAAATGCCTTGGCCTTGTCCAGGTTGATCACCTCGAACATCGCGATCGCATGGTCCTTCTGATCGGGATCGCGCCAGACATGCAGGTCGCGGATGCCCGCGGCCTTGCGCATCGGCTTGTCCTCGCGGAACACTTTCAGCCAGGCGTCGAAATCGGCAACATCGGCCTGCCAGAGTACATGTGTCGCCATGGTTACAGATCCATCAGCAGGCGGCGCGGATCTTCCAGCGCCTCTTTCACACGTACCAGGAAGGTCACCGCGCCTTTGCCGTCAACGATCCGGTGGTCATAGGACAGCGCCAGATACATCATCGGGCGGATCTTGATCTCGCCATTGATGACCATCGGCCGTTCCTGGATCTTGTGCATGCCCAGAATGCCCGACTGCGGGGGGTTCAGGATCGGCGAGGACATCAGCGACCCGTAAACACCACCGTTCGAGATTGTGAAGGTGCCACCCTGCATCTCGGCCATGGACAGCTTGCCGTCACGGGCGCGCTTGCCCTTTTCGGCGATGGCTTTTTCGATGGCTGCAAAGGACATGCTGTCCGCGTCGCGAATGACCGGTACGACCAGACCCTGCGGCGTGCCGGCCGCAACGCCCATGTGAACGAAGTTCTTGTAGACGATGTCGGTGCCATCGATCTCGGCATTGACCTCGGGCACTTCTTTCAGGGCATGGCAGCAGGCCTTGGTGAAGAAGGACATGAAGCCCAGACGCACGCCGTGCTTCTTCTCGAACTGGTCCTTGTACTGATTGCGCAGGGCCATGACCTCGGTCATGTCCACCTCGTTATAGGTGGTCAGGATCGCGGCGGTGTTCTGCGCATCTTTCAGGCGCTTGGCGATGGTCTGACGCAGACGGGTCATCCGTACGCGTTCTTCGCGGGCCGCATCTTCGGCAGCAACCGGTGCGCGCGGAGCCTGTGCAGCAGGTGCGGGCGCAGCCGCCGCAGGTGCCGGAGCCGAAGCAGCCGCAACCGCCTTGGCAACATCTTCTTTCATGATGCGACCATCGCGACCGGTGCCGGTGACCTGATCGGCCGACAACCCGGCTTCGGCCATCGCCTTTTCGGCAGACGGCGCATTTGCAACATCCTTGCCGGTGCTTGTCGCAGCAGGAGCCGCCGCCGCCGCCGCAGGAGCGGGCGCAGGAGCTGCGCCAGCGGCCGCGCCAGAGATGACTGCCAGCTTTGCGGTTGCATCCACGGTTGCACCTTCCGGTGCGACGATTTCCGCCAGAACACCCGCAGCCGGGGCCGGTACTTCGACCGAGACTTTGTCGGTTTCCAGCTCACACAACATCTCGTCCTGCGCGACGCTGTCGCCGACTTGCTTGAACCAGGTCGAAACCGTCGCCTCAGTCACGGATTCGCCTAGCGTGGGCACCATCACGTCAACCGACCCGCCCGATGCGGCAGGTGCGGCCTCGGGGGCTGCTGCCGCTGTTGCCGGGGCAGGCGCGGCTGCACCTTCGCCGGCAGCAATCGTCGCCAGCAGAGCATCGACGCCAACCGTTTCGCCTTCGGCGGCCACAATCTCACCCATCACGCCGGCCGAGGGAGAGGGCACTTCGACCGTGACCTTGTCAGTCTCCAGCTCACACAGCATCTCATCCACGGCGACCGCATCACCGGGCTTTTTGAACCATGTTGCAACAGTGGCTTCGGTGACCGACTCGCCAAGCGTGGGAACACGAACTTCAATCGTCATCGCTTATTTTCCTTCGAGGCTCAGCGCTTCGTTAACCAGCGCTTCTTGTTGGGCTTTGTGTTGGCTGGCCAGGCCCGTTGCGGGCGAGGCCGAGGTTGCGCGACCGACATAAGCCGGACGGGTATGTTTCGCGCCGATCCGGGAAAGAACCCATTCGATATTGGGCTCGATAAAGGTCCACGCGCCTTGGTTTTTGGGCTCTTCCTGACACCAGACCATTTCGGCATTCTTGAACCGTTCAAGCTCGTTGATCAGAGAATGCGCCGGGAAAGGATAGAACTGTTCGATCCGCATCAGGTAAATGTCGTCGATGCCGCGTGCATCGCGTTCCTCCAGCAGGTCGAAATAGACTTTGCCGGAACACATCACCACGCGCTTGATCTTGTCATCCGCCACCAGCTTGGTGTCGGAATTGCCCTTCTGTGCATCATCCCACAGTACCCGGTGGAAGCTGGAGCCGGTGGTGAAATCCTCGGCGGTGCTGACCGCCAGCTTGTGGCGCAGCAGTGATTTGGGCGTCACCAGGATCAGCGGTTTGCGGAACGTTCGATGCAGTTGGCGGCGCAGGATGTGGAAATAGTTCGCAGGCGTGGTGCAGTTCGCCACGATCCAGTTGTCCTGACCGCACATTTGCAGGAACCGCTCCAGCCTTGCCGACGAATGCTCGGGGCCTTGCCCCTCGAACCCGTGCGGCAGCAGACAGACCAGGCCGGACATCCGCAGCCATTTCGATTCACCCGAACTGATGAATTGGTCGAACATGATCTGCGCGCCGTTGGCGAAGTCCCCGAACTGGGCTTCCCAAAGAACAAGCGCATTTGGTTCGGCCAGCGAGTATCCGTATTCGAACCCGAGCACAGCATATTCGGACAACATCGAGTCAATCACTTCGTAATGCGACTGACCTGCGCGAATGTTGTTCAGCGGGTAGTACCGTTCTTCGGTTTCCTGATGAATGAACCCCGAATGGCGCTGGCTGAAGGTGCCGCGCGTGGCGTCCTGACCTGCCAGGCGTACCGGGTACCCTTCGGTCAGCAGGGATCCGAAAGCCAGCGCCTCACCAGTGGCCCAGTCAAAGCCTTTACCGGTTTCAAACATCTGTTTCTTGTGCTCAAGCAGACGACCAACCGTCTTGTGCATGGCAAATCCGCTTGGTGCGCGGGTAAGGGCATCGCCGATTTCGGCCATGGTTTCGGGCGTGATCGCCGTCTCGCCGCGCATGTATTCGTCTTTGTTCTTGTCAAGATGCGACCAGCGCCCATCCAGCCAATCGGCCTTGTTGGGTTTATAGTCCTTACCGGCCTCGAATTCGTCGTTCAGATGGGCCTGGAAGGCCGCTTTCATATCCTCGATCTCACCTTCGGGGATCAGGCCATCCTTGACCAGGCGTTCCGTGTACAGAGACAGCGTGGTCTTATGCGTCTTGATCTTCTTGTACATGATCGGGTTGGTGAACATGGGCTCGTCGCCCTCGTTGTGACCAAACCGGCGATAGCAGAAGATATCCAGAACCACGTCCTTGTGGAATTTCTGGCGGAACTCGGTCGCCACCTTGGCTGCATGAACAACCGCCTCGGGGTCATCCCCGTTCACGTGGAAGATCGGCGCCTCGACCATCAGCGCGATATCCGTTGGATACGGGCTGGAGCGTGAGAAATGCGGCGCGGTGGTAAAGCCGATCTGGTTGTTCACCACGATATGCATTGTCCCGCCGGTGCGATGCCCGCGCAGACCGCTCAGGCCAAATCCTTCGGCCACGACGCCCTGTCCGGCAAAGGCCGCATCCCCGTGCAGCAGAATGGCCATGACCTTGGTGCGGTCCGTGTCGCCCAACTGATCCTGCTTGGCGCGGACCTTGCCCAGAACCACAGGGTTCACCGCCTCAAGATGCGACGGGTTCGCAGTCAGCGACAGGTGCACGCTGTTGCCATCGAACTCGCGGTCGCTGGAAGCACCCAGATGGTATTTCACGTCGCCCGAACCATCCACGTCTTCAGGTTTGAAACTGCCGCCCTGAAATTCGTTGAAAATGGCGCGGTACGGTTTGCCCATCACGTTGGCCAGAATGTTCAAACGGCCCCGGTGCGGCATGCCGATGACGATGTCGCTCAGGCCCAGCGCGCCGCCGCGCTTGATGATCTGCTCCATCGCCGGAATAAGCGCCTCACCGCCATCGAGACCAAAGCGCTTGGTGCCCATGTACTTGACGTGCAGGAATTTCTCAAAGCCTTCGGCCTCGACCATCTTGTTCAGGATGGCTTTGCGGCCTTCCTTGGTGAACTGGATTTCCTTGCCATAGCCCTCAATGCGCTCTTTCAGCCATGCAGATTCTTCCGGGTTCGAGATATGCATGTATTGCAGCGCAAAAGTACCGCAATAGGTCCTCTTCACGATCTCGACGATCTGTCGCATCGAGGCGACCTGAAGCCCCAGAACGTTGTCGATAAAGATCGGGCGGTCCATGTCGGCATCGGTGAAGCCGTAGGTTTTGGGATCCAGTTCCGGATGATTGCTGGCCGCGCGCATGCCAAGGGGGTCAAGGTTGGCGGCCAGATGGCCCCGGATGCGGTAGGCCCGGATCAGCATCAGGGCGCGCAGGCTGTCCAACACCGCACGCTTGATCTGGTCATCGCTGACTTCGACACCTTTGTCGGCGGCCTTTTCCTTGATCTTCTTGCCTGCGGCCTTGGCGTCAATCTCGGCCCACTCACCGGTCAGCGCACCGGTCAGATCATCGGCCGGCATCGGAGGCCAGTCCGTGCGCGCCCACGAAGGCCCTTCGGCCTCACGCTGCACATCAGGCGCGGCGTCGCCCATGGACTTGAAGAACTCGACCCAGGCAGCGTCTACCGCACCGGGGTTCTTGGTGTACTGCGCATAAAGCTGTTCCAGGTATTCGGCGTTGTGCCCCTGCATGAAGCTCGAGGCGTGAAAGGCAGTATTGGGCGAGTGTTCGGTCATTGGGCTACCTCATGTGGGTTGGGACCGTATTGATTGGTGCCTGGCTGGCTGGGGCGGGTCAGCCACCACAGCACCAGGAGGGGCGACACCACCAGAACGATAAGTGTCGGGATGACGATCAGCAATGTTGCGCGGGTGAACAAAATGTCCAGAGTGCCACCATGCTGGAAATGAGAGGCGAGGCCGATGCCGAAGATCAGAACCGCAAAGGCCCCAAGGATCAGCAGGATCGGCAGCAAAGCATAAAGCCCGCTGCGCCCGGTATCATGCATCCGTCGCCACGCGACAGCCAGATGCGGGAAGAAAACGATCAGGCCGACGATGCTCTGCACCGGTTGCGAAGAAGTGGCGGTGATGGATTTGGACGTATCCGTCTCAGTCACAGTGACCTGAGTGAAGAACTGCCAGTCAATGATCCCGGCGATGATGTTCCAGATCACGATGAAGAGAAAGAAGAACCAGTATTCGGTCCGCGAGGCACGGCCTGAGAAGGTGAAGAACTTGGCGAAACAGGTGCGGATGGCGTCGGAGAAGGTCATCTTCATAACCCGCAAACTATGCTGGCGCGGTGATAGTCGCGCAGCCTGTCAACAAATGTCGGTTCCAAATCTGATACAACCGGCGTGTCTCCACAAAGCTGCCTGCCAAATGTAAACAATGCGCCCGAGGAAATTAGACTGGGGTCATAGGACACGATGTTCGGATCGCTTGGAAAATCGACCAAGACCACTCTGATCCCATCTGGTGCTTTTTCCTGAGCCAAGCGCTCTGGATATGACGCTGCCCATAAGAAAAGGGCCAAAATCCCACCCAGAAGGCAGCAGAAAAAACCTATGATCTTGAGAAATCTCATTTCGGATGTCCCGCCTGGCGGCAACGCCGGGCAGCGCCCGACCCTCCCCCCGGGAGGGCGCTTGCAGCACCCACCCAGGGTCGGGCGTTGTCCTCAGCGCCTTTGGAGGGCCGGATTTCCATTACCCAATCGCTTCCAGCACGGCCTCACCCAGCTGCGCCGGGCTTTCGGCCACGACGATACCGGCCGCGCGCATGGCTTCGATCTTGTCTTCGGCACCGCCCTTGCCACCAGCGACAATCGCGCCCGCGTGGCCCATACGGCGGCCCGGAGGGGCTGTGCGGCCAGCGATGAAACCGGCGGTCGGCTTCTTGCGGCCCTTCTTGGCTTCATCCGCCAGGAATTGCGCGGCTTCTTCTTCGGCCGAGCCGCCGATCTCACCGATCATGATGATCGACTCGGTCTCGTCATCCGCCAGGAACCATTCCAGAACGTCGATATGCTCGGTGCCTTTGATCGGGTCGCCGCCGATGCCCACGCAGGTGGACTGGCCCAGACCCACGTCGGTGGTCTGCTTGACGGCCTCATAGGTCAGGGTGCCCGAACGCGACACGACGCCGACCGAACCGCGCTTGTGGATGTGGCCGGGCATGATCCCGATCTTGCAGGCGTCGGGCGTGATGACACCGGGGCAGTTCGGGCCGATCAGACGCGACTTGCTGCCTTCCAGCGCGCGCTTCACCTTCATCATGTCCAGAACCGGGATGCCTTCGGTGATGCAGACGATCACTTCCATCTCGGCATCAATCGCTTCGAGGATCGAGTCAGCCGCAAAAGGCGGCGGCACGTAGATCACGCTGGCGTTGGCTTCGGTCACGTGCTTGGCCTCGTGGACCGAGTTGAACACGGGCAGGCCCAGATGCTCCATCCCGCCTTTGCCGGGGGTGACGCCGCCGACCATCTTGGTGCCATAGGCAATGGCCTGTTCGCTGTGGAATGTACCCTGCGAGCCGGTAAAGCCCTGACAGATCACTTTGGTGTTTTCGTCGATGAGGACTGCCATTTTGTCCCTTTCTCTAGGCGGTGTTGGATTGATTGGGTTCGGTCGCCGGCAGAACCTGCGGCGCATAGGTAATTTTCTCGAGCGTGGCGCGTCCCAGCGCCAGATTGGCCGTCGTGCGCAGGCCGCTGCTGATTTCAGCGATGCCGCGCCTGACTTTTTGCCGGATCAGGGGCCAGCCTGTTGGCCGCGCGCGCGGTGCACCCATATTGTATTCGCCGGGCGCTTCGTTGCCCTGTTCGACCATGGCCGGGATCACCTGATAGATGTTGATCTGACGCGCCGCCGGCGAGGCGGACGGGTTGAACAACAAACCATCCAGCGTGATGTCAAAGGGTTTCTGCGCTAGAAAGTGCCGGGCCGCTTCGCGTGTCAGCGCATAAGCTGCACCACCGGGATGGCGCGAGCGCATCAGGCGCAATTCCCGCCCCAGATGGGGCAGCCGCTTGCGCCCAAGGGCCACGTAAAGCTTCGTGCTGCGCCAGCGTTCGAACCGCACGATGTCGGCATCCTCTGGCCACCATGATGCATCATTCAACCAGTCTGCCAATTCCGGTGTCAGAAACACATCATCCTCAAGGATCAAGGCCTGTTCCGCCCCCGAGGCGATCAGCGCCTCCCACGCTTTGGCATGGCTGAGGGTGCAGGCCATGTCCTTGGTGTGGAAATAGCCCCAAGGTCCTTCCGCCCGGCATTCGCGCAGGAAATCCTCACGGGTGGCGGCGTCGCAATCAACAGCATTGACGCGCGTCGCGGACAGGCCTGCCTTTTGCAGCTCCTGCTTCATCAAACGTGCCCGCCCTGTGGCGCGTTCAAGACCTATGAGGAAAATGGGGATGGTCATGGGTTCAGTTCAGTTTCCAGTCAGATCAGGCAGTCCGCATCCGGTGCAATCTGTTTTGCGAGCCGATAAAGCCCTGACAGATCACTTTGGTATTTCCGTCAATGAGGACTGCCATTTGGCGTTCTCCTTTATTGGATTTCTGTGGGCAGCGCCTATCCGTCGAAAATCAGCGACGGGACTCTTCCCTGTGGAACTGGTTGAGAAATCAGAAACACGTTGCTTGTCGTGCTTCCCATGTCTTTTGCGTCGTGTGTAAGAAGGCTGCCGTTTGGAAGCTGGATAGCGTATTCGAACCTTTCGGATGGAAACTCTTTTTCCGTTCCAGAACCTACCGATGAGCGAGCTGCATTCAGAATAGCATCTCCAACGACTGACGAGGGCTCGGAACTAACTGCTCTAACACCGCAGACTTCAACGTCAGATGCACCTGGTAGATTCTGAAGCCCGACAAAAACCTTGCTGTTCGGCACTACGTATACAGTATGAATATTGCCTAGGTTCTCTGATGGTTTCAGTGATGCGGCGCGAGCGTTAGTCTGAAAGCGATCGAAGCCGGGCAAACTCTCAAGGCATGTGCTTGAGAATGCTTTGGCTGCTTGTTGCGCAACGCTTCCTCCAGAAGAAAGCCTTGAAGGGCTTTCAACACATGCAGAAAGCAAAGCGCTCGCGGCCAATAATCCCGGCAATAGGCTTATACGACGGGCTGTGTTCACCCCTTAACCGCCTTCACGATCTTTTCGGCGCCGTCCTTCAGGTTGTCCGCCGCGATCACGTCCAGGCCAGAGGTGTTGATGATCTCTTTGCCCTTCTCGACATTCGTGCCTTCCAAACGGACGACCAGCGGTACTTTCAGGCCAACTTCTTTCACAGCGGCCACAACGCCCTCGGCGATGACGTCACAGCGCATGATGCCGCCGAAGATGTTGACCAGAATGCCTTTGACCTGCGGGTCCGAGGTGATGATCTTGAACGCTTCGGTCACTTTCTCTTTGGTCGCGCCGCCACCCACGTCGAGGAAGTTGGCAGGCTCAGCCCCGTACAGCTTGATGATGTCCATCGTCGCCATCGCCAGACCGGCACCGTTGACCATGCAGCCGATCTCACCATCCAGTGCGATGTAGTTCAGGTCGTACTTGGAGGCTTCCAGTTCCTTGGGGTCTTCCTCGGTCGTGTCGCGCAGTTCGGCGATGTCCGGGTGGCGGTAGACCGCGTTGCCGTCAAAGCCGACCTTGGCGTCCAGCACCTTGAGATCGCCGCTGTCCGAGACGATCAGCGGGTTGATCTCCAGCATCTCCATGTCCTTCTCGACGAAGGCTTGATAGAGCTGACCCATCAGTTTGACGCATTGCTTGACTTGCGGGCCTTCCAGACCCAGCGAGAAGGCGATGCGGCGACCGTGATACGGCATGTAACCGGTGGCCGGATCGACCGAGAAGGACAGGATTTTCTCGGGCGTCGCTGCGGCCACTTCTTCGATGTCCATGCCGCCCTCGGTCGAACAGACGAAGGAAATGCGGCTGGTCTGGCGGTCCACCAGCAGGGCCAGGTACAGTTCACGCTCGATGCCCGAGCCTGCTTCGATATAGATGCGGTTGACCTGCTTGCCTGCCGGACCGGTCTGATGCGTGACCAGTGTACGGCCCAGCATCTTTTTGGCTTCTTCAGCGGCTTCTTCAACCGATTTGGTCAGACGAACACCGCCTTTTTCACCGGCGTCGGCCTCTTTGAACGAACCCTTGCCGCGACCACCTGCGTGGATCTGTGCTTTGACAACCCAAAGCGGGCCGTCCAGCTCACCTGCTGCGGTTTTGGCTTCTTCGGCGCGCAACACGGCGCGACCATCGGACACCGGTGCGCCATAGCTGCGAAGGAGGGCTTTGGCCTGATATTCGTGAATGTTCATCGAAACTGTCCCGTCTGACTGCGTTTAATCGTTATAGGGGTGTCTAGCGGGCAAGTTTAAAGGGTTTTTTGATGCTCGATGGGTTTTTAGCGAAGATTTTCGCTATTTGTGATCACAGTATTTTAGGGTGTGATCACAAACTTTCCGATGTGGCAAAACGATTCGAAAAAACGGCGCAGCATAAGAAAATCATATTCGAAAAAAGGGATTTGCGGCGTTTGCGCCAACATTTGCGACCGGGGCATGCGCGGGCCAAACGAAAACCGGCCCTGAAACGGGCCGGTCTCAAACTCGGATTGTATGGCTGACTTATGCCAGCGAGCTGTCGATGCCCTTACAGGCGTCGATCAGGCCCTTCACGGCGTTCACAGAGTTGTCGAACCCTGCCTGCTCGTCTTCGTTCAGCTTGATGTCAACGATGCGCTCGACACCACCAGCACCGATGACGGTCGGAACGCCGACATAGAGCCCATCTACGCCCAGCTCGCCGTTGCAGTAGGCCGCGCATGGCAGAACGCGTTTCTGGTCTTTCAGATAGGCCTCGGCCATTTCGATCGCCGACGTGGCAGGCGCGTAATAGGCAGAACCGGTCTTCAACAGGCCAACGATTTCCGCGCCGCCGTCACGAGTGCGCTGCACGATGGCGTCCAGTTTCTCTTGCGTGGTCCAGCCCATCTCGACCAGATCAGGCAGCGGAATACCGGCAACGGTCGAGTAGCGTACCGACGGCACCATGGTGTCGCCGTGGCCGCCCAGCACGAACGCGGTGACGTCGCGCATCGAAACGTTGAACTCTTCCGACAGGAAATGTGCAAAGCGGGCCGAGTCCAGCACCCCTGCCATGCCACAGACCTTGTTGTGCGGAAGGCCCGAGAATTCGCGCAGGGCCCAGACCATGGCGTCCAGCGGGTTGGTGATGCAGATCACGAACGCATCGGGTGCGTGGGCAGCGATGCCTTCACCGACCGACTTCATGACTTTCAGGTTGATGCCCAGCAGATCATCGCGGCTCATGCCCGGCTTGCGGGCCACACCTGCGGTCACGATGCATACATCCGCACCGGCGATATCGGCATAGTCGCTGGTGCCTTTCATCGAGGCGTCGAACCCTTCCGAAGGGCCGGATTCCGCGATGTCGAGCGCCTTGCCCTGCGGCAGTCCGTCTGCGATGTCAAACAGGACAACGTCACCCAGTTCTTTGACAGCTGCGAGATGTGCAAGCGTGCCGCCGATGTTCCCCGCGCCGATCAGCGCAATCTTGGGTCTGGCCATTTGGAATTTCTCCATATCCGGTCGGTATTGAAATCGCGGTTGTGCTAGTCGTTAAAACGTCAATAGGCAAGAGTTCTGCGACGTGGCATACAACCGCATACTGTTTGCAGGCCCTGCTTTGATTGCGCTAAACGGCCTTTGACACAAGCCAAAACCGGGACTGTCACATGTTCGAGCTGAACCTGATGTTTTTTGCCGTGGCGATCCCTGCCGTGATCTTTGCCGGCATTTCAAAGGGCGGTTTCGGTTCCGGCGTGGCTTTTGCGTCTTCGTCGATTCTGGCCTTGATCCTGACACCCGGGCAGGCTTTGGCCTTGATGCTGCCGATTCTGATGGTGATCGACGTGGCCACATTGGGTCCTTATTGGAGACGGTGGAGCTGGCCGGATTCACGTCTGCTGATTCTGGGCGCGGTGCCCGGCGTGGCGATGGGAGCATGGCTTTATCGTGCAACGGATGATGATCTGCTGCGCCTGCTGATCGGTGGAATCTCTGTCGGGTTCGTGATTTGGCACATGGCGCAATCGCAAGGTTGGGTGCGGGGGTTTGCCAGGCGACTGCCGCCGTCTTCTGGTTTGTTTGCCGGGCTGGTCGCGGGTTTCACAAGCTTCGTCAGCCACGCCGGCGGCCCCCCGGCGGCTGTCTATCTTTTGTCGCAACGGCTGACCAAAACCGAGTTTCAGGCCAGCACGGTATTGGTTTTCTGGGTGATCAATATCGCGAAATTCGTACCCTACGCTTATCTGGGCATGTTCACATGGCAGACGTTGTGGGCGGACTTGTTGCTGACACCCTTTGCGATCCTGGGGGCATGGCTGGGCGTTCGGGCGCATTTCATGTTGTCCGAACGCCTGTTCTTCGGGCTCGCCTATGTGCTGCTGACACTCACCGGCAGCAAACTGATCTGGGACGCGCTTACCTGATCAGGCATTGGGGGGTAGCGCCTCGGCCACCTCTTCAAAAGCCTGACCGGAAGCCACAAGGCAGGTGATCCCGTTGGGCAAAGTCACCGTGATCGTCCAACTGCCGGTTTCGCCCGAGGCAAAAAGCTCCATCACAGCGCCTTTCCGGGCCAGTCCCAAACCCCTGCGCGTTTCACCATAGGCCTCGTGCAAGCGCTCCAGCACAGCTTCTCTGGGCGCACAGTTTTGACCCTGAGCGTGCACATGTTGCGCGGCCAGGACCATGATCCCAAGCCCCATCGTCATCTTGAACACCGTCTTTTGCATCCCGTACCCTTTTTTGATTCCAACTGCCGATCAGGGTGGGTGGCAAGGGACGAAATCCGGTTAAGGGAACGCACGTTGCGTCGGGTTTGCTGCAGTGCGGCGATTTTATGCTTGAACTTTCCTGCAAAAAATGCCCCATTCCGCGCAACTTTATTTCAATGGGAGTGGTCCATGGATCCTCGTCAGCGCCCCTATCGTTCGGTTCTCTACATTCCCGGTTCGAAGGACCGGGCCCTGGACAAGGCCCGTTCTTTGCCTGTGGATGCGATCATCTTCGATCTGGAAGATGCAGTTGCAGCGGACGAAAAAGAAAACGCACGCGAAACGCTGAAAGGGGCCTTGGCCGCCGGGGGGTATGGGGCACGGGTCAAGATCGTCCGGATCAATGGGCTGGATACCGAATGGGGGCGTGCCGACGCCGAGGCGGTGCGCGACATGGATGCCGATGCTGTCCTGTTACCCAAGGTGAATGCGGCGGCTGACGTGGATGCACTGGCGGCGATCACCGGAGAAATGCCGATCTGGGCCATGATGGAAACACCGCGCGGAATGCTGAACGCCGCCGAAATCGCCGCGCATCCGTTGATGGCCGGGTTCGTGATGGGCACAAACGATCTGGCCAAAGAACTGCAAACCCGTTTTCGTCCCGATCGCTTGCCGATGATGACTTCGCTGGGTCTGTGCCTGTTGGCCGCCAAGGCCGAAGGGCTGATCATCATCGATGGCGTTTACAACGCATTCAAGGATGCCGAGGGTCTGGCCGCCGAGTGTGCGCAGGGTCGCGACATGGGCTTTGATGGCAAAACACTGATCCATCCGGCCCAGGTCGATGTGGCCAACACGGCCTTCGCGCCATCGGATGACGAAATCGATCTGGCCCGCCGCCAAATCTCGGCATTCGAAGAGACCGAAGCGCAAGGACAGGGTGTTGCCGTCGTGGATGGCAAGATCGTTGAAAATCTGCACGTTGCAACGGCCCGCGAAATTCTGGCAAAAGCAGAGGCGATTTCAGCTTTGCAAGCGGGGTAAGCCAGCATGGGCTTTTTTCTTCTGATCTTGGGCGTGGCACTGTGGTGGGCGGCGCATCTGTTCAAACGTGTGGCGCCTGAACGCCGCGCCGCTATGGGCGACGGGGGCAAGGGGGCAGTTGCCCTGGCGCTGGTCGCGTCGATCCTGCTGATGGTGTTCGGCTATCGCATGACCGACTTCATCTATGTCTGGGCGCCGCCGACCTTCCTGATTCACGTCAACAATCTGTTGGTCCTTGTCGCGATCTACATGATGAGCCCAGCGGGCACCAAAGGTCGGGTGCTGAACAAGTTTCGCCATCCGATGCTGGGTGGGTTCAAGCTGTGGGCCTTTGCGCATTTGCTGGTGAACGGAGATCTGGCCTCGATCATCCTGTTCGGCGGTCTTCTGGCATGGGCCGTGGTGGAAGTCATTGTAATCAACAAGTCCGAACCCGACTGGACGCCGGGTGAGCCCGGTACTTACGGCAAGGATGCGATGTTCTTTGTGGCCTCGATCGTTCTGCTGGGGATTATCGGATATATCCACGGCCTGGTCGGTCCGTCTCCGTTCGGCTCATGAGGACCTGACTCCATGGCGAAACTCTATCGTTTGTTGACCGAAGAAGACACGTCAGCCTTCTGCCACAAGGTGTCGGATGCGCTGGCAAAGGGATGGGAGCTGTATGGCGGCCCGTCCTATGCCTTTGACTCAGCCAGCAACGTAATGCGGTGTGCGCAGGCCGTGACAAAAGAGGTCGAAGCCGACTATTCCCCCGACATGAAACTGGGACAACAGTAATGGTAAAAACAAATCCGGGCCGATTTTTCGAGGATTATTCCGTAGGGCAGGTATTGCAACACGCCGTGCCACGCACAGTGACCGAGGGCGAACGCGGTTTGTATCACGCGCTTTATCCCGCACGCCACGCTCTTTATTCCTCGGACGAATTTGCCCGGGATTGTGGTTTGCCGGAAAGTCCGCTTGATGATCTGGCCGCGTTTCATCTGGTGTTCGGCAAGACAGTACCGGATGTTTCGCTGAACGCGGTTGCCAATCTTGGCTACGGCGAAGGCCGATGGCTGAAGCCTGTCTATGCCGGTGATACTCTGCGATCCGTGTCCGAGGTGATCGGGCTCAAGCAGAACTCCAACGGGAAAACGGGTGTGGTTTGGGTCCGTACCCGTGGATTGAACCAATTGGACGAAGTGGTCATCGAATATGTCCGTTGGGTCATGGTGCGCAAAGCAGACGTGAATGCGCCTGCGCCCGAAACGGTTGTTCCCGAATTGAAGAAGGCATTGACACCTCAGGATCTGATCGTGCCCGAAGGTCTCGATTTCTCGAATTACGATTTCGCGTTGGCCGGCGAAGCGCATCGTTGGGGCGATTATGAAATCGGTGAGAAAATCGACCACGTGGACGGCGTCACCGTGGAAGAGGCCGAGCATATGCTGGCCACCCGGCTTTGGCAGAACACCGCCAAGGTGCATTTCGATCTGACGTTCCGCCCGGAAGGCAGGTTAATCTATGGCGGGCACGTGATCTCGATGGCGCGGACCTTGTCGTTCAATGGACTTGCGAACGCGCAGATGATTGTTGGCCTGAATGGCGGCGCGCATGCCAACCCCTGTTTCGCGGGTGACACGATCAAGGCCTGGTCCGAAGTCCTGGATAAAGCGGAAACCGGTGTTCCCGGCGTGGGTGCGATCCGTCTGCGCCTGGTGGCGACAAAGGGTGGCGATCCGTTCGTGTTGAAGACTGACGAGGGCCGGTATTTGCCCGATGTGCTTCTGGACCTCGATTATTGGGCACTCATGCCGCAGTAAGAGAACTGACGGTAATGTGAGCCATTTGCGTGCAAGCCGTGCTAGGCTTGCACCATGCATCTTCTGCGCGCGATACTAGCCAGTATTTGTCTGGCCCCGTCGGCTCAGGCCTGCGATCTGGCATTGGCCCTGGCGGTTGACGTTTCCGGCTCGGTCGACAGCAACGAGTACCGCATCCAGATGGACGGGCTGGCCGCCGGTCTGCGCGACCCGATCGTGTCCGAGGCGCTGGTGCGGGGTCAGGCGCAGTTGATGCTGGTGCAATGGACCGGGTCATCGCGCCAGCAGGTCACGATCCCCTGGACCCGTATCGACAGTTTCGCGGCGTTGGATAGTTTCGCCGATCAGGTTGCCGCAGATCCACGCATCTGGCGGAATTTCTCGACGGCGATAGGTGAGGCGTTGCACACGGCGCTGGACGCTTTTGATTCCGTTTCCGATTGCAAGCGACATCTGATCGATCTGTCGGGGGACGGCGTATCCAATGAAGGGGTCGAACCAACGCAGGTTCATGCCGCTCTGCGCAACCGCGGCATTGTCGTCAATGCGTTGGCCATCGAAGAAAGTGAACCGGATCTGACGGCCTATTTCTTCGAGAATGTCATCGTGGGCGAGGGCGCTTTTGTGGTTTCGGCCTCGGGCTTCGCGGACTATCCGGAACGAATTCGCAAAAAACTGCTGCGCGAAGTGACGCAGCAAACGGCGGGCCTGAAATGACAGTCAGGAGATTCGTGATCACATGCCTTTGATCTTGAAATCGCTAACATTGATGACGGGGGATGTGAAATGTGATCACGACAATATTTTGTGTGATCACATACCTGAATAATCCGCCAATTTGCACTGAATTTAGTGGTTTTTGCACCCGCAGCACGTGACAGTGTCGCAAAAACCAGTAAAACGTTCGGTAGCCAACCGAAAAGGAGCCGCCATGGCCGATGTAAATCGGGGCAACCGCCCACTTTCGCCGCACCTGTCGATCTATCGTCCACAGCTGACGTCGGTCACATCCATCCTGACACGCATCACCGGAAACGCGCTTCTACTGGCGGCGCTGTTGATCGTCTGGTGGTTTCTGGCCGCAGCAACGTCGCCCGAGGCCTTCGCCGTTGCGAACGGAGTGATTACTTCGGTGCTTGGCGACCTGGTGATGGCTCTGTCCGTTTGGGGTCTTTGGTATCACACGCTGGCCGGTGTGCGGCACCTGATCTGGGACAATGCGGTTGGTCTGGACCTTCCCACAGCGACAAAGCTGGGCTGGGCGGTTGTCATCGGATCGGTCGTTCTGACCCTTCTGACCCTTGTCATCGTCGCGTGATTGGAGGCCTGACATGCGTTATCTGACCGACCGCAAACGCGCCGCTGGCCTTGGCTCGGCGAAATCCGGCACAGCCCATTTCTGGGCGATGAAAGTCAGCTCGGTGGCTCTGCTGATCCTTGTGCCTTTGTTTGTCTTCACCTTCGGCCCGGTTCTGGGTCAGCCGTTTGACGTGGTGCTCGAGTATTACTCGCGGCCTTTCCCAGCCATCGTGGCAGCATTGACGCTGGCGGTTGGCTTCAAACACTTCGCAGACGGTGCGCAGGTGATGCTTGAGGACTATGTTCACGGCACGCTTGAAAAGGTCCTGATCATCTTGGTGACCTGCCTGTCCTACGGTGCGGCTGCGGCCGGCATCTTCGCCATCGCGCGCATTGCCCTTTAATTCCCGGAGCTGAAAGAAATGGCTGCATACGAATACGAAACGCATGAATATGACGTGGTCGTTGTCGGCGCCGGTGGGGCCGGTCTGCGGGCGACATTGGGTATGGCGGAACAAGGCCTGCGTACGGCCTGCGTGACCAAGGTTTTCCCAACCCGTTCCCACACCGTGGCCGCGCAGGGTGGCATTGCCGCATCGCTGTCAAACATGGGCCCCGACCATTGGCAGTGGCACATGTACGACACCGTCAAGGGCTCGGACTGGTTGGGCGATACCGACGCGATGGAGTATCTCGCGCGGGAGGCACCCAAGGCAGTCTACGAGCTGGAGCATTATGGCGTGCCGTTCAGCCGGACGGAAGAGGGCAAGATTTACCAGCGCCCCTTCGGTGGGCACACCACTGAATTCGGAGAAGGTCCTGCGGTACAGCGCACCTGTGCAGCCGCCGACCGGACCGGCCACGCGATTTTGCATACGCTGTACGGGCAGTCTCTCAAGAACAACGCCGAGTTCTATATCGAATATTTCGCCATCGACCTGATCATGTCCGAGGACGGCCAGTGTCAGGGGGTCGTCTGCTGGAAGCTGGACGACGGCACCATGCATGTCTTCAACGCCAAGATGGTGGTTCTGGCGACCGGCGGCTATGGCCGCGCCTATTTCAGCGCCACCTCGGCCCATACCTGCACCGGCGATGGCGGCGGCATGGTGGCACGTGCTGGGCTGGCCTTGCAGGATATGGAATTCGTTCAGTTCCACCCCACCGGTATCTACGGGTCAGGCTGCCTGATCACCGAAGGTGCGCGCGGCGAGGGCGGTTACCTGACCAACTCGGAAGGCGAACGGTTCATGGAGCGCTATGCGCCCCAGTACAAGGACCTCGCGCCGCGCGACTACGTTTCGCGCTCGATGACCATGGAAATCCGCGAGGGACGTGGAGTAGGGGCCGAAGGAGATCACATTCACCTGAACCTCAGCCACTTGCCTGCCGAGGCTCTGGCGGAACGCCTGCCCGGCATCTCGGAAAGCGCAAAGATTTTCGCGGGTGTGGATGTCACCAAGGAACCGATCCCGGTACTGCCGACAGTGCATTACAACATGGGCGGTATCCCCACGAACTATTGGGGTGAGGTTCTGAACCCAACTGCCGACGATCCGACTGCGGTCGTTCCCGGTTTGATGGCCGTTGGCGAAGCCGGCTGTGCCTCGGTCCACGGTGCGAACCGACTGGGGTCGAACTCGCTGATTGACCTCGTGGTCTTTGGCCGGGCGGCAGCGATCCGGGCCGGCAAGGTAGTCGACGCCGAATCCGCCAACCCGGTTCTGAACCAGGCGTCGGTCGACAAGGCGTTTGACCGTTTTGATGCGGTGCGCAACGCCAGCGGCTCAATCCCAACCGCCGAACTGCGGCTTGAGATGCAAAAGACCATGCAGGCGGATGCGGCCGTGTTCCGAACCGCCAAGACCATGGCCGAAGGCGTCGAGAAGATGACAGCGATTGCCGCAAAGATGGACGACCTGAAGGTCACAGACCGTTCGTTGGTCTGGAACAGCGATCTGATGGAAACCCTTGAACTGACCAACCTGATGCCAAACGCGCTTGCCACCATCGTCGGTGCCGAGGCTCGCAAGGAATCCCGTGGGGCCCACGCGCATGAGGATTTCAGCGAGCGCGATGACAAAAACTGGCGCGTTCATACGGTCAGCCGGGTTGAGGGCAACAAGGTTGAGCTCAGCTACCGTCCGGTCATCGTTGATCCACTGACGACCGAAGAACAAGGCGGTATCAGCTTGCAGAAAATCGCGCCCAAAGCGCGGACGTTCTAAGGGCTGGTCAGGAACAGGGCGAGATGGCAGAGTTTTCTTCGACCGATTATTGGCAACGCCGATATGAGCACGGCAAGACCTCGGGTGCGGGGTCTTACGGGCGTCTTGCTGTCTACAAAGCGAATTTCATCAACACGATGGTCGAGATGGAAGGCGTGGACTCGGTTGTAGAATTGGGATCGGGCGACGGAAATCAGGCGCAATTGTTTGATATCCCGAAATATACCGGTTTGGATGTCTCGGACCTCTGCGTTCGGCGCTGCAACGAAGTTTTTCGATCCCGCCCCAATTGGGTGTTCAAAAACGCCGATTCCGAGGTTGAGCCGCATGACGTTTCTCTTTCGTTGGATGTCATTTATCATCTGACCGAGGACAGCGTTTTCGACAACTACATGCGGCGGCTCTTCGGGTTGGCACAGCGTTTTGTCGTTATCTATTCGTCGGATTTTGACCTGAACCCTTCCAACCAGCATGTGCGTCATCGCCCGTATTCCGCCTGGATAGAAGACTTCATGCCCGGCTGGCAGCTCTATTGTGAAGAAGAGAACCCGTTTGCCGTCAAAGGGCATGCCCATGCCTCAAAGAACAGCTTCGCCGCGTTCAAAGTGTTCGAGCGGAGATGAACGAGTGACTGGCGCAAGCACCATATCGACCCGGGAAGCCAAACAAGCCGCTTTTGATCCTGTCAAATACCGGTGGGGCGTTCAAAAAAGCGCAAGCCATGATGAAATCACAGGCGCATCGCGGCGTACGCTATGCTGGTGCTTGCAATGACGGTCGAGAAACTCCAATCCGGGCAAAGTGATCCCAAGATCATCCTGATCGGCTTGAACCGATGTGCGACGACCTCGTTTCACATGCTGTTTCAGAACAGCGGGATTCCTTCGGTGCATTGGGAAGATGACCAGGGTCTAAACCTTGCACATCGCATGGTAACCAATATTGCCATGGGGCGCAGACCGCTGGATGGGTTTGGTACAGTCCGGGCCTTCACTGATATCGCCTTCGTCAATTCGCGCTTCATGCTGGACGGCGCGCGGTTCTTTCGAGAGCTGCACGCGGCTTACCCGGACGCCTATTTCTTGCTGAACACGCGCAATCGCGATGACTGGATCGCATCACGTGCCAACCATTCCGGCGGTAGGTACCTTGAGCGATGCTGCAAGGCCAATGGACAGACGGCCGACCAGGTGAAGCGGGGCTGGGCGCATATGTATGACGTGCACCATTCCGAGGTCGAAGCTTTCTTTGACGACAACCCGCGCTTTCTGCGTTTTGATATCGACCGGGACGACCCGCAAAACCTTGCGGATTGGCTTTCTCCGGATTTCGACGTGAACATCGCCCATTGGGGGCATTATAACCGAGGGGCGTCTGAACGCGCCCGGACAGGCTGAAAGGCGGCCTTGTGCTGAATGGAGAATTGACATGGTTCAACTGACCCTGCCCAAGAATTCCCGGATTACCACCGGCAAGACCTGGCCAAAGCCGGACGGCGCCACGAACGTGCGCAAGTTCCAGATCTATCGTTGGAACCCCGATGACGGGCAGAACCCGCGTGTCGATACGTATTTCGTTGATATGGATACGTGCGGTCCGATGGTTCTGGACGCGCTGATCAAGATCAAGAACGAGATTGATCCGACCTTGACGTTCCGCCGGTCTTGCCGCGAAGGCATCTGTGGATCCTGCGCGATGAATATCGATGGGATCAACACGCTGGCCTGTATCTATGGTATGGATGAGATCAAGGGTGACGTGAAAATCTACCCGCTGCCGCATATGCCGGTGGTCAAGGACCTGATCCCTGATCTGACCCACTTCTATGCCCAGCACGCCTCGATCATGCCGTGGCTGGAAACCAAGACCAATCGCCCCGCGAAGGAATGGAAACAGTCCATCGAAGACCGCAAGAAACTGGACGGTCTTTATGAATGCGTGATGTGCGCCAGTTGCTCGACCTCATGCCCCAGCTACTGGTGGAACGGCGACCGCTATCTTGGCCCCGCGGCCTTGCTGCATGCCTATCGCTGGATCATCGACAGCCGGGATGAGGCGACGGGTGAACGTCTGGATGAGCTGGAAGATCCGTTCAAGCTCTACCGCTGTCACACAATCATGAACTGTGCCAAGACCTGTCCGAAAGGTCTGAACCCGGCCAAGGCGATTGCCGAGATCAAGAAGATGATGGTCGAGCGCGCAGTCTAACCACGGGCGCGATTTGCGGTTTTCGCATGTCCATCTTGCAAAATTAGGCGATGCAGCCCCGGCTGCATTGCCTTATTTTTTGGGCAGGGAGGAGTGATGAGTTTTAGTCAGGATCACTCCAATGAGCAAAGAAACATCCAAACGGAAAACCGACGCCCAAGAAGCGCTGGACCTGCTTGAACAGGCATGGGCCTATTACACGCCAGAACCTGCAAAGGCTGACAAGGAACCAGAGCTTTTCGAATACGCAAACGCTGCCTGATACGGGCGGCAAGACTTGAAAACCGACGGTTTATCGGCAAAGCAGAGGGATGCCTGTTCTTCTGCTTCTTCTGGCGACCGGCGTGTTTGCCTATTTCCTCTGGCGCTCGCGCCATTCCGGGCTGACACGTGATTGCAGGTGGCGGCAGGACAAGAGCCACGGCATCTGGCGGTGCAGCTTCTGCGGTGCCGAAATCACTGCGCTGGACCAACCATTGCGGTGTTTGCGGGCGCGTGATCCCTGAAAGATAGTGCTTTTCGCGGGCTGAATAATGCGCCACTCTGCCCGGCATGACCGTTTCAGAAAACACTGTCCACCCTCCCGAAGATGCCGAAGCCCGACGCGCGGTTGCCCCTGTCATCTGTTACCCGAACGAGGCATTGCCGCGACCGGATGTGCGCTGGATGAGGTCCCTTCGCGAACGCGCAAGCAAAACGGGCGAAGTGCTGGTGCCGCCACGTGATGCGCGTTGTTTCGAAGTGCCTGCCGGCCATTTCTTTCGCATCACTTCCGTCGAGGGGCCGCAGGTTGGCGATCTGAACCTGTGGAACCGAAACGACTTGTCGGAACGCTTCTATTCCGGAAAAACCCGGGCGCTGCATGGCACGCATCTGACCACCGGAGAGCGGATGTGGTCCAGTTTCCCGCATCTGCGCCCGATGGCCACGATTATTGAGGATACGCTTGAGTGGTACGGAATCGATCCCTATGGGGGGTCGGTTCATGACGTCATCGGCACGCGATGCGATCCGTATACGGGCAACCTTTTGTCCGGCACGCAATACCACCATTGCTGCCATTCCAACCTGACCCGCGCGCTTGCGGATCACCTCAATATTCCGCTGACTGAAGCCGAACCAGCGGTACACGACGTACTGAACGTTTTCATGTGTACCGGTTTCACCCGCGACACGGGTCAATACTTCATGAAAGCCTCACCCGTACGTCCCGGAGATTTTCTGGAGTTCTTTGCCGAGATTGATCTGCTGGGCAATCTCAGCGCCTGCCCGGGCGGGGATTGTTCGTCCGAGCATTCCTCGGACACAGCTGCGTGTTACCCCTTGCTGGTCGAGGTTTTTGCTCCGGCTAGAGGCGATTTGGAGGGGTGGGACAGCCCCGCGAGCAATGGTTATGATCGCTCGCACGGGCGTTAGGATCGGCAGGCACCAATATTCGGTACCTGCGCTTTGTCAGCTGTTCGGGAATGCGGCCTGAAGCGCGATCTCGACCATATCGCCAAAGCTGCTTTCACGTTCTGAGGATGGCAGAGCCTCTCCGGTCAACAGGTGATCGGAAACAGTCAGAACGGCCAAGGCGCGGCATTTGTGGCGCGCCGCCAAAATATAGAGTTCGGCCGCTTCCATTTCGACGCCCAGAATGCCGTGACGCACCATCTGTTCGTTGAGATCAGGGCGCTCGTCATAAAAGACATCTGACGAGTAAATTCCACCAACATGGGTCGGCGTTCCCTTGGCCGCGGCCGCTGTGGCGGCAGCTTGCAGCAGCCCCCAATCGGCGCAGGGCGCAAAGTTGAGCTCTTTCATGATGCCGCGCGACGGTGTGCTCAACGTGGTTGATGTCATGGCCAGAATAACGTCACGAATTTTGACGCTGTCCTGCATCCCCCCGCAGGATCCGATGCGGATCAGGGTTTTCGCACCGTAATCGCGGATCAACTCATTTACATAAATGGAAAGAGACGGCATTCCCATGCCGCTTCCCTGAATTGTTACGGGATTTCCCTTCCAGTTTCCGGTAAAGCCAAACATTCCGCGAACGTTATTGACCTGTTTGACATCGTCCAAAAACGTCTCGGCTGCCCATTTCGCCCGGTAGGGATCACCGGGCAAAAGAACGGTTTCAGCTATTTCGCCTTTTTCGGCGCCAATATGAATTGTCATTTTCAGAATCGCTCAGATTAGATTTCCAGATCAGAAATATCCACGCCTGCGGTCAGCGCGTCATGCACCCATTGAGGTTTGCGGCCGCGACCGGTCCAGGTTTGATCGGGGTTTTCCGGGTTGCGGTATTTAGCCTTTGTTTTTGTTGGCTTAACGCTGCGCGGCGCTTCTCCGGACAGTTCAGACAAAGAAAAGCCGAATTCTGCCGCAGCCTTTTCTGCGGCTTTCAAAGCTTCCTGACGTTCGCGTTTTTCTGCCCTGATCAAAGCTTTTTCAACGTCATTGCGCAAAGCCAAAAGGTCTTTGCGTGACATTTGCTCAAGATTGATCCCCATCATTCTTCTCCATCAGATAATAATTACGGTGCACATGAGCGCGCACCGTAATTCCAAATACCAGCTTATTCCATCCCGAATATTTCAGGGACGGAAACAGGAGAAAAAGTGCCTTAAACCTTGATTACTCTGCTGCGAGATTCCGAGGATCCGCCAGAGTAACAATATCGCCCATTATCGAATTGAGTTCGAAGTTTTTCGGGGTGTAGACCTTGGCCACACCCATGGATTTCAGTTTTTCGGCATCTTCGTCCGGAATAATGCCGCCCACCACGACTGGGATATGAGACAACCCCGCCTGCCGCAGACGTTCCATGACGTCTTTGACCAGTGGCAGGTGGCTGCCGGACAGGATCGACAGTCCAATGACATGCGCGTCATCTTCGCGGGCGGCCGCAACGATTTCTTCGGGTGTCAGGCGAATGCCCTCATAGCTGATGTCCATACCGCAATCGCGGGCACGGAAGGCAATCTGTTCGGCGCCGTTGGAATGGCCGTCCAGCCCGGGTTTGCCTACAAGGAACTTCAGACGCCGGCCCAGCTTGTCGCTGACGGCATCAACGGCGGCACGCAGGTCGTTCAACCCTTCGGTCTTGTTCGAAACAGACCCCGAAACACCGGTTGGGCCGCGATAGGTTCCGTAGACTTGACGCATCTCTTCGGCCCATTCGCCCGTCGTCGCGCCGGCCTTTGCGGCGGCAATGGACGGTTCCATGATGTTTGCCCCGGTCTGTGCCGCTTCGCGCAGCGCCGCCAGGGCGGCTGTTACGGCCGCTTCGTCCCGTTCTGCGCGCCACGTATTCAGGCGGTCGATCTGTTCTTGCTCCACGGCAGGATCAACAACCATGATGCCACCGTCTTCGGTTTGCAGGGGGGATGCCTCGCCTTCGATCCATTTGTTCACGCCGACGACGACGGTTTCATTGCGCTCGATCCGGTTCAGGCGTTCAGCGTTGGAATCCACAAGTCGGGATTTCATGTATTCGATCGAAGCGACTGCGCCGCCCATCGAATCCAGGTTAGCCAGTTCGGCCCGTGCGCCTTCTTTCAGCTCATTGACCTTGGCATCGACAGCGGGGTTGCCATCGAACAGGTCATCATATTCCAGCAGATCGGTCTCGTAGGCCAGAATCTGCTGCATCCGCATCGACCACTGCTGGTCCCACGGACGCGGCAGACCCAGCGCCTCGTTCCAGGCGGGCAACTGCACTGCACGGGCGCGTGCATTCTTCGACAGGGTTACGGCCAGCATCTCGATCAGGATGCGATAGACGTTGTTCTCGGGCTGCTGCTCGGTCAGACCCAGAGAGTTCACCTGCACGCCATACCGGAATCGACGGAATTTCGGATTTTCAACGCCATAGCGTTGTTGCAGGATCTCATCCCAAAGATCCACGAAGGCGCGCATCTTGCACATTTCGGTGACAAAGCGGATGCCAGCATTCACGAAAAAGGAAATCCGGCCGCAGAGCGCCGGGAAATCTTCGGCAGGTACACGTGGGCGCAATTCGTCCAGCACGGCGATGGCAGTGGCCAAGGCATAGGCCAGTTCCTGCTCTGGCGTCGCACCCGCCTCTTGCAGGTGATACGAGCACACGTTCATCGGGTTCCATTTCGGAACATTGGTATAGCAATACTCGGCCACGTCCGCGATCATCTTGAGCGACGGCTTGGGCGGGCAAACATAAGTGCCGCGGCTCAGGTATTCCTTGATCAGGTCGTTTTGAACGGTGCCCTGTAGTTTGGATACATCCGCGCCTTGCTCTTCCGCGACGGCGGTGTAAAGCGCCAAAAGCCATGGTGCAGTGGCGTTGATCGTCATCGAGGTGTTCATCTGTTCCAGGGGGATCTGGTCGAACAGAACCCGCATGTCACCCAGATGACAGACCGGCACACCCACCTTGCCGACTTCACCGCGCGCCAATGTGTGGTCGCTGTCATAGCCTGTTTGTGTCGGCAGATCGAAGGCCACGGACAGACCGGTTTGGCCTTTCGCAAGATTCCCCCGATAGAGCGCGTTCGAGGCTTTGGCCGTGGAATGACCGGCATAGGTTCGGATGAGCCAGGGGCGATCTTTCTGCGTCTGCGTCATAGCGGGGCCTCGCATTTCAGTGGGCAATAAAATTTCGTCTTGAGGTTCTAAAGCGCAATTTTCGGGACATGTCAATTCGCTGCGTTGCGGCATGCCGCAATTGTTCAGATTGTGGGTCAGTGTGATTGGTGGCAATGTGCGGCCATGACGCAAACCGTGGAACTTCCGCTTTGGCTTTTCGTGCTGATCGTGGTCTTTGCCATGGTCACTTTCGCATCGCATTTCCTGTTCCCATCTGTCCGCTGGTTTTTCCGCCGGAGGCTGGAACGCGCGGTGGCACGCCTGAACCAGCGCCTTCAGCGCCCGATCCAGCCTTTCAAGCTGGCGCGTCGACACGACATGATTCAGCGCTTGATTTATGATCCGCAGGTCGGTCAGGCGGTTCAGCAACATGCCCGCGAAACCGGTGTGCCCGAGGCTGTCGCCTCGGAGCAGGCGCGCCGCTATGCCCGTGAGATCGTGCCGTCCTTTTCGGCCTTCGCCTATTTCAGCTTTGCGATTCGACTGGCCCGGCTGCTGAGCAACACATTCTACGAGGTGCGGCTTAGCTACCAGGACGAAGAATCCGTCAGGAATATCGACCCTGAAGCAACGGTTGTCTTTGTCATGAACCACCGGAGCAACATGGATTACGTATTGGTCACGTATCTTGCAGCCCGACATTCTGCGCTGTCCTATGCTGTCGGAGAGTGGGCCCGGGTCTGGCCGCTCAGCCGATTGATCCGGGCGATGGGGGCTTACTTTATCCGGCGCAAGTCCGGCAGCGAACTCTATCGCCAGGTTCTGTCTACCTATGTGCGTCACGCAACCGAAGCCGGCGTAACTCAAGCCATGTTTCCAGAAGGCGGGCTGAGCCTGACCGGGGCCATTGCGCGCCCCAAGCTTGGACTGCTCAAATATATTATGGATGGAACGTCGCCACAGGGGCGCGATGTGGTGTTTGTTCCGGTGGCACTGAATTACGACCGTGTGTTGGAAGACACCATCCTGACCCGCGCGGCACTTGGCACTGAGCGGCGGTTTCGCGCGCGGATCGGTGTCATCACGCGTTGGATATTGAAACAGCTTTGGCGTCGTTTGATCGGCCGATACAAGCGGTTCGGTCTGGCGTCCGTCCGGTACGGCAGGCCGATCTCTCTGAAGGACTTCCGGGCTGAAGGCAGCGACGACGTGATGACGGATTTGGCCCGGGTGCTGATGCAGCGAATCCAGCATGCTATTCCGCTTGTGCCGGCACCAGCGGCCTGTTTGCTGGTACGCGACAACGGCCCGATGTCCGAAGAAGACGCTCTGTCACGAATTCAACAGATGATGGAGCGCGATGACCCGCAGACCAAGGACAATTCGCAGGCCATATCAAATGCTTTGGATCAACTGGTTGAACGCCGGATTCTGAACCGACAGGGGAACATGCTGTCCGTATCAGGTCAGCGCGGCGATCTTCTGGACTATTACGCCGCATCCGTCCCGGCGGATTCAGGCATCGGAGTTTCTGCATCCGCAAAATAACTTTCTGCAAGCGCTGGGTCATAAAATTACAATATGATGCCAAAAACGGTTGCAATATTACTCGACGCCCAATATTCCAGTCTGTGAAGCGCGCGATTCTGCGTCGCGGCAAAGGTACTGAAAAGAGGAGGCCGGCATGGCTTTGGACACCGAAAGTGGTATCGCGTCGTACGAGGCACCTGAAAAAGATCTGTATGAAATGGGTGAAATCCCACCCATGGGATATGTCCCAAAGCAGATGTATGCCTGGGCCATCCGCAAAGAACGTCATGGCGAGCCGAACACGGCCATGCTGCAGGAAGTTGTGGATGTTCCGACGTTGGACAGCAACGAAGTGCTGGTTCTGGTTATGGCTGCCGGGGTCAACTACAACGGCGTCTGGGCCGCTCTGGGGCAGCCGATCAGCCCGTTTGATGGCCACAAAGCACCCTACCACATCGCGGGTTCGGATGCGTCGGGCATCGTTTGGGCCGTTGGCGACAAGGTAAAGCGCTGGAAAGTTGGCGACGAGGTTGTGATCCACTGCAACCAGGACGACGGCGATGACGAGGAATGCAACGGCGGCGATCCGATGTATTCGCCCAGCCAGCGGATCTGGGGTTATGAAACGCCGGATGGCTCGTTCAGCCAGTTCACGCGCGTGCAGGCTCAGCAGCTTATGCCGCGCCCCAAGCATCTGACATGGGAAGAAGCGGCGTGCTACACCCTGACGCTGGCAACCGCATACCGGATGCTGTTTGGCCACGAGCCACACGATCTGAAACCGGGTCAGAACGTCCTGGTCTGGGGTGCATCCGGGGGCCTGGGTTCCTATGCGATCCAATTGATCAATACCGCCGGCGCAAATGCGATCGGTGTGATTTCAGACGAAAGCAAGCGTGATTTCGTTATGGGTCTGGGCGCCAAAGGTGTTCTGAACCGTCGTGATTTCAACTGCTGGGGACAATTGCCCACGGTCAACACACCGGAATATGCCGAATGGTTCAAAGAGGCCCGCAAATTCGGCAAGGCGATCTGGGACATAACCGGCAAAGGCAACAATGTTGACATGGTGTTCGAACACCCGGGTGAAAGCACTTTCCCCGTGTCGACCTTCGTTGTGAAAAAAGGCGGTATGGTCGTGATTTGCGCTGGAACATCGGGTTTCAACTGTACATTCGATGTGCGCTACATGTGGATGCACCAAAAGCGTTTGCAGGGCTCGCACTTTGCTCATCTGAAGCAGGCGGCAGCCGCGAACAAACTGATGGTCGAGCGTCGTCTGGATCCCTGCATGTCCGAAGTGTTCACCTGGAATGACCTGCCTGAAGCACACATGAAAATGCTGCGGAACGAGCACAAGCCGGGCAATATGTCCGTTCTTGTTCAGGCGCCGCGTACTGGTCTGCGTACCCTCGAGGAAGTCCTGGACGCAGGTTGATAACCCGCCAGGGTTGTAGACAAAAAAACACCCGCGAATCACCTTGTTGGTTCGCGGGTGTTTTGTGTTTTTCAGGCCTCTGACGATCTTTCAAATGTTTGCATTTTTGCCCATCGCTATTTTTGGGGAGTAGAAACCGGCGAATAGGCTGAAAAAGATCATACATGTTATGGTTGTGTTAACCCTTCGTTAACTGTTTCAGAGAGACCCTGATGGCGCAAAATGAGTGGATATTGGACGTATTGTCGGACCTCAATGCTTTCGCCGTTGCGAATGGTTTGAGCGCGCTTGCAGAGCAGCTTGATGACACAAGACTGATCGCGGCTGCCGAGATTGCGTCCTTGAAGAACGAGGTACGGGCGCCCGCGGATGGCAACGAAGGTCGATTTGGGTCAAATCCTTCAGGATTTGGAAAACACCAACACGCTTGAAGAACTCAGCGCCGTAGCGGAGCGTTTGCGGGACGCGTTGAAGGTCGAGCACCTGACGTATCACTGGGTTGACGGTGCCGGAGATCAATACGGCTACACCACCTATTCAGACGCTTGGGATGAGCGCTACAGGGAAAAAAACTATCACCGTATCGACCCTGTGATCTTGGGGTGTTTCCAGCGGTTTCACCCGGTTGACTGGAAGTCTCTGGATTGGTCCGGCAAGGTGGCAAAAGCCTTCCTTCTGGATGCGCAAAGCCATGGCGTTGGCAATCAGGGGTATTCCATCCCAATTCGGGGTCCAAATGGTCAGTTCGCCCTGTTCACGGTCAACCACAGTTGTGATGATCAAACCTGGAAGAACTTTATCTCGACTTACGGGCGTGATTTGATTCTTGTTGCGCATTACATCAATCGCAAGGCGCTGGAGTTTGAAAAAGACAGGCAGCCGGACTGCCCGCGCAGCTTGTCGCCAAGGGAAATCGACGCGATCACACTTTTGGCGTTGGGATACAGCCGCGCCCAAGTGGCCCATTCTCTGACGATTTCCGAGCATACGTTGCGCGTTTACATTGAAAGCGCGCGCTCAAAGCTGGGCGCACATAACACAACCCACGCAATTGCCACGGCACTCAGCCGGGGATTAATAGTGGTTTAAGGGGTGAACGGCCTCCACACGCAAAATTAACCACGACTCTGTACTCCCTTCGTTCCTGCACAGGACGACAAGGGGAACAAGTCATGTTGCGTTATCTATATGCCGATGAGTTACACAGATTTCCGACTCTGGCAGAGGGGATGTTCAAGGATCGCGCGGATCAGTTCAAGACCCGGTTGGGGTGGGATGTCCACGTCAACGAGAAAGGGGAAGAGCGGGACGAATACGATGATCTCAATCCGCTTTACGTCATCTGGGAAGAGCCGGATGGCAGCCACGGAGGGTCGATGCGTGTATTGCCTACGACCGGCCGGGTGATGATCAATGAGGTTTTTGGTCATCTCAACGGCGGTAAGCCGATTTGCAGCCCCCTGATCTGGGAGGTGACCCGGTTCTGCCTGTCGCGAACAGCCAGCCCGCATACTGCCGGCGCCATCATGCTGAGCGGAGGCGAAATGATGGAAGGTTTCGGCCTGACGCATATCGCCGGCGTATTCGATGCCAGAATGATCAGAATCTATCGCCTGATCGGGTCATCGCCCGAGGTTCTGGGAACCCAGGGCAGCGGACGCGATCAGATTTCAGTCGGTTTGTGGCCCTATTCCGCGGACGACTGCAACCGGGTGGCCGCGCGTGCGGGCATCCCGCGCGACCTGTCTCGGATGTGGTTCAAGGCCGCATTCGGCCCGAAGAAACAGCACCGGTTCGCCCTGTCCGCCTAAGTGTCGGAAAACGCAAATCCACATCTGGTGATGGCTGGCGCGGCCCTGTAGGGTCGCGCCATGTCCTTGCCGAATGTAACGTTCTCAGATGATCAGGCCGCCGCGTATGACAGCATCGCCGAAATGCTGCGGGCAGCAGGTGTTGATCTGGAAGATGATGCCCTTCTGAAACTGCCGGGCGCAGGAAAATCCGGTGTGATGGCCGTGATCGGCAAAGCCGGCTCGGGCAAAACGCTGCTGTTGGCCGAGCTGTACAAGGCACTGGCAGAGACGGGTGTTCAGATTGTGTCCGGCGATTATGAAAGCCGTAAATCGAAAGACAAGCGCAGCCTTGCCATACTGGCCCCGACGAACAAGGCTGCAAGCGTTCTGCGATTGCGCGGCGTGCCTGCGACCACGATTCACCGAATACTGTACACGCCGGTTTATGATCCGGAATACGAGCGTATTGCGGAATGGCTGGCCGGCAATGACGAACGCCCCGATATCGAAGGTTTGACGGATGAAGCCTTGGATCGCGCGGCTGCTTTCTATCAAAACAACAAATCGATCCCCGGGGCGCTGGCCGCCGCCGGTTTGCGAGGGTCGGATTTCATCACAGGGTGGAAGCGCCGTGACGAACCACTGGATATCGGGTTTGTCGATGAGGCGTCGATGCTGGATGACCGTCAGTTCGATGATCTCAAAGAGATTTTCCCGACCCTTCTGTTGTTCGGCGACCCGGCTCAGCTGGCACCGGTAAATCAGTCCGGCAGCATGGTTTTCGAGGCATTGCCCGAGCCCAGGAAGCTGACACTCCAGCGGGTGCACCGCCAGGATGCGGACAATCCAATTCTGGATCTTGCGCATGCGCTGGCCGATCCGGCAATGGGCTTCGAGGATTTCGAGCGACTGATCGAAGAATCCGCTCGTCGGGATGACCGGGTTGTCTGGGGCCAGCGGGTTGAGGTCGATCTTATGGCCCGAAGCCCGGTTCTTGTCTGGCGCAACGCCACGCGCATTCGTTTGATACAGGCTTTCAGGCAAGTTCACGGTGCGCCGGATACGGAATTGCTGGAAGGTGAACCGCTCATTTGTGATGGGATCGAGTTGCCCCTGAAACATCGCAAGAAGCGGCTGGATCTAGAGGCGCGCGGGCTGATCAAAGGAGCTCAGGTGGTATATCTGGGGCCGGGACGAAAGCCGGGTTTCTCGCGTCTTCACGTGATGGGGGCCGAAGACCCTCAGGTCAGTGCCGCCTCGATCGTTCAGATCGAAAAACCTGACGAGGAAGAGCCTTTTATTCCCTTCGCTGCCCGCATGGGGGCGACCTTTTTGCACGGGGCGGCCGTTACGATCCACAAGGCGCAAGGGTCACAATGGGATACGGTTCAGGTGTTCGCTCCGGATCTCTATGCCGCCGCTCGCATGGGCCGGACCGAGGCCGGACAGCCATTGTGGAAACGTTTGGCATATGTCGCGATCACGCGGGCGCAAGAGCGTTTGATCTGGGTGGTGCGCAATCGCCTGTCAAAGCCCACGCACCCCCTGCGTGTGGATGACTTGAGGGCGATTCCGGCGGCTTCGCTGACATTGGAGGCGGAAGAGACATGAAATCCATCATCGTGACGGGTGCCAGTTCAGGTATTGGTCGGGCGACAGCCCAGCTGTTCTTGTCCGAAGGGTGGACGGTCGGGCTGTTGGCACGCAGCAAGGAAAAGCTGGAAGCCCTGGCAAAAGAACATCAGGCGGCCATTGTCCTGCCTACGGATGTGACCGACCCGGATGCGGTTGAACGGGCTTTCCGGTCTTTTACAGACCACACGGGGCGGCTGGATGTTCTGTTCAACAACGCCGGGATCTTTGCGCCGGGCGGTACGATCGACGAGATCGCTCTGGACGATTGGTACCAAAGCGTCAACGTGAACCTGAACGGCATGTTCCTCTGTGCGCGAGAAGCCTTCAGGATCATGCGCCACCAAAACCCGCAGGGCGGCCGGATCATAAACAACGGCTCGATAGCGGCGCATGTTCCGCGCCCGAATTCGGTGCACTATTCGGCCACGAAGCACGCCATTACAGGGCTGACGCGCAGCCTTTCGCTGGATGGGCGTCGCTTTGGAATCGCCTGCGGGCAGATCGATATCGGAAACGCGCGCACGCAGATGGTGCAAGGCCTTGTGGACGCGGCGCATGCCGCTGGCGAGACACCGGACCCGACGATGGCCGTGGAAGACGCCGCGCGTTCCGTCCTGCATATGGCAAGCCTGCCGCCCGAGGCCAACGTGCAGTTCATGACCGTCATGGCCACGACCATGCCCTATATCGGCCGAGGTTGACCGTTATTTTTCACGCAACAGCCGGAAGGCTGTCGAGGCGCCCCAGCCTGCCGCAATCGCTATGACCAGCGACATCAGGCCGTACCAGACGGGTTGCTGGCGGGACATATTGTACAAAAAACGCTCCAGGCCGACTTTCCGGACATCAATGATCGCTTCATATTGCGAGACGACCTCTCCGCCACGGGTCAGGAATATCCGGGCGGCATAATCGCCTTCGGTCAGGTCGGCGGGCATATCGATCGAGGTGCGGAACAAGGTCTGTTCATCCACTGCCACGGTATTTTCGCGGATGGAATACAGGTGTTCGTTTTCTCGAATCCTTATCACGGCATCTGCAAAATCCTGTGCGCCCCGGATGTGCATCGCGGCACCGACCGAGCGGATCGCGCGTTCGATCGAAATCCGGTAACGCAGGTCTTCGGTGTCGGACAGGATGTCGTCGAAGGGCCCGCTGGTCGCAACAGCATAAAAGCTGGGTGCAAGGTCGACAAGAACACTGTCGGTGTTCACCCAGATCCCAAGCTTGCGTTCCTTGCGTCGCACGGTGACAGGTTCGGACGGACCCGCAACCGCGACGATGACTTCAACCGGTGGGCCGGAAGGGATTGGGGTTTCCCGCTTGATGGCCCCAAAAATCAGAAGCTCCGATCCGTCGAATGTAGCGGTGATGGCAACCCGGTCCTGGCTGAGACCAAGGACAACCTGCTCTTCCGCCGCCAAAGCGGGCATGCAGAACAAGCACAGGGCGGCAATAAGCGAACGCAGCATCCTCAGTGCCCTCCACCGCTGCCAAGCGAGTAGAGCTCGGCAGGTTCAAGAAGCAGATCAAGTGCCAGCTTGCCACATACGGCCAGTACCAAAGCGGCAAGCAGCACGCGCAATTGTTCCGCCGGCATCCGGGCTCCGATCACGGTTCCGATCTGGGCGCCAATGACGCCGCCGACCAGCAACAAGACCGCCAGAACAACATCAACCGTATAGTTGGTGGTGGCGTGCAGCATCGTGGTGAAGGCTGTCACAAAGATGATCTGGAACAGCGACGTGCCGACAACGACCTTGGTCGGCATACCCAGCAGATAGATCATGGCAGGAACCATGATGAAGCCGCCGCCAACACCCATGATCGCGGACAGAACCCCAACGCACAGACCGACCAAGGCCGGTGGAATGACCGAGATATACAGGCCCGAGGTGCGGAAACGCATTTTGAAGGGCATGGCATGGACCCAGCCCCGCTGCCGGCGCTTGGCAGGGGCCGCGCCGCCCTTCTTGGCTTTACGCAGGGCCCTCAGGCTTTCGACAAACATCAGGCTGCCGATGACGCCAAGAAAAACAACGTAACAGAGTGTCACCAGCAGATCGACCTGACCCAGGCTTTTGAGATAGTTGAAGACAACCACGCCCAAAGCGGCCCCGACAAGCCCGCCAACCAGCAATACCGTTCCCATCTTGAGGTCCACGGTCTTTCGTCGGAAATGTGCCAGAACTCCGGAAAAGGATGATGCGACGATCTGATTGGCTTCGGTTGCAACGGCCACCGCCGGCGGAATACCGATGAAAAACAGCAGCGGGGTCATCAAAAATCCGCCACCGACACCGAACATGCCGGACAGGATGCCGACCATGCCGCCCAACCCCAACAAGAGGAAGGCGTTTACTGAGACTTCGGCGATGGGAAGGTAAATGTGCATGGTACTGTTACTTTGCGTATGGTCGTGGCTTGCCTGTTATAGGTTGAGAATTCAAGTGTGGTAATTGTCATGTGCCGTGGGTCAAACAACATCAAATCCCCCCGGGTTCCGCCAAAGAAAAGATCTCTTCTAGCGGTAAAAAAAGGTCAAACCCGATCTTTCCGGCGACACCCATGACTAGAAGCGCCAAAAGGATACGCAACTGTTCGGCTTTCAGACGTGCACCAATCTGCGTTCCCAATTGCGCACCCAAAACACCGCCCAGCAACAAGAACAGGGCGAGGACAATGTCGACACTGCAGTTGGTTGAGGCATGTATCATCGTTGTGAACCCGGCGACGAAGATGATCTGGAACAGGGATGTCCCGATGACCACCTTTGTCGGGATACCAAGAACATAGATCATCGCGGGCACCATGATGAACCCGCCGCCGACTCCCATGATTGCCGACAGAACACCAACGCCGAATCCGACCAGCGCCGGAGGTATGACCGAGATGTAAAGTCCAGATGCCGGGAACCGTTTCTTGAACGGCAGGGCATGAATCCAGGTTCGCTGGCGTCGCTTGGGGGCAGGTTCATTGCCTGACTGTCTGGCCTTTCGGATGGCTGCCAGGCTTTCGATGAACATCAGGGTTCCGATAGCCCCCAAAAACGCCACATAGCAAAGCTGTACCGCCAGATCGACCTGCCCGAGATGCTTGAGGAAATTGAAAACCACCATCCCAAGGGCCGCACCGAACAACCCTCCGGCCAGCAGAACGCTTCCCATTTTCAGGTCCACGGTCTTGCGTCTGAGATGAGCCAACAAACCCGAAATGGACGAGGCAACAACCTGATTGGCGGATGTTGCCACAGCAACCGCAGGAGGTATTCCGATAATGAACAGCAACGGGGTGATCAAAAACCCGCCTCCGACCCCGAACATACCGGACAAAATGCCGACGGCCCCGCCGATCCCCAATAGCAGGAATGGGCTGACGGAAACTTCTGCTATGGGAAGGTATACGTGCATACCCTCTTAGAACGGTTGCGGCATGCAAAATCAACTCTGCATGCCGCTCCGCAGCGAACAGGACTGAAACTCAGTTCGGAACTGGCCTTATCAGCGCTCTTTGACGTAGGGTTCTCCGCCCGCCCGCGGTGGAATGGCTTTGCCGACGAACCCGGCAAGAATCACCACCGTCAGGATATAGGGCAGGGCGTCCATCACCTGCACGGGAATCACGACGCCACCCAGGTCGATATTTTGGAACCGCAGCGCGATCGCTTGCAGCAGACCGAACAGCAAGCAGGCCCACATGGCATGCCACGGGCGCCACTTGGCAAAGATCAGCGCGGCCAAGGCGATAAAGCCACGACCGGCGGTCATTTCCTTGACAAACCCTGCCTGCAAGGCCGTGGCCAGATAGGCGCCTGCAATACCGCACAGCACACCGCAGATGGCGACAGCGGCGAACCGCAGGCCAATCACTGAAACACCGGCAGTGTCCACTGCGGCAGGGTTCTCACCCACCGCCCGCAGGCGCAGACCGAACCGGGTGCGATACAGAATCCACCAGGTGGCCGGAACCATCAGGAACGCGACATAAACCAGGATCGAGTGGCCCGAGAGCAGTTCGGAATAGATGGGGCCGATAATCGGCACACCGCTGAGGGACTCGGCGAATGGGAAGTTGATCGGTTCGAACCGCCCGCCGCCAAACAGCGATGGTGTCCGCCCACCCTGCTGAAACCAGCTTTGGGCGACCAGAACAGTCAGCCCCGAGGCCAGAAAGTTGATGGCCACACCCGATATCAGTTGGTTGCCCCGGAAGGTGATAGATGCCAGCCCATGCAGACCCGACAGCAACAACGAGGACGCAATACCAGCCAGCAAGCCCAGCCAAACCGACCCAGTAACAGCAGCGATGGCAGCCGAAAAGAACGCTGCCATCAACATCTTGCCTTCGAGGCCGATGTCAAAGATCCCGGCCCGTTCTGAAAACAGACCGGCCAGACAGGCAAGCAGCAGCGGCGTAGACAGGCGAATGGTCGAATCCAGAACCTGAATGAGGGTAACAAAGATTTCCATCACTCAGCCCTCTTCCGCATACCCAGGAACAGTTTTTCAAGCGGCATTCGCACCATGTTGTCCAATGCGCCGGTGAACAGGATGACCAGGGCCTGAATGACCACGATCAGTTCCCGCGGGATCGAAGCCCACAGCGCCAGCTCGGCGCCCCCCTGGTACAGAAACCCGAACAAGAGCGCGGCCAGAAACACACCGAACGGATGTGAACGCCCCATCAGAGCCACGGCGATGCCAATGAAACCCGCGCCCTCAGTCGAGTTCATAACAAGTCGCTCGGCTTCGCCCATGACATTGTTGATGGCCATCAGCCCCGCCAGCCCGCCGGAAATCAGCATCGCAACAATCGTGATGCGCACAGGTGAAATACCGGCATAGACAGCGCCGGTCTCGGAATGGCCATAAGCCCGGATTTCATAACCCAGACGCGTGCGCCAGATCAGTGCCCAGACTACGACGCAGGCAAGCAACGCGATGAAGAAGGTGATGTTCGCCGGGGCGCCTCGGAAAACAACGTTCTCTGCGGTCGAGAACATTTCTTGGAAAGAGGGCAGATGCACGCTTTCAGAGAACCGCGCGGTGGCCGGGTCCTGCGACCCTTGGGGGCGCATGACATTGACCAGCATGTAGTTCAGGAAAGCAGCGGCGATGAAGTTGAACATGATCGTGGTGATCACGATATGGCTGCCGCGTTTTGCTTGCAGATAGGCCGGAATGGCCGCCCAGAGCGCGCCGAACAGCATCGATGCCGCGCAGGCGGCAAGCAAGGCAATGCTCCAATGCGGCCAGTCGACATACAGACAGACCATGGCCACGCCCAGCCCGCCCAGCATCGCCTGGCCTTCGCCCCCGATGTTGAACATACGGGCATGGAAGGCGACGGCCACCGCAAGACCGGTAAACATGAAGTTTGTCGCGTAATAGAGCGTATAGCCCCAGCCATAGGTCGATCCCAGCGCACCGGTGACCATCAGTTTGACGGCTTCGACAGGGTTTTCGCCGATGGCGAGGATGACCAGCGCCGAAAGGATTGCGGCCAGTATCAGACTGATCAGCGGGATCAGAATGACATCGGCCCATTTAGGCATTTTTTCCATGTTACGCGGCCTCTCCCGCAACACCGGCCATCAGCAGGCCCAGTTCTTTTTCATCTGTCTCATGGGGCAGGCGTTCTCCCATGATATGTCCGTCAAACATCACCGCGATCCGGTCCGAGAGCGAGAAGATTTCTTCCAGCTCGACCGATACCAGCAGGATTGCCTTGCCCTGATCACGCAGCGCAACAATCTGTTTGTGAATGAACTCGATGGCGCCGATGTCCACGCCCCGCGTGGGTTGCCCGACCAGCAGCAGGTCAGGGTTGCGTTCAATCTCGCGCGCGACAACGATTTTCTGCTGGTTGCCGCCCGAGAAACTCTTGGCTGCCAACCAGGGATTGGGCGGGCGGACGTCGAATTTCTGGATCTTGGCTTCGGTATCGGCGCGCAACGCCGCGTTGTCCATGAAGATACCGCGTTTGTAGGCCGGGTCGCGGTGATATCCGAAGGCCACGTTTTCCCAGGCGTGGAAGTCCATGATCAGGCCTTCGCGCTGCCGGTCTTCGGGCACGTGGGCGATATGTTGCGCGCGGCGGGCCTGACCATCTGATCCGGCCCCACTCAGTGCCAGCGGTTCGCCGTTCAGCTTGATCGTGCCCTGTCCGGGACGCATTCCGCCAAGAACTTCCAGCAGTTCGGATTGACCATTGCCGGCCACGCCGGCGATGCCGACGATCTCACCTGCGCGCACGGTCAGGTCGATATTTTTGACCCGTTCAACGCCAGCCGAATCAAAAACGCTGAGATTTTCGATCTCGAGGATGGGTTTGCCGGGCGTCGCGGGCACCTTGTCGACCTGTAGCAGAACCTTGCGGCCGACCATCAGTTCGGCCAGCTCCTCGGGACTGGTCTCGGATGTTTTGACAGTCGCCGTCATTTGCCCGCGCCGCATAACCGATACCGTGTCGGTGTTTTCCATGATTTCGCGCAGTTTGTGGGTGATCACGATGACCGTCTTGCCCTCGGACCGCAGCCGGTCGAGGATGCGGAACAGCTGATCGGCCTCGGCAGGGGTCAACACGCCGGTCGGTTCGTCCAGAATCAGAATTTCGGCCTTGCGGTACAGCGCCTTCAGGATCTCGACCCGCTGCTGCATCCCCACGCCGATCTCGTCGATACGCTTGTCGGGATCGACGAACAGTTCGTACTCTTCCTCGAGCTCTTTCAGCTCTTTGCGGGCTTTTGCCAGTGATGGCGCCAGCAGCCCGCCATCCTCGGCGCCCAGTACAATGTTTTCCAGAACGGTGAAATTTTCCACCAGCTTGAAATGCTGGAACACCATCCCGATGCCCGAGGCGATGGCCGCCTGGCTGTCCGGGATGTCGGTCTTGGTCCCATTGATCCAGATCTCACCTTTGTCGGCTTTGTAAAAGCCGAAGAGAATGCTCATCAACGTGGATTTGCCTGCGCCGTTTTCACCGATGATCCCATGGATCGTACCGGGTGCAACGCTGATCGAGATGTCTTTGTTGGCCTGAACTGGCCCAAAGGCCTTGGATATCCCTTTGAGCTCAATGGCTGGGACGGTCATGTCTTGCCCTCAACTGCCGAGAAAGCCATCCGGCTGTCCGCTCGGATGGCCAAGTGGGTGGCGAGGCGGAAGGCACTCTCCCGCCCCGCACGTTATCAGAACTGCAGTGCCGGGCAGCTGTCGTTCTCGTAATAGCTTACAACTTCGATGTCGCCGTTGATGATCGCCTTGCGGGCTTCGTCGACAGCGTCGCTCATGCGAACCGAAACAAGCTCTTTGTTGTTTTCATCCATGGCAACGCCGACCCCATCTTCGGCCAGACCCATGATGAAAACGCCGGTTTCGACGTTTTCGCCTGCTTTCATCGCTTCATAAACAGCAACGTCCACACGCTTCAGCATCGAAGTCAGCACCTTGCCTGGGTGCAGGTGGTTCTGGTTGCTGTCCACACCAATCGACAGGATGCCTTCGTCAGCCGCAGTTTGCAGAACGCCAACGCCGGTTCCGCCGGCCGCGGCGTAAATCACATCAGCACCCTGGCTGATCTGTGCTTTCGTCAACTCCGAACCTTTTACAGGATCGTTCCAGGCGGCAGGAGTCGTACCAGTCATGTTGGCGACAACATTGATGTCCGGGTTCACGGCCTTCGCACCCTGGGCATAGCCGCAGCCGAAGTGGCGAATCAACGGGATGTCCATGCCTCCGATGAAACCAACGGTGCCGGTTTTCGACGCCATGGCGGCCATCATGCCGACCAGGTAAGAACCTTCGTGCTCGGCAAAGCCGATCTGGCGGATGTTTGGAGCGTCCAGCCAAGTCACGTCAACCGCGACGAATTTGGTGTCGGGGTAATCACTTGCAACAGCGGCCAGGGCGTCAGCGATTCCGAACCCCATGGTAATGATCGGATTTGCACCGGATTCCGCAAAACGGCGCAGGGCCTGTTCGCGCTGCGGTTCTGCCTGAATTTCGATTTCCAGATACTTGCCGCCGGTTTCATTCGCCCAGCGCTGCGCGCCGTTATAGGCGGCCTCGTTGAAGGACTTGTCGAACTTGCCGCCCAGGTCAAAGATCACCGCCGGCTCGGCCAGAACCGCTCCGGCTGACATTGCGACCGCAGCGGCAGCACCCATCAAGGATTTCATCAGGGTCATTTCAGTCTCCCAATTTTATTTTGTTGGCACAGGGTCAGATTAGCCCCGTTCACCCACTTTTAGCGAGCATAACTGTTGTGATGGCGGGTATTAAGGGGGTTTGCAACCACCATGGTCAACTGAATTCTGACCAAATGGTCTAAGAAACGGGCGATTGCCGTTGGGGCAGGCAGCATTCCATTACAAGTGCATCAGTTTTTTGGCCCGTTTCGCGCGCATAGTACGCCTTGCGCAGCCCGCACTGCCGATATCCGCATCGATTGTACAGGGAAATGGCCGCAATGTTGTCGGCCGCGACATCCAGAAAGGCACGCGTTGCCTGCAAAACGATTGCCTGATCATGCCATTCCTGCATGAGTCGAAGTGCCAGGCCCTGCCGTTGAAACGAAGGGTGGGTCGCAATTGTCAGCAACTCGGCTTCGCCCGCTATCACCTGAAACAAGGCAAAACACCGGGAATCTCCGACCACATGAGTAAAGCGGTTTTCGAGAAGGTCGGCGAATTCATCTTCTGTCCAGCCGCGCGATTGCGAAAACGCAGCGGCATGAGTCGATGCCATCTCGTGCGGTGTCATTCGTTCAGCAGCACAGGGGGTGTATCACGGGACGGAGCCGCGTCGGCAGGCCTGACGTACAAAGGTGCCGGCGGCAAACTGGTACGATCCCAGCGCCGCGCGGCCAGAAGGGCGATGGATTGTGCCAGCAAGGCAGGGTCAGAGCAGGAAAACAACGGCCCGCCAAGTTCCGCTTGGGCCCGGGGCAAGAGACACGGATCGGCACCGGGCATTTTCACATAAACCTGGTCGCGCGGGGCGGGGATCGCCGGTATCTGCCCTTCTTTCGCCAATTCATGCAGGGAATCGAAGCCGGATACCCCGACCGCAGGGATTTCGAGCCCAAGTGCAAGACCCCGCGCGGCTGAGACCGAAATGCGAATGCCGGTGAAGTTGCCGGGCCCTATCCCAACGCCGATTGCGTCCAGACCAGCCCAGTCACATCCGGCTTCAGCCAGAACGTCTTCCAACAGCGGAATCAATCGTTCGGCCTGTCCGCGTGACATCGCTTCGGCATGGGACGTCACGATCTTGCCATCGCGCAATAAAGCGGCCGCGCAATGCGCGGCCGATGTGTCAAACGCCAGAATCGTAGGGTTAGACGGCAACAGGGCGAACCTCGGTCACTTCCGGAATGTAATGGCGCAGAAGGTTTTCGATACCCATCTTCAGGGTCAATGTCGAAGACGGGCAACCTGCGCAGGCCCCCTGCATGTGCAGATAGACCACGCCGCGATCAAATCCGTGGAACGTGATGTCACCCCCGTCCTGAGCCACAGCAGGGCGCACACGGCTGTCCAGCAAATCCTTGATCTGGTTGACGATATCAGCGTCCTCACCAGAGTGCTCGGCATGGCCCGTGGCCCCGGCGGAATCTGCGCCCATAACGGGCTGGCCGGATTGATAATGTTCCATCACCGCGCCAAGAATGGCCGGTTTGATGTGGTCCCACTGTACGTCTTCCGTTTTGGTGACGGTGACAAAATCATTGCCGAAGAACACGCCAGCCACACCGTTGACTGCAAATATGCGCTTGGCCAGCGGGGATTTTTCGCCCGCTTCCGCAGTTGGGAAATCCGCTGTTCCAGCTTCCAGCACCGTTTGGCCGGGCAGGAATTTCAACGTGGCCGGATTGGGGGTGGATTCGGTCTGGATGAACATGAGGGCGCTCCGTCTGATGTGCTTCTGATATGCGCGCAGGCGCACGGGAAGTCAAGATTTGGAACGATTCTAAATTGTCGAGGCGTATTCGAGCGCGTCATCCAGACGGTCATCGCCCCAGAACAACTCTTCCCCGGCCAGAAAACTTGGTGCACCAAACAGGCCAAGCGCCTTGGCGCGGGCAGATTGTTCGAACAGGGCCTCTTTTATGTCCTTGTCCCCTGCGCGGTTCATCACGCTGCCGCGCAACCCTGCCTCGTCGAGGCAGGAGGTCAGTACGCTGTCCTCTGAGATATTCTGCCCGGCGCCGAATTCGGCGCTGTAGACAGCCCGAACAAACGCCGCCCGTTCCCGATGATCCTCGATGGCCAGAACCAGACGCGCTGCCCTGAGCGAATTCTGCGGAAACGGATCAGGCTTTGCGAAAGGAAGCCCGCGCGCCTTGCACAGGCGTTCCATATCGCGCCACATGTACCGCCCTTTGGCCGGATACAGGTTGAAAGGCGAGGTGCGCCATCCTTGATCCGCGAAAATCGGACCCAATAGGAACGGGTGCCATTCAATGGCGACGCCCTTGTCTTGCGCGGCTGCTTCGATCCGCATCGCGCTGAGGTAGGAATAGGTCGAGGCGAATTCGAACCAGAACTGTATCGTCATCGCCATCGCCGCTCCTCAGGTAATTTCTTCCAGTTTCTCTTTGCTCAGATTGCCCGGAACGATCGTGATCGGAATCGGCAGGCTACCCGAGTTCTTTGTCAGTTGAGTCACCAACGGACCAGGACCTTTCTTGCCGGTCCCCGCCCCAAGAACAAGAACGCCAATCTCGGGATCGGACTGAACATGTTCGATGATCTCTGGCACGGGATCACCTTCGCGAATGGCCAGTTCAGGTTCCACGTTCTGTTTGTCCCGCATCCATTTGGCAAACACTTCGAAATGCGCGTGGATACGTTCGCGGGCCTCTTCACGCATGGTTTCGGCCACCCCGATCCAGTGATTGAATTCGTCAGGCGGGATGACAGAAAGGACCGTCACACCACCTCCGGTATGGGCAGCCCGCATCGCGGCAAACCGCATCGCGTTAAGGCATTCGCGGCTGTCATCCAGAACGACTAGGAACTTACGCATGGGTATCCTCTTTAGGTTTCCGGGATCATGCCCGACCGATCGCGCGCTGGCAACTCGGGCAAGCCTGGGGCATTGCGCTAGCGTTCACTTGCAGCCCAATCCCAATAGAGCGCGCGGGCACGGCGAGCAACAGGACCCACCTGAAATTGCGTGTCCTCCAGCGCAGTTACCGGTGTGACCTTGCTCATGTTGCCGGACATGAAGACCTCGTCGGCCTCGTGGAAATCCTCGAAGCTCAGAACCGTTTCGTGGACCTTTACGCCATCCGCGCGCAGGTTTTTGATATGCCGTGCTCGGGTAATGCCGGCCAGGAAAGTTCCGTTCGGGATCGGTGTAAAGACTTCGCCGTCCTTCACCATAAAGATGTTGGCCGTCGCCGTTTCCGCCACATGCCCCATCGCATCGGCCACCAGGGCGTTGGAAAAGCCTTTCGAGCGCGCCTCTTGCAGCATGCGGGCGTTGTTGGGGTAAAGGCACCCGGCCTTGGCGTTTACGACCGCGCTTTCCAGAACCGGGCGGCGGAAGCGCGTGGTCGACAGAGTGGCCGACGCGGTTTCGGGGGCCATTGGGATTTCTTCCAGGCAGATTGCAAAACCTGTGCTGTTTTCCTGCGGAACTATGGCCGTGCTGTCACCATCGATCCCCCAGTACATCGGGCGAATGTAAACGGCTGTGTCCGGGCTGTAGGCCTGCAACCCTTCGCGTACCAACTCGACCATCTGTTCGGTCGTCATGGTCGGCGTCAGCATCAAGGCTTCGGCTGACCGGTTCACCCGCGCGCAATGGGCCTCCAGATCCGGGGCCACCCCGTCAAAATACCGCGCGCCGTCAAAGACCGAAGATCCCAGCCAGGCGCCATGATCCGCCGCGCGCATGATGGGTGCGTCGCCCTCATGCCATTGGCCTTGAAAATAGGTCCGGATGTTCGTGCCGGTTGCCATGACGCCCTCCTTTGATTCAGGCAAACCCTAGGAGGGCGTCAGGCGAAGGTCCAGCGCAATCAGCGTGATGCAGCGCCGACCATGCCCACGATTTCGTAGGTCTTTTGCAGGATCGGAGCCGCGATTTCACGTGCGCGCTCGGCACCGCGGGCCAGAATCCGGTCAATCTCGGCCTGATCCCCCATCAGACGTGACATTTCGGTCGAGATCGGGGCCAGTTTCGCCACTGCCAGATCGGCCAGCATCGGTTTGAAGTCACCGAACTGCTTGCCGCCAACATCGGCCAGAACCTGCTCGATGCTTTGATCGCTCAGGGCCGCGTAGATATTGACCAGGTTACGCGCCTCGGGGCGGCCCTCCAGCCCTTCGGCTTCTGACGGCAGAGCATCGGGGTCGGTCTTGGCTTTGCGGATTTTCTTGGCGATTGCTTCGGCGTCATCCGTCAGGTTGATCCGGCTCATATCCGATGGATCGGATTTCGACATCTTCTTGGATCCGTCCCTCAGGCTCATGACCCGTGTGGCCGCACCTTCGATCACCGGCTCGGTGACGGGGAAGAAATCGACGCCGAAATCATTGTTGAACTTGATGGCGATGTCGCGGGTCAGCTCAAGATGCTGTTTCTGGTCTTCCCCGACCGGCACGTGGGTTGCGTGATAGATCAGAATGTCGGCTGCCATCAGGGCAGGATAGGCAAACAAGCCAAGCGAAGCGTTCTGCTGGTTCTTGCCCGCCTTGTCCTTCCACTGGGTCATGCGCTGCATCCAACCCATACGCGCAACACAGTTGAATATCCAAGCCAGTTGCGCGTGTTCCGGCACTTGGCTTTGATTGAACAAAATCGATTTTTCGGGGTTTAGTCCAGAAGCGATGTAACCGGCACAAAGCTCCCGCGTTGCATGCTGCAACTCGATTGGATCTTGCCAGACCGTGATTGCATGAAGATCGACCATGCAATAGATGGTTTCAAACTCCTCGCTTTGCATTCTCACCCAGTTCCGAAGCGCACCGAGATAATTGCCGAGGTGCAGGTTGCCCGAAGGCTGTGCGCCGGAAAACACGCGCGGCGTGAAATGGGTCTCGGTCATCGAAGGGAACTCCCATCTGGAAAAACTAGCCTCCGTCGCTTACCCATGAGGCAAAGGGACGTCAACAGCCGCGAAAGGCCAGCCCAATGAGCAGCGATCATTACACACCGCCTGTGAACCCCCTGCCACCGGTCGTGGTGGCGCTGGTTCTGTTCATCATCGGCATTGAGCTTGTCTTCACGTTGGGCGCGCGGGGGCTGGTCGGGGGGGCAGCGGCAGTCGGCTGGCGCCTGGACGCGATACAGCATTATGCCTTCTCGGCGGATATTTTCGACTGGATGGTGCTGAACGGGCGTTGGCCGTTCGACCATGTGATCCGGTTCGTGACTTATCCCTTTGTATCCGCCAATTTCACGCAGGCGGTTTTTGTCTGTGTCTTTGTGTTGGCGATGGGCAAGATGGTCGGAGAGGTATTCGGGGGCTTTCCCATGCTGCTGATCTTCGTCGTCTCGGGGATTGGCGGTGCGTTGACCTATGCCGTTCTCCTTGATCCTCGCTATCCCCTGATCGGAGGGTTCCCACCTGTTTACGGGCTGATCGGAGCATTCACGTGGTTGTTGTGGCGCAAACTGTCGCTTGTGGGGGCAAATCAGGCAAGGGCGTTCCAACTGATCGCCGTTCTGATGGGCATTCAGTTCCTGTTTGGTCTGATCTTCGGCGGCAACGCGGAATGGGTTGCTGATCTGGGCGGGTTTGCCACCGGCTTTGGCATGTCGTTTTTGGTGGCACCCGGAGCCTGGGCCCGGATTGTCGGGCGCATCCGCCGTGATTGATCAGGACCGGCGCAAGGCGCGTTTGAACTCTGACAGTTTGAACGCGCCCAGGACATGACCCAGGCAGAGATACGAAACGGCGGCGACCACGATCAGGGTCAAAAGCGCAAGATAGCGCCAGCCGGGAATGTCCAGCGTCCAACCATAAAAGTGGGTCGCTGCAAACAAGACCGCGCCCATCCCGACCGAGGCCAGAACGATCCGGCCCGCACGTGCCCTGAAACGGTCATCGAAACGCGCTTCTTCGCCCATGCGGCGTGCGCCGATCGCCAAAAGAACAACCATGGCCCAGCCGGCAGTTGACGCGGCAATCGCAGGGGCGATCCAGCCCACCAGCGGAAACAGGCCAAACGCCAGTGCCGCGTTCACCACCATTGCGACCACCGCATATCGGAACGGGGAACGCGTATCCTCGCGTGCAAAGAAAAGTGGTTGCAGCAATTTTTGCAGCATGAATGCAGGCAGACCGATGCCATAGATCGCGACCGCCAGCGCTGTCGCAGCGGTATCCTCGGGGCTGAACTGTCCCCGTTCGAACAGCACCGAAACCAGCGGGTTCGGGATGATCAGGAACGCCACGGTCGAGGGCAGCGTCAACAGCAGCATGAATTCCCCGGCGCGGGAAAACGCGTTGCGGGCTCCTTCCTTGTCGTCGGCGCGCAGACGGCGGGACAGGTCGGGCAGCAGGACAATGCCAATGGCGATTCCGACCACACCCAAAGGCAGTTGGTACAGGCGATCCGCGGCAAACAGCCAACTCACGGCTTTTTCAGTTTTGGACGCCACCAATTGCCCGACCACCAGATTGACCTGCGTAACCCCCATGGCCAAGGCGGCCGGAACCGCGATGCGAACCATCCGGCGCATCTCGGGCGTCAGGTGGGGCAGGCCGGGGCGTATGCGGATACCGGCACGCTCGGTCGCTACCCAGACCAGTACCAGCTGTGCGACGCCGGCGACCGGAATGACCGAGATCAGCCATCGTATCACCTCACCGCCGGAGATGGCCCCGGCAATCAGCGCGGTGCAGGCAAAGATGTTCAGCAAAACAGGTGCCGCTGCGGCCGCGGCGAACCTGCCGGTTGCGTTCAATACGCCCGAGAACAGGGCCGCCAAGGACATGAAAAGGATATACGGGAACACGACATAGCCATAGTCTACGGCCAGATCGAACCGTTCATCGCCATAAAACCCTTCGGCTGTCAGCCACACCAGGCCGGGCATGAAGACCATGGCCAGCCCGACCAGCGCCAGAACGGCCACGGCCAGCAGGTTGAACGCATCCTGCGCGAAGCCCTGTGGATTCTCATCCGCTTCCAGCCGTTTCGAGAACATGGGCACAAAGGCTGCGTTAAACGCGCCTTCGGCAAAAAAGCGGCGGAACATGTTCGGCAGGCGAAAGGCCGCCACGAAAGCATCCATCACCGGCCCGGGGCCGATGAAGGCGGTCAGCAGAATTTCCCGCAGGAACCCCAGTATTCGACTGGCCAGCGTCCAGAAACCGACCGTGAACAGGCCCGAGACCAAGCGTATTTGCTTCATGACGCAGCACGCTCGGCGCCTTCGGTGATCGCATTGCGCAGCTTGGCCTCGAGCCCACGTTGCTTGCTTTCCGAATGGTACTTCAAGCCGAACATATCCTTGACGTAAAACGTATCGACCACCTGTTCGCCATAGGTCGCGATCACCGCATTGGCGATGTAAACATTGGCTGCGGCGAGGGTGCGGGTCAGATCAAACAGCAGGCCCGGCCGGTCGCGGGTGTCCACTTCGATGATCGTGTAAATTTCAGAACCGTCATTGTCGAAGGTAATATGCGTCGGGACGTTGAAGGCACGCTCGCGTTTCTTGATCTTGTCGCGGGATTTCAACGCCTCCTTCGCAACGACTTCGCCGCGCAGTGTCTTGTGGATCATCTGCGTCAGACGTGGCAGGCGCGAGGCTTCAAACGGGTGCCCTTCGGCGTCCTGAATCCAGAAGGCATCGGTGACATAGCCGTCTTTGGTGGTATAGCTGCGCGCATCCACGACATTCGCGCCGACCAGGGCCAGCGCGCCGGCAATGCGGGCAAAGATACCGGGGTGATCGCCCATCGCAAAACAGGCTCGGGTTGCGTCGCGATCCTCGTCCGGTTGCAGGCGGATCTCCATCGCGCCGGGGTCGCCGCTTTGTTCCAGCGCACGCAGCATGTTCGCAAACTCGACATGTGTAGCCAGATTGAGACCCTGCCAATACGGGTCGTAGTGGCGTCCTGTCTCGGATTTGAGGTCGGCCTTGGACCAGGCTGCAAGTTCGGCGCGCAGGGCTTTTTTTGCCTCGGCCCCGCGATTGGCGCGGTTGAGGTCCTCCATCCCGGTTTCCAGCGCCCGCTTGGTTTCAGCGTGTAGGGCACGCAGCAGCGTGGCTTTCCAGTTGTTCCAGGTATTCGGCCCCACGCCGCGAATGTCGCAGACGGTCAGAACGGTCAACAGGTCCAGCCGTTTGACTGTTTGGACTGCTTTGGCAAAATCACGCACTGTGCGGGGGTCTGAAATGTCACGTTTCTGTGCCATGTCGGACATGAGCAGGTGATAGCGCACCAGCCATTCCACCGTCTCCGAATCCGCTTTGTTCAGACCCAATCGTGGCGCGACCTTGCGTGCGATCTGTGCCCCAAGGATCGAGTGATCTTCGGGTCGCCCCTTCGCGATATCATGCAGCAACAGGGCGACATACAGCACCTTGCGATTGACCCCACCTTGCAGAATCGACGAGGCAAGAGGCAGGGATTCAATCAACTCTCCGCGTTCGATCTGGGCCAGGTTCACGATGCACTGGATGGTATGCTCGTCCACCGTATAGCTGTGGTACATGTTGAACTGCATCATTGCCACGATGGGCTCGAACTCGGGCAGGAAGGCGGACAGCACACCCAGTTCGTTCATCCGCCGCAAAGCCCGTTCCGGATTTCCGTGTTTCAGCATCAAGTCCAGAAAGATGCGCCGCGCCTCTTTGTCGTTGCGCATTTCGTCGTCGATCAGATGCAGATTTGCCGCCACCAGACGCATGGCATCCGGATGGATCAGCATTCCTGTTCGCAAGCCTTCTTCGAACAGGCGCAGAAGGTTCACTTTGTCGGACAGAAACTTGTCAGGGTCTGCTACGTCCAGACGGCCGTGAACAACCTTGTATCCGGCTTTGACCCGCCGGCGTCTGCGGAAAATGCGCTCCAGCAATGGCGCGCCTTTCACGTGCAGCGCCTCAAGCTTTGTCAGAAAAATCCGCGTCAACTCGCCCACACGTGTGGCTTCGCGGAAATAGCGTTGCATGAATACTTCGACCGCACGGCGACCGGCTCGATCCTCATAGCCCATGCGCGCTGCGACCTCGACCTGCATGTCAAAGGTCAGCTGTTCGGTGGCGCGGCCTGTCACCAGATGCAAATGCGAACGAACGGCCCAAAGAAATTCTTCGGCCTGAACGAAGGTCTTGAACTCTTCCGGGGTGAACAGACCCAAAGGCACAAGTTCGGCCACGTCCTGAACGCCATAGATGTACTTTGCAATCCAGTAGAGGGATTGGAGGTCGCGCAACCCCCCTTTGCCTTCTTTCACGTTGGGTTCGACCTTGTATCGCTCCCCTTGTTTCAGGTGCCGTTCATCGCGTTCATTCAGCTTGGCTTCGATGAATTCCCGTTCAGTTCCCTTGAACAGCTCGGTTTTCAGCCGTCGCTCAAGCTCGTCGGCCAGCGCCTTGTCGCCCGCCAGATAGCGTTGTTCAAGCATTGCGGTACGGATCGTGAAATCCTCGGTGCCCAGCCGAAGGCAGTCTTTGATCGTGCGCGAGGAATGCCCGACCTTGAGCCTGAGATCCCAAAGGATATAAAGCATCGATTCGATGACGCTCTCGGCCCAGGCGGTGATTTTGTAGGGGGTCAGAAACAGCAGATCGACATCGGAGGACGGCGCCATTTCACCGCGCCCGTACCCGCCAACGGCCAGAACAGCGATCTTTTCACCCTGAGTTGGTGTCGCAATCGGATGCAGGCGCGTGCTGGAGACCAGCATCGCGGTTCCGACCAGCTGGTCCGTCAGGTAGGTATAGGAACGGGTCAGCGCACGCGCGTCGAACGGACGCTCGCTGAAGGCATCGGCAATGGCTTTGCGACCCGCTTTCTGAGCGTCGCGCAGAATGCGCACTGTTTCAGAGCGCATTTTGCTGTTGTCAGAGCAGGTCTCGAACACCTCGGCCAGCGCATCATTGACGCTGACGCTGTCAAAGATGTTTTCGGCAGGGCAAATCAGCGCGCCATCCGGCGCCATGGTCTCGCCTGATCGCTCAGAAACCGGCACCAGAGAAGCTTTGCGGGGCAGGGTCAATCACAACCACCTGTTTATTCTGAATCGTCGCTACGGCAAGGCCGCGTTCGTTGGTGCCGTTTGGACGCAGGCGGAAGATACCGCCAACGCCCTGGAAACCGGCATTCTGAGTTAAGGCTGCACCGGTCAGGGCATTGGACTTGCCCTGACTGACCAAGGCACCGATCGCCGCTATGCCGTCATAGGCCAGACCGCTGATCGGGTGAGGCGCTTCGCCATACGTCGCGTTGTACCGTTGACGATAGGCTTGTGCCTTGGATGGGTCGGGCAGGGCAAACCACCCCCCCTGCACGCCCGGCAGTTCCAGCGTCTGCGGGGGGATATCCCAACGGGTCAGGCCGATGAATTGTGTCGTCGCGGGTGAAACGCCTGCCTCAGGCAGCAATTGCGAGAAAAGCGGCAAGGCACCCGCAGTCGTGGCCGTCATGAAAATCGAGTCCGCCCCTGTCGAATCGACGGTGGCCTTGATGGTGGGAACCGAGTTGATGACACCCTGTTGCGACCGGTCATATCCGACGGTTCCGGCATTGTTGACGCGGCTGTTTGCCAGAGCATTGGCGATGGCAGATTGTCCCACTTGCCCCGCAGCATCATTGCTGTGCACGATAACCATGTTTGCTTTGCCTTGCCGGCCTGCGAAACTGACCAGCCGGTTGGCGGTGTTTTCAAAGGTCGGCCCAAGCACGAATACGTTGCCACCCGCAATGCTGGTGTTGTTCGAGAACGAAAGAACATTGACGTTTTTGTTCAGCACCGCCAGTCCGGCAGCGTTTGCCGCCTGGGCGTAGACAGGGCCGACGATGATCTTGGCCCCTTCGGCAACGGCCTGCTGGGCCACCGCCGTCGCCGTGGTCGGGTTTCCTGCGGTATCGTAAACACGCAGGTCGATTTTGACGTTGGGCAGATCGGACATCGCCATACGGGCCGCATTCTCAAGGCTCTGCGCCAGCGCGGCGTCGCCCGAGCGGGGAACCAGCAAAGCAACCGGAACAGGGTTCGACGTGTCAATCGAAGGGCCACCCCCAACGCCGCCGGGTTCACAAGCGGCCAGAAATGCTGCTGTCGTCAGGGCAATGGCGGCTTTCGCCAGCTTGCTTACGGGCTTGCAAACGGTAAACATCTAAATGAAAACTCCCTGATCCGGCGGCTGTGATTGCTTCTGTTCTGTTGCGCCGCGATAATAAACGTCACGCTGTGAGGGTCCAGCTTTGAATTTCCAAAAGATCAGATTGGCTGCGGGCCTGTATTTTGTTGCCACTCCGATCGGAGCCGCGCGCGATATTACGCTCAGGGCGCTGGATGTTCTGGCATCGGCCGATGTGATAGCGGCGGAGGACACCCGGAGCCTGCGGCGGTTGATGGAAATCCATGGCATCCCGCTGGAGGGTCGGCATATCCAGGCCTACCATGATCACAGCGGCGCCGGGGCGCGTGGCAGACTTATGGATGCCCTGGCACAGGGGCAATCGGTCGCCTATGCATCCGAGGCGGGTATGCCTCTGATCGCTGATCCGGGATATGATCTGGGCAAGCAGGCGGCCGAAGCCGGGCATATGGTGACCTGTGCGCCCGGGGCATCCGCCGCCATAACAGCGCTGACCCTGGCGGGTCTGCCTACGGATTCATTCTTTTTCGCAGGTTTCTTGCCCAATGCATCGGGCGCACGCCGGACCCGGATTGAGGCGTTGAAAAACATACCAGGCACCTTGGTGTTCTATGAATCCCCGAAACGCGTCTCGGCCAGTCTTGCAGATCTTGCCGAATGCCTGGGGGCAGACCGTCAGGCGGCTTTGTGTCGTGAACTGACGAAAAAGTTCGAAGAAATCCGCCGTGAAAGCCTTGCCGATCTGGCGGCAGAAATTCAGGAAAAACCGGTGAAGGGCGAGATTGTTCTGCTGGTAGACCGCAGCCATTCGCAAAGTGTTAACGAAGCCGACGTAGAAGAGGCTTTGAAGCGAGCTTTGGAAACCCACTCGGTTCGGGACGCAGCGGATCTTGTTTCAGAAATGTATGATCTGCCGCGCCGTCCGATCTACCAGAAAGCTCTGAAACTGGGAAAGGGATGACATGGGGCGGCGTGCAATTCAGGGCTTGGTTTCCCATCAGGCGGGGCAGTCGGCCGAACTTCGGGTCGCCACGGACTACGAGCGCCGGGGCTTTGCAATTGCGCATCGCCGGTGGCGGGGCGCCGGTGGCGAAATCGATCTGATTGCGCGGGACGGTGACGGGCTTGTGTTCATCGAGGTCAAGAAAAGCTCCAGTTTCGAAAAGGCTGCGGCCCGGATCAATCAAAGACAAATTGACCGAATCTGTGCCTCGGCCGCGCAATATCTGGAAAACGAACCGGGTGGACAGCTAACAGATGTCCGTTTTGATGCGGCACTGGTCGATGGCACTGGCGCGGTTCAAATCATCGAAAACGCCTTCGGTCACGCCTAAGCCCCATTGAACCCTCAGGCCTGCTGGGCCATGTATCTTGCGTGAAACTGAGGGACACGCCATGAAAATCGCCTTTCAAATGGACCCAATCGGGGCCGTGGACATCAACGCCGACAGCTCATTCCGTCTGGCGGAAGAGGCGCAGGCGCGCGGTCATTCGTTGTTTTTCTATGGGCCGGATCAGCTGGCCTATCAGGAAGGTCGTATCACGGCGCGCGGCCATGACATGACCGTACAGCGGGTCGCCGGCGATCCGGCGGTTCTGAGCCCCGAACGTGAAGTTGACCTGGCGGATTTCGACGTGGTCTGGCTGCGTCAGGATCCACCCTTTGACATGCATTACATCACGTCGACCCATCTGCTGGACCGCCTGAAAGGGCAAACGCTGGTGGTCAACGACCCGTTCTGGGTTCGGAACTATCCTGAAAAGCTGCTGGTTCTGGATTTTCCCGACCTGACCCCGCCGACAACGATTGCCCGTGACATAAAAACGATCAAGGCGTTCAAGGAAAAGCACGGCGACATCATCCTCAAGCCGCTTTATGGCAATGGCGGCGCGGGCGTGTTCCGCCTGGATGCCAATGATCGCAACCTGACCTCTCTGCACGAGCTGTTCACGGGGTTCTCGCGCGAGCCTCTGATCGTGCAAAAATTCCTGCCGGATGTCAGCAATGGCGACAAGCGGGTGATCCTGGTGGATGGCGAACCTGTCGGCGCGATCAACCGGGTGCCGGCCGCGGGCGAAACGCGCTCAAACATGCATGTGGGCGGTCGCCCGGAAAAGATCGGTATGTCACAGCGTGATCTGGAGATCTGCGCCGCCATCGGGCCGCTGCTGAAAGAAAAAGGTCAGATTTTTGTCGGGATCGACATCATTGGCGACTACCTGACCGAGATCAACGTGACCTCGCCCACCGGTATTCAGGAGCTGGAACGGTTCGACGGCGTGAACATCGCCGAGAAGATCTGGCAGGCGATTGAAGCCAAGGTCTAAGCCATGACCCGGGCGCTGATGCGAAAGCTCAGCGCCTCTGCCACATGTGGTCTGCGGATGTCGGCTGAACCGTCCAGGTCGGCGATCGTCCGCGCCACCCTCAGGATGCGGTGAAAGGCACGTGCCGATAACCCGAACCGATCGGCTGCTTTCAGCAAAACCGCTTTTCCTTCGGCGTCAGGTGTTGCGATCTGTTCCAGAACCTTGCCTTCGGCGTCGGAATTCTGGCGCAGGTTTGGCATTCCCCGAAACCGCTCTGCCTGAAGGGCGCGGGCGTTTTCAACCCGCGCGGCAACTGTCGCCGAGCTGTCGCCGGATGGGGGCAGATCAAGATCGGTGAAGCCCACAGGCGGAACTTCGATCCGCAGGTCGAACCTGTCCATCAGGGGCCCCGAGATACGGTTCAGATAGTCCTCACCGCAGCCGGGTGCGCGAGAGCAGGCTCGCGATGGATCCGTCAGGTAGCCGCATTTGCATGGGTTCGCAGCGGCCACCAGCATGAAACGGCAGGGGTATTTCACATGGGCATTGGCCCGCGCCACCATGACTTCGCCGGATTCAATTGGCTGGCGCAGGGTTTCCAGAACCGTACGCGGAAATTCGGGGAACTCATCCATGAACAGCACGCCGTTATGCGCCAGTGAGATTTCACCGGGTTTGGCGCCTTTGCCACCGCCGACAATGGCTGCCATCGACGCCGTATGATGCGGTTCCCGAAAAGGACGGGTGCGGTTGATGCCGCCTTCGTCCAGCAACCCGCACAGGGACTGGATCATCGAAGTTTCCAACGCTTCGACCGCCGTGAGCGGAGGCAAGATGCCCGGAAGCCGTGCAGCCAGCATGGATTTGCCCGATCCCGGCGTACCGATCATGATCAGATGGTGACGCCCGGCTGCCGCGATTTCCAGGGCGCGCTTGGCACGTTCCTGTCCCTTTACATCGCGCAGATCCCGCACGCTGGGCGTCAGATTCACCTCGCCGGGTTGTGCCGCTGGCAAAGGGCACTGTCCCGAGAAATGGCGGACGACATCGCCCAGGGAACCCGCGCCGATAACCTGAGTGGCGTCGACCCATGCCGCTTCGGCGCTGGAGGCTTTGGGACATAGCAACATGCGATCCTCGGACGCTGCCGTCATGGCCGCGGGCAGGGCGCCGACAACAGGCACCAAAGAGCCATCAAGCGACAACTCTCCCAGTGCAACCGTTCCTTCGGCGGCATCGGCCGGGATGATTTCGAGCGCAGACAACAGCGCGACCGCGATGGGCAGGTCGAAGTGGCTGCCTTCCTTGGGCAGATCCGCAGGAGACAGGTTGATCGTAATTCGTTTCGAGGGCAGGGCGATGGCCATCGCACTCAGCGCGCTGCGGACACGGTCGCGGGCTTCGGATACGGCCTTGTCGGGAAGGCCCACGATGGAAAAGGCCGGCAAGCCGGGCGATACGGCACATTGCACCTCGACCGGGCGGGCTTCGACCCCTTGAAAGGCAACAGTGTGGGCGCGGGCAACCATGGCAGTCCTGTTCTTGGTTAACAGGACGTTGCTGCCATGGTTGTGGTTTAAGAGTCGTTAACGGTTGCGCGCAAGGCAGCGAATTTGGGCCACGCGTCGGGATCTGCAACGGTTTTGTCGCGGCAGAACGGATTGCAGAAGCCCCAGCATTTGCCGTCCAACTCCAAAAACTCCACGACGGGTTTGCCGGAATAGGGGCAAACTTGGTTGATTGACGGGCCGGAGACCGGCTTGGCGGTTGAAACCCCTCCGATCGGCCAGGGCTTGGACGGCAAGTCCTGACGATAGGGAAAAGGGTCGTATCTGACGGTCAGGCCCATTGCGCGCCATTGTCTGACGGCGGGGTCTGACAACAGGTCCAGGCAATAGGTTCGGTTGGCCCTTGAAACTGGCAGTCCATATCCGATGATCCGCGCTGCGACAGGTGTGTAAAACACGTCCGCCAGCGAATACGTGCCAAACAACGGGCCTTGTTCCGCACCGGACACTGTGCGCGCATGGTCCCAGAGTGTTTCGATACGAGCCAGATTTGCCAGTGTTTCATCCGATGGGTCGAAACCCTGCCAGACATGCAGCAATTGCATCGGGCATTCGCCTCGTAGGGCACCGAACCCTGCCACCATCTCGGCGCACAGCCAGCGGGCGGTTGCCCGGGCGGCGGGATCTGATGGCCACAACCCGGCATCAGGGTGGTGCTCGGCCAGGGTTTCAGCCATGGCCAGGCTTTCGCCGACCACAGTTCCATCCGGCAGGCGCAGGGCAGGTACAAGTCGCGCTGGAGCCAGGGAAGCCATATCCTGTGCCATGGTGCCCGAATACAGGCCAATCATGTGGCTTCTATGGGGCAGGTTGAATTTCTCAAGCATCAGCCAGCCACGCATTGACCAGCTGGAGAAGAGGCGGTCGCCGATATACAAATCATACGTCATACGCAGACGATGCCGCAGGTTCACAGCCCGGTAAAACAGTGATTTGTGCGGGGTCTGTTCACGGAAGGTGATTGATTGTACCGACGGACCACCTGCCTGCGTCGATCAGGATATCCGTCACCGACAGGTTGTCGATTCGGTGTGAAAAGGTCTGTTGTCCATCCAGATCAAGGGCGCGCTGTACCTGGGTGAGGATAACGCCGAAATGCGCAACGATGACCAGATCGCGGCCTGAATGTGCTGAAACAAGCGTGTCGATCGCCGCGTCGACCCGATTGCGGACCTCGTTCCAGCTTTCACCTAGCGGCGGGCGGACATCGCCGGGGTTGTCCCAATAGGCAAAGGCCAGTTCCGGGTCTTCGGCTTCGATTTCGGCAAACCCGCGCAACTCCCAGCGACCAAAATGGATTTCCCGCAAGCCCGGGTGATGAGGAAGACGTTGACGTTGGCCTTGGATGGCCGTTGCCGTGTCAACTGCCCGTGACAGATCGGACGAGATCACAAAGGCCTCGGGCGGCAAATGGTCGTGCAGTCGGTTCAGTGCGGCTGTATCGCTCAGGTCAGCGGGCAGGTCGGACCAGCCGACCATGGTTTTCGCATGTGTCGGCCCGTGTCGGACAAGGTGAAGACGCGTCACGGCAATTGCCCTTTCAGAACCAAAGGCAACCCGGCGGTGATCTGCACCACCAGATCGGCCTGCGCTGCAAGCGCGATGTTCAGCCGCCCCTGGGCTTCGCGAAACCGCCGGGCCAGGGCGTTGTCCGGGACAATGCCGTGGCCAACTTCGTTCGAGACCATCACGATTTGCGCCGGGCATGCGCGCAATGCTTCAAGCAGGGCGGTTTGTGCGGCTTCCAGATCGGTTTCGGCCAACAGGTGGTTGCTCAGCCACATGGTGGCGCAGTCAATCAGGCAAATCTGATCGGGCGACAACGTGGCCAGAACCGGCCCCGGATCGAAGGGCTCTTCAATCGTGGTCCAACCGTCGCCGCGTTGCGCGAGATGGCGCTCGACCTTCTGGCGCATCTCGTCATCAAACACTTGTGATGTCGCAAGGTAAACTTGGCTTTTCCCCCGAGAAACAACCAGTTCTTCGGCGAAAACCGACTTGCCCGACGCGGCCCCGCCCAGAACCAAGGTTAAATCCGGCGACACAATACTTACCTATAGTTGATCCGATTGGTGCTGTTTTGCGTAAAGGTCATAGGTCGGCAAGGCAAGTCTGACCAGTACCTGCAAACAGGGGAGAGGTTTATGGCACTGGATAATGCGACGGACTTTTCGATGTCCCGGCAAGCAATGAAGGCCGAGTTGCTGGATGCGGAAACTGAACTGAAACTGGCTTATGCCTGGCGTGATGAGCGTGATGAAAAGGCGTTGCACCGTCTGATCACCGCCTACATGCGTCTGGCGATTTCGATGGCGGCCAAGTTCAAGCGCTATGGCGCGCCGATGAATGATCTCATTCAGGAAGCGGGCCTTGGCCTTATGAAGGCCGCGGACAAGTTCGATCCGGATCGCGGCGTGCGTTTTTCGACCTATGCCGTTTGGTGGATCAAGGCAAGCATTCAGGATTACGTGATGCGGAACTGGTCGATGGTTCGGACCGGGTCAACCTCATCTCAGAAATCGCTGTTCTTCAATATGCGCCGTGTTCAGGCCCGGCTGGAACGCGAAGCCGCCACCGAAGGTCAGGAACTGGACCGTCATCAGTTGCATCAGATGATCGCCACGGAAATCGGCGTGCCGCTGCGCGACGTTGAGATGATGGAAGGCCGCCTGTCCGGCTCTGATTTTTCGCTGAATGCGGTTCAGTCCGCTGATGAGGATGGGCGCGAGTGGATCGATGCCCTGGAAGATGACCGCGAACAGGCAGCCGAGGCCGTTGAGCACAGCCACGATACCGAACAATTGCGCAAGTGGTTGTTGACGGCGATGAGTGCCTTGAATGATCGCGAGCGTTTCATTGTGCGCGAGCGCAAGCTGCGAGACCCCGCTCGAACCCTGGAAAGCCTTGGAACAGAGCTGGGCCTGTCCAAAGAACGTGTGCGACAGCTTGAGGCCGCAGCCTTTGCGAAGATGCGCAAGAACCTTGAAGCCCAGTCGCGCGAGGTGCAACACTTCCTCGCATGAAACAGTTTGCGATTCTTGCGTGTGTTCTTGGTCTTACGGTTGCGGCAACGCGACCGGGGCTGGCAGAAAGACTTGTTCCCGCTGATGCAATGTCCGTGATGCGGGATGCTGATGTCGTGATATTGGGAGAAGTTCACGACAACCCGACGCATCATCTGGTGCAGGCCGAAGCTCTCGAGGCTGTTTCACCCTCGGCCGTCGTCTGGGAGATGGTCACCGAAGAGGGCGCGCAAAGGCTCGCGCAGAAAGCTGTGTCCAACCCAGAGGAGCTGAGCCGCATTCTGAAATGGGCTGAAAGTGGCTGGCCTCCGCTCAGCATGTATTATCCGGTGTTCGAGGCGTCAGGCGCGCCGGTTTACGGGGCCATGGTTCCGCGTGCTGCCGCGCGTGCCGCGATGGAACGCGGGGCCGCCACGGCGTTGGGTGCAGACGCGGCGCGTTATGGCCTGACGGTGCCTCTCTCGCCCGAGGAACAGGCCGCGCGCGAGGCCGACCAGTTGGCGGCGCATTGCGATGCGCTTCCGGCTGAAATTCTGCCCCAGATGGTTGCGATCCAGCGCCTGCGCGATGCTGTGCTGGCCCGTGCGGTTGTGCGTGCGATGGACGAAACCGGGGGTCCGGTTGCCGTGATCACCGGAAACGGTCATGCGCGAAAGGATCGGGGCATACCGACCTATCTTGCGCGCCTCAAGCCAGGTTGGAAAGTCGTGGCCGTCGGACAATCCGAAGATGGAGCGATCGAAGGAGAATTCGATATCGTGATTGACAGCCCTACAGCCGAGCGCGAAGACCCCTGTGCGGCCTTTCAGGTTCAGAATTAATCGCTGGAACTACCTGCGGGCCTTGCCTAATGTCGGGGCCGACCGGGACAGGAAGGGCTGAACATGCTGTCATCCAAACGCATTCTGCTGATTATCGGTGGCGGAATCGCGGCCTACAAGTCGCTGGACCTGATCCGCAGGTTGCGCGAGCGTGGCGCGGACGTGACCCCTGTATTGACGCGCGCCGCGGAAGAGTTCGTGACGCCGCTGTCGGTATCGGCTCTGGCAGGTGAAAAAGGCTTTCGCGATCTGTTTGACCTCACCGATGAGGCCGAGATGGGGCATATTCAACTGTCCCGCTCTGCGGATGTGATTGTTGTGGCCCCCGCAACGGCGGATCTGATGGGCAAGATGGCCGCAGGGCTGGCCAACGATCTGGCCTCGACCCTTCTGATGGCCACGGACACGCCCGTTCTGTGTGCGCCCGCGATGAATGTGCGGATGTGGACCCACCCGGCAACACAGCGAAACCTGAAGCAGTTGCAAGCGGATGGCGTGCGCTTTGTGGGCCCGAACGAAGGCGACATGGCCTGTGGTGAATACGGCCCGGGGCGCATGTCCGAGCCGATGGAAATTGTTGCGGCAGTTGAGGCTCAGTTGTCTGCGGGGCCTTTGGCGGGCAGGCGAGTGCTGGTGACGTCCGGCCCGACGCATGAACCGATAGATCCGGTCCGGTATATCGCCAACCGGTCGTCCGGGGCTCAGGGTGCGGCCGTGGCGCGGGCGCTGGCGGATTTGGGGGCCGAGGTGACCTTTGTGACCGGCCCGGCAGATGTGCCCCCCCCGGCGGGCGTGCGGGTCGTACCTGTCGAAACCGCGCAACAGATGTCTGATGCGGTTGATGCGGCTCTGCCCGTCGACGCCGGAATATTCGCGGCTGCGGTCGCGGATTGGCGTGTCGCCAGCGCGTCGGACAAGAAGCTGAAGAAAAGCCGCGATGGCCTGCCGGTACTGGAATTCGCCGAAAACCCGGACATTCTGAAACGTGTTTCCAGGATGGAAGCGAACCGTCCGCCGTTGGTTGTCGGTTTTGCGGCCGAGACCGACAATGTGGTCGAACACGCCACGGCCAAGCGCCTGCGCAAAGGCTGCGACTGGATCGTCGCCAACGATGTCAGCCCTGCAACAGGCATTATGGGCGGGTCAGAAAATGCGGTCATACTGATTTCGGACAACGGGGCCGAGGAATGGCCCCGCATGGGCAAAGACGAAGTTGCCCGGCGTCTGGCGGCGAAAATCGCGGATGCGTTGGCAGGCTGAAGGAAAGGCAAGGGCATGGTTGCAATCCGGGTGATCCGCGAAGACGGGGCAGACCCCGCCGTGGCGCTTCCCTCTTACGAAACCTCGGGGGCGGCCGGCGCGGACGTGCGTGCCAATCTGCCCGGCGGCGCGCCGATTACGCTGGACCCCGGTCAGCGGGTGCTGGTGCCGACCGGCCTGCGCATTGAAATCCCGCAAGGGTATGAGGTTCAGGTTCGGCCCCGCTCGGGCCTTGCGTTGAAACATGGGATTACACTGCCCAACACGCCGGGCACCATCGACAGCGACTATCGTGGGCCGTTGGGCGTGATCGTGATGAATGCGGGCCAGGAACGGTTCGAGATCGCCCACGGCGATCGTATCGCGCAGCTTGTGGTCGCGCCGGTGGTGCAGGCCAGGTTTGAACTGGCTCAGGCGCTGGGCGAAACCGATCGCGGGGCTGGCGGTTTCGGCTCGACCGGGCGCGGCTGATGCTGTTGGTTTTCATCCTGGCTGCGGGGCTTTGGGGTGTCGGTTATATCGCCGGCACGTCGAAAAAAGCGCGCATGGTTTCCGTGAGTGTGCTGCTGGCCGGCGTCATACTGTCCCATCTGATCTTGCCGGATGGGCACCCTCTTCGCGAAGCAACCGGCGGGTCTGCGGCGCTGTGGCTGATCCTCGTGGGTTTCGTGGCGCTGGCTTTGCTGTATGGCAGAGTACTCAAAGCCTTGCGCAACCGTGCAGTTTCATCTGCGGACCCGGAGCCCGACATGCCGTCCGACCGATTTACCGAGACCGAGCTGGACCGCTATGCCCGCCACATCGTTTTGCGTGAACTGGGTGGACCTGGTCAGAAAAAGCTAAAAAAAGCCCGCGTTCTGGTGATCGGCGCTGGTGGTCTGGGTGCCCCTGCGCTGCAATATCTGGCGGCAGCAGGCGTCGGCACGATTGGTATCATCGACGATGACGTCGTCGAGAATGCCAACCTGCAACGGCAGGTCATTCACCGCGACGCGGATATTGGAATGCCCAAGGTCTTTTCGGCCCAGCAGGCGATGCAGGCGCAGAACCCGAACGTCGTTGTTCTGCCCTACCACCGCCGTTTGAGCGAGGAAATCGCCACCGATCTGTTTGCAGATTTCGATCTGATCCTTGACGGGACCGACAATTTCGAGACCCGGTATCTGGCCAACCGAACCGCCGTCGCGCTGGGCAAACCGCTGATATCGGGGGCTTTGTCACAGTGGGAAGGTCAACTGAGTGTGTTTGACCCGGCCAATGGCAGCCCCTGCTATCAGTGTATCTTCCCAGAGGCCCCGGCCCCCGGTCTGGCCCCTTCCTGTTCCGAGGCCGGAGTGATCGGCCCGCTGCCGGGCGTGGTTGGGTCGATGATGGCGGTCGAGGCGATCAAGGTAATAACGGGCGCCGGCATGGCGCTGCGCGGCGAGATGCTGATCTATGACGCGCTGTATGGCGAAAGCCGCAAGATTGTTCTGACCCGCCGGGACGATTGCCCTGTTTGTGGCATGAGAAACGATTAACCTTTCTTTACACGGGGTGGGTGTTCTGGAACACCCGGCCATGGCGACATAGCTATGGGATCAAAGGAGATCCGCATGACCAACCCGATCCTGTCCAATTGGACCACACCGTTTGAAATCGCCCCTTTTTCCGATATCTCGGATGATGATTTCTCGCCCGCACTGGAGCAGGCGATGAAAGAGCATAACGCCGAGATTGATGCGATAGCTGCAAATCCGGATACCCCCACATTCGCCAACACGATCGAGGCGCTCGAGGCTGCGGGCGGGCAACTGGACAAGGTCCTGTCAGTCTTCTTCACGATTGCGGGCGCGGACAGCAACCCAAAGCGGGAAGAACTGCAACGCGCGTTTTCCCCCAGGCTTTCAGCGCATTTTTCGGGCATTTCTTCAAACAAATCGCTGTTCAAGCGTGTTGCCGACCTATGGGCACGGCGCGATGATCTTGACCTGACCGAGGAGCAGGCGCGTGTGCTGATGTTGACCCACCGGGGCTTTGTGCGTGCCGGCGCGGCCTTGGAGGGGGACGAAGACGCCCGTATGCAAGAGATCAAGTCGCGCCTCGCGTCGCTGGGCACGGCGTTTACCCAGAACCTGCTGGCGGATGAACGGGACTGGTTCATGGATCTGACCGAAGAGGATCTGAACGGCCTGCCGGATTTCGTCGTGGACGCGGCACGTGCCGCGGGGCAGGAGAAGAAAGCCAAGGGACCAGTGGTCACCTTGTCACGGTCGCTGATCGTGCCATTCCTACAGTTTTCGCCCCGCCGGGACCTGCGCGAAAAAGCCTATCGTGCCTGGGCCGCGCGCGGTGCCAATGGGGGCGAGACCGACAACCGAGACATCGCGGCCGAGATCCTGGCCTTGCGCGAAGAGCGCGCCAAGCTTCTGGGCTATGACACGTTCGCCGACTACAAGCTGGAAACCGAGATGGCGCGCACGCCGGATCGCGTGCGTGAGCTTTTGATGCAGGTATGGGAACCGGCCAAGTCCCGCGCAGATGCCGACGCAGGTGTTCTGACGCAGATGATGCAGGAAGACGGCATCAATGGCCCGCTGGAAGCCTGGGATTGGCGGTACTACGCTGAAAAGCGGCGCAAGGCGGAACACGATCTGGATGAGGCCGCGTTGAAACCCTATCTGCAACTGGATCGCATGATCGAGGCTTCGTTTGCCTGCGCCAACCGGCTTTTCGGGCTGGAATTCAAACCGTTGGACGTACCCCTCTATCACCCGGATTGCCGGGCTTGGGACGTTACCCGCGACGGGCAGCATATTGCCGTGTTTATCGGAGACTACTTTGCGCGAGGGTCCAAGCGGTCAGGTGCCTGGTGCAGCGCGATGAGGGCGCAGGCCAAATTCCCAAAGAAACAGACACCGGTTGTCATCAATGTCTGCAACTTCGCCAAGGGGGATCCCGCCTTGCTGTCCTATGATGACGCGCGGACCCTGTTTCATGAATTCGGCCATGCCCTACACCAGATGCTGTCCAACGTGACATATGAAAGCATCTCGGGCACGTCCGTGGCGCGCGATTTCGTCGAATTGCCCAGCCAGCTTTACGAACACTGGCTGGAAGTGCCAGAGGTCCTTGCCGAATTTGCGACCCATGCCGAAACGGGCGAGCCGATGCCGCAGGAAATGCTGCAAAAGGTGCTGAAAGCGGCCAATTTCGATCAGGGATTCCAGACGGTGGAATATGTCGCCTCGGCCCTTGTCGATCTGGCCTTCCACGATGGCGAGGCACCGGCAGATCCGATGGCGAAACAGTCGGAAGTTCTGGCCGGGTTGGGGATGCCGAAGGCCATTGGAATGCGCCATGCCACTCCGCATTTCGCGCATGTCTTCGCAGGCGACGGCTACAGCTCGGGCTATTACAGCTATATGTGGTCCGAAGTGATGGATGCCGACGCCTTTGCCGCCTTTGAAGAGGCGGGTGGTGCCTTTGATCCGGAACGCGCCAAGGCGCTGGAGGACAACATCCTGTCCACTGGCGGTTCGCGCGAGGCAGAAGACCTGTATCTGGCGTTCCGGGGAAGACTGCCGGGGGTTGACGCCCTGTTGAAAGGCCGCGGTCTGATCGCGGCCTGAAATCAGTAGCCCAATGTGCGATCCACCAGGTGCACGAAGGGCTCTCCGGCTTCGCCACGCCGGATGTTTTCGCAAATGACCTGCGCGGCTGTGACCGGGCGGGTCTCGGACGCGATATGAGGGGTCACGGTCACGTTCGGATGTGACCAATACGGGTGGTCGGGGGGCAGGGGCTCGACCCGGAACACATCCAGCGTCGCGTGACCGACCTGACCCGAGTTCAAGGCATCCAGCAGCGCTTCGTCATCAATCAGGGGCCCGCGACCCGGGTTGATGATCCGCGCGCCTTTGGGCAGCAGGGCCAGCGTTTCAGCATTCAACGCGTTTTCCGTGGCAGCGGTGTCAGGCAGTAGCAGAACCAGTATCTCGGCCCGGGAAAGCGCATCACGCAGCCCGTCAGGACCGTGCAGACAGGTTACGCCGGGGATGTCCTTGGCGGTGCGGCTCCAGCCAGTGACCGTGAAATTCAGCGAGGCCAGGGCGCGGGCCGCGGCTTCACCCAACGCGCCGAGGCCCAGAATGCACAGGTTGCGCTGCTGCGCCAAAGGTGGGGCATCCGGGGCCCAGACGCCATCCTGGATGGTGATGTGGCGATCCATTCCCAGATGATAGCGCAGCACATGGCCCACCACCCATTCGGTCATTCCCTGCGTCAGCCCGTGATCCACCATCCGTGCCAATGGGACGCTCAGCGTGTCATTGTCCGCGATCTTTTCGACACCGGCCCAAAGGCTCAGAACCGCCTTCAGGCGCAAAAAGGGCAAAAAATCCAGTAACCCGCCATTCGGAGCGTAGACAACGTAATCAACCTGATCCGGGTCAAATTCCGTACTGATCTCCGCCTCTACGCCAGCTTCTGCAAGGTATCGAGTGAGCAGCGGTTCATACACGGGCCACAGGGCAGGGCGCGCGGAAAACAGAACGTTTACGGGCATCGGGGGCCTTTCAGATCAGCGGGGGCGATGGATATGAGCGCTTTGGACGATGCCGAACGCGGCCATCAGCACCAGCATGGCCGATCCGCCATAGCTGACCATTGGCAGTGGGACGCCCACGACCGGTGCCATGCCCATCACCATCGACATGTTGACGGCAAAGAACAAGAAGAAGTTCAGCGCGATGCCCAGAGTAACCAGAGAGGAGAACCGATCCTTGGTGGCCAGCGCGGTCGCCATGCAGAACACAAGGATCAGGGCATAGAGAACCAAGAGCGTGATGCCCCCGACAAAGCCGAACTCCTCGGCGAGGGTGGTGAAGATGAAATCGGTGTGTTTCTCGGGCAGGAAGTTCAGCCGGGATTGTGTACCCTGCATGAAACCACGCCCGTTCCAGCCCCCCGATCCAAGGGCGATCTTGGATTGCGTGATGTGATACCCGGCACCCAGAGGATCGGTAGAGGGGTCAAGAAACGTGTCGATCCGGCGGAACTGATAATCCTTGAGCAACTGCCATTCGGTCCCGCGACTGTTGAACACGGCGGCGATCAGACCCACGACGGCGGCAATGACGGCTGCAAAGTAAGCCCAGTGGACACCTGCAAGAAACATCAGCCCGCCACCGGCGGCCAACAGCAGGATCGACGTGCCGAGATCCGGTTGCTTCAGAACAAGCAAGGTGGGCAGAACAATCAGGGCCACGGGGATGAAGACCCAAAGAGGGCGGGACGTCTTGTGCGATGGAAGCCAGTCGTAATACGCCGCCAGAACCATGACCAGGGCCACCTTCATGACCTCTGAGGGCTGAAGGCGCATGAACCCAAGGTCGATCCAGCGCTGTGCGCCCATGCCGATGGTGCCGAACAATTCCACGAATACCAGCAATGCGACCGACCCGAGATAGGCCAGAACGGACATGTTGCGCCAGAACCAGATCGGAACCAGAGCAATGATGAACATCGCGATCAGGCCAAGCCCGAACCTCTCCATCTGCGGCTCGGCCCAGGGTGTCCACGACCCGCCTGCGACCGAATACAGCATCAGGAACCCTGCGCTGGCGGTGCTGATCAGCAGCAGGGTCAGCGGCCAGTTCATGTACAGGAACTTCCGAAACCCCGACGGCGTGGATTTCACGGCATATTCTAGATAGCTCATGCGCGGTCCTTTCCGTCTGGACGCGCTTTGGGGCGACGGTCGCCCTCGAGCCGTTTTTGCTGTTCCTTGATGCGCTCGCGGTCGGCAACCGGATATGCCTCAAGCGGCGGAGTACCGTTGTAGAGCGCCTGAAGCATGATATCGCGGGCCACCGGTGCCGCCGCCTTGGACCCGCCGCCGCCATGTTCAACGACCACGGCAACCGCGTATTTCGGATTGTCATAGGGCGCGAAGCAGACGAACAACGCGTGGTCGCGACGTTCCCATGGCAGGTCTTCGTTGCGGATCACGCCGGCGGCACGTTCGGCCTTGGTGATGTTTCGAACCTGACTGGTGCCGGTTTTGCCGGCCATGCGGAACTCGTCCGCGATGATGCGGCTGCGATAGGCAGTCCCCCGCCGGTCGTTCGAGACCGAATACATGGCCTTGCGCACCTGTTCCAGATTGTAGGAATTGATGTCCAGCGGTTCCCCCGCGCCCGAAGTCTGTTCGATACCGTCGATCGAACGCACAAGCCGCGGTGTCACAGATCGGCCGGTGGCGATACGAGCCGTCATTACGGCCAGTTGCAGCGGTGAGGCCAGCATGAACCCTTGCCCGATGGACGCGTTGGCCGTGTCGCCCACCAGCCAATCCTGACCGTGTGTCCGCTGCTTCCATTCCTGATTGGGGGCAAGTCCAGCGGCAACCGCCGACATCGGAATATCGTGCTTGACGCCCAGCCCCAATGTACGGGCCATCTCGGATATCTTGTCGATGCCCACCCGCAAGGCCACGTCGTAGTAATAGACGTCGCAGCTGCGTTTCAGCGACAGGTTCAGATCAACCGTGCCATGCCCGCCGCGCTTCCAGCAGTGGAACCGGCGGCTGCCGACCTTCAGGTGCCCGGGGCAATACACTGTGTTGCCGGGACCTATCACGCCAGCCTCCAGCGCGGCCAATGCAGTGACCATCTTGAACGTCGACCCCGGGGGATAAGTGCCTTGCACGGACTTGTTGGCCAGGGGGCGATACTTGTCCTGCGTCAACGCCCGATAATCAGCGACCGAGATACCGCGCACAAACAGATTTGGATCGAAACTGGGTGTAGAGCTGACGGCGCGCAGATCCCCGGTTTCGCAATCCAGAACAATGGCAGCCGCGCTTTCACCTGCCAGCCGCGCTTGCGCGTATTGTTGCAGGTCGGCATCGATCGTCAATTGCAGGTCCGCACCGGGCTGACCTTCCTGCCGGTCCAGTTCGCGCATGACGCGCCCGGTGGCGTTGACTTCGACACGCTTTGCGCCGGCTTTGCCACGCAAGGCAATTTCCTGTTTGGCCTCCAACCCGACCTTGCCGATCTGGAACCGGGGAATCCGCAAAACCGGCTCGGGGTCTTCGAGCTTGCTGAGATCATAGTCGCTGACCGGGCCGACATAGCCGACGATATGGGCGAAATCCTCATAGCGTGGGTATTGTCGCGTCAGGCCGACCTCGGGCGTCACACCCGGCAGGGCCGGGGCATTGACCGCGACTTTCGAGATGTCTTCCCAAGTGACCTGATCCGCCAGAGTCACTGGCAGGAACGGCGCTGATCGGCGCATTTCGGTCCGGGCGCGCTCGATCTCATCATCGTTCAGCGGGATGAGTTCCGACAATTTGGCAATCACCTTGTCGACGTCACCTGCGTCTTCACGCACGATGACGATGCGATAGGATGGTGAGTTCTGACCGATGATCTGCCCGTTGCGGTCATAGATACGTCCACGGGTTGGCGGGATCAGTCGAATGTTGATGCGGTTTTCTTCGGCCAGCAGGCGATATTCGTCGGCCTGATCCACCTGCATGAAACGCATCCGTGCGGCCAGCCCGCCGATAAAAGCCGCCTGCAAACCGCCCAGCAGCAGCGCCCGGCGTGGCAGGCGTTTATAGGCAAGGCCCGGCGACTTGGGTTTGCGTTGCTTCATGCCCTGCCTCCTACGGCTCCGGCATCCGCAGCAGACAGGCGGTGGACGCCAAATACGCTTTGGGTCAGCAGCACGATGACCGGGTAGAAGGCGATTGTCAGCACAAGTTGAATCACCACTGGCCACAAGGCGGCCTGCTGGACCGACAAGATCGACAGGACGACTCGGTTCATCAAAAACACCATGGCAATCACCACACCGACCGACATCCATTCTCCGACAAATCCGGTGTCCTTCATACCCGGGGCGGCAGCGCGCAGATAGGCTGCGCCGAACACCACCAGCGCGGCCAGAAGGCCGGGCGGGCGTTGCAGCAGCAGATCCGCCATCAGCATGACAAACGCGACCAACAGGGTGGGCACATAATCGGGGCGCCGCAACACCCAGGCAAAGGTCAGCGCAATCAGCACATCGGGAAAGGGCCAGCGATCCGGTTGCGCGTCAAGCGGCAGCAAATGCAGGAACAGCACGACAAAAGCCAGCGCTGCGTAAAGGCCGCGCATGGCCCAGTTGTATGAGGCGGGCCTATCCATCACTTACCTCATCCGGTACAAGCGCTGTTTCGGGTCGCGTTGGTCCGACGATCCCACCCGGATCCTGAATCGGGGGGGGCGAATGGAAGCGCAGAACACGAAGAAACTCGAGCCGTTCAAAATCCGCCGAAAGGCGAACGCGCAGGCGGCCGCCCGGATCCGCGGCGATCTGGCCGATCAGCAGACCTGCCGGAAAAACGCCACCGTCGCCGGATGTGATCACTCGATCACCGGGACGGACCAGCTCTCGGTTTTCCAGGAACTCGACCACTGGGGCCGGGGTGTTATCTCCTTTGATCAGTGCGGTCTGGCCAGAAGGCTGGATCGTTGCCGGAATGGCGCTGGTCGCGTCCGTCACCAGGATCACCCGAGCCGTGTCCGGCCCGACTCCGGAAATGCGGCCAACCAGCCCGATCCCGTCCATCGTGGCCCATCCATCGACGATCCCGTCGCGCTCCCCCACATTCAACAGGACGGACTGCCGGAAGGGTGACCCGCTGTCGGCCATCACGACACCCGTGATGTATGTCAGGCGCGGGTCGAGGCGGACATTGTTCAGATCCAACAGCCGTGCATTTTCCTGCTCCAATTGCAGTGCGGCCTCTTTCCAGGCACGCATCAGGCGCAGTTCGCTGCGCAACTCGCGGTTCTGCTCGCTCAGGCGCTGGTAGCTTTGGAAATCGCGCACAAGGTTCACAGCGGCAGTCACGGGCACCATGGCCCAATCCATCGACGGTACGACCGCGTCCACCACCTGCGCGCGGAACCGCTCGACTCGGGGGCTGTCGATCCGCCAGACCAGAAAGATGCCCAGCAAGCACAGAATGACGATCCCCAGCAACAAGCGGCGCAGAGGGGTCGTGTAGTCATCGCGCTGTGATCGGTCTTTTGCCACAGGTTACCTTCCCGTGCTGCTCGTGCCGAATTAAGCCTGTCCCTAGAAGGTGCGCGCCTTAGCTTTCGTAGTCAATCGCGTGGCGCAGCTGTTTTTCGTATTCTAGCGCCTTGCCCGTGCCCAAAGCCACACAATTCAGGCTTTCGTCCGCAATGGACACGGCCAGGCCGGTCTGTTCGCGCAGGGCAAGATCAAGATCGCCCAGCAATGCACCACCACCGGTCAGCATGACGCCCCGGTCCACGATATCGGCGGCCAGATCGGGCGGAGTGGTTTCCAGAGCGGTCATCACAGCCTCGCAGATCTGCTGGACAGGTTCCGACAGCGCCTCGGCGACCTGGGCCTGGCTGATCTCGATTTCCTTGGGAACGCCATTCAACAGGTCACGACCCCGGATATGCATCGACTGGCCGCGGCCATCATCGGGCATCCGGGCCGTGCCGATTGTCGTCTTGATCCGCTCGGCGGTGGATTCACCGACCAGCAGGTTCTGCTGACGACGCAGGTACGAGATAATGGCTTCATCCATGCGGTCACCACCGACGCGGACCGAGCGGGCATAGACGATGTCACCCAGCGACAGAACCGCCACTTCGGTTGTACCACCACCGATGTCGACGACCATGTTGCCGGTCGGGTCGGTGATCGGCATGCCCGCGCCAATCGCGGCGGCGATCGGTTCGGCGATCAGGCCGGCGCGGCGGGCGCCAGCGGACAGAACCGACTGACGGATCGCACGCTTTTCAACGGGTGTCGCGCCATGGGGGACGCAGACAATGATCTTGGGCTTCGAGAAAGTCGAACGCTTGTGCACCTTGCGGATGAAGTGCTTGATCATTTCTTCGGCTGTATCGAAGTCAGCAATCACGCCTTCGCGCATGGGGCGGATGGCTTCGATCGAACCGGGCGTTCGCCCCAGCATCAGCTTGGCATCTTCGCCGACAGCCAGAACTTTCTTCACGCCGTCCTTGACGTGATAGGCTACGACCGAAGGCTCAGACAGGATTACACCGCGCCCCTTGACGTAAACCAGCGTGTTCGCCGTTCCAAGGTCGATGGCCATGTCCGCTGTGAACAGGCCGCCCAGATTGCCAAAGATCCCCATGTTTCCCCTGATCCTGTATGTCGGTTTTTCTACTGCCCGCGACTCGACGGTTCCGGGACGGATGACTTATAGGGTGCCATCACGCCCGGTAAAAGGGCTGATTCCGCGACAATCAGCACCTTTCCGCCTTATTGAATGGGACTTTAGAAGGCAAAATGCTCTCTTATCAACACATTTACCACGCCGGGAATCTGGCTGATGTCCAAAAGCACGCATTGCTGGCCTGGGTGCTGGATTATTTGACGCGCAAGGACAAGCCGCTCAGCTATATCGAAACGCATTCCGGACGGGGGCTGTACCAGTTGGACGCAGACGAATCCATGCGGACGGGCGAGGCAGCGGCAGGGATCGCGCGCGCGAAACGAGAAGGGTGGTTCGGACCCGGACATCCGATGGCGCGGGTTCTGGAAAACGTACAGGCCCGGCACGGTGACGCGGCCTATCCGGGGTCACCGATGATTGCAGCAAGTCTGTTGAGGGATCAGGACAGTCTGCATTTTGCAGAGCTGCACCCTCAGGAACATGCCGCGCTGTCTTTGGCGATGTCGCCGTTCGGGGCGAGGGTGTATCAGCAGGACGGGTTTGAACTGGCGCAATCCCTGCTGCCTCCGACGCCGCGACGGGGAATGTTGCTGATTGACCCAAGCTATGAGGTGAAGACTGATTACGATCGACTGCCCGGCGTGATTGCCAAACTGCACCGGAAATGGAATGTCGGGGTGGTCGCGCTGTGGTACCCTGTTCTGACGGACAAACGCCACGCCCGGATGATCGCGACGCTTGAAGCGCAAAACTTCCCCAAGGCCATTTGTCATGAGGTGACATTCCCACCGGTGCGCGAGGGGCATCGGATGGTGGGATCAGGGATGTTCATTCTGAACGCACCATTCGGCATCGAGGAAGAAACGACACGTCTGTCGCAGCTATTCGCAGGTCTCTGAGGTCAGCCAAAAGAAATGCAACCGATGCTCCCGCCCTGTTTGCCCGCATCAGAGATGCCGTCAAACATGTTGGGCCCGGCAGCGCGCCGCAGGCGCGCTGCCGGGCCCAAAGCTGCAAGGGTGCTCGGCGCAGCCGGGCAACCGCAGGTGCGGGAGCCCCTCGCCGCGCCAATTCGGATCAGGTCAGGTCTTTGTAGCTGATTTCGCGGGCATCGGCGCCCGGGCCGGTCTTTTCCCGGCGCACGATCAGGCGGTTCAGCGCGTGGATATAGGCTTTGGCCGAAGCCACGACGGTATCCGTGTTCGCTGATTGACCCGTGGCGATCATGCCATCTTCTTCCAACCTGACCGAAACCGTGGCCTGCGCATCGGTGCCTTCGGTCACCGCATGAACCTGATACAGCTGCAAGCGGGCCGTGTTGGGGTAAATCGCACGGATTGCCTTGAAGGTCGCGTCTACCGGCCCGTCACCGTGTTCAGTTGCGATGACGTCCTTGCCGTCGACTTCCAGCTCGACCGTCGATTCCGCCTGCCCGCCGGTGCCGCAGGTGACTTTCATCGACACCAGTTGCAGATAGTCGTCCGCCTCATCCAGGGTCATCAGCGCAATGAGATCGTCGTCGAACACTTCTTTCTTGCGATCCGCCAAATCCTTGAACCGCACGAAGATGTCTTTGAGTTGATTGTCGCCAACTTCAAAGCCCAGCGTTTCCAGTTTGTCGCGCAGTGCCGCGCGGCCCGAGTGTTTGCCCAGAGGCAGGGATGTGCCCGACAGGCCGATATCCTCGGGGCGCATGATCTCGAAATTGTCGCGGTTCTTGAGCATGCCGTCCTGATGGATGCCGCTTTCGTGGGCAAAAGCGTTCTTGCCGACGATGGCCTTGTTGAACTGCACGTTGAAGCCCGACACCGTAGCGACCCGGCGCGAGATATGCATGATCTTGGTCGTGTCGATCCCGGTGTGGAAGGGCATGATGTCATTGCGCGTGCGCATTGCCATCACGACCTCTTCCAGGGCGGTGTTGCCGGCGCGTTCGCCCAGGCCGTTGATGGTGCATTCGATCTGGCGCGCACCACCGATGACCGCCGCCAGCGAATTCGCGGTCGCCATGCCGAGGTCGTTATGACAATGGGTGGCAAAGATCACCTCATCTGCGCCCGGAACCGTTTCGATCAGGCGTTTGATCAGGTCCGCGGATTCCAGCGGCGCAGTATACCCCACGGTGTCGGGGATGTTGATGGTGGTCGCCCCGGCCTTGATCGCGATTTCGATGACGCGGCACAGGTAATCCCATTCGGTCCGGGTCGCGTCCATCGGCGACCACTGCACGTTTTCGCACAGGTTGCGCGCGTGGCTGACCGTTTCGTGAATTTTGTCAGCCATCTCGTCCTGTGTCAGGTTCGGAATGGCGCGGTGCAGCGGAGAGGTGCCGATGAAGGTGTGAATGCGGTTCTGTTCCGCGTGTCTGACCGCCTCCCAGCAGCGATCGATATCGGCGAAATTGGCGCGGGCCAGACCACAGATACGGGCGTTCTTGGCGTTCTTGGCGATCTCGGATACCGCTTTGAAGTCACCTTCGGATGCGATCGGAAAACCGGCTTCGATGATGTCGACGCCCATGTCATCCAGCAGCTCGGCAATCTCGAGCTTTTCGTCATGGGTCATGGTCGCGCCTGGGCTCTGCTCGCCGTCGCGCAAAGTGGTATCGAAGATCAAGACACGGTCTTGGTCGGTCACGTTGGTCATGGGAATCTCTTTCTTGTCTGTCCTAAAGCCTGTTGGCGCGCTGGCGTCCTCCTCTGAGCGGGCGCGCCGGATGGCACGCTCAGAGGCGGATTAGGATCAGTAGGCCACGCAGAACCGCGCCGCGAGGGGCGGCTTTGGCAAAAGGGATATCTGCGCAGTTGATCATGGGTGTGAGGTTATACAGACGCCGCCGGGAATGAAAAGAACCAATTTTCGACAAGTTGCGGCGTAGGGGGGTCGAAATTCCCGCCCCTTGATTGATCCGTCCATGCCGCTAGCTGGTCGCAGATGGATACTGCTTTGATCATTGGTGCGTCCGGCGGGATCGGTGCGGCCGTACGCGAGCAATTGGAGGCACAGGGTGTTGCGGTGACGTGCCTTTCGCGCTCTGTCGAGGGGTTCGATCTGATGGAACCGGACCAAGCGAGTCGGATGCTTGATCGCCTTTCAGGCCCGTTCGATCTTGTTCTTGTCGCTTCCGGGGCGCTGGAAATTTCAGGCAATGCGCCCGAAAAGACCATTCGATCTGTTTCGGCAAGGGCAATGATGGACCAGTTTGCTCTGAATGCCGTTGGTCCGGCGCTGGTGCTAAGCCGGGCCCATCAATTGTTGCCGCGACAGCGGCGTTCGGTGTTTGCTGTTTTGTCCGCGCGGGTCGGTTCAATAGGAGATAACCGGATGGGCGGCTGGATCAGCTACCGCGCGGCCAAAGCAGCGGTCAATCAAATCGTCCATACTTCGGCGATAGAATTGGCCCGGACCCATAAACAGGCGATATGTGTTGCGCTGCATCCGGGTACGGTCAAGACAGAATTTACCCGGAAATACCTGGACCGGCATCCCGCCGTTGAACCCGTGGAAGCCGCGCGCAATCTGTTGTCCGTGATCGGCGGTTTAAGCCCGGCAGATACCGGTGGGTTCTTTGACTGGGCCGGAAAACCTGTTCCCTGGTGAGCGATCATTCGCTAGACGGATCTGGTTGTACCGTCTCTGACTCCGGGTCTGTCTGCTGTGCCGGAGTGTCTGCGCCGCCCTGTTGATCCGGGGTTTGATTCGGCAGCACACCGTTTTCCCAGATACCGGTTTCTTCTTGCCCGTTGGCGTAACGCATGGTCCCGCTGCCCTGCCTCTTGTTGTCGACAAAGTTGCCCTCATAGACGTCGCCGTTCGAGTAGGTCGCTATGCCTTCGCCGTTGATTTTGCCCTCGGACCAGTCGCCGACATACTTGAACCCGGCAGGGGTCACGATTTCTCCTTTGCCGTGACGTTTTCCGTTCATGAAATCTCCGGTGTAAACGGTGCCGTCAGAGTAGGTCGCCTTGCCTTTTCCCTGACGGACCCCGTTGACCCAATCCCCGTCATAGATCGAACCGTCCGCGCGGGTCATCACACCCTTGCCGTGGCTTTGCGCGTTTTTGAACTGACCCTTGTAGATCATGCCGGTGGCATAGGTCGCCGTACCCTGACCTTCGATGACGCCCGCGATCCACTCACCCTCGTAGGTGGAGCCGTCGGGATAGGTGATGCGGCCGTTTCCTTCCGCCAGATCGGCCACGAAATCGCCCACATAGACCGAACCGTCGGGATAGGTCAGCTCTCCCAGTCCTTCTATCTGACCCTGGTTCCAGTCGCCGGTGTACACAAAACCATCGGTTCCGGTGAACGTGCCCTTGCCATGGCGGCGATCATCGACAAAGTCACCCTCGTAGACGTCCCCTGACGCGTGAGTTACTTTGCCCTTGCCTTGGCGGCGCCCTTCCACAAGCGCGCCTTCATACACATCGCCATTGGCATAGGTCAGACGACCCGTCCCGGTGATCTGGTCCTGTGTCCATTCGCCCTCGTATATCATTCCGTCAGGCATCGTCTGGGTGCCTGTGCCATCGCGCAAGCCGGCATTGACATCGCCTTCGTAGACGCTGCCATCGGCATAGGTGATCGTGGCCTTGCCTTGTCGCTGGCCGTCCACCCAATCGCCATCGTAGACATATCCGTCGGGAAAGGTCAGTTTGCCCTTGCCGTGCCGCTGAGCGTTCCTGAACTCACCCTCATAGCGCGAGCCATTGGCAAATTCAGCGACGCCCGTGCCGTTGATGGATCCGTTGGACCACTCACCGTCATAGCTGCTGCCATTGGCATAGACGATCTTGCCGCGCCCTTCCGGCTGACCTTTGGCGAACGCGCCTTCGTAAACCGATCCATCCGGGTACTTGGTGACGCCCTGACCTTGAATTTCGCCTTCCACCCACTGGCCGGTGTATTCGAACCCGTTGGGCAGCCGATACGTACCCGTCCCGTGGCGCAGGCCGTTTTCATAGGTGCCCTCGTAGACGCCGCCCACTTCGTCATCCTTGACGATAACCGTACCGTCCTGCGCAAAAGCGGTCGCTGCTGCCAGGCTCATGGCCACAGCCCCAATTGAGTTTCGGATCACGTTCATTTTGGTCCTGCCTGCCGGATCATCGTTGGTTGCATCCCTGTGCGCAAAACTAGGGTACCGTCGAGGGCAGGGCAACGGGTTTTGCCGCATTGGCCTTTTACTCGCGCGGTGATCTGCTAAATGGCAGTAGGACTGACGAGGCAAGAGGGCAGCATGGCCGACCGTTTCCGCATCACTCTGGCGCAACTGAACCCGACCGTAGGGGATATCGACGGCAATGCGGCCAAGGTCGTTGCCGCGTGGGAACACGGCAAGGCGGCGGGGGCCGATCTGGTGGCGTTCCCCGAGATGTTCATCACCGGCTACAACACGCAGGATCTGGTGCTGAAGCCGGTGTTTCATCGCGCGGCCATGGATGCGGTCGAGTCTCTGGCCGAGAAATGCGCCGAAGGGCCCGCGATTGCCCTGGGTGGTCCGTGGGTCGATGACGGAAAGCTGTACAACGCCTATCTGATCCTGAAGGGGGGGCGGATCACCAGCAAGGTTCTGAAGCACCACCTGCCGAATGAGACTGTTTTCGACGAAGTGCGCCTATATGATGCGGGTCCTCTGGGCGGTCCGTATTCGGTTGGCAACTTCCGGATCGGCAGCCCCATCTGCGAGGATGGCTGGCACCCGGACGTCGCCGAAACGCTTGAGGAATCCGGGGCCGAGTTTCTACTGATTCCCAATGGATCGCCCTATTTCCGGAACAAATACGATGTACGTCTGAACCATATGGTCGCGCGCGTGGTCGAAACGGGCCTGCCGCTGATCTATTTGAACATGGTTGGCGGGCAGGATGATCAGGTCTTTGACGGCGCCAGCTTCGGTCTCAACCCGGGCGGAGAACTGGCCTTCCGGATGCCGGTATTCGACGAAGTGATTGCGCAGGTGGATCTTGAGCGCGGCGATGATGGCTGGCGCATTGTGCCGGCTGAGATCGTGCCCCAGCCGGATGTGTGGGAGCAGGACTATCGCGCGATGGTGCAGTCCCTGCGGGACTATATGGGCAAGACCGGTTTCAAAAAAGCAGTGCTGGGATTGTCCGGAGGGATCGATTCCGCGTTGGTGGCAACTATCGCGGTGGACGCTATCGGGGCCGACAACGTTCGCTGTGTGATGTTGCCGTCGGAATATACCAGCCAAGCCTCATTGGACGATGCCGAGGCCGTCGCCAAGGCGCTGGGTGTGCACTATGACCATGTGCCGATTTCTGAAAGCCGGGCTGCCGTCACCAATACGCTCGCTCCGCTGTTTGCGGGGTTGGACGAAGGGTTGACCGAGGAAAACATCCAGTCCCGCCTGCGCGGGCTTTTGCTGATGGCGATCTCGAACAAATTCGGTGAAATGCTTTTGACCACCGGCAACAAATCCGAGGTCGCTGTGGGTTATGCCACGATCTATGGCGACATGAATGGCGGCTACAACCCGATCAAGGATCTGTACAAGACCCGCGTGTTCGAAACCTGCCGCTGGCGCAACGCCAATCATCGAGACTGGATGATGGGGCCTGACGGAGAGGTCATTCGCCCGTCCGTCATCGACAAACCCCCCAGCGCCGAACTGCGCGAGGATCAGAAGGACAGCGACAGCCTGCCGGACTATCCGGTACTGGATGGGATACTTGATATTCTGGTCGATCAGGACGGATCCATCGCGGATTGCGTCGCCGCCGGATTTGACGAGGCGGATGCGAGAAGGGTCGAACATCTGATCTATATCAGCGAGTACAAGCGGTTCCAGTCCGCTCCGGGCACGCGCTTGAGCAAGCGGGCATTCTGGCTGGACCGGCGGTACCCGATCGTGAATCGCTGGCGCGAACGTCGCTGAAATCGAAGCCAGTTCTGCAAGATCGGAAACAGTGACGTTTCCTTTACGCGCTTTGTTCCCAGATCGGGGGGTGTTGCCTGTTAAATGGGGCAAAAAAGGCCACCCCAGACTTGTTTGGATGACATTTTTCTGACACATTTTTGCTTGGAAGTTGCCCAATGTGGGGCGGATGCGACGTATTGTTTGTTGAAGTTGCAAAGCTGATTTTGGTGAACGCGGCGTATCCGGGGTTGAATGTCTGAGTGAATGGTTTGGTGTTAAAATGTACGAGGATTATGAAAGATCGCTTCATGCGCCTTTGAAGTGGCGTACGATGGAATCTCCGCCGCAAGAATTGGACGAAGAAAAGCTGGATGCAGCAATTGCCGATCTGTTGAATGAGCAGCGGCAGTCGGAAGATCAGAGAGTGGCGATGTTGCGGCCAGAGTTTCCGCAATTGCTGCCACAGGAAGATGTGTCTGCGCAAGCGGCGCTGAAAGAAAAACGGTTGTCCTCGATCTTGCGCCAGAAATGGGCGGAACTGTCCGGCGCAGCGTAACCTTCGGCCCGCATTCATAGCCTCAGGCGTCTGGGTCACAGATGCCAAAATTCGCGTGGTCGCGGTGACGGTTTGTATTGCCTATGCTTTGCCTCTTGGTCTCCATAGCGGTCCAAGCGACAGAGTAAGGCCTATCGATGACCGCGCCCAAACCGACTCCTGTAGAACCTGATCTTGCCCTGCCTAAAACCGTTGATGTCGTGGTCATCGGCGGCGGAATCATCGGCGTTTCAACCGCGTTGGAACTGGCCGAGCGGGGTGCCTCGGTTCTTTTGTGCGAAAAAGGGCAGATTGCCGCCGAACAGAGTTCTCGCAATTGGGGGTGGGTCCGTCTTGGGATGCGGGACCCAAGGGAAATTCCCCTGATGCAGGAATCGTTGCGCATCTGGCAAACGCTCGATGACCGGCTGGACCGCAAGACAGGTTTCACCCGATCCGGTATTCTTTTTGGTGCATCGGGCAAGCGGGATGCGGGGAACATGGAGCGTTGGCTGCACCATGTCGACGGATTGCAGACCGGCGCGCGGATGGTTTCGGGCGGTGAGCTGGCAGACCTTTTGCGCGGCAACCAAACGGGCTTTGAAACAGCGCTGTACATGCCGCAGGATGGTCGTGCCGAACCACAGTGGACAGCCCCCGCCATTGCCGAAGCTGCGCGGGCTCGGGGCGCGGTGATCATGACGAATTGCGCCGTGCGCAGCGTGGACGTTCAGGCTGGGCGTATCGCCGGTGTCTTCACCGAACGCGGCAGAGTTGCCAGCGGGCGCGTCGTTCTGGCCGGGGGCGCGTGGTCGCGCCTGTTTGCAGGCAATGCGGGGATCGAACTGCCGCAGCTGAAAGTTCTGAATACGGTCCTGCGCACATCCCCCATCGCAGAGGGGCCTGAGGCGGCGTTGTGGTCGGATGACTTTGCGATCCGAAAACGGGCCGATGGCGGTTACACAATTGCGTCCGGTCATGAGAATACCGTTGACATCGTGCCGGACAGTTTTCGATTGGCGATGCAGTTCCTGCCGGCATTTGTGCAGGAGTGGAAATCTCTGCGCTTTCGCCTGTCCAAACGCTGGACGATCGAAGCAAAACAGGACCGGAGATGGCTGCCAACCGATGTGACACCATTCGAAAAGTGCCGGATCCTGGACCCTGAGCCGTCGCAAAAAACGTTGCGACGCGCCTGGGCCAGTGCATGCAAGGGATATCCCGCTGTGCAAACGGGCGAGATCGTACAAAGCTGGGCAGGTATGATCGATGTGACGCCGGATGCCATTCCCGTCATCTCGGGTGTGGATGACCTGCCGGGAATGTACATCGCCACCGGGTTTTCAGGCCATGGTTTTGGGATCGGACCCGGGGCGGGGCGGCTGATGGCTGATCTGGTTTCAGAAACAGTGCCTTGCGTGGACCCGGCTGCCTTTCGCCTGTCGCGGTTCAGCGACGGTTCAAAAGTGCGACCGGATCCGGGGTACTGACAGCCTAACCCATCATCTGGTAGCTGACCGGGACAAAGCGGAAGCCTTCTCCGCGTGCCTCAACATAGCCTGCACCGGGGAAAGGCATGTGATAGCCGACCATGGGCACTTTGTCGGCAGCCAGCATGCCAAGGACATTGCGGCGCGCGGCAGTTGCTGCGGCCTTGTCCATGTCAAACCGGACTTCCCATTCGGGATGAGCGAAAGACCAGACATAGTGGTTGGCCAGATCCGCCGTCAGCACCAGACGTTGCCCGTTGCTTTCCAGATGATAGACCGTGTGGCCCGGTGTATGGCCATAAGCGGCAACCGCGGTAATGCCCGAGGCGACCTCGCCCCCGTCTTCGACAAAGGTCATTTTCTCGGCCAGTGGTGTGACTTTTTCGGCGACCAGATCGCCCACGCGATTGCCTGCGTCCTGCGCAGCCCAGAAATCATATTCCGGAGAAGCCGTCACGTAGCGCGCATTGGCGAAGGTGGGCGCGCCTTCGGTGGTCATGCCACCGATATGGTCAGGGTGCATATGCGTTATCACGACCACATCGATCTGATCCGGGGTTACACCCGCATCTGCCAGCGCGGCCTGTATGCCACCTTGCCCCAGACCGGTATCAAACAGAACCAGCTCTGAGCCTGTATTGACCAGCGAGGGGGTAAAGAAAAACTGTGCGACGTCTGCGGGAATGAAGTTCTCAGCCGAAACCTTGGCGAATTCTTCGTCCGTCGCGCCGCCCCCAAAAATCTCTTTGGCTCCGTCGCGTGGAAAGCTGCCATCCAGCAGGGTCGTGACCGTGAAGTCGCCAACATGAAATGACTTGGCGATGGTCGAGTTTGCTTTGGTTTCCGGGCTTGCGGCCAGAACCGGTGCGGCTGCGGTTGCAAACGGCAAGGCGGCGGCAGTTCCCAAAGCGGCGCGGCGCGTGAGTTTCATTGTCATCTTCGTTCTCCCTGTCAGGACATCATTGTTGCAGTTAGGGCGTCGAGAGTCTGTTGCCAGTGTATACGCCATTCAGATGGGGTGCATGGATGAATATTACGTGTTAATTTTTGTTCATGGCGCGATCAGACAACAAGACAGTTCCGACGGATCAAAGCGTCGAGCATTTCCTGACAACGGTTCAACCTGCGCGCCGTGCCGAAGACGCGCACCAGCTTGACAAGCTGTTCCGCGCCACCACCGGGTTTGAACCGCTCATGTGGGGTCCGTCGATCGTCGGGTATGGCCGCTACCACTATCGCTATAAATCGGGTCGGGAAGGGGACTTTCTGGCAACCGGTTTTTCGCCGCGCAAATCAGCTTTGGTGATTTACATCATGCCGGGTTACGCAGATTTTGCGGATCTCATGGCCAGATTGGGAAAACACAAACTGGGCAAGTCCTGCCTTTACGTCAACAAACTGGCGGATATCGATACGGGCGTTTTGGGCGAACTCATTCGCGCCGGATTGGACGACCTCGACAGGGTGTGGCCGGTGAAACCATTCTGAATCACCTGATGGATCAAGCGGCGGCTGGACAAAAACGCCCCCATGTGACAAGAGCCGCGCCAACAGGAGACACCCATGACAACCACCCGTTTCGCCCCGTCGCCCACCGGTTACATCCATGTGGGCAACCTGCGCACCGCCCTGATGAACTATCTGATTGCCCGCAAGGCAGGCGGTACGTTCATCCTGCGCATCGATGATACCGACCCCGAACGGTCGAAAGAAGAATATGTCGATGCCATCAAGCAGGACCTGGAATGGCTGGGTTTGCATTGGGACCGGGTCGAGCGTCAGTCGGACCGTCTGGACCGCTATGCCGAAGCGGCCGACAAGCTGCGCGCGATGGGTCGTTTGTACGAAGCGTTCGAAACGCCGACCGAACTGGATCTGAAACGCAAGAAGCAACTGAACATGGGCAAGCCGCCGGTCTATGACCGCGCTGCGCTGAACCTGTCGGAGGCCGAAAAAGAAACCTTGCGCGCCGAACGTGGCAACGGCGTCTGGCGCTTCAAGCTGGATCATGAACGTATCGAATGGAATGACGGCATTCTTGGCGACATCTCGATTGATGCGGCTTCGGTTTCCGATCCGGTTCTGATCCGTGGCGATGGTCAGGTTCTCTATACGATTGCGTCGGTTGTGGATGATACTGAAATGGGCGTAACTGATGTCGTACGGGGTTCGGACCATGTGACCAACACGGCGACGCAGATCCAGATCATCGAGGCGCTGGGCGGGCGTTGTCCGCGTTTTGCCCACCATTCTCTGCTGACTGGTCCGCAGGGCGAGGCATTGTCGAAACGGCTGGGCACGCTGGCTTTGCGCGATCTTCGCGAACAGGGTGTGCAACCGATGGCGTTGCTGAGCCTGATGGCGCGTCTGGGCTCGTCTGATCCGGTTGAGCTGCGCTCGGAAATGGCCGAGCTGATCGACGGATTTGATGTGAACCGGTTTGGCGCCGCGCCGACCAAGTTCGATGTACAGGACCTGTTCCCGCTGACCGCCAGGTATTTGCAATCGCTGCCGCTGTCCGATGTGGCCGGTGCCGTTGCGGATGCCGGTGTTCCCGATGAATTGGCAGAACCTTTCTGGGCCATGGCCCGTGAAAACATCACCACCCTGGCCGATCTCAAGGGCTGGTGGGAACTGTGCCGTGACGGGGCAGATCCCCTGATCGCCGATGAAGATCAGGAATTCATTGCCCAGGCGATGGCTTTGCTGCCCGAAGGTCCGTTCGACGGTGAGACCTGGAGCACCTGGACCAAAGCCGTGAAAGAGGCAACCGGTCGCAAGGGCAAAGGTCTGTTCATGCCGCTGCGCAAAGCGCTGACCGGCAAGGAGCGCGGCCCGGAAATGGCAGCGCTGATGCCGTTGCTACAGGTGATCCGCGCGCGCGGCTAACGTGGTGGCACACCAGAATTCTGGGCCACGTCATCGGCGTGGCCCTTTTTTGTTTACGCTGGTTGCACAAATCGAACCGACAAACTGGTCAGGCGGTCATCGACAAAATCACGTTCGACAGGTTTGAGTTGCTGGTGGCGTGGATAACGCGGTTCGGCGCGATCATTCAGGATCGGGGCATTCCATCCGGTTGTCGTCTCAAAGAATCGATCCGCGCCGTCCTCGCCGAATGCCCGCAAGTAACCCTGCACGACAACGTCGATATAGCTGAGCAGCAACGGATGGTGATTGCTGGGCTCGCTGTGCCGATCCTGAGGGACGGCGTAGACAGCTATTTCGACATCGTGCGTCAGGGGATGCGAAACCGACTGCGTTGCAGGAATTCGGTCATACGCCCATTCCCGTTCATCCAGCGCGGCCCAGTCATTTTTTGGAACATGCGCAATCATGCCTTCGATCTCTGACTCGGGGGCGGGCACGGCAGTCAGAAACGCCACGGGTCGCAGATCGGTATGCCGCCAGGCCCGCCGCCAACCTTTCAGTCGCGCGGGGCGCGGATCGGGGAAATCATGCGTCGCGAGGTTCACGAGGCTGCCATAGCCAAAGAAATAGGGGTCGGCCATCCGAGAAGTGTCCTTTGGGTCGATTGATGTATGTCAAACCGCTTTTTTCCCGGACATGCAATAAGGTTGCATCTTGATTTTAGGGAGGCCCTCATGCGGATTACCAAACGGACGAATATCGCTGTGCGCCTGTTGATGTATTGCGCAGCTCACCCGGACAGGCTGGTGACGAAATCCGAAATCGCCGAAGTGTGCAACATTTCCGAAAACCATCTGGCGCAGGTGATCAATCAGTTGAGCCAGCTGAACTATCTGAGCACGCAGCGCGGTCGTAACGGTGGCATGTCGCTGGCGCGCCCCGCGGATCAGATCCGCATCGGTGCGGTGTTCCGGCATGTTGAAGGGGCTTTGCCTATTGCCGAGTGTTTCGCCGACGCTGACAACACGTGCCCGCTCACGGATGCCTGCCGGCTGAGGCTTGCGCTTCAGGACGCGGCAGAGGTGTTCTATGCGTCCCTGGACGATGTTACCCTGGATGCGCTGGTATGTGACAATGATCCGCTGCTGAGGCTCTTGCAGCCTGTGGCCTGCGTGCGCTGATTTCAATCGCTTGCGCGCAATATGCGCGCCGGACGCATCGAAAGTGGACGCAGGGCAAAAACCAGCCCGGCACATAACGTGACACCTATCCCGGCCAGAACGATGCCGAAGGCCGATGACCAGATGACCGTGAACTCTGTGTCGAAGATGTAGGTGGCAACGGCCCAGCCGCCCAGGATACCAACGAACAGCGCGACGCAACCCGCGGCGGCCCCAAGCAGAACAGATCGCAGGCCAAAGCTGCGCAGGATATGGCCGCGGTCTGCACCCAGTGTCCTGAGGATTGCTGCTTCGTACCTGCGGGCAGGTTCGCCCGCCGCCGCTGCACCGATCAGCACCAGAAATCCGGTCAGCAGGGATACTCCCGCGCCATACGAGGTTGCTGCGGCGATGCCTGCCAGCAGGCCCGAGACGCGATCAATGGCGTCGCGCACCCGGATGGCCGTGATATTGGGGAACTGGCCTGCAAGATCCCGCAGGATGGCTGCCTCGGCCTGTTCTTCGGCATAGACCGTCGCGATAAAGCTGTGCGGCGCACCGGCCAGCGCAGAGGGGTTCATCGACATGACAAAGCCCATTCCCGCGGTAGAGAAATCCACCTCGCGCAGGGACGTCAGCTCTGCCGTGATGTCACGCCCCAGGATATTGACGGTCAGTTGGTCGCCCAGGTTCAGGCCCATCTCTTCAGCTTCTTCCGCGGCGAAACTGACCTGAGGCGCACCCGCGTAGTCTTCGGCCCACCATTCCCCTGCGGTCAGGCGTGCGTTCGGCGGCGGTTGAACCGAATAGGTCACGCCACGATCCCCTTCCAGAACCCAGTGATCTCCGGCCACGTCCCGAGCGGGCCGGCCGTTGATCTGCGTGATGATCCCGCGCAACATCGGCGCGCTTTCAATGCGGCTGACTGCGGGGTCGCTTTGCAGGCGTTCGGTGAAGCCGGGCATTTGATCTTTCTGGATGTCTACAAAGAAGTACGACGGCGCCACATCCGGCAGGTTGCCCGAAATGGCGTTGCGCAGGGTGCCGTCGATCTGCCCGACCGCTGCCAGCACCGACAGGCCCAGCCCCAGTGACAGAACCACAGACCCTGCGCCCTCGCGTGGGTCCGAGATGGCCGACAACGCCCATCTGACGGTGGGCCGCCCGCGGGCCAACGAAGCCCCAGCCCGGGCCAGTTTGCGAATGGCATAAGCGGCGAGGGCCAACAGCGCCAGTGCACCGACAAGCCCGCCACCGGTCCAGACAGTAAGCCGCGTCGAGCCACTGAACCATGACGCCAGGGCGATCAGCAACAACAGCCCGACACCCGTTGCCACGACGTAAATCAGACGCGGAAAGGGGCGGGCCGAGCTTAACGCGTCGCGAAACAACGTCGCGGCGCGCACATCCTCGGTGCGGGCCAGAGGCCAGAGGGTGAACAGGAACGCTGTGAGCAGACCGTATATTGCTGCCTCGATCAGCGGCTGTGGATACAGGGAAAACACTGCGGGAACCGGCAATTGGCTTTCCAGCAGCGGGGCCAGAACAAGCGGCGCCAACCCACCCAGCGTCAGGCCGATCACGATCCCGAAGACGGACAGAACGCCAATTTGAATCATGTAGGTTTGAAAAATGGTGGCGCGATCGGCCCCCAAGGTGCGCAGCGTCGCAACGGTTTCCGTCTTCTGCGTCAGATAAGCACGCACGGCGGCAGACACGCCGATGCCGCCGACGGCAAGCCCCGACAGCCCGACAAGGACAAGAAAGGCACTCAGGCGATTGACGAACTCGGATATCCCGGGGGCACCGTTGCGCGCGTCCGTCCAACGCATCCCGGTGCCTTCGAATGCCGCATCAGCCTTTGCGGATACATCCGAAAGATCTGCGTTCCGGGGAAGGGTCATCCTGTACTTGGTCGAAAACAGCGTTCCGGGTTCCAGCAGACCGGACGCCTGCAACGCCTCGGTTCGTACCAGAGTGCGCGGCCCAAGGCCAAACCCATCCGCCGCGCTGTCGGGCTCGTCCAGCAAGGCAGCCGTCAGGATGAACTCTTGCGTCCCAAGTGAAAACCGATCACCGACGGACACCCCAAGCCGGTCCATCAGCACAGGTTCCATCACCGCCCCGGGCAAGCCGGAACTGCCGTTCAGGGCGTCTTCCAGCGGGATCTCGGGTTCCAGCCGTACCGAGCCGACAAGTGGGTACGCGGCGTCGACCGACTTGACCTGAGTCAGCGCTCGTTCCGGACCTGTCGCGCCGGGCACGACGGCCATCGAGCGGAAATCGACAATCTCGGAAACGCCCGCGGACGTCTGTTGCATCCAGTCGCGCTCGGCCGGGTCGGCAAATCGATAGGTGAACTCAAGCTCGGCATCGCCCCCCAGCAGCGAGGCTCCTTCCTGAGCCAGTCCCGTCTGGATGGCTGTACGGACCGAACCGACGGCTGCGATGGCCGCGACCCCCAACGCCAAACAGGCCAGAAAGATCCGAAAACCACTCAGGCCTCCGCGTAGCTCGCGGCGGGCGAGCCGCCCGGCCATCCGCAGGCTCATTCAGCGGCCTCCTGCCGGGTCTCTTCGGCGATCCTGCCGTCACGCAACCGAACGACCCGATCACATCTTTCGGCCAATGAATGGCTGTGTGTCACCAAAACCAGGGTTGCGTCGTATTTCCGACGCAGACCAAACAGCAGATCAACAATTGCGGCCCCGTTGGTTTCGTCCAGGTTCCCGGTCGGTTCATCAGCCAACAGGATTTTGGGGCGCGGCGCAGATGCTCGTGCCAAGGCAACACGCTGTTGTTCTCCGCCCGACAGTTGCGCCGGGTAATGGTCGCGACGGTGCGATAGGCCCACGGCGTCCAGCTCTTGCTCGGCCCGGTCGAACGCATCCTTGTGCCCCGCCAGTTCCAGTGGGGTCGCCACGTTTTCAAGCGCCGTCATTGTTGGGATCAGGTGGAAGTTCTGAAACACCACCCCCATACTGTCGCGCCGAAACCGGGCCAGTGCGTCCTCATCCATGTCGGTCAGGTCCTGACCCAGCGCCACGATTTGACCACGCGTGGCCTGTTCCAACCCGCCCATCAACATCAGCAGCGAAGACTTGCCCGAGCCCGAAGGCCCGATAAGCCCCAGCGTCTCGCCCTTGTTCACGGTCAACGTAATGTCATGCAGAATATCGACCCGCCCGGCATTGCCATCCAGTGACAAAGCGGCATTTTGGAGGGCGAGAACAGCAGTCGTCATGGGTCTACCCGAAAAAGGAGCGGTCTTTTGGGATATGGAGCGATCACTACGTTGCGCAAGGCTTTGATGGCAGGCCTTTTCACGTGGTGCGGTTTTGCGGCCACAGCCGAACAAGTGGTGATTGCGGCTTTGGGAGACTCGCTGACTCAGGGCTATGGGCTGGTGGAGGAGAACGGGTTTGTTCCGCAGCTTGACCGTTGGCTGCACGCGCAGGGGGCGGATGTCAGGGTAATCAACGCCGGGGTCTCGGGCGATACCACGGCGGGCGGGGCCGCGCGCGTGGATTGGACCCTGACCCCGGATGTGGACGGGATGATCGTGGCCTTGGGTGGGAACGATCTGTTGCGGGGGATCGATCCGGCCGTCTCAAAGGCCAATCTGCGCAAGATCCTGGACGTGGCGCGGGGCGCGAATGTACCGGTTCTGCTGATCGGCATGCAGGCTCCGGGCAACTATGGGGCCGATTACAAGCAAGCTTTTGACGGGATGTACCCTGACCTGGCACAGGAGTTCGATGTCCTCTTCGCCGCCAGTTTCTTTGAAGGGCTTGCGGCCGAGGGCGACCCCGGTGCGGTATCGCAGTTCATGCAGCCTGACGGAATACATCCAAACGCGGACGGGGTGGCAAAGATCGTTGAATCACTGGGGCCGTCCGTTCTGAAGCTGGTTGATCAGGCAGATCGAGCGGAATAGGCGCCCATCCATGCGCACTCAGACGACTGTAACGACAGTTCCGATCGGCACCCGGTTGTACAAATCGATCACATGCTCGTTCAGCATTCGTATGCAACCGTTGGACACTGCCCGACCGATGGTTTGCGGCTGTGTCGTGCCGTGGATACGGAAATAGGTATCGACACCGTTCTGGAACAGATACAGCGCCCGCGCGCCCAGCGGGTTGTCTCCGCCACCGGGTTGGACATAGTCATTGTCCTTGAATTTAGCGTAAGCGACGGGATCACGTTCGATCATCTCATCGGTCGGACGCCAGGTCGGCCATTCCTTTTTCACATCGATGGTGGCTGTGCCGGTAAACTCCAGCCCCGCCTTGCCGACTCCGCAGCCATAGCGGATCGCCTTGCGAGGTTCAGTGACGAAATAGAGATAGAACGACCGGGGCGCGACCAGCAGCTGACCTGGTACAAACTGTTTTTTGATGCGCACGAATTGCGGTGCCGGATCATACTCGACCGCCTTTTTGGCGCTGGCGATGCCCGGCAACATGCTGGCTGCTGTTGCGGCCAGAAAAATACGGCGTGTAAACATCGAAACCCTCGTCGAATGACCAATGAAACTAAAACCAATTTCATCATGATATGATATTTGGTCAATTCTAGGGCAGACATCACGTGGTCGTGATGTGTCCTGCCTGCCACCGGAAGGTCGCGGCGGGAAAGGGGCGAGGGGGGATCCCCTCACCCGATCTCAAGCTCAGGCCAGCTGGATGCTGTCGGCGCTTTCGCGGCCGTCACGGCCGGCACGCAGCTCGTACGTGACTTTCTGGTTGTCGGCCAGACCGGTCAGGCCCGAACGCTCGACAGCCGAGATGTGCACGAATACATCTTTGCCGCCCTCTTCCGGTGCGATGAAGCCGAAGCCTTTGGTGGTGTTAAACCATTTTACGGTGCCTGTAGGCATATCCGTGTCTCCTGTTTGAGTGCTGCCCACGGAGTTGCGGCAGCCTGGCGTCGTCGGTCTGTATCGATAGACTGACTGCCGATGAAGGAGACAGTAGGTCGAATAGATAAACGTAAGCTCTTTTCATATGGCATCGGGGCGGGGGTGTGACAAGAGATTTTGTTGGATTTGTACATGGGTATGAGCGATTTCCGCCGTGCCCACATGCCCGGGGGCCGCGTATTCTTTCAAGGTGCCGCAGCCTTGCCCAGAATCGACGAACAGGTTGAACGGCTGCATTTGGTCATAACAGAAACCGTGCAGAGTGGTGTTCATGTCGGCAGATGGTCACGCGCCCTTTTCGCAGCAATGCAGGTCGCGATGGATGGAGAGAATCCCGCGCCACACGCCCCTGTCGTCGGCGCAAGGGACACGCTGCGATTTCAGGCAACAAGCTGGCAGGCATGCCCGTTACTTGTAAAGTGCGCGGGCCTCGGCGAAGGACAGCAGACGACGGTTCTTCTCGTCCCACAGGTGAAGCCGCGCATTGGCAAGACTTTCCCGAATGGTCATCCGGTTGCTGTTCGCCAGTTCTTCATGATCGCGCAGCACTTCGGTCAGGCGGTAGAACGGAATGCGGCTGTAGAGGTGGTGTACATGGTGGATGCCGATATTGGCACTGAACCACTGCAACACCGAGGGCAGTATATAGTGTGAACTTCCGTGCAGCGCCGCTTCATGCAGTTGCCAGTCTGCATCGGCGTCCCAATGCGTGTTCTCGAACTGGTGTTGTACATAAAACAGCCACACTCCGGCCGTTGCGGCAATCAGTGTCGACGGCAGAAAGATCAGCAACATCGGCATCAGCCCGCCAAAATAGTAGATGGCCACCAGTGCAATCAGAATGGCAAGATTGGTCGCCATCGCGCTGACCCAGAACCTGACGCTGTCTGTCAGGCCCAGCGGAAGGCGGTTTTGAAACAAAAACAGATAGCCAGGGCCAAGTACGAACAAAGTGATCGGGTTCCGGTACACGCGATACCAGAACCTGTTCAGTGGTGTTTTGGCCCGATATTCGGCCACGGTCAGGGTATGGATATCGCCCATCCCGCGCTTATCCAGGTTGCCTGAACTGTTGTGGTGTGCGGAGTGCGTGCGGCGCCAGACATCATATGGGGTCAGTGTCAGAACACCGATGCCGCGCCCGATCCAGTCACTGACGGTCCGATTCTTGAAGAACGCGCCGTGCCCGCAATCATGCTGGATGGCAAACAAGCGAAGCAGAAAGGCCGCATTGAGGACGGAAAGCGCAAAGGCCAGCCAATAGCTGACCGACAGTGACATCCAGGACAAAGCCCACAGCGCGAAAAAGGGGATAATGCTTATGCCCAGCTCAAAAGAGCTGCGCATTTGGTCCGGTTCGCGATATCTGGCAAGCGTTGTTACCCAGTCACGTGCGGCGGTGGTCTCCGGCTTTACCCGGTGCGAGGGAGAGGGTTCAGTCATACGCCTGCCAGTCAAGTGTTTGCAGGCCACCGGATAGACGACCACCCCGACATAGCAAGCGGTTTTTGTAAAAGTCGCTGCATTTTACGGTCACTTTTCGGTCAAGGGCCGGCAGAGGTGCCCTTTGCGTAACACTTGGCTCGGGTCCCCATGCCGGAACTTCAGGGCGCAGGGCAATCTACAGGCTTGTCAAGTGCGTTTATCGGGCCTATACGCCTGCGGTGGCTTTCCGCCACGAGAATCAAAACCAAGAAATGCCGTGTTTGGCCCATCACGCTTCGGGGTCATATCCGGCTTAGGAGAAGCGACATGAAACTGAACGAATTGCGCGACAATCCCGGCGCCAGCCCGAAACGCACCCGCGTTGGCCGTGGTCCGGGTTCCGGCAAAGGTAAAATGGGTGGCCGTGGTATCAAAGGCCAGAAATCCCGTTCGGGTGTGGCCATCAATGGCTATGAAGGCGGTCAGATGCCATTGTACCAGCGTCTTCCCAAGCGTGGCTTCAACAAGCCGAACCGCAAGGAATTCGCCGTTGTCAACCTGGGTCTGATCCAGAAATTCGTCGAAGCGGGCAAGCTGGACGCTTCGGCTGCGATCACCGAAGACGCTCTGGTTGCGTCCGGTCTGGTTCGCCGCAAGCTGGACGGTATCCGCGTTCTGGCCAAAGGCGAAATCAGCGCCAAGGTGAACCTGGAAGTGACCGGTGCTTCGAAATCTGCCGTCGAGGCAGTCGAGAAAGCGGGCGGTTCACTGAAGGTCACAAAAGCTGCTGCGGCAGAGTAATCGCTTGTGAGCGGGCAAAGACCCGCTTACATAGACCTCAGAGTTTTCCAAGACGCCGTCCGAGCCGGAAAACGGTTCCGGGCGGCGTTTGCATAAGAGAGACCGATTTATGGTATCAGCAGCAGAACAAATGGCAGCCAACACAAGCTGGGCTGCTCTGGGCAAGGCCACCGATCTGCGCAACCGCATCCTGTTCACGCTGGGTTTGCTGATCGTCTATCGTCTGGGCACATTCATTCCGGTGCCGGGGATCGACGGAGCAGCTTTGCGCGAATTCATGGAGCAGGCGGGGCAGGGCATCGGCGGCATGATTTCGATGTTCACCGGCGGGGCGCTGGGGCGGATGGGTATCTTTGCCCTCGGCATCATGCCCTACATCTCGGCCTCGATCATCGTTCAGCTGCTGACATCGATGGTTCCCGCGCTCGAGCAACTCAAGAAAGAGGGCGAGCAAGGGCGCAAGAAGATCAACCAGTACACCCGGTTCGGCACCGTGGCTCTAGCCACCGTTCAGGCTTATGGCCTGGCCGTTTCGTTGGAATCGGGCGATCTGGCGACTGATCCGGGTCTCTATTTCCGGATGTCGACCATGATAACGCTGGTTGGCGGCACCATGTTCCTGATGTGGCTGGGAGAGCAGATCACCGCGCGCGGTATCGGCAACGGCATCTCTCTGATCATCTTTGTCGGCATCATTGCCGAGGTTCCGGCTGCTCTGGCGCAGTTCTTTGCAAGCGGCCGCAGCGGTGCAATCAGCCCTGCCGTCATCGTTGGCGTGATCGTCATGGTGATCGCGGTCATCACTTTCGTGGTGTTCATGGAACGTGCATTGCGCAAGATCCACATTCAGTATCCGCGCCGTCAGGCCGGTATGAAAATCTACGAAGGCGGCTCAAGCCACCTGCCGGTCAAGGTCAACCCCGCAGGTGTCATTCCGGCGATCTTCGCCAGCTCGCTGCTGCTGCTGCCGGTCACGATCTCGACCTTCTCGTCAGGTGCCGCGAACGGGCCCGTCATGTCTTGGCTGCTGGCCAATTTCGGCCCCGGACAGCCGCTTTACCTGCTGTTCTTTGCCTCGATGATCGTGTTCTTCGCCTATTTCTATACGTTCAACGTGTCGTTCAAACCGGACGATGTGGCGGACAACCTGAAAAAGCAGAACGGTTTCGTGCCCGGCATCCGCCCCGGCAAGAAAACCGCCGAGTATCTGGAATACGTGGTCAACCGCGTGCTGGTGCTGGGTTCGGGCTATCTGGCGGCGGTCTGCCTGCTGCCCGAAATCCTGCGGGGCCAGTTTGCCATTCCGTTCTATTTCGGCGGCACCTCGGTTCTGATTATCGTCTCTGTGACCATGGACACGATCCAGCAGGTTCAGAGCCATCTGCTGGCGCATCAATATGAAGGGCTTATCGAAAAGTCCCAACTGCGTGGCAAAGGCAAGAAACGCGGCAGAAAGGGAGCTGCTCGTCGATGAACATCATTCTTCTGGGCCCCCCGGGGGCAGGCAAGGGAACGCAGGCGCGTCACCTGGTTGAAACCCGCGGTATGATCCAGCTGAGCACGGGTGACATGCTGCGCGAGGCGCGGACCAGCGGCACAGAGATGGGCAAGAAGGTTGCAGCGATCATGGACGCGGGCAAGCTTGTCACCGATGAGATCGTGATCGGCCTGATCGAAGAGAAACTGACCACCGAAAAGGGCGCCGGTTTCATCTTTGACGGCTTCCCGCGCACGCTGGCACAGGCCGACGCGCTGTCGGCTCTGCTGACCAAGCTGGGTCAGTCTCTGCACACCGTGATCGAGATGCGTGTGGATGATGATGCGCTGGTGGAACGGATTACCGCGCGGTCAACCTGCGGCGGATGTGGTGAGGTCTACAACGACAAGACCAAGCCGATCCCGGCTGATGGAAAGTGCACCAATTGCGGCAAGGAAAACGACTTCGTGCGTCGCGCTGACGACAACGAGGAAAGCCTTCGCACGCGTCTGATGGAATACTACAAGAAGACGTCGCCGCTGATTGGCTATTACTACGCCAAGGGTGATCTGCGCCCGGTGAACGGGCTGGCGGACATCAAGGAAGTCACGGCGTCGATCGAAGCCATTCTCGGTTGAGTTCAATATGGGCTTGACGGCACCGCCAAAAGCCCATATCGACCCCCATCCCTAAAGGGAATCAAGATCGCGTGAGGGATTCGTCGCTTGCGCCCCGACCACCTCGAATAATACTGGACCCTCTGGCGTCACTGCCACGGTCAGGTGTTGTGAAAAAAGGTTCCGGAGTTACGGAACCGCAACAAAAAAGGAAAGTGACACGTGGCACGTATTGCCGGCGTAAACATCCCGACTGCAAAGCGGGTACCTATCGCCCTCACATATATCACCGGTATCGGAAACACTTCGGCCAACGCAATTTGCGAAGCCGTAGGCATCGACGCATCGCGTCGTGTCAACGAACTGTCCGACGCCGAAGTTCTGGCCATCCGCGAGCACATCGACGCAAACTTCACCGTCGAAGGTGACCTGCGTCGTGAAGTTCAGATGAACGTCAAGCGCCTGATGGATCTGGGCTGCTATCGCGGTCTGCGCCATCGCCGCAACCTGCCGGTTCGCGGTCAGCGTACCCACACCAATGCTCGTACCCGCAAAGGCCCCGCAAAGGCCATCGCTGGTAAGAAGAAATAAGGGAGGGTCTGACCGATGGCACGTGACAAGACTCGCGTTAAGCGCAAAGAGCGCAAGAACATCGCATCGGGCGTTGCCCATGTGAATTCGACCTTCAACAACACCAAGATCCTGATTTCGGACGTGCAGGGCAACGCCATTGCATGGTCCTCTGCCGGGACCATGGGTTTCAAAGGGTCGCGTAAATCGACACCCTACGCCGCTCAGATGGCTGCCGAAGACGCAGGCAAGAAGGCGCAGGAACATGGCGTCAAGACGCTGGAAGTCGAAGTTCAGGGCCCCGGTTCGGGCCGTGAATCGGCACTGCGCGCGCTGGCTGCCGTGGGCTTCAACATCACGTCTATCCGCGACGTGACGCCGATTGCCCACAACGGCTGCCGCCCGCCGAAGCGTCGTCGCGTCTAAGCGATTTTGAATTGAGCTGGGGCTGTGTTTCTGCACGGCCCCAGCACGTCATTTTGAACCTCGGGCGTCTGCACCTTGTTGGTCATGGGGCGCGGACAGGAATGGAGGGATTACATGATCCACAAGAATTGGGCCGAATTGATCAAGCCGACCCAGCTGGAAGCCAAGCCGGGCAATGATCCTGCACGTCAGGCCACCCTGGTTGCCGAACCGCTGGAGCGTGGCTTTGGTCTGACCCTGGGCAACGCCCTGCGTCGCGTTCTGATGAGCTCGCTGCAAGGTGCGGCCATCACCAGCGTCCAGATCGACAACGTCCTGCACGAGTTTTCGAGCGTGGCAGGCGTTCGTGAAGACGTCACCGACATCATCCTGAACCTCAAGCAGGTTGCCCTGCGCATGGAGGTCGAAGGCCCCAAGCGCCTGTCGATCAACGCCAAGGGTCCGGCCGTCGTCACCGCTGGCGACATCAGCGAAAGCGCCGGTATCGAGGTTCTGAACCGTGATCACGTCATCTGCCACCTCGACGATGGCGCAGACCTTTTCATGGAACTGACCGTCAACACCGGCAAGGGCTATGTCTCGGCCGAGAAGAACAAGCCCGAAGACGCACCCATCGGCCTGATCCCGATCGACGCGATCTATTCGCCGGTCAAAAAGGTCGCCTATGACGTTCAGCCGACCCGTGAAGGTCAGGTTCTGGACTATGACAAACTGACCCTGAAGATCGAAACTGACGGTTCGATCACGCCGGAAGACGCGCTGGCCTTTGCCGCTCGTATCCTTCAGGATCAGCTGTCGATCTTCGTCAACTTCGACGAGCCGGAATCGGCAAGTCGTCAGGACGAGGACGATGGTCTGGAGTTCAACCCGCTGCTGCTGAAGAAGGTGGACGAGCTGGAACTGTCGGTCCGTTCGGCAAACTGCCTGAAGAACGACAACATCGTTTACATCGGCGATCTGATCCAGAAAACCGAAGCCGAGATGCTGCGCACCCCGAACTTCGGCCGCAAGTCGCTGAACGAGATCAAGGAAGTGCTGTCCGGCATGGGTCTGCACCTGGGCATGGATGTCGAGGACTGGCCGCCGGACAACATCGAAGATCTGGCGAAGAAATTCGAAGACGCGTTCTAAGCGCGTCTTCTCCAATGCCCGGGCTGCCGGGGACAAAATGGGCATATCCGCCCCAAGGAGAGCCGGTGACACGCATCGCCGGCCAGACAAAGCAAAACGCGAAAGAAGGAACTAGAAAATGCGTCACGCACGTGGTTACCGCCGCCTGAACCGTACTCATGAGCACCGCAAGGCGCTGTTTGCGAACATGGCCGGCTCGCTCATTGAACATGAGCAGATCAAAACAACTCTGCCCAAGGCAAAAGAACTGCGCCCGATCGTTGAAAAACTGATCACTCTGGGCAAGCGCGGCGACCTGCACGCCCGCCGTCAGGCCGCATCGCAGCTGAAAGAAGACAAGGACGTCGCCAAGCTGTTCGAAGTTCTGGGCCCCCGCTACGCCGAGCGTCAGGGCGGTTATGTCCGCATCCTGAAAGCTGGCTTCCGCTATGGCGACATGGCTCCGATGGCGATCATCGAATTCGTTGACCGCGATCTGGACGCCAAAGGCGCGGCCGACAAAGCCCGCGTCGCCGCCGAAGAGGCAGCAGACGAAGAGTAAGACCTGACCCAAGGTCACGATCGAACCTCCGTTCGGGAAACCGGACGGAGGTTTTTTCGTTATGGCATGCCGGGCATGTTGCGGGGCATACCCGACCGCTGACTTGCAATTCAGATTTTGTGTCAGCATATCTGGGCCAATCACAAAAACGGAGCCACCATGATCCGCGTAATGCTGACCCTTGTTGCCTTGACCTGCGCGACGCAAGGAATGGCCGAAACGAAAGTTCCGCAGTCACAGGCCGAGATTTCGTTGGGATTTGCCCCGGTCGTAAAACAGGCTGCGCCGGCGGTTGTGAATATCTATGCCAAGATCGTCCGGCAGGGCCGGGCTAGCCCGTTTTTCTCGGACCCGTTCTTTCAGGATTTCTTTGGCCGGGGATTTGGCGAACCCCGTCAGCGTGTACAAAACTCGCTGGGTTCCGGGGTTATTCTGTCTGACGATGGGTACGTCGTTTCCAACTATCACGTGGTCGGGTCCGCGACCGAGATCCGGGTTGTCACGACGGACCGGCGCGAGTTTTCGGCTGAGGTTGTGCTGGGCCATGAGGAAAGCGATATCGCGATCCTGCGTCTGGAAGGGGCCGAAGACCTGCCTTTCCTGACCCTTCGCGATTCAGATCAGGTCGAAGTCGGAGAGCTGGCCCTGGCCATCGGAAACCCATTCGGGGTGGGGCAGACGGTGTCGTCCGGCATCATCTCGGGGCTGGCGCGCACGGGCACGGCAACCGGGAATGGCCGCGGGTATTTCATTCAGACAGATGCTGCAATCAACCCCGGCAACTCCGGTGGGGCGCTGATCGACGTGAATGGCCAACTTATCGGGATCAATACCTCGATTCTGACCCGATCGGGTGGATCAAATGGCATCGGCTTTGCCATCCCTGCCAATCTGGTGGCGCAATTCCTCAAGCAGGCGCAGCAGGGAAATGACAGTTTCGTCAGCCCGTGGGCGGGTATGTCGGGTCAACACATGAGCGCGGATATCGCGGAATCCCTCGGTCTGGCTATCCCGTTGGGCGTAGTGATCTCTGACCTGCATGAACTCAGCCCTTTGCGCGACGCAGGGTTCAGAGTGGGAGACGTGGTAACCCATGTGGACGGGGATGAGGTAAACTCGCCCGCCGAGATGAAGTTTCGGATGTCGGTCGCCGGGGTTGGTGGAACCTCGGTTCTGACCCGTTTGCGCGGTGCGCAAAGTGAAGATGTCGAGGTGGTCCTTATCAAAGCCCCTGACGTTCCGGCCGCCGAAGAAACGACGTTGAATGACAGAACCGTTCTTCCGGGCTTGGTGGTATCTCGGGTCAATCCTGTCGTGATCACCAAGATGGGTTTGTCGCTGTCGCAGACCGGTGTCGTCGTGGTGGATCCCGGCCCGTATGGTGGAAGGGCGGGTTTGCGAACCGGTGATATTCTTGAAAGCATCAATGCCGAAGAAATTCAGCGCCCACGGGACGTTGAGACCGCGCTGACCGACCCGGGCCGTTACGTGCAGATAGGTTTGCTGCGCGGGGGGCGGTCCGTTTCTTTGCGGTTCCGGTTGTGACCTGTGAGTGATCTGTTCGATACCGGGGCGGCAGAACCCGCCGCTTCTCCTCACCGGCCTTTGGCTGACCGGTTGCGGCCTCGATCCCTGGCCGAGGTGATCGGGCAGGAACAAGTGCTGGGCCCCGAGGCCCCGCTGGGTGTCATGCTGGCGGCAGGTAGTTTGTCCAGCCTGATCTTCTGGGGTCCACCCGGAGTTGGAAAGACGACGATTGCACGGCTGTTGGCGCAGGAAACCGATCTGCATTTCGTTCAGATCAGTGCGATCTTTACCGGTGTGCCGGATCTGAAGAAAGTTTTCGAGGCCGCGAAAATACGCCGCCAGAACGGGCAGGGCACCTTGTTGTTCGTGGACGAGATCCACCGTTTCAACAAGGCTCAGCAAGACGGGTTTCTGCCCCATATGGAAGACGGCACCATTCTGTTGGTCGGCGCAACGACCGAGAACCCGTCATTCGAGCTGAATGCCGCTGTGCTCAGCCGGTCGCAGGTGCTGGTGCTGGAACGGCTCAGCCTTGCCGATCTGGAGCGTCTGACCCAACGGGCCGAAAAAGAGCTGAACCGTGCGTTGCCATTGACGCCTGCCGCACGCGATGCGTTGCAGGAGATGGCCGATGGCGACGGTCGGGCTTTGCTGAACCTGATCGAACAGGCTTCGGCGTGGAAGGTGGATGCGCCGCTGGGCCCTGATGCGCTGTCGACGCGATTGATGCGGCGGGCCGCAAAATACGACAAGTCCGGTGATGAGCATTACAACCTGATCTCGGCCCTGCACAAATCGGTGCGCGGCTCTGACCCGGATGCGGCTTTGTATTGGTTTGCGCGCATGCTGACCGGGGGCGAGGACCCAAGGTATCTTGCACGCAGGATCACACGCATGGCGGTCGAGGATATAGGCTTGGCCGATCCACAGGCGCAGGCCATTTGCTTGCAATCGTGGGAAACCTACGAACGTCTGGGTTCCCCGGAAGGAGAGTTGGCGCTTGCTCAGGCGCTGGTCTATCTAGCGCTGGCGCCAAAATCCAACGGCACCTATGTCGGCTACAAGGCGGCAATGCGATTGGCCAAGCAGTCGGGCAGCGAGCCACCGCCCAAGCATATCCTGAACGCGCCGACCTCTTTGATGAAGGATCAGGGTTACGGCGCGGGCTATGCCTATGACCATGATGCCGAGGACGGGTTTTCCGGTCAGGACTACTTCCCCGAGACGATGAAACGCCCGGTTCTGTATCAACCGGTCGAGCGCGGGTTTGAGCGTGAGCTGAAGAAACGCCTCGATTACTTTGCCAAGCTGCGGGCGCAGCGTAACAGCTAGTTACGCAGGGTCAGTCGTGGGCGTTCCGCGGCGTCACAGGCGACAGGATTGAAATTGGACGCTTCCCTTGGGTCAACGCTTGCAGGGGAGGACTTGATATGTCGGTTTCTATCGAAAAATCCGAAGATGTCTGGACCGTCATTCACGACAGGCCGGATGCGCGGAACGCTGTTGATACGGAACATGCCGAGGCTTTGGCAGAGGCATTTCTGAGTTTTGAGGCCAGTTCGGCCAAGGCTGCGGTGTTTTGGGGCCAGGGTGGCAATTTCTGTGCAGGGTGGGATCTGAAACTTGCCGCATCGCTGGCCGATCCGGAACGGCGTGAGGCTTACTTTGATAAACTTGCTTTTCCTATCGGGTCAGCCCCCTCAACGCTTGGGCCGATGGGACCGTCGCGGCTGGAGCTTTCGAAACCCGTCATTGCTGCGGTTGAAGGCGCGGCAGTGGCCGGAGGAATGGAGCTTGCCTTGTGGTGCGATATCCGGGTCATGGCGGAAACGGCTTACATGGGTGTTTTTTGCCGACGTTGGGGGATTACCCTGATGGATGGTGGCTCGGTCAGGTTGCCGCGTCTGGTGGGGCAGGGCAAGGCGTTGGAAATCGCTCTGACCGGTCGCAAGGTCGAAGCTGAAGAGTGTTACAGGATTGGGTTGGCGGAAAAGGTCGTCCCACAAGGCACAGCACGCAGTGCGGCTGAAGACATGGCTCATGTTATCGCCCGTTTCCCGCAAGAGGCCGTTCGGGCAGACCGCCGATCGATCATAGAAACGCGTGGAATGCCGGTACGTGACGCGCTCAAGGTCGAATGGGCCAACGGGTTGGACGCCATTCGCCGTGAAGGTACAGCTGGGGCTGCCCGTTTCCGGGATGGAGCAGGGCGGCACGGCGACTTCTCGAACATCTGAGAACCATAGCCAGATAGCTTGACTCTTGCCGCGTTGCGCGCGACAGACGCCCATGATTTCTGGGACACGGGTAAACACGCAATCCGGGCGGATCACCCGCGCGGAACAAGGGGTAATGGCATGAGTGGCGTACAGATGATTACAGTCGCTGAAGGGGATGGGGACCAGCGCGTGGATCGTTGGCTGCGCCGCCTGTTTCCGCATGTCAGCCAGGGCCGCATTGAAAAGATGTGCCGCAAGGGAGAATTGCGTGTTGACGGAAGCCGCGCCAAAGCCTCGACCCGGTTGGAGGCAGGGCAGGTGGTTCGCGTGCCGCCCCTTCCGGATGCCGATCACAAACCGGCCGAGGTCAAGCATCGTATCTCGGATGCGGATGCCAGGATGATCCAGTCCTGCGTGATCTACCGCGACGATCACATTCTGGCCCTGAACAAGCCGCATGGCCTGCCGGTGCAAGGCGGCAGCGGGCAGACCCGGCATGTTGACAGCCTGTCCGAAGCATTGCGGTTCGGCTATGACGAGAACCCTCGGCTGGTCCATAGACTGGACAAGGATACGTCAGGTGTTCTGCTGCTGGCCCGCACGCGGGAGGCCGCCAAGGGTTTGACGGCCGCCTTCCGTCATCGTGATACGCGCAAGATCTACTGGGCGCTGGTTGCCGGTGTTCCGACACCGTACCTTGGTGAGATCAAAACCGGCCTTGTCAAAGCGCCGGGTCATGGCAAGCACGGTGAGGGCGAAAAGATGATCCCCGTGCATATGAACGAAATTGACAGCACTCCGGGCGCGAAACGCGCGCATACGCATTACGCAACCCTCTATCGGGTTGCCAGCCGCGCTGCATGGGTGGCGATGGAGCCGATCACCGGACGGACGCACCAATTGCGGGCTCATATGGCCGCAATCGGGCACCCGATCATCGGCGACGGAAAATACGGCGGTTCGGGTCAGGAAAACCTTGGCGACGGATGGGGCGCGCAACTGGGCGGAGTCATAAGCAAAAAGCTGCATTTGCACGCACGGCGGCTGTCCTTTCTGCATCCGATGACGCGGAAACCGGTGACGGTGACGGCGCCCCTGCCCGAGCACATGAAACACAGCTGGGACACGTTCGGATGGAGCGAGGATCTGGCGGCTGACGACCCGTTTGAGAAGCTGCAATGAGCGCACCCTTGCGACTGGTCCTGTTCGACGTCGATGGTACCCTGGTCGACAGTCAGGGCAGCATTGTTCACTCCATGACCACCAGCTTTCAGGCCGCTTCCGTGCCGGTTCCAACGCGAAAGGCGATCCTGTCCATTGTCGGCTTGTCGCTGCCCCATGCCATCGCCCGGTTGGTGCCGGAACAGCCTCTCTCGGTCCAGAACGATCTGGTCGACGGTTATAAAGAGGCCTATCACGCCCATCGTCTTGAATTGGGGGCTGCCAGTTCTCCGTTGTACCCCGGTGCGCGCGAGGTGATTGAAGCATTGCATGCCCTGCCCGAAGTGCTGCTTGGCGTGGCAACCGGCAAGTCGCAGCGCGGGTTGGACGCGCTGATCGAAGCCCACGGGCTGGAACCGTATTTCGTGACCCGGCAGGTCGCGGATCACCACCCTTCAAAGCCGCATCCGTCCATGGTGCAGACCGCATTGGCGGAAACCGGGGTCGAACCCGGCTGTGCAGTGATGATCGGCGACACGAGCTTTGACATGGATATGGCCGCGGCTGCCGGTGTTCGCGGCATCGGCGTAACCTGGGGCTATCATCACCGATCGGCTCTGACCGCAGCTTCTTGCATTATCGAAACCTTTGACCAGTTGCCCAATGCGCTGGCTGGGATGTGGGATTGAAAGATGAGTGACTGGAAACCGAAACGCTTCTGGAAGGACAGTGCCGTTGTCGAGGTTGATGGCGGGTTTACCGTCGAACTGGATGGCCGCAGGGTCAAAACACCAGCCAAGGCAGACCTGATCCTGCCAACCCGCCTCATGGCCGAAGCGGTGGCAGGGGAATGGGACGCCCAGGAAAAAGAGGTTGATCCTGCCGCGATGCCTTTCACCCGTTCTGCAAATGCAGCGATTGACAAAGTCCGCATCCAGCACGGCGAAGTTGCCGACATGCTGGCCGATTATGGCGATTCTGATTTGTTGTGCTATCGCGCAACTCACCCGCAGGAGTTGCATGAACGTCAGAGCGCCGAATGGGATCCCGCCCTGGATTGGGCCGAGACCGCACTGTCCGCCCGTCTGGTTCCGATTGCCGGGGTTCTGCATCAACCGCAGTCGGAATCCGCCCTGGCGACATTGCGATCTCGGGTGCACGGGCTGGATGCGTTCCAACTGGCCGCTTTTCACGATCTGGTCAGCCTGTCGGGGTCATTGATTCTTGGCTTTGCGGCCGCCATGAATTGGCGCAATCCGGACGAAATATGGCGCATTTCAAGATTGGATGAAACCTGGCAGATTGAACAATGGGGCCATGACGAAGAAGCCCATCAGGTTGCCGAGACCAAGAAAGCGGCATTCATGCATGCCAAACGCTTCTTTGACATATCGGTTTGATCCTAAATTCCGGTTTTTTGAGCAAATCTGTAAACAGCTTGGGGCCTGATCCATCGTTTTCGATGATCCGGCCCTTGACGTTTGTTTATGAATACGCCCAAACTCGGTGCCACTAAAGGGGAGACACCTTTGGGGTAACCTATCCGGCATCCACTTGCCGGGCAGAGCCGTCTCGGACGGGGCGGAAAATCAGGAAGAGGTAAAAATGAAAAAATCCGTATTCTTGGGCGCGGCAACGATTGCCGGTCTTGCTGCTGGCGCAGCCATGGCAGGGACCGTTGACGACGTTAAAGCACGCGGCAAGCTGAATTGTGGTGTGACCACCGGTCTGGTTGGTTTTGCTGCGCCCGACGCCAATGGCGAATGGCAGGGCTTTGATGTATCGCTGTGCCGCGCTGTTGCTGCTGCCGTTCTGGGCGACGCCAACGCCGTTGAATTCGTTCCGACCACCGGTAAGACACGCTTTACCGCTCTGGCCTCGGGCGAGATCGACATGCTGGCACGGAACACCACCTGGACCTTCAGCCGCGACGTCGACCTGAAGTTCGAATTCACCGGCGTGAACTACTATGACGGTCAGGGCTTCATGGTTCCCAAGGCGCTGGGCGTCAGCTCGGCCAAGGAACTGGACGGCGCCCGTGTCTGCATCCAGACCGGTACCACCACCGAGCTGAACCTGGCCGATTTCTTCCGTGCCAACAACATCAGCTACGAGCCGGTTCCGATCGAAACCAACGCCGAAGCGCAGCAGCAGTACCTGGCTGGTGCATGTGACGTTTACACCACCGACGCATCGGGTCTGGCTGCAACCCGCGCCACCTTCGAAGCGCCGGACGAGCACATCCTGCTGCCCGAAATCATCTCGAAAGAGCCGCTGGGCCCGCTAGTCCGTCATGGCGACCACGAGTGGGGCGACGTCGTGCGCTGGACTCTGAACGCACTGATTTCGGCTGAAGAGCTGGGCGTGACATCGGCAAACATCGACGAACTGAGCGCCGGCACCGACAACCCGGAAATCAACCGCCTGCTGGGTACAGAAGGCACTCTGGGTGAAATGCTGGGTCTGGACGCCGACTGGGCTGCCAAAGCGATCAAAGCTGGCGGCAACTATGGTGAAATCTTCGCCAAGAACATCGGTGAAGAAACACCGATCGGTCTGGCGCGCGGCCTGAACGCACAGTGGACCGAAGGTGGTCTGCTGTACTCGCCGCCGTTCCGTTAAGGCATCAATGGAGGAGGGCGCAGGGCAACCTGCGCCCTCTTCTACAATAAATTGCTGCGGGCAGATGCAGAGCGGGGAAAACCTCGCCGATATTTAACAGCTCGCAAGCCACGGGGATCCCAAAATATGTCGACTATGACTGACCCACCGAAAGCTGATTTTCGGTTGTCTATGCTCATAAACGATACCCGCTATCGCTCTCTTACATTTCAGGTGATTGCGGCCATCGTCATTGCGCTTTCGATCTGGTATCTGGGCAACAACCTGATCCAGAACCTCAGGGCCGCAGGGCTCAATATTTCCTATTCTTTCCTCGGCGATTCCGCCGGGTATGACATCAACCAGCGTCTTGTCGAATATGACAGTCAGTCATCACATGCACGCGCGGCACTTGTCGGTTTGCTGAACACATTGCTCGTGGCCTTTCTGGCCTGTATCACTGCAACTGTTTTCGGTGTGATCGCGGGTGTTCTGAGACTGTCGAACAACTGGCTCGTATCGAAGCTGATGGCAGTATATGTCGAGATCTTCCGGAACATACCGGTGCTGATCTGGATCATCATCATCTTCACGATCATGACGGCCGTGCTGCCGCCGCCAAGCGAGTTCCGTGGGGAAAACCCGACGTCATCGATGCTGTTTGGGTCTTTTGCCTTTACCAACCGGGGCATCTATTTCCCGCGTCCTGAATTCGCCAATGGCCTGTTTGCATCGGCAGCCCTGAACTGGTTGCTGGTCATCGCCGTCCTGATCGGATCGTGGTTCGTCAGCGGCGAAGTCGAAAAGCGCGCAACCAAGAAGCAGGAAGAAACCGGCGAGCGTCCCGCGACGCTGTTGCCGAAACTGGCAATCTGGCTGGTGCCTTTTGTGCTGTTGATGATCATCATGGGCTTGACCTGGGATGTCCCCGAGCTGAAGCGCTTTAACTTCAGCGGCGGACTGAATGCCGGCGGTCCTCTGATTGCACTGTGGTTCGCCCTGTCGATCTATACCGGTGCCTTTATCGCGGAAAACGTGCGTGCGGGTATTCAGGCGATCAGCAAAGGTCAGACCGAGGCTGCCGCCGCACTGGGCCTGCGTCAGGGACGGATCATGAAACTGGTCATCCTGCCCCAGGCATTGCGGGTCATCATCCCGCCGCTGATCTCGCAGTATCTGAACATCACCAAGAACTCGTCTCTTGCGATTGCCGTGGGCTATGCGGATATCACCGCAACACTGGGTGGTATTACCCTGAACCAGACCGGCCGGGCGATTGAATGCGTTCTGCTGCTGATGTTGTTCTACCTCACGGCCTCGCTGCTGATTTCGACCGGGATGAACATCTACAACGCTTCCGTCAAGCTGAAGGAGCGCTGAGCCATGAGTGATCAAGCAACAAACCCGATCGCCTTCGTGGCCGAAGGCACCATCCCGCCCTCACCGCCGCCGGCGAATGAGACCGGCGTCATCAAATGGCTGCGCGAGAATCTGTTTTCCGGGGTCGTCAATTCGATCCTGACAGTTCTGTCGCTGATCCTGATCTACATTCTTCTCAAGAATACCCTGCCATGGATTCTGAACGGAGTGTGGAATGCCAACTCGCTGGCGGAATGCCGCGAAATTCTGGGGGACAAGACCGGAGCCTGTTTCGCGGTTCTGACGGAACGCTGGCCGCAGCTGATCTATGGGTTCAAATACCCCGTCGATGCCTATTGGCGGCCGAACCTGGCCTTTGTGCTGATGCTGGTGGCGATTGCGCCGGTGCTGTTCTTTGACCTGCCCCGCAAGATGCTGTTGTTCACTGCGGTCTATCCCTTCCTGGCTTTCTGGCTGATCTGGGGTGGCACGATCCTTGTGCCTCTGGTTGCACTTGTTGGCTGCATAGCCGCCGGTGGTGTCTTCCAGAAGCTGGGCAACAACAGCTTCGCCGCCGGGTTCTTCGGAGCAATCGTGACCGCACTGGTCATCTGGAACGTCGGAGGGGCCCTGATCCCGGAAGGCGCATCAGAAAACGCGTGGCTGTCGGCCGTTCCCAGCCGTGACCTGGGTGGCTTCATGCTGAACATGATGCTGGGCGTGACCTGTGTGTCGCTGTCGGTACCACTCGGGATCGCATTGGCCTTGGGGCGACAGTCGAACATGCCGCTGATCAAGTGGGTCTGTGTCATCTTCATCGAGTTCATACGCGGCGTGCCTCTGATCACGCTGCTGTTCGTGGCTTCGGTGATGCTGGCCTATTTCTTCCCGCCTGACAGCACGGTCGACCTGTTCCTGCGCGTTGTGATCATGATCACCATGTTCTCGTCCGCCTATATCGCCGAGGTGATCCGCGGCGGTCTGGCAGCGCTTCCGCGCGGGCAGTACGAGGCCGCAGACAGTCTTGGGCTGGATTATCCGCAGGCGATGCGGCTTATCATCCTGCCACAGGCGCTGAAGATCTCGATCCCCGGGATCGTGAACGTGGCCGTGGGCCTGTTCAAGGATACGACACTGGTTTCGGTCATTTCGATGTTCGATCTGGTGGGCATGATCCGGGGTCCCATCCTGGCGTCGACCGAATGGAACGGCGTCTACTGGGAGCTTCTGGGCTTTGCCGCGCTTCTGTTCTTCGTCGTCTGTTACGGCATCTCTCAATATTCTCAGTGGCTCGAGCGTCGCCTTGCCACAGATCATCGTTAAGGAGTTCAACACATGTCTGAACTTGCAATCGACCGCGAAATCGACCGCTCCAAGATGCAGGTGAGCGACGAGGTCGCCATCGAAATCAACCAAATGAACAAGTGGTACGGGTCCTTCCACGTGCTGCGCGACATCAATCTGACCGTCAATCAGGGCGAGCGGATCGTGATCGCGGGCCCGTCGGGATCGGGCAAATCCACGCTGATCCGCTGTCTGAACGCGCTGGAGGAACACCAGCAGGGCACGATCGTGGTGGACGGGATCGAGCTGTCGAATGACCTGAAGAACATCGACAAGATCCGGTCCGAGGTTGGGATGGTGTTCCAGCACTTCAACCTGTTCCCGCATCTGACCATTCTGGAAAACTGTACGCTGGCCCCGATCTGGGTGCGCAAGACGCCCAAGAAAGAGGCCGAAGAGCGCGCGATGCACTTCCTGGAAAAGGTGAAAATTCCCGAACAGGCCGACAAGTATCCCGGTCAGCTTTCGGGTGGTCAGCAGCAGCGTGTGGCGATTGCCCGCTCGCTCTGCATGATGCCGCGGATCATGTTGTTCGATGAACCGACATCGGCGCTGGACCCCGAGATGATCAAAGAGGTGCTCGACACCATGATCGAACTGGCCGAGGAAGGCATGACCATGCTGTGCGTGACCCACGAGATGGGTTTTGCCCGTCAGGTCGCCAACCGCGTGATCTTCATGGATGCCGGGCAGATCGTGGAACAGAACGAACCAGAAGAGTTCTTCAACAACCCGCAAAGCGAGCGGACCAAACTGTTCCTGAGCCAGATTCTGGGTCACTGACCCTCACAAGGGCGGAAAGAGCGAAGGCGGGGTATTGCCCCGCCTTTTTTTATTCGATCAACTCGCGTGGGATGGTGAACCCCAGCACTGTTCCGGTTTGCCATCGAACCTCGGCCCAGCTGTTGATGTCGAATGACATGACCGTTGTTGCACAGGTTGGATAATCGAAAAAGCGAGCATGACTTGGCGGTTGTCGCACCAGACGGTTGGCGAAATCGGCGATCCCGGGATTGTGACCCAGCATCAATACAGCCGGTTCCGTAGCGCCCGAAAGCTCTCGCAGCATGACCTTTGAATCAGCGTGGTAGAGGGCGCTGAGAAAACTGATTTTTTTGGCCTGCAAACCCATGCGATCCCATGTCTCGCGGGTGCGGGTTGATGTGGAGCTGAGAACCTCATCCGGTAGCCATCCGTGGTGACGCAACCAAGCAGCGATGGCCGGGGCTGACTTTCGTCCACGCTTGTTCAGCGGGCGGTCATGATCGCCAAGCCCCGGGCTATCCCAGCTGGATTTCGCATGACGTGTCAGGATCAGAATTCGGGTCATGACGGATGAAAGGCTCTCATGTGATGGGCCGATTGTTCGGGGTCGCGCCCCGCGCCCGCGCTCAGGGGGCAGGCAAGGCGGGCCAGACACCCACCAGACATGCAGGTCTGACCTTCAGCGGTGCCAAGATGGTCGTGGCATGCAGCGACGTCATAGAAATCCTGCGCGTTCAGCGCGCTGACCGGACAGGTCGTCGTGCAAGGCGCGGCGCAGGTTTCGCAAGGCGACACGCCGGCAGGGGCTGGGATGGCGAACTCTTCGGCAAAATGTAGTGCGCCCCGATAGGAAATCATCATGCCAACGGTATCATGCACCAATGCCCCGACCGGGCTGCTGAACGTCCGTCCAGATTTGAGCGCCCAGTCGATGAATGGCGTGTAAGGGGGGCCGCCAAACGGAAAATACGCCCGGGCGCCGAGCGCCTCAGCCATCTGACTGACCACCCTTTTCGACCATCGGTCAACGGGGTCGGCCTGGTGCCATTCTGGTGAGGCTTTCAGTGCGGGCCAGAAGTCCGGCCCGGCCCCCAGCAGGATCAGCGTACCGGTGTCGAGTTCCTTGGCTGCAACGTGGCGAGGATGCAGTGCGCCCATGACCAACAAACCAGTATGACGGGCGGCGTTTTCAACCTGTTCATAAGGCGTCGCGTCACGATCAGAGGAAGGCTGTGCAAGATGTGTCATGTCTCCTCCTCTCGTGCGGGGGTCAGTCCGGGCGTATCAGTGACCCGGCCCCGTGTTCGGTGAACAGCTCCAGCAGCACGGCATTCGGTGCACGCCCGTCAAGTATGACGACGGCCCGCACGCCGCTGTGCAGGGCGTCCAGCGCGGTTTCCGTCTTGGGTATCATACCGCCTGCAATGGTGCCTTCGCGGGTCATTTCCCTTATCTGACCGGCCTTGAGTTCGGTCACGACATCACCCGCCGCGTTCTTGACACCGGAAACATCCGTCAGCAGCAACAGACGGTCTGCCTTGAGCGCAGATGCGATTGCCCCGGCTGCCGTGTCACCATTGACGTTGAATGTCTCACCGTCGCGGCCTGCACCAAGCGGCGCAATGACCGGGATTACGTCATGGGAAAACAGATCGTGCAGGATCTTCGGATTCATCTCGGCCGGAGTGCCGACAAAGCCCAGCGACGCATCTGTCTGATCGCAGACCATCAGGCTTGCGTCCTTGCCAGACAAGCCCACGGCCGAGCCCCCCTGATCATTGATCGCCTGTACGATGCGTTTGTTCACGAGGCCGGACAGAACCATTTCGACCACTTCAACCGTGGCCTTGTCGGTCACTCGCTTGCCGTTCACGAAATCGGATTGAATGTTCAGCTTGCCCAGCATTGCATTGATCATCGGGCCACCGCCGTGGACGACCACCGGGTTCACACCCACCTGGCGCATCAGAACCACGTCCCGGGCAAAGCTTTCCATCGCCTCGTCGCTGCCCATGGCGTGCCCGCCAAGTTTGATGACGACAATGGCTCCATCATAGCGCTGCAAATAAGGCAGGGCGCTGTTGAGTGTGGCTGCGGTGGCGATCCAGTCCCGGTTCATATCTCGTGTCTTCATAGCTAAAGTCCTTCTGGAAAACCGTGTTAGGACCTTTGCCCCACGCTGCCAAGGGCGAAGCTATTCCAGATGCGCAATGATGGACCGCAGGGTCGCGATGCCATCACCCTTTTCGGAAGACGTGAGCACAATCTCCGGAAAAGCTGCGGGATGTTTGGACAACGCAGCCCGGGTTTGTTCCAACACCTTCTCGCGTTCGTTGGCTTTGACCTTGTCTGCCTTGGTCAGTACGCATTGAAACGTCACGGCGCTGGTGTCCAGCAACTTCATGATTTCGTCATCGACCGGTTTTACCCCGTGGCGCGAGTCTATCAGGACAAAGGCACGGCGCAGTGTCTGGCGCCCGCTGAGATATTGTTTCAGCAGCTTCTGCCACTTCTCGACCACTTTCACCGGGGCGTTTGCATAGCCATAGCCCGGCAGGTCCACGAGATAGAGTTCCGGGCCTTGGGTGAAAAAGTTGATCTCTTGCGTGCGGCCGGGTGTGTTGGATGCGCGGGCCAGACCCTTCGTGCCGGTCAAGGCATTGATCAGGCTGGACTTGCCCACGTTCGAACGCCCCGCAAAACAGACTTCCAACCGGTCCGGGGCAGGCAAGCCGTTCATGGCGACAACGCCTTTGACGAACTCGGACGGGCCTGCAAATAGTTTGCGGCCTCGCTCCAGGGCGAATTCATCCGGGTCTTCGGCCAGGGGGAAGGGAAGCGTGGTCATAGCACCTGCACCTCATCGTTGACGCGGATTTCGCCGCCCTGAAGGACCTCGGCGTAAACGCCGAAATCTTGATGATCCCAGCTGTTCAGGGCGCGCAGCGTGTCTGCGTCCCTCTCACCGGTTTCGGGATTGGCAGTGGTGGCCATACACCGCGTGATCCGTTCGCGTACGCGAAGCACGGCCTCGCCTATGCGCACGTCACGGCCCAGCCAGTCAAACTCATCCCACAACGGCAGACCTTCGAACCAGATATTGCCGCGCCACCGAACAATGGACAGAGTCTGGCCCAGCTTCTGTTCGACTGCGCGATGCGATGCCATGTTGCACAGGCTGATCGACGGAAAATCGCTGTCGGTCATGCCGCGCCCGGGAACCCGAATAATCCGGGCTGATGCAGCGCGATCCGCAGGCATAAGTGGCTTTACCCAGTCCAGAAAGACTTCCTGTTCCGTATCAGGTTCAAAAGTCAATTCCGGTCGCTGCGGGTGGCGCAGTGTAACCCTTTCGCCCTGCAATTCGGCCGAAATGGCCATCAACTGAGGCGCTTTTGAACCGCGGCTGAAATTGAAACAGGGGGCCCATTCAGAACCATCGGTTTTGGCGGCCTCATGAGCGACCGCCCAAACGCGATCCCCGGGCATGGTCTGCCCGGGGATGAGTGTGACTTGGCTCAGGGCTTCACGCCCGTGGCTTTTGATCGGGTGGCGCCAAAGGCCTGAAACCGTTCCGCTCATTTGTTGTCCGTATTCGGCGTCCGCTTGAAACCGGACTTGATGTTTCCGAACACGTCCGGCTTGTAGCCCTGGCTGCGCATGATCAGATATTGCTGTGTGAACGTGATCGTGTTGTTCGCGATCCAGTATACGACCAGGCCACTGGCGAAACCACCCAGCATGAACATGAAGACCCAAGGCATCCAGGCAAAGATCATTGCCTGCGTCGGATCGGTTGGTGCCGGGTTCAGTTTCTGCTGCAACCACATCGAAATACCCAGCAGCAGCGGCAGAATGCCGATGAAGATCAACGCCATCAGGCTGTCAGGCTGCGGGCCGGCCCAAGGCAGCAAGCCAAAGAGATTCATGATCGAAGTCGGATCCGGCGCGCTCAGGTCCTGGAACGGGCCGAACCAAGGGGCCTGACGCAGTTCGATCGTCACGAAAATAACCTTGTACAGCGAGAAGAAGATTGGAATCTGCAACAGAATTGGCAAGCAGCCTGCGGCAGGGTTCACCTTTTCCTTTTTGTACAGCTCCATCATGCCCTGCTGCATCTTCTGACGGTCGTCGCCGGCGGCTTCTTTCAGGGCTTCCATCTGCGGCTGCAATTCCTTCATCTTCGCCATCGAGACGTAGGATTTGAAGGCAAGCGGGAACAGGATGGCCTTGATGATCAGCGTCAGTCCGATGATCGACCAGCCCATGTTTCCGATCAGGGCATTGATGTTGTGCAGCAGCCAGAAGATCGGCTTGGTCAGGAAGTAGAACCACCCCCAGTCGATGCTGTCGATGAACTTCTGAACACCTTCCGCCTGATACTCTCGGATGGTTTCCCATTCCTTGGCGCCGGCGAAAAGCCTGGTTGTGACCTCTTCCGTGGCGCCGGGCGCGACTGTAAGGGTCGGCAGAACCGTTTCCGTCTGGTAAATCTTGCGACGTGAATCGTATTTGGCAGCGGCCTTGAACGCTGAACCCTCGGCCGGGATCAGGGTGGTCATCCAGTAGTGATCCGTGAACCCGATCCAGCCGCCTTCTTTGACCTGAAAGACCTCGGCCTGCGCGCGTTCATTGGGGTCGATATCGAAATCGCGCACATCACCATAGTCGATCTCATCCAGAACGCCGTCAGCCATGACCATGACGCCTTCGTGCAGAATGAAGAAATTCTTCAGGCCGGGCAGGTCACCGTCTTCGCCCATGCCGTGGCGTGCCAGAATGCCGTAGGGGGCCATGCCGACCTCGGCGTCCGTGGTGTTCTCGACCGACTGGGTGACCGAGAACATGTAGTTTTCATCCACGGCAATGGTGCGGCGGAAGGTGAGGCCGTTTCCATTGTCCCAGGCCAGCGTGATCGGAGTATCAACACCCAGAGTTTCGCCCTGCTCAAGCGTCCAAAGAGTGTTCGGGCCGGGAACGTCCGTGACCGACAGGCCCGCGCCGGGGGCCCAGCCGTAAAGGGCATAATATGCAGAGTCACTTCCAACCGGGGACAGAAGTTCGACGATCGGAGAATCCTCGTCCAGTGAAACCTTGTAATCCTTCAGCGACAGCTCATCAATTCGGCCACCGGCAAGCGACAGGCTACCCGTCAGGCGGGGCGTGTCGATGCTGACGCGGGGCGCCTCGGTTTCGGCTTCGGTGGCGGTTGCAGTTGCTTCGCCGACCGTACCGGTGTCGGCGGCGCTGGGCGTCTGAACCTCATTCCCTTCGATGCTGGCGATTTCAGCCTGTTCCGTGGTTGGCGTCGGTTCCGGTGGAGGGAACAGCACGAACCAGACCAGGATCACGAGAAAGCTGAGCGCGGTTGCGAGGATGAGATTCTTGTTCTGATCGTCCATCTGGGACAGCCACCTTGAGCAGTGAAAGACACCCGCAGGGTTCAACAGAGTGCAGGCCCAAAGGTCAAGCGGAATCGCTCGTCATTTCGTCACGGATTGGTCTTCTGTGGTGCAGTTTCCGGTTCTTCAGCCGGTTTGCCGCCCGATTTTGGGCATTCCGTCGATCTTGTTGCGATGAGACGTGATCCAGCCCTCGGTTTTTTCGAAAGGCATGGGCTTGCCAATGCCAAACCCCTGAACATGGTCACATCCCAATTGCGCCATCAAGGCGTGTTCCCCGGGCGTCTCGACCCCTTCAGCAAGCGTTTCCAGATTCAGCCGTTCTGCCATGGTCAGAATTGCGCTGGCCAACTGCTGCTGGCTTGGGTCCTGGTCCGCCTTTGTCACGAAAGAGCGGTCGATTTTGATCCGGGACACGTTGAACCGCTTGATTGACGCGATCGAGGCATGCCCGGTGCCGAAATCGTCCAGATCGATACAGCACCCCATTGCGGCCAAGCCCGTGACATTGCGGGTGATTACGTCATCCGGCCCTCTGGAAAACACGGTCTCCAATACTTCGACCGCCAATCTGTCCGGCGTCAGGTCGAATTGATCCAATTCCCATTTCAGGCGGTCGATCAGCCCCGGGTCGCGCAATTCGTCCGACGAGAAGTTGATGCCGATGCGCGGTACAGTCAGACCGGCGCGATCCCATTCGCGCATTGCGCAAAAGGCGTGATGCCGCATCGCCTGTCCCAGTTTGCCCATCAACTCTGCCTGTTCGGCAAAGGGTAGAAAGACATTGGGGCCCAGCACTCCTTTTTTCGGGTGTTCCCAGCGGGCCAGAGCCTCGAACCCGGACACGCGGCCGGTATCCGTCGAGATCTGCGGTTGAAACCATGGTCGAATCTCACCGCTTTCCAACGCCGCATCAAATTCCTTGCGCAGATTGGTTCTGACCTGAGCCCGGCGACGCGTTTCGGACGAAAAGGCACGAATCGTCGATGGCCCGTTTTGCTGTGCTTCTTGCAGCGCGTTGTTTGCAGCATTGTACCAGTCTGTCGCGGTGCCGTCGGGGACATTGCTGCTGAGGCAGAAACCGATGGAGCAGGACATGTAAACTCCGGTTCCGTTCAGCATTATGGGGTCTTCGACTGCGGATTGCATTCGTCCCGACATCTGAATGCAGGTTTCCAGATCAAGCTGTTGCGCCGGGTGCAGAACAACCATCATCTTGTTTCCATCGATTCGGGTTGCGGAATCATTGGCGCGGATCATGGATATGACACGAGAGCAGAATTGCTGTGCCACATGGTTCGCTGCTGCTTGGCCATGCAGATCGAGCATTTGCAGATAGTCGTCCAGGATCACAGCGAAACAGGCTGATGTTTCACCCCTGCGACGGCTATCCGAGAGCACCTCTGCCAGAACGGTTTCGAACCGGTCATTCGGCAGCAGACCGCCCTGTTGCCGTTTCCTGTTTGCCGGGTTGGGGGTCATTGCCTCTATGCCGGCAATCATCAGGGGCAAACCCAGGGCCACTGCGATCAACGCGGGTTCACCGCCAAGCCAGAACGCCCCCAGGCTTGTTGCCGGAACAAAGGCAAGAACGGCTGGTCCGTATGCCACGTTTCTCAAAGCTTCAATAATACGGTCGACGAAAGGATGGTTCCGCATCGGGTCCTGACCTTGGGCATGAATTGTATGCCGAGCCTAGGAAACCAGTCTGAGTCAGTCGTTAACGCAGCAGAGGTATTTCTTCCAAATTTTCCGTTTTTTCGCCAGAGTTTACGGAAAGGTTAATAAAATCAAAGAGTTTCGCATCCAGAAGGTGCGACGGGCGCGCATTTGTTAACGCGCGGAACATAACCTGACGCCGACCTGGGCTGTTCTTTTCCCACTGATCGAGAATCTGTTTGACCTGCTGCCGTTGCAGCCCGTCCTGACTGCCGCACAAATCGCAGGGGATGATCGGATACTGCATTGCCTTGGCGAATTTCTCGCAATCAGCTTCGGCGACGTGGGCAAGTGGGCGGAAGACAAAAAGATCGCCCTCTTCATTCACCAGTTTTGGTGGCATGGTGGCCAGACGGCCTCCGTGGAAGAGGTTCATGAAAAATGTCTCGAGAATATCGTCGCGGTGATGACCCAGCACGACGGCGGAACAGCCTTCTTCCCTGGCAATGCGATACAGGTTGCCGCGGCGCAGCCGCGAACACAGGGCGCAATAGGTTCGGCCCTGCGGAACCTTGTCCATCACTACAGAATAAGTGTCCTGATACTCGATCCTGTGTGGCACACCCATGCGGTCCAGAAACTCTGGCAGGACCGTGGCCGGAAATCCGGGTTGCCCCTGATCCAGATTGCAAGCCAGAAGATCGACAGGCAGCAATCCGCGCCATTTGAGTTCGTAGAGGACGGCCAGCAGCGTATAACTGTCCTTGCCGCCCGAAAGGCAGACAAGCCAGCGTGGCGGTTTGCCGTCCTTGTCGTGGGCGGACGGGTCCACCATCCCGTATTGCTCGATCGCTTCGCGGGTCTGGCGCACGATGCGTTTGCGCAGTTTCTTGAACTCGGTGGTCGAGGGCGCGCCGGCAAAGAGCGGGTGGATATCATCTGCATCATCAAACATGCGCAGCCCCTACAGCAGATGGCGCAACCGGGCAAGTGGCGGGTCAGCCAAGCCGCGCCAGCAGGGCGTCGGTATCCAACCCGGCCACCGAACCGGGAATGCGGCCGCCATCGCCGGAAAGACGTGTGGCAACAAAGCCGTCAGCCACAGCGCCCGGCGCGTGACGCAGCAGTTGCGAGGCCGTCAGCAGCAGTGCCGTGCGTTCGGCGTACCAGCGCGCTTCGGCCTCGGGCGGCAGACCGGGCCAGCGGCTGCGATGCGCGGTCAGAGCTGTGTCATACCTTCTGTCCGTGCCTCTCACCGTATCCAACTCGGCCTCCAGAACCTCGGCAGCCAGCGGCTCACGGGCCAGAGTGCGCAGGATATCGAGGCAGATCACGTTGCCTGACCCCTCCCAGATGCTGTTCAGGGGCGCTTCACGATAGATCAGGGGCAGGGGCGTGTCTTCGACATACCCCATGCCGCCCAGTATTTCCATCGCTTCGACGACGACGACCGGGCAGTGCTTGTTGTTCAGGAACTTGGCCAATGCGACGCTGATCCGGGCAAAGGCCTTGTCTTCGGGCGTTTGACCGTCAAATGCCTGCGCGACACGCATTCCCAGGGTCACTGCGCCTTCCCAGTCCAGAACAAGGTCGGACAGGACCGCTCGCATCAGCGGTTGATCGATCAATCGGCGCTGAAATGCGTTGCGATGGGTCACCCAATGATGTGCTTCGCTGAGCGCGGCACGCATCAGCCCGGCCGGCGCCATGGCGGTATCGAGCCGCGTGTGATGCACCATTTCCAGTATGGTGCGCACGCCCGCGCCTTCTTTGCCCAACTGATAGGCCAGCGCGTCATGATACTCGATTTCCGAGGATGCGTTGGATTTGTTGCCCAGCTTGTCTTTCAGGCGCATCAGGTGGATCGCATTGCGCTCGCCCTCCAGCCAGCGGGGCACCAGAAAGCAGGTCAACCCACCGGGCGCCTGCGCCAGCGTCAGGAACCCATCCGACATTGGCGCGGAACAGAACCACTTGTGCCCACGCAGGCGCCAGTGATCCCCGTCGCGTGCGGCAACGGTCGTGTTGGCACGTATGTCCGAGCCGCCCTGTTTCTCGGTCATGGCCATCCCCAGCGTCGCGCTGGTCTTTTGACCGATCGGTTCCTCCGAAGGATCATAGTGCCGGGCCATGAGTTTTGGCTGCCAGAGTGAGGCAATGTGGTCATTGGCGGCCAGTGCAGGGATTGCTGCATAGGTCATGGTCATCGGACAGCAATGCCCGGGCTCGACCTGCCCGGCCAAGTAAACCATCGCCGCATGGGTCGCATGTCCGCCGGGCTGTCCATCCCAGGCCAGTGCGGCATAGCCGGCCGATTGGCTGATCTGCATCATCTGATGATAGGCCGGGTGAAAGCGCACCTCGTCCAGACGTCTGCCACCCGGGTCGAACAGACGCAACTCTGGCGGATGCCGGTTGGCGTCCCGTCCCAGCTCCCGGGTTTCTTCGGTTCCTAGCCTCTTGCCATATGCCGCCAGTTCCAAAGCGCGCGCGCCCGCTGTTCTTGCTGCGTCTTGCAGGACCGGATCGGACAGCCAGAGATCGGTGTCGCCGCGCACGGGCGGTTGGTTCAGGACATCGTGGGTCGGCAGGGTGTCACGCGCTGGGGATTTCATCATGACCTCGGGTTGGACTGGTCCAACTGTTCAGGCGCTGCGTATACCGGTCAAGTCTGACGGGGGGTCAGGACGAAGGGTCGTTATGCTTGTCATCGGGCACCGGATCATATCCGTCGCCGCCCCAGGGGTGGCAGCGGCAAATCCGGTGAGCAGCCAGGTAAGAGCCTTTGACTGCCCCGTGTTTTTCCAGCGCCTCAAGCGCATAGGCGGAACACGTGGGTTGGTAGCGACAGTTGAAACCGACCCATGGGCTGAAGATCAGCCGATACGCCCGAACAGGCAGGGCGACGATATGGGACAGGAAGGTCATTTTTCGGCCGCATGCACCTTGCGGAGCGCATAGCGCAGGTCGTCCAACAGTGCGTCATAGGGGCGGTTGGCGGTGACTTCGGCACGGCCGATCAACACGTAATCCCACCCGTCGCGGCCGGCTTCGGGCAACACGGCCCGTGCGGCTTCGCGCAGACGGCGCTTTGCGCGGTTGCGGGCCACGGCATTGCCCACTTTCTTCGAGCAGGTGAACCCCACGCGAATCCCGTCGGCCTCGCCGGGGGCACGCTTGCGGGCCTGTACCATCATCGAGGACGTGCCTTGTCGGCGGGCACGCGCGGCTTTCAGAAAGTCGGACCGTTTCCTGAGAACGGTCAGGGGTGCAGGCGCACAAACGGACGCCGCCGGGGGCGTATTCCCGGGGTGGTTCCTACCAACCTCAGGGGCCTCCGGCGGCGTCATGTTCATAACCTGATCGGTGAGCGGTTTACGCGCTCAGCGATTTGCGGCCGCGTGCGCGACGTGCATTCAGGATCTTGCGGCCGGCCTTTGTGGCCATGCGCGCGCGGAAACCGTGGCGGCGTTTGCGAACCAGGTTCGAAGGCTGATAGGTGCGTTTCATCGCTCCGTCTCCAATCTATGCGGTCGGGTGCGGCGCGGATTCGCCTGCCCGTGGTGTTCGAAGCCCGTCCTCTACTGCCAAGCGGTGAGTAAGTCAAACCCCAACAGCCAGGTTTTCGCGGCTTTTGCAACAATTCTGTAACCGGCAACGGCAAAAGGTTTCAAAATGCCCGTTTATCACCGAAATCCCTCACATTCGGTGCCACAAAGATCAAGGCCCCGTGATCCCCCTGTTGCTGGCCCGCCAAGCAGCGCATCTTGGGCACAAGATGAAGCAGAATGAACCGGAAAACCTGATGTCCGACACAAGCCATGCGCCGCGCAACGGTTTCGCGCGCCACATTCCGTTGCTTGTAATCCTGAGCGTTGCCGTTGTCGGCTTTTTCACACTTGGGGATTACCTGACTTTCGAGACCTTGCGGGACAATCGCGAGGCGCTTCTGGCGTGGCGGGACGGTCACTATTGGATCATGGCTGCCGCTTTTGTGGCCATTTACATCGCCATAGTGGCCTTTTCCCTGCCGGGTGCTGCGGTGGCTTCGATGACGGGCGGCTTTCTTTTCGGTCTTTTTGCGGGAACCGTTTTCAATGTCGTGTCGGCCACCATCGGCGCGTCGGCGATCTTTCTGGCGGCGCGCTGGGGCTTGGGCGAAGCCCTGACGTCGCGGCTGGAATCTTCAGAGGGGACGGTCAAGAGGCTGAAAGACGGTCTGCGGGAAAACGAAATCTCGGTGTTGTTTCTGCTGCGTCTGGTGCCGGTCGTGCCGTTCTTTGTTGCCAATCTCGTGCCGGCTTTGGTCGGTGTAAAGTTCCGTAATTTCCTTTTGACGACCGCGCTGGGCATCATCCCCGGAGGTATCGTGTACACGTGGATCGGAGTCGGTTTGGGCGGTGTGTTCGACCGCGGGGAAACGCCTGATGTTTCATTGCTGTGGGAACCGTTCGTGATCGGGCCGATTATCGGGTTGTGTGTATTGGCCGCCTTGCCCATCGTTTTCAAAGCACTGCGCGCGAAAAGGGGCACCTGAGCCATGAAAGAGCTGAAAACCGATCTCCTGGTCATTGGTGCCGGGTCCGGAGGATTGTCTGTCGCCGCAGGTGCCAGCCAGATGGGTGCGGATGTAGTCCTGCTGGAAGGGCACAAGATGGGCGGTGATTGCCTGAATTTCGGCTGCGTCCCGTCGAAGGCCCTGATTGCCAGCGGCAAGGTGGCCTATGGTCAGGCGCATTCCGCACTTTTTGGCGTCGCGAATACCAGCCCGCAGGTCGACTATGCCGCCGTAAAAGATCATGTTCATGATGTGATCGCTCAGATCGAACCGATGGACAGCCAGGAGCGGTTCGAAGGCTTTGGCGTGAAGGTCATTCGCGAATACGGCGCGTTCATATCCCCAGAAAAGGTGCAGGCCGGGGATCATGTCATCTCTGCGCGTCGCATCGTCATTGCGACCGGTTCGTCGCCGCTGGTGCCGCCGATTCCGGGGTTGGACACGGTGCCCTATTATACGAACGAAACCATCTTTGACTTGAAAGAGCGGCCAAATCACCTGCTGATCATCGGGGGCGGCCCGATCGGGATGGAGATGGCGCAGGCCCATATACGCCTCGGCAGCAAGGTGACGGTTGTCGAAGGGCTCAAAGCCTTGGGCAAAGACGACCCCGAGGCAGCGTCCGTGGTGCTGGATACCCTGCGCAGTGAAGGTGTGGATATCCAGGAAAACGCCTTGGTCGCGCAGGTTCGCGGAACAGAAGGTGCTGTGGAAGTCGTTGCCGAAAACGGTGATATTCATCGTGGCTCCCACCTTTTGATCGCTGCCGGACGCAAAGCCAATATTGAGCGTCTGAACTTGGACGTGGCCGGAATTGAGCGCACGAGAACCGGCCTCAGGACGGATGACGCGCTGCGCACGACCAATCGCCGCGTCTATGCGATCGGAGATGTGGCAGGTGGCCTGCAATTCACCCATGTTGCCGGGTATCATGCGGGCGTCATCATACGGTCGGCCCTGTTCGGTCTGCCGTCGAGGGCGAAAACGGCACATATCCCTTGGGCCACCTATACGGACCCGGAGCTGGCCCAGGTCGGACTGACCGAAGTTCAGGCGCGCAAAGCGCATGGAGAAAATCTCGAAATCGCCCGCTTTGACTATCACCACAATGACCGGGCGATTGCCGAGCGCAAAACCGAAGGTTTCGTCAAGGTCATGGTCGTGAAAGGCCGACCCGTCGGCGCCACAATCGTCGGGCATCAGGCAGGCGAGTTGATCAACTTGTGGTCGTTGGCTTTGGCCAATAACCTGAAGATGGGGCAGATCGCCGCCATGGTTTCACCCTATCCGACGATCGGAGAGCTTAACAAACGTGTGGCGGGTGCCTATTTCTCGCCAAGGCTGTTTGAGAATCAGACAGTTAAACGAGTTGTCAGGTTCGTCCAGCGCTGGATTCCCTGACCTGAGGAGGGGCGCAAATTGAACTCGCTGTCGGGCCGATTTCTGATCCTGACGACGGTCTTCGTCATGTTGGCCGAAGTCCTGATCTTTGTCCCGTCGATCGCCCGATTCCGCGAGGATTTTCTGCTGAACAGGCTCGAACGCGCGCAGATCGCCTCGCTGGCTTTGCTGGCGGACGATATGCTGGCGGAAGATCTTGAGGCGGAACTGCTGGCAAACGCAGGCGTCTATAACGTCGTATTGCGACGGGATGAGGTTCGGCAGCTGATGTTGTCGTCGCCTATTCCGGGCCCAGTCGCCGACACGTTCGATTTGCGGGATGCAAGCCCCTGGGTTCTGATCCGGGATGCGATCAGCCGTTTTTTCAAGGCCGAAAACGAAGTCATCCGGGTCATCGGAGAACCGGTCAAGGGGGCAGGCCTTCTGATCGAAGTCACCACGGATAGCATGCCCTTGCGAACGGCGATGGTTGACTATGGGTTGCGTATTCTCGGTCTGTCCTTCGTCATTTCCATCATCACGGCGTTTTTTCTGTTTCTCGCCGTGCGCGTTGTACTTGTGCGCCCCATCAAAAGCGTTGTCGGCTACATGCAGCGCTATGCCAGTGCGCCAGAGGACGCGCGTGGCGTAATCACACCGAATTCGAAGGTGACGGAGCTGCGCGAGGCCGAGGAGGCGCTGAAGATGCTGCAAACGGACCTGACCCAGGCGCTCAAACAGCGCGAAAGGCTGGCCCAGCTTGGGGGGGCTGTTGCCAAAGTCAGCCATGACCTGCGCAATATCCTGACGTCGGCGCAGCTGTTTACCGACCGGATCGAGGCCAGCGACGATCCACTGGTGCGGCGGATGGCACCGAAACTGGTGAATTCCATCACCCGGGCTGTGTCCCTTTGTGAAAGCACATTGGCCTTTGGCCGCGCGGAAGAGCCCGCGCCCACCCTGACTATGGTTCCGATCCGTGCAATCGCGGCGGATGTCGCGGCCAGCGAACAACTCGCTGTCGCCGATGGTTGCGTCGAGATCGTGAACGAAGTGCCGGACGCGCTTGTGGCCCGCGCCGATCCCGAACAATTGTACCGCGTCATCATGAACCTCGTGCGCAACGCAAGACAGGCTCTGGTTGCTTCCGGAAAACCTGGCCGGGTTACCATTGCCGGGTGTGAATACGACGACACTTGGTGCATCGAAATCCGCGACACGGGGCCGGGCCTTCCCCCCAAAGCACGCGAAAACCTGTTCACGCCTTTCCAGGGGGGGGTCCGAAAGGGCGGCTCTGGTCTGGGGCTGGCAATCTCGCAGGAGCTGGTGCGCGGCCATGGCGGGGATCTGATCTTGAAAGAGACGGGCCCCGAGGGAACTGTCTTTGAAATCAGCCTTCCGCGTGGGGACATGACTTTTTGATTTTTTTTTAAAGAATCGGCTTGCACGTCTTGGGCGGCAGGTCTAAACAGCGCCTCACCAACGCGGACCGATAGCTCAGCTGGATAGAGTACTTGACTACGAATCAAGGGGTCGGGGGTTCGAATCCTCCTCGGTCCGCCACTGGTTTCCTGTTGAACGTCACACGAACCTGACCCAACCGTCATAGTTGGACCAGAAAAACAGTGAATGTTCGACATCAGAAGGCGCCCCCAAAGTTGGACATCAGTTGAATTTGATCTGACTTCCCTTTCGGAAAATCAGAGCTGATTTGCAGATCAGACAGCGAAGCTGCCTGTTCCTGCTAATCTGCCACGTGGCGAACGCGGGAGGGGGCGAGGCAACGCTATTCGACAGGGGTGGTGCGGCCCGCAGGCATATCCCAAAGAGACACAGGGTGTAGTTCGTGAACTGGCGAACAGAGTAATCAGTTAATCTGATCCGACGGTCTCAGTAGCCACAGCGCCGCGGTTGCTCCCCCAGGTCTTGTTAATAAAACCATGATGTACCGTTCCAGATGGCCGTCTTGATACTGCGAGAAACCCAATGAACCGTCTAACTTTCGCGTCCAGCGTTTCGCCTGAGATCGAGCAGGTCATCCAATCTAAGCTTACCGCTTTAGAAGCGGATCATGATGTCCGAGTGCTGTTCGCCATTGAAAGCGGTAGCCGTGCATGGGGATTCCCGTCTCCCGACAGCGATTACGATGTACGCTTCATCTATGTACATCGGCCAGATTGGTATCTGAGTATTGAGCCCGGTCGCGATGTCATCGAACTGCCCATTGAGGGCGATTGGGACATAAACGGATGGGATATTCGTAAAGCGCTTGGTTTGTTAGTCAAACCTAACCCAGTGATGTTGGAATGGTTGTCCAGTCCGATCAGGTACAGATGGAATGACGCGGTCTGTGAACGGCTGATTGCCTTCGCAGCCAAGACGACCTTCGGTGAATCCTGCCTGCACCACTATCGTAACTTGGCACAGAAGCAGTGGGACAAGCACGTTGGTGAGAGCCAAGAGGTGAGCTTCAAGGCGTATTTCTACATACTGAGACCCGCCTTGGCGATCTCCTGGATCAGGCAGATATCAGACACACCGCCGCCGATGAACCTGCATGATCTCATTAAAGATCAGGACCTGTCACCCGAACTTATCGGGCATATAGACAGGCTTTTGGTGCTTAAAAGCAAAACCAAGGAAATGGGCCGTGGACAACGCATAGCGATAATTGATGGTTTCATACACGATCAGATGGCGTGGGCAGCCGTGGTGATAAAGAACGAAGATCGCCAAGACCTCAGGTCCGAGGGCGATAACTTGCTGCGGCACATCGTGAAAGAAAATGCCAGACGCCAATACACCACTGTCAAAGATACATGAGCTAGTAGTCATGACGGCAGATGAAGCATTCAACGAGAGACCACTGTACATATCACCTGTTCAGCAATGTCCAATGGCTTTTATCTAAGGCCTTTCCTCCGAGAACTTAAAACCTGACACTTATGCGAGACGCAGCGAATGTCTCAAAAGAGCCCAAAGCGGACGACGAAAAGATGGCCAATCGGCAAAGGTTTTTTGCGTTTCCCAAACAGTGGCTACTCAATTGCCGTCCGAAATGTCTCGGTCAGCCGTGTGTTCAAACCGTGATGAGGTTCGGCTGAAATACCGTAGTGCAGCTCCGCCAAAGCAGCGATGTCATTGAAAATAACTACGGAGCCGCCTTCTTCATGCGCGTAAACCAATAGTTTTTGGCAAAAGGCATCCAAACCAATTGCCGGAAAATCCGCCATTGCCACGCCACCGGGTGCTGGTCCGCCAAATAGTAAGAGAACTGCATCCGGTAGTTCCACCCCCAGTTGGGACGCTTCGGCCGCAAAATCGATTTCCCCAAACCAGACTGTATCGTCCTGCCCCATCACAGCTGAACTGAGACGTTCAACTGCCTCTGATACGCTGAGCTGAGATCGCAGTTCGATGACCCCATAGTCGGCAGTCAATCCGCTGGACGGTGCTGGTGTTGCATCCAAGTCGTTTAAAACTTCGAGCAACTTGATCTGAAATGCGCGCAACGAAGAGGCGTGAGTGAGCCCATGCCGGACTTTGAGAAACTGAGAGTCTGTGTAGGCGATCTGTGGGCGACCATCCTGATCGAAGGAAAGAATGCGAAAAGGAAGGTCCAAACCTGCTCGCACGTTCTCTTTCAGTATGGGCGTGTTTATCTCAGGATCAGAGAAAATGAATACACGAGACGCTGGCATTTCTACACCTTCGGCTTTGGCCAGACGCGAGTGATCTATCGATGCTATTGGAGCAACTCCCGCTTCGGCAACGGCAGTCTCAAGCTCTAAGAAGTTTTCGTCCACCGCGATCTGGACAGATGAAGATTGTGCAAAAGCGGATGCCGAAACTGATAAAGTTGCAATCATCGAGAAAACAAAGCCAAACCTCACCATTTTACCACTTCCTATTTCATCGTACTTTTTTCAGTGAAACCGCCGCCAGAGCCGCAAACGCTATCTCGGCCGCAAGATAAAAGAGAAGTATCCCGTTCGGAACTCCATCGATAAGAATGCTTAGAATGCGTCCAACGGCCAGTCCCGACATAAACAAAAATAGAACCCACAGCGCGGGGCGTTGTAATTCTGGTTTCGAAGCGGCCGCCAACCAAAACAAAGCGTTTGCCAGATAAAGACCCATAATTGCTCGGAAGACATGCGTCTGGTTCGTCCCTTCCACCGGAAATCCCAGCAAAACTGGGATCGAACTGCCGGGCATCAGACCGTATGATAACGCAATTGGCACAAGACCGACGGCAGCCAGCAAAAGTACTAATCTAGCACTCATGGAGGACTCCTTTTCGTAGAGGTTTCGCTTTTTTGCGAAATTCCTAATCGGTTTTTGGGGCATCCGATGATCGGAGCCGGATGCCCACGCTTCGGTGAGAATGGCGTGTTGGTTGCCTCGCTTCCTCTACTGAGAGATGCCGCCTTCGGTTGATGTCTGTTCTTCAACATGGTCTTGATTGGCGACCGGCTTCCCGCGCGGAGGGAACTCCTCGAAAGTAGCGAGATGTGCCTGTACCAATCGGGCGGCTGGGCCGAATGCCCACATTTTCTCGCCCATCCAGCGGACGTACATCCCGCTTTCCTCCGCAGCTTTCTCGTAAGGATCGCGGCGAAGGTTGAAAAGCAACGGGGCGACCAACTCTTCCTTCGGGCCTGACCAGCCGTGGTTTTGAACGACAAAATGCGCCTTCCAATCGTTGTAACGTACTGCTTGGAGATCCGTACCCTGATAGTAAATCAGCTCGCGGCGGCTGCTCTTTTCGTCCTCACCGGTCAAGTAAGATAGCTGGTTGTAGCCATCGAGGTGTACTTTGTACCCTTCATAACCCTCTAGGAGTTTTTCTCTTAGATCTGTCGGACCTCCAGCCGCAGCTACAAATGTTGGCATCCAGTCCATTCCGCTGAAGATGCCATTCAAGACTTGACCTTCAGGAATTTTGCCCGGCCAGCGAATAATCGCAGGAACTCTAAAGCCACCTTCCCAAGTAGTACCCTTTTCCCCATGAAACGGTGTCGTACCACCATCAGGCCACGTCAGTGTTTCCGGGCCATTGTCGGCAGTGAACATCACAATGGTATTATCGGCGACTCCCAGATCCTCAAGGTGGCTGAGAACGTTACCAACGTTGTTGTCCAACTCCTCCATGACAACATCCTGAAGTCCGCGCCCATTGCCCAACATAGCTTCGTATTCGGGGCTGAGGTGGGTCCAGACGTGTGCACGGGCTGGAGCCATCCAGACAAAAAACGGAGTGTCCGACTCAACTGCACGAGAAATGAAGTCCTTCGTGTAAGATGTCACTTCGTCATCCAAAGTCTTTTGGCGCTCAGGAGGTGCAGGTCCGTCATCAATGATGCGCTGCTTCCCGACTTTTCCAAAACGCGGATCGACTGTTTCGTCCTCCTCGTCTGTAGCAAAAGAATGGATGATGTTTCGAGGCGCAAATTGCGCGTTGAATTCTGGGTCGTCTGGCCAATCCGGATCAGACGTATATTCCATGGCATTCAAGTGATAAAGCCAACCCCAATACTCGTCGAAACCTTTTGTAGTCGGTAGGAACTCGTTGAGATCGCCCAAGTGGTTTTTACCGAACTGGCCCGTCGTGTATCCCAACTTTTTCAAGAACATCGGAAGCGTCGGATCATCTGGGTTTAACCCTATCGGATCCCCCGGCAACCCTACCGTGTGCATGCCAGTCCGAATAGGTAACTGTCCGGTCATGAAAGCTGATCGACCGGCAGTACAACTTGGCTCGGCATAATAATCCGTGAGACGAGCACCTTCAGATGAGAGGCGATCCAAGTTCGGCGTCTCGATGCTTTTGACACCCCCATGGTAAACGCCGACGCTCGCCCAACCCACGTCGTCTGCCATGATGACAAGAATGTTGGGCGGGGCATGCTCGCCGGCCCAAGCTCCAGTGAAAGCAAAGCAGACCGCACCCGCTACTGAGATAAGCTTGTTCATTAAGACCTCCCGACATGCAATTTCTCACCAACGATAGGAAAAACATCGGCTTGGAGGAACAGTCTATTTTGTTAACTTTTGGGGCACAGCACCTTGGTGCAAGAAATTTCTTCGGCCGCAAAGTCCGCGAGGCAGCCTTTCGTACTCGTTCCACTGAATGGCCACTACTCAACCAGAGATCGCTTCACATAAAACCGCTTCAAGGATGTTCGCGCTTCGTTACTACACCACCAATCACCCAGCGGTTGCGAAGCCTGCCATTCGAGGTTTGGTTCTGTGGCAGCCGTTATGCGGGACAAACCCGCCTTTCGCAGCCGCGGCTATTGCTCGTGCAGAAGGTCTTCGCTCCTGCGGCACGCCTATCCTTGCGATGCAGCACAACTCTCCGAAACAGTCATTCACTAAGAACAATTTTGCCGAATTCCAAACTGCCTTTTTTGCTGCAACCTGAACCGACATGCGAATGGAATTCAGTGAATTCGAACGCCTGTTAAAACTGGCGTAGGCGGAATGTGGCGGCGAAATTTACAGGTAAGACAACTGAAGAAAGGCAGCAGTTAAGCCACGGGATGGATCAATTGTCCAAGAATGTTACCACGGTTTCCGTTAAAGCGTCCCAATCGGTGAACTCCCGAGCACCGTCCCTTGGATCGATCTTTTGATCCTTTAAGACAACATGCTGAACGATCTCTTCTTCAAAATACCCATAGTTGTCAGGCTGCACAGCGCCCGCAACCAAAGCCGTTAGGTCAGGTTCAAAATGCGTACGCATCAGCATTTCGGTGAGATAGTCCCAGGCGTCTTCCTGGCCTCTTGCAAAAGCCGCCTTTAGGCCTACCGAAAGCACTAGCGACTTCCGGGACGCAAGCGCGTGTCTGTGCGTTTCAACAAACGCTTCGAATAGCTTAGGGTGCCGGCGTTCATGGACAGGAGCCGCAAGAATGACCCTGTCCACACCTGTAAGGGACACGTGCCGTATCTGGTCTCCGGTGTTTATCAGTATTGTATCGTAGCCGGCTTTTCTTGTGACATCGTTGATAAAACGAGCAATCTTGGCAGTCTGACCTTCAACGGTGCCGTAGGCAATCAGCACTGTCATTTCGATCCTCCCGTAAATCGATCCGAAAAGCGCGCCAACTATGCCGAAACCGTTCGCTTCAGCCCTTGATCTCAATCAAAAGTGACTGTCTTGCCAAGTTTTTTGGACGCGGGTGCGGCGTCGTTTGGTCGGCTCATGCGGTTCTGGAAAGCGCTACGGCTATCGCCAGCCAAAATCCAGTGCGTATGGTCATTGCACCGACGGTTCGCCATTCAAACGGCGTTCCAAACAGTGCCACTAATATCAGAACAGCGAACATAAGTAGTGTAGATAAGCCCATCACCCAGGCAATTCGAGTTGCCCAGGTTGTTGATTTAAAGAGCGCGATTGCACCAAGCAAATAGACAAATCCAGCCAGGAAATTGAACCAAAGCACGAATGGAACTGCATCTCCGACTGCATCTCTGGCAGCAGCACCCCCGAACAGTGCCGTTCCGCCGGAGAAAATAGTAAGAAGACCAAAGAGTGCTGCGGCTATTGCAACTGGGCGAACCCAAGGCGAAGAGGAAGGCATCGTTGTTTTCCTCTGGAATAAGATTGAATTTCGTGTCGTAAGCAATCCGCCGTCTTCGCCAAACGAACTGATACGCACGTCCATAGTAGCAATTTTTCTCGCCATTACCCTTGATCTTTATCGTTGGGCTAAATTGATACCCATTGAAAAAGCAGCGTTTGCAGGAGGTATTTCGCAATAAATATGTGCTGTTTCCTCTTTGGGATGAACCGTTTGCAATTCCAACGATTTTTAAAGTTGGTTCGGTTACCGTGAATCTTCTGGAAACGAACGGACGACAACGCTCGAATTTGCAGCGAAAAGTGTTGATTTGAGTCAATGCTAGTTGCTGCAAGTTCACCCATACTGACCCCTCACAAAGGAGGGAGTGCGACATGTTCAAAATAATTGTGGTTGGCTTGGATGGATCAGAGGCGTCAGAAGCAGCTCTACGCGTTGCCTGTGATATCTCAAGCAAATATGGCTCCCAAATTCACCTTGTCCATACACCTCAGCCGCAAACCGTGGCTTTCGCAATGGGCGCGGTTGCTGGCTATCACGCCGTCACGACAATGCCTTCAGACGAAGAGGTTCAGCAGGCAGCAGACAAGATCATTTCCGCGGGTAAAGAGATTGCCAAAGAATACAATCAGACAGTTTCGCAAACACATACCCAACGCGGTGATCCGGTCGACGAGATCATCGCATGCGCCGAGCAATGCAAAGCTGACCTAATTGTGACGGGCCGCCGCGGATTGGGAAGCATTGGTAGCCTGATTCAAGGGAGCACCTCTCAAGGCATCAGTCGGAATGCCACTTGTGCGGTTTTGACCGTTGCCTAAATTTCAAACTTGGTCCCAATCGGCACAAAAACGATGACGATCAATAAGCTCAGCATTGAAGCCTCGTGACAAAACTAAGGTTCGATGGCTACTACGTGATGCTGAACTCCCGGCCGTGAAAACGGAGTCTGACATCCACTGCTTCATGACGGTGACACGAAAACGGATGCTGAAACCGAGGTCATGGGTGCGTGTGGCGATGACCGGCGACCAAACTGTGTTAGGCGAAACGACCCGAACTGTGGTGGAATAGATAAACTTCCCCTTTTTATTTGTGCTTTGGTTCAAGGTCAGAAGATAGGCTGTACAATCCCTGATACGTAGATCCGTGGTAACTTTGGAGCCCGACATGAACACCCCGTCCCTGTTCGACGCTCATAAACCCTCTGAAATTGCGACATTAGTTGAGACTGCTGGGGTCACAAAGGCAAAGTTGCGAATGGCACCCATGTTCGTTCTTGCGATGCTGGCCGGGGCATTCATAGGGTTTGGCGCAGCGGCCTATACGATGGCGGTTACTGGCGCAGACAGCGCTGCGGGGCCGATCCGCGTTCTGGGTGGCGCGGTGTTTTCCCTGGGCCTTATCCTGGTGATCGCAGGTGGTGCAGAATTATTCACCGGCAATGTTTTGATGGTGATCGCAGCGGTCGACCGCAAGATACCACTGCGACTGCTGTTTCGAAGCTGGGGTATCGTCTACGCCGGAAACTTCGTGGGCGCCCTCGGGCTTGCATTTGCCTTCTCTCTGACCGGCCTGCTCGAGGGGCCGATGGGCAATACCGCCGTGGTGATAGCCGATGCCAAAGCAGGGTTGGAACCGATGGAGGCCTTCGCCCGTGGCGCACTGTGCAACGGGTTGGTATGCCTTGCTGTTTGGCTGTCCTTTGCCGCCCGTAGCGTCGCCGGCAAGGTTCTGGCCGTTTTGTGGCCCGTCACTGCTTTTGTGTTACTGGGGCTCGAGCATTCGATTGCGAACATGTTTTTCTTCCCGCAGGGTTGGGCAGCGGGGGCAACTGTGCCGGTTATCTCAGCGGCGACCAATCTATTGTGGGTTACTCTGGGCAACATTGTCGGCGGGGCGGGAGGAGTCGCCTTGGCCTACTGGTTTGCTTATCTTGGCGCTACTAAACGGTAAGACCCACTTCTTCGATCACAGCGCCTGCCAGAGCAAAACGATCGGATTCAGTTGGTTTTGAAGGCGTTGTCTAATTGTGCAGCCCAGAACAAGCTTTTCCTGCACTCAATAGTCTAGATGCCAGGAGCATGGTTGTCTTCGTGGTCGATATCGGTTGCCGCATGATGGTGCAACACAAGGGTAAGCGGCACAGGCTTGCCTAAGTCCGCTGATCGGGATGCGAGTCGGTTGATCAGTCAGATATGAGAGTTGGATGCGGAGGTGACTCACCGGCCACGAGGCAAGGAGATGGCGCATTGGCTGATGACGGTGCCGGGAATTGGGCCGTTCTTTGTCACTGCACTAGTTGCCCTCTCATTCCCGTGCTGGATTCTTCGCCAACATCTAAATTCATTGATCCTCGTCAAGATTGGAAAAAGCAAGATGTGATACAGTTGGTGCCTAAAATGAGGGCTATCATGGAAGAATTAGTCGAGATTGGAAGAACATTTGTTCAGGCGATGCGTGATCGCAGGGGCCTTGCAAATGTTGATGAAATGTATGCCGAGAACGCTCAATCCATAGAAGCGGTTGTGCCTCCGGTTCGACAGTTTCGCATCACCAAAGGCCGTGATGCTATCAAAGGGAAAAGAGAGGATTGGCTGGCAGCTCATGAAATCATCGAATTTGACGTCGATGGCCCCTATGTTCATCCCCCAAACCGCTTCAGTGTGCGATATAAGGCTGACGTAAAGCAGAAGGAAACTGGGCAACGTATCACCTTGAGTGAGATTGCAGTTTATTCAGTAGCAGACGGAAAGATTGTACTGGAAGAGTTCTTCATGTTGCCGAAGTAGGAGCGGCAACCCGCAATACTGACGCAGTGTTGGTTTCATCCGCACGCTGGAAGTGTGACTTGTAAGTGCTTTGACACGATGGATGGACAATTGGGCATTTGTTTCGATCGCGTGATGCTTGCGCATGCGCAACAATTCCGTCAGTTCGGCGCAACCGAAATCTAAAGTCACGCCGTGGAATCCGCATTGAGCTATTGATGCGGGTTAACAATCAGACTGCTGCGCCGGTTTTCTACCCGAGTTTGGCCTGAACAACCCTCTAAAGGGCTCTGTTTGATCCAAAACAAAGCGTTATGCGGGGTTTGAGATAACGTCACCTAGTAGCTTTAACCGCGGTACGCCAGATCATGAAAAAGAATGTGCGCGCAATACTGATCGTCGTAATGCTCCTTCTCGCAGGTGCGGCGTTGTACATATTCGTTTCAGAAGACAGCAGTGAATTGCCAATTGGATTTGTACAGGGCAATGGACGGTTAGAGGCCGAACAAGTGGAAATTGCCCCCACCTTCGCAGGGCGGGTTGCACAGGTTTTGTCGGCAGAAGGAAACTTGGTTGTTGTGGGTGAACTGTTGGTCGAGATGGACACCGATGAACTGTCTGCAGCGCTTGATCGCGCCAAAGCCGAAGTAGCATTGGCGCGTCAAGCCAAGGCCGAAGCCGAGGCTGTTGTTGTCCAACGAGAAAGCCAACAGCGTCGCGCGGCGCAGGAACTGGAACGGGCAAAGGCACTGTTGGCCGGTCAAAACATTTCGATGACAGTCTTTGAAGATCGCGAAACCGCATTTCAGGTTGCCGACGCCGTTCTGGGTGCCGCCAAGGCCCGGGTTGCAACCTCGGACAGCCAGATCGCGGCTGCCGAAGCCGAAGTGCGCCGGATCGCCGCCCAGATCGAGGATGCTTCGCTTGTTGCCCCTATGCCAGGGCGCATTCTTTACAGACTGGCTGAGCCCGGTGAAGTTGTTGGCGCAGGGGAGCCGATCTTTACACTTCTCAGCTTAGAGAACGTCTATATGGACGTGTACCTGCCCGCACGCGAAGCGGGGTTGCTGCCCATCGGGGCTGAGGCGCGCATCGTACTTGATGCCTTGCCGGATTTTGCCGTTCCTGCAACCGTCACTTTTGTATCCCCCGAAGCCCAGTTCACTCCGAAGCAGGTAGAGACATTGAGCGAGCGTGAACAGTTGGTCTTTCGCGTTCGGGTTCGCATTCCTGAGGATCTGATCACAGAACGGATCGAACATGTGAAAACCGGCCTTCGCGGTATCGCTGTGATCAGGCTTTCTTCTGACAGTGTATGGCCGGAATATCTGGAAAGGCGGATTCCACCCGAATTGTTCGAATGAATTCCCAGGCGGGCCCATCTGATTTCTGCGTCAGTGGTGTCACGCATAAGTACCGCCAGCGGACAGCACTCGATAACCTGTCGCTTAACCTGCCGGTAGGTCAGCTTATTGGGCTGATCGGGCCTGACGGGGTTGGCAAATCAACGCTTTTGGGATTGATCACCGGCGCGAAGAAGCTTCAATCCGGCACAATCAATGTTCTCGGAGGCCCAATCGACGACCGCGCCCATCGTCACCATATCTGCCCTGCGATCGCATTTATGCCGCAGGGATTGGGCCGTAATCTCTATGCAGAATTGTCGGTGCGCGAGAACCTTGAGTTCTTTTCGCGTTTGTTCGGACAGGGGCAGCAGGAGCGTGACATCCGGATCGCAACATTGCTGTCGGCAACCGGGCTTGCGCCTTTCTCTGATCGACTGATGGGAAAACTCTCGGGCGGCATGAAACAGAAGCTTGGGCTGTGTTGTGCACTGATCCATGACCCTAAGCTTTTGGTTCTGGATGAGCCGACCACCGGCATCGACCCACTGTCGCGGCGTCAGTTCTGGGCGCTGATCGACGCGGTCCGAGAGGCTACACCCAACCTCTCCATACTGGTTTCGACAGCTTATATGGAAGAAGCCGAACAATTCGACTTTATCGTCGCGATGGATGCCGGGCGCGTGCTTTTCCATGGTTCTCCGGCAGAATTGAAGGGGGAAGCCAGCGATCTTGAAACGTCCTACCGGCGGTTGCAGGCGCACGGAGATCCCCTGATCGCACCAAGGAAAGCGCCCACACATCACCGTGAGGCAGACCCAGTGATCACGGCACGTGGATTGACGCGGCGCTTTGGCGATTTCACGGCAGTCAATAACGTCGAATTCTCGATTAACCGTGGTGAGATTTTCGGCTTCCTCGGGTCGAACGGCTGCGGCAAGTCGACCACCATGAAAATGCTGACAGGCCTTCTGCCCGCGAGTGACGGTGAGGCGTTACTGTTCGGAAGACCGGTTGATGCACGCGACCTGAGGATGCGTCGCGAGATTGGCTATATGAGTCAGGCATTCTCGCTTTATGGCGAGTTGACCGTTCGGCAGAATCTCCAGCTACATGCCCGGATCTTTGCAATCACGGACCGCGATAGGCGTATCGATGAACTGGCGGAACGCTTTGGCCTGATTGCACAAATGGACATGCTGGCCACGGCGTTGCCACTTGGCATCAAGCAACGTCTTTCCCTGGCCGTCGCTGTGATCCACCGACCTCGCGTACTGATCCTGGATGAGCCAACCTCGGGGGTGGACCCTGAGGCGCGCGACTCGTTTTGGGCGTTGCTGATTGAGCTTTCGAGAGATGAAGAAGTGACGATTTTCGTCTCGACCCATTTCATGGCCGAAGCAGAGCGCTGTGATCGGGTGTCGTTCATGCACGCGGGCCGTGTTCTGGCTGAGGGAACACCGGATGAGTTGATCGCCGGGGCACAGGTAGACAGTCTGGAAGAAGCATTTGTCACGGTATTGAAGGCAGCTGACCCTCCGGCACCGGTAAAAGCTCCTGAGGCATTGGTTCATGCCCTTGATGACAGCGCTGGCGGGGGTATCAGGCGCACACTGGCATACACGAAGCGTGAAACCATCGAGATTTTGCGCGACCGCGTGCGTTTGGCGTTTGCGTTCCTGGGCTCGGTGATCCTGATGCTGGTCTTTTGCTACGGGATTACGCTGGACATCGAAGAACTGGATTTCGCGGTACTGGATTTGTCACAGGGGCCAGAAAGCCGCGCCTACATTGCAGAGATTTCAGGATCGCGCTACTTCAACCCAACGCAGCCACTGACGAGTATCGATGAGGGCCATGAACGGCTGGCCCGAGGAGATGCCTCGCTGGTTGTCGAACTCCCACCTGACTTTGGGCGCAAGATCCGCTCTGTTGAAGCAACGGACGTGCTTGCAATTGTGGACGGCGCAATTCCGTTCAAAGGCGAGACTGTAGAAGGCTATGTGGCGGGGCTCCACAATACCTTTTTGGCGGCAATGGCCCGCCAAAACGGTGTGCATCCGGTCGAGATCGCCCGTATCGAGCCACGCTTCAGGTACAATCAGAGTTTCGAGAGTATTGCCGCAATGGCCCCGGCCATGCCTGCGATCCTTTTGATAATGTTACCGGCAGTTCTGATGGCGGTTAGCGTCGCACGTGAAAAAGAGTTGGGAACAATCACCAATTTCTATGCAACGCCAACGACGCGGCTTGAGTTTCTGGTTGGCAAGCAAATCCCTTATATCGCAATCGCGTTCGCCAATTTCCTGCTCTTGGCCGGAATGACGGTCCTTGTTTTTGATGTACCGCTCAAAGGCAACCCGGTTCCCCTGGCGATTGGCGCGTTGCTGTATGTCTGGGCGACCACATCTTATGGGCTGCTCATTGCGACCATGACCTCAAGCCAGGTGGCCGCTACCTTCGCCACCGCGATCGCCTCGGTCGTACCGACCATTCAGTTCTCGGGCCTGCTGCAGCCGGTTTCAACGCTTGAAGGCGGTGCGCAGACAATCGGATCGCTCTGGCCGTCATCCTATTTCCTGCACCTGAATGTCGGTGCCTTCACCAAAGGGCTGGGCTGGGATGCGCTTGCCCCCGATCTTCTCGCACTAGCCTGTTTCGGGCCGGTGCTGACGTTGATCGCTGCCCTTTTACTTCGAGCGCAGGAGAAATAAATGCAACGGTTGTCCTGCATCTTCTGGCTTGGCTTGAAAGAAATGATGAGCCTTCGGCGTGATTGGGTGATGATGGCGCTGCTGGTCTGGTCATTCACGCTGGCACCCGTGATGGAGGCGACGGGGGTTTCGAACTCGGTCAACAATGCCTCCATTGCATTTGCCGATGAGGATGGCTCGCCCCTTTCACGGTCTCTTGCCACGGCGTTCTTCCCTCCGGAGTTTCAACCCGTTGTCCAGATCGCACCGGGTACCGGAGCCGAAAAGATGGATGCCGGGCATTTCCTGTTTGTGGTCGCGGTGCCACCAGGGTTCGAGAAAGATGTTCGCGCCGGGCGCTCGCCGGAAATTCAGGTTCTGATTGATGCGACGGCGATGGAACAGGCCGGGATTGGCGCAAACTATATCGTCAATATCCTCAGCGCCGAGATCCGTCGCTTTGCCATTGGTGCGGACCTGGCTGAGTCATTGCCCGTCGATATCATCATGCGCAGTGCGTTCAATCCCAACCGTGATACTGTTCGTTTTGCCGGCATCGTGGCGCTCATCGGCCAGATCATGTGGCTGACCACGATCCTCACCGGTGCCGCGATGATCCGCGAGCGTGAACATGGCACAATCGAACATCTGCTTGCGATGCCGCTTACCCCGTTTGACATTGCGATGGCCAAGATTTGGGCAAACGCAGCGGTGGTTCTTGTCGCGGCCGCCTTATCGCTGACCTTTGTTATGCAAGGTTTCCTGGGGATCAACATCGCGGGGTCGAAGGTGTTGTTTCTTTTTGGCACCGCGCTGTTTCTTTTCACAGCAACCGCACTTGGGGTATTTCTTGCAACGATTGCACGCTCAATGGCGCAATTCGCACTTTTGGTAATGCTGACAGTCCTTCCGATGCTGATGCTGTCGGGAGGTGAGACACCGATCGAGGGGCAGCCCGACTGGCTTCAGGTCGGAACATCGATCCTTCCGTCCCGCCATTACATGTCCGCCAGCCAATCCATCATCTTCAAGGGGGCGAGGTTTGAGACGGTCTGGCCAGAGTTCTTATGGATGGCGTTACTAGGCGCAATCCTTCTGGCGTCCAGCCTGATGCTTTTCAGACGCTCGTTGGCGCAATAGAGTCAGATCAGTTTACCCCTTGGCCTGGACGTATGACCGGTAATGCGCCTTGTTTCATTCGGAATGCCGATACGGCCGGGATGTCCTTTTGGCGCGTTACCGAGGACGCTTGCTTGCGCAAGATCAAGGTAATTAGACGAGTTTTTTGCCATAATGCAGCCTCCCCCCAATCGCACCGAAGGAGGAGGATCAGAAAATGCTTGAAGACAAAAAACCAGAACTGTTTGCTGGAACACATCCGCTCTCTGATAATTTTCGACGCGAAATGGAATCCATGATGTCGCGCTTTTTCGGGGGCGCAGCGCCATTCCTGCCGCTGGAAACAGCCGCGCAACGCACGGGCTTCCCGTCGTTGGACATGACGGGTGCGATTTCGCCGGCGATTGACATCCACGAAACGGATACAGCGATCGTTCTCACGGCTGAATTGCCGGGTCTCGAAGAAGACGACGTCGAAGTCGAAATCAAAGACCGTAGATTGACGCTGCGGGGCCAGAAGAATGTTACGCATGATGACACAGGCGATCTGCGCGTTAGCGAGAGAAGCTATGGCAGTTTCACTCGGACAATGACGCTGCCTGATGCAGTCGATATCGAGGAGATTTCCGCTGCGTTCGACAAAGGTGTCCTGCACGTCACGATGCCGAAAACCGAACCTCAGGATCCCAGCCGGAAGATCAAGGTCTCATCGAAATAGGCGCAATGGAGGCGCACACGCAACCTTCATGGTCCAGGCAGCATGCGCGGACCCTTGGTGTTCTTAAAACGAGCACACTATTGCCCACCATAGCGGTTTCACTGCTGCGCATGATAATGTGCCAATAGGGCTAGAGTACTGAGATGGACAATGCGGACGCCGGACAAAAGCGATGTGGAAACTGAAACGGGCGATGTCCGTGCATTTCTGGAGAGCTTGACGGGGCCGTCCCGCGGAACCGTTACCTGGCTTGTCGGCAACGCTTTGGCTGCTTCGGTGGGTCCTGATCGTATCCTGAAGTTCAGGCGAAAAGAGGATTTGCCCCCGCATGACGAAGACGTGGCAACGATTCAGTGGTCGCAAGGCGGTTACGCGCTAAACGCTTTGCCTGGCCGGGATATCTGGGTCAATGGTCAAAAAACTGCTTCGGCAGTTCTTGGGCATGGCGACATGATTGAGTTCGGTGCAGAGGGGCCCATGTCGCGCTACAGGGTGTGTGACCACTCATTCCCGGCACATCACACGGTCGAAGACATAATAAGTGACGCTTATGTGTATGCGCGCTCCAGCCGACGACCCTTCGCCAGAAAAATGTCCGGTGCGCTGCGCGAAGGCGGGCGTCGGCTGACATCACAAACCACGGTTTTGTTCAGGGTTACCGTTATCGGTGTGCTTCTTCTGATCTTTGCCTTTGGCTATTTGCTTTTTCAGAACGATCGGAAGCTGGCGGACAGCCTTAAACAGGAGTCTCTCAAGATCGAGGCGGTTGCTGTCATGCTTACGCAGACGCGAGAAGATGCACTGACGGCGGATGATCTGGTCGCGCTCAGAGAAGCGTTTGACAACCAGGTGATTTCCACCGAGCAGCGCCTTGGCACTTTGGAAGAACGCGCTGGTGCGTCAAGGCGAGTTATCACAGCCTCGACGCGATCTATTGCCTTTATCCAGGGTGCTTACGGATTGCGACAGACCGAAAGCGGCAAATTGCTGCGGCATGTGCTTGGACCGGACGGGGAGAAACTAAAAACTCCATTCGGAAAACCATGGATTGAGCCAGATGCGGAAGGCGCGCCGGCAGAATTTCAGTTCACCGGAACCGGGTTTCTATTGCAGGACACCTCTCTTTTGGTGACCAACCGTCATGTCGCCTTGCCCTGGACGACCGGGGATCGGGCGCAGGCCCTGAAGGCAGCAGGGCTTGAAGCCGAGATACTTAGCCTGCTGGCTTATCTTCCAGAACAATCCAAGCCAATGGAAGCGGTATTGCTTAGGGCAAGCAAAACGGCCGATCTGGCGCTTCTGTCCGTTGATGCGAACCGTGTTCAAGGGCTTGGACTCTCACTGGCACCTCAACCGACGCGAGCAGGTGAAGAAGTTTTCTTGCTTGGATTTCCGACTGGCCTTAAGGCCTTGATTGTGCAGGCTGGGCCGGATTTTCTGAAAACGCTTGAGAGAGACGGCGCCGTCGATTTCTGGACTATTGCAAAACACCTTTCAGAGCAGAACAAAATCAGGCCTCTGGCCAGCCGGGGGATCGTCGCCCAGACCAGCCCCGGTGCAGTCGTTTATGATGCTGAAACCACAACCGGCGGAAGCGGCGGACCTGCCCTTAACCGAAACGGCGAGGTGGTTGCTATCAATGCCGCGATCTTACCCGAATTTGGCGGCTCGAATATTGGCGTTCCGGTGTCACACCTCAAGATACTTCTCGATGAAAGCGATTGATCCCCATATTCAATCGCGCGTCTGATAAGGCGAGTTTTGCACCAGAAAAACCACAGCCAGTGGGATGATGACAGAGATCAAGCCCACGGTAATCAGCAAGTTCCCCAAGTGGCTATAGTCAGCGACGGAGGCAACAGTACCCGTTCTGGGATCGGTAACCGCGCGGGTAACGGTAAAGATCTGATTCAGGTATTTTGTACCGAGACTGCTTGCTGACAATGCCATGTTGGTGAAAGACGCCATGACCGCAAAAAAGGTAGCCTTCAGATGTGTTGGGGCGTTGCGCGCGATCCAAGCCAACATTGGGACCATCGCGATCTGACCCAGCGGTGACTCAACGGCTGTGTCAAGAATGGCGATAAACCTTGCATCCACGACCCCACCTGTGCGCGCGGCCGTCCATTCATGCACCCCGTAGTACAAGGCAAGGTTTGGCAGGGACAGCACTCCGGCGGCAATCGTGAGTAACACTACAACCTGCGCAATCGAACGACTTGCCATAAACGGCCTGAGGATAATCAGGCCAAGCAAAGCAAGTAGTGAGGTCAGAAGCGCTAGAATGGCCAGGAACTGTTCGTCAAACCCAAGCTCGTCGATCTCGAACCAGGTCAGGCCCGGTCCTGGCAAGGGAACTGCTCGAAAAACGAAAATGATAGTTGCTGTCCCGATCAGAACTTTGGCCTGTTTCGACTCCAGCTCTCTCAGCAAACGCGACATGAGGTAGAGAATGACCGTGAGCGACACCGCAAAAACGGTCTCTTGCGCGAAGGCAAAATTTGCGGTTCCCAACACTATGCTGAGAACAACAAACGCAAGTCCGCCCAGCAGTATCGGCCACCTGACTTCGGTGGTTTGATCTGGTCTGTGCAGAAGGTGTTCTCGACGAACGAGGCGACGCTGTATCAGAGCGTGAAGAACCACTCCACTGACAGACAACAGTGGGATAGCCAGGGCAATGAGATAGACCCGACCGTAGAGAACCAAACGATCGGCTTTCTCCAGATTTTCCGCCCCCGAAAAAATCCAGATGTTAACCGCGGCGACCCCTGCAAACCCGGATATGATCGCAATCCTGCCGAGGGTCTGCATGGTGGTGTGTCGGGCACGAACTTCGTCCTGAATAAACGCGCGTCCGTCTCGGTCCGATTGCGGCACTGCTTCGACTGTCATGGCGTCAGCAACGACATCCTGAATGGCATAACCTGAAGGAGCCAACATCAAGGCAACGACGTACCAATCCTCAAGTGGCATAATGCCGGCCATTCGGTCAGGCGCAGCCACAAGCCTGTACATGATGAGCAATGACGCCGTGATAAGGGATGCGCCAACAACAATCAGCAGGGATTTCCAGCGCCAGAACAGATCAACCAGATGACCCAGCGGCATTTTTAGAATCCATGGCAACCCGGCCCAGAATGCCAATCCCGCAACAAAAGCGGCGGATAGATTCAGATAGTCCTTAAGAAAAAACGCACCGACGACGGATGTTAGCCCCGAAACCCCGGCCGCAAAGTAAACCATCAATGGTGGCAGGTAAGACCATTGCAATTGCGCGATCAGATCGACGAAAGTCCGGTGCCACCAGCCTGAAATCCGCCTTCCAAATGTTGATCGGTCAGTGTTCATGCGTCAGTCGGACCCCTTTCTGGTGACCCCGTGCTGTCGGTTTTCCTCTCAGAGAAATCCGGCACCAAAAAGCAGAGCGCTGGTCAGCACCCCAAGGATTGGTACAACAAGAGGTACGCGGAAATGTTCCCGAGTTGACCCCGGCCGGGACTTCAGCAATATCAGCGAGATGTTGACCAAAACAAACACTCCCAAAACGATCTGGGATGTGCGTTCCGCTAGTATGCCGATTGGCAAAGTTTGCGTCAGCAGAAGAATTATAGCAACTACCAACAGGGTTGCGACGACCGGTGTTTGGGTAACCTGCGGGACAGTCGCCAGTATTTTCGGAAGATGATCCCGGTCGGCAAGACCATAGATCACCCGCGACGCCATAATCATCTGGATCAAGACGCCATTGACTGTTGCAACGACTGCGACTGCGGCGAACCCTTGTTTGATTACTTCGGGTGCGTCGAAGAAAACCAGCGTGAGTGGGGCGGCCGAGGTCGACAAGGTATCGATAGGAACAACGAGCAGGACCGTGATCGAGGTCGCTAGATACAAACCCGTCGCCAGAACGAGCGTCAAAAGGATAGCCTTTGGAATTGTGTGGGTTGGGTCTTTTACCTCTTCCGCGACGTTTGCCATGTCTTCAAAGCCGACAAAGGCAAAAAATGCCAGCAGAGATGCCGCCATAATACCACGCCAGGTACTGAGCTCGAGTCCCGGAATCATCTCACTAATTTCATGGCCTTGCGGTTCCTGCACAGACATGCCCCAGCCAATCACAAAAAGAAGCCCCGCGATCTCGATGACCGTGATCACGGCTGCCACAAATACCGATTGTGTAATGCCCCAGATTGCAATCAGCCCCATGACCGACACAACGCCGATCGTAAGCAATGCGGTGCCAAGCCCCGTCAGGGTGTGAAGGTATGAGGCCGCCCCAATCGCAACAGCGGAGGCTGAAATAATCCCAGACGCAGCAACGGCAAGACCGATTAGAACCGCCATCCAGCCCCTTTGAAATCCCGCTTCAACGTATGCCGCTTCACCCGCGCTTACGGGATAGCGTGTCGCGAGTTCGGCGTACGACAAAGCCGTCAGCGAAACGACGAGCGCTGCAACAAGAAACGAAACCGCAGCATAAGGGCCCGCGGCCTCGGCGGTTGCGCCGACGAGCACATAAATTCCCGCACCGACGGTTACACCGAGCCCATATAAGGTAAGCAACGGAGTGGTGAGAGAACGTCGGAGTTTAGGGGACGGTGGATCAACTGTATGCATTCACCTCACTCCTTGATGGGCAATTGCCGGGTTACCGAAGCTGTGCCGCAAACAAGCACCCCGATGATAATCCAAGGGCTCATCACCGCTCATGCCGAGCTTCTTCTGAAACATTCATACTTTGATATGTAATTCTTTATTTGGCGTTGATCTATATCATCAGGCGCTAAGACTGATCGGAGAGGCGGATCCGAGTGTTGCGACCGTCGTTTCGTGATGGTTTTTCCCAGCTGGTACTCAAAGGTTGAATATGAGCGAGATCAATGAAGCATTCATTCGATATCGCGTATTTTCAACTCGAAATGCTGATCTCGGAGGAGGAACAGATGCTAGTTTGTCGCGGACTTCTTTTGTCAATATTTGCTGCAAGTGCTGCACTGGCGCAGGATATTGACCTTCAAAATGGGCACGATCTCTACAGAACTTATTGTTGGCAATGCCATGGTTTCGAGGCCACAGGAGATGGTCCAATGGCGGAGATGCTGGCGATAAGGACACCTGATCTGACGAGGCTCGCGGCCCAAAACGACGGTGTTTTTCCGATTGAGGCGGTGGCGCGTCAAATTGATGGTCGCGCACCATTGCTCGCGCATGGTGGAGAAATGCCCATTTTTGGACCAGCTTTGGATTCGGATCAAAAAGTTGCGCTGACGATGCCTGACGGCCAACCGATGTTCGCAGGTGTGCCGTTGGCGAATGTGATTGCGTATCTTGAGGCTATACAGACTGAATAGGTTGGCACAAAGCCCACCCTTGGGTTGCAGGACACCACTACCACGTTTGCCGGCGGTGGTTGATTTACATTAAGGCAAGTTTCCACGATCTCAGTTAATATTCAGCATTTAGAGATGAGGAGGAATCTCCGATGCCTGAAGAGAAGCCAAAATCAAGTTACTCCAACACACTTGTAGATATTTTCAAGCAGATGCAGCCGACTACTACAGCCAATCCGTTTCTGGGCGCTCAGCTTGAGCAATTTTGGGACACGCAGGAGAAGTCACTGAAAGAGGCAGAGGCCTTTGCTCAACATTGGTTTGAGAGGCGTCACGAGGCTGTGCGAACCGCGCTGGAAGCTTCGCGCTCGGCGTCTGCTGCAGACCCGACTGATCCGGCAAAAGCGCTGCAATCCATAGCAGAGTGGCAGAAGCACTCAGCCGAACGCCTTGTGGCTGACGCTCAGGAATGGTTCGAAACAGTTGCCCGATGTGCAGCATATGCAGCGGAAACCGAAGCCGAAGCTGTGGAAAAGACAATAGATGATGTTGCAAGCACAGCAAAGAAAGCGGGTAAGTCTTCGAAATCAGAACCGGTATAGAGAGCCGTATCACCGCAGAGGTCGGAACGATCGCAGCTGGAGCAATGGAAGGTAGCTCATATGTATAAAAACATTCTGGTACCAGTCGCACTGGACAAAGATCACGATACACAGGCCTCATTTGAAGCTGCTCGTTTGCTGGCAAATGCCGATGCGGAATTCACAGTGCTTCATGTGCAGGAACCGATCCCTGCATATGTGGCATCTCAGATACCCGAGGAAGTTCTGGCAAATACGCGAAAAGAACTTCAGGAAAGCTTACATCTGAATGCTGCGGAGCTATCGGGTGCGAAACCGCGCCTTGTCTCGGGGAGCGCTGGCCGCGCGATCGTTGACTTCGCAAATGAAAATGACATCGATTGCATAGTGCTGGCCTCACACAAGCCGGGGATCGAGAACATTTTTATTGGGTCAACTGCAAACCGGGTCGTTCACCACGCCAATTGTTCTGTCCACGTGATCCGCTGAAACGGTTTCTGGTGAGTGCCGCACGTCGATTATGCGGCCGGTTACTCGATATTGCAGACCTTGGCGCAAACGCGACGAATTTACCCTTTGTCCCGCGACTCGTTCCTTGCCTGACGAAATCTTGCTGCGCCCGACATGAATGGCGGCTGTTAACACAGCATTGCCGCGCTAAAGATGATGCCTTCGCGGCAAAATCCGTGCTGCGAGCGCTCGCAGCGAGAAAATCAAATTCACGGGTTGGGCTCGAAACAGAAGTTCTCCGCGCACAGGATCAATGACTGCTATCCGGCGATTGACCGACAGTCACGGGACCGCCTTTGGCCGACACGCCCCTCCGTGTCAGAAGACTGCCAATCTCTGATCCCAATTGAAGTTCCGAAACCTGACCAAGGTGATGCGCAACGATCTGCCCCGCCTGATCCAAAAGGACAAGGCTGGGTGTACCGCGCATGCCGAAGCGAGACATCGTGTTTGGCAACGGTCCAGCGCCCTGTTTGTCCACGCCGACAGGGAACGTGATGCGATATTCATGCAGGAAAGCCTTCAGAGACACCGGTGTCATAGCGTTATGATGCTCGAACACAGTGTGCAGGCCAATTACGGCTACCTTCTCTTCGGGAAACGTCCTCTGAATCGACTGCGCCAAGGGAATACCGTGCAGGACACATCCTGGGCAAAGCATTTGAAAGGCCTCAATGACGACAACCCGTCCTTTTAGGTTATCTAGGGTTAGGGGCGTGTCTGTGTTGAACCATTCCGAGACGTCTAACTCTGGTGTTTGCATTTTCCTTGTCCTCAGTATCAGTCAGCCGCCTTGGGCTCGGCGGCTGCGTAGTCGAATGTTAGTGAAGTTTGCCCGGCAGGCTCAGGCCGCCAGATGCTACGTCGAAGACATCAGTGACGCACAGCAAGGGCGCATGGATATTCGCGTTAACCCTCAAGGCTGACGTGACGCCGTCGTAAGCGACACCTTCCAGTTCGACGTCGCTGGCGAAGCCTGCGTTCACCGAGATTTCAGGGCCGTCGAACAAAGGCGTAAACCCAGGGCTATCCAGAAAGATCGGAAACCCAGGCCATGTCGCAGGTAACTTGGGTGACGAACCTTCGGGGATGTCACGTACGGCAAGCGCGTCGGGTCCGCATTCTTCGGTCGGGGTCAACACAACCCAGTGGCTGTGCCATTCGATGCCGTCATTGGTCGGATCTCCGTCGCCGTTTTCGTCAAAAAGCGGTGTGTCATCAAAATCTGGATGACTGGTTGCGGCCATTGCAAGGATACCTGTGCCGCCTTCGAACCCAACGGCCGAAGGGTCCAAAGACGTAGGCCAGACATAGGACCAGACGTCTGATCCACCGACCTCTCCGGTTGCCGCCGGAACCGAGGTGCCAGCAGATCCATTCGTTGTCATGTGAAAAGTGACCGTGTTTCCATTGCGGTGAGCGTGCGCGGCCAGAATGTCAAAGTCCGCGACTTTGCTGGCGTCTGCCGGAGATGTGATCGCGCCAGCCTGATGAATGGCATGGTTCTCATCAGCAAAAGCTGTGCTGCCGATGAACAAGGCCAGAGTGGAAGTGAGCGTTGAAAGTTTCATGGGTGCCTCCAATTAAAAGATAGCGAGTCGCTACTATAATGAGAAATACATTGCAACTATAATTTCGAGTCGCTACTAAAAGTGTTATGAACACAGATCATCGCATACGCACACTGATCAACCGTCTGGCCCGGATTGATGCTTCCGAAGGATGGGCGGGAGATTTGAACCCGACTCAGAGGATGGCGCTCGAGTACCTCGCTGAGGCGAACATGTTCTCGCGCTCGCCGTCGCATGTCGCAGAGTACATCGGTACAACCCGTGGAACGATGTCACAGACGCTCAAAGCTTTGGCGCGCAAAGGCTATGTAGAAGAGCACCGAAAAGAACAGGATCAGCGGTCGATTTCCTACGAACTGACCAAGGAAGGGGACGAGATTGTACGTCAGTCAAACCCTGTTGCGCGGGCAATTGGCAACATGGCTTCTGAAGACCAAACGATGCTTGAGCAGGGGCTGATACAAAGCCTCAGTCTAGCCTTGGCCACAAATGGAGGCCGATCATTCGGCCAATGCAAATCCTGCGCCCATCATGATGGCACGACGGAAAACGGGTTCTGCAATTTGCTGGGCGTTTCGCTGGACCTCGGCGAAAAAGACAAAATCTGTATTGAGCACGAGGAAGCTAGATGAAACATCCAGACCTGTCGGCAAACATCGACGGCATTTTCCTTGGAGCCATCAGAGATCGCTGGGAAGGTAAACCTCCGTCTGCCATTCAGAAAGACCGGGTGAACGGGCGGCAAGCCATTACTTCGTTCGGGTTTTCTGGGGACACACAAGCGGATCTGACCGTGCATGGTGGCGAAGACAAAGCCATCCATCATTTTGCTTTTGATCACTATTCGGCGTGGCAAGCAGAAGGCCTGATGGCACCCGGCACAATGCCAGCGGCGTTTGGCGAAAACATTTCAACGACGGGACTGACCGAGGAAAACCTCTGCATTGGGGACATCCTGTCGCTCGGGACGGCGGTAGTTCAAATTAGCCAGGGGCGGCAGCCGTGCTGGAAACTTGGGCTACATACGGGGCGCAAAGAAATGCCCTACCAGTTTCAGAAGACGGGCCGAACTGGATGGTACTATCGTGTGCTCGAACCTGGCGAAGTTGGCGCCGGTGATCGGATCACCTTGGCTGAAAGGCCAAATCCGAATTGGTCTGTATTGGCTGTTACACGCGCACGGCTGACTCGTCGCATATCGCCAGAAGATGCCGAGGTTTTGTCTCAGATGAAAGAACTTGCTGAAGGTTGGCGACAAGCTTTCCGCCGAATGGCTGATGGCAATGATACGGAGGATACTTCGACAAGGCTTGGAGGCTCAGGGTAAGGCACCCAATGCGCGTTCTGTCGTGACCTAGTTTCCTCGAACTTAGTAACCTTCTCAACTCCATGTCGGTCAAATTCCCGTTCGTCAGCAGCTGGGTGGAGCTGGCAAAAAATGAGACATATATTCCAGCATCAATGAAATGCCACTAATCGCCTTGGGTCAGAAATGCTTGACGTTTGGGTCAAAATTGAATGACGTGATTCACTCATTTACTGAGATTTTAGCTGTCGATTGAGTCAAAGATCAGTGACGTTCCACATTCCTTGTAAGGCGACACATAGTTCTGCCACTGACGACAGAACCTTGCCGTTTTCGCCTCACTTCCTTCGTCCAGCACCCAGACTGATTTCGTTGAACCTGATCTCCTTTTTGGGAAAACGGCGTTTTTTGCAGTCAGACACCGAAGGCGCCTGTTTCTGCTGAACTGCCACGTTGCGAAGGCCGGAAAGGGCGAGGCAATGCGTCTTCGACGGGGCGTTTGGCTTGTCCAAATCCCGCTGGCCCCACTACAATTGTGGCGGTTGGGGCTGCACAGGTCATTTCTGCGCCAGAAACACGTTGTTTTCCGAAAAGATGGGCGGAAAGCTGAGCTCAGCTATCCGCACGATTGCCACAGTGCGTCTTCCCGTTCGCAGGCTTTCATCAACTTCAGGTAAACGCGCGACACAGGCTTCATTGACGCGCCAGCAACGAGCTCAGAATGAAATCCTCCATGCTTCCAGCGATTTTGCTCATGGGCGTTTCCGACAGTACGCTGCGATACGCGCTTCCTTCCAGAACCTCTATCACCAATTGCGACGCCTGTAGTGGATCCGGAACAGCGCGCAGGTCTCTTGCGTCAACTCCGCGTCTCACAACTTCTTCAAGCGCCTCGGTCAGTCTTGCTCGGTTTTCGACAAACAGTCGCGCGATATCCGGTTGACGAATGGCTTCGCTCGAAATTTCCAAGGTGAGGATGACGTTTTCCGGCGCAGCCAGATAGTTGGCATAGGCCTTGATGAACTTCTTCAACACTTTGGGTGCGGGTGCATTTGAATTCAGGACTTTCAGAAACGGCTCCAGCTCGCGGCGTTCAAGCATCGCGATTTCCACAAGCACGTCATGCTTGCCGCGAAAGTGGTTGTAGAGGTTTCCAAGGCTGACGCCGGCCCGCGCTGCGATGTCGCGGACGCCGGTCTGATGATAGCCGCGCTCGAGAAAACACATAACGGCGGCCTCCAGAATCTGGTTGCGGCGCTTGGCCGTTGCCTTTTCCCGGGCTGAACCTGGTTTCTTGGTGTTTTCGGTCATTTTTGCTTTTTCATATTGAACGAACGATCGTTCATAGTATATGACATCCAATCGAGCCCCGCAAGGCGCAATGGATCAGGCGGATCAGGAAAAACAGGACAATGACAGGCAAAACTTCGGAAGCTCAGCAAAGGCCAGTTCGGCGATGGCTCTGGATTGGATTGTCCCTGGTGCTGTTTGTGGCGATCGTCATCGTGTTGTTTGACACGGAGGATACAATTGATGTTCAGGCAACGAACATCTCGCCTCTGCCACAGACCGTCTCTGTCGTAACCGTTGTTCCGGAAACCGTGCAGGCGCGTGTTTCTGCATTTGCCGAAGTTCGGCCTCGTTGGGATGCCGAGCTGCGATCTGCTGTGTCCGGGCGCATCACCGAAGTGCATGCCGGCGCTTTGGCCGGGACACAGGTGGAACGGGGCGCCCCTTTGTTTTCAATAGAAAATGCCCCTTATCAAAGCGCCGTTGCAACCGCTGAGATGGAGCTTGAGCGAGCGGAACTTGCACTGTTGCGCGCGCAGAACAACGTAACCGTCGCGAAACGGCAGTTCGATCGGGATGGGGTGGAACCGCCAAACGAACTGGCCGTGAACCTGCCGCAACTGCGCGTTGCCGAAAAAACCGTTGCAGCGGCGCAGGCGCGCCTGAATGCGGCGAGAAATGATCTGAAGGACGCCGAAGTCGTTGCTCCGTTTTCAGGCTTTGTCACTCGTCGCTTTGCCAGCATCGGCCAGACGGTCAACCCGGGCGATCCCCTGATACACCTGTCGGACAACCGACAATTCGAACTGGTTGCCGGGTTCAGCCAAGCGGATTGGGCGCTGTTCGATCATCCGATCTCTGGGGTTACTGCTGAACTGACGCATCGCTCGGGCGAAAGCCTGGGGCAGGCACGCGTCCGGCGTGGTGGCGGGTTTCTGGATCAGGACACACGACAGGTGCGCGTCTTCTTGGACGTCGCAAATCCCGGTGACGGTATACTCGCCGGAGACTTTCTGAAGGTGCACATTCCCGGACGGCAAATTGCCGACACCGTGACCCTGCCGGAAAGCGCCCTGACGCGTGCGGGGTACATTTGGCTTGTGGATGAAAACGACCACCTTCAGAGGTTCAGCCCGAACATCCTGTTCCGCAGCGAAGGTGCTTTCACGATACGGGCCCCCGAAGGGAGCGGCCCATGGCGCGTGGCCAAGACACCTTTGGCCTCGTTTCTGCCGGGTCAGCGTGTCACGCCGCTGTCGGATGGGGGTTGAGCCATGCACGCGCTGACATCCTGGTTTATCCGCAATCCTGTCGCCGCCAATCTGATGATGGCGCTGATCCTCTTTCTTGGGGTGCAGACGCTGCTGAATATTCGGATCGAGGGCTTCCCTCGCATTCCTGCGGAAAGCGTTACGATTTCGATCGAGTTCCCGGACGCCACTGCCGAACAGGTCGACGAATTGGTGACCCGGAAAGTTGAGCAGGCGCTGGAAGGGCTGGAGGGCGTGCGCAGTGTGACGTCGCGGTCCCAAAACGACCTGAGTGTCGTGACCGTCCGCCGCGCGGGTGGCCAGAAACTGCAAGCCGTTCTGGATCGGGTCCGCATTCGGGTCGATGGGTTGACCGATCTGCCCGATACTGCGCGCCGCCCTGTGATCGAAGCGTCGGGTTTCGATTTTCCGGCGCTGTATCTGAACCTTTACGGCGAAACGGACCCGGCCACATTGCAGAGCCTGGCGCAGCGCCTGAAGGAAGAGCTGCTGGCGCAACCGGAATTGTCCCGGCTGCAAATCTGGGGCCTGATCCCGCGGGAACTGCGCATCGAAATCGACCCTGCACTGCTGCGCCACTATGGCCTGACCGTGGCGGATGTGACCCGCGCCATCGAAGAAAACTCGGTGACATTTCAGGCGGGCCGTTTACGGACCGCGGGCGGCACGATCTATCTGCGGGCCGATGATCGCGCCAAATACGCTCCTGAATACGCGGCCTTGCCGATCATTGAACGTGACGACGGGTCTTTTGTGCCCTTGGGTGATATCGCCAAGATCGAAGACGGGTTTCAGGACGGCGAGTATCTGTTTCGGCTGAACGGCAAACCAACCGTCGGGATGGAGGTTCTGGTCGGGCAGAAAGAGAACCTGCTGACGATCAGTGATGTCGTGCGCAGCACGGTGGATGAGTTCAGCCGCCAATTGCCGTCGCAGGTTCAGGTCGGGGTCTGGGGCGACAGCGCCGGCTATATCTCGGACCGGCTGGCGCTGTTGCGGTCCAACGGGGTGCAGGGGCTGATCCTTGTGACTTTGATGCTGTCGGTGTTTCTGAACGTGCGCCTGGCCTTCTGGGTCGCCATGGGCATTCCGGTTTCGGTCATGGGGGCCATGGCCGTTTCGGGTTCAAAATGGGTGGACTATTCGCTGAACGATGTCACCACCTTTGGTCTGATCATCGCCCTGGGCATTCTGGTCGATGATGCGGTAGTGGTCGGAGAAAGCGTTTTCGAGGAACGCCGAAAGGGCAAGGACCCGATCCAGGACACCGAACGCGGCGTGCACCGCGTGGCGGTCGCAACGGTCTTCGGCGTGCTGACGACAATCGCGGCGTTCTTCCCGATGCTGCTGATCGACAACCCGTTGGGCAAGGTGCTGGCCGGGTTCGCGGGGATCGTGATCCTGACGCTGATCTTTTCGCTCATCGAAAGCAAGTTCATCCTGCCCGCCCATCTGGCGCAGATTTCGATGGGGCAAGAGCGCAGGTACCTGCTGACCCGCCTCTGGGGCCGCGTACAGGATACCGCGCAGGGCGGATTGGACTGGGTGCGGGATTGCATCTATCAGCCCTTGCTTGTCGCCGCGGTGCGGCAGCGCTATGCCGTACTGATCCTGTTCGTCGCCGCCGCGACGCTGGGGCTTGGCCTGATGTACAAGGGCAAGGTCAGAACGGTGTTCTTTCCCGAAGTGCCCGGTCAAATCATCACGATGAACCTGGAAATGGACGCCCGCGCGCCCTTTGTGCTGACCCGCGCGAACGTGGACCGGATTGAAACTGTGTTGAACGATCTGAACGCCGAGCTTGCCGAGGGCGCGGGCATGGCCACGCCGCCCGTTCAGACGGTGTTCAGCATCATCGACGGCGCAGGAAACGCGCAAATGTATGCCGAGATGATCCCAGTGGTCGAACGACCGGATGTTCCGATCCTTTCCGTGGTTCGCGAATGGCGCGACCGGGTCGGAGCGGTCGAAGGCGCCACCGAACTGGAGTTCACCGGGTCGGAAACACTCGCCGGAGGGTTCCGCATCCGGTTGGCGTCCAAAGACGAAGACCTGCTGCAACAGGCCAGTGCCGAAATGAAAGACTTCCTGTCGAACATCTATGGCGTGGCGAATGTTCGGGATGGGTTGGCGGGCGGCCAGCCCGAACTGAAACTCCGCCTGCGCCCGGACGCGCGGCACCTTGGCTTCAACACCGAGGCCCTGGCCAAACAAATCGGCTATGGGTTCGGCGGGGCCGAGGTGACCAAGGTCCGGCGCGACGGGTCCGAAATCCGCGTGGTCGTGCAGAACGCACGGGAAAATCGCGATACGCTCGCCGATCTGATGCAGACCCAGTTGCGCAGCGCATCCGGTGCCTGGGTGCCGCTTGAGACGGTTGCCGAAATCCAGGGCACCTACACCTCTGGCACCGTCGATCGCCGCGATGGCAAGCGCATGAATATCGTGGCCGCGTCCATCGACCGTGACCGTGTTGCCCCCGAAGAGGTTGGTCAGGCGGTGTTCGAACAGCTGGTCCCGAAACTCCGCGAAAAGTACCCGAGCGTCAAAGTTCTGCCCGCCGGTGAACTGGAAGAGATGGCCGACATCAGCGGTGGCTTGAAACGTGCGCTGCTGCTGGCCGCCGTTTTGATCTATGTGTTGATGGCCGTGCCGTTGAAAAGCTATTGGCAACCTTTCGTCATTCTGGCCATCGTGCCCTTTGGTTTTATCGCGGCTGCGGTCGGGCACCTGATCATGGATGTGTCGCTGTCGCTGTTTTCGTTCTTCGGCATGCTGGCGCTGACCGGCGTGATCGTGAACGACAGCCTGGTCATGATCACCCGATACAATCAGGCGCGCGAGGACGGCCAGCCCGTGAACCTGGCGCTGACAAGCGCTGGCATCGGACGTTTCAAGGCGATCTTTCTGACCACCGCAACGACGGTGATCGGCCTGCTGCCCTTGCTGACGGAAACCTCGGAACAGGCGCAGTATCTGATCCCTGCCGCCATCTCTTTGGCTTTTGGCGAACTGTTCGGCACCGCCCTCATGCTGCTGCTGGTGCCCGTGCTGATCGCCATTGCCGAAGATGTTCTTGTCGTCTTCAAGCCAGTCCCGCCGCACCCTTCCGGAGAAAGGACACAGTCATGACACGAAGCATTCTGGCCCCCGCAATTGCCCTGATGGCGCTTGCAGCGCCTGCCGCCTCGGATGGTCTGAACGTGACCGTGGAAGGTATCCGCAACGCCAAGGGAAACATTGTGATCCTTGTTTTCGACGACGCGCGCGCCTTTGACGGTTTGGATGTCCAGAGCGCGATTGACTACGCCCAGGTTCCGTCCCGCAAAGGCAGCGTCAGCCATGAGTTTCCCGACCTGACCGCGGGCCCCTATGCGGTGCTGCTGTTTCACGACGAAAACAAGGACGAAGACCTGAACATGACCGAGACGAAGCTTTTGGAGGGGCTGGGTTCAACCGGCGCCCCGAACCCTCAGGACATGCCTGATTTCAAGGCCGCCTCGGTCTGGCCAGGCGATGTCCGCGTTCGTGTCCACTATGATCCGTGATGCCGTATGCTGAGGGACAGAAAACTGACGATCGGCACGTTGCTGAGCGTGTTTCGGTGGCGTGTCGGGATCACCTGGTTTCTGATACTGTCGGAAACTGTGTTATCCGTTTTGATCCCGCTGTTTATCGGCTTTGCCATAGATGGATTGCTAAGCGGACAGTTTCAGCCCTTTGTGCATTTGGGCGCTCTTATGGTCGCCCTCACGCTGATCGGCGTGATCCGGCGGATATACGATACGCGTGTCTACGGAACGATCCGCGTCGAGCTGGGCAAGGCGCTTGCTGCGCGTTTTTCAAACCTGCCGATTTCTTCGCTGAACGCCCGGATCGGAATGGGGCGAGAACTGGCCGACTTTCTGGAAGAGATCCTGCCTTCGGCAGTTTCAGGGATCATGCAGTTCGTCGTCTCAGCAATATTGCTGTTTTACTTCTCGCCGGTGCTGGCTCCGTCAGCCTGTGGGGTGCTTGTCGGAATGGTATGCATCTACGCCCTGTTTCATTCGACGTTCTGGCAATGGAACCGTGCGCTGAATGAGCAGATGGAACATCAGGTCAGCGTTCTGGAACGCCGCCGCAACCGCCCGGTGCTTGTCCACCTGACGAAACTGCGTCGTTTCGAAGTGAAGCTCTCGGATACCGAAGCCTTCCTGTACGGTGTGATCTTCGTTCTGCTGATAGGTCTGATCCTGTTCAACCTGTGGTTCGCGACGCAGAACCTGGATGCGACACCTGGAATGATTTTTTCGATTGTCAGCTATTCATGGGAGTTTTCTGAAGCCGCACTTGCTTTGCCGATCACGTTCCAATCCTGGTCCCGGCTGTCCGAAATCACAGTCCGATTGCAGAGAGGTTGATCCGATTTGCATGAAGCCCATCAGCACCCATGGAACAGATTGTATTGATTGTGTAGCGGAGGATTTCAGGCTGATCTTAACCGTCAAGGAGTGAAGATGCGCCAAGACCCGCAGGGACACATCTTGCCCGACAATTGACGGCGACTTGCTGCGTCCAAATCTGCAAGGCACTGTTCTGCCTGTTCCGAAGCAAGCTATGTGGCCAATCTTTGCAGGGCCGTCTCATTTTGATCTTTGTCAAGGTTGAACGCGGCCCGCCGAGATACAGTCACCAACGTATCAGGAGGTCTTGCATGGAAAGACTAGTCGAAATTGGGCGGGCGTTTGTTCAGGCGATGCGTGATCGCAATGGCTTGGCAAGCGTTGACGAGATGTACGCGGAAAACGCTCAGTCCATAGAGGCGGTTGTGCCTCCGGTACGGCAATTTCGGATCACAAAGGGCCGCGACGCCATCAAGGCAAAACGGGAAGACTGGCTGAAAACGCATGATATCCTGACACTTACGGCGGACGGTCCTTTTGTTCATCCGCCCAATCGCTTTGGGGTGCGTTTCAATGCCGAGGTCGTGCAGAAAGACACCGGACAAAGGATGAACCTTAGCGAGATTGCCATTTATTCCGTTGAGGATGGCAAGATTGTACTGGAAGAGTTCTTTATGTTGCCAAAATAGCGAACGGTTCCTGGTAACACGGGATCCCAAGCGCTCGCGGCCATTTCAGGACGCCTCGCCTGGTCCGGTGTGCAAACAGGTACGTCCAATCAGAAAACGGGCGGTTGACTGGTCGCCTCGGGGCTTGGTGGGCACATAGGCTTAGGTTTGCAGCATTTTAGCACTCTGCCCGGATCGGAGAACCCAGATGACCAAACTCTCACCTGACAAGCTGTCTGCCGAGGCCGGGGTTTGCGCGGCAGATACCGGCAAGAATGCCCCGCCACACCCCTATGAGAAACTTGACCGCGCAACGCGCGCGGCCCTTGCCCGTGCCACAGCCGGTGTTTCCCCGCATTCGATAATGGCCACCTGGATGGATTGGGCCCTGCACCTGGGTCGTTCCCCCGGACGCCAGCTTGAACTGACAGAGCGTGCAGCACGCGATACGGCCAAACTCTGGGTCTATGCCAGCGAGATGGCGACCGGTGCGAGGGCCGCTCCACCTTTTCAGCCACGCAAGCAGGATCACCGTTTCAATGCGCCCGGCTGGCAAAAGGCGCCATTTTCCCTTTGGCAGCAGGCTTTTCTGAGCGCACAGGATTGGTGGCAGGCCGCAACGGACGAAATGCCGGGCATCGCCCCCCGCGACGCCGAACGGGCGCAATTTCAGGTTCGCCAGGCACTTGATCTTGTCTCTCCTTCGAACTTCCCGTGGTCGAACCCGGAAATCATCAATCGCACGTTCCAGACCGGCGGTCGCAATTTGATGGAGGGCGCCGCCCACTTCCTTGAGGATGTTGCCCATACCATAACGCAACAGCACGAACCTGCCCCTCAGGGTTATGAAATCGGTAAAGACATTGCCGCGACCCCCGGCAGGGTCGTTTATCGCAACGCGCTGTTCGAGCTGATTCAATACACACCGCGCACCAAGCGCGTGCAGGCGGAACCGATCCTTTTCGTGCCTGCCTGGATCATGAAATACTATGTGCTCGACCTTTCTCCGGAAAACTCCATGGTGCGGTATCTGGTCGAGCAGGGCTTTACCGTTTTCATGATTTCCTGGGTCAATCCCACGGCTGATCAGGCTGATCTCAGCCTTGAGGATTATCGCCTGAACGGTGTCATGGCCGCGATCGAGGCCATCGAGAAAATCGTTCCGGGTAAAAAGATCCACGCCAATGGTTATTGCCTGGGGGGCACACTTCTGGCGATTGCAGCTGCGGTGATGCAACGCGATGGTGATGACCGGCTTGCAAGCGTTACGCTGATGGCGGCGCAGGTTGATTTTGCCGAAGCCGGTGAGCTTTTGCTGTTTATCGATGACAGTCAGGTCGCTTTTGTCGAAGATCTGATGTGGTTGCAGGGCTATCTTGACCGCCCTCAGATGACGCGAACTTTCACGACAATCCGCGCCGAAGATCTGATCTATGCCCGGGCTGTGCGCCGCTATTTTCTGGGTGAAGACGACCTGCCTACGGATCTGACCGTCTGGAACAATGACACGACCCGAATGCCGGCGCGAATGCATTCCGAATATTTGCGCGGTCTGTTCCTGGAAAACCGGCTGAGCGCTGGGCGCTTTTCCGTCGAAGGGCGGGTCGTCGCGCTCAAGGACATTCGCGTTCCCATGTTTGTGGTCGGAACGGAATCCGACCACATTGCTCCGTGGCGATCAGTGTACAAAATCCGGCTGTTTACCGACGGAGACCTCACCTTCGTGCTGACCAACGGCGGTCACAATGGCGGTATCCTGAGCGAACCGGGGCACAAGCACCGCCACTATCGGTTGGGCCACAGGCCGGCAGACGCGCTGTATACCTCGCCGGATGAGTGGTTTGAGTCGGCCAAGGAAAAGCAAGGTTCCTGGTGGCCTGCGATGGTGGATTGGATCAAAGACCGTTCATCGGGCGAAACTGCGCCGCCGCCGATGGGCGGAAAACGAAGAGGGGCCGAAAACCTGCCCAAAGCGCCGGGCAGCTACATTCATCAGACCTGAAACCGGTGGCGAAGGTCTGACCCCTCATTGCCTGGTCAATCACACTTGGACACCCGAACAAGTCCTTCGGGTGCAACCGAGGTTTTGGTCGCTCGGTTGGATCCGGGACTTTGCGATGGATCAAGCCTTGCTGCGGCGCAGTTGTGTTATCGTGCAGGTCGTCGGAACCCTGTGCCAAATTTGCGGCTTTGTCGAAGGCCGAGCCCGCAATTTGCAACGAAAAGAGGCAATACACAGATGACCACGGGCGGACAAATCTGGAGAGTTGGACCATGACACGCGCAATGGTTTTGAACGAGGCCGGCCGTGCGCTGAGACTGGAAGACATCGAACTTCCGGCGCCGGGCGATCATGATATCCAGATCCAGATCGAGGCTTGTGGTGTTTGTCGCACGGATCTGCACATCGTCGATGGTGACCTCGAACATCCTGAACTTCCACTGGTTCCGGGCCACGAAATCGTGGGACGGGTCCTGCGAAAGGGAGATGCTGTAACAGGGCTGGAAACCGGTCAGCGCGTGGGCGTGCCGTGGCTTGGGTCCACTTGTGGTCGATGTCCTTATTGCCACCGCGCGCAGGAAAACCTGTGTGACGCGCCGGTGTTCACGGGATACACGCGAAACGGAGGGTTTGCCGAAGCCTGCCTTGCGGATGCACGGTATGTCTTTGCCCTGCCAGAGGTTGCCGATCCGGTTGCACTGGCACCGTTGTTATGTGCCGGGCTTATCGGATTTCGCTGTCTGCGAATGGCGCAGGATGCCAAGCATATCGGCTTTTATGGATTCGGAGCCGCCGCGCATATCCTTGCACAACTGGCCGTCTGGCAGGGCCGGAAAGTATATGCGCTGACCCGGCCCGGGGATATCGAGGCGCAGAAGTTTGCGCGTGATCTTGGCGCGGTTTGGTCTGGTGGGTCCGACGAACGACCACCGGTGGAACTGGATGCTGCAATCATATTTGCACCTGTCGGTGCCCTTGTGCCCAAAGCGCTGCAAGCTGTCCGCAAGGGCGGCCGGGTGGTTTGCGGCGGAATTCACATGAGCGACATTCCATCCTTTCCCTACAGCGATCTTTGGGGGGAACGTCAAATCCTGTCTGTCGCAAACCTGACGCGTCAGGATGGTGAGGAGTTTTTTGCAATGGCCCAAGCCGCAGGTATCCAGACACGGACACAAAGATATTCACTGAAGGACGCCAACACAGCCCTCGCGGATCTGAGCGCCGGGCGATTGCAAGGGGCAGCGGTTTTGGTTCCCTGACCAAAGGTCGGTCGCGCCGCGCGCCGGCTCGGCAAGTCACAGATGACGTCAGTGTCCGAAATCCGGGGGGCGGCTCGGGCAAACGGATCCTGATCGTGGAATGGACGAAACACCGGAACATGAAAGACTGCTCGTTGCGCTGGGATGCCGCCCACCCGCGCCGGACACAATCATACCGGCCGCCCCGTGGACGATCTTGCGCCAACAACAATCAAACTGGACCGTCAGATGAGGGAGGGGCAGAGAGCTTGTTTCCATTCAACGTGTTGAAAAGGCTGGCTTTGCATGGGAAATCGTCTTTTGGCGCAGCAGTGAACGAACATTGCTGTCATGTCTGGCAATTGCGTCGTCTATATTTACATTTAAATATATGAAAAATATATATTTAAATTATTCAACGCCAGAGAGTTTTTCAAATGATCTTGAATTTCGTCAAGACGTTTACAAAATTTTGTTTCAAATCCAGTAATTTGTTGTGAAATTTTCCACTGCGTTTCCATTATTGAAATGCACATAAGTGCGCTTTCGTCTGCTGGAAGAGGAGCCAGACGACGAAAGAAAGGGAAATGGGAGGAATTAATGACCAACAAATCTGTCACACGCCGCGGCGTGTTGAAGTCTGGTGCCGTTGCAGGCACCGGTCTGGCCCTGCCTACGATCTTCACGGCTTCGTCGGCTGCCGCTTACACCAACGAACCAACCGGAGGGTCCGTGACCCTGGGCTTCAACGTTCCCCAGACCGGGCCGTATGCGGAAGAGGGAAATGACGAGCTGCTGGCGCAACAGCTGGCGGTGGAACACCTGAACGGAGAGGGCGACGGCGGTTGCCTGAACACCTTCACGTCGAAGGCGCTGAAGGGCAATGGCATCCTCGGCAAGAAGGTCGAGTTCGTCACAGGTGACACCCAGACCAAGTCGGACGCCGCGCGTGCATCTGCAAAGTCGATGATCGAAAAAGACGGTGCGATCATGATCAACGGCGGGTCGTCCTCGGGCGTGGCCGTTGCGGTTCAGGGCCTGTGTCAAGAAGCGGGTGTGATCTTTATGGCAGGTCTGACCCACGCCAACGACACCACCGGCAAGGACAAGAAGGCCAATGGTTTCCGCCATTTCTTCAACGCCTACATGTCGGGCGCTGCGCTTGCGCCGGTGCTGGCCGCCGAGATGGGCAACGACCGCCGCGCCTATCACCTGACGGCGGACTACAACTGGGGCTGGACCCAGGAAGAGTCGATCGTCGCCTCGACCGAAGCCCTGGGATGGGAAACGGTCAACACCGTCAAAACGCCACTCGCGTCAACAGACTTCTCGTCCTACATCACTCCGGTTCTGAACTCGGGCGCGGACGTTCTGGTTCTGAACCACTATGGCGGCAACATGGTGAACTCGCTGACCAACGCGATTCAGTTCGGCCTGCTCGACAAGGTCGCCAACGGCAAGGACTTCAAGATCGTCGTGCCGCTGTATTCGGAACTGATGGCCGCCGGTGCGGGCGAGAACATCAAGGGCGTGCTGGGTTCGATGAACTGGAACTGGCAGTTGCAGGATGAAGGCACCAAGGCTTTCGTGAAGTCCTTCGGCGAGAAATACGGCAAGCCGCCGTCCAACTCGGCCCAGACCTGCTATGCACAGGTTCTGCTTTATGCGGATGCTTGCGAGCGTGCCGGTACATTCAACCCATGCGGTGTTGCGGAAGCGCTGGAAGACTTCGAGTTCGACGGCCTGGGCAACGGCCCGACCTGGTATCGCGGCGCGGATCACCAGTGCTTCAAGGATGTGCTGGTCGTGCGTGGCAACATGAACCCGACCAACGCCTATGACACTCTGGAGATCGTCGAGATCACGCCACGCGCGCAGGTCGAATACGATCCGGAGCATCCGATGTTCGCCGGTGGCGCATTGGGTGAGTGTAACCCGGGCGCATAAGACCGCGTATCAAAGTCTGGCTGCCAAAATGGTGGCCAGACATCTACAGCAGGGTTGATCCTGTTGTGCCACTCAATTCACACTGACCAACCCTGAGGTGGGCCAATGGACGCCATCCTATTGCAAATTCTGAACGGTCTGGACAAAGGGTCGGCTTATGCGCTGATTGCGCTGGGGCTGACGCTTATTTTCGGGACGCTCGGCGTTGTGAACTTTGCCCACGGGGCCCTGTTCATGATCGGCGCGTTCTGTGCCGTCACTTTGCAAAAGCTCATGAACCTGAGCTTTGTAACCATCGACGAGAGCCAAACCGACTTTCTTGGCAACCCGCTGAAAGTGGAAACACCTTATGTCCAAGCATGGTTTGGCCCGGAGTTCGGGGCGACGATCATCGACTGGTCCGTTCCATTGGCAATCCTGTTTGCGATCCCGATCATGCTGGCGGTTGGCTATGTGATGGAACGCGGGCTTATCAAGCATTTCTACAAACGCCCCCACGCAGACCAGATCCTTGTCACGTTCGGCCTGGCGATCGTGTTGCAGGAAATCGTAAAGTATTTCTTTGGTGCCAACCCCATCCAGACCCCGCCGCCCGACGCGCTGAGTGGCTCTATCGACCTTGGCACAATGATCGGGTTTGATCCCAACGCGATCATCTACCCGATCTGGCGCCTGGTTTATTTCGGCTTTGCGGTCGCCATAATCGGTGCCGTCTTCTCATTCCTGCAATTCACCACCTTCGGCATGGTTGTGCGCGCCGGCATGGCGGATCGCGAAACTGTGGGCTTGCTGGGGATCAACATCGACCGGCGCTTTACGATCATGTTCGGTATTGCTGCCGCGGTGGCCGGTTTGGCGGGCGTCATGTACGGGCCGCTCAACCCACCAAACTATCACATGGGGATGGATTTTCTGGTCCTCAGTTTCGTTGTGGTTGTCGTTGGCGGCATGGGGTCTCTTCCCGGCGCCGTGCTGGCTGGCTTTCTGCTGGGCATTCTCGAAAGCTTCGCCTCTACGACCTGGGCCACGACGACGATCCCGGGCATCAACCAAATCATCATCTACCTTGTTGCCATTATTGTGCTGCTCACACGCCCGCGCGGTTTGATGGGACGCAAAGGCGTGATGGAGGAATAATCGATGTTGGGACTGAACAAAAAAGACACCAGCCTGCTGATCATCGTCGGCATCCTTACGATGCTGGCGCCCTTCATCCTGAATCCGTTCCCCGAAGGCAGCGCCATGGCGCAATTCAACGCGGGCTATCCGGACCTGATGCAACGTTTCGTGATCTTTGGCATCTTTGCCATCGGCTTCAACATCCTGTTCGGCCTTACCGGATACCTGTCCTTCGGTCACGCGGCCTTTCTGGGCGTTGGATCCTATTCCGCCGTATGGATGTTCAAGCTGCTGAGCTACAACATCATCCCGGCTATCGCACTCAGCGTTGTGGTCGCCGGAGTGTTCTCTTTGCTGATCGGGTTTGTCAGCCTGCGCCGGTCGGGCATCTATTTTTCGATCCTCACGCTGGCCTTCGCCCAGATGAGCTTTGCGTTGGCTTATTCGGTGTTGTCCAACCCCAAGTTCAACCTGACGAACGGGGAAACGGGATTGCAGGTTTACGCGGATGATCCACAAATACTGCAAGGGGCGAACTCGCCGGATCTGCCGCATCTGTTCGGCCTGCCGATGCGCGCGACCTACACGCTGGACGTGGGCGCGTGGAGCTTTGATTTCAACGCGGGATACTATCTGTGCGCGGTGATTATGATGGTGGTCTTCTACCTGGCGATCCGAATCTTTCGTTCACCTTTCGGGATGATGCTGCGGGCGGTGAAGTCGAACCAGCAGCGGATGAACTATACCGGCCTGAATTCGAAACCGTACACGCTGGCGGCATTTGTCATCTCGGGCATGTATGCCGGCCTGGCTGGTGGGCTGATGGCCGCAATGGACCCGCTGGCAGGTGCCGAACGGATGCAGTGGACCGCATCGGGCGAGGTCGTTCTGATGACGATCCTGGGCGGCACGGGAACCTTGATCGGTCCGGTGCTGGGTGCGGGCTTCATCAAGTATTTCGAAAACATCTTCTCGAAGATCAACGACAACGTGTTGCACAGCTGGTTTGCATTCCTGCCTGACGGGCTGGAGGACGCGGTGGTATTCGTGATCCATCCGTTCATCGGCAAGGGCTGGCATCTGACGCTGGGCATTCTTTTCATGCTTGTCGTTATCTACCTGCCGGGTGGTCTTGTCGAAGGTGGTCAGCGTTTGCTGAACCGGCTCAAGCGCAAGAAATCAAAATCCGACGACGCGACGTCGGGTAAAACGGAACCGGCGGAATAAGGGGCGAGCCATGGCAATTCTAAGAGTCAAAGACGTCAGCAAGCGCTTCGGCGGCCTCAAGGCACTCACGGATGTGAATCTCAGCGTCGAGGAGAATTCGGTTCACGCAATCATCGGGCCCAATGGGGCGGGCAAATCGACCTTGCTGAATTGTCTGGTCGGCAAGCTCATGCCAGACACCGGGTCCGTGTTGTTCGACAACGCCTCGGTCTTGGGGCTTGAGCCCTTCCAGATCAACCAGATGGGCATAAGCCGCGTGTTTCAGACACCAGAGATTTTTGGTGAATTGACAGTGATGGAGAACATGCTGATTCCGATCTTCGCCATGCGGGATGGGGCGTTCCGGATGCATGCTTATGAAACCATCGCCAACGAAAAGGCTGTTGTCGAACAGGCCGAAGCGATGCTGGAAGAGATGAACATGGCCGACAAGCGTGAGATGCACGCGGCCTCGCTGTCGCGGGGCGACAAGCGACGGCTCGAGATCGGCATGTGCCTCAGCCAGAATCCGCGGCTGTTGCTGCTGGATGAACCGACGGCGGGGATGGCGAGGGCGGATACCAACAACACGATCGACCTGCTGAAACAGATCAAGGATGAACGCGATATCACCATCGCGATCATCGAGCATGACATGCATGTCGTCTTCAGCCTTGCCGAACGCATCACTGTTCTGGCCCAGGGCACGCCTTTGGTTGAAGATACTCCCGAAAACATCCGCGGAAACCCAAAGGTTCGCGAGGCCTATCTGGGCGAGGCTGCGTAAGGAAAAGCTATGAACGAGAAACCTGACTTTTCGAAAAACGCCAATCTGGCCAGCACCGCCCCTGCGTTTCTTTCCGTTTGGGACATGCACTCCTACTATGGAGAAAGCTACATCGTGCAGGGCGTCAGCTTCAACGTACATGAAGGCGAGATTCTTGCCCTTCTTGGACGCAACGGCGCGGGCAAGACCTCGACGCTGCGTTCGATCGCGAGAGTTGGAGATCCAGAAGTCAGACATGGCGAAATCTGGTTGGACCACAAGCCGTTGCACAACATGACAAGCTATGAAGCGGCGGCAGTGGGCCTTGGTCTTGTACCGGAAGACAGACGCATCATTCCCGGCCTGACAGTCGAAGAAAACCTGCAACTTGCACAGATTGCGCCTCCGATCGGATGGTCCCTTGAACGGCTTTATGAGCTGTTTCCGCGTCTCGGAGAGCGCAGGAAGCAGGAAGGGATTACACTGTCGGGTGGCGAACAGCAGATGCTGTCGATCGCCAGGGCTCTTGCCAGGGACATCAAAGTGCTGCTTTTGGATGAACCCTATGAAGGTTTGGCGCCTGTCATTGTCGACGAAATCGAAAAAACCCTCATACACGTCAAGCAGCAGGGTATGACAACGATCATCGTTGAACAGAACGCCGTGCGCGCTTTGGAGCTGGCGGACCGCGCGATCATCCTTGATACCGGGACCATCGTGTTCGACGGAACGGCAAAAGAAGTGCTTGAGGACACCAGTCTTCGTGAGGAATATCTGGCCATCTGAGCGTTGTTCTGATTGGCAAACAGAGCCAATGGGCACGATCAGTTCGTGACATCCGCCACTGCGCCGACCAGACGATTGCGGCGCGGTGTTCCAGGTCGTTGTGCAATGGATAAGAAGGCCAGGCACCAGTCCCGGGTTGCCGGTACCTACGTCGCAAGGGCTGCAAGCCGAACCTTCCCCAAGCCATTCCGGGCAACCGTCTTGACCGTGTGCCCATGGTTTCAATCGGTCTGAAAACGCGCCGACGAAACCTGTGTCCGGAGCGGGGCCGTGGGTCTCGCTTCACTTCCGGCTGGTATTATCCGGCAGACCCATTGCGGCTTCCGGTTCCCAGCACCTTCACTTCCAGCCAGTGGAACATCAGGGCAATAATACCAGCAACGAGAATATAGAATACGGCCAGCAGGATGAGCGGCTCGTAGATGATGAACGTGTCGGACCGCACCCGGGATGACACGGCATAGATATCAACCACCGTAATCGTGGCAACCAAGGGCGTCGCCTTCAACTGGAGAATGGTTTCACCGCCCAGGGTCGGCAGGACATTGCGAATTGCCTGCGGCAACCAGATGCGGCGGAACATCGTCAGCCTTGGCATGCCAAACGCCTTTGCCGCCTCCAGCTGACCTTTGGCGACGCCTTTGAAGGCTCCGCGCATCACCTCACCTTCATAGCCGGCATAAGAAAGCGTCAAAGCCAGCACCGCATAAGGCCAGGCCTGACGCAGATACGGCCAAAGCTCGGACGATCGTATCCATGGGAATTGAGGGAACAATGAGCCGAGGCCATAATACAGCAACCAAAGCTGCAAAAGCAGGGGTGTGCCCCGAATGATGGTGCAAAACGCCTTGGCCGGGGCCGCAAGGTACCAGGGCCCAACGGCCTGGGCCAACCCGAGTGGTACGGCCAGCAGAAATCCGAGAACGACGGTGACAACAAGCAGCCAGAGCGTGGTCCAGATCCCCTGCAAGGCAAGCGGGGCGTATTTTGGCAACCAGTCCCATCGCAAAGACATGGCACACCAGATCACGATCCCGGCAAAGATCAGCATCATCACGATCCGATGGGGTTGCATCAAGGACCTGAGGTCGATCATCTGCCACCTCCTTTCAGAGAAGGTTGACCGCGACGCGCCCATTTCTCGATCCGCGCGAAGATACCACCCGAAAAGAGAGTGACCATGAGGTAGAGAAAACCCGCTGCCAGAAAGAAGGTAAAATAGGCCCGGGTGCTGCTGGCGGCCTGCCGGGTTTCCAGTGTCAGTTCGTTGAACCCCACGACCGCGAGCAGTGCAGTGTCCTTGGTGGCAATCAGCCACAAGTTGGCCAGACCGGGTACAGCAAAACCCATCATGGCGGGGATCGTGACACGCCGCATGGTCATGAATGCGGGCATCCCGTAGGACTTGGCCGCCTCGATCTGTCCGGGTGGAACCGCCTGAATGGCTCCGCGCAGAATCTCGGTTGCATATGCGCCCTGAACAACGCCGAGAACCCAAATGCCCGCGGCGACGCCATTGACCTCGACCCGGCCTCCACCCATTGCAGCGGAGATTTTGTTGATGATGTCAGATCCCACGTAATACAGGATCAGGATCAAGACCAGTTCCGGCACGGCCCGGATCACGGTCGTGTAAATGGCAAGAAGGTCGCGTGTGACCTTCCCGCCGTATAGTTTGCCATAGGCTCCGAACAATCCGATCACGAGGCCAAGCGCATATGCACCAAAAGCGATCTGCAATGAGTGGGACAATCCGCGCAGCAGATTGCCCCCCCAACCCGGTGGCGACAGCGACAGTAGCTCTGCGCTCTGCGCCAATCCAAGCGATTCCAACAGTCCGGTCACAGCGACAGCTTAGTAGATGCTGGCCGAGAAATAGTTCGAGGTGATCTTCTCGTGCGTTCCATCGGCAAGAATTGCCGCGATGCCCTTGTTCAGCGCTGCAAGCAGGTCATCATCGCCCTTGCGAACACCGGCGCCAACGCCTCGCCCCAGGATAGCCGGATCATCTGCGACGGCGCCTTTGATTTCACAGCATGCCCCGGCATCCGAGTTCACGAAGTCCGCCATGGCAATACTGTCGGCCTGTGTGGCGTCAATGCGGCCTGCGAACAGGTCCTGGTTGGCCTCATCCTGAGTCTGATAAACTTTCAGCTCGGAATCCTTGAAGTATTCCTGTGCATAAGCCTGATGGATGGTCGAAGCCTGAACGCCGACAACCTTACCGGCCAGCGACTCGGGGGTCGCTTCGATATCCATCGATTTGTCCGCGACGATGACGGCAGGTGTGTTGTAGTAAGGATCGCTGAAATCAATGGTTTTCAGCCGCTCCTCGGTGATCGACATTGATGCCATGATGGCGTCGATCTGCTGTCCGGTCAGCGACGGGATGATACCGTCCCAGGCGACCGGTGTGATGACACAGTCAAGCTCCGCAGCGGCGCAGACCGCATTGATGACATCGATCTCCCAACCGACCCAGTTGCCTGAGCTGTCCAGCGACGCGAAGGGCGGATAAGGTTCGGCCGCGATGCCGATCTTGACCTCTTCGGCGCTGGCGACACCAGCCGAAAGGACAGCGGCGGCAAGGCCGGACGCGAGCACTTTCTTGATGTTCATTTTGATACTCCCTTTTGGTTCATTATGTGTTGTTTTTCCGGATCAGGCGACCGAGCTGAGGAACTGCTTCAAGCGTTCTGATTTCGGGTTGCCGAAGACCTCGGCAGGCGGACCCTGCTCTTCGATACGGCCCTCGAAGAGATAGACAACGTGGTCTGCGACTTCGCGTGCAAATTTCATTTCATGGGTGACAAGCAGCATTGTGCGCCCTTCGGCGGCAAGATCGCGGATCACGGTCAGAACCTCGCCAACAAGCTCGGGATCAAGCGCCGACGTGGGTTCATCGAAAAGCATCACCGAAGGATCGACCGCAAGCGCCCGGGCGATGGCGGCGCGCTGTTGCTGACCACCCGAAAGATAGGCCGGATAGGTGTCGGCCTTGTCGCCGAGGCCCACCCTCTTCAGCAGTTCATGCGCCCGCGCGATCGCCTCTGCCTTCGGCACCTTGAGGACATGCACGGGCACTTCGATCACGTTTTCCAAAAGCGTACGGTGTGTCCACAGATTGAACTGCTGGAAGACCATGGCCAGCCGTGTGCGGATACGTTCGATCTGACGGCGGTTGGAAGGGCTGCCATCCGCGTGCATTTCAACCAGTTCGCCGCCAATGTTGATCTTTCCTGAACTCGGCGTTTCCAGAAAGTTGATGCAGCGCAGCATGGTGGATTTTCCAGAGCCTGACCCCCCGATAATGGCAACAACATCCCCCTTGTTTGCGGTCAGGGATACGCCTTTCAAAACCTCCAGCGTGCCAAAGGATTTGTGCAGATCCTCAACCTTGATCGCCTCGTCGGGCGTGGTTGCTTCGGGTGCGGGTGAAACTGCTTTGGCTGTGTCCATATCCAAGAATCTTCTGATTTCAGCTTGCAGTAAGCCCCGAATCTCGCAATTATGCAAGTGTATAATAACTCCATGCCATGGATGACACTGACGTGCAGGACGACAGCCGCAAATTCAAACGTGAGTCTGCCGAGTTTCGCCGCGAGGCGCTGATTCTGGCGACTTTGGATCTGATCGCCGAGATGGGCGTTCGGGGCGCCACAGTGCGTGAGATCGCAGCCCGCGCGAACGTGACCCAAGGGCTGATCCGGCACTATTTCTCATCCAAGGAAGATCTGGTTCAGGCGGCGTATGAGCACCACATGAATACGCTGACAGACCAGACAGCTGCTTCGTCAGGAAAGGGAAGCGCGGTTTCTCGGCTGACCAACTTCGTCGACGCGTCACTGCGACCACCAATCGTCGATCCAAGCGCTGTGGCCTTGTGGGCAGGCTTCCTGAACAAGGTGCAGCATGACCCGAAAATGCAGCGCATTCACCAGCAAACCTACAACTATTTCCGGGATCACCTCGAGAAGCTGATCGTTGCTGCGCTGCAAGAAACTGGGCGTTCGGTTGATGCGTCAGAGGCAATGCAACTGGCCATCGCCTGCAACGCGGTGATCGACGGGCTGTGGCTTGAAGGGGGGGCGCTTCCGGATGCTTTTTCCGAAGGCCAACTGGCGCAGATCGGTTTGGATTCCGTCAGCGCCATCGTCGGGATTCCATTGACCAAAGAAGTGGAGCAGTCATGAAGACCACATCCGTGACAGAACGGTTGGCGGGCTTGGGGGGCGCCAAATGGGGCGTGCACCTGAAAGCGCGCGACCTTATCAAGGCCGGAGCGGATATCGTCGAAATGACGATAGGAGAACCGGACGTGCCCGTGCCGGACGCATTGGTCGAAGCCACCGTAACCTCATTGCGGGCGCAGCGGACAGGGTATTCCAATGGGCGCGGAGAAGCCGGACTGCTAGACGCGCTGGCTGCGCGCTACTCTGCCTCGCGTGGGCGGGCATTCGGGCCTGAGAATTTTCTGTGCTTTCCCGGGACGCAGACCGCCCTGTTTGCCGCCATGGCCGGGGTCGCCGAGGCGGGCGACGAAGTGCTGGTCGGCGATCCGATGTACGCGACCTATGAAGGTGTCGTTCGCGCATCTGGGGCCGAGATGGTGCCCGTACCGCTGCGGCCCGAGAAAGGGTTTCGCATGCAGGCCGCAGATATCGCGGCCCGCATCACTCCGCGCAGCCGTGCCATTCTTCTGACTACGCCGCATAACCCGACGGGCGCGATCCTGACCGCCGCGGACATTGCCGAGATCGGGCAGCTGGCGATTGCGCATGACTTGTGGATCATCTCGGACGAGGTTTATGAAGAATTGATCTTTGACGGTGCCCGATTTGTTTCGCCATTGGCGGATCCGGAACTGGCGGATCGTGTCATTGGCGTATCATCCATTTCGAAATCTCATGCCGCTCCGGGGTTCCGCAGTGGCTGGTGTGTCGGGCCCGCCGCGTTCTGCGAAGCGCTGCTGCCCTATTCCGAGACCATGCTTTTTGGCAATCAGCCTTTCATCGCGGACATGACCGAAAAAGCGATCCGCGACGGGTCCGAGGTTGCCCCCGGCATGGCCGCCCGCTTTTCTGGCCGCGCGACCCTGCTGGCCGATCGTCTTGAAGCGGAAACGGATCTGAAAGTTCACCGGCCCGAGGCGGGAATGTTCGCACTCATCAATGTCTCTGCCACCGGGCTGGATGGCGAAGCCTATGCCTGGGACCTGCTACAGGCCGGGGTGGCCGTCATGCCGGGGTCCGCCTTTGGGGACAGCCTGAAGGACTGGGTGCGGGTCGCCCTGACGATCAGTGACACGGACTTTGGAATTGCGGTTTCCCGTATCATCGATCACGCCAACAGCAAATCACGTGAGGTCGCATGAGCGGTATGACAATTGGCGAAGCTCTGGTTGCCAAGCTTTGCCAAAGGGATGTGACCTGCGTCTTTGGAATACCAGGCGTTCACACGGTGGAACTGTACCGAGGTCTTGCCGCTTCGGGCATCCGGCACATTACACCCAGACACGAACAGGGCGCAGGTTTCATGGCCGATGGCTATGCGCGTGTGGCGGGCAAGCCTGGTGTTGCCTTTGTGATCACCGGCCCCGGATTGACCAATACGCTGACGCCGATGGCGCAGGCGCGGGCCGATTCAATACCGATGCTGGTGGTGTCCGGGGTCAACAAAACCGGATCGCTTGGCAAGGGTTTGGGGCATCTGCACGAATTGCCAGACCAAATGGGGCTGGCGAAAACGGTTGCGTTGGTGTCCGAACAGGTCACCGGCCCCGGCGCTCTGGACCCGGTCTTGGCGCGTGTTTTTCACAACCTCACCAACGGTCGCCCCGGGCCGGTACATATAGAGGTCCCGCTGGATATCGCAGCGGCGGAATATCAGGAAACAGCAGTCGAGACGCCTGACCCTGATCCTCCGGTCAACCCGGCTTTGATCAGGCAGGCCTCAGGGCAACTGACTGACGCAAAGAAAGTCGTCATTCTGGCGGGCGGCGGGGCGAAACGTGCCGAGGCGGGACTGCAAGCACTGGCCGAAGCCCTGGATGCCCCTGTTGTGCAAACCGTCAATGCGCGCGGCCTGATGCACGGGCACGCTCTGACCGTTCCGGCCAGCCCCAGCCTGAAGGCGGTGCGCGCATTGTTGGAAAGCGCCGATTGCGTTCTGGCCTTGGGAACCGAGCTTGGGCCAACCGATTATGACATGTATGCCACCGGTCAGGTTGCGAAACTGTCCGGCCTGATACGGGTTGAACGGTGCAGCGATCAGCTTTCACGGCATGAGGCAACGATTGCCATTCAAGGCGACGTCGACCTGGTTGTGCCAGCACTGTATGAGGCCCTGCCGCAGAGGGCACGGCAAAGCGACGGTGCGGAACGTGCCAGATCAACGCGCGACGCGGCCTGGCAGGAGATCGGCCCGGATTATCGCAAACAGGTGGAGATACTGAATGCGATGCGCTCCGCGTCTCCGAATGCTCTGATGGTCGGGGATTCCACCCAGCCCATTTATGCCGGCAATCTTTACTATGACCACGACCGGACAGGTGGCTGGTTCAATGCGGCAACGGGGTATGGTGCGCTCGGCTATGGCATACCCGCCGCCATCGGCGCGTCGATTGCCGATCCAACGGCGCGGGTAATATGCATCGTCGGCGATGGCGGAGCGCAGTTTTCAATGCCGGAAGCAATGGCCGCAGTAGACGAAAACCTGCCGGTCACGTTCGTGATCTGGAACAATCACGGGTACCGGGAAATCGCCACATCGATGCAGGATGCAGGTGTGACGGTCATTGGATGTGACCCCACACCCCCCGATTTTGCAGCGACAGCCAGATCCTTTGGCATTCCACACACCAGGGTTCCCGATAACCCTCAGGCCGTCGCACAAGCGTTACGCGAAACGGCGGCCCTGGACGGGCCCGCGATGATCGAAGTCACCGCTCCGAAATTCGAACCTCAGAGAGATTGAAACATGTCAGACCCAACTTTTGAGTTTTCCCGCGCGATCACCCGCCGCCCGGCACCGACCATAGCTGATGGATTGCGCGCAGAAGATATCGGAAACCCGGATTTCGATGGGATGATGGCCGCGCATGGGTCATATGTGGCAGCACTGAAAAGCACCGGGGCCGAGGTGATTGAGCTTGATCCTCTGGATGCGTTCCCTGACGCGCAGTTTGTCGAAGATACGGCGCTGTGCCTGCCGCAGGGTGCTGTGCTGATGCGGCCGGGCGCGCCTTCGCGGATGGGGGAAGTGGCCGAGATCGCTCCGGCTCTGCGGGCCTGCTATGATACGGTCACACAGATCAAAGGTCCCGGCCATATCGAGGGCGGAGACATCCTTGTAACCGGTCGCGAAATCCTTGTGGGCCGGTCAGACCGCACCGACGCGGAAGGTGTCGAGGAACTGGCGAAAATCACCTCTGAATGGGGTTACAAACTGCGGGAAGTGTTCACGCCCGAGGGCGTTTTGCACTTCAAAACGGATTGTTCGCTGATGGATGCCGAGACAATCCTTGCGACCCGGCGATTGGACGCTTCGGGCTGCTTTGAAGGCTACCGGGTGCTGCATGTTGCAGACGGTGAAGAGGCAGCGGCAAACGCGATCCGGTTCAACAATCTGGTGCTGATGGCCGCTGGCTTCCCTCGCACCGCAGAGATGCTGGATCGCGAAGGCTATGAGGTCATTGAAATTGACAATACCGATTGTGCAAAGCTTGATGGTGGCATGTCCTGTCTGTCATTGAGATTCTGAGGGTCAGCTGCCGGATTCAGACCCCAGTGAATTCGGCAGGTCGGCGTCTTGATGGTTCGAAAGACAAGCGGTGAACAAGCTTGGTCTCTTCCGGTTACGCATGCAGCTTCATTTTGTGTCACACCTGTGTGTCACACCGCGCTGATGCTTGCTATCTGGTTGTTCTGTTAGGTTTTGGTGGAGCCTAGGGGAAACGCCACAGAACGCCTAATGCACTGATAGTAAACACTATTGTAGTGTGTTGGTTTGCAGTGTGTCTCACCATAGTGTCACACATAGAAGTGCACAACCTGCTACGTTGAACTGTGTACATCCAAACACACACCAGACTACTGTCTTCTACTGGTGCGGAAGGTTGCGGCTGGCCTGCATTTGCTGAACATCGTCGGGCCAAGTGGAACGTATGTAGGCCAGCACGTCCCATATGTCTTCGTCAGTTAGGGTGCTTTCAAAGCCGGGCATGCCACTATTGAAGTCTTGGATGCCGCGTGCCGCCAATGCGTCTGCTCCACCTAGTTTGCTATACTCAAACAGTAGCTGGTTATCATGGTGCCATGTGTGCCCTGTCACGTCATGTGGTGGTGCAGGTAACACTCCGTCATCGTCGGGTGTTTGCCAGTTGGGTTGGCCTTCCAGATTAACTCCATGACATGAGGCACAGTGCTCTGCGTAGTGTTCCTGCCCATTCGCAAGGTCTCTGTCTAACAACTCATGGTCTGCAGCGACGCTAGTACCAATACTGCATAGAGCGAGTGCACACAGGTGTTTGTTCATCTCTACCTACCTTAACTCGGAAGTGTTAGTACGCTGGTGAGTGTCGCCGTTGTCGCCAAAACCACTAATACGACTATTGCCTCGACCTCGATAGATCGAGCGAGGTGTCGCGCTGCTTTAGCCTCTCCACTTTGCATGGACGGAACAAATCGGAGCTTGTTCGCTGCGGCGAGGATCAACAACAGCCCCACAAGGAACACTTTGAACAACAGTGCCTGCCCGTAGCCAGTGAACAAGAGCCCTTGGAGATTGCCGATAAGTAACCAAGCCATCCATAGGCCAGCACCGATCAAAGCCGGTACAACCAGCGCGGCAGTTTGCCCAAACCTATTACCAAGTTCAGCAGCATCTGTCAGGTGTTCAGGCATGAGAGCCATACTCCGCAGCGGGCTAAAGATGCCCACCCAGAAGGCTACACATAGCAGATGCAACAGGAGCAAGAGTTGGACGCCAAAACTCTCTAGTTCGGGCACGTGCCCGATCTGTGCAAAGGACCACAAAGCCACTGTGCCACCCAACAATGCGATCCATAGACCAAACCGAGGAACAGACAGTCCCACAAGGATCATCACTGCGCCGATAAGGCGGTAGACAAGGACGTCGCCCACGGATGTCTGCCAAAGTAGACCAAGCATCTCTGGATCGACCATGCCGTCAATTCCGCCTGTTAAGGCGGCTCCACGAAGCATGAAGCCAACTACCGTTGCGGCGAGAGCAAGGCACGCTAAGGCCCTAGCTTGGCGCTTCATCACTCGGTGAATCGGTGCGACAAAGCCGGAATAGAGGCAGCTAACAATCATTAGCCCGGTGGAGCCCGCAAAGCCGATGTAGAGCCCCAGCTTTGCGAAGACTGCGGCAATACCCCAAATGTCTGGCATGCTCATTCCACGGTAAAGGAAAACTCGCCCTGCATCGCATGGCCATCTTCACCTAAGCCTCGCCATTCAATGACATAGGTGCCCGTTCCATTGCTCGGCAGTGGGATCGTGAATTTCTGACCAAAACTTGTCTGGTCGCCCAAATCTAGGCTTACTGCCGAGTGTTCTTCATGGGCTATCTCTATCAGTGTCAGTCGGATGTCCTCAGAGAAGTTGAGGCCGATTTCAGCGGGCACAGTAGTTATTGTGGCTCCGTCGGCAGGGGTTGTTTCATCGACCTTGGAATGCGCCAGTACGCCGCTGGGAAGGGCAGACATGAGTGCGAGCGTTATGATCTTTTTCATGGTCTTGTCCTCAATTGATCCCGTTGGCACGTTGAATTTCACGAATGTACGCGATCACCATGGCAACGTCACCTCGCGTCAGACCTTCCACGGGCGGCATGTCGCCAAACTGCCAATGGTGGCTTCTTACACCTTGTGAAACCGCCCTCTGAAAGGCTTCATCAGCGTGGTGGCTGGGTTCGTATATTTTGTGGATCAGAGGCGGTCCTGCGCCTTCTACACCGACCGCATTGACGCCGTGGCAGGAGGCGCAGGAGACCTCAAAGACACGCTGGCCGATTGCGGCATTACCCTCGATGGGCGGCATCTGAATTGCGACCATAGCATCGCCTTCAAGTGGTTCCTGTGGTGCGGCCTCTTCGATTGAACCGGGTCGAAGAGTTATGAAAGCGGCGACGGCAGCGACGGTGCATACGCCGACTAGTAAGTATCTTTTTTTCATGGGCTGGTCCTGACATTCTGGAAGCTGGTAACGCTGCGACACATCGCGAACAGCCGCACGTGCCGTTCGCTTACGTCCGCAAGGATTTACGCTGCTTCAAAGGTCAGGGGGCCTGTAAGGGCTGTCTGGTTCATTCAGCTTGGCTTGGGCTCTACTCTGGAACTCGGGGTCAATATCCAGTTGATCCTGCTCGGCTTCACGGTTCTGGGACAGCAATACAACTGCTTGACAGAAAGCGGGGTTACATTCCTCGGTTCCTGAACTGTCCGGGTCATGGTGGGTGGTTGAGGTTGTGATATCGCCACTGCTCATTGCTTCGACAGTGTGTTTCGCCGATTGCATTTGGCCTTCACAGTGGTGGCCGATGCAGCCAATTGATAGGGCCTGAGCAATGGTGCCCAACCCGGTCAGGATGACCAGAACGCTGACTAGCAGAACACGGGAGTATCGCCTTATGACCATGGTTCGGGACGCTAATGCAGAGGAAGACACATTACAACGTTGGTACACTAGGTATTTTGTAGCGACCAGTTATGCCTTGGGTCCAAGGCGGATGTTCAAGACGTGATTTAGGCCATTTTCCACTGGAAAAACCTCTCACTCACACCAGTATCCACCATAACGTGCAGTGTGTTTGCGGACTTCTCTGCGTTTGTTTTGAACTAAACAATTAACAAGGCCCGATCCTGTGGAAGTATTGATACTGCTTATCATTGTAGGGGTAGTAGTGCTGTTCGTGGTACGCAGCAAACGCCAGCCCGACAAAAGCACTAAGCCGACCTACCAACCAACTTCGGACTTGAAGCCGAGATTGGATGCATCCAGCCTCCAAGTGGTTCAGCAGCCGTCACGTTTCGATGCTGGCAGTGCAGTACCAAAGCCTACAAGTTTTCATGCTGGCAGGCCGGAAGACATCTAAATCAGATAGATAAGCAATTTGCTATCTATTATATATACCAAGTATATCAATTTGGTGGTTTACCATGGCTAGCTATACAGGTGATTTGCACCATGGTGCTATGTATAGATATTGATCTACTATACTAGGTATATACAGTCAGTGTGCATACTCTGTGTATCACACAACTAGATACACTATGTATATACGTATATCTATATATATGGAATACTATCCAGCTATTAGCTAAGGTGTATAGTATCAGTATATACATCCGGTAAGCATGCTATGAATATCAACTATGATAGTGATCTATGGTCACATACTATGTTCATACATCAGGTATACCATTCAGGATTGGTACAATCTGGTATTCAATCCAATACATAACCGTGCAGCGGCAGACAGATGACGGGATTTCGTCACCTATCCGGTTTTATGTATTCAATTGAGGGAGGGCTAAGTCGGTCTCAGCAAATATGCACACAGATTGCAAAGAAGATAGATAACCCGGCACGAGCGTACATCTGTTCAGGGACAGATTTCACCTCTCCTTTCCGCCAACAAATGGGGTAGCAGCGGTCAGCGTTGACCTGCATTGAGTATCCGGTATACCGATGCACGGCTGATTTCGAGGTCTTTAGCGATCTTGGTAGCGCCGACGCCTTTACCTGCCAGAGCAAGCACCTCGTCAGACTTTGCCAATGCGGTTGGCTTGCGCCCTTTGTACTTTCCGGCAGCTTTGGCCTTGGCAATTCCTTCACGCTGACGTTCCAGCATGATCTCGCGCTCAAACTCGGCAACACTTCCCAGCAGGTTCAACATCAGCTTCCCTTGGGCCGTGGCAGTGTCGAGACTTAGGCCCAAAATCGTCAGGTGCGCCCCAGCGGCGTCAAGCTGGCTGCGAACTTCCATCAGGTGGGTCATAGAGCGCGCCAGACGATCCAGCTTGGTGACTACTAGGTGATCACCCTCACGAATGAAGTTCAGCGCCTCTGTGAGCTTCTCACGCGCTCTCACGTCCACTGAGGATACCTGTTCGGTGAATACCTTCTCACACCCGGCCCGTTCCAGTTCCCGTAGTTGAGCATCAAGCCCCGCCGTTTGATCCAAAGTGGAAGTTCTTGCATAGCCAACAAGCATGATCTGTTCTGCCTCTCAAAGTCTTAGACATTGAGGTACATATCGTCTCAAAAGGTAAAGTCAACATCTGTGAGACATTATTCGCATCTGTGCCAGTTGTGTCACTGGGGCAGGGCCTAGTGAAACACGGCTCACAAATTGCTGCTTTGGACGTCCGAATTGAATTCCCGTTCAAGTTCAGTTGGTATCGCCCAGATTGGCGTCAATCAATTTTGACACTGGCACGGTAGCAAACCCTAGCACGTGTAGCGAGCATAGGCTCCTGTTCTAGAATGCCGACACCTCAGCATCTTGCGTTGCTGGGTTTGGCTTCGTACATGATAAGGTATGACTGATGACAATAATGACTTTGAACGTGCAAGATACTTTGAAGAATTCAACCGCGATCACGCTCTTCGTTCACATGATCGAAATGCAGCGGAACGAAACGACTACTTGAAGGCAGCGCTAGACACTTCTGCGCTAGCGATACGCACGCTAATTCTTGTGAACGGTGCGGCTGTAATCTCTCTTTTGGCTTTTCTGGGAGCAGTTGAGGCTAGTGCCGGTGCCGCAGAGTTCAATTCCACATACCTCGTATGGCCAATACTCTGGTTCGCGGTCGGTGTAGGTGCAGGAGCTTTGACCGCTGTTCTAGCTTACTTGGTTAATCTGATGGACCACGGTATTGCTTCTCTGGTGACATTGACATGGGAGCATCCGTACGTTGTGCGTAAGGAGGAAGCTGCTAAGCGACAGAAGATTAGGGACGTTGCACACTGGTTGGCAATAGCCACAGCAGCGACATCTTTGGCCTCGTTCTTTGCTGGCACAATATCTGTAACTTGCGCGATCATGCAATCAGGGATTTAACCACTAATTGCCCGTGTGCGGTTCGGTTTTTCACTTATGCAATCCAGTTATGGCGTTGAGGCTTGAGGGGGGTAAGGGGGAAGCCCGCCCTCAGATACCTATAGATAGGGGCACGAAAAAATATGCCGGAAAATTCTGTTGGAACATTGTGCAGTTACATCTTTGCGAGACAAGAGTTGAATATCGTCGAAGAATTCCCGAAAGATGAGCCAGATCATTCAAAAAATGCATTGGCATCAGTAGGGGTTATTTAGAGAATGGAAGTAGCAGAAGTGTTCGAACTGGCTCGTTGGTATGATGAGGTGGGTCCAAATCTGGGCGAACAATACCAAAAGCTCCAAACCGTCCTCAACCACAATGCGTCACAGAACCAGAAGCAACCAGTCCGAGAACCGTTGGAGGAACTGATTTTGGTCCTCAAGTCGATGCCAATGACGGAGCTTAACTTCCAACAGGTTGCACATCTCGACGATATGGGTGTTGCGCAATATCTCGGGAACAGAGGTGCTGAGTTTGTCGAGCGTGTTGTAACCCGGTCGAGCTATGATCCTGCAACTTCAGCTTCTGAAATCAGTCAAGCATTGACAAGCGTTAGAAACGCTGTCCAAACACTCAATTCGCTCGTTACGGAGTTGAAAAACAATGGCTTCGAACCAGATGTTGTAACGGATGATCCGAACATTGACGTGGCTTCGGCGCGCATCCAGTTTAAGCAGGATGCTTCAATCCGAGATATCGCGGATATGAAGAAGTGGTCCAGCGACTGGAACGACATCGCAAGAGGCGTTGGTCACTTGGTTGGGCAGACGCCACATGATTTGAAAGTCGTGGGTGCAACAAATGGTTCAATAGTTGTTTGCGTGACGGGCAGCTTGATGCTCATCTCAGCGTTCGCATTTATGTCAAAGAAGGTTTCTGGGATCGTTCTAGATGTCCTGCGGGTTCAAAACGCGATCGAAGATTTAAGGCATAAGCGCATTTCGAACGAGACGATTGAGAAGTCTATGAGGGATGATCTAAAGAAACGAGAGGGCGATCTGGTAAAGGAAATAATTGAGGGCCTAAAGGAGCGCGCTGGAGACGCCTATGAGCCAGAACACGATGCGCACCTCGAAACGGCTGTTAAAAAATACGTCGCCTTTAGCAAGAAAGGCGGGGAGATGGACTACTTGCAGCCACCCGAACCGGAATTGCATGAAGATGACCAAGAAGGCGAACCAGAGGAACATCAGGACCTGCTCGTAAACGAGTTGCGAGAATTGGTCTCCGAGATAAGATCTATAAAGGCCGAGACATTGCTTCTGGCAGACATCTCGGGAGGTGACGAGTAGCGTGTCTTCTGTTTCGATAAGCAGTCATGCTTCATAACTTAGTTGTCGGACGGCAGGCCAGTTTGTGACCTCATGCTACGGATAGCCTTTGACGTGTTCAAAGGACATTTTATTGTACGTGACCTTGCGCATTGCCTCATACAACACCGGCAAAGGAACGTTGCCGTCGCCATAGCGCCCCGCCATACCGGGCAGCGCATGACCCAAGAGGATGTCATTGATGTCAGGTTGTACACCAGCATGACGGCAAGCATCTTTGAAGTTATGGCGGAAAGAGTGGAAAGAGGTCTTGGCCGTCTTCGCGCCAATTCTGTCGATGTAGCGGTTAAAGTCTTTGCTGGCCTGATCTGAGTAGTAGCCTGTAGCCCCCAGATTTAGTTCAGGGAATATCCGCTCGCGGCCTGCCTGTCGTTGAGACTGTACAAAGCGGAGGAAGCCTAGCCGGACTAACTCGGGGTGTATGGGAACAAGCCTGCTTTTGCCGAACTTGACGCGCTGGTCTTCGTCGCCCTCTTGGACCCGAATTAGGGGTATGCCCTCTTCTTGGTCGATGTCTTCAACGCTCAACTGGCACAACTCGTTCAGACGTGCGCCTGTCCATAGGCCGAGCAGCGGAAGCCAATGCCAACTGGTATCGCTTAGGTCTGTATCTCCCGGCACTGTGCGGAACCGCCTCGATTTGCACCCTGTGTACAGGGGGCTGTTGAAGATGATCTGCAGTTGCTCTTTGCTGAACGGGTCTTGTTGGTTTCTGGCGTTGTTGTTGTCAGCTATCTTCATCGGTCCAAAGATGTCTACGACCTCTTCGTCCAACTGTTTGTCCGCCCACTTCCATATCCCTTGCAGCCTTCCCAAGGCCTTGTTGACTGTACTTACGGATAGCGTTTGCAGACCGTGGTCTTTAGCTGCTCGTATTGCTTCTCTAGGTGTTAGGCCTATCGTTTGCGGTAGTTTATTCCTGTTGCTTGGAAGCTCAATCAGGACATTCTTAAAGTCGCGTGCGTCTGTTTTCTTGTAGTCTAGTACCGGGCGGTCGCCTTGCAATTCTATGAATAGGTCTGTCCAAGCCTGATAGTCGTTCACCAGCTTGACTGACCATTGACCTGTCTGTTCCGCCTCAGCTTTTCTCTCGGCAAACAGGACGGACAGGAGCGGGCTGGAAGGCGCGTCTGTGGACTTCTTCGCAACTTTAGCTGGGACAGTGTCGGAACTAGGCTGACCGCTCTCTGGGGCGTTCACAGGCGCGCTGGGCTGCGTGCCAAAATCGTATTTCTCAAAAGTCTTATCGTGTTCCAGCAAAGCATTGGCCAGTGCCAACTGAGCTTTCTTAATTTCACCTAAAATCAGAAAAGCGTCTTCGCGCGTCTTGGGCTGCTCAACCCCCGCGCCGTTACAAAACTTATCAAGTTCTGAGCGGGCGTAGTCTCTGCCAAGCAGGTCCCAGTAGTCTTCATTACCCGCTTCATGGTGGCGGATGGTGTCGGCGATGCGTTCCTTCTCTAGCTCGGAATAGGGGCCGAGTTCATCCCTACGTGCCTTTGCCTTCTTTAGTACTTCCGTGAAGTGCTCACGCACCTTTGTGCGCAGTTCGCCGTGGTTCATGCCCGATGCTTCTATGTGCTTTTTTATTGTGTCGCCGCACACTGCAAGACGCCGTGCCAGAGTGCCAGCCTCTTTAGGGCATCTTGTACGCAAAGACACCCGCAGGGTCCTACGTGTGGTGTTTGGTCTGGTGTGGGGTTTTGGTCTTGTATCGGGTAGGGGCCAGCGGAAGTAATAAATGCCGTGTCTGGATAGTGAGAGGTACGCATGCAGCTTCATTTTGTGTCACACCTGTGTGTCACACCGCTCTAATGCTTGCTATCTAGTTGTTCTGTTAGGTTTTGGTGGAGCCTAGGGGAGTCGAACCCCTGACCTCTTGCATGCCATGCAAGCGCTCTCCCAACTGAGCTAAGGCCCCATCTAGGTACCGCTTATGCGGTGGACGGACGTTTAGGAGACAGTGACGACGAGTGCAAGTCCAAAAATGGAATCGAACGCGAATTTCCGCACCAAGCTGTCAGTGGAACGAAAAAGGCGACCCTGTGGTCGCCTTTGACGTGATCAGTTTTCGTCTTCCGAAGATATGTCGGTGATATCATCCAGCGAAACGTCATCACTGGTGTCATCATCGTCATCCAGCAGATCGTCATCCAGTTCGACGTCAACAGTGTCGTCGTCATCCAGTACCAGCTCCTCTTCCGACGCGTTTTCACGCGCCTTGACCGAGGCGGCATCTTCTGCATCCGCCGCGATCATGCGGCTTTTGGATGTTTCAAGCTCCACGATCTCGCCAGTGTAGGGGCTGATGATCGGGTCCTTGTTCAGGTCGTAGAATCGCTTACCGGTGGTCGGGCAAACGCGCTTTACGCCCCATTCTTCCTTGGGCATGTCAAATCCCCTTGATATCAGGTGAGTCGTCTAAATGATTCAGCTCACCTGCCACAGGCAGAGGGCACTGTCAAAGTCTTTGCGCAAGAGAGGTCGCGATATGGGAGAGCACGCATTGCCAGGGACGCCGCCGGTGCCGCTGAGGCTGCGCAAATCCGCCCGGGCGCGGCGCATCAGTTTGCGAATTTCTCAACTGGATGGCCGGGTTACGCTGACCTATCCGGTCGGAGTGCCTGAATCCGAGGCGCTGAGTTTCGCGCGTACCAAGGAAGAGTGGATTCGCCAGCATTTGCAGGACAGGCCGGAAACGGCCGTGGTGCAGTTCGGGCAGAAGATACCGATTGAAGGCATTGTCCGGCGAATCGTGCCCGCGAAGGGTCGGCGCGTTCAGTTGCTGGCGGACGAGGTCGCAGTGCCGGAAGGGGCCGAGGCGCGCAGATTGGCCCGGTTTCTGAAGGAATTGGCGCGGGACCGTCTGATCGGTGCGTGCGATGATTACGCGGCAATGCTGGGGCGGTCGTACAGCACGCTCAGCCTGCGCGACACGCGGTCACGCTGGGGATCATGCAGTTCGCACGGTGGATTGATGTTCTCGTGGCGGCTCATTCTCGCGCCGTCCGAGGTGCTGCATTATGTGGCCGCACACGAGGTGGCGCATCTTGCCCAGATGAACCACTCGCCCGCGTTCTGGGAGCAGGTGGAACGCATTTTCGGCCCCTATCAGCAACCCCGTCGCTGGTTGCGCGACAATGGGGCAGAGTTGCATCGATACAGGTTTGACGCAAAGCCGAGTTGACCTTGCGCTGTTTTGTGATCACATAAGCGGATGCTGAGCACACGCCCGTCTGACACCCAAACTGCCACTCATGACCGGGTGTACCGCGCCCTGAGATCTCGAATCATGCATGGCGAGATGGCGCCGGGTCAGGCGCTGACCTTGCGTGGCATCGGCAAGGAATTCGGCGTCTCGATGACTCCGGCGCGAGAGGCCGTGCGCCGTCTGGCCGCCGAGGGGGCTTTGTTTCTGTCCAATTCCGGCCGGGTCTCGACACCTGAATTGACCAACGACCGGATCGAAGAATTGGCGGCGTTGCGCGCGTTGCTGGAAGTCGAGCTGGCCAGCCGGGCTCTGCCCCGGGCGCATATTGCGCTGATCGACCGGTTGCAGACCATCAACATGACCGTTGCCGAGATGGTGACCAAGCGGGACGCGGTTGGGTACATCCGTTCAAATCAGGAGTTTCACCGCACCCTGTACCTGCGGGCTCAGGCACCCGCGATGCTGGCCATTGCCGAAACGGTCTGGCTGCAACTCGGGCCGACGATGAGGGCGCTTTACGGGCGTCTCAGGCGCACTGAACCACCGCATTATCACAAGCTGATCATTGCTGCTCTCAAGGCAGGGGACGAACCGGGCTTGCGCCTGGCGGTCCGCTCGGACGTGACGCAGGGACTGCGTTTGCTGGTGAGCTGAGCGGCATTCCGCCGACCTTTCTGCGCACAAGGTAGAGGGTTTCACTGTTCTGGCCTGTTCAGCCCGACTGGGTTACTCTCGAGGCAAATCACAAACAAGAGCAGACCACAGCCATGATCACTCGCCGGACTTTTTCCATTTGCCTTGGATCTATATTGTTGGCCGCCTGCACGGGTGGCAATGCGCCATCCAGCGCGCCTGCGTCGCGTATGCGGTCCGTTCCCAATGCAGGGTGGGATGCCTGGGTCGCCGGGTTCAAGGGCAGGGCGGCATCGCAGGGAATTTCACAATCCACAATTGACCGCGCTTTTCAGGGGGCAGGGTACCTTCCCGATGTGATCGAGCGCGACCGCAATCAGGTAGAGTTCAAGCGTTCGCTCGAGGATTATCTGGCCATTGCCGCCTCGGACGAGCGGATCAGCACCGGCCAGAAGATGCTGCGGCAATACAACGGGACGCTGTCGCAGATCGAGGCGCAGTACGGAGTAGACAAGGAAATCGTCGTTGCAGTGTGGGGGCTGGAAAGCCGCTATGGGGCGCGTCGCGGCGATGTGCCCGTTGTGTCAGCTCTGTCGACACTGGCTTATGATGGGCGGCGTGGTCAGTTCTTTGAAAGCCAGTTGATCGCGGCGCTGAAGATCCTTCAGAATGGCGACACCACGCCTGACAAGATGACCGGCAGCTGGGCCGGTGCGATGGGGCATACGCAGTTCATTCCAACCTCCTACCTGGCCTATGCGGTGGATTTCACCGGCGACGGGCGGCGGGATATCTGGTCGGACGATCCGACGGATTCGCTGGCTTCGACCGCTGCTTACCTGTCGCGCGCAGGCTGGGTGCGGGGGCAGCCCTGGGGGGGCGAGGTCGGAACGGTTTCCGGTACTCCGGTGGCCGTGCTGCAACCGCAGGTGCCCGGACCGCGCATTGCCGTCTTCCGCAATTTTCAGGTCATCAAGCGCTATAACAATTCGGACAGTTACGCGATCGGGGTCGGTCATCTGGCGGACAGAATTGCCGGCGGCGCGCCGTTTCAGGCGTCGTTCGGGCCAGATGAAAACGGTCTGACATTGGACGACCGCAAGGAATTGCAACGTCGGCTGACATCCCAAGGGTATGATACGAAGGGCGCGGACGGGGTGATCGGCAAAAACACGACGTCAGCCATCAGCGCGTATCAAAGCGCCAATGGCCTGGCGGTCACCGGAGAGCCCTCGGTTGCCTTGTTGCGCAGGTTGGGTGGCTGACGGTTACGCCGCCAACCCTTTTGAGCCGATATCGAGGAATTTTTGACGGCGGTCCTGAATCAGGGTCGCCGCATCTTTGCCGTCCAGTTCCGCCAACATATCGGTGAGAGCCGCGCGTACAGCTTCGACAGCGGCCGGACGATCGCGATGCGCGCCGCCCTTGGGCTCCGGGATGATCCGGTCGCAAACGCCAAGCTTGTGAAGGTCCTGAGCGGTCAGACGCAGCGCTTCGGCCGCTTCACGCATCTTTTCTGCATCTTTCCACAGGATCGATGCGCAACCTTCCGGCGAGATCACCGAATAGACCGAGTGTTCCAGCATTGCCACGCGGTTGGCGGTGGCAAAGGCCACGGCCCCGCCCGAGCCGCCTTCGCCGATGATGACCGACACCAGCGGCACACCGATCTTCAGGCACATCTGGGTCGACCGGGCAATCGCTTCGGACTGACCACGTTCCTCGGCGCCCTTGCCGGGATAGGCGCCGGCAGTATCGATCAGGGTGATCACCGGCAGGCCAAACCGACCGGCCATCTCCATCAGGCGGACCGCCTTGCGATAACCTTCGGGGCGGGCCATGCCGAAATTGCGTTCGATCCGCGATTTGGTGTCGCTGCCTTTTTCATGGCCGATCACCATGACCGGTTGATCGTTGAAACGCGCAAGCCCGCCGATCACGGCCAGATCATCGGCAAAATTGCGATCTCCGGCCAAAGGGGTGAATTCGGTGAACAGGGCATCGACGTAATCGCTGCAATGCGGGCGTTCCGGGTGTCGGGCGACCTGGCATTTCCGCCATGGGGTCAGGTCGGCGTAAAGCTCATCCAAAAGTTTGGCGGCTTTGGCGTCCAACGCGGCGGCTTCTTCGGTTACGTCCATCTCTTCGTTGGTGCGGGCCAGCGCACGCAGCTCTTCAGCCTTGCCTTCAATTTCAGCCAGCGGTTTTTCGAAATCCAGATACTGGGTCATGACGCCTCTCAACGCGAAAGTTCCCTGCTATATGGCCTGATGGTGCTCCGGATGCAACTCGGCAAGACCCGAGTGGTGAAGATGTTCGAATTCAGATGGGCGAATGGAAAAACGGATACTGAAGGCCGCCGCCAAGAAGGACCCCGCGCTGCGCGTTCTGACCTGCACCCACGACAGTCTAACGCGGCGTCTGACCCTGTACCCACCCGACACCGCGCCCGAGGATGTGCTGGCCGAAACTTGCCTGCTGTCGTAGCGGGTCAACCGGGCCAGAGAACCGGATAGAGCGAGGCCACAAGCAGTACCGCCATTGTCCAGTTGAACAAAACCAACCGGCGCGGGTTCGTCAGCACCCGCGACATTTGCTGTCCAAGAAAGGTCCATGTGCTCACCGATGGCAGGTTGACCGCCCCGAAAACCAGCGCAACGAGGGCAATTGCGTGCAGGGTCTGACTGGGCGTGTAAGCGGTCGTGGCGGTCAGGGCCATGGCCCAGGCTTTGGGGTTCACCCACTGAAAGGCAGCGGCCTGTAGAAACGTCATGGGAGTCCCCGCTGCCAAAGCGCCCCCGGCCGGTGCGGCATGTGCGATCTTCCATGCCAGATAAAGCAGATAGATCACCGACACGACCTTCAGCACTGAATAACTGACCGGATATCTGTCAAAGACCTGAACCAGCCCGGCCCCGACCAGCAGCACCATGAGCGTGAAGCCAACGCCAATGCCCAGCATATGCGGGATCGAACGCCGAAAGCCGAAATTCGCACCCGATGCCATCAGCATCAGATTGTTCGGCCCGGGCGTAATGGATGTCACGAAGGCAAAGGCGATGAGGGCCAGAAGGATGTCGTAGGTCATACTGCGAAGTATCGTCCGACCGGCAGCAAATGAAATTGCTTTTTCGTGCGCGTTTCGGCTATTTCTGCAACTTGTGATGAAGAATGATCAGATAAATCGCCGGATATTGCACGAACTGACCCGTGATGGGCGCGTCAGCAATCTGGAACTGGCCGAACGGGTCGGGCTGTCGCCTTCCGCCTGCCTGCGTCGTGTTCAAGAGCTTGAGAAGGCCGGCGTGATCACCGGCTATCGTGCGGTTCTGAACCCGGCCGCGATGGGTGTCGGCTTTGTCGCCTATATCGGGGTTGGTCTTGGTGAACACACGAAAGCGGCGCAAGAGGGGTTTGAGCGTGCCCTGCAACAAGCCCCCGAAGTGGTCGAATGTCACAACATCACCGGTACGATCGAATACCTGCTGCGAGTCGAATGCGCCGATCTGCCGTCCTACAAGACCTTCCATACCGAGGTGCTGGGAACGTTGCCGCATGTCACGTCGATCACGTCCTATGTGGTCATGGGGTCGCCCAAGGATCTGCGTGCGTAGCCACTGCAATTGTGAAGCCACACTCTCTTGCAGCGCAAATTTTCAGGGCCTAGTGTCACTGTAATGACGTTGCCAGGGGATATGCCCAGCCAAAACGGCACGCAAACAGGGAGATTAGGATGAAACTCGTTCGAACAGTGGCGACCGCAGTTGCCATGTCGGTAGTTGCCGGGGCCGCTTTGTCTGCCCCGCTGAAACTGCAACCTGCCAATCCACAGCCTTCTCCGAAGGCAGGGTTGAATGTCAAATACATTGGTACAGGAAATCAACACAAGAAGATCCGGGATCTGAGTCAGGCAAAAAGCATGCTGTCTAAGGCGAAGCCCGGAAAGCCGTTGCGTGGGTTGGATTACAGGGACACAAGCAAGGGTGAGGACGTCATGACGTTCGACGAGGCCTACAACGTTGCCGCCGAGGTCACAGGGTATATGCGGTTTGACTCACCGGGCGTTTACGAGCTGGAAACGTGGTCGAATGACGGGATAGAAGCTTGGGTTGGCGGCCAGCAGATTGGCCTTGTCAAGGGTATTCAGGGCTGTGAAGCCAATCAACGCACCGAAGTGGAGGTGCCCAAGGCGGGCTGGTATCCATTGAAGATCGTCTATTTCCAGAAACTGGGAACCTCTTGCCTGATGATGAAGTCAGGAAAGAAGGGGGAACGCTTCACATGGACGCCCAATGACGTTTTTGGCCGTTGAGGAATTCATAAAAGGGCGCTCCATCGAGCGCCCTTTTTTTGGGGCTTAGCTGCCCGCCGCAATCAGTTCGGCCTGTGCCACGATGACTTCGGCCTGCTTGATTGAGGCGATGTCGACAAGGCGGCCTTTATAGACGGTTGCGCCCTCACCGTTGGCTTTTGCCTGTTCCATCGCGGCCAGGATTTCGCGGGCCTCGGAAACGGCCTCATCCGACGGAGTAAAGACCTGATTGGCCAGTGCGATCTGTTTGGGGTGAATCGCCCATTTGCCGACCATACCCAGCGTGGCCGAGCGCTTCGCCTGAGCGATGTACCCTTCATCATCGCTGAAATCCCCGAATGGCCCATCCACTGGCAGCACCCCGTGGGTGCGGCAGGCCGCAACGATGGCGGCTTGGGCCCAGTGCCAGGGATCGGACCAGTGTTTTTCACCCTCGCGCAGCATGTAATAGTTTTCCTGTGTGCCGCCGATGCCCGTGGTCTGCATTCCCATCGAGGCCGCAAAATCTGCGGCCCCAAGGCTCATGGCCTGCAAACGGGGTGAGGAGGCTGCGATCTCTTCCACATGCGCGATGCCGGCAGCGGATTCGATAATGACCTCGAAGCTGATCGGTTTGGTCCGGCCCTTGGCGCGTTCAATGGCGGTGACAAGGGCATCCACGGCATAGACATCCGATGCGCAGCCGACTTTGGGGATCATGATCTGGTCCAGACGGTCGCCTGCCTGCTCCAACACGTCGACAACGTCACGATACCAATAGGGGGTATCCAATCCGTTGATGCGAACGGACATGTATTTGTTGCCCCAGTCAACAGTGTTCAGGGCTTCGATGACATTGGCGCGGGCGATGTCCTTGTCCGAAGGCGCAACCGAATCCTCGAGGTCAAGGTTGATCACATCCGCAGCAGAAGCTGCCATTTTCGGGAACAGTTTGGTATTCGATCCCGGACCAAACAGTTGGCAGCGATTGGGTCGTGCAGGCGCGGCGGGTTGGATGCGAAAGCTCATCTGGACCTCGTATGGGTAATGAAATTGCGATTTTCTCGCCCAATGAGGTATTAAATTGCGCAACCTGGCGCAAGGAGATTGTGCATCTGCGGCAATGCGGTTGCAGAAAGCTGCATTCCAGCAGCCGAGAAGTGGTGATTAAAGTTTAATCATTTTGAAAACTTCGAATAATTTTGCGCTTTCTGGGTCAATGGCGCAAGAACATCGCGCACTTGTCGTGTTTGGCGGATCAAAACGCGAAACGCTCGTTTAAGCGCTTCTCTAGCTTAGGCCGGAATCAAAGGAGTGACCGCAATGATCGAGACACCGTACCTGCTGTTTTTGGGCGATGCGCCCGACCAATTGGCGGCCAAAGTGGCTGTGGGCATCAAGGACTGGCGCCCGGAAAACGCCGTCGGCCAATATCGTATGGACGGTTGCAAGGCTGATCTGGGTTTGACCGATATGACCCTGACCGAGGCCAAAGCGGCCGGCGCAAAAACGCTGGTTATAGGTGTGGCCAACCGTGGCGGCGTCATCAGCCAGGAATGGAAAAAGGTTCTGGTCATGGCGCTTGAGGAAGGGTTTGACCTGGCCTCTGGCTTGCACAACCTGTTGCGCGACGAGCCCGATCTGGTGGCGGTGGCCGAAGCGACGGGTCGAAAGCTGCACGATGTGCGTGTACCTGAGGTCGATTACCCGATTGCCAACGGGATCAAGCGCAAGGGCAAGCGTTGTCTGGCCGTGGGCACCGATTGTTCGGTCGGCAAGATGTACACCGCAATGGCGATGGATGCGGAAATGCGCAAGCGTGGTATGAAGTCGACCTTCCGCGCGACTGGTCAGACGGGCATTCTGATCACCGGCGATGGCGTGCCGCTGGACGCCGTAGTTGCGGATTTCATGGCCGGCTCGATCGAATGGCTGACACCTGACAATGATGACGATCACTGGGACCTGATCGAAGGCCAGGGATCGCTGTTCCATGTATCCTATTCCGGTGTGACCATGGCGCTGATCCACGGCGGCCAGCCTGACGCGCTGATCCTGAGCCATGAACCGACCCGCGAGCACATGCGTGGTCTGCCGACCTATCAGCTGCCGACGCTCGAAACCCTGCGTGACACCGCGCTGGCCCTGGCCAAAGTGGCGAACCCCGATTGTCAGGTCGTCGGTATTTCCGTCAACACGCAGCACATGTCCGAAGAGGACGCGACAGCATATCTGGCCAGGATCGAAACGGACATGGGGCTGCCGGCGACCGATCCGTTCCGGTTCGGCTCGGGCAAGTTGGTGGACGCGCTGGCCGCGATGTGATCCAACCGGTCCGCCGGTGGCGGGCCGGTTCCGCCGCTGGCGGGAGTATTTGGAAAAAGATGAAGGAGCGGGCCTGTGCAGATAGAGGTCTCTCGCGATGTGTTTCAGTTGGCGCAGGTGTTCACCATCTCGCGCGGGTCTCGGACCGAAGCAAAGGTGCTGACAGTGCGGGTGTCGGACGGAACGCATCAGGGCTGGGGCGAGTGCGTTCCTTATGCGCGTTATGACGAAACGCTCGAGTCGGTCGAGGCCGAGATCGCCGGTCTGCCTGCTGAGTTCAGCCGTCGGTCGCTGATGGATCTGCTGCCTGCCGGTGCCGCCCGGAACGCCTTGGATTGTGCTTTGTGGGATCTGGAAAGCAAGCGCGCGGGTAAGCGCGCCTGGGATTTAGCGGGCCTGCCAGTGCCCGGACCTGAGATCACGGCCTACACTTTGTCGCTGGACACGCCCGAGGCGATGCAGTCCCAGGCGGCTGAGAACGCGCATCGCCCGCTTCTGAAGATCAAGCTGGGCACGCCAGATGACATGCCGCGGCTTGAGGCGGTGCGCGCCGGTGCTCCGAACGCCAAGATCATTGTGGATGCGAACGAAGGCTGGTCGGCCGAGGTTTACGCCGACCTCGCCCCGCATCTGGTACGTCTGGGCGTGGCGCTGGTCGAGCAACCGTTGCCGGCCGGTGACGACGACGCTTTGATTGGAATGGACCGCCCGGTGCCCGTCTGCGCCGACGAGTCCTGCCATGATCGCGCCAGCCTGCCCGGGCTGAAGGGGAAATACGATGTCATCAACATCAAACTCGACAAGACCGGTGGCCTGACCGAAGCGCTTGAGCTGCGCAAAGCTGCAATCGCGGAAGGGTATGACATCATGGTCGGATGCATGGTTGGCAGTTCGCTTGCCATGGCGCCCGCGACACTGTTGGCGCAGGGTGCGATGGTGACGGACCTTGACGGCCCGCTTCTGTTGGCCGAAGACCGCGACACCCCGCTGATTTTTGACGACGCCGGAGTTCACCCGCCCGAAGCGGCGCTCTGGGGCTGAGGAGACAAACATGACCCGAACCGTTTTTGTAAATGGCGAATACCTGCCCGAGACCGAGGCCAAGGTATCCATCTTTGACCGTGGCTTCCTGTTTGCTGATGCGGTTTACGAAGTGACCAGTGTACTGGATGGCAAGCTGATTGATTTCGAAGGTCACGCAGTACGCCTGAAGCGGTCTCTGGACGAGCTGGAGATGGCCGAGCCCTGCACCAAGGAAGAGCTGCTGGAAATCCATCGCAAGCTGGTTGATCTGAACGGCATCGAAGAGGGCCTGGTCTACCTTCAGGTCTCGCGCGGCAGTGACGGTGACCGGGATTTTGTCTTCCCTTCGGCCGATACCAAACCCAGCCTCGTTCTGTTCACCCAGAACAAGCCCGGGCTGGCTGACAGTCCGGCGGCACGGAAAGGTGCCAAGATCATCTCGATCGAGGACATCCGCTGGGGCCGCCGCGACATCAAGACCGTGCAGCTGCTTTACCCTTCGATGGGCAAGATGATGGCCAAGAAAGCGGGGTGCGATGATGCATGGCTGGTCGAGGACGGCTTTGTAACCGAAGGCACCAGCAACAACGCCTATTTCGTCAAGAACGGCAAGATCGTGACCCGCCCGCTGTCCAACGACATCCTGCACGGGATCACCCGCAAGGCCGTGCTGCGCCTGGCGGCCGAAGCGCAGATGGAAGTTGAAGAACGCCTGTTTACCATCGACGAAGCCAAAAAGGCTGACGAGGCGTTCACAACCTCGGCCAGTGCTTTCGTGATGCCCGTGGTGGAAATCGACGGAGTCGCGCTGGGTGATGGTACACCCGGGCCGATAGCCAAACGCCTTCGTGAAATTTACCTGGATGAAAGCCGAAAGGCCGCGATCTGAAGAAACACCACGTCGGACGGCGTTGCGGTAAACTGCTGCGGCGCCGTGCCAACATCAGTCGGATCCGGGGCAGGACAGGGAGAGTCGCCTTCGATCCCGCCGAGCATGAGCAGATCACATGCGACTTTCCGCCGAAAGGCCGTGTTACCCGACTTTGAAAGGGTCCAGGCTTTCCTGAAACTGTTCGATGAATTCCAGCGTTACCAATGACGGTTGCTTCAAAATTGGACGCACCAACGAGAGGGTATGCGTCAAAAACGGCTTGAACGGCCGATAACTCAACCCCCTCGACGTATACTGGACAGCATCTAGTTCGCTTACGACCGAGACACCGGCACCTTCCAGCGCCAATTCGCATGCTGCCGTGAACTGCCTGACCTCGATATGCGAGTTCAATTCGACATTGGCATGTTGAAATACTTTCGAAAGCCGCCCGAAAAAGTCGCTGTCGCGTCGGGTGTGGATGATTTTGCTATGTGCAAGATCCGCCGGGGTAACTTCGGAAAGGCCTTCCAACTCGTGCCCGGTGGGGAACACGCATACCGTGCGAACGTCGATGTCCCTGTTTTCTACCGCCGGATGACCGTGAAAGCTGTCAGTGATACCGAAATCATACTGCTCGCCGATCATCCATTCCAGAATGCGTTCAGGTCTGTCAGGTTCGATCGTCAGGGTGACGCCGGGCCGATCTTTCAGAAAACCGGCGACGACTTTGGGCAAATGGCTGGTGGCAAATCCCGGCAGGCAAGCGACACGGATGTGCCCTGCTTTGCGTTGTGTGATATCCTGGCTGACATCAGAGATTTGCCGCATCAATTCGAGAACGCGCTCGACGCTGGGCAAGAGGTAACGAACCTCCTGCGTTGGCACCAATCGGCCCTCGCGGCGGTCAAAAAGCTGAAACCCAAGCGATTTTTCAAGATCGGACAGCAATCTGCTGACAGCTGGCTGGGTTACGCCCAGATCAGCCGCGGCGGCCGTGACAGACCCTTTGGTGGTCACGGCCATCAGGGCCTCCAACTGCCGAACTCTCAGAATTTGACTCATTGCCGATCCCGATCTGCTGCGCCGTTTCATAACACTATGTTATTTTTTCACCAAGTAGATAGGCCTTGAATTATATTTTTGTAACGTTAACGTCGTGAAATCGTCATGTGTGCCGGTTACGCGTTGCGGTCGGTAATCAACGAAGCATCAACCCTGATGCATGGGAGGAATCATGAAAAAGAATCTGCTTGGCGCTCTTGCCATCACCACGGCCTTGTCCCCCTTGGCGGCAATGGCGCAGACCGAAGTCCAGTTCTGGCATGCCTTCACCGGTCGCCTTGGTGAACTTGTCAAAGGACAGGTTGAAGAATTCAACGCCAGTCAGGATGAGTTCGTCGTGGTCGAAAGCCACAAGGGCAACTACTCGGAAACCCTGAATGCCGGGATTGCTGCCTTCCGGGCCGGTGAGCAGCCGCATATCCTGATGGTGTTCGAAGTCGGCACGGCGACAATGATGTCAGCCAAAGGGGCGATCAAGCCGGTCTATGAAGTGATGGCCGAAAGCGGCGCGTCTTTTGATCCCGACGCGTATATTGGCGCCGTCAAAGGCTACTACACAACCACTGACGGAGAGATGCTGTCGCTTCCCTTCAACTCCTCGACGCCGGTCCTGTGGGTCAACCGCGATGCCATGCAAGCGGCGGGCGTTGATCCGGACACGGATCTGTCCACTTGGGAAAAAGTCGGCGAAGTCCTTGAACAGCTGAAGGCGGGTGGCGAGGATTGCCCGCTGGTGACGGCATGGCAAAGCTGGATTCACCTTGAAAACCTGTCAGCCTATCACGACGTTCCCTTTGCCTCACGTGACAACGGATTTGCCGGTCTGGATACCGAGCTGATGCTGAACGGTCCGGTGCAGGTTGCACATCTGACCGCGATGGGTGACTGGGCCAAGGACGGCAAGTTCATCTATACCGGTCGCAGAAACGAAGGCGGTGCGAACTTCCGGTCAGGCGAGTGCGCATTGTTCACCGAAAGTTCGGCCGGATACGCCGGCATCAAAGCCGAGGCCGAGTTCGATTTTGACGTGCGTCCGCTGCCCTATTGGGAATCCGTCACCAGTGAACCGCAAAACACCATCATCGGTGGCGCGTCTCTTTGGGTAATGGAGGGTCACGAGCCGGAAGAGTACAAAGGCGTCGGAGAGTTCCTGAGCTTCCTGTCATCACCTGACGTACAAGCGGCCTGGCACCAGAACACCGGTTATCTTCCAATCACCACAGAGGCGGGTGAGGTTACGCGTGCCGCTGGTTTCTATGACGAAAACCCGGGCACCGACGTCGCAGTGATCCAGATGACCGCGAAAGAGCCGACCGCAAATTCGAAAGGCTTGCGCCTGGGATCGTTCGACCAGATTCGCGGCATCATCGACGAAGAGCTCGAGGCGATCTGGTCCGGTGAGAAAACGGCTCAGGAAGCGATGGACAGCGCGAAGGAACGCGGTGATGCGTTGCTGCGCCGGTTCGAATCCGCCAATCAATAAGTCGTAACGTCATGCGGGCCTTTTCAGGGCCCGCATTTTCTTTCTTCGGTGGGTTTTCAGGATGGAAAAACGCGTCACCTTTCGCGGCTGGCTGTTGCCATTGGCGTTGATCGCCCCTCAGGTCATCATTTCCGCTGTTTTCTTTTTCTACCCCGCCGGTCAGGCCATATGGCAGTCGCTGTTCATACCTGACCCGTTCGGGCTGTCGTCCCAGTTCGTGGGGCTCGGCAACTTTGAATTCCTGCTGAGTGACAAGTTTTATCGCGCCTCTTTCGTGACAACGGCGGTGTTTTCCACGCTGGTCACGTTGTGCTCGATGATCCCTGCCTTGTTTCTTGCGGTCATTGCGGATCGATTGATCAAAGGGTCCGGGGTCTATCGGACGTTGCTGATCTGGCCCTACGCTGTTGCCCCGGCGGTTGCGGGCGTTCTGTGGCTGTTCATGTTCAACACGCGCGTCGGCGTCGTGTCGTGGTACCTCGGCCAGCTTGGGTATGACTGGAACCACGTTCTGAACGGCACCGAAGCCATGGGGCTGGTGGTCGTTGCCTCTGCCTGGGGGCGCATAAGCTATAACTTCCTGTTCTTTTTCGCTGCCCTGCAATCCGTTCCAAGATCCGTGATCGAGGCGGCGGCGATTGACGGCGCGCATTTCTGGCGCCGGTTCTTCACGATCGTGCTGCCGTTGCTGTCGCCGACGGCGTTCTTCTTGCTGGTGGTGAACGTTGTTTATGCCTTTTTCGAAACCTTTGGTGTGATCCACACAATCACCGGTGGCGGGCCGCAACAGTCGACCACAATCCTTGTCTACAAGGTTTTCTCGGATGGGTTTGTGGGGCAGGACCTCGGCTCGTCTTCGGCGCAATCGGTCATCTTGCTGATCGTCGTGGGCCTGTTGACGGTCATCCAGTTCAAATACGTGGAAAAGAGGGTGCATTACTGATGGCAGCCCAACAACACGGAATGGTCGAAAAACGCGGCGCGGGCATCTGGTTGTCCCATGCTTTGATGATCCTCGGTGTCCTGATCATATTCTTCCCGATATGGCTTGCCTTCGTGGCTTCGACCGTGACCCAGGCCGAGATCGTCTCACCGCCGATGCCAGTCGTGCCCGGCGATCAGTTCTGGGTGAACTACAAGGCGGCGCTTTTCTCGGGGGTAAATGTGCCCGTGGCCACGATGCTGTTCAACAGTCTGGTGATGGCAATCGGAATTGCAGTCGGCAAAATCATCATCTCTCTGCTGTCGGCTTTCGCGATCGTCTATTTCCGCTTTCCCGGACGAACGACGTTCTTCTGGCTGATCTTCCTGACCCTGATGCTGCCGGTCGAAGTCCGCATCGTTCCGACGTTCGAAGTTGTCGCCGGGTTCGGTATGCTCAACAGCTATTACGGGCTGATCTTTCCCCTGATCGCCTCGGCAACGGCAACCTTCCTGTTCCGTCAGTTCTTTCTGACCATACCCGATGAACTGGCCGAGGCCGCCCGGGTCGACGGCGCGCGACCGATGCGGTTCTTCATCGATATCGTGGTGCCGATGAGCCGGACCAACATCGCCGCACTGTTCGTGATCCTGTTCATCTATGGCTGGAACCAGTACCTTTGGCCGCTGCTGATCACGACCGATCCCGAGATGAATACCATCGTGATGGGTATCAAACAGATGTTTCCGTCCGGTGACGACTTTGCACATTGGCCGACGATCATGGCGACGTCCATTCTGGCGATGATCCCGCCGGTCATCGTGGTGGTGTCGATGCAAAAGCTCTTTGTCCGTGGCCTTGTCGATAGCGAGAAGTAAGAAATGGCAACAGTTACCTTAGAGAATGTCAAAAAGAGCTTTGGCCCGACGGATGTGATCCACGGTGTCGATGTCGATATTGCCGATGGAGAGTTCATCGTGATCGTCGGCCCGTCAGGCTGCGGCAAGTCCACATTGTTGCGGATGGTGGCGGGGCTGGAAACGATCACGTCCGGCGAAATCCGGATCGGCGGTGAACGCGCCAATGACAAAGAGCCCATGGATCGCGACATCGCCATGGTGTTCCAGAACTACGCGCTTTATCCGCACATGTCCGTGCGTCAGAACATGGGATATGGCCTGAGGATCGCCGGGTTGCCCAAGGCTCAGATCGATCAAAAGGTGACCCAGGCGGCGAAGCTGTTGCAGCTTGAACCTTTGCTGGATCGCAAACCCAGGCAGTTGTCCGGCGGTCAGCGCCAAAGGGTTGCGATGGGCCGGGCCATTGTCCGCGAGCCCGCTGTATTCCTGTTTGATGAGCCGCTCTCGAACCTCGACGCCAAGCTTCGTGTTCAGATGCGTCTGGAAATACGCGAACTTCAGGAGAAACTTGGGATCACGGCGCTTTACGTCACGCATGATCAGGTCGAAGCAATGACGATGGCGGACAGGATGATCGTGATGAATGGCGGCATCGCCGAGCAGATCGGCACGCCGCTGGAAGTCTATGAAACCCCGCAAACGCTGTTCGCCGCGCAGTTCATCGGCAGCCCGGCGATGAACATTTTTGAAGCACGGCGCGAAAACGGGGCGATCAAGATCGGAGAGATCGAAGTCGGACCCTCCGGGGGCGCAGACAGCGCCGTGAAGCTTGGCATAAGACCAGAGCACCTGTTGTTGGATGACAATGGCCCGCTTGAAGCCGCGATTCAGATGGCTGAACCGCTTGGGGCCAACACGTTGCTGCACGGTCACCTGTCGGGCTCTGAAAGCACGATCACCGCAAGCCTTCCCGGTGTCCACCCGATCGAAGGACGCCATCCTGTTATGCGGTTCTCGGTGGCACCGGAGAACATGCATTTGTTTGACCACGCGACAGGCAGAAGGCTGGAAGGCTGATGGCGTTTCAGCAGGTTGAGGCCTTTCGCGGCGGCGAAAACCTGATCCGGGTAGTGGGGCATCGGGGGGCACGGGGCGTGTTGCCTGAAAACAGCATGGTCGGCTTCGACTTTTCACTTTCCATCGGCGTCCCGCTTCTTGAGTTTGACGTTGTCCTGACGGCCGATGATGTGCCGGTGATTACGCACAATCATCGCCTGCATTCGGCCAGTTTCCGCGATAGCAATGGTGTGTTCCTGACCGGGGAAGAGCCGAAAGTATCCTCGCTGACTTACGAACAGATCCGACAATTCGATATCGGGCGTCTGGACGGGCAATCCGCCTATGGCCAACGCTTCCCGGATCAGGCGCAAATGGACGACGTCCATGTGCCAAAGCTGTTGGATCTGCTCGATTTGGTCGATGACCCGAAACACAGTGATGCCCATCTGATGCTCGAGCTGAAGTCGGACCCCGACCTGGCCCATGATGCGCTTTACCGAGAGAACTTTGTCCGGAGAGTACTTCGGGACGTTCGCGGCAAGGGTTTGTCTTCGCGCGCGGTGCTGCACAGTTTCGATTGGAATCTGTTGGCGGAATGTCAGAGGCAAGCTTCGGATATGCCTTCATCCTACCTGACGCAACTTCCGGAAAATGCCGACGATGTTGGCGAGGATTCCTCAAAATCCGTTTGTCCCGACTTTCGTGGTCGTCGCGACGAAATACCAGACTTGGTAAAGCAGGCCGGTGGTTCGCTTTGGTGCCCGTATTTTGCGGATGTAACGCCCGAAAACGTCACGCGCGCAAAAGAACTGGGCCTGTGCGTCGTCGTGTGGACCGTCAATGAACATGAAGATATCGGCAGGATGATCGATCTGGGCGTGGATGCAATCGTATCCGACTATCCCGGGCGGGTTCAAAGACAACTATCGGAGTCAGGCTTCGGTTGGCGCGCAGGGCACCGGTGATCCCGGCGTCCCCGGGGCGACGTGGGTGAATTTCTTCTGCCAATTTGAAATTGCCTCAAACAAAGGCCCTTCAGCCCCGTTGACGCTCAGGACTCGCGTGTTTTTGGGGCATTGGTTTCGGCCATCGCTGGTCACAACCGTCATCGACGGGCCGTCACCCCTGACGGGTGGCGGCAATATTGAGTCACATTAACAACATTCTTGTGATTGCTACAGTTCTGTCTCTTTTCCGCCGGAATTTGTGCTGATAAGGAGAAAATTGAGTGTTGGGGTGCTGGTAAGTGCGAGTGGGCGGATGAGAGCCGGAACAAACGGTCAAATAGCTATTTCCTGGTGTCAGACGGAAATTGACGGGCTTGAAGATGCGCCCCTTTCCTGCATGGCGGTCGGAGCAGCATGGTCATGGCGTGGACAAGCAATCGTCATGAGTGAGACTGCCGAGCAAAGCATCGGAAAAATCGGAAATGTGGGGGGCGTTGCGACCCACGTGAACAGCCAGTTTCCAATTGTCCGTGAGATTTCGGGCGATGTGACCGGAACCCTTGCCCTTACCAACGGTGCGCAGACATTCACTGCCAGGATTGTTGGCGATGGCAACGATACGTCGCGGACTCTCGTGTTCGAAGGCGCTTGCCCGCCACGGGATGAAGAGTTCTGGATTGTCGAAGTGACCGAGCTTGCGATGATCCCGAGCCCGGCCGCGAAAGGCGGCGCGACGGTCGTTTCTTTCCCGACCTCAAACTAAGATTTCAAGGCGCCGCCAGACGGTTTCGGCGCGATGCCCGGTCCGCTGGCTGTCTGCCCCGATCGTTTTTTCTGAACTTTGCGGAATGCTGTGTTGACTCCGCCGGCATCGCGGATATAAGCGCGGCTTCATTGGTGTTGGTGGCCCCCGCAAGGGGATGCCTGTCATGGGGGAGACCTCAAGAGGACAACGCCCTTCATAGTGGCCCGTCAGGGCTTCGACCTAACGAAGGAGATCAGCCGTGACCAAACGCACGTCTGCCAAGTACAAAATCGACCGCCGGATGGGCGAAAACATCTGGGGTCGTCCGAAATCCCCGGTCAACCGTCGTGAATATGGCCCCGGCCAGCATGGCCAGCGCCGCAAGGGCAAACTGTCGGACTTCGGTCTGCAACTGCGTGCCAAGCAGAAGCTGAAAGGCTACTACGGCGACCTGACCGAGAAGCAGTTCCGCCGTATCTACGCCGAAGCCGAGCGTGTGAAGGGCGACACCGGTGAGAACCTGATCGGCCTGCTGGAGCGCCGTCTGGACGCTGTGGTTTACCGCGCCAAGTTCGTCGCAACCGTCTTTGCCGCGCGCCAGTTCGTGAACCACGGCCACGTCAAAGTGAACGGCAAGCGGGTCAACATCCCGTCCTACCGCGTCAAAGAAGGCGACGTGATCGAGGTGCGCGACAAGTCCAAGCAACTGGCTGTTGTCCTGGAAGCCGCCGCGCTGGCCGAGCGCGACGTTCCTGACTACATCGACGCCGACCACTCGAAGATGACCGCGACTTTCGTGCGCACTCCGTCGCTGGGCGATGTGCCGTACCCGGTCATGATGGAACCGAACCTGGTTGTCGAATTCTACGCGAAGAACTGATCTTCGCAGCAACCGAATTCCGAAAGGCCGCGCTTTTTGCGCGGTCTTTTTTGTTTGATGAGGCCTCTGCCGCCATCGCGACAGCCCGCGCTTTCCGTGAGGGTTGTTGGCCAGATGACGTGCGGGTCAGATCGGCAGGGGTCTGCCTTCGGCGATCGCTTCCATCGCGAAATACGAGGTCACGCTGTCCAACTCGACCTTCTCGATCAATCGTTGATAGACCTTGTCATATGACGACATGTCCTGCGTTACGACTTTCAGCTGATAGTCGTAATCGCCTCCGATCCGATGAAAATCCACGACTTCCGGGATCGTCAGAACATGGCTCCGAAACGCCTGAAGCCACTCGGCGGAGTGGTGTCGTGTGCGGAGCATGACAAAGACGACAAGGCTCAACCCCAGTTTCTCACGTGCGATGCGGGCCGTGGACCCGATCAGCACACCGTTTTCGTTCAGGGCCTTCAAGCGCCGCCAGCAAGCGTTTTGAGAAAGTCCTACACGATCCGCCAATTCGCGCTGCGACAGGGTGGCGTCCTTTTGCAGTTCTTTCAGAATGCGCGTGTCAATTTGATCTAATTTTGATGTCATAACGGATCATATGACACGAAATCTTAAAAATCTACGCAAAGATAGGTGAAGTTTTCGCGGTTCAAAAATATCACATTGGTAGGGCAGTAAGGAGCCAATGCAATGACCCTGTCCAAATTTCGTGCGGAACTCTGTTCCACCACTCACAATTCAAATCTGCGCGATGGGCTGATCGGCGAGAATGTTCTGATCCCGGGTCTGCATGGAGACGTGCCGCTTGTCTATGCGGATTACGTCGCTTCGGGCCGCGCATTGCGGCAGGTCGAGGATTTTGTGGCGCAGGACGTTTTGCCGTTTTACGCAAACAGTCACACCGAGGCCTCCTACTGCGGATCCTACATGACACGTCTGCGCCGCGAAGCGCGGGCGGAAATAGCCCGCATTGTTGGTGCTCGGGAAGAGGACGCGGTGATCTTTACCGGGTCTGGCGCCACTGCGGGGCTCAATCGGCTGGTCAGCCTGCTAGGGGTGGCAGAGGCTGACCAGCCGATTGTCTTGATCGGTCCATATGAGCATCATTCGAATATTCTGCCGTGGCGCGAAAGCAAAGCACGTGTCGTCGAAATCCCCGAAGCCGAGGGCGGTGGTGTGGACCTGCATGCGCTGAAAACCGCGCTCGAGGCCCATGCGGATGCCGATTTGGTGGTCGGATCGTTTTCTGCCGCGTCCAACGTAACAGGTATTATCACCGATCCCGATCCGGTCACACGGATGCTGAAGGCGTATGGTGCTTTGGCCGTTTGGGACTATGCCGGTGGCGGGCCTTACCTGCCGATGGACATGGGACCCGAAGATGCCCGCAAGGATGCGATCGTGGTTTCGCCGCACAAGTTTCCCGGTGGCCCGGGCGCGTCAGGTGTTTTGGTTGTGAACCAAACTGCCGTGAAACGGACCTGTCCCAGCTGGCCGGGTGGTGGAACCGTCAGCTTCGTATCACCGTGGCGGCATGACTACAGTGCCGATCTGTCCACTCGCGAAGAGGCCGGGACACCCAACGTGATCGGAGACATTCGTGCGGCGCTGGCCTTCATCGTCAAGGATGTCGTCGGAACGGACGAAATCGCCCGGCGCGAGGCGCAGTACAATCAAATGGCGCTGGACGGCTGGAAGAACAACCCGAACCTGACCCTGCTTGGGGTCGAGAGCGCGCATCGGCTGCCGATCTTTTCCTTCCTGGTGCGCGACAATGCGGGTCGGCCCGTGCATCAGCAGCTGTTCACCCGGATGCTCAGCGATATCTACGGTATTCAGGCGCGGGGCGGCTGTGCCTGTGCCGGACCCTATGCCCACCGCTTGCTGGGGATCGATCAGGCAACGTCCGAGGCGCTGCACGCTGCCTTGTCCGCAGGGGAAGAAATGAAAAAACCCGGCTGGGTGCGCCTGAATTTCTCATATCTGATGAGTGAGGAAACGGTTCAGTTCATCATCGACAGCGTCAATGACCTGTCGCACCGGACCGAAGAATTCACGCCTTACTACAACGCTGACCCGGCAACAGCGCGCTTCAAGGCCGCATGAGGGAATTGCCGCTTTTCTCAACCCTTTGAGACAGGTATGAGAGGCCCATTGAACGGAGCCTCTCATGACCAAGATCACCCCACAACCCGGCATTATGGACATCGCGCTGTATCAGGGCGGCCAGTCGCATGTGGCGGGAGTGGAGCATGTGATCAAGCTGAGCTCGAACGAGAACCCGTTCGGACCCAGCCCCAGGGCCATAGAGGCGGTGCGCGACAGCGCGGCCACTCTGCATCGTTATCCCAGCACCGACCACGCGAGCCTGCGCGCGGCCATCGGCGCACGCCATGGGCTGGACCCGGCGCGGATCATCTGCGGTGTCGGCAGCGACGAGGTATTGCAGTTCGTCGCTCAGGCCTATGCGGGGCCGGGGGACGAGGTGATCTATACCGAGCACGGGTTTTCCATGTACCCGATCATCGCCCGTATGGCCGGTGCGACGCCGGTCATGGTGGCCGAGCGTGACCGCAAGGTGGATGTGGATGCCATTCTTGCCGCGGTGACGGGGCAGACGCGGATCGTGTTTGTCACCAACCCCGGCAATCCAACCTCGACCATGATCTCGAACGACGAACTGGAACGTCTGGCGCTGGGTCTGCCCGATACTTGCCTGATGGTTCTGGACGGCGCTTATGCGGAATTTGTCGAGGGGTTCGATGGTGGGGCGTCGCTGGTTGACGCCCATGAGAATGTGATCATGACGCGCACCTTTTCAAAAGTGTACGGGCTGGGCGGTATGCGTGTCGGCTGGGGCTATGCGCATCAACCGATCATCGACGTGCTGAACCGGGTGCGCCAGCCGTTCAACCTGTCGCTGACCGCATTGGCGGCGGCCGAAGCTGCGGTAAACGATGTGGAATTCCTGACCTTCTGTCAGGCCGAAAACGCGCGGCTTCGCGTGTGGCTGGCCGATCAATTGGCCAAGACAGGCGTGCCTTCGGACCCGTCCTGTACCAACTTCATCCTTGCACGTTTTGCCGATCAGGCCGAAGCCGAGGCCTGCGACGACTACCTGAAAACGCAGGGTTTGATTGTCCGCCGGGTTGCAGGCTACAACCTGCCGAACGCCTTGCGGATCACCGTGGGCGACGAAGAAGCCTGCCGCCGTGTGGTTGCGGCGATCACTGCATTCAAAGAGGGCGCAGCATGAGCCAGATTTACGACCGCGTTGCGCTGATCGGGCTGGGCCTGATTGCTTCGTCCATGTTCTGGGCGATGAAACGTGCAGGGCTGGCCGGGGAAGTGACGGGTTATGCCCGGTCCGAGGAAACCCGAGAAACGGCACGCAGGATTGGATTGTGCGACCGTGTTTGCGACACGGCACGCGATGCGGTCGAAGGTGCCGATCTTGTCGTCCTGTGTGTGCCTGTAGGGGCTATGGGCGCAGTTGCAAAAGAGATCGCACCCGTGCTGAAACCCGGCGCCACCGTTTCGGATGTGGGTTCGGTCAAGCGGGGCGTCATTCGGGCGGTGCAACCGCACATCCCCGACGGCGTGCACTTCATACCCGCGCACCCCTTGGCTGGGACCGAGCATTCCGGCCCTGAATCCGGGTTTGCCGAGCTGTTTGACAATCGCTGGTGTCTGTTGGTCCCGGTCGAGGGTTCGGACCCGGATGCCATTGCCCGCCTGCGCGCGCTTTGGGAGGGCATGGGGTCGAATGTCGATGAGATGGATGCGGATCACCATGATCTGGTCCTTGCCGTGACGTCCCATGCGCCGCACCTGATCGCCTACACGATGGTCGGCGTAGCCGACGATCTGCGACGGGTAACCGACAGCGAGGTCATCAAGTATTCGGCTGCCGGTTTCCGGGACTTCACCCGGATTGCCGCGTCCGACCCGACCATGTGGCGGGATGTGTTCCTGTCCAACAAGGATGCGACGCTGGAAATCCTGGGCCGGTTCACCGAAGAGCTTTTTGCCCTGCAACGCGCCATCCGTACCGGGGACGGTGATCATCTATTTGACTACTTCACCCGCACCCGTGCTATTCGTCGCGGTATCATCGATGCCGGGCAGGATACGGATGCACCGGACTTTGGGCGGGGAAAGGCAAGTTCATGAGACTGCGCTGGGGGCATATTCTGATCGGGGTCGTGGCTTTGGGTGCCGCGCCAGTTCAGGCGGCGCCCCTTGACCAGTCTTTGGTGCCTCTCATGCGTCCCTCGCTTGTTCAGAAGGCTGTCAGCACGCCTGCCCCCTCTGACACTGCCAACCTGCGTCCGGTTTCGCGCCCGGTTTCCCCGCAAGTCACCGCCGCGGCGGCGCGCCCGTCGGAACTGCCACTTCTGGGGCCGGACACGTCCTTGATGCCTTATTTGCGACCGGAGTCCGTCGAACAGCAGGTGTTGTTCAAAAGGCGCAAGCTGCGCAAAGGGTCTGTTTGCGGGGATATTGCCATTCAGGGCAAGCCTGTTGGCCGCGTGGGCAGCAAGAATTCAGCCTGCGGTGTCAAGGACGCGGTGCAGATCACCTCGGTTTCGGGTGTGACGCTCAGCCGTCCCTCGACTATGGATTGTGGCACCGCCATTGCGTTGAACAAGTGGGTCGACAAGACCGTCAAACCCACCTTCAAACGCCGCGGGCCCGTGGTCGAATTGCAAATCGCCGCCCATTATGCCTGCCGAACCCGCAACAACCGCAAAGGCGCGCGGATATCCGAACACGGCAAGGGGCGTGCGATCGATATCTCAGGTTTCAAAATGGCCGACGGTGAGGTGGTGACCGTCCTGAACGGGTGGCGCAAGAACCCGTCTCAGAAACAGCTCAAGAAAATCTGGCGCGGAGCGTGCGGTCCGTTCGGCACCGTGCTGGGGCCAAATTCAGATCGTTATCACAAGGATCATTTCCACCTTGATACGGCCCGCTACCGCAGCGGACCTTACTGCCGTTAACGCAGGATCAGGCGCGGGGCGGGGCCCAAAGGCAATGGCCCGAGCGCCACGAAACCATCGCGAAAATTCAGTTGCAGATCCAGCGCGTTGGGGTTGCCGCCCAGCCCTGCCAGAAAGTTCAGCCCTCGGGTGACGGGATCTACGGCCTGATCGGGCAGGGCGCCCGCCGCGTTCGCCATGGCGATCATGTCGCGCCAGTTTTCGGCTTTGACGGCGATTTCTCCGGTCGGAATACCCTGGGCGTCCACGTCCAGATCGCCGGTCGCGAACAGGCGCAACTCACCCCATTTGATTTCGACCAGACGCAGGTCGATGGCCACGGGCTGCGGACGGCCGTCTTCGAGGGCGGACCGGCTCCAAACCTTGTCGAAGGTGGTGACCATCTCCAGTTCCAGCGTTTCAAAGCTTTGTGGCAAGGAACTTGCGGAATGCATCACTGCCCGCAGCCTTTCCCCCGGTGTGAACCCATCCGCGCGGGCGGTGATGGCATAGGCTTCCGAAACTGGCGTTTGTTCCATGATCAGGCTTAGCGTGTCACCCGAGGCCAGCGTGGTGGAGCTTTCCGTCACCGACCAGGCCCCGGCCGTCAAAGCCATTTTTTCCAGCACGAGCGAGACGCCCGGCTGCAATTGCAGCTCGGCAAGCAATTCGTCAGCCACAATTGTTGATGTCTGGTCGAAGTATGACAGGCGTTGCGGTGTGTCAGCGAAGCGCAATACCTGACGACCGGGCCAGATGGCCGGGCTTTTGAATTCGATCCAGTCCGCGCTCCACGCCGTGCCATTTACCGGATCCGCCAGTGCCGGATTGTTCAGACGGGTCATGTGGTGGGTTGGATACCCGGCCGTTGCGACATCCGAGAAATCCGCCTGCCAGCCGCGTGCCTCCTGCTGGTCGAACCAGCCAGTGATCGCAGAGCGCAGGCCATACCCGGCCACGAACCAATACGCGCTCCACGCAAGGGTAACAAAAATCAACACTCGTATCAGACGCATCCGAAATGGCCCTTTTTTCCGCCTTGGAATTGATGTTTATAGGCCGAAACAGGCAAGGACCAGTGCAATGACGATGTGGGTATTCGGATATGGATCGCTGCTGTGGAATCCGGGCTTTCCGGTGGCGCGCAGTGAACGCGCGACACTTCATGGTTATTCCCGGTCCTTCTGCATGAGCTCGATCCACCACCGCGGGACCGAAGAAAAACCCGGCCTGGTGCTGGCACTGGACGAACAGGCGAACGCAAGTTGCACCGGTTTGGCCCTTGCGGTCGAGGCGGGGCACGAAGACCGTACGCTGCACGAGCTGCGCGAGCGCGAGCTGATTTCCTCGGCCTATGTCGAACGTATGTTGGACGTGCATCTGGAAAGCGGAGGCGTCGTAAATGCCGTGACCTATGTGATCGATGCCGACCACGTCCAGTATTGCGGCGGGATGCCGTTGGAGGAACAGGCCCGGATCATCGCACATGCGGTCGGCGGGCGTGGGCCGAATGACGAATACCTCTATAATACTGCCGAACATCTGGCCGAGATCGGCCTGCGTGATCACGATCTTGAGTGGTTGGCGCAACGGGTCCGCGATATCACCGCATAAACTCTTGGCGTCACGCGCGGAATCCCGCTAGATTCGACGCAAAGCAGGCAAAAATCGGGAACCACGCGCATGGCGCAGGCACATCAGGGCGCGAGACCCCATTTCTCGCATCCAATTCGACAAATTCTGTTGATGTTGATGGCGATCGGCCTGTCCGGGCTGGGGGTGTTTCTGGCGCTTCCATACGTTTTGCCGGTTTTTTATGCCAATCCGTATCTGAATGGCTTCATCCTGATTGTGTTCTTTATCGGCGTCTTCGCCTGTTTTTATCAGGTTACGCAGCTGATCGGGTCCGTGCGCTGGATCGAGGCCTTTGTCGGTGGTGTTGTTCGCGAAGATGCGCGCACACCACAGTTGCTGGCGCCTTTGGCATCGCTGCTGCGCGAGCGAGGCGCGCGCTCACAGATCAGCTCCACCTCTACCCGGTCCATTCTGGATTCCGTGGCCGAGCGTGTCGAAGAAGAACGGGAAATCACGCGTTACATAACCAACGTTCTGATCTATCTGGGTCTGCTGGGTACATTCTTCGGCCTGGCGACAACCGTTCCAGCCATTGTCGACACAATCCGCAGCCTGAACCCGCAGGAAGGCGAAGAGGGGCTGGCCGTCTTCAATCGTCTGATGACGGGGCTCGAGGCGCAGTTGCAGGGGATGGGTGTTGCGTTCGGGTCGTCTCTGCTGGGTCTGGCGGGATCGCTGATTGTTGGTCTGCTCGAAGTGTTTGCCGGGCACGGGCAGAACCGCTTCTATCGCGAGCTCGAAGAATGGCTGTCCTCGATCACCCGCGTTGGATTTTCCAGCGGCGAAGAGGGCGGGGCAGAGATCGCTGTACTGACACCTGTGCTGGATGCCATGTCCGAACAGATGGATGCATTGCAGGATCTGTTCGCCGCTCAGGAAAGTGAGCGGGCTGAGGTTTCGGCCAAGCTGGGGCAACTGGTCGATGTGATTGCCGAGATGAACAATCGTCAGGCCAATACCGAAAGCGTCACGTCTGCTCTGGAGCGTGTCGCGCTGGGGCAGGATGCGTTGCTTGACCACATGCGCGAACACGGTGCAGGCGATGGCATCGACGCCGAAAGCCGGATGCGCCTGCGCTCGATGGATGTGCAACTGCTGCGCATTCTCGAAGAGATTTCGGCGGGTCGGCAGGAAAGCATGAACGAATTCCGCAAGGATATCGAACTGCTGGTCAAGGCCCTGACTCTGCCGCGGGGTGCGGTGCGCACCACGCCGGAAGGAGAGTAGCCCATGGCGCTGTCCCGCCGCACCGGTCAACGCTTTCAGGGCTCGGTCTGGCCCGGATTCGTGGACGCGATGACGGGGCTGTTGATGGTGCTGACTTTCGTTCTGACCATCTTCATGGTGATTCAGTTCGTGTTGCGCGAAACCATCTCGGGGCAGGAAGACGAACTGACGACACTGGCAGACGAGGTTGCAGCGCTTGCGGGCGCGCTGGGTTTGGAAGAGCGTGAAAACAGCCGCTTGCAGGCAAGGCTGGGCGCGTTGAACACGACGCTGTCGCAGGCCGAAGACGATCTGGCGCAAGCGCAGTCGCTGATCGCCTCACTGACCACCGAACGCGACCGTCAGGCCGCCGCGCTGGATCAGGCGCAGACCCGTATCACGAATTTCGAAGCACAGGTTGCGGCGCTGCTTGCCGAACAGGAACAGGCTTTGGGCGACATTGCGGCGCTTGAGACCGAGCGCGCGCAATTGCTGACGGAACAAGAGGCGCTGAACCTTGCCCTTGCACAAAGTCGCGACGAAATCGATGCACAGACCGAAGCGGCCCGTTTGGCAGCCGCCCGCCGCGAGGCGCTGGAAGCAATGGTTGCGGATCTCGAGCAAAGCGGCAAGGAACGCGCGGCGGAAATCACGGCCCTTGAACAGCAACTGAGCGATGAGGAAGCCTCCCGTCTGGCCGAAGCTGCTGCTGCTGAGGCATTGCGAAACCGACTTCAGGATGCAGATGCCGAGCTGACGGCCATGACGCTCGCGTTGGAGGCACAACGCAAGGAGGCCGAAGACACGCTGACCCTTCTGGCCGCCGCGCAAGCCGCGCGGGCTGAGCTTGAGCGGCAATTCGGCGACGTGAGCCCTGAGGAATTGCGCGCCCAGCTTGAAGCCGCTCTGGAGGCGCAAACGCAAGCGCAGGCGGATGCAGATGAGCAACGCACTCTGGCCGAACAAAGGCAGGCCTTGCTGGCACTGGCCGAGTCGACCTTGTCGGAGGAGAAAGAAATCTCTGCCGAGGCCCAGCGTGAGGCGGCCCTGCTGAACCAGCAGATTGCCGCCCTGCGCGGGCAGTTGGGGTCATTGCAGGCCCTGCTGGACGATTTCGAAGAGCGCAACGAGGCCGCCGAGATCCAAATCCAGACTTTGGGGCAGGACCTGAATGCCGCGCTGGCCCGTGCCGCTTCGGAAGAACGCCGCCGCCGACTGCTGGAAGAAGCCGAACGCCTGCGTCTCGAGGCCGAGGCCGAAGCCCTGGCCGGTCAGAATGAGGAACTGGCAGCGCAGGCGGAAGATCTGCAACGCTATCGTTCGGAGTTTTTCGGACGTCTTCGGGATGTCCTTGGCGATCAGGAAGGCGTGCGGATTGAAGGCGACCGCTTTGTCTTTTCGTCCGAGGTTTTGTTTCCGACAGGATCAGCCGTGCTGTCCGCGGAAGGGCGGCAGGAGGTTGCGAAAGTTGCCGACATCCTGCGCAGTGTCGCCGCCGAAATTCCGCCCGGCCTGAACTGGGTGATCCGGGTCGACGGCCATACCGACAACGTTCCGCTGGCCGGTTCGGGCCGATACCGGGACAACTGGGAACTCAGCCAGGGTCGCGCGTTGTCTGTTGTGCGCTATATGGTCGACGCGTTGGGCATTCCACCCAACCGTCTGTCTGCGAACGGTTTTGGAGAGTTCCAGCCCGTCAACCCGGCTGACACGCCCGAGGCGCGGGCACAGAACCGCCGGATCGAGCTGAAACTCACGGAAAGATAGCAAAACCCTTACTCTTGGCTGCGCAATCCGCGTGACGGGGCCAAACCGATTACCGTCTGCCGAAGCGAAAGCTCTGATCTGGTGTGCCCATGAAGCATCGGGGCACCACCGGGTAATCCTCGGTCAGAAAATACGCATAGGTTCCTGACGGGTATTCTGCTGAAACGGTAAAGGCGCCGTTGCATTGGTCCAACTTGCCGTGACCCTGAACAAAAACGTAATCCTCGTTGAAGGTGCCGTCATGCCGCCCGTCCGGTGCATTGCCACCGGGGCGGCGACCGGATTTCAGACGATAGGACGACGTCATTTCAGTCACTTTGCCCTCAACAACACCGGTCACAGCATAGATGGGGAAGCCATCTGCGGCGTAGCCGATCAACGGTGAGTGCTCGGACGGTGACCATCCCAGACGTTTGACCAACCCTGTCGGTACACCGTGATAGTGGTACTTTCCGTTCGGCTGTACATGGGCATAGTTGGCATCCAGCCCTAAAGAAATGCCACCTCCCAACGCATCGTAGGACCACCCGGAGCGGGGGTCGCCATGCCAGAACTCGGCCGCCAGCGGGTCAAACACAACCCCATTGAGCGACACGCCAAAGTTCCACCCCATTTGCAGCGGCGTGACTGCGCCTTCGGCTGCGGGCTGTGCAGGCAATTTCAACCTGACCTTCTGCTGTTCGATCTGGTGCGGATTGCCTCGGTTTGGAAACAGGCCAACCAGATGATCAGGAATGCCATTGCCCGTCACTTTGATTTTTCCGCCTTTCTGTTTCACCGAGGCGCTGTTATCTCCGGGGTTTTCGGTTGCGGGCACCAACCTCAGCGGTTCTGCGGTCGTTTCGTCGTGATAGCGAAACCTGTGCTGTGCGGTTGCCACCGCGGCCGCGGCAGAAAGGGCAAAGGCGGCGCCCCAGAGGATTGAAATTTTGCTCACGTGCCGATCCCTGTTTTTGTGTTCATCATTGAAGATGACACGTAGCAGAAGCCTGGTTCCGTCGCATTTCATGCTGCCGACAGAGAAAAAGCCCGGCGATGGTGATCGCCGGGCTTTGAAGGAATTGTCTGTTCTCCGGTCAGTCTGCCGTCAACAGAGGTGGCTTGTCTCCTGAAATGCGCCGTTGGTCCGGCCCAAGAATTTCAAGATCCAGTTCGCCCTTCTTGACCGAGACACGAACCACACCGCCCTTGGCCAGTTTGCCGAAAAGCAACTCCTCGGCCAGAGGCTTCTTGATATGTTCCTGAATGACACGTCCCAGCGGGCGTGCACCCATCTTGTCGTCATATCCCTTGTCGGCTAGCCACTCGGCAGCTTTGGGCGTCAGATCGATGCTCACGCCGCGATCCAGCAGTTGCGCCTCAAGCTGTAGGACGAATTTCTCGACCACCTGCAAAATGACCTCTTTCGGCAGCGGTGCGAAGGAGATCACGGCGTCCAGACGGTTGCGGAATTCCGGTGTGAACATGCGCTCGATCGCGGCCGTGTCTTCGCCTTCGCGCCGATCGCGCCCGAAACCGATGGCGGCTTTGGCCTGCTCTTGCGCGCCGGCGTTCGACGTCATGATCAGAACCACATTGCGGAAGTTCACCGTGCGACCGTTGTGATCGGTCAACTCGCCATGGTCCATCACCTGCAACAGGATGTTGAACACGTCCGGATGCGCTTTTTCGATCTCGTCCAGCAACAACACGCAATGCGGATGCTGGTCGACACCGTCGGTCAGCAAACCACCCTGATCGAACCCGACATAGCCCGGAGGGGCACCGATCAGGCGGCTGACCGCGTGCTTCTCCATGTATTCCGACATGTCGAACCGCAAAAGCTCCACACCCAGCGTATCCGCCAGCTGTTTCGCCACCTCGGTTTTCCCGACCCCGGTAGGACCAGCGAACAGGTAGTTGCCGATGGGTTTCTCAGGTTCGCGCAGACCGGCACGGGCCAGTTTGATCGCGCTGGACAGCGCCTCGATGGCCAGATCCTGACCAAACACCACCCGTTTCAGCGAGGCTTCGAGGTCTTTCAGCACCAACGCATCATCCTTGGTGACGTTCTTGGGCGGGATACGCGCGATCTTGGCGACAACCGCCTCGATTTCTTTGACACCAATGGTTTTGCGCCGCTTGCTTTCCGCGACCAGATGCTGCGCCGCGCCGGCCTCGTCGATCACATCAATGGCCTTGTCGGGCAGTTTGCGGTCGTTGATGTAACGCGCCGACAGCTCCACCGCCGTCTTGATGGCATCGGCGGTGTATTTGATGTCATGATGCTCTTCGAAATAGGGCTTCAGCCCGCGCAAGATCTTTACGCTGTCTTCCACCGAAGGTTCGTTCACGTCGATCTTCTGGAAACGGCGGCTCAGCGCGCGGTCCTTTTCGAAGTGTTGACGGAACTCCTTGTAGGTGGTCGAGCCCATGGTGCGCAGCTTGCCGCCCTGAAGCGCAGGCTTCAGCAGGTTCGAGGCATCCATAGCCCCGCCCGAGGTCGCCCCGGCACCGATCACGGTATGAATCTCGTCGATGAACAACACCGCGTCCGGGTGATCCTCCAACTCGGTCACAACCGCTTTCAGACGTTCTTCGAAATCACCGCGATAGCGGGTTCCGGCCAGCAGCGCGCCCATGTCCAGCGAATAGATCGTGGTGTTGGCCAGCACATCGGGGGCCTCGCCACCGACGATCTTGTGCGCAAGGCCTTCTGCGATGGCGGTCTTGCCCACACCCGGATCCCCCACCAGCAGCGGGTTGTTCTTGCGGCGGCGGCACAGCACCTGGATGCAGCGTTCCACCTCGTCCGAGCGTCCGATCAGCGGATCGACATCGCCAGCTCGAGCCTTGGCGTTCAGATCCACGCAGTATTTTCCAAGCGCGCTTTCTTTCTGTTCGGCTTCACCGGATGTGGTCTGGGCGTCTTCTTCCACCTGATCCGCACCGGATACCGAGCGGCTTTCGCCATAGGCCGGATCTTTGGCGACACCATGCGCGATGAAATTGACCGCGTCGTAACGGGTCATGTCCTGCTCTTGCAGAAAATAGGCGGCATTGCTTTCGCGTTCGGCGAATATGGCAACCAGTACGTTGGCGCCGGTCACTTCGGTCCGGCCCGAGCTTTGAACGTGGATCGCCGCGCGCTGAATGACGCGCTGGAACGCTGCGGTGGGTACGGCTTCGGATCCGTCGATATCGGTGACCAGATTCGAAAGGTCCTCGTCGATGAACTCCACCAAAGTGCTGCGCAACTCCTCCAGATCAACACTGCACGCTTTCATGACGCGCACGGCATCGGGTTCTTCCAGAAGGGCCAGCAGCAAATGCTCCAGCGTTGCGAATTCATGGCGCCGTTCATTCGCAGCCGCCAAGGCCGCGTGGATGGCTTGTTCCAATGTGCTCGAGAATGAAGGCACGCGGGTGCTCCTCTGTCTTGGGTCAGAAAGGGGCGGGCTTTCGGCCGGAACCCCATCTCAACCATGTCCTCATACTATTAGAGTTTGGTTGATCGTGGCGCGGCTTCAAGGGTTTTCTTTCACTTGACAGTCACATTTGTTGTGACCGTGGCCGTGAAGAGGGGGAAATAGGCATCAGAACCGGTCTTTTCTAGCCCGGATTTCGGCAAAAACGGCCTTGGGGTCAGCGCCGACCATACCCAATTTCGCCTGAATCGCCGGATCGGCGGCCCTCAGGAACGGATTTGTGGCCTTTTCAAGGGCCAGAATGGAAGGAACAGTGGCTTTCCCGGCGGCACGCGCGCGGTCGATATCCGCCATGCGATCTTTCAAGGCTTGGTTTTCGGGATCGACAGTAATCGCGAATTTGGCGTTGGATTGTGTATATTCATGCCCTGAACAGACCAAAGTGTCGTCCGGCAGGGCGGCCAGCTTGCTCAGAGAGGCCCACATTTGTGCGGGCGTGCCCTCGAACAGGCGTCCACAACCCAGCGCCATCAGGCTGTCGGCGGTGAACACGGCAGAACTCTGCGGCATGTAGAAAGCGATATGGCCATCCGTATGCCCGGAAACGTCCAGAACCTGAACCGGTTCGCCGCCTATCTCGAAACTGTCCCCCTCGGTGACCTGCTGATCCAGCGGCGGCAGGCGATTTGCGTCAGCAGCGGCCCCGATGACCTTTGCCGGCTGTTTGGCCAATATTTCCGCCAGCCCGTCCACGTGATCCCAGTGATGATGGGTCAACAGAACATGTGACAGTGACCACCCCCTGTCATCCAGCGCTTTCAGGATCGGTCCGGCCTCGGGTGCGTCGATCAGGGCGGTCTGGCCAGTGACGGCGTCATGCGCCAGAAAGGCGTAATTGTCGCTCAGGCACGGGATTGTAACGATTTCAAGAGGCATGGCTTTTTGCCCTTTCATTGCTAGACTGCGCCCAGCTAAGCCGATTGACCGGATGTCCGCAATGCATCTTGATGTACAGGATCTGAGGAACTTCTATTACCGCAGCACACTGGGGCGTGCGGCGCAGGCGGCTATTCGCGGGCGTCTGATCGAGCTTTGGCCCGAAGCAAAGGGCCAGACAGTGGCGGGATTCGGTTTCGCGGTCCCTTTGCTGCGCCCCTACCTGTCGGATGCGCGCCGGGTCATCGGGCTGATGCCGGGACCACAGGGCGTGATGCCATGGCCGGCAGGCATGCCCAACGTTTCGGTCCTGACCGAAGAAACCCTCTGGCCGATCGAGACCGGCCACGTGGACAAGCTTGTGGTGATGCATGGGCTGGAAACGTCGGAACGGCCAAACCAGTTGCTTGACGAATGCTGGCGCGTGCTGGGCCCCGGTGGCCGGGCCGTCTTCATCGTACCCAACCGGGCGGGCCTGTGGTCACGGTCGGACAAGACCCCGTTCGGGTTTGGACGTCCGTACTCTGCAACTCAGTTGGAAAACCAGCTCAAGGCGCATCACTTTCTGCCCGAGGTGCATTGCTCGGCCTTGTACATGCCTCCGTCATTCCGGCGTTTCTGGTTGAAATCCGGCAATCTGATCGAAAAGACCGGCCAGCGGATTCCGACGGTGATGGCGGGTGGGGTGCTGATGGTCGAAGTCAGCAAACATATCCGCCCGCCAAGCGGCAGCGTGACCAAGGATGCGGTCAAAAAGCCGATCAAGGCGCTTGACGGCTTGCTGAAGCCCGCCTGACAAACCCGGGCAATTCCATGTGAAAAACAGAGGAAAAAAAGTCACAGGAATCGCAAAAACCTGCATATTCGTAACATTTTTCAACTGGGCCAATGTGTTCAAACCGTCGCACTTGCCGTAAGTTCATGAAAAATAACAATTTGTGGATAATTCTGTTACCGCTATAGCGTATTGCTTGGTTGGTTCGGCTCTGCTACATCCCCGGTGATTTTGATCCCCGCCCTTCAAGGACGGGGTTTCTTCACGCCCCCGGGGTAGCTGCCGCACGCGAATTCGGGGCCCAAAATATCGGAAGGGTGGACGTGTCCGAACCAGCTTCGATTTCCACTGGCATCGCCGAGCGCTATGCCACCGCGATCTTCGAGATCGCAAAAGAGAACAACGACCTTGCAGGTCTGGAATCCGGCATCAATGATCTGGCAGCAGCGCTGGACGACAGTGCAGAGCTGCGCGACCTGATCGCCTCGCCGCTGGTGTCCCGCGCTGAACAGGAAGGCGCGATCACTGCGATCGCAGACAAGATGGGTCTGAACCCCATCCTGCGCAACACACTGGGTCTGATGGCGCAGAAGCGTCGCCTGTTCGTCTTGCCGCAATTGCTGAAGGTTCTGCGCGACATGCTGGCCGAAGAGCGCGGCGAAGTGACCGCCGAGGTCGCCTCGGCCAAGGCGCTGACCAAGACCCAGATGGAAAAACTGTCCAAGACACTGTCCGAGCGCGTGGGCAAGACGGTGACAATCAATGCGACCGTGGATGAAAGCCTCATCGGCGGTCTTGTCGTTAAAGTGGGCTCGAAGATGATCGACAGTTCGATCCGTTCGAAGCTGAACTCCCTACAGAATGCAATGAAAGAGGTCGGATAAATGGGAATCCAAGCTGCAGAGATTTCTGCAATCCTGAAGGACCAGATCAAGAATTTTGGTCAGGAAGCCGAAGTGGCCGAGATCGGTCGCGTGCTGAGCGTCGGTGACGGGATTGCCCGTGTATACGGTCTGGACAATGTGCAAGCCGGTGAGATGGTCGAATTTCCCGGCGGCATCATGGGCATGGCGCTGAACCTGGAAAGCGACAACGTCGGTGTCGTTATCTTCGGTTCCGACCGTGACATCAAAGAAGGTGACACCGTCAAGCGCACCAACTCGATCGTGGACGTTCCGATCGGCGACGAGCTGCTGGGCCGCGTTGTGGACGGTCTGGGCAACCCGCTGGACGGCAAAGGCCCGATCAACGCAACCAAGCGTGGCGTTGCAGACGTAAAAGCCCCCGGCATCATCCCGCGTAAATCGGTTCACGAGCCGATGGCAACCGGCCTGAAATCGGTTGACGCGATGATCCCGATCGGCCGTGGCCAGCGTGAGCTGATCATTGGTGACCGTCAGACCGGTAAAACCGCCGTTGCTCTGGACACCATCCTGAACCAGAAAAGCTATAACGACGCAGCCGGCGACGACGAGTCGAAGAAACTGTACTGCGTTTACGTAGCGATCGGTCAAAAGCGTTCGACCGTTGCGCAGCTGGTGAAAAAACTGGAAGAATCCGGTGCCATCGAATACTCGATCGTCGTTGCTGCGACCGCTTCGGACCCGGCACCGATGCAGTTCCTGGCACCCTACGCCGCGACTGCGATGGCGGAATACTTCCGCGACAATGGCCGCCACGCGCTGATCATCTATGATGACCTGTCGAAACAGGCTGTTTCGTATCGTCAGATGTCGCTGCTGCTGCGCCGCCCGCCGGGCCGTGAAGCGTACCCGGGTGACGTTTTCTACCTCCACTCGCGTCTGCTGGAACGTTCGGCGAAGCTGAACGAAGATTTCGGCGCGGGCTCGCTGACCGCTCTGCCGGTCATCGAAACCCAGGGTGGTGACGTTTCGGCCTTTATTCCGACCAACGTGATCTCGATTACCGACGGCCAGATCTTCCTGGAAACCGAACTGTTCTATCAGGGCATCCGTCCTGCCGTGAACACCGGTCTGTCGGTTTCGCGTGTGGGTTCGTCGGCTCAGACCAACGCGATGAAATCGGTTGCCGGTCCGGTCAAGCTGGAGCTGGCTCAGTACCGCGAAATGGCTGCCTTTGCGCAGTTTGGTTCCGACCTCGACGCCGCCACCCAGCAACTGCTGAACCGTGGTGCACGCCTGACCGAGCTGATGAAGCAGCCGCAGTATTCGCCGCTGACCAACGCGGAAATCGTCTGCGTGATCTTCGCCGGCACCAACGGCTATCTCGACAAGATCGACGTTTCGGATGTGGGCCGCTACGAGGCCGGCCTGCTGGCGCATCTGCGTGGCAAGCATGCTGACCTGCTTCAGTGGATCACCGACGAAGATCCCAAGATCAAGGGTGACGCGGCAGACAAGCTTAAGGCAGCGATCGACGAATACGCCGCGACCTTCGCTTGATAGGAGGTTCTGATGCCTAGTCTGAAGGACCTTAAAAACAGGATCGAGTCGGTCAAATCGACCCGCAAGATCACCAAGGCCATGCAGATGGTCGCGGCCGCGAAACTGCGCCGCGCCCAGGAATCTGCCGAAGCCTCGCGCCCCTATGCCGAACGGTTCAATGCCGTGATGGCGGGGCTGGCGGCTTCGGTCGGGGGCAGCGACAGCGCCCCCAAGCTGCTCCGGGGTACGGGCAGTGATGATGTCCATCTGCTGGTTGTCATGACAGCTGAACGCGGCCTGTGTGGCGGCTTCAACGCGAACATCGCCAAGCTGGCCCGCGCCAAGGCGGAAGAGCTGCGCCTGAAGGGCAAGACGGTCAAGGTTTTGACCGTCGGCAAGAAAGGCCGCGACGCGCTCAAGCGTGATTTGGGTGATCTGTTCGTTGGACATGTGGACCTGAGCGAGGTCAAGCGTCTGGGGTACACCAACGCGCAGGACATCGCGAAGGACATCCTGTCCCGCTTCGACGGGGGTGAGTTCGACGTTGCCACGATCTTCTACTCGAAGTTCGTCAACGTCGTGACCCAGATCCCGACGGCACAGCAAATCATCCCCGCCTCGTTCGAGGACGAAGCGGCGGGTGACGACAGCGGTGCCATCTTCGACTACGAGCCCAGCGAAGAAGCCATTCTGGCCGACCTGCTGCCCAAGGGGGTTGCGACTGCGATCTTCTCGGCTCTGCTCGAAAACGGGGCGTCTGAACAGGGTGCACGGATGTCCGCGATGGACAACGCGACACGCAACGCGGGTGAAATGATCGACAAGCTGACGATCCAGTTCAACCGCTCGCGTCAGGCCGTGATCACCAACGAGCTGATTGAAATTATTTCCGGCGCCGAAGCGCTGTAAGAAAACCGGAGACGAAACATGGCGAATGCAAAAGGCAAAGTCACACAGATCATCGGGGCCGTCGTCGACGTGCACTTCGAAGATCAGCTGCCTGAAATTCTGAACGCGCTGGAAACCACCAACAACGGCAAGCGCCTGGTGTTGGAAGTTGCTCAGCACCTGGGTGAGAACACTGTCCGCACCATCGCGATGGACGCGACCGAAGGTCTGGTCCGCGGCGAGGCCGTGACCGACACGGGCGCACCGATCTCGGTGCCGGTCGGCAACGCCACCCTGGGCCGCATCCTGAACGTGGTCGGCGAACCGATCGACGAAAAAGGCCCGGTCGAAGCATCCGAAACCCGCGCCATCCACCAGCCCGCGCCCGAGTTCGACGAACAGTCGACCGAGTCGGAAATCCTGGTCACCGGCATCAAGGTGGTTGACCTGCTGGCGCCCTACGCCAAAGGCGGCAAGATCGGCCTGTTCGGCGGCGCCGGTGTGGGCAAGACCGTTCTGATCATGGAACTGATCAACAACATCGCAAAAGTGCACTCGGGCTTCTCGGTGTTCGCGGGCGTTGGTGAACGGACCCGTGAAGGGAACGACCTGTACCACGAGATGATCGAATCGAACGTCATCAAGCCCGACAATCTGTCGGAAAGCCAGGTGGCCCTGGTGTACGGCCAGATGAACGAACCTCCGGGTGCGCGTGCACGTGTTGCTCTGACCGGTCTGACCCTGGCCGAACAGTTCCGCGACCAGTCCGGTACCGACGTTCTGTTCTTCGTCGACAACATCTTCCGCTTCACGCAGGCGGGTTCCGAGGTATCGGCTCTGCTGGGTCGTATTCCTTCGGCGGTGGGCTACCAGCCGACGCTGGCCACCGACATGGGCGCCTTGCAGGAACGGATCACCTCGACCAAGTCGGGCTCGATTACTTCGGTTCAGGCGATTTACGTGCCTGCGGACGACCTGACCGACCCTGCGCCGGCAACCTCGTTCGCGCACCTCGACGCGACCACCGTTCTCAACCGCGCGATCTCGGAAAAGGGTATCTATCCGGCCGTTGACCCGCTCGACTCGACCTCGCGTCTGCTCGACCCGGCCATCGTTGGTGAAGAGCACTACAAGGTTGCGACCGACGTTCAGCAGATCCTCCAGCGCTACAAGTCGTTGCAGGACATCATCGCCATCCTCGGCATGGACGAACTGTCGGAAGAGGACAAACTGACCGTGGCCCGTGCCCGTAAGATCGAACGCTTCCTGTCGCAGCCGTTCGACGTGGCCGAGGTCTTCACCGGTTCGCCCGGCGTTCAGGTTCCTCTGGATGTCACCATCTCGTCGTTCAAGGCCGTTGTGGCCGGCGAATACGATCACCTGCCCGAAGCGGCCTTCCTGATGGTAGGCGGTATCGACGACGTGATCGCCAAAGCGGAAAAGATGGCCGCAGAAGCCGCCTAAGGAGTATCCCTGATGGCAAACACGATGCAATTCGACCTCGTCAGCCCCGAGCGGAGCCTTGCTTCGCTCAGCGCGACGGCGGTCCAGATTCCCGGCGCGGACGGGGACATGACGGCAATGCCCGATCATGCCCCCACCATCACCACGCTGCGCCCCGGTCTGCTGAAGGTTGAGGCACCCGAAGGGTCCAGCGAATACCTGGTCACCGGCGGGTTTGCCCAGATCAACGGCGACAGCCTGTCGGTTCTGGCCGAAAAGGCCATCCCGGTGGATGAAGTGACCCGCGCGCATCTGGACGAGCTGATCGAAGACGCCCGCGCCTCGCATGAGGCAGCCAAGGGTGGCGATGATCAGACCATCGTCGACGACGCAGCCAAGCTGCTGGCCGACATGGAAGCGCTTGGAACACATATGAGCCTGTAACGGGCCCACCAGTGAAAAAATTGAGCGGCCTCGCAATTGCGGGGCCGTTTTTTTGTCGTGCTTTTGCCGAAATGCCGGGGTAAGTTACGGGAATTCAAGAATAATGATGATATGATGAAAAAGTTCCTAACCCATCCGATTGGAATTGCGCAGGGCGAGAATGTCCTGTTTTCGGAATTTGCCGAAGGCGGCGAAATGTGGACCGGGCAGGGGCCGCGCGAACGCCGAACCCCCATTCGGTTCAAAGAAGCATTTCGAACCCCGCCCGTGGTGCAGATCGGGATCTCTCTGTGGGATGTGGACACGTCCTCGGCGCTACGTGCCGAAGTTCAGGCCGAACATATCACAACCGAAGGATTCGACGCAGTATTCCGGACCTGGTCCGACACGCGGATTGCCCGCATCCGCGCAAGCTGGACTGCGATAGGAGAGGTGGCTCACCCGGACGACTGGAGTATTTCCTGATCCGGGGGTGCCCTATTTTTTCGGACGTTTGAACGACAGATTGGGCTCAGTCGTCCTGCGCTTCGATCATGTCCACGCGCGTGGCGTGGCGGCCGCCTTCGAATTCGGCACCCAGAAATGCGTCAACGATGTCCAGCGCCAGACCTTCACCGACAACCCGCGCGCCAATCGACAGCATGTTGGCATTGTTGTGCTGACGGATCATGCGGGCCGAGAATGTGTCTGAACAAACTCCGCAGCGGATGCCGGGCACTTTGTTCGCAGCCATCATGATACCCTGCCCGGTGCCGCAGAGGACAATACCCAAGCTGCAATCTCCTGAGGCAACGGCTTGCGCCGCGGCCTTGCCGTGCTTGGGGTAATGGGTGCTTTCCGGGGTTGTCGGGCCGATATCAACCACGTCCCAACCTTGTTGCGCGATGTGTTTGGCCACGGACAGGCGCAGCTCGATTGCCGCGTGATCGCTGGAAAGAACAATACGTTTGTTGGCAGTCATGGGGGTGTTTCCACTTGTGTCGCCGATCGCGCCCCATGGTCAGATATCTGCGCAATCGGCATTTCAGAAATCAAGGGGTGACACCTTCGGCCGCCCCCTATTGCTCAATCCATCTGATACATGGATTCGTAGATCGGTGTCAGCGTCTTGTCTTCGAACAGCGAAGACACACTGGTTCCGTTCCAGATGTTCAGGATTGCTTGGGTGAAGATTGGCGCAGTGGGAACGATGCGGATATTCTTCGCCTTCAATATCTCTTTGGTCGGCTGGATCGTATCGGTCAACACCAGTGACTTCATGACCGAGTTCGTCACCCGCTCGACCGCCGGGCCGCTCATGACGCCATGCGTGATGTAGGAGTGAACTTCCTTGGCGCCATTGTCCAACAGGACCTGCGCGGCCTTGCAAAGCGTTCCGGCGGTGTCACACATATCGTCGACGATCAGGCAGATTTTGTCCTTCACATCCCCGATAACGGTCATTTCCGCGACTTCGCCTGCTTTCTCGCGACGCTTGTCAACGATCGACAAGGGGGCATTGATGCGCTTGGCCAGTTCACGTGCGCGGGCCACGCCGCCGACGTCGGGTGAAACCACCATGATTTCATCCAGATTGTCCTTGAACTGGTTTTTGACATCCAGCGCAAAGATCGGCGAGGCGTAGAGGTTGTCGACGGGCATATCGAAAAAGCCCTGAATCTGCGCGGCATGAAGATCCATCGTCAGAATCCGCTCGATCCCTGCACCGGTCAGCATATTGGCCACCAGCTTGGCGCTGATGGGCGTGCGGGCCTTGGTGCGGCGATCCTGGCGGGCATAGCCGAAATACGGGATCACGGCGGTGATCCGCTGTGCCGACGAACGGCGCAGCGCGTCGGCGATGATCAGCAGTTCCATCAGGTTGTCATTGGCCGGGTTCGAGGTCGGCTGGATGATGAACATATCCTCGCCGCGTACGTTTTCGAACACTTCGACGAAGATCTCGCCGTCATTGAAACGTTCAACGCGCGCATCGACCAATCCTTGGTCAACGCCGCGATACAGGCTCATGCGGCGTGCGATGGTTTCAGCAAGTGGAAGGTTGGCGTTCCCAGCGATAAGCTTGGGTTCGTGAAGTGTCGGCATCGGCTGAGGTCCCCGGGCAGCAATGGCAATGTGACAGATTCGTGATGTTGACACCGCTTAGCATGGCCTTACCGTCCCGCAAAGGTAACGCAGCGGAGAAAGTGAACATGACCCGGATTGACTACTATTTTGCGACAATTTCGCCCTATAGCTACCTGGCTGGAAACCGGCTGGAAGAGATTGCGGCGAAACATGGAGCATCGATCAGCTACAAACCGCTGGACATCATGGCACTGTTCGCACGCACCGGGGGTACGCCGCCAAAAGACCGTCATATCTCGCGCATCGAATACCGCGCTCAGGAATTGCTGCGCCAATCGAAGAAACTGGGGATGGAGTTCAACCTGCAACCGGCGCACTGGCCGACCAACATGGCACCGTCTTCTTATGCGATCATCGCCGCGATCAGGGATGGTTCGGGCGACGTGGGCAAGTTGTGCCAGTTGATCCTGCGCGCCTGCTGGGCCGAAGAAAAAGACGTCGCTCAGGATGATGTGATCCGGGACTGCCTTGCAAATGCCGGGTTTGACCCGGAACTGGCCAACAGTGGACTGCTGGTCGGGGCCGAGACCTATGCCGCCAATCTGGAAGAAGCCGTGGATCGCGGCGTGTTCGGCGCGCCGTTCTACATCACGCCGGACGGTCAACGCTTCTGGGGGCAGGATCGTCTGGATGATCTGGATCGGCATCTGTCCGAGATGAAAGGATGACAACACCGACGGCGATGCAATCCGTCTTCGTCAGACGATTGGGCGACGGAGGGCGCAAAGTGCTTGCCCTTCATTGCACCATTGCGCATTCCGGCGCGTGGTCTGGCCTGTCCAAGGCATTGGATGGCAGCGTGTGTCTTGTTGCACCTGATATGCTGTCTCATGGGCGCAGTCCGGATTGGGACGGTCAAAGCGATTTCTTTGACGCTGTGACAGGGCTGGCGGCGGTCGAGTTGACCAAGCCCATGGATCTGGTCGGCCATTCCTTTGGGGCGATCGTTGCGCTCAGACTGGCCATCGAGCATCCGGACCTTGTTCGAAGCTTGACCCTGATCGAGCCCGTGTTCTTTGCCGTGGCAAAACAGGACGCGCCCCATTTGTACGATCAGCACCGGCGAGGGTCACAACCGATTGAAGCAGCGTTCCAAGCAGGCGACGAAGCGCTGGCCGCGCGGTTGTTCAACCGGATGTGGAGCACCGGTATCGGCCCAAAATGGCCGGACCTGCCAGAGCGGACGCGCGCCGGAATGGTGCGTGGGATTCATGTTGTTCCTGCGTCTTACCCCGTTCTGTACGATGACCGCGCCGGGTTGCTTGACCCCGACAGATGCAAGCACGTATCGATGCCAACCCTGTTGCTGAGCGGATCAAAGACCCATCCGACGATCCCCGCAATCTGTGATGGATTGCAGCGTCGTCTACCGAACGCACGCCATGAGGTCGTTCAAGGTGCGGGGCACATGCTGCCCATTTCGCACCCCCGTGAAACCAGCGTGCTGCTTCGAAAGCTCTGGAAAGCTGGCCGAGGAACGGGGGTTACAACAGGCTGAGAAACTGATCGATCTCGGCTGTCCCGATCGACCAGTCGCAGACCAGTCGGCATGCAAGGCTTTCATCGTCATCATCACCTTCCAGCTCGGCCCCCCAGAGGTGGTAGATCGCCCCGGCCTCATGCAGCTGTTTGTGCTTCGCGCGTGAAAAAGCGGCAAAGATCATATTGGCCTGTGGTTCGTGCAGGAACTCGGCCCCTTTTGCACGCAGGCCGTCGGCCAGCCGGGCACAGTTTGCGTTGGCCTGACGCGCCAGCTTCAGCCACAGATCATCCTCAAGATAAGCCGCCATCTGAGCGGACAGGTAGCGATGCTTGGAAAACAGATGCGCCCCGCGCTTGCGCCGCAGCTCGAATTCCCAGGCCTTGCTCTCGTCAAAGAACACCACCGCTTCAACGCCCATCAGCCCGTTTTTCGTGCCGCCAAAGCTGACCGCGTCCACCCCGGCTTTCCATGTCATGTCAGCCGGAGAACAATTCAGGGCCACCAGAGCATTGCTGAACCGGGCCCCATCCAGATGGACGGGCAAGCCATATTCCTTTGCGACCCCGCACACCGCCTGCAACTCTTCCAGCGAATAGACCGATCCGCGCTCGGTGACCTGGGTGATCGACACCGGCCCGCGCTGCGGCCCGTGTACCCCGCGGGTTTCTTCGCCCAGGATGGACCCGCGCAACGCGTCCGGTGACATCTTGTCGCCGCCGGGAACAAGGGTCAGCTTGGCCCCGGTGTAAAACTCGGGCGCGTTGCACTCGTCTTCATGGATATGGGCAACCGGAGAACAGAAGATCGTTTCCCAGGGGTTGGACAACGTGGCAAGTGCCAGCGAATTTGCCGCTGTCCCCGTTGCCACGAGATAGACAGCAGCCCCCGGCGCTTCAAAGATGCTGCGAATGCGGTCACGCACCTCGTTCATCATCGTGTCGGCGCCATAGGCCATCTGATAGCCCTGATTGGCCTCGGCCAGTTTGGCCATGACCTGAGGGTGAACCGGCCCGGAATTGTCAGATGCGAAATACATCAGCTAGGCTCCTCGATAATGTAGTCTTCCCACTCTTCCATGGGGGTTTCGAACTCGGACACCGTGCGCCCCTGAACTGAAACGCCTGCGGCATGCACGCTGTCCGGCGTACCAGATATCAAAGGGTGCCAGTCGTAAAGCGTTTTGCCTTCCCACAGCAGCCGATACGCGCAGGTTTGCGGCAACCAATAGGCGTGTTCGTCAATATTGTCGGGTGTCATGACGATGCATTCAGGCACGAATTGATGCCGGATGTCGTATTGCGTGCAGCGGCAGCTTTCATCGTCCAGCAGGCGGCAGGCGACACAGGTCAGGGCAACTTCGCCCGAGTCTTCATCTTCCAGCTTGTTGAGGCAACACTTGCCACAGCCGTCACACAGGGCCTCCCACTCGCGCTGGTTCATCTTGCGCAGGGGTTTGCGCTCCCAGAACCGGGCGGGCAGGCCGGTGCGTTCAATCGGATCAGCGCTCATAGGGCGGCCAGAATGCCCCGGGCCTGTTCACAATCGGCATTCATCTGCGCGATCAGACCATCCAGCCCGTCAAATGTCATTTCAGGGCGCAGGAATTCGATCAGCCCCACTGACAAGGTCGCCCCGTACAGGTCGCCGGAAAAGTCGAACAGGAAGGTTTCAATGTTTGGCACTTCGCCATGGAACATCGGGCGCACCCCAACCGAGGCCGCACCGTGATAACTGCCCCGATGCGGGCCATCCAGCACGTCGACCAATACCGCGTAGACGCCGAATTTCGGCGGGTGGAGCCCTTCGATGGACATGTTCGCGGTTGGAAAACCCAGTTCCCGCCCGCGCTGCTCGCCGCCGATCACCTCGCCTTCGATCCTGTGCCAATGGCCCAGCATCGCGGCGGCATCCCTTGGGCGACCCTCGCTCAACGCGGTGCGGATGGCGGTTGACGAGACCACGTTTTCCGACCGCTGCATCAAAGGGGCAATCGTCACGCCAAATCCCATCTCTTGCCCGAACCGAACCAGATCGTCCGCCGTCCCACTGCGGCCCTTGCCAAAACAGAAATCGGCCCCGACCACGACATGGGACAGGCCCAGCCCCTCACAAATCACGTTGCGCGCGAATTCATCGGGGGAAAGCCCGGCCAGCGCCGCGTTGAACGGCAGCTCGTACAGTTTCTTCACACCCAGCTTTTCAAGCCGGTGCGCCCGCGCATTGCCGCGCATCAGGCGGAACGGAGGAGAATCCGGCGCAAAGTACTCACGTGGATGCGGCTCGAAGGTCATGACACCCAGTGGCGCATCCGGGGCCGCGTCGCGGGCCAGTTCGATGACCGACTGATGCCCCAGATGGACGCCATCAAAATTCCCGATCGCAACGCTGGCGCCGCGATCTTCTGGCTCGACAAACTGGAAATCCCGGATGATGTGCATAGGCGATTGCGTAGCGTCGCGTTGCCATTTGTTCAAGCGGCAGTTTGAATTCAAGGCATGCGTCCTTGCGAAACAAACCAAAACCCTTCGTCAGACCTGATTGCACACAGGGCATCCCCGGAATGCCGTGCGACATGCGGCCAACTGCTTGATCCCAAAAAAATACTGGGTGTAGACTGGGTTTCCGGCCCTCGGACCACGCTGGGGGCGGACGATGGCCCGGCCAGGTTCAAATGAACCCAGCACAGGAGGCAGACCATGTATCGATTGCGACTGTTCGCGATTCGCAACGCCCGTGCGTTCGAGTGGATCTACAAATATGTCGAACGGGGCATGGTCGCGATGGATCCGGTCTTTGCAAAGATCGGCTACAACCGCGTTGAACGCCCCATCGCGTTGGTCGAAAAAGGCGTCAAAAGCCTTTTGTTTGATTGCAAGATGTGCGGGCAATGCGTTTTGTCTTCGACGGGTATGTCCTGCCCGATGAACTGCCCCAAGCAACTGCGCAACGGCCCGTGTGGCGGTGTGCGTCCCGGTGAGTTCTGCGAGGTCAAACCCGACATGAAATGTGTCTGGGCCTTGGCCTGGGATGGGGCCAGCCGTATGCAACACGGGGGCGACAAGATAAAAGAGGTCCTTCCGCCCGTGGAACACACGTTGAAGGGGTCATCATCCTGGTTGCGGGTCAGCCGCGAGATTGCAGCACAGGAACGCGAGGCCCGTGACGCTGCACGCGAAACGCTTGCGCAGGCATTCCCGGAGGCGCGCGAGAATGAACCCTCTGCGGCACCTCTGGCTGCTGAACCCCCCAATGCGGTGAACCGGGAGCTGAAGAAATGAACGACGCCCATCGCAGCGAGGTCGAGCCGATCGGCTATGTGCCTGTTCCCGAAGGTTATGTCTCGCACAGTCGACTGGAAAGAGTTCTGCGCTCGGGTCGTTTTGCGGTGACCGCTGAACTGAACCCGCCAGACAGTGCTGACCCCGAAGATGTTTTTCAGGCGGCACAGCCGCTGGGTGAAGTGGCGGATGCGATCAATGCAACCGATGCGTCTGGTGCCAACTGTCACATGTCCTCGTTAGGGATCTGTGCGTTGTTGACCCGCGCGGGGTATTCTCCGGTCTATCAGATTTCCTGCCGAGACCGGAACCGGATCGCCATTCAGGGGGATGTTCTGGGGGCTGCGGCGCTGGGCGTCAGCAACGTATTGTGCCTGACGGGCGACGGTGTCGGGGTTGGGGATCAACCGGGGGCAAAACCGGTGTTCGACTTCGATTCCCTGACCTTGCTGCGGACGATCCGAACGATGCGCGATCAGGGAAAGTTTCTTTCAGGCCGCAAGATCACGCGTCCCCCTCAACTGTTTTTGGGAGCGGCGGAAAACCCCTGCATACCGCCCTATGACTGGCGCCCGGAACGTCTTGCAAAGAAGGTTGAAGCGGGGGCTGAGTTTATTCAGACCAATTACATCTACGACATTCCGCTTTTTGAAAAGTTCATGGATCGGGTGCGCGATGCCGGCCTGGACGAAAAAGTGTTCATCATTGCTGGCGTGGGTCCCATCGCTTCGGCACGCGCGGCACGCTGGATGCGCAGCAATGTGCCCGGAATTCACATCCCGGATCATGTCATCGAGCGGATGGAAAAGGCCGAAAAGCCCGCTGAAGAGGGCAAGAAGATCTGTATCGAACTGATCCAGCAGATCCGGGACATCGCCGGTGTTTCCGGGGTTCACGTGATGGCCTACAGGCGTGAACACGTGGTGTCTGAAATCATACTGGAATCAGGTGCGCTGAAGGGACGAAAACGAACCCGTTCTTCCTGACGACCTTTTGTGCAGTTGAGTGTCCAAACAAAAAAGGCGCCGGTCGGGCGCCTTTTGCAAGACTGTGTTTGCGGGTCAGTCGAACTTGCGCGACGGGGCAAGCACCATGGCTTCGCCGATCAGGACCTTCTTGCCCTCGACCGAACAATGGCAGTCCAGCTTGACGCGGCGCTTGGCGAAATCGATGTCGATCACTTTCACCTCGGCATAGACCATGTCACCCGGGCGCACAGGCGCCAGAAACTTCAGTGACTGACCCATGTAGACGGTGCCGTGGCCCGGCAGTTGTTCACCGATCACGGCCGAGATCAGACCCGCCGTCAGCATTCCGTGGGCAATACGGCCTTCGAAGATCGTATCGCGGGCATAGTCGTCGTCCAGATGCACCGGATTCCGGTCGGTCGAGACCTGCGCGAACATTTCGATATCTTCATCCGTCACCACTTTGCGCAGGTGGCGGGACATGCCCATTTCGATGTCTTCGATACAGATCGTTCCGCGCGGAAGATTGTCCAACATGTTGCCCTCACTCGAAATCGGCCGTGAAAGAAAAAACCATCATTTGGCCAAGGTTGGCAACTTTATTACTTCGCAGTTGCAGAAAATCAAGTCTTTTCTTGCTACCTCAAGCGCCCGATCGTGTAGGTTGGATTGATCTTTTCCCTTTCAATATAGGCGGTTAGGGATTCGTGATGCGGATGATGCGACGTTTTTGTCTCGGCCGCAGCCAGCCCGCCCGAGATGAACAGAGAATCAATGCCCTCTCCCATGCCGCCCAGAATGTCCGTATGGGGGCCGTCGCCGATCACCAGAATGTCGCTGTCGGGGATATCGTGCCCCAGTTCCTGCAACCGGCGTCGGGCCAGGTCATAGATCGGGGGATGCGGTTTGCCGAAATACAGGCTTTCACCGCCCATTTCGGTGTACAGCCTGGCCAAAGCACCGGCACACCATTCGCGCACCTCTCCGCGGTCGACAACAATGTCAGGGTTCGCACAAAGCAGTTTCATCCCCATCTGCTTGGCGTACAGGAAATCCGGCCGGTTCACATCCGGGTCGGCCATCGGATCGAACGGGCCGCAGCAGACGATACCCTCGGCTTCCTTCAGCGGCACACGCTCGATATGGATGGGATGATCCAGCAGTTTCAGCGGTTCGAAAAAGCCCGCATCACGTTGCCACTCGCCCATGAAGTAAACCTTGCGCCCCACAGCACCCCGGAACATCGCCGAGCGCGCGGAATCCCCGCTGGTGGCGATGGTGTCATACGCGTCGGCGGGGACGTTGAATTGCACGAGTTGCTCTGCCACCCCGGCGCGAGGTTTGGGAGAGTTCGTGACCAAAACCACCAGTCCACCCTTGGCACGATAGGCCTTCAGCGCTTCGACGGCCTCGGGGTAGGCCGTGATGCCGTTGTGAACACAGCCCCAAAGGTCGACGAACAATGCCTTGTAACGGTCCGAGATCTCGGAAAGCGAGGAAACGATCTGGGTCATGGGGGCCTCTGGGTCTGATATCGCGTTGGCGACAGCTATGCCAAAGCACGGGCCAAATGACCATCCCGCACCCTTCGCCTGCGGTCCTGTAATTCGTCGAAAAAGGGTTCTGTGGTATAGTAATGCGAATGTTTTAAAGAATTTGCGGAGCGTGACATGGGGGATAATTCCAAAACCCACAGTACGACCGATGTGCTTTTCCGATGGTTCCAAATCGTTGCCATCACGCTTGCCGGGCTATGGGCAGTTTTTCAATTTGGTCTGTTCGAGGTCAAAAAGAACTACGTGCTCGAAGTGAACGTTTCAGCAGATGTTGGTAAGCCCGTGGGTGAAGGGATTGTGCCGGTCAAGATTACAACGTCAGCCCGCAATTCCGGGCAAAAGGGTGTGAACCTTATTTTTGCCAAGGCAAACTTTGCCGAAGAGGATGTCATTCCCAAGAGGCCAGACGATCGTTTTGACATTCGAGACTGGAGTACGCTGACATACAGGCCATACAAATATATGAGGGATATTGGCGAAAGGGTTTTTGCTTTTGCAACTGCCTATGAGATTTTCACGCCGTACTATTATCTCGAAAGGAATGAAACTCAGTGGAGCGAAATTCTGTTCCTTGCGAATACAGCCAGAGCAAACTTCTTCACGTATCAAATTTTCTATTATGCCGCCGAAAGATGCAGGGGTATCTACCCGTTCGAGACGTGTTTTGAGTTCCGGGCTGACACCTTTGAGCCCCAACAAGGAGAACCATGCCCCGGTGATCTCTTGTGGGTGGGTGTGACCAATCTGTGTATTCAATATTTCCGCAAAGTCCTGAATAGCGACTCCACGGATTGGGAAGAGATCACCGAGGATGACTTGTTCAAAGATCACAAAATGATCTTCTATCGCCGCGACGGAAATCTGTACCTTTGGTCGGAAGAATCTGAGGCGGTCGAACACTAAAAAGGGCGCCGCTGGGGCGCCCTATGAATTCGATTTGTACGGAAATCAGACCTTGAGGTTCGGAATGATCTGCTTTTTGCGGCTCATGATGCCGGGCAGAACGACGGCGTCCCCGTCCACGGTAACACCAAAGCTTTTCTCGGCCACGGCTTTGACCAGATCATTGGGGACCAGCAGGGTGGCCTCTTCGTTCAGGATATCAACCACGAACAGCAGCACCTGATCGACGCCGTCTTCCTTGGCAACTTCCACCATCGAGTCCGCCAGGCTGGCCTTGCGGTCCAGAACGACGCCGGGGGCGGTGGTTTCCAGAACCGAGACCCGGAATTTGGTGCCGTCGACCTCGTATTCCTTGCTGTCCATGCGGATCAACTCGGCGTCCGAGAAGGACGAGACATCCGATTTCGCCGCAAACATATCGGCTGCATATGCCGAAATGTCCAGCTCGAGCTCGGCCGCCAGACGTTCTGCAACCTCGCGGTCATGCGCCGTGGTGGTGGGAGAGCGGAACTCCAGAGTATCCGACAGAATGCAGGTAAGCGCGGCGCCTTTGATGGCGTCGGGCATCTTGGCCGCATCTTCGCCCATCAGATCGACCATGATGGTGGCGGTGCAGGCCAGGGGGCGCACGGTGATATCGATCGGGCCTTTGGTTTCCAGGCCACCGACCAACTTGTGATGGTCGATGATGGCGCGGATGTCGGCGTCATTGATGTTGGCCGGCAGTTCGGCGGGGTTGTTGGTGTCGACGATAACTACCGGGGTACCTGCGGCAAGGTCCTCAAGAATCCGCGGCTTGGGCAGGTCCCAGTTTTCCAGCATGAATGTTGCTTCGGTGTTGGGTTCACCCAGCAGTACGGGTTCGGTCTGCTCACCCTTGACCTCGTTCAGGTACCACGACCACAGGATCGGCGAACCTGTGGAATCTGTGTCGGGGGATTTGTGGCCAAATACTAGCGTCGTCATGTCAGAGTCCTGCGGAATGGAAATTTGCGCGCCTTATAGGGCGGGTAGATGCCGTTGTCACGCCGCAGACCACCGTCTGCGACGCTTGGTCTGAAAACCGCCGGGCCCGTTCAGAATGCGGCGCGTGTCAGAACGTATCCGGCTTCTTCCAACTGGTTCAGCAGGCCGTAATCATCGCTCAGGTGCCCTGCGCCGACTGCAATCACAACTGTCTGATCCCTGATGTCCAGAATCTGCGCCATCCAGTTGGCGTTTCGCTGCACCAGCATCTGCTGCTCGAAATTGCGCCATTCCGCGTCAAAGGCCTCGGGGCTCAGGCCCGACTGCTCCAGCCCCTGTAGGCGGGCAAGCTGTATGATCTCGGCGTGCTTTTCTTCCAGATACGCGTTGGCCATGGTGGCCAACTGGTCCGCATTGCCCTGCATCGCCCTGGACAGGCGCACAAGCGACTCGACCTGTTTTTCCAGAGGGTGACTGTCGAACATGGCCATCAGGTCTTCGATTCGTTCCAGCGAGTGCTGCGGGATACCTTGTTCGACGGCCAGATCGTTCAGGCGGGCGTCCATTCCATAAGTCGCATTCGGGTCCTCGATCATGCAGGGCGGAATGCTCAGCATCATGGTCAGGAACCACGGGCGCATCTTCGCAGCCATCCAGCCGGGGATGCCGCGCTGGGCCAGGGCTGCGGACAGCGCATCCCAGTCGTCTTCCGCCATCAGGTCGATCAACGTAGGGCCCGAGGTAATCATCACCGCACTCAGGTCGCTGGCCATGGTCTTTTCGAAGGCGTCCATGTCGTCCTGGGTGACTTCGAAATAAAAGGCGTCCGCTTTGCTGAGTTCGGGCGACAGGCGGTCAATTACGCCTTCCATGCGCGGATCGTAACTGTGCAGCGTGCCGATGATGTGCAAAACCGTGTCGCCCTTGCGTGCAATCCAGTGATTGCCTTCGGGATAAGCGATCTGGGCCACTGCACTTTGCAATTTGGTCCGGGTTTCCTCGGGCAGTTGCGGTCGCAGGTCCACCCCCTCGCACGCGGCCTGAGCCGAGATCGGAAACAGAAGGAACGCAAGAAAAGTGAGCAAACGCATGGAGCCAGCCTGAATGGTGTCAAGAAGTTGAACCCAGACTTAGCCACGCCACCTGCCGATGTTCAAGCCGCCCGTCTGGTATTCCCCGACAATCTGCGTAGCATGGCCACATGAACCGCGAGCAGGATCTCTATCCCCCGGTCAAGGCGCTGCTGGAGCGGCAGGGATACGCCGTCAAGGGCGAAGTCGGCGCAGCCGACATCGTTGCGGTGCGCGATGGGGATGCGCCGGTGATTGTCGAACTGAAACTGCGTTTCACGCTGGCCCTGTTTCATCAGGCGATCACCCGGCTGAAACTCACCGATCTGGTCTATATCGCAGTCTGCAAACCCACGGGCCGAACGGCCCGGCGGGCGCTGAAAGATAATCTGGCACTGTGTCGAAGGCTTGGCCTGGGCCTGATCACCGTGCGGGCTGATGGCACGGTCGAGGTTCAGTGCGATCCCGGCCCCTATGCGCCCCGCAAGAACAAAGCCAGGGCCGCACGGTTGCTGCGGGAATTCGACCGGCTGGAAGGTGACCCGAACGCCGGGGGCGCGACGCGCCATGGTATCGTGACGGCGTATCGGCAGGATGCACTGAAATGTGCGGCCTTTTTGGCCGAGAATGGCCCGACCAAGGGATCAGACGTCGCCAAGTCGGTCGGCGTCCCGGTTGCCACCCGGCTTATGCGGGAAAATCACTATGGGTGGTTCGAGAAGGTTGAAAAAGGCATCTACGGGCTTACGTCAGCCGGAGCGGAAGGCTTGAAACACTGGGCCTATAGCTGGGAACAGGCTGACTGATCCATCTTGCAAAAAATCTCTCACAACTTGTTGACTCGGAGTTTCAGACTCCCTAGCTATGCGTCGTTATCACTCACACACTCCGAGTGCTAACGCCTCGCCATCCGGTGAGGGGAGGATAGATAAACTTTGAGCCCAAGGAGCTGCAAAGATGGCATTGAAACCGCTTCATGACCGTGTGCTGGTTCGCCGCGTAGAGAGCGAAGAGAAAACCGCAGGCGGCCTGATCATCCCTGACAGCGCAAAAGAAAAGCCAAGCGAAGGCGAAGTCGTCGCAACCGGCGAAGGCGCGCGCAAGGACAGCGGCGAACTGATCGCAATGGCTGTCAAAGCTGGGGACAAGATCCTGTTCGGCAAATGGTCGGGCACCGAGGTCAACGTCAACGGCGAAGAGCTGCTGATGATGAAAGAAAGCGACATCATGGGGATCATCGAGTAAGCCCGCGCGCTTTCTCTGATCTTCATTTCAAACTTATTTCTCAAGGAGAAACGACATGGCTGCAAAGGACGTCAAATTCGACACCGATGCCCGCAACCGTATGCTGAAGGGTGTGAACATCCTGGCCGACGCGGTTAAAGTGACCCTGGGCCCCAAAGGCCGCAACGTGGTTCTGGACAAATCCTTCGGCGCGCCGCGCATCACCAAGGACGGTGTTTCGGTGGCCAAGGAAATCGAACTGGAAGACAAGTTCGAAAACATGGGCGCGCAGATGGTGAAAGAAGTCGCCAGCCGCACCAATGACGAAGCCGGCGACGGCACCACCACCGCAACCGTTCTGGCACAGGCGATCGTAAAAGAAGGCCTGAAGCAGGTTGCAGCGGGTCTGAACCCGATGGACCTGAAGCGCGGCATCGACCTGGCAACCGCCAAGGTTGTTGAAGGCATCAAAGAAGCCTCGCGCGAAGTCAAAGACTCGGCAGAAGTTGCTCAGGTTGGCACCATCTCGGCCAACGGCGAAGCCGAAATCGGCCAGCAGATCGCAGACGCGATGCAGAAGGTCGGCAACGAAGGCGTCATCACCGTCGAAGAAAACAAAGGTCTGGAAACCGAGACCGACGTTGTCGAAGGTATGCAGTTCGACCGTGGCTACCTGTCGCCTTACTTCGTCACCAACGCAGATAAGATGATCGCAGAGCTCGACGACTGCATGATCCTGCTGCACGAAAAGAAACTGTCCTCGTTGCAGCCGATGGTTCCGCTGCTGGAACAGGTGATCCAGTCGCAGAAACCGCTGCTGATCATTGCCGAGGATGTTGAAGGCGAAGCGCTGGCAACTCTGGTTGTCAACAAGCTGCGCGGCGGCCTGAAAATTGCTGCCGTCAAAGCACCTGGCTTCGGTGATCGCCGCAAGGCCATGTTGCAGGACATCGCAATCCTGACCGGCGGTCAGGTCATCTCCGAAGATCTGGGCATGAAGCTCGAGTCCGTCACCATGGACATGCTGGGCACCGCCAAGAAGATCGAAATCACCAAAGACGAAACCACCATCGTCGACGGTGCTGGCGAGAAGGCCGAGATCGAAGCACGCGTTGCCCAGATCCGTACTCAGATCGAAGAAACCACCAGCGACTACGACCGTGAGAAGCTGCAAGAGCGCGTTGCCAAACTGGCAGGCGGTGTTGCCGTGATCCGCGTCGGCGGCATGACCGAAGTTGAAGTGAAAGAGCGCAAGGACCGTGTGGACGATGCTCTGAACGCAACACGCGCTGCCGTTCAGGAAGGCGTTGTTGTGGGCGGTGGTGTTGCTCTGGTTCAGGCCGGTAAAGCACTGGAAGCTCTGAAAGGTGCAAACGCCGATCAGGACGCAGGTATCAACATCGTTCGCAAGGCTATCGAAGCGCCGCTGCGCCAGATCGCCGAGAACGCAGGTGTCGACGGTGCGGTTGTCGCTGGCAAAGTTCGCGAAAGCGACGACGCGGCCTTCGGTTTCAACGCTCAGACCGAAGAATATGGCGACATGTTCTCGTTCGGCGTGATCGACCCGGCCAAAGTGGTTCGGACCGCTCTGGAAGACGCCGCATCGGTTGCTGGCCTGCTGGTCACTACCGAAGCAATGGTTGCCGACAAGCCGGCCAAAGAAGGCGCGGCACCTGGCGGTGGCATGCCCGACATGGGCGGCATGGGCGGCATGATGTAAGCACGTCGAATTCGCCTCTGGGGAATTCTGACGACCCGACAGGCGCTTGGCGGTATGACCAAGCTGCCGAAAGGGAAGCCCTTGAGCTTAAGAATGGGGTCGCCTTCGGGCGGCCCCGTTTTGTATTGACCGTTCTGTTTTGTCAGCGGGTTGCGACGCAGCTTCGACAAGCGCAGTTGGTCTGTCTTGCGACCTTCGGGAAAGTGAGTGTGCAAACCCGGCCCAAACGGCTATGCGGATGGCATGAGATTGTTTTTGCTCACCGCCCTGACCATGTGCGCCTTCGCGGCGAATTCCATTCTGAACCGGTTGGCCATCGACAGCGGAGCCAGCGATCCGACCGGATTTGCCATCCTGCGGGTTTTGGCGGGGGCCGTGGTGCTGGCCGCTCTTGTGCTGGCACGCGGGGGGCGCCTTCCGCTGCGCAATCGAAGGCGGATCATTGGCGCGGGGTCGTTGACGCTCTACATGATCGGGTTTTCGATCGCCTACCTGACGCTGGATGCCGGATTGGGTGCATTGATCCTGTTTGGCACGGTGCAAATTACAATGTTTTCGATCGGCGCACTGACGGGCGCGACTCCGACCGCCCGGCAGGTGGCGGGGGCGGGTGTTGCGCTTACCGGTCTGGCCTATGTGCTGTGGCCGACTGGCACCGTTCAGGTCGACCTGAACGGCGCGGCTTTGATGGCCGCCGCCGGTATTGGTTGGGCCCTTTACTCGATAGCGGGCCGATCAGAGAAAAACCCGCTGGAGGGGACGGCCGCCAATTTCATTGTCGCTTTGCCACTGACTGCCCTGGCGATGCTGGCCACCGGCGGCGTTTGGCAGATGAATGGGGTGGGGTATCTGCTGGCCGTCCTGTCCGGTGCGGTAACATCCGGGCTTGGCTATGCTTTGTGGTATCGTGTTTTGCCTCAACTGGCCCCGTCCGTGGCGGCTGTCGTTCAGCTCAGCGTGCCGGTGATCGCAATTCTTGGCGGTGTCGCCTTTCTGGGCGAGATTGCCGGAGCACGGCTGATCATCGGCGCCACGCTAGTTTTGGGCGGTATCGCGCTGGCCGTGCTGCGACGTCACCGGGGCTAGGGCTTTTATCGAGGGCCGATAGGCTTTATCTGGCGGTTATGAAACTTCTGATTGCCTTGCTCTTCTGCCTCGTTCCAGCCGCAGCCAGTGCGAAATGCGTGATCCTTCTGCACGGTCTTGCGCGCACCGAGGCCTCGTTTACCGTGATGGAGCAGCTGTTCAAGGCGCATGACTATACTGTTGTGCGCCACGGGTATCCATCGACTGAAATCGGTATTCCGGAACTGGCAGAGCAAACCATCCCGGACGCGCTTGCAGCCTGTGGCGATGACAAAGCCAATGTCGTTGCGCATTCCATGGGCGGTATTCTGTTGCGCTATTGGCTCAAGGACCATCGGCCCGAGAACCTGGGTCGTGTCGTCATGCTCGGCCCGCCCAATCAGGGCAGCCAACTGGTCGATGAACTGAGCGCATGGGAAGTGTTCGGGTATCTGAACGGCCCGGCGGGCCTGCAATTGGGCACCGGTCCCGAAGGCATTCCGCGCCGCCTGCCGCCGGTGGATTTTGAACTGGGGGTGATCGCGGGTGAGAATTCGCTCAACCCGCTGTTTTCATCGCTGATCGACGGGCCGGATGACGGCAAGGTTTCGGTTGAAACCACCAAGGTCGAAGGGATGGCCGATCACATTGTTCTGCCTGTGACCCACACCTTCATGATGAACAACCCGCTGGTTATGGCACAGGCGCTGCATTTCATCGAATTCGGCCGGTTCGATCGGCAGATCACCTGGCTGGACGGCGTGATGGAGATAATCGACGAGATCTGCATCGGGCAGGATTGCTCGGAACCTGACTCGGAGTCCACACGATGACTGCACTGGACCTGGTTTTGACCGGCGCAGAGGTCCTGTTGCCGGAGGAGGGTCTTTCGCGCTGCGATCTCTCGATAGCAGAGGGCGTCATTCAGCAAGATCGGACCGGGCGCAGGGTTGACCTGAGCGGTTATCTTGTCCTGCCCGGTATCGTCGATCTGCACGGGGACGGGTTCGAACGCCACATCGCCCCTCGGCGCGGCGCGATGAAGCAGATGAACGAAGGCATTCTGGCAGCCGAAGCCGAACTGGCCGCCAATGGCATCACCACCGCCGTTTTGGCCCAGTTCTACAGTTGGGAAGGTGGCGTGCGCGGCCCCGAGTTTGCCGCGCAGGTGTTTCGGGCAATAGCTGCGGTCAAGGACAGCACCGTCACCGATCTGATCCCGCAATTGCGTTTCGAAACCAACATGTTAGGGGATTACGAGGGTCTGGCCCGTCGCATCGCCGAATGGCAGGTGCCTTATGTGGTGTTCAATGATCACCTGCCGCATGATCGTTTGGCGCAGGGCAAAAAGCCACCGCGCCTGACCGGTCAGGCACTGAAGGCCGGACGCAACCCGGACGCGCATTTTGAGATGCTGCTCAATATGCATGCCCGCAGGAGCCAGGTTCCCGCTGCCGTCGAAGCACTCAGCGCCGAACTTGTGTCAATGGGGGTGCGCTTGGGCAGCCATGATGACGCGACCGCCGAGACAAGGGCATGGTGGCGCGACCAAGGCGTGCGTATTGCCGAATTCCCCGAAACGCTTGAAGCCGCCGAGGCCGCGCGGTCCGCCGGGGATCACGTTATCCTTGGCTCTCCCAACGTTGTGCGGGGCGGGTCGCACAAGGGGAATGCCAGCGCCGTCGAACTGATCGCAATGGGGCTTTGTGATGCGTTGGCCTCGGATTACCACTATCCCAGCCCGCGCCGCGCGGCGCTGATGCTGGCCAGAACCGGTCTGCTGGATCTGGCCGATGCTTGGGCGCTGGTCTCGTCCGGCCCCGCGCGGGTGCTGGACATGCAGGACAGGGGCACGCTCGCGCCGGGAAGACGCGCGGATCTGGTCATCCTGGATGCGGATACCCATCGCGTTGCTGCCACCCTGGCTGGTGGGCGCGTCAGTTACATGTCAGGCGACATCGCCGCCCGGTTTTTCGGGTAGACCCGCAAAACCTTCATCTTTTCCCAAATACTCTCGCTGAAGGCGTCGCGCGCAGGCGCGACACCCTCAACGTTTGATGCGGTTGAAATGCCCCATCTTGCGCCCGGCCTTTACCTCGGCCTTGCCGTAGAGATGCAGCGCCACGTCCCGCTCACGGGCCAGTTCTGGTACGCGGTCCATGTCGTTGCCGATCAGGTTCTCCATCACCACATCGGAATGGCGCTGTCCGTCCCCCAAAGGCCAGCCTGCCAAGGCGCGGATATGCTGTTCGAACTGGTCGACAGCACAGCCGTTCTGCGTCCAGTGGCCCGAATTGTGAACCCGCGGAGCGATCTCATTCACGATCAGGCCACCGGGCGTCACGAACAGCTCGACCCCCATCACGCCGACATATTCGAGTGCGTTCAGGATGTTCGCCGCCAGCAGGATTGCGTCTGTGCGCTGGGCGGGGGACAGGCGGGCAGGGATGGTGGTGGTGCGCAGGATGCCATCGCGGTGCACATTCTCACCCGGATCGAAACAGGCAACCTGACCGTCCAGACCACGGGCCGCGATGATCGACACCTCGTGCGAGAAATCCACGAACCCTTCCAGAATGGCTGGTGCACCGGCCATATCGGCCAGAGCGGCCTCGGCATCCTCAGGCTTGCGCAGCCGGGCCTGTCCCTTGCCGTCATAGCCGAAGCGACGGGTTTTCAGGATGGCGGGCGTCCCGATCTGTTCGATCGCCGCATTCAGGCTGTTCAGGTCGGCAATATCCGCAAACGGGGCCGTCTTCAGACCCAGCTCTTGCAGAAATGTCTTCTCGGTCAACCTGTCCTGGCTGACCCGCAATGCCTCGCGCCCGGGGCGGATCGGACGGTGCGCTTCCAGAATGTCCAGTGCTTCGGTCGGGATGTTCTCGAACTCATAGGTGATGACATCGACGGCACCGGCAAAGGCTTTCAGCGCTTCTGCATCATCATAAGCCGCAGTGGTGACGCGATCCGCAACCTGCCCCGCCGGCGGGTTCGCACCCGGTTCGTAGATATGGCTGACAAAACCCAGCCTGGCGGCTGCCACGGACAGCATCCGGCCCAGCTGACCGCCCCCCAGAATCCCGATCACTGCACCTTGGGCGAGCATTTCCGCCATCTTCAACTCTCCAAACGTTTGCCAATAGCGCCAAGCGCGGAACGCAGCGCCTCATGCGCGCGCCCGTCCTTCAGGGCGTCCGTCATTTGCAGGCTCAGCGTGCCCTCTGTCGCCAGGGCGTCACGCTCCTGCGCCAACCGGCCGGCTGCGCCTTTTCTCATCGAGGCCAGAAAGCCCGCCATCAACTGTGTTGTATAGAACTCGGCCCCGTCCGTATCTCCGGTTGCGTCACCCAGCCATTCGGCACCCGTTGCCATCAGGTCCAGAATGCCGGGAACCATGGCACAAATGGCGAAATGCGCATTCAGCGCGGCTTCATCCGCAACCTTGACCACGGGGTTCTCGGGCTCAAACAGATCCGCCAGCAGGCGGTCATTGCCAAAAGCCGCCATCGGGCAGCCGCCGGTTTCCAGAAACCCCAGCGGGATGGTCTGCACGAAATCCGATGCCGGGGCGCAAAGCGCGGCAAGTTGCTCGGCGGGCACCGACGCCATGACCGACACGACCTGCTGATCGGCACGAAAGATCAGCGGGTCCAGAACGTCGGCCGCAATATGCGGGCGCAGGCACAGAAACACGATGTCCGAGGTGTCAATCACGGTCTGAGGCTTGGCGATGGTCGCGCCCAGTTCCGCCTTCAAGGCAGAAGAAACTTTGGCGTTGCGCTCGGTCACGCTGATCTGGTGCCCCTTGGCGGCCATCAGCCGCGCGATCGGCGCGGCGATATGGCCGGTGCCGACAAAGCCGATCCGGCTCATCCCTGCGGTTCCTGGGGGATCGATGCTGACAACGCGTCACGCCAGTTGTCCAGCCGTTCCGCCAAAGCATCATCCTGCAATGCAAGAATGCCCGCCGCCATCAGGCCGGCATTGGCCCCGCCGGCGGATCCGATCGCCATGGTTGCCACCGGGAATCCCTTGGGCATCTGCACGATGGAATACAGCGAATCCACGCCCGACAAGGCGCGGGTCTGCACCGGGACGCCAATCACAGGCACCCGCGTTTTCGACGCCATCATGCCCGGAAGATGCGCCGCCCCGCCCGCACCTGCAATGATCACCTGCAACCCGCGCGAAACTGCGGTTTTGCCATAGTCCCACAGCCGGTCCGGCGTGCGGTGGGCCGATACGATGCGCGCTTCGTAGGCGACGCCCAGTTCGTCCAGAATATCCGCGGCTTCCTTCATCGTGGGCCAGTCCGACTGGCTGCCCATGATGATCCCCACTTTCACTTCGCTCATCCGCATACGTCCCCGCGCTCAGAAAGAGCGCGCACTATAGCCAAATCCGGTTGGCTGGCAATGCGGTACAGGGCGTTCAGGCGATGATATCGGGGGTCAGGCGGTCTTCGATCAGGCGGATGATGTCTTTCAGGCGCAGTTTCTCTTTTTTCAGGCGCCGCAAGGTCAGTTGATCGGCCGTTCCTTTGTCATGCAATGCCTGAATCGCCTCATCCAGATCGCGGTGCTGCCGGCGGAAAACCTCAAGCTCAACGCGCAATACTTCATCTGTTTTCATCGAAAGATCGGTAGGCGCGTTCATTGGCGACTCGAGTTGGTTGTGGTGCTTGGCCAACAAGATAGTGTGTCAGACGTTATCGCGCCAGACCTTGTGGACATCCTGGTTTCTTCCCATATTCTATTGCAGGCGGTTGCCAGAACGGGGCCGCACACCACGTCGCTTTGGCAAAGAAGGACGAAAATACGTGTCGAAACTTACTCTTGGCTCATACCCGCATCTTTTGGGGTTCGAGCAGTTGGAACGCCTTCTGGAACGGTCTGCAAAGGCCGGAAATGAAGGGTACCCGCCCTACAACATCGAACAGACTTCGGATTTCTCCTACCGCATCACTCTTGCGGTGGCCGGGTTTGCCGAAGAGGATCTGTCGATCACGATTGAAGATCGCCAGTTGGTGATCCGGGGCCGTCAGCGCGACGACAGCGAGGGGCGCATATTCCTGCATCGCGGCATTGCGGCGCGTCAGTTCCAGCGCATGTTCGTGCTGGCCGACGGTGTCGAAGTGGGCGAGGCGATCATGGAAAACGGTCTGCTGCATGTGGATCTGACCCGCGCCGTGCCGGAAACCGTGGTTCAGACGATCAACATACGGAAGGGGTAAGAGCAATGAATACACCGATTGAAATCAACACCGAAGGCAACCGTATTGTCTATGTCAAAACGGTTGAAGTATCTGAATTGCCTCGGGAAGTTCGTGAACAGGCAGGCGATCTGGATCAGCTTTACGCCGTCCACGATTCCGACGGGCAGCAACTGGCGCTGGTCGCAGACCGCAAGCTGGCCTTTGTGCTGGCGCGCGAACATGATCTGTCTCCGGTGGCCGTTCACTAGGCGGCCGAAATCTCTGCTGAAACGAAGTGGCATTTTCTTTTCATGCGGTGATCTTGCCGCACATGCACAGGCAGGAGCGGCATCATGGGCTGGTTTGACTTTGACTGGGTGGACGCCTTCAGTGATCGCGCCTTCGGCGGCAACGGATGTGCCGTCGTCCACGAAGGTGCGCGCCTGACGCAACAGGTCTGCATGGCCTATGTGCGCGAAACCTCTCTGGTCGAATGCACCTTTACCGGCCCGTCCGAGGTGGCTGACATCCGCGTCCGCTATTTTCTGGCCAGCCGCGAAATCCCTTTCGCGGGGCATCCGACTATCGCCACCGTCGCGGCGATGCGATCCCGCGGCATGATCTCGGGCGATAGTCTGACGCTGGAAACCGGTGCGGGTCTGGTCTCGATCCGGTTGCAGGATGAGCAGATCGAAATGACTCAGGTCGCACCGCAATTCGGTGCGCATGTGCCTGCGGAACTGGTGGCGAAGGCGATCAGCCTGCCACAGGAAGCCATCATTTCGCCGCCTCAGATGGTTTCAACCGGCTTGCCGTTCTGCATCACCGTTCTGCGGGATCATACGGCATTGCGGGCCGCTCAACTGGTTGAAGGCCCATTGCGCAAAGTGGCTGAAACCGCGGGGTATTCCGGCTCGGATATGGCCGAACCGTTTCTTGTCACGCTGCAAGGAGCAACCGATGAGGGGGATACGTTTTCGCGCCTTCTTCTGGCTCCGCCCAGCCCGCCCGAAGATCCGTTTACCGGGTCTGCCACCGGTGCGATGGCCGCCTATTTGTGGAAACACGGGTTGATGAAAAAGGAAAGCTTCATCGCCCAGCAGGGTCACGATATGGGGCGCCCCGGGAAAGCCATCGTCACGCGTGTCGGCCCGCCTGATGCGATGACAGGCATCAAGGTTTCTGGTCAGGGGCATATCCTGATGCGCGGGCAGGTTGACCTGCCGGAAGCGCCGATAAAATGAGCGGGCGTTGACCGAGGGCTGCCCCCGACATTCTGGCCGGAGGCGGCAGGTTACATCCAGCACAGCCGTAATCTGGGCTCACGCCTGGGTTGGGTCGGGTTTGCCGACAAAACAGAATCCAGCATAAGTTCAAAGGTCGCGGACCTCGGATGCGACGCACAGGACGAAGCGGTGTCCTTGATCCGGAAAGGACTGAAGGCAGAGGTGCTCCGACAAGCTCAGGTCGGATCCAAACCAGAAGCTGACAATGGTCGGAGATCTGTTCGCTATCTCAGTTTCACACCCGCCTTGAGGTCCTGAACAGCATCAGGACCAGCGGCTATCGTCATTTGAAAGCCAAAAAAACGGCCCCCGGAATCTCCGGAGGCCGCCCAATGCAATCAGATGAGACCGCAATCAGTTTGCTGCGATCAGGCCCATGCTTTCCAGTTTCAGCAGCACCTGATGGGCGCAATTGTCGACCTCGACATTCTCGGTTTCGACCCGTAGTTCCGGGTCTTCCGGAACATCGTAAGGGTCCGAAATTCCGGTGAATTCCTTGATTTTGCCCTCGCGCGCCAACTTGTAAAGGCCCTTGCGGTCGCGGCGTTCGCATTCCTCGATGCTGGTGGCCACATGCACCTCGCAGAAGGCACCGAACTGTTCGATCTCTTCCCGAACCGCGCGGCGTGTCGTGGCATAGGGCGCGATCGGGGCGCAGATGGCGATGCCGCCGTTCTTGGTGATCTCGGAGGCCACATACCCGATGCGGCGGATGTTCAGGTCGCGGTGCTCTTTCGAGAAGCCCAGTTCCGAACTGAGGTTCTTTCGCACGATGTCGCCATCCAGCAGCGTCACCGGGCGGTCGCCCATCTCCATCAGTTTGACCATCAGCGCGTTGGCGATGGTCGACTTGCCCGAGCCCGAAAAGCCGGTGAAGAAGACGGTGAAACCCTGCTTGGAGCGCGGCGGGAAGCGGCGGCGCAGTTCCTCGACCACTTCGGGGAACGAGAACCACTCGGGGATTTCCAGCCCTTCACGCAGGCGGCGGCGCAGTTCGGTGCCCGAGATGTTCAGGATCGTGACGTTGTCCTTGTCGAGAATCTCGTCATTCGGTTCGTACTGGGCGCGTTCCTGCACATAGACCATGTGCTTGAAATCCACCATTTCAACGCCGATTTCGTCCTGGAACTGTCGGAACAGATCCTGCGCGTCATAGGGGCCGTAGAAATCCTCACCTTTGCTGTTCTTGCCGGGGCCCGCGTGGTCGCGGCCAACGATGAAGTGGGTGCAGCCGTGGTTGGCGCGGATCAGGCCGTGCCAGACGGCCTCGCGCGGGCCAGCCATGCGCATGGCCAGGTTCAGCAGGCTCATCGAGGTGGTCGAGGCGGGGTACTTGTCCAGCACCGCCTCATAACAGCGCACACGGGTAAAGTGATCGACGTCGCCCGGTTTGGTCATGCCCACGACCGGGTGGATCAGCAGGTTGGCCTGTGCCTCTTTGGCGGCGCGGAAGGTCAGCTCCTGATGCGCGCGGTGCAGTGGATTGCGGGTCTGGAAGGCCACGATGCGGCGCCAGCCCAGTTTGCGGAAATAGGCGCGCAATTCATTCGGCGTGTCGCGGCGGCCACGGAAATCGTAATGCACGGGCTGTTGGATTCCGACCACCGGTCCGCCCAGATAGACCTTGCCGGCCACGTTGTGCAGATAGTTCACCGCCGGGTGAGCGTCGTCATCGGCGCCAAAGACCTTCTCGGCCTCGCGCGCCTTGTCCGGGGTCCAGCGGTCGGTCACGGTCATGGTGCCCAGGATCACGCCTTCCTGATCGCGCAGAGCGATGTCCTGCCCAAGTTCGATCCGATCCGCGAAGTCTTCGCTGACATCCAAAGTGATGGGCATTGGCCAAAGCGTTCCATCGGCCAGACGCATATTCTCGACCACATTGTCGTAATCTGCTTCGCTCAGAAATCCCTTGAGCGGGTTGAAGCCACCATTCATCAGCAGTTCCAGGTCGCAGATCTGACGCGGGCTCAGATCCCAGCTGGTCAGATCGGCAGCTTCCACCTTCAGCTTCTGCGCCGAATCGTATGACACATACAGTTCGGAGATCGGGGCCAGATTGCTTAACATCGTCATCGGAATACTCTTGTAGCAGTGTTGATTTGCCAGTGGATATCGGGCGGTTTCGAGGCGTTTGCACCGGCTGACAGGCGAAGTCCACAGGCGTCAATGTAACAAAGGAGGATATGCGCCGAATATTTTTGAATTGGAAGAAATTTCTAATTCACAAGTCAAATCGATGATCTGATCCTTGCAATCAGAGGTTATTCGTTCAAGCGGAGTATTTCTGTTCCTGTTTTGTGACGTTTTGCTCAAGTATGGACGCACGGGTGACTGGCAGGGCGGGAATCGGTTCAGACACGCCGCGCAACTGGAACAACCTGATTTCGTCCTGTGGCACGACGACATCTGCGGCCTTCAGCAACGCTTCCGAGACCAGCAGTTCGACCTTCAGCGCCTTGGTTTCGCTTTCAAGGCGACTGGCGACATTGACGGCGTCGCCGATTATGGTTTTCGACGCATGCCCCGCCGCGCCGATCTCACCCACCACCAGATCCCCAAGATGCAGACCCATCCCGATGCGAATGCCGGGGCTGCCTTCGGCCTCGAGCTGTGCATTGAATTCATCGAGGGCGTGGCTGATGTCGATGGCGGCTTTCAATCCGGCACGGGCGGACGCCGCTGCATTCGGCTTTTCAAAAACGGCCAGCAGCCCGTCTCCCATGTATTTGTCCACGACACCGCCTTCCTTGGTGATGGCAGGCACGACGGCGTCGAAAAACCGGTTCAGCAGGAACACGATGTCATAAGGCAATTGGCCGGTCGTGCGCGCGGTAAAGCCGCGCATGTCCAGAAACAGAACAGCCAACTGGCGTTCCTGACCCTGACTGGCATGTCCGCGTATGCGTCCGCCATCTGGCCTGAAGACCCGAAAAACGGTGGTGGGTTCTGTCGGGCGTATCTGGCAGGCCAGTCGCGTCTGTGACGATGCACCCACAGCAGCAAGGCTGCGCGCTTCGACATCGCCGGGCGGCGGCAGGGCGTCGTTGCCATCCTCCACGATGACACGGCAAGTGGTGCAGCGCCCCTTTCCGCCGCACAGGGCCGCATGCGGGACGCCGTTTACCTGCGAAATCTCAAGCAGGGTCATGCCTTTTTCCGCGACAACTTCAGGCCCTTTGGCGTAACGCACGCGCACCGAATGCCTGCGCCGCCACAGTTTGCGCCCGATGTAAACCAGACCCGTTGCACCAAGGGCCAGCCAGAACACCATAAGGCCATAGTCTTTTACACTGAACAGGGTCTGGAAGGTCTCGGGCGACGGCCAATTGTAGTGCTCGATATATTGCTCGCGCAGGAATTCATCAGCGAAGTCGGCCCATATGCGGCGCCCCTCGGTCAGCAGGCCGGCCAACGCGAAAAAAGGCACGAAAACCGCAACACCGATCAGATAGGGCGCGACCCGCGACCACCACCGGGTCAGCCGCAGCCACATATGCAAGCCGATGCAGCCGTGTATCCAAACGATCAGCAACAAGGCGCTTTGCATCCATACGGCGATACTGGGCCACATCAGAATGATGATGTATCCCATCTCGTCGTTGACGTCATAGACCTCGTGCGCGACCCGCGTGTGAACGATGTGCGAGATCAGTTGCAGCGGAATCAGCAAGCCCAGTCCGACCTGCAAGGCCGTGCTGAAGGGCATCCGCAGGGTTCTGCGTTGTGCGATCGACGTCAGGGCCAGACCTGCATGCGTGAAAAGAGCAGCATAGAAAAGCACGCTGATGACATTGTGGCGGGTGATGGCCTTCCGACCGTCCTGCATCCCGTGCAGGTAATCCGTGTGAAACAGGCCCAAGCCAATGTTTATGAAATGGAAGAATGCGAAAACAAACAACACAAGACCACTGACGATCCTGAGTCGGGTTGACCACCCGCCGCGCCAAAGAGCGTTGTTCAAATGCTCACCTGCTTTTCGCTTTTCCCTCAGCAATCCTGATACGCCGCTGGCTGGGGGTCAAGGGATTGGCAGGCGGCGTCGGCTGCTGATCAGAGATTGCACCGCAACTTGTGCTGTGCGGTGCCCCCTTAAACCCCGGGGGCACTGTCCTGAAAAAGGCTGACGGCCTGCGGTTCTGAAAATGCCGGGTCAGCCCCGGAGTATTCAGAACGCGCGTTATTCGTTTTCCGCCAGGAACCGTTCGGCATCCAGCGCCGCCATGCAGCCCATACCGGCGCTTGTGACCGCCTGACGATAGACGTGATCGGTCAGATCGCCCGCCGCGAACACGCCCGGAACCGAGGTTTCCGTGCTGCCCGGTTTGGTGACGACATAGCCACCCATATGCGTTTCAAGCGTGTCTTTGACCAGCTCGTTCGCGGGCGCGTGGCCGATGGCAACAAACACGCCTTTGCAGGGGATTTCTGTGATCTCTCCGGTTTTGACATGCTTGACGCGAACGCCCTCGACGCCCAGTGGCGCATCGGTGCCGATCACTTCTTCCAGCTGGTGGAACCACAGCGGTTCGATTTTGTCGTTCTTCATCAGCCGGTCTTGCAGGATCTTTTCCGCGCGCAGCTCATCGCGGCGATGGATCAGAGTCACCTTGCTGGCGAAGTTGGTCAGGAACAGGGCCTCTTCCACGGCCGTGTTGCCGCCGCCGATCACCACGATTTCCTGTCCGCGATAGAAGAACCCGTCGCAGGTGGCGCAGGCTGAAACGCCAAAGCCCTTGAATTTCTCTTCCGACGGCAGGCCCAGCCACTTGGCGCGCGCGCCGGTCGCCAGAATGACGGCGTCCGCCGTGTATGTGGTGCCGCTGTCGCCCTTGGCGGTGAAGGGGCGCTGGCTGAGATCCAGATCGTTGATGATGTCACCGATCACGTCACAACCCATGGCCTTGGCGTGATCCTGCATCCGTACCATCAGGTCGGGGCCCTGTACCTCGGTGTCGCCGGGCCAGTTCTCGACCTCGGTCGTTGTCGTCAATTGGCCGCCGGGCTCGATGCCCTGTACCAGAATGGGTTCCAGCATGGCGCGGCTTGCGTAAACGCCCGCAGTGTATCCTGCGGGCCCCGATCCGATGATCAGAACCTTGGTGTGTCGTGTGTCGGCCATGGTATCCCCGCTCGAATTGCCTGAATTGGGCTTTTGGCCCGTCGCCCCGATATAGCGACCGACAGACCCGGCTTAAAGCCCCTTACTGTTTATGGCCTCGCAAGCGACCCTGCGTAGGGTGCGGGGAAAATGAGGGATTTGAAAACAAAGAAAATTGCGCATGTGCGAAACATTATTGCGTGCGCGTGGGGGGCTGATATAAGAACCGCAAAAATCAGGAGCATTTGATGGTCACGACTCGGTTGGATGATATCGACCGCAAGATTCTGGCGGAATTGCAGGCAGACGGTCGTATGACCAATGTCGAACTTGCCAAACGGGTCGGAATCTCGGCGCCGCCCTGTCTGCGCCGGGTGCGCACACTGGAGGAATCCGGCTATATCACCGGTTACCACGCCGAAGTGAATTCCCGCGAGCTGGGATTCGAAGTGCAGGTGTTCGCCATGGTCGGGCTCGACAGTCAGGCCGAGACCGAACTGCGCGCGTTCGAAGAGCGCTGCCGCGAATGGCCACTGGTTCGGGAATGCCACATGCTGAACGGCGAGGTGGACTTCATCCTGAAATGCGTCGCACCTGATCTCAGCAGTTTTCAGCAGTTCCTGACCGGTGAACTGCTGACCACGCCAAACGTGGCCAGCGTCAAGACATCGCTTGTTATCCGCGGCGCAAAAGACGAACCAGGCGTGCCGTTCGACGTTCTGGAAGAACGAATGAACCGGACGGCGTAACCCCCATACGTTTTGCAGGTGCGGTGTTTGGTGGCAGCATGGCAGCCACCGCCAAGGATAGAATCCAACTTAGTACCAGCTGCATGATGCCCCCCATAATGCAGTAATCGCTATCGCACTCAGGCTGTCATCGCGTCGATTTCCCCGTCTCCGGCGCGCGGCATCAGCAGCGGACCAAAATCGTTGAGCGATTCGATATGCGCGAACAGGTTCAGATAAACCGACCGCAACGAGTGGCTGATCATCCGGACCGCGTTCACACCTGGGTGATACGTTTCGAACTGTAAACCATCTACCCGAATAACGGAATGCCGTTTTAGGCAAATGTGAAACAGTTCAACTGGCGTCGGCGGCATTGTTTCAATCACGCCCGTTCCATCCTGGAATTCGGACACAGGGGTCAGAATCGGGCCATTCCCATGCAGATGCCGCAAATGCGTCGGCGTGCCCACGATCCGCGCCGCAGGCCCGGCGATTACACCCGACATCGGCTTTTGCATCCCGAATGTATCCGCCGTTATGCGCGTAAGCGGCCGCGTGCGGCCCCGCGAATCCGGACGTCCGGGGATCAGAGTGACAGATCCCTTCCACAGCACGGTTTCGGACGCGCCATCCTGGGTCAGGACCGTATCCCCCGGCATCAGGTCTTCGATGGCCATCGGCCCATGTTCCGTTTCAACCAGCGATCCGCGCGTGAAGGCACAAAATGCGTCTTCGAACATCGGCAAGGCAGGCGCGATGTGTCTGGTCTGGACCACGTTTCCGTTTTTCAACAGGCTGCTGACTTCATACCGGCGCAGCTGGGCCTTTGGTTTCGCAACCGGCCGCGGTGCTTCCCGCAGCATGGCTGTCGTTTCGATCGCATTTCTGGCCGCACGGGCCAGTGAACTAGGAATAGTCATAAATATTCCGTCCCCTCAAATTGTCCGGTCAGGCGCGGCGTATCCCCGTACAGGCCAACCTGGCGAACTGGTTCTTTGTCTTGAAACAAATGGATGACACATGGGCGGCGGCCGGTCGGACCCCGCATTGCGACAAAATCTCGCTTTCCAATGGTCAACACACTGACCCCCCAGACAAACTCGTACTTCACGGGCGAAAATTGCCCGCACACACACAACTCCTGAATTCGCCTCGACCCCCTCAGATCGTGACGCACCACACATCGGGCAGGAGCATGCCCGAAGCGCGTTCACCCCATCGAGACCGGCAGCTTGGCCTCAGGGTGTTTCTGTTTCAGCGTCGTGCCGCGATGCGGCTGGCGACCCTGACAGAATGGCTTGATACCCGCTTCCACGGCATTTCCAGCTTCTGGCTCCGCGTGGCGGCAACCATGGCTTTGAGAAAGCGAGACTTGGTTTTCATGTTCTGGTCCTGCTCTGAACGGGTTTGTTTCCCGCATCCGTTATGAACCTTTTGTGACGCACGTTTGCGGCATGGATAAGGCTTATCCGGGATGTTTTGCAGACAAGAAATTTATGGTCGGTCCATCCTTTCACTCAACACGCCAGCGTCCGAAACAGGGACGTCAGAAGACCATCTGATAGCTGGCAAAACTCGTTACGATTCTAAGTCCGATAAACACAACAAATGTGGCGTAAAAGTGGCGACGTGCCTAAATCTGGGCCAAAATCACAATCTTATGACCGAGATCAGTCGCCCGTAATCGGCCTCGTTTGCGTGTGTTGTGCGGCGGTAGGAATAGAACCGGTCCGGGTCGGAATATGTGCAGTGCCGGGTCCATTCCGCCTGCCCGACACCGGTCTGCCGCAATCGGTGCAAACCAAAGGCGGGCAGGTCGAATTGCAACCGGTCATCCTGTCCGTTTGCAAAGAACCGGCTGTTCTCCGGAGAATCGGCGATAAATGCGTCCAGAAACTCGGGGCCTACCTCATACGCGCGTTGGGAAATGCTGGGGCCGATGACGGCGTTGATATTCCGGCGCGTCGCGCCAAGTGCTTCCATGGCGTCCAGCGTCGCCTCCAGCACGCCGTCAAGCGCGCCGCGCCAGCCCGCATGGGCGGCTCCGATCACATTGGCCGCGGGATCGGCAAACAGAACCGGTTGGCAATCTGCCGTCAGAATCGTCAGCGCCAGACCGGGTGTCGCCGTGACGACCGCGTCCGCGCGCGGTTTTTCACCTTCCAGGGGCTGTTCAACCGTCAGAACTGTTGGGGAATGAACTTGATGCACGCCGATCATCGCCTCGGGCGCAACACCCATCGCGTCGGCAACCCGCCGGCGGTTCAGCGCGACAATTTCGGTTTGATCTGACGATCCATAACCGCAATTCAACCCGTCGAAGATACCGGAAGAAGCCCCGCCGCGACGGGTGAAGAACCCGTGACGAAATGGGGAAAGCAAGTCCGAAGTCAGTATTTCCAGTGTCATGGCTCCAATCCCGGCGGTGGCGCAGCATAGGCCGGATACAGGCCCATCACCTTGAACAGATTTCCCATTTCGTCCGGGTGCGTCAACCGGCGATGCGCTGCAATCAGGGCGTCCAGCTCGGAACCGCTCAGCGTCCGGGACAAAGCCTGTGCCCGGGCGGTTATGCCGAGCCGTTCCAGAAACACGCCCTGCGGAGTCAGGCGTGTATGCCTGGCTCCACAGGCGCGGGTCGCAACGGCCAGAGGCTCAAAATCCACATGTGCCGTCAGGTCGGCCTGGCCGGGTGACGCCAGCGGATCGGCGGGCTCGTGGTTTTGCAGGGCTTGCAGCGTATCGCCCAAGGAATGCCAGTCGCCATAATCGATGATCAGCGCGGCGCCTCCGTGGCTGGCGATCCGACCGGCAATCACGGTCAGAATGGGGATCGCTGCCGCGCACAGCTCGACCAGATCACCATCCCTGGTGTCCGAAAGCCTGTCAGTCAGCGCCACTTGCGGCCCGTTGGGGCCCCGCCCAAACAGCAATTCGCCGTCGCGTTCGCCGACTAGGCGTTCGCTCCAGCCGTCACCGTCGCGCAGGAACTGCCGGACAGGCAGCGCGTCGAAGAACTCGTTCGCCACCAGCAGCAGGGGCTGGTCCGGCAACTCTGCGACGCTGTCGGCCCAGTTCGGTGTGTAATCCTTCAGGGTGCCCGCCTGCACCTGCTTCAGGGCAGGCGAGGCCTCGACCAGCACAATCCGGGCAGCATCGTGAAATCCCTGCACGGTTCGGGTGGCACGCAGTATATCACTCATCAGAGTGCCGCGCCCGGGCCCCAATTCGCACAGGGTGAATGGCGCGGGACGGCCCTGATCCATCCAGCATTGCGCAAGGCACAGCCCGATCAGTTCTCCAAACATCTGGCTGATTTCCGGTGCCGTGGTGAAATCCCCAGCAGCCCCCAGCGGGTCACGCGTCGTGTAATAGCCCAGCGTGGGATGCAGAAGACATTCGGCCATGTAGTCGGCCACGCTCATCGGTCCATCCTGTCGGATGCGGGCGATCAGGTGATCGGTCAGGCTCATTTTGCCCGCCCTGCGCGCAGGACAAACCACAGGCCAAGCGCGATCATGGGCAGCGACAGGATCTGCCCCATGGTCAGACCATATCCGCCCACATGCCATGCAAGCCCCAGCGGATTGCCGGGCGACACGAACTGCGCATCGGGCTGGCGGAAGAATTCAACAATAAAGCGCGATGCGCCGTAACCCGCCAGAAACGTGCCCATGACAAAGCCCGGTTTGTGAAACGCGCCGCGTCGATAGACCAGCCACAGCAACAGCGCGCCCAGCAAAACACCTTCCAGCGCCGCTTCGTACAACTGCGAGGGGTGTCGGGCACACATTCCCGCAACCACGCCGGGGCAGTCCTGTGCGGCAAAACCGGGAAAGATGACGGCCCATGGCAGCTCGCTCGGGCGGCCCCACAGCTCGGCATTGACGAAATTGGCCAGCCGTCCCAGCAGCAGGCCGGGTGGCACGGTGTAAGCAACCAGATCGCCCAGTGACAGGGCCGGGATCCGATGGCGCCGGGCAAACAGGTACGAGGCCAGGATCACGCCCAGCAGCCCCCCATGAAACGCCATGCCGCCTTGCCAGACCTTCAAGATCTCAAGCGGGTGCGACAGGTAATAGCCGGGTTGGTAAAACAGCACGAAACCCAGCCGCCCGCCCAGGATCACGCCCAGAATGATCCAGGTGACCAGATCTTCCAGTTGGTCCGGTTTCATCGGCGGACCGTCGGCTGGCCACAGGGCAGGGCGGCGCAACGCCACGACCGCCAGCCGCCACGCAATCAGGATGCCCGCGATATAGGCCAGCGCATACCACCTCAACGCGAACTCCATCCCGAACAGCGAGATCGAGAACAGTTCGGGCGACAGATCGGGGAAATTCAGAACAGCCTGCATGTGCGTCTCATTGCCCGGGGTTTGCGGGGCAAGTCAACCTTGAGCCTGCGGCAATCTTTCCCCATATAGAGTTCAACCGCGATACCGGAGTAAAGATATGCAAACCCGCAACAAGATCCTGGACGACGTGTCCCAACTGATGACAAACGCCATGGGTGTCGCGCAGGGCGCGCGGGAAGAGGCCGAGAACGCGATGAAGTCGATGATCGACCGCTGGCTTGCCGACCGCGATTTCGTCACCCGCGAAGAATTCGATGCCGTCCGCGCCATGGCCCAGAAAGCGCGCGAAGAAAACGCCGCACTCGAAGCCCGCATTGCCGCGCTTGAGGCAAAACAGGACAAGTGACGCCCCGGGCGTTCCCTGTTTTCACAATTTTGGGCAAACTCTGTCGCCGCGCAATCCAGCCGGGATTGTGCGGTGCCGTGCATTCTGAAGCATCGCGGGATTAAATCAAGACAAAGCTGACCCGACATCCAATATTTTGATCCCCGTTGCCTTCTGTCCACAACTTATTGCTGTTATCCCCAACAAATAGGGTTGCCAGAACCAACGCCACATCGCACCATATTTAGTACAGGCCTATGGGGGAAGCCCGGTTTGTAGAGCAGGCAACTAGCGCTGGGGCGCTGCCAGCCCCGAAATGCTAGAGATTAGTGAGGTGGCATTATGGCCCTTTCCGAGCAGTATCTCGAAGAAGACATTCATCCGATCGACATTGTTGAACATCTGGCCGAACATCACGACTGGGATTTTGACCGCATTGGGGACGATCAGATCGCCATGGCCGTCGAAGGCCAGTGGCGGACGTATTCGATCACACTCGCCTGGTCCAACTATGACGAAACGCTGCGGATGGTGTGCTCGTTCGAAATGGAACCGCCGGCCGAGCGGGAAATGCAGCTCTATGAGCTGCTCAACAAGATGAATGATCAGTGCTGGGCAGGTGCCTTTACCTATTGGGCGAACCAGAAGCTGATGGTGTACCGGTATGGGCTGGTCCTTGCAGGCGGGCAGACAGCCAGCGCCGAACAGATCGACACGATGATCACCGCCGCCGTCATGAGTGCAGAGCGGTACTATCCGGCGATCCAACTGGTCACCTGGGGCAATCGAGGACCAGAAGAAGCCATGCAAGTGGCCATTGCAGAGGCCTACGGCCGGGCGTAAAGCTTTGCCCCGAACCGACATGTAACGCGGGAGGGGCAAATGGACATGACGCGTGTGGCCGAACAGGGGCTTGTGCTTCTGGGGTGCGGAAAGATGGGGTCCGCAATGCTGGCGGGATGGCTGGAACACGGCCTCCCGCCAGCGTCCGTTTGGGTGATCGATCCGCACCCATCCGACTGGTTGAAAGCGCAGGGCGTCAACATCAACACACCCCTGCCCGAAGCCCCCGCCGTGGTGTTGGTCGCGGTCAAGCCGCAGATGATGGGCGAGGCATTGCCCGCCATTCAGGCGCTGGGCGGTGGCAGCACGCTGTTTGTTTCGGTCGCGGCGGGCACCTCGATTGCCACCTTCGAATCCGTTCTGGGCAGCGATACGCCGATCATTCGCGCCATGCCCAACACCCCCGCCGCCATCCGTCAGTGCATCACCGCGCTGATCGGGAATTCAAACGCATCCCCTGATGATCTGACGCTTGCGGAAAACCTGCTCTCGGCCATTGGCGAAACGGTTCTGTTGACGGATGAGGCGCAGATGGATGCGGTCACCGGCCTCAGCGGATCCGGTCCTGCCTATGTGTTCCATCTGATTGAAACGCTTGCCAAAGCAGGCGAGGCGCAGGGTCTACCGCATGACCTTGCGATGAAACTGGCCAAATCCACGGTGGCCGGGGCCGGAGCGCTGGCCAAGGCCGCAGACGAGGATCCGTCTCAACTGCGGATCAACGTGACCTCGCCGAACGGCACGACCCAGGCCGCGCTTGAGGTGCTGATGCATGAAGAACGCGGTTTCCCTGACTTGCTGCACCGTGCCGTCAAGGCCGCAACCGACCGATCCAAGGAGCTGTCACGTGAGTGAGATTTCTTTCGACGACTTTCTCAAGGTCGATATCCGCGTGGGTGAGGTGATCCGCGCCGAACCTTATCCCGAAGCCCGCAAACCCGCGATCAAGATGTGGATCGATTTCGGTGATGAGATCGGTGAACGCAAGACGTCGGCCCAGATCACCGCGCATTATGATCCATCGACTCTGGTGGGCAAACAGGTCATGGCCGTGGTCAATTTCCCCCCTCGCCAGATCGGCAGGTTCATGTCCGAGGTTCTGGTGCTGGGTCTGCCCGATGAAAACGGCGAGATTGTTCTGATCGGCCCCGACGGCCGAGTTCCGACAGGCGGGCGGATGCACTGATGAAATTGCTGATCACGCGCCCGATGACGCCGGCAGTCGAGGCCCGCGCCCGCGCCGCGTTCGACGTAGAGATTCGCAAAGATACGGCGCCCATGTCGCGACAGGAAATGCTGTCGGCTCTGACGGATTTCGACGTGGTCGTGCCCACGCTGGGCGATCAGTTTTCGGCTCGGATTTTTACGGATGCAGGCGCGCCTCGGTGCAAGCTCCTGGCCAATTTCGGCGTCGGCTACAACCACATCGATGTCGAGGCGGCGCGCGCAGCAAGCGTCGAAGTGACCAACACGCCCGGCGCAGTCACCGACGCCACGGCGGATATCGCCATGACCCTGCTGTTGAGCACGGCCCGGCGTGCGGGCGAAGGCGAACGGCTGGTCCGCGCAGGCCAATGGCAGGGTTGGCATCCCACGCAGATGCTGGGCCATCATGTCACGGGCAAACGCGTCGGTATCGTCGGGATGGGCCGTATCGGGCAGGCCATCGCGCGCCGGTGCCATTTCGGTTTCGAAATGCAGGTGGCCTATCAATCCCGAAGCGCCAAGCAACTGGACTTTCCGGCCGAGTTCACACCTGACCTTGAAACACTCGCCGCGTTGGTCGATTTCCTTGTGCTCGCCGTTCCCGGCGGTGCAGAAACCCGACACCTGATCGATGCGCAGGTTCTTGAGACGATGAAACCTTCGGCCATTCTGGTCAATATCGCGCGGGGCGAGGTCGTGGACGAAGCGGCCCTGATCGCGGCGCTGCAATCGGGTCAGATTGCCGGGGCCGGGCTGGATGTCTACGAGTTCGAACCCGAAGTACCCCAGGCCCTTTGTGAAATGGAAAACGTCACCCTGCTGCCCCATCTGGGCACGGCCACCGAAGAGGTGCGCAGCAGCATGGGACACATGGCCCTGGATAACGTGGTGGCCTTTGTGGCGGGCGAGGCGTTGCCCAACCCGGTCTAGTCGCCCACCGCCTCGCGCCAGTGTTTGCGGCAAAGCGAAACATAGGTCTCGTTGCCACCGATCTGCACTTGGGCACCTTCGGTGATGGCCTTGCCGTTTTCGTCCTGACGTATCACCATCGTGGCCTTGCGCCCGCATTTGCAAATGGTGCGGACTTCACGCATCTCATCGGCCAGCGCCAGCAGCGCCGCTGATCCCGGAAACAGCTTGCCCTGAAAATCCACCCGCAGCCCGTAGGCCAGCACCGGTACGTCCAGATCGTCGACGGCGCGCGCCAATTGCCAGACCTGCGCTTCGGACAGGAACTGGGCCTCGTCGATGAACACGCAGGTTACGGGACCTTCGTTCAGACGATTTCGGATCATCGCAAAGACGTCGTCGCCGGGCGTGAAGGTATCGGCCTTCTCCGAGATGCCGATGCGCGATGCGATCCGTCCGGCACCCGCCCTTCCGTCAATGGCTGCGGTCATCAGGTAGGTCTGCATCCCGCGCTCGCGATAGTTGTGCGAGGCTTGCAGCAACACGGTCGATTTCCCCGCGTTCATGGTTGAATAGTTGAAGTACAGCTTTGCCATGACGCGGGTCTAAAACGCTTGGGGAAAAGGAACAAGATATCAATCGTTTTGATGGAGCGACGTCGCCGTTGCGTTCGCAGAGGCCGAGCTACGCTCTAGGGGATGGAACCCCCACATCTGCAACAGCGACGCCGTCGGCCAACATGTGGCCAAAACGGAGCAAGGCTCAACAATACCGCCCTGCAATTACTCGTTACCGGCTTGAACTGCCGCCACTCACTCACAAAATCCCCCGCATATCTGAGGGATAGCCAATGTATGACATTTCAATTATGACTTGGTTATGGGAAATTTACCCACGCTTTCCCCCGTTTGGACATCGGGCAGGCGTTTGCAGGTAACAAAGGTAAAACAATGGCAGATATCGGGGCCTATCTGAAAAAACACACAGAAGCGCTGGTCAAAGATGTTGGAATCGAAGCCGCGTGCGAGATTACCGGGAAATCCAAGGCCACTTTGGGCCGGTATTATTCCGACAATGCCGAACACGCAGACAGGTTCATGCCCGTGGATGCGGTGGCCCGCCTTGAAAACGCGGCGACTTACCCGCATGTGACGTCGGCCCTGGCGGATTTGAAAAACATCACGTTGTCCTACAGCGACCGCAATACTGAAACACCGCGCACCGGTGGTGTGAATTCGGATGTCATCGCACTCAGCCAAAGATTCGCAATGCTGATGACCGAATATCAGGCCGCAATCGAAGACGGAATCATCACGGTCAACGAAGCCAAGCGGCTGCTGAAAGAAACCAGCTTGCTGCAACAGGTTCTGATCGAGATGAAGCTGCATCTGGAAGAAGAAAGCGTCAGCTAGCCGGGATCCGGGAGCCGTTGCGCCCATGACTGGCCACATTCCGCCTGTGCAGCCCAACCGGTTTCATGCGCGAGAAGGCAGAAACGCTGACTGTGTTTTTTGCCTCAATTCAGTCACGTCTGTCCTTTAAGGTCCGTCGCGGGTAAGAGCGTCAAGGGCAGAGGACCATGCAGAATTCGCAGGGAACATACAGTCTTTTCGCAGACCGTGTGGTTCTGCGATTTTTTGTATGCGCCTATGCGGCCCTTCTGGTTCTTATGGCCCTGAGAGGTCATCAGGAAGGCTCTGATGACGTAATGCGCTGGGTGGTCGTGCAGGATCTGTTGCAGGGGCAGGGCTGGTTCGACAGCCATCAGTATCGGCTGGGCCCCGAGGGCGGTACGTTGATGCATTGGTCCCGACTGATCGACGCGCCGATTGCCTTGCTCTACGGAACATTCGGGTTGGTTTTGCCGCCCGATATGGCCCTTCAGGTGACGGCTTTCGTCTGGCCCTCACTGTTGGCGGGTCTGACCTTGTGGGCCTTTGCGGTGACGGGCAGCGTTTTGGGCGCGCGGGAAGGTGCTGTTTCGGCGCTGGTTGTGGGTGTGTTGGCGCTCGAACACTCGCGGAAGTTCGACTATTTTTCGTTTGATCACCACAATGCTCAGATTCTTCTGTTCGCCACGGCCCTGATGTTGTTCGCATTGCGCAGGGACAAACCATATGCCGGATGGTTGTTGGGTGCCTGCCTGGCGCTTTCGGTATCGATAGGCACCGAATCGATATTGCAGATCGCACTCGTCGCCGTGTTTTTTGCCATTGACTGGATCGTCAACGGCGACCCGGCCCGTCGCCCGACCATGGCGTTTGGCGTCGGGTTGGTCCTGACGCTTGTACTGACCAGCCTCGCAACAACCGGACACCAGGCCTTTCTGTTTCCAAGCTGTGACGCCCTGACACTCAGTGTGGCGTTGCCGGCGAGCGTTGCCGCGGTGGGTCTTTGCATTGCGGCCTGGATCGGGTCTGGCTGGTCGCTTTGGGGCCGCATCGGCGCATGTGTTGCGGTCGGAGTGGTGACATTGGCCTGCGCTTACGGTTTCGCCCCGCATTGTCTCAGCAACCCGATCGAAGCCCTGCCTCAGGACATGCGCGACTACTGGCTGAGCCAGGTGGCGGAAGCCCAGAAGATCAACGTCATTCTGCAACTGCACCGGGGCGAAGCGCTGGCCCTGATCGCAATGTCGATCCTGTGCATGGCAGCCGCCCTGATTTTTGCAGTCAGATCCCCGTTCAAACTGGAATACGCCCTGTTTCTGGCCCTGATCGTGACCGGCCTGGTGGTGTTCCTCTATCAGTCCAGAATGATGACATTCCTGGGTGTTTCGCTGGTGGCCGTCCAGGCGCAGATCCTGCGTGTCCTGTACACCTCTTATGCAAGCAGTCGCCGCGCGTTGTCAGGGCTTGCGATGGTTGCTTTCATCCTCTGCATCTCGCCGAAAACCGGGGCCAGTATCGATGAGCAACTGGGGCGCTTTGCCGGGCCGTCCCTTGCCGCATCCGCGATGCCGGCCCGACAGTCACAGCAAAACTCGGGCGCATCCTGCAAAACGCCCCAAGCCTATGCGGCCCTGCGTGATCTTCCAGCCGGAAGAGTTCTTGTTGATTTCGACTTTGCCGCAAACGTTCTGCGCCATACCGACCATTCCGTTCTGGCGGGCAATTACCATCGGAATCAGGCTGGAATTCTGGCGCAGATCGAACTGTTCCGCTCGGACGCTTCTCAGATCGGATCACGTCTGACCGAGCTGGATGTGGATTACGTCATGCTCTGCACGTCCGCGCCGCGTGCCGAATTCTGGTCCTGGGCCTCACAGGGTCGTGGTTTGCAATCGCACTTGGTTGCAGGTGAAATCCCTGGCTACCTCACGCGGGTACAAACTACGGAAGATGCGGCGTTCCAGGTCTTCAAAGTGACGGCGGCACGCTAGGCCGGACAGAACCGGCCATCAGGCGTGGCGTTTCACGATCACCGACCCAACGGAATACCCGGCGCCGAAGGAACAGATCAGGCCAAGATCCCCTTCCTGCAAGTCGTCGGAATATTTCGAAAACGCGATGATCGACCCCGCAGATGACGTGTTGGCATAATCCTGAAGGATGTTTGGTTGCTCGCCCGGTTCGGGTTCGCGGCCCAGAACCTTCTTGCCGATGAAGTCATTCATCGTCTTGTTGGCCTGATGCAGCCACAGGCGTTTCAGATCAGAGTTTCTGACCCCTTCGGCATTCATGTGGTCGCTGATATGTTTGCTGACCATCGGCAGTACCTCTTTGAATACTTTCCGACCGTTCTGCATGAACTGCATGTCACGCCGGTCGGTCAGCCCGTCAGGGCGCGAGCGGCGCAGAAATCCGTTGTTGTTGCGGATATTGTTGGAAAACGCCGTGGCGCAACGAGTCGACAAGATCTCGAAATGCGGGCCTTTGGCGTCTTCGATCCGTTCGATCAGCGTCGCTGTCGCCACATCGCCAAATATGAAATGGCAATCACGGTCGCGCCACTCCAGATGGCCCGAGCAGATTTCGGGGTTCACCACCAACGCCGCACGCACCGATCCTGACCGCACCATATCCGCCGCAGCCTGAATGCCGAACGTGGCCGACGAACAGGCGACGTTCATGTCAAAGCCGAACCCGTCGATCCCCAGTTCCTGCTGAATTTCGATCGCAATTGCCGGATAGGCGCGCTCGTGGTTCGAGGCCGCGCAGATCACCAGATCAACATCTTCCGCCGTGCGCCCCGCCTGTGCCAGCGCCTTGTTGCAGGCGTCCACCGCCATTTCGGTCATGATGCCGGGTTCATCATCGCTGCGCTGCCGCAGCATTGGATGCATCACGTCCGGGTCCAGCACGCCGCTCTTGTCCATCACGTAACGGTTCTCGATCCCCGATGCCTTGACGATGAACTCTTCCGATGAATGCTGCATCGGCTCCATCTGTCCGGCGGCGATGGCTTCGGCATTCTTGGCGTTCTGCTTGTCGGCATAAGCGTTGAATGCCTCGACAAGCTCGGCATTGGTGATGACGTTCTGAGGCGTGAAGACACCGGTACCGGTGATGGCGGGGGTATACATGGCGAGCCCTGAATGTTTCGGATTTGCCCAAAATGCAGTCACGGTGTGATTTGATCAAGGTATGTTGACCTAAGGGAATGCGCGCAACGCGGCAGTTTCATATCTTGAATAGTTCAGAAACTGAAGTATATGACGCCCCAACGCGCGCGGAGATCCCCCATGCCCGACGATATCAGTACCAGACTTGGCCGCCTCAGCCCCGAGATTCAGGCGATCATGGGGGTGTATGCCCTGTACTGGAAACTGGAAGAGACGTTTGACTGCATCGAGACCGACCTGAGCCACCCTGAATGCCACATGCTGATCAAGCTGGATCAGCCGAAACGCATGGGGGTCCTGGCTGCGGATATGCTGAGCGTGCCGTCCACAATCACCGCCACCGCGGATTCGCTGGAAAAAGCAGGCTATCTGACGCGCGAGCGTGACCCAGAAGACCGCCGCGCCTGGTTGCTGGTGCTGACCGAGCAGGGTGAAGAAGCCCGCAACATGCTGGTGGCCGAGGCCGGGGACCTGTTTCACAGGGCCTCGGGCCTGAACGACGAAGAAACAGCCGAATTCGCGCGACTGGCGCGCAAAATCCGTGACAACGTTTTGAAAACGGGAATTCCCGAGGGACTGAAGAAATGAAACTCCTGAGCTCTCTGGGCCTTGCACTGGCCGTTCTGGCAACTCCGATTGCCGCTCAAGATACTCCGAAACCGGTCAAGCTGATGCAGGTGCGCGAAACGGCGCCCGGTTTCACCCGCCAGTTTTTCGGCCGTGTTGCGGCACGGCAGACGGTCGATCTTGCCTTTCAGGTCGCGGGTCAGATCGTCGAGATGCCGGTCAACGAAGGGTTTGTCATCCCCAAAGGCGGCCTGATCGCGCGACTGGATCAGGAGCCATTCGAACTGCGGCTTGAGCGGGCGCGGCTGCAAAAGGAACAGGCCGACCGAACCGTCGCGCGCCTGTCGCGTTTGCGTGGCACCACGGCCAGTCAGGTGGCGGTCGATGACGCAGAGACCGAAGCGCAACTGGCCGCAATCGCTCTGCGCGACGCGGAATACGAACTGGAACACGCAACACTGACCGCACCATTTGACGCGCTGGTTTCCAGCCGCGCGGTCGAAGCTTTCACCACCGTATCGGCAGGCACGCCCATCGTCCGCATTCACGACATGTCCGAATTGCGCATCGAGGTCGACGTTCCCGAGATCCTGTTCCAACGCTCGGGCCAGAATGACGACATCACCATCACTGCCAAGTTCCCGGTAAGTGATGAAGTCTTCCCGTTGGAAATTCGTGAATTCGACGCTGAAACCTCCAGCGTCGGGCAGACCTTCCGCATCCAGTTCGGCCTGACCCCGCCCGAGGGGTTGCAAATTCTTCCCGGCTCGTCCGTCACCGTCAACGTAAAGGTTCAGGATGACCGCACAGGCATCGTTGTGCCAGCGACGGCCGTTGTTGCTGATGCAACAGGCGAGCTGAGCGTCATGGTGTTCTCGCCCGCTGGTGCGGATGAAGGCACGGTCCGCCGCGTTCCGGTGACGATTGAGCCCACGCAGACGGGCGATGTTCGGGTGTTGACGGGCTTGTCCGACGGTGACGAAGTTGTTGTGGCTGGCGGCGCCGTGCTGACAGACGGTCAGCCCGTGCGCCGGTTCACCGGCTTCGCGAACTGAGGGGCTGACAGATGAACATCGCGCGCGCCTCGATTGATCGACCGCTTTACACATGGCTGATCATCCTTATCGCTCTGTTTGGGGGCATCTGGGGGTTCACGTCGCTTGGTCGTTTGGAAGACCCGGCTTTCACCATCAAGAACGCGGTCATCGCCACGCAGTATCCCGGTGCGACGGCGGAACAGGTGGCGCTGGAAGTGTCCGAACCCCTTGAATCCGCGATCCAGCAGATGGGCGAGGTGGATGTCATCACCTCGGTCAACCAACCCGGACAATCGCTGATCGAAGTAGAGATCAAGTCGACCTACGACGGCACCGAACTGCCCGATATCTGGACCCGCCTGCGGGCCAAGGTGCGTGATGCCGCCCGGGGGCTTCCGTCGGGTGTCAGCCAACCTTACGTGAATGACGGGTTCGGTGATGTGTTCGGCCTGTTCTATGCGGTGACCGCCGAAGGGTTCTCGGACGCCGAAAAGCATGAACTGGCAACGTTTCTGCGTCGGGAACTGCTGACCGTGGACGGCGTTGCCGATGTCGAGGTTCAGGGCCTGCCGGACGAGGCGATTTTTGTCGAACCCGACCTGGCGATATCGGTGAACCAGAACGTCCCGCTGCAAGCGATCAACGAAGCCATAGCCAATGCGAATTCGGTGAATTCCTCGGGGTCTTTGCGGTCTGAAGATACCCGCACCACCATTCTGACGGCCGAGGGTTCGGACAGTGTCTCGGCCATTGCGGGCCTGTCTGTCGGCTCGCAAGGGCAGGTGATCAACCTGTTCGACATGTCCGACGTCTATCGCGCGCGTCAGAACGATCCGGACATCATGATCCGCTTTAACGGGACCGAAGCCTTTACCCTCGGCATCGCCGGTCTGGCGACGGAAAACATCGTCGAGGTCGGCAAACGGGCTGACGCCAAGTTCGCCGAGCTGGATGCGAACATCCCCTTCGGTGTCGATATTCTGCCGATCTATCAGCAGCATGTGGTGGTCGAGCAGGCCTCGAACGACTTCCTTGTCAATCTGGCCATGTCAGTGGCCATCGTGGTCGCCGTGCTGGGTATCTTCATGGGGTGGCGCGCGGCCATCGTCGTTGGTTCGACCCTGTTGCTGACCGTGGTTGGCACGCTTCTGTTCATGGCGCTGTTCTCGATCGAGATGGAACGGATTTCCCTGGGTGCGCTGATCATTGCCATGGGTATGCTTGTGGACAATGCCATCGTGGTGGCCGAAGGGATGCAGATCGCGATGCTGCGTGGAAAACCTTCGCGGGATGCGGCTGAAGATGTGGCTTCAAAAACCCAGATCCCCCTGCTTGGGGCCACCGTGATCGGCATCATGGCCTTTGCCGGGATCGGGCTCAGCCCGGATGCGACGGGCGAGTTTCTGTTTTCTCTGTTTGCGGTGATCGGCATTTCGCTGCTGCTCAGCTGGATATTGGCCATCACGGTCACGCCCTTGCTTGGGCATTACTTCTTCAAGCAGGGCAAGGAAGGTGAGATCGACGCCTACGGGGGCATCCTGTTCCGCGCATATGGCGCGATCCTGCGTTTTGCGCTGCGCTTCCGGTGGCTGGTTGTTGCGGGTCTCATCGGCGTAACCGCAGCGTGTTATGCCGGGTTCGGGCTGATGAAACAGCAGTTCTTCCCCAATTCGAACACGCCTTTGTTCTTTGTGCATTACAAGCTGCCTCAGGGCACGCCGATTGCCCGCACGGCACAGGATATGGCGGTGTTCGAAGATTGGCTGACCCAACGCGATGACGTGGTTTCAGTCACGACCTTCGTCGGTCAGGGGGCAACCCGGTTCATGCTGACCTATTCGGCGGAAAAACCGAACCCGAGCTATGGTCACATGATCATCCGCACGGAATACCTGGAGGATATCCCGGCCTTGCAGGCGGATCTGGAAGCGTTCGGGTCCGTCCAGTTCCCCGAAGGAGAGTTCGGAACCAAGCGTCTGGTCTTTGGCCCCGGCGGCGGCGATCCGATCCAGGCCCGGTTCTCGGGCAGCGATCCGGTGGTTCTGCGCCAGCTTGCGGACCAGGCCGTGCAGCGCATGTCGGCGGCGTCACCCAACGCGCTGCTTGTCCATCATGACTGGCGCGAACAGGAACTGGCGGTGCAACCGATCTATGCCACGGAACGGGCGCAGACCGCGGGTGTCACGCGCGAGGATATTGCGGCCACGCTGCAATTTTCGACCGACGGCATCACCGGCGGCGTGTTCCGCGAACGGGATCGTTTGATTCCGATCATCCTGCGCCGACCGGCTGATGGAGATTACTCGATTGTCGATCAGGTGGTGTACTCGGATCAGTCCGGGAAATTTGTACCAATCGAACAGATGGTCGATGGATTCGAGTACAAATCCCTCAATACGCTGGTTCACCGTCGCGACCGTGTTCTGACCATCACCGTCGGCGCGGACATCCCGCCCGACCTGACGGCTGCGCAGGTGCATGCCGAAGTGCGGGACGCCATCGAGGCAATCGAACTGCCACCGGGCTACAAGATGGAGTGGGGTGGCGAGTTCGAAAACTCGCGCGACGCGCAGGAAAGTCTGGGCAAGCAACTGCCGCTGAGCCTGCTGATCATGGTGCTGATCTCGGTTCTGCTGTTCAACGCGATCCGTCAGCCGATCATCATCTGGCTGCTGGTTCCGATGTCGGTCAACGGCGTGGTCATCGGCCTGCTGGGAACAGGTTTGCCCTTCACCTTTACGGCCCTTCTGGGTCTGCTCAGCCTGTCGGGCATGCTGATCAAGAACGGTATTGTTCTGGTCGAAGAGATTGACCTTGTTCGCGCCACGGGCAAACCCCTGCGCGAGTCCATCGTCGAAGCCTCCGTCTCACGTTTGCGTCCTGTTATGCTGGCGGCCATCACGACCATTCTGGGTATGGCGCCTTTGCTGACGGACGCGTTCTTCGTCTCGATGGCGGTGACGATCATGGGCGGGCTGGCTTTTGCGACCGTTCTGACCATGGTCGCCGCGCCGGTGTTCTACCTGCTCTTCTTTGCAGGCGATGAAAAACGCGAGGCACAGGCAGTCTGAAAACGGTCTGTGACCGGGTCCGGGCTTGATCGGACGGACCCGGTTGGATCAGATCAATGGGACAAACGGAACGTCACAGGCAGCCAGTGCGGTGAAGATTGCGAGAACCAGAAATGTGCGCATTGTTTCATTCTCCTTATGCCTGAACGAAATGCGCGCCCGTTGAGTTCAGGTCAACGGGCGCGCATCTTTTCGTTCATTGATGAGCCAATTGTGGCTCAGGCGGGTTATCCCTGTAGCGACTTCACCTCGACATCCTCTTCGGCCTGCGCCTTGATCGCCAGCGCGGCAGCGTGGCTTGCAGCGGCGGTGGTGTAGTATGGGATCTTGTCATAAAGCGCGATGGACCGGATGGCCTTGCTGTCCTCGACCGCCTGCGCGCCTTCGGTGGTGTTCATCAAAAGCTGCACCTGACCGTCTTTCAGCATGTCGACCACGTCCGGGCGGCCCTCATAGACCTTGTTGACCACGTCGCAGGGCACACCCTGTTCCGCCAGCCAGCTTTGCGTGCCGCGGGTGGCGACCAGCGTGAAGCCTTGTTCGACCAGAACCTGTGCGGCCTCGAGCATCGCCGCGCCCTTGTCGGCATCCTTGATCGAAATGAAGGCCCGGCCCGAGGTCGGCAGGACCATGCCCGCGCCCATCTGCGCCTTGAGGAAAGCGCGCGGGAAATCGCGGTCCCAGCCCATGACCTCGCCGGTCGAGCGCATTTCCGGACCCAGGATGGTATCGACGCCCGGGAAACGGGCGAAGGGCAGAACCGCCTCTTTCACCGAGAACCATGGCATATCAGGGTCGGCCAGCGTCATCTGATCGGCGATCTTGGTGTCGTCCACGGTCTTGTATGGCGGGCGCTGCGGAAAACTTGCCAGCTTTTCGCCCGCCATGACGCGCGCGGCGATGGACGCAATCGCGCTGTCGGTGGCCTTTGCCACGAACGGCACGGTGCGCGAGGCGCGCGGGTTCACCTCGATCAGGTAGATCTCGTCATCCTTGATCGCGAACTGGACATTCATCAGGCCGACAACGTTCAATGCCTTGGCCAGCTTGAACGTCTGATCCTTGATCTGCGCGATGATCTCTTTCGACAGCGAATAGGGCGGCAGCGAACAGGCCGAGTCGCCCGAATGCACGCCGGCCTCTTCGATATGCTGCATGATACCGGCCACATGCACGTCGGTGCCATCGCACAGCGCGTCCACGTCCAGCTCGACCGCGCCGGCCAGATAGCTGTCCAGCAGAACGGGGCTGTCGCCCGAGACCACCACGGCTTCGTTGATGTAGCGTCGCAACTGATCCATATCGCGCACGATCTCCATCGCGCGGCCACCCAGAACGTAGGAGGGGCGGATCACCAGCGGAAAGCCGATCTCTTCTGCAATCTCCAGCGCCTGAGCGTCGGTCGAGGCGATGCCGTTCTTGGGCTGTTTCAGCCCCAGTTCATTGACCAGCGCCTGAAAACGTTCGCGGTCTTCGGCCAGGTCGATCGCGTCGGGCGTGGTGCCCAGGATCGGGATGCCCTCGGCCTCGAGCGCATTGGCCAGTTTCAGCGGTGTCTGTCCACCGAACTGAACGATCACACCGTGAAGCGTGCCGTTTTCCTGTTCCTTCGTCAGGATTTCCATGACGTGTTCAAAGGTCAGCGGCTCGAAATACAAGCGATCCGAGGTGTCATAATCGGTCGAAACCGTCTCGGGGTTGCAGTTGATCATGATGGTTTCATACCCCGCTTCGGTCAGTGCGAAGCAGGCGTGGCAGCAGCAATAGTCGAACTCGATGCCCTGACCGATGCGGTTTGGGCCGCCGCCAAGAATGACGACCTTTTTGCGGTCGCTCGGGCGCGCCTCGCATTCGACCTCGCCCATCATGGGCGCTTCGTAGGTTGAATACATGTAAGGCGTCTGCGCCTCGAACTCGGCTGCGCAGGTGTCGATGCGTTTGAACACCGCTGAAACGCCCAGATTGCGGCGCGCACGGCGAACGTTGTCTTCGTCGCGGCCCGTCAGCTTGCCCAGACGCGCGTCGGTAAAGCCCAGCATTTTCAGCTTGCGGATACCGTCCTCGGTGACGGGCAGGCCGTCTTTGCGTACCTGACGTTCGGCCTCGATGATCTCGCGGATGCGGGCCAGGAACCACGGGTCGAACTTGGTGACACCGAATATCTCGTCATCGGTCAGGCCATGGCGCATCGCTTGCGCAATGGTGCGCAAACGGTCCGGTGTCTGCTGGCTGATCGCCTTGATCACGGCGGCCTTGTCATCGGCTTCGTCCCACAGGCCCACGTTCAGGCCGGGGATTTCGATCTCATCAAATCCGGTCAGGCCCGATTCCATCGACGCCAGCGCCTTTTGCATCGATTCGTGGATCGTGCGGCCGATCGACATCGCCTCGCCCACCGACTTCATCGCGGTGGTCAGGTAGGGTTCCGAACCGGGGAATTTCTCGAACGCGAATTTCGGAATCTTGGTGACGACATAATCGATGGTCGGCTCGAAGGATGCAGGCGTGACCTTGGTGATGTCGTTGTCCAGCTCGTCCAGCGTGTAACCAACGGCCAGCTTGGCTGCGATCTTGGCAATCGGGAAACCGGTCGCTTTCGATGCCAATGCAGAAGACCGGGACACGCGCGGGTTCATCTCGATCACGACCATGCGGCCGTCATCGGGGTTGATCGCCCATTGCACGTTCGAACCACCGGTTTCGACGCCGATCTCGCGCAGAACGGCAATCGATCCGTTGCGCATGATCTGGTATTCCTTGTCGGTCAGCGTCAGGGCAGGGGCCACGGTGATCGAGTCACCTGTGTGCACGCCCATCGGATCGACGTTTTCGATGGAACAGACGATGATGGCGTTGTCAGCGGTGTCGCGGACCACCTCCATCTCGTATTCCTTCCAGCCCAGCAGGCTTTCATCGACAAGGATCTGATTGACCGGCGAGGCATCCATGCCCGAGCGGCAGAAATGGATGTAATCCTCGCGGTTATAGGCCACACCGCCACCGGTGCCGCCCAGCGTAAAGGCGGGGCGGATGATGGCGGGCAGGCCTATTTCTTCCAGCTCATCAAGCGCCATCTGCACACCGGCATCCAGATCGGTGGTTCCGTCCTCGCGCTTGGGTGCGGTTACGATGGTCGCTTTCGGGTTTTCCAGCCCCAGCCGATCCATCGCCTCGCGGAACAGCTTGCGGTCCTCGGCCATTTCGATGGCCTCGCGCTTGGCGCCGATCATCTCGACCCCGAATTTCTCCAGCACGCCCATCTCTTCCAGTGCCAGCGAGGTGTTCAGGCCGGTCTGTCCGCCCATGGTGGGCAACAGGGCGTCAGGGCGTTCTTTCTCGATGATCTTGGCGACCACTTCGGGTGTAATCGGCTCGATATAGGTGGCGTCTGCCAGACCGGGGTCGGTCATGATCGTCGCCGGGTTCGAGTTCACCAGAATGACCCGGTATCCTTCCTCTCGCAGGGCCTTGCAGGCCTGAGCACCGGAATAGTCGAATTCACAGGCCTGACCGATAACAATGGGGCCCGCCCCAATGATCATGATCGACTGGATGTCGGTTCTTCTCGGCATGGCCTTGTTCCTTCGATTGTCCGCGAGGCATTTCAGCGAGTCGGGGCACCGCCCCAGCGCCCAAATTGTCCTGCGTTATAGGGACCGCGCGAAAAGGTGCAAGAGGTATCGGAAACAGGGGCGAAATTGCCGCTTTCCCCTCTTTCACTTGGCAGAGTATTCTCTATATGGCCCCTCACGGCAAATGAGGATGCAAGTGCGTATTCGTTTCGATCAGGGACCGGCCGGGCGAGGAACCCGGTTTCAGCGTCCGTCTCAGGTGATCCGCGCGGATGTGGCGGAGGACGTGCCCCAGGCTCTGGCGGCGCTGGATGAGGCGCGCGCAGACGGTGCCTGGCTGGCAGGGTATGCCAGCTACGAACTGGGCTATGCGCTCGAGCCCCGGCTCAACGGTCTTTTGCCGGAAGACCGCCGCCTGCCTTTGTTGTGCTTTGGGGTTTACGATGCGCCGGATCGGGTCGCCCTTCCGTCGCCTGCGGGTGAGGTGGGCGCATTCCGGCCCCGCTGGGATGAAGCGCGGTATGGCAAGGCCTTCAGGGCCGTGCATGACGCCATCGGTGCCGGCGACATCTATCAGGCCAACCTGACCTTTCCGATTGACCTGACCGTCTCGGGCATCAGCGAAACGCTCTATGCCGCGCTGGCGGCGGGGCAGCCAGTGGGCCACGGAGCACTGGTGCAACAGGATGGGCTGCCCGATCTGCTCAGCCGCTCGCCGGAATTGTTTTTCCGAACGGATGAGGCGGGAAAGATCGAAACCCGACCGATGAAGGGCACGCAACCGCGCAGTGAAGACCCGGATGAGGACGCGCGCCGCCGGGCTTTTCTGAGTGCGGACGAAAAGAACCGGGCCGAGAACCTGATGATTGTTGATTTGCTGCGCAACGATATCAGCCGCGTCGCGCTGCCCGGATCTGTTCATGTGCCTGACCTGTTCCGGGTGGAAACCTATGCCACCGTACATCAGATGGTCTCGCTGGTGCGGGCGCAGCTGCACAAATGCGTTGGGTTGGGTGAAATACTGACCGCACTGTTTCCCTGTGGATCGATCACCGGAGCCCCCAAGATCCGCGCGATGGAAATTCTGGCGGAACTGGAGCCATGGGCGCGCGACATCTATTGCGGAACGATTGGTTGGGCCGCGCCTGATGGTCGGTCCGAGTTCAACGTGGCCATCCGCACCTTGATGCTTGAGGATGATCAGGCCACTCTGAACGTAGGCGGCGGTGTCGTTTGGGACAGCACCGCCCCGTCAGAGTATGAGGAGGCGTTATGGAAAGCCCGCTTCGCCCGCCAGCTGAACCTGATTTCAGCCTGATCGAGACACTGGCCTTCCGGCCGGATCAGGGCTTTGTCAGGCTGGACCGCCATCTTGCAAGAATGGCCCGCACTGCGCGGGTGTTCGAGATTCCTTTCAATCCGGATGAAGCGACCGCCCGGCTGAAAAGCGCCGCGTGTGACACCCCGCTGCGTTGCCGCCTTACGCTGGATGTGTCGGGCTCGATCGATCTGACAACCGGCGACCTGGTGGACAATCCCGGGATCTGGCGCGTCGCTCTGTCAGATCAGCGTCTGGCTTCGAATGACCTTTGGTTGCGTCACAAGACCACGCGCCGTGCGCTCTATGATTCCGCGCGCGCCGCACTGCCCGAGGGGGTGGACGAGCTGTTGTTTCTGAATGAACTGGATGAACTTTGTGAGGGTACCATCACGAACCTGTTTCTGGAAATGCCTGATGGTCGGGTTCTGACGCCCGCTTTGTCCTGTGGGCTCTTGCCGGGGATACTGCGCGAAGAACTGCTGGAAAACAAAGCGGTCGCCGAAGCCGTGCTGACCTTGACCGACCTGAAAAATGCGCAAACTGTGCGGATCGGAAACTCACTGCGCGGACTGATCGAGGTGGAGCTGATAGACGGGTGACAAAAAACAGCACGATGGTCGGACCGCCGGTTGCATTGCGACGGCTGCGGCTGGAATTTGGCATGTTCTATATTGGATTGCCGTTGCTGATCGCGGTTCTCTTTCCACCGAACTGGATGTTTCCGGCCCTGTTTGCACTGACCGGGCTTGGTATCGTGCTGCTGCACCGGACGCCCGGGTTTCAATGGGCCGAGCTTCGTTACGGCTGGGCCAACTGGACCCTGCGCGAGTTGGCTCTGTTCTCTGCCACCGTTTCTGCCTTTTGCGTTGGGCTGATTCAGATCACGCGCCCGGAAGCCGCGTTCTTCCTGCTGACGCACCGCCCCGAAATGCTGGCGCTCATCTGGGTCGGCTACCCACTGTTGTCAGCGCTGCCACAAGAACTGCTGTTCCGCCCTTTGTTCTTTCGCCGCTATCACGCGATCCTGCCGGATGGGCGTGCGGCCTATCTGCTGAACGCGGCCATATTCTCGTTCGCACACCTTATGTACTGGAGCTGGATCGTCGCCCTGATGACATTTGTCGGCGGGCTACTGTTCACCTGGGCCTACCGGCAGCGCGGGTCATTCTTCTATGCGGTACTGCTGCACGCGATTGCCGGCAATATCATCTTTGCGGTGGGGCTGGGTGTCTATTTCTACTCAGGCAATGTGCAAAGGCCGTTTTGAAAGGGCGACCCGCCTTGACTTTCCGGGTCTGACAGGGTGTATCGGCGCGACGAATTCTGCGCCCGAAGGGATATTCCATGCACGCCTATCGCAGCCACACCTGCGCCGCCTTGACCGCCGCCAATGTTGGAGAAACCGTTCGCCTGTCCGGTTGGGTGCATCGGGTTCGAGATCATGGGGGCGTGCTGTTCATCGACCTGCGCGACCATTTCGGCGTAACCCAGATCCTGTGCGACGGCGACAGCGCCGCTTTTGCCGAGCTTGAAAAAGTGCGGTCCGAATGGTGCATCCGCATCGATGGCACCGTCAAAGCCCGTGACCCGGACCTGGTGAACCCGAAACTGCCCACCGGCGAGATCGAAGTTTATGTACGCGAGCTGGAAGTTCTGGGGGCCGCCGACGAATTGCCGCTGATGGTCTTCGGCGATCAGGAATACCCCGAGGAAACCCGCCTGCGTTATCGTTATCTGGACCTGCGCCGCGAGGCGATGCAGCGGAACATGACCCTGCGCTCGGACGTGGTTGCGTCCATGCGCAAACGTATGTGGGATCAGGGCTTTCGCGAATACCAGACGCCGATCATCACCGCCTCGTCGCCCGAAGGCGCGCGCGACTTCCTGGTGCCTTCGCGCCTGCATCCGGGCAAATTCTATGCGTTGCCGCAAGCCCCGCAGCAGTTCAAGCAGCTGATCATGGTGTCGGGCTTCGACAAGTATTTCCAGATCGCGCCCTGCTTTCGCGACGAAGACCCGCGCGCCGACCGCTCGCCCACCGATTTCTACCAGCTGGACCTCGAGATGTCCTTTGTCGAACAGCAGGACGTGTTCGACGTCATTCAACCCGTTCTGACCGGCGTGTTCGAAGAATTTGGCGGCGGGCGCAAGGTTGATCAGGACTGGCCGCAAATTTCCTACAAGGACGCGGCGCTGTGGTATGGCACCGACAAGCCGGATCTGCGGAACCCCATCAAGATGCAGGTGGTTTCCGAGCATTTCCGCGGTTCCGGTTTCGCAATCTTCGCGAAGCTGCTTGAACAGGAAGGCACCGAGATTCGGGCGATTCCCGCGCCAGGCGGCGGCAGCCGCAAGTTCTGCGACCGCATGAACGCCTTTGCCCAGAAAGAGGGTCTGCCGGGGATGGGCTATATCTTCTGGCGCGATCAGGGTGAGGGGATGGAGGCTGCGGGACCGCTGGCCAAGAACATCGGCCCCGAACGCACCGAGGCAATCCGTCAGCAACTGGGTCTGGGCGTTGGCGATGCAGCCTTCTTCCTGGGCGGCAAGCCAAAAGCCTTTGAAAAGGTTGCCGGTAAGGCGCGTGACGTGATCGGTGAGGAATTGAATCTGACCGAAAAAGACCGTTTTGCCTTTGCCTGGATCGTGGACTTCCCGATCTATGAACAGGACGAAGAAACCGGCGCCATCGACTTTGAACACAACCCGTTCTCGATGCCGCAGGGCGGCATGGAAGCGTTGCAGGGCAACCCGCTGGATGTGCGCGGCTACCAGTATGATCTGGCGTGTAACGGGTACGAGCTGGTTTCAGGCGCGATCCGGAACCACAAGCCGGAAATCATGCTGAAGGCCTTTGAACTGGCAGGCTATGGCGAGGATGAAGTAAAATCCCGCTTTGGTGCCCTGTTCAATGCCTTCCACTACGGCGCCCCGCCACACGGTGGATGTGCGGCTGGTATCGACCGGATCGTGATGCTGTTGGCAGATGAGGCCAATATCCGCGAAGTCATGATGTTCCCGATGAACCAGCGTGCCGAAGACTTGATGATGGACGCACCTTCGGATCCGACCTCGGATCAGTTGATGGAGTTGGGTCTTCGCATTATCCCTCAGGACCAGTAAAAAAAACCGCCCGCTTGTCGCGGGCGGTTTTTTTCACGCAGGCTGCGTGTGTCAGTCCAGTGGGTTTTTCAGATTGTCTCGATTGACGCGTATGGAACGCGCGGCATGCCGTGTTTGGCGGTACAGCCAGATGCACAGAAGGGTCGCAGTGATGAAATAGGCTGTCACCATTTCAAATCGCCTCTCGCTGTTCCAGTCGGTTCTGCACCATCCCGGCAACCTGCGCTGCCTGCGCCATGATCGGCGTCCCGTTTGCGCGTGACAATGCCAGCTTTCGCGCGGCTTCCGCCAGGGGCCTGTCATTTGCCTCGCGCGCGACGCCGTGCAGGAACTGAGCGGCGTAGTCCAAGGTACGATGATCGTTGGGACCTGCGAGCACATCGGCGATATGGGCCATGTCGTCCTGATAGGCCAGAGGGTCCGGGCGGATGATTTCATCGCGCACGGCATGAAGCCCGCTGGGCCGCCGATCCTCCGGCAGGCGTTCCAGAATGGATTTCTGAAAATGAGACATTGATTTTAGCGGCTTGGACAAAAACCCATCCGCTCCGGCCGCAAGAGCCATGTCTTCACTGCCGTCATCGCCCGACAGGCCCATGATGACACTGATACGGGGCGTGGCCTCGGCCAATTCGGCGATCAGGTCGGCACCGGATCCGTCCGGCAGGCCCATATCGACCAGGATGACCGAAGGCCGATAGATCTGTAGATGCCTTCGGGCCGATTTCAGGCAATCCGCACGGCGAATGCGCGCGCCGCTGTGCAGGCACATCAGGCGGATGGCATCGCAAGCGTACCGGCTGTCTTCGACAACCAGTATGGTCTGACCCAGCAAGGGTCGAGTCGCGGTGGGCGCGGCGGTGGTGGTGGCAAGTAGGCCCGAATCGTCCATGGCAGCTCTCCTATGCAGCAGATGCTTCACGCTAGGAACTTCTGGCTAACACGACGTTAACGCGCGATTTGGCGCACTTGTCCTTTGGCGGGTCAGCCCCCATAACCCATGCAACGCAGGACAGCAGGAGTAAGACATGATTGGACGTCTGAACCACGTCGCCATCGCCGTACCGGATCTTGAGGCGGCGTCCGAGCAATACCGCAACGCGCTGGGCGCCAAAGTCGGCGCGCCGCAGGACGAGCCGGATCACGGTGTCACGGTCGTGTTCATCGAACTGCCCAACACCAAGATCGAACTTCTGTATCCGCTGGGTGACGAAAGCCCGATCAACGGGTTTTTGGAAAAGAACCCGGCCGGCGGCATCCACCATGTATGTTACGAGGTCGAGGATATCATCGCGGCCCGTGATCATCTGAAAGCGACCGGAGCCCGTGTTCTGGGATCAGGTGAGCCCAAGATCGGTGCGCATGGAAAACCGGTTCTGTTTCTGCACCCCAAGGATTTCAACGGCTGCCTGGTCGAGCTGGAGCAGGTATAACCCCCAGCCCCGGAGGGCCCGAAATGACCATTACTGCCGCGCTGGTGTTGTTCGCCGTCATCTGGTTCATGACGTTGTTGGTGGTGCTGCCCATTCGCATCAAAACCCAGGGCGATCTGGGTGACATCGTTCCCGGCACGCATGCGGGCGCGCCGGAAGTGCATCACATGAAAAGAAAGATGTGGATCACCACCGGTATCTCTGTGGTTCTGTGGGCGATCATCGCCGGGATCATCCTGTCGGGCGTGATCTCGGTGCGGGATTTCGACTGGCTGAACCAACTGGAGCCAAGATAATCCCCGTCAGGCCTTTTGGCCCGACACGGCGTGATAGATATGGGTGAACGTGGCGGCCCCGAGGATCGGGATCACCAGGTTCACCAGCGGCACTGAAAGCGGAATGGCCATCAATGTGCCAGCCACCCAGATCGTCGTTGAATGTTTGGCCCGCAGCTTGCGCGCGCCGTCGCGCCCGATCCTTCGCATCGCGGCAAGGGTAAAGTATTCACGCCCCAGCAAAAATCCGTTCATCGCCCAGAAGATGAAAGGCGCAAGCGGGGTGAAAATCGCATAGAGGATCAGCGCCAGCAGGTTTGCCACAATCAGAACGCCAAGGAAGCTGAGACCGTCCATAAGCGCCTCTGAGGCCGGGATGCGCCGTGCGGGCGGCAACGCCGGAAAATGCTTGTCCTCAACCGCCTGTGCCACCTCGTCCAGAAAGATCGAGGTGATGGCCGACGCGACCGGCACCATCAGAAAAACGGGCAGGATCAGGACGAGCACGATACCGGAATAGTTCAGAACGTCGTTCAGCCACGGCACAGCCCCCACGAACGGCAGTGAGATTTCGCTGCCTGACAGCCAGTTGATCAACCAGATCGCACCTGCACAGGCCAGAACCAGCAGCAGAATGGTCAGACCCACGCCGCGCAGCAATACGGCGCGAAACCTGGGGTCTCCGGTCTGGCCAAGTGCGCTGAAAAAGGCGTTCAGGATGATCATTCCGTAACCCACTCTGTCAACGCGGCCACGTCGGGCCGGGGGCGTTCCGGAGGGGTCGCTCCCTCGGTGGCGATATGAATCAAACCGGCCACGCGTTCGTTTTCGGCAAGCCCGAAAGCATCGACACAGAATTCGCGATCATGTGTTTGCCAACCCGACAGCCAATTGGCGCCCCAGCCCGCAGCCAGCGCGGCATTCAGCAGCGCCAGACAGACCGCGCCAGCAGAGTAGGATTGTTCGATCGCTGGGATCTTTTCGAATTGCTTGCGAACCTCGATGACCGCGACGGCCAGATGCCCCATATCGAACTGGCTGCGCGCCTTGGCGATGTCTTCCGGGCTTTTGTTCAGCCTTTGCCCGCAGGCCTCGGTCAGGGTCGCCAGACGTGGCATCGCGCCCTTTTCCAGAACGATGAATCGCCAGGGCTCCAGTTTGCCGTGATCGGGGCTGCGGGCGGCGGCCGTCAGCAATGGCAGCAACTCCTCCCGGGTTGGGGCCGGAGCAACCAGTGTCTTGGCCGGCCGGGACCGGCGCGACTGCAAAAACTCCAGAGCGGCGGGGTTTTTCAGGGACATATGTTAACTTCCTTTACATCACGACTCTGTATCTTGGTCGGTATCCTGCCCGTTTCAAGGGCACGCCAATGGATTGCGTGGATCAATTTCATTACGACGAGCTTCGTGCAAGACTTTGAGAAAGAAGAGGAGACAATGGCGAAATCCAAGCTGCGTGATCTGCCGGATCTCAGCGCGATGGCGCAGGCCGGGGCCGTGTTCCAATTGAAGGTGACGCCCAAGGCGGCCCGCGATCGGGTGAGCGTCGAAGACGGGCAGATCAAGGTATTCGTTACGGCCCCGCCGGAAAGCGGCAAGGCCAACAGGGCCGTGCAGTTGCTGCTTGCAGAATGCCTTGGCGTCGCGCCCTCGACCCTGACGCTGAAGCAGGGGCAATCCGCACGGATCAAGCTGTTTGCCTATGACCCCTGAGGCCCGGTTTCGCGAATTTGATAAACACCTTCGGGCAGATCCAGCGCGGCCGCCAGATCCCGCACCTGCTCGGGTGACAAAGTGATCTTCTGTATTTGATCGGTGCGGGGATCAAGTTGTTCCAGCGTGACGCATTCCGCGAAATTGTTGATCACCACATCTTCCTGCAAAGGTTGTTCACCTTCGTCCACAAGCGTAATGACCGTCGAGTCGAATTCATGCTCAATCGTAAACATGAGGCCAGAGTGCAAGCCGCCGAGGCGCAATGCAAGCCGTTCGTTGAACCGCCGGTGTGGTTTCGCCGGCACGGGCGTACTATGTTGAAATCACGGCCATTCGGTCTCAAAGGATATGACATGCGCATTTGGTTTGTTTTATTGCTGTCCCTGCTGCTTGCGGCGTGTGGAGAGGGGGCCCTGCGCGTCCAGCCCGCCGAGGAATGGCTGGGGGATGAGCCAGAGGCAGAACCGATGGTGCAGACCTTTCGCGAGGTCAGCCGGGCGGTCGGGGCAGAAGCCCGCAGACAGTGTCTGAAACAGACGACCGGGCAGAATTGCGACTTTCGGATTCTTGTCGACCTGAACCCTCGGGCTTCGGTCAATGCATTCCAGACGCTGGATGAAAACAAGCAGCCGGTGATCATATTCACCCGCTCGATGATCGAATCCACCAAGAACGCGGATGAACTGGCGTTTGTCATGGGGCATGAAGCAGCCCACCACGTGTTGGGGCACATCGCCAGGCAGAGTGAAATCGCCAGCGCCAGCGCGGCCGAGTTCGGGCGGGTGGCAGAGTTGCGCGGCGGGGACGCCGCCGCCATTGAAGAGGCGCAAAAGCTGGGCGCGCAGGTCGGCGTTCAGGCTTATGTGAAAGACTTTGAGCTGGAGGCAGACCAGTTGGGAACCATCATCACCTATAACGCTGGATACAATCCGTTGGTTGGGGCAAAATTCTTTGATCGCATCCCGGATCCCGGTGACAGGTTTTTGGGAACCCACCCGCCAAATGCTCAACGCGTTCAGATCGTGCTGGAGACAGCAGAGCAACTGGGTCTGTCCCAATGACCGCGCTTACGTGTCTGGGTGTCGTCCTGACGGATCGCGGCTCGAAATACGCGGTGTCAGGCGCGCAGGTCACGACGCGGGCTGAAATCGACGCCGTTCTGGAGGATTTGAAATCCGACAAGAGCTATGCCAAGGCCACCCATAACACCTGGGCTGCGGCTTTGCCGACCGGCGCCTTGAAGGCCGATGACGGGGAAAGCGGCGCGGGCATGGTGATCCTTCGGATGATCGAACGCGCCGGGTTAAAGGATCATGTAATTATCGTGACGCGCTGGTATGGCGGCAAGAAACTGGGCGGGGATCGCTTTCGCCGTGTTCAGGATGCCACGCGGGCCTATCTGGATCACATCGGCATCCAATCTTGACCTGAGTCAATGTTTGCCCTCGCGGATGCGCTACCCTTTGGACACAGCGTGAAAGCGAGAGGAAACAGCATGCCTACCCAAGAGACCCTGCGGCTGCATGCCGGATTGGTGGACGATATGGCCAGAATGCTGGACATTGATCTTGAGGAAGCCGCCATTGATGGCTCCGTTTCCGTGGACCAGATCTCTGACGCTGTTTTGCGCTGTACCGACTGCCCGAACCCGGATCACTGCAAGAGTTTGCTGAACAATCCCGGTTCTGCTCGGCGTACGCCCGAATACTGCCGAAACCAGGAATTGCTCGACAATCTCCTGCCTTGACATACGGGTGTGCCATGACACGTCTGGGCGAAATCATGACCCATCTGCGTTTGGTGTTGCGCATGGGGCAGGCAACCGGAGCCGATTTGGCCGCGGCCTATCGGAGCGGTCATCTGAAACAGGAAGAATGGGCTGAAATCGTGCAGCAGTGCCGCGGCTGTTCCTGGGCCAAGGACTGCCCGGAATGGTTGGAACGGCGCGAACAGGTTGAACAGGCACCGTCGACATGCCCGAATCGCACGTTTTTTGCCGCCCTCAAAACCAAGCAGAAGGAGCACGCTTGATGTCTCAGGTCGCGTTGGGGGAAATCGAAAAGCATTTCTGGCTTACACGCTCGGTTTCGCGCTGTATGGGCATTTCCATGACCGAAGTGATGGCCGAAGGACGCCTTTCGCCGGAACAATACGCCGAGCTTGTCACGCGGTGTCGCGCTGCCGGATGTGATTTGCAATGCGAGTATTGGCTTGCCCGGCAACAGGGCACAGCGGCCACGGCCCCGGATTTTTGCCCGAATGCCGAGGTATTGAATGGGTTGAAAACCTGATCAAAGCCCGTTGTGCGTTCCGTCGCACAAAGGCGGTTTCGAACTGTGTTTGCACCCACAGAAGAAAACCTTCTTACTGTCTTCCGCTGTATATTTCACAGGCTCAAATCCGGTGCCTTTGTGCGAGCCGTCGCAAAACGGCTGGCGGCCGGATTTTCCGCACGCACACCAGAAATAGGTTTTTCCCTGAACGACCTCGACCGGAAAGGGCGATTTCCGGGCAATGATGGGTGCGTTTGACATGTGGCTTCTCCGTCTTTTGGCTGAATGTGCTGAAACAGTTTAGGGCGTCGTAGTCAGAAGGATAGGTTTGACGCCGCAAGGAACGTCATTGCGCCATTGGATTGGCATGGATTCGCTGTGACTCACGAAGTCGTGATCGATTCAGTTGCCAGATAGTCGTTCAACCCGTATTCTGAACCCGGCCCCGAAAAGCTGGGCAATATCAGAAAAGTAATAAAGGATTGACGGACATGAAACTGAAACTCGCCGCCGTTGGCGCATTTGCACTGATCCTGACTGCCTGTGCACAGCAGGAAGAACCGACACCTGTTTACGTTCAGCCCAGCTATGACAAAGCCGGCACGCCCAGCTGCCCGGGTGGCTATGAACTTGCCACAACCGAAGCAGGCCAGACGGTCTGTAATCCGGTTACTCAGTAAGCCATTCGCAGGCGGCCCGGACGCGGACCGTCTGCACCCTTTCGGGAACGACCGCCGCCATTCGTGGCGGTTTTTTCTTGCCTGCGTTTTTGCGGCTGTCGGCAAGTGCTTTGTCGCGGTATGCGACCCCTGTTTAGTGCCTTTTGAAGCCGTAGGAATGCTTGAATTTGAATGATTTGTATTTGTGACGCTTGACCGCCCCATAGGGGATATGCCCGAGGACACGCCGTTTGGGGGCGGTGTATCGATAAACCGTGGTCGGTTTTTTGATATGCGCCTTGGGGTGCTTGGCGTGTGACTTGGCTTTCGGGGCCACGTAATACCGGTTTATCTTGTGACGGCCGTTTTTGTGAAAGCTCAGATTTTTGCCGCCGACCACAATAAATCCGGCAGAGCCGACCTGTGTGGGCTGGGCGTAACCGGGGGTGGCCACGAAATGCGCAGCGATCAGGAATATCACACCCTTCCGGCCAAGCTTGAAGATATAAGACATGAAAACCCCCGTGATTGGCTTTCAGTCCAAGATCGGGTCTGACCGCGTGTTCGGCCAGTAAACTCGGTTCACGCTTTGCCCATATGCCGTGTGCTCGACCGCGGTGTCAGACCTTAGACGGGCTTACCCCACAAATCGTATTCTCCGGCCTCGTCCACTTCGACCGTGACGATGTCACCGGGCCTGAGGTTTTCGAACCCTTCATCGATGAACAGGTTGCCGTCGATCTCGGGCGCGTCTGCCTTGGTGCGGCAGGTGGCGGCCTCGTCGTCGACCTCGTCCACGATCACCTCAAGCGTCTGTCCGACCTTCGCCTGCAACTTGGCCTCCGAGATCGCTTGAGCCTTTTCCATGAAGCGATCCCAGCGCTCCTGCTTGATTTCGGCCGGGACGTGATCGGGCAGGTCGTTCGAGCGCGCGCCATCCACGTTTTCATACTGAAAACACCCGACACGATCCAGTTGTGCCTCGTCAATCCAGTCCAGCAGGGTCTGGAATTCGGCTTCGGTCTCGCCCGGATAGCCGACGATAAAGGTTGATCGCAGGGTGATACCCGGGCAGATCGCGCGCCAGGCCTTGATTTCATCCAGCGTTCTGGCCGACGCGGCCGGGCGTGCCATGCGTTTCAGAACGTCCGGGTGGGCGTGTTGAAACGGGATATCCAGATAAGGCAGCACGTTGCACCCGGCATCCGCCATCAGCGGAATCAGGTCCCGCACATGCGGATAGGGATACACATAGTGCAGCCGCACCCAGGCATCCAACTGCCCCAGTTCACGCGCCAGATCGGTGATATGGCTGCGTACTTCACCGTCTTTCCAAGGGTTCACATCGTATTTGCGGTCCAGCCCGTAGGCCGAGGTGTCCTGCGAAATCACCAGCAATTCACGCACGCCATTGTCGACCAGCTTTTCCGCCTCGCGCAGAACCGCATGCGCCGGGCGGCTGGCCAGCTTTCCGCGCATGTCGGGGATGATGCAGAACTTGCACTTGTGGTTGCAGCCCTCGGAAATTTTCAGATAGCTGTAGTGGCGCGGCGTCAACTGAACGCTGCTGGCGGGTAACAGGTCCACGAACGGATCAGGGTCGGGTGGCACGGCGGCGTGCACCGCATCCAGCACCTGCTCGTATTGGTGCGGGCCGGTGACAGCCATGATGCGGGGGTGATGCTCGCGAATGTAATCCGGTTCTGCGCCCAGACAGCCGGTTACGATGACCTTGCCGTTTTCCACCAGCGCCTCTCCGATCGCGTCCAGCGATTCCGCCTTGGCGCTGTCAAGGAACCCGCAGGTGTTCACAATGACGGCATCGGCCCCGGCATAATCTGGCGAAATGCCGTATCCTTCGGCACGCAGCCGGGTCAGAATGCGTTCACTGTCGACCAACGCCTTTGGGCAGCCCAAGGACACCATACCGATGGTCGGCTGGTTTGATTGGGGCGTCTCGGTGATCCGGGCAGCAGGCGCCAGGTCGGGGCGGAGGTTTGGCGGGTTCGTCGTCATGCGCGGCATATAGTGGGGAAAGCTTCCCCTTGCAAATGTGACGTGTGATTTGAATGATCACGGCAATGACAAGCCAAAAGGCGGAGAGCAGACTATGAAATGGCTGATGCGCATCCTGTTTATTGTTGTAGCCGTGGTCGCGTTGATCATCGGCGCGCTGTTGCTGATGCCGGGGGAGAAGCTTGCCGCGATTCTGGCCGAGCAGGTCAAGGCGCAGACCGGGAGGGATCTGACACTGACCGGCGATGTGCGCATATCCTTCTGGCCGGTGGTCGGGATGGAGACCGGGCCGGTGCGTTTCGGCAACGCAAGCTGGGCCGGACCGGAGCCGATGCTCAGCGCGGATAGCCTGGCCGTCGGGGTGGACGCTGCCGGGCTGTTGAACGGGGATCTGCGGATCAAACGTGTTTTTGCAGACAATCCCGTGTTGCGGTTGGAACGATCCGATGGGCGCGGCAATTGGGAATTGAGCACCCCAACAACAGCGACAACTGCGGCCACGACCGGGGGCACCACGCCCGCTGAGCCCTCGGGGCAGGTCACGCTGGATCAACTGGAGCTGACAAATGCACGGCTGATTTACGTGGAAAATGGCGTCACGCAGATGGACTTCTCGGGCGTGACACTATCTGCAAGCTGGCCCGAGGTGACGGCCCCGTTGGTGATGGAGGCCGCCATGCCAGTGCCCGGAGGTGCGGTTCAGGTTGATCTGAAAATCCCGGATTTACCGGCTTTTGCGGCCGGGTCAGTGACTGATCTGGAACTGGCGTTGACGGCTCCGGGCGGCGAGATCGGATTTGAAGGACGCGTCAATCTTACGGGTGAAATGGATGGAACCATCAAGGTCGTGACGCGGGACACTGAAAGAATGCTTGCCGCCTTCGGTCAGGCTGGCACATCTGTACCGCCCGGATTGGGCAAAATCGCCGACATTTCAGCGCAGATGACATATACGCAGGACGGGCGGATTTCCATGCGGAACATGGTTGCGCAATTGGATGACAACCGGTTCGTGGGTGAGGCGGATATCACCATCTCGGACCCGCCGCGTATCGTGGCCCGTCTGGATGCCGGTGATCTGGATCTGTCGCGGATTTCCGAAACGGGTTCTGCCCCAAGCAGCACGTCTCAGGCAAACGCTCCTGCACCTGAGGGGTGGTCGAAGGACCCTATCGACGCGTCCGCTCTGGCCTTGGCGAACGGTAAGATTCGCTTGACGGCCAACTCGATCGCCGTGCCCGGAATGACGTTCGGCAAAAGTGACCTGACCCTGTCGCTGGATCGGTCGCGGGCCGTTCTGGACATGCACCCGGCCACGCTGTTTTCGGGGCAACTGAAGGGTCAGGTGGTTGCCAACAACCGCAACGGCCTGTCTGTCGGCGGCAACGTGACCGCCACCGGGATCGATCTGGAACAGGCACTGACCACGATGGCCGGGGTCAAACGCCTGTCGGGAACCGCTGCGGGAGCATTTGAGTTTCTGGGCGTTGGTCAGTCCGAGGATCAGATCATGCGGTCCCTCAGCGGCAAGGGAAACCTGGATGTCGGTCCCGGAGTGATTTCCGGGCTCGATCTGGACCGATTGATGGGGCAGGGCACCGGATCAGGCGGAACCACCGTGTTCAACAGCCTGACGGCCAGTTTCACCATCGATCAGGGCGTGTTGACGAACAGTGATCTGCTCATGTCACTGAAGAATTTCCGTGCAGATGGCACCGGCACCGTGGATCTGGGGGCTCGCAACATCGACTATCTGTTCACGCCCGTGGCGTTGCGTGCCAATTCCGGGCAGGGGATATCGGTTCCCGTTCACATCAAAGGCCCCTGGAGCGACCCGTCGATCAAGCCGGACCTGACCAAGGTGATCGAGGCGGCCGCGGATGTGAAGGTCAAAGAACTGGAAGACGACGCCAAACAGAAGGTTTTTGATAAGGTCGGCAACGAATTGGATACGACGATCACCGACAGTGATCAGATCGAAGACGCCATCAAGAACAAGCTTGAAGAAGAGGCCAAGAAAGGTCTGCTCAAATTATTCGGCGGCGACTGAGCAACCATCGTGCTTGGGGCATCGGGATATGCCCCAAGCAGTTGTGTTCAGATCGTCTGGTCGTAATCGCCGACACCGGGCTCGGTTCGGATGACGGCATCAATGTCCGCGAAGATGGCGCGCATCTCAGCCTCGCTTTCGCTGCTTTCACAGACAACGACCAGATTGGGGGTATTGGACGAAGCCCGCACCAGACCCCAGCTGCCGTTGTCCAGAATCACACGTGCGCCGTTCACCGTGACCACTTCCTTGATTGCGCGGCCAGCGAGTGTTTCGCCCGCATCTCCCTTGGCGACCAACTTGTCGACCAGCCGCTGAAGGATATCATATTTCTCGGTATCAGCGGCGTGGGGTGACATCGTGGGTGTGGACCAGGTCTTGGGCAGGGCCTTGCGCAGGTCCGACATGCTCTGATCCGGGTTGCGGTCCATCAGTTTGCAGATTTCGACTGCGACACGCATCCCGCAGTCGTATCCACGCCCGATCGGTTCGGCCAAAAAGTAGTGGCCTGATTTTTCGAACCCGGCCAGTGCACCGATTTCCTTGACCCGACGCTTCATGTGGCTGTGGCCGGTCTTCCAGTAATCGGCTTTGGCGCCCAGGGCCTGCAACTCGGGATCGCTGGCGAACAGACCGGTGGATTTCACATCCGCGACAAAGGTCGATCCGGGGTGAAGCTTGGCCAGATCACGCGCCATGATCACGCCAACCTTGTCGGCAAAGATCTCCTCGCCCTCATCATCGACGACGCCGCAGCGGTCTCCGTCACCGTCAAACCCCAGCGCCAGATCGGCACCGCTGGATTTCACGGTGGCGGCCATGTCGTGCAGCATCTCCATGGCTTCTGGGTTCGGGTTGTAGTTGGGGAACGTATAGTCCAGACGGTTATGGCTGGGTACGACCTCAACCCCGATCCGCTCGAAAATCTCGGGCGCAAAGGCCGAAGCCGTGCCGTTGCCCGTTGCGCAGACCACTTTGAGCGGGCGGGACATTTTGAAATCGCCGACCAGGTCGTCGATATAGGCCTCTTTGACGCCATCGACGAACTCGTACGAGCCGCCTTCGCGCGTGACGCTTTCGCCGTTCAGTACGATGTCACGCAGTTCCGACATCTCATCCGGGCCATGGGTCAGCGGACGCTCAAAACCCATTTTGACCCCGGTCCAGCCGTTGGGATTGTGGCTGGCGGTGACCATCGCCACCGCCGGCACATCCAGATGGAACTGTGCGAAGTATGCCATGGGGCTGAGCGCAGGGCCGATGTCTTTGACACGGATACCAGCCTGTATCAGGCCCAGCATCAGGGCATTTTTGATCGCCAATGAATAATCGCGATAATCGTTGCCGACAGCAATTACAGGCTCGATCCCGCGCCTGTGCATCTGCGTGCCAAGCCCCAGCCCAAGCGCGGTCATGCCGGGCAGGTTGATCTCTTCGGGATATTTCCAGCGGGCGTCGTATTCACGGAACCCGGTGGGCGTGATCATCGCGTCGCGCAGAAAGTTCCAGCTGTTGGGCGTTACCTCGGTGAGGGGTTTGGTCATAACAAGTCTCAATCGTTAAATCTGTATCGGATTCGCTTTAGCAAGCGCATCAAATCGCATCAATGTGTCAACAAGTTGGGGCATCTGGTCGAGGGGGATCATATTTGGCCCGTCCGATGGGGCCGAGTCCGGGTCCTGATGGGTTTCAATGAACACGGCCCCAACACCCAGAGAAACCGCGGCGCGGGCCATTACCGGTGCAAATTCGCGCTGCCCGCCCGAAGACCCGCCCTTGCCTCCGGGTTGCTGCACGGAATGGGTGGCGTCCATCACCACCGGATACCCGGTTTTCGCCATTTGGGGCAGCGCGCGCATGTCGGCAACCAGCGTGTTGTAGCCAAATGAGGTGCCACGCTCGGTCAGCAGGATATTCTGATTTCCGGTGCTTTCGATTTTATCGACGATGTTGGTCATTTCCCAAGGTGCAAGGAATTGCCCCTTTTTCACATTGACCGCTTTGCCGGTGTTGCCGGCCGCCAGCAGCATGTCGGTCTGACGGCACAGGAATGCCGGAATTTGCAGAACGTCCACCGCCTCGGCGGCGATGGCGCATTGCGCTTCGGTATGAACATCGGTCAGAACCGGGATGCCCATCGTCTTGCGGATGTCGCTTAGCACCTTCAGCCCCGCATCGATGCCCATGCCACGCTTGCCCGACAGGGATGTCCGGTTCGCCTTGTCATAAGACGCCTTGAAGACGTATTGCGCCCCGGCGGCGTCGCAGGCTTCTTTCATCTTGCCTGCAATCATCTGCGCGTGGTCTGCGGTTTCAAGCTGACATGGCCCAGCTATGATGGTCAGCGGAAGGTCGTTGCCGACTGTCAGGTCGGAGATTTTAACATGTTTCATGAGTTTTATGAGGATACCTGTTCACGAAGGACCGACGCGGTAAGCGAGATCATCAGGTAGATACCAGCAAACAACAGGAATGCCAAAATCGTATTTTCGAACTTGCGCGGATAGCTGGGTTCCTGACTGGGAACCGGGTTGACCGACACAGTCAGATAGCGCACCTGCCGGTTGGCTTCGGACCGGGTCGCTTCCATTTGCTGCATTGCCGTTTGCAGCATCATGTCACGCGCCGCCAGGTCCGCCTGCGCGATCTGGATACGCACGCTCAACCGCGCCAGCGAGTTTTCGCCGTCCGAGGCATCCTGCATCTCGGCATTCAGTTCTTTGAGAACCTTTTCCAGACGGGCGATATCTGCCTTGACGCCATCAACCTTTGCCTTGTTCGGGCGCAGGTTGTCCTGAAGCGCGGCGAGCTCAAGCTCTTTGTCCTGAACCAGTATTTCGATTTCGTTGATGCGGGCACGCAGGCTGGCAATGACGTTTTCGGGGTCAAGAACCGCGCCCTGAAGCTGAAGCTCGATCAACTCTTCCTGAGCCTGCCTGCGCGCTTCCTGCGCCGCTTCGAAACTTTGCAGCGCGTCGCGCATCTGGTCTTCGCGTTTTTTTCCGGACAAGGCGTTCACCCTGTCTTCTGCGTAAGAGATCAGGCGCTCGGAAAACTCGGTCGATGTCTGCGCGTCGGGGGCGGCAACCTCCATCCGAATGACCCCTTCGGTCGGGTCATAGCCGATGGTGATCATGCGTTTGAACAGCTTATAGGCGTCTTCAAGCGAGGCGTCTGGCGCCAGTCTTTGAATCGGGTCGATCCATTCCTGCTTGAAGACATCGGAAAACCCGGCATCCCGATCCAGCAACAGCAAAGCTTCTTTCGATTCCAAAAAAGACTGAACCGAGATCGAGTCCTGCGTGGTGGCGAATTGCGTGCCGGCGAGCAGACCGCCGACACTGCCCGGTCCACCATCAGCTTGCAGGATCAGGAATTCGGAATCGCTGGCATACATCGGCGTGGCGATGCGGTAGAAATAGAAGCCGACAATGAAGGTCGGCAGGAACACAAAGGCCGCCAGACGCGCAAACAGTCCAAACAGTTTACGCTTGCGACGGCGTGCGATGTCTTTTTGGATTTGGCTGATTTCATAATTGCGCCGCTCAGCCGGGCTGAGCTCGGGCCCGGGTAGGTTCGTTTTCTCGGCGCCCATGGGCTGCGGCAGTTGAACGTTGATCCTGTCCTTGGGTTTGTCACCCCCGTTCGATGGTTTTGCCGCAGCAAGGTCCAGCAGATTGGTGCGCTGGAAGGGGTCGATGCCCTTTTTGCGCAGCAACCGCACCGCGTCATAATCCGACGTCGCGGCCAGACCGTGTTTCTGCGCCAGACGTCGTGCGATACGCAATTGACGGCCCGTCAGGCCTTCGCGCTTGATGTCATCCAGCTGCGTCCCGGGCTGTGCTTCGCCGGCGGCCGCAGGGCCTTGCGTCGCGTTGCGAATACGCGAGATGGCGTCCGATCGCGCCTCGGCCGAGCTTTCCGTCTGACGTCCGCGGCGCCAGTTGTATTTTCTAACCTTGGGTTTCGTAGTCATACAGCTGCTTCGCCTCTTCCAAGGAGTCAAATATATACAATTGCCCGTCCAGAAGTACGGCCGCTTTCTGGGCGAATTTCTCCAACACGGACGGGCTGTGCGATACGATCACCAAAGTCGTCGTGCGCAATCTTTCCTTCAGGATCGCCCCAGCCTTTTCGTTGAATTCGACATCTGTTGTCGCCGGCATCCCTTCGTCGATGAGATACATGTCAAAGTCCAGCGCCAGCATCAAAGAAAAGGTGAAGCGCGCCCTCATCCCAGAGGAGTAAGTGGCAAGGGGCTGGTCGAAATATTCGCCCAGACCGCAGAGCCATTTGCAGTAGGCCTCGATGTAATCGGGGTCCATACCGTAGATCTTGGCGATGTAGCGCGCGTTCTCAAGCGCTGACAGTTTTCCCGACACGCCACCGGTGAACCCCATGGGAAAGGACACCCGGCATTCGCGGCGGACCACGCCCTCGTCGGGTTTTTCCAGACCGGCCATCATGTTGATCAGCGTGGTTTTTCCGGTTCCGTTTGGGGCCAGAACGCCCAGTGAGGTGCCCAGTTCGACCCGAAACGAGACCCGATCCAGAATCACCTTGCGGCGCGTTCCGGTCCAGAAGGATTTGCTGACGTTGTCGAATTCTAGCATTCGCGGTCTGCTGCTCGTTTTGGTCGTTTGTCGCACTTGCGGGCGGCCAGAAAGGGTATTTTTTACCGGCCCATGTTGGCTACATTATGTCGAATTATGAAACAAATGATCAATGCGTCCCGGTTGCGCGCATGAATGTCTGGTCGGGTGCAGCAAGGGATGCCATTCACTTGGTGCTGCGTTCGGTCGTTATTATCTGTTTTGGCAGCCAACAACAGACTGGATGGACAGGGACCGTCACGATCAGATGAACGCTTTACGTCAGGAAATCCGCGCTTGCCGCTTGTGTGCCGACAGGTTCGCGCAAACAGAAACCGCACACGAGCCGCGCCCGGTGGTCTGGTTCCGCCCCGGAACGCCAATCCTTGTCGCGGGGCAGGCACCGGGCGCCCGTGTGCACGAGTCGGGGCGGCCCTTCACCGACCCGTCCGGCGACAGGCTGCGGCACTGGCTGGGGATTGATGAGTCGGTTTTTTACGACCGCGACTGTGTTTCGATCGTGCCGATGGCGTTCTGCTTTCCGGGGTATGATGCGCGCAATGCTGATCTTCCTCCACCTGCGATGTGCCGCAAGACCTGGCATGACCGAGTGATGCAGGAACTGGGGCGTGTGCCGCTGACCGTGTTGGTCGGAGGTCACGCGCACAAGTTTCATCTTGGCGCGCACGGGTCGGTGACGGACACCGTCCGCAACTGGCGGGACCATGCGCCGCGGGTCTTTGCCTTGCCTCACCCGTCCTGGCGCAATACGGCATGGTTGAAGAAAAACCCGTGGTTCGAGGCTGAACTGCTGCCTGTTTTGCGTGCACGGGTCCAAGAGGTGCTGAATGACTGACTCCACGGCGTTGGACACCGCGCATGCCGCGATGCAGGCGGACCCGACAAGTGATGCCGCCCGTCTGCGTTTCTTTGAACGGCTTGCGGATAGCGAGCTGTTTCTGATGCTGACCGAAGAAGCGCGGGACCAGAATATCTCGCCCGAAGTGTTCGATGTGGCTGACGGGCGCTTTGTTCTGGCCTTTGATCGTGAGGACCGGCTGGCGCAGTTTGCCGGGCGGCCCGTGCCTTATGTGGCGCTGTCCGGGCGGGTGCTTTCGGGGATGCTGTCGGGACAGGGCATCGGGCTTGGTCTGAACCTTGAGACGGCGCCATCTTCCATGCTGATTCCGGTGGAAGCACTGGAATGGTTGGCTGAAACGTTGCAGCACAGCCCGCAAGAGGTCGAGGAAGAGCTTGCCGAGTTTTTGCCGCCCGCTGGCCTGCCGCAGAACCTGCTGACCGCGCTGGATGCAAAACTGGCGACGGCAGGCGGACTTGCCAGCGCGGCTTATCTGGTCGCCACCAAGTCCAAATCGGGCGCGCAGGGCCATCTGTTGGGGTTTGTCGATGCGATCGAGGGGGCCGAGCCCGCTTTGGCCAAGGCCGCGTCCGAGGCGCTGACCTTTTCCGGGATCGAGGCAGGCGCGATGGATGTCGGGTTTTTCACCGCAAGCGAGGCCGCCGCCGCGCTGTTGGCCAAGGTGGGCCTTCGGTTTGATCTGCCCCAGCCGCAAATTGCCGATACGGTCCGTGAAGCCCCCGGCAGCAACCCGGACAACCCACCCATTCTGAAATAACCATCCAAAGGCAAACACGCGGCGCAAGCTGCACCGCGTGTTGTTGCATTGGGGTTTGTTTATTCCGCTGCCGCTTCCAACTTGTCCTGCGTGCGGGTTTCGAAGTCGGTGGCGTCGTGGCGTTCGTGAAGCTGCGTGTGCGGCTCGCCAAAGGTGCGGTTGACCATGCGGCCGCGCTGAACCGCAGGGCGCGCGTCGATCGCCTTTGCCCATCGCATGACGTTCTTGTAGGACTCCACGTCCAGGAACTCTGCCGCGCTGTAAAGGCGGCCCAGAACCAACTGACCATACCAGGGCCAAATCGCCATGTCGGCGATCGAATAGTTTTCGCCCGCGATGAAGGTTTTTTCCGCCAGTTCACGATCCAGAACGTCCAGTTGGCGCTTGGTCTCCATGGCGAAACGGTTGATCGGGTATTCCCATTTCTCGGGTGCATAGGCGTAGAAATGCCCGAACCCACCGCCCAGATACGGCGCGCTGCCCATCTGCCAGAACACCCAGTTCATCACCTCGGTCCGCTCGGGGCCGGAAGCCGGCAGAAACGCGCCGAACTTTTCGGCCAGATGGAACAGGATCGAGGCGCTTTCAAAAACCCGAACAGGTTTGTCGCCCGACCGATCCCAAAGCGCGGGGATTTTCGAGTTCGGGTTGACCTCGACAAAGCCCGAGCTGAATTGATCGCCTTCTCCGATGTTGATCAGCCAGGCGTTGTATTCAGCGCCTTCATGACCAAGTGCCAGCAGCTCTTCCAGCATCACCGTGACTTTCACGCCATTGGGTGTCGCGAGCGAGTACAGCTGAAGAGGATGCTGTCCGACCGGCAGGTCCTTGTCATGGGTCGCTCCGGCGATCGGCCGGTTGATGTTGGCGAATTGTCCGCCACTTTTACTGTCCCAAGTCCAGACCGCTGGAGGGGTATACGAGGATTGGTCGCTCATCACTTGCCTTTCTTGCCTATGTCGGGGCTGCCATACAGCTAATATTGCAAACCGCCGAGTCCAACCCCACCCAACTGGCGTATTCTGTAACAATCCGCCGCCAAACTCTCACGTTTTCTCGTGCCGGGTCACAGCGGCGTTAGGGGGACTACGCACCGCACGGGAATCGCATATTGTCCATTCAGACCTGCCCAAGGCATCACGGATTTAGTTGACCCGAAAAGGATGGACGACATGAAACGCTTTGCATTGACACTCGCTGCGGCCATAGTGCTGGCGGTTCCGGCTTTTGCCGGCCCTCAATATATTGACGGCACAGGTTTTGCTGTTTCGGGTTACGATGTCGTTGCCTATCGCAGCCTGGATCAGGTGCCGGTGGGCCAGCCGCAGCCCGAGGGTGTGCGCGGAAATGCCAACATCACCGCCGAGTACAACGGTGCGACCTGGGCTTTTGCGACCGAGGAAAACCGAGACAAATTCCTGGAAAACCCGGCATACTACGCGCCGCAATATGATGGGCACTGCGCCTATGGCGTGTCGCGCGGCGGCAAGGTTCCGGCAAACCCGAACCTGTGGCGGATTGTGGATGACAAGCTGTATCTCAACATCACCGATGTGGTTGTCGGATTTTTCGAGGAAGACATTCCGGGCAATATCAATCTTGCCGAAGGAAACTGGCCCGGTATCGAACCAAGCGACGCCTCGACCAACGTGATTCCGAAATTCACGTCAGAAGGCCCGGTTTCGAACTGATCCGGCGCCACAAGATCAATGCCCGGCAAGCTCAGCCGGGCTCAGGCCCTTACCCCGCAAGCCAGAATTGATCCCGAATATCCTGATCAGCGTCAAACCTGATCCGCACACTCTTGGCCCCCGGAAACTTCCGTTCGCGGATCGTATCGGGGATGATGACTTCTCCGGCACCGGTATCTTTTGACTGAAAGCTCAGAATTTCAGCCTCGGTGTGGCGTGCGCTGGTCAGGACGGTCGTCGGCAAGGCCACGCGATTTGCCCCATGATGCACGGGCGTGGTGACAAAATAGGTCAGATGCCGCCCGTAACACCCGACCGCGTCAGGAACGTGATCCGAGACGCATGCATCAGATGTGTCCTGAACATCCGCTTCATCGTGCATTTTCGGCAACCTCTGGTCGGGATTCAGCATCGCCTTGCAGGCAGCGATATCTTCCAGCGGAAGTTCGATGATGCGCTTTTTCAAACGGGGTCGGCGCGGTTGCGGAGGGCCGGAACTGGCACCACCTTTTGTAACCAACCCTTCCTTGCGCAGATAATCATAGGCCGCCTTGGCGCGCGAAAAACCGGAACTGTCCCCATCCTTGTGATCGGGATGTGAATGGAAGGCGATCTGCCTCCAGGCGTCCCTGATCTCTTGGGAACCGGCGCAGGGGCTTAACCCCAGATCCGCCAACGCATCCGCGCGCGCCCGCACTTTATCGACAGGTTCCATACTCAAAACACTCATTACAAACTACACTTTTCCAGTGTCGCCAGCGTCATGGTTTTGTCAAATTTCAGGGATGATTTGCGGGGCTGGTGACAACAATCGCGGTGTTGAGATTCAATTGTCCCTCAAAGGCACCGTTTTAGGGGTGGTGCTGGTAAACAGTACACATCTTCCGAAACGACAAACGCCCGGGTGGAAACGTAACCCGGGCGAATCATTGGATTTTTTGCAAGTCAGGCGACGTTTTCCAGTTCAACGCGTGGTGTAATGCCCAGTGCAAAGCAGACATCGCGCGTCAGTTCGGGACGGTTGAGCGTATAGAAATGCAGCTTGTCCACGCCGCCTTCGATCAGGTCCGAACACAGTTCAGTGCAGATCGCCGTGGCCAACAGATCCTCGCGCTCGTCGCGCACCGCTTTTTCAAAGGCCTGTTCGACCCAAACCGGAATATGCGTGCCACAGCGCTTGGCGAAATTGCGGGCACCCGACCAGTTCTCGATCGGCAGGATGCCCGGAACGATCGGTTTGTCGATACCGGCCTTGGCGCACGCATCGCGGAACCGGAAAAAGGTCTCGGCTTCGAAGAAGAACTGTGTCAGCGCTTCGTCTGCGCCTGCGTCCAGCTTGGCCTTCAACCAGTCCACATCCGCAGCCATGTCTGCGGCCTCGGGGTGGGTGTCAGGATAGGCCCCGACACGGATGCTGAACATTTCGGTTTCGGCCAGTGCCTCGATCAGTTCGACAGAACTGGAAAACCCGTCGGGGTGCGGTACAAACTTGTCCTGACCCTTTGGCGGATCGCCGCGCAGGGCGACGATGTCCTGCACGCCGGCGCGTGCAAAGGCGTCTGCGATCTCCAGCGTTTCCTGCCGCGAAGCATCGACGCAGGTCAGATGAGCGGCCACGTTCAGGCCCGATGACTTGTGCAGGGTTGAAACCGCGTCGCGTGTCAGTTCACGCGTCGTGCCGCCAGCGCCGTAGGTGACGGAAACAAAGCGGGGATCCAAAGGGGCCAATGTCTGGACCGTGTCCCAAAGGCGGAAAGAGGCTTCCAGAGTTTTGGGCGGAAAGAACTCGAAGGAAATTTCAGGTTTGGACATCGTGGCCTCACTGGATCAACTGAGCCCCTTGTGCCATGGCGAGCATTGTGAAACAAACTCATATTACTCAACAACAACATGAATACTGTTTGAAATGCATATTGAATTCCGGCACCTGCGCACCATCAAGGCGATCCATGAATGCGGCGGGCTGGCCCGTGCTGCGGATCAGCTGAATATCACCCAGTCCGCATTAAGTCATCAAATCAAAGGGTTGGAGGATCAGGCCGGGGTTGAACTGTTTCTGCGCCGCTCCAAACCCATGAAACTGTCGGCTGCCGGTTTGCGCCTGTTGCGATTGGCCGAGCAGATTCTGCCGCAGGTCGAAGCCGCCCAGAATGAATTTTCATCGCTGCGGGACGGGCGAGCGGGGCGGATGCATATAGCCATCGAATGCCATGCCTGTTTCGAATGGCTGTTTCCTGTTCTTGAAGCCTTCAGGAAATCCTGGGGCGATGTGGATGTCGATATCCGCCCCGGCCTGGCCTTCGACGCGCTTCCGGCCTTGCAGAAGGAAGAGGTTGATCTGGTGGTCTCGTCCGATCCCGAAGACCTTCCGGGTGTCGAGTTTGTCGAACTTTTCGACTATAACGCGGTGTTTGTGGCCGCTTCGACCCATCCCCTGGCCAAGAAAGACTATATCGAGGCCGAGGATTTTCGCGGCCAAACCCTGATCACCTATCCGGTGGAACGCACGCGTCTGGATGTGTTCAGCCAGTTGTTGATCCCGGCGCGGGTTGAACCTGCCACGATCCGGCAGGTGGAACTGACTGCCGTCATTCTGCTGCTGGTCGCATCGAACCGGGGCATTTCAGTGCTGCCGGATTGGGTCGTGCGCGAGGTCAAATACAACTCGGACTACGTCACCCGACCCTTGACGAAAGAGGGCATTACACGGCGTCTCTATGCCGCGGTCCGGTCGGAAGATCTGGAGAAACCCTATGTGCAGGAACTGGTGAAACTGGCCCGGGAAGAAGCGCGAAAGCTGCAATCCCAGTAACGGCGTTTCCGGCGGGTCTGTTATGCGCATCATTCCTCTTGGCAAGGGCGCGTTGCGGCAGTATACGCGCGGTTTGACCGGACAGGAGCCTTTTGACAATGGTTGGCAGCGCAAATCTCAACATCATGATCAAGGCCGCGCGCAAGGCGGGGCGTTCTTTGGTCAAGGATTTCCGTGAAGTCGAAAATCTGCAGGTGTCGATGAAAGGAGCCGGTGATTTCGTCTCGAAGGCTGACATCGCCGCCGAAGCCATCCTGAAAGAAGAGCTGCTGGGCGCACGGCCGACCTATGGCTGGCTGGCCGAAGAGGGCGGTGTCATTGACGGCGAAGACCCAACCCGCCGCTGGATCGTCGATCCGCTGGACGGCACCACCAATTTCCTGCACGGCCTGCCGCATTGGGCGATTTCCATAGCGCTGGAACACAAGGGCAAGATCGTTGCCGGCGTGATTTATGACGCCGCCAAGGACGAGATGTTCTTTGCCGAAAAGGGTGAGGGCGCCTGGATGAACGACATGCGTATTCGCGTGTCGGGCCGTCATCGCATGATTGAATCGGTCTTCGCGACCGGTCTGCCTTTTGGTGGCCGTTCGGATCTGCCAGCAACCCTACAGGATCTGGCGCGCCTGATGCCCGCCTGCGCCGGTGTCCGTCGTTGGGGTGCTGCCGCGCTCGACATGGCATATGTGGCCGCCGGCCGGTATGAGGGCTTTTGGGAACGCCGCCTGAATGCGTGGGATCTGGCCGCCGGCGTGATCATCGTCAAAGAGGCCGGCGGTTTCGTGCAGGCGCTGAACCCTGAAGGCAACGTGCTGGAAGATGGTGAAGTGATCTGTTCTAACGAACCGATCTTCGATCAGTTCGCCAAGGTGATCCGGGGCTAGGCGCCCGTTTACCGGCCTTAACGGCGCGGAACGCGCGGAATGCGGGATTGCGACAGCTTGTACTTCGCTTCCGGGTGGGGCGGGTGCCCATGGGTGCGGTTCCAGAACTGAATTCCGCCGCGTCTCAGCCACAGCGGTATGCACAGGATCAGGCCAACGGCAAACCCCCCGGTATGGGCCCAATAGGCGATGCCGCCTTCGTCCGGGTTGCTCGTGACGCTGCCAAAGAACTGTATCGCCAGCCAGACGCCCAGCATGATGAAGGCGGGAATGGTAAAGACCCTGAAATAGACGACCAGGATCAGCAGGACATCCACCCGTGCTTTCGGGAACAGCAGCAGATACCCGCCCATAACGCCAGCAATCGCGCCCGAGGCCCCAACCGTGGGGACTTGGGACTCGGGCCCGGTGATGATGTGAATCAGGCCCGCGCCAATTCCGGCTGCCAGATAGAACAGCAGGAAAGGCAGATGGCCCATCTCGTCTTCCAGATTGTCACCGAAGATCCACAGAAACAGCATGTTCCCGGCCAGATGCATCCACCCCCCGTGCAGGAACATGGATGTCACGAGGGTTTCCAGCCCGAACCCGTCGCTGACCCGCGCCGGAATAATGGCGTAGTCGAAAAACAGCCTGCCGATCCGCGGCCCGTCACCCAAAATCCCCACATAGCTGAGGAAAATCAGGATATTGGCCGCCAGCAAGGCATAGACAACATAAGGTGTGCGCCCCGAAGGGTTGTGGTCGCGGATCGGAAACATGGTGTGACGCTGGGCTTTTGTGTGCCCAGCGTCAAGGCAAGCTTATGCCGCACCTCCCAACAACGCGGCGTTTCCACCCGCTGCGGTCGTGTCGACGCAGACATGGCGTTCACCCAGAACACGCGCGCGGTCGGGCTTGCCGGGGATAAGCGGCAGAATCGGGCCGTCGCGGCGCGCCAGATGCTGTTCGATCTGCCGCGCTGTTTCGTCGTCTCCCCACCACAACACGCCCGAAATGCCGGTCAGGTTTTCCAGCCGGTGCAGGTCAAGCATTCCGGTCGCCTGAATGGCGGTGCCACCCAACGCAGATACAGCATCGGCCTGCGCACGCGCTGCGGCCTCTCCGGGCCCCATGCACAGAAGGGGCGGACGCGGATACTCGCTCAGGCGGTTCGATTCACCGGTCGGGCCGGGCAGGGATCGGGTTGTGACCGGCGCAGGTTGACCTTGTGCGGCAGGCAGATCAGCCACGGCGCCCCAGGTATCCGCCGTGCTTTGACGGTCGGGTGCGCAGAACCGGATCATGTAGTTTGGCCCGCCCGCCTTGGGGCCGGTGCCTGACAATCCTTCGCCCCCGAAGGGCTGAGACCCGACGATTGCGCCGATCTGGTTGCGGTTCACATAGATGTTGCCCGCATGGATCGCCTCGGTCACATGCTGCACGCGGTCGTCGATGCGGGTATGCAGGCCGAAGGTCAGGCCGTATCCGGTGGCGTTGATATCGGCGATGATCTTGTCGATCTCTTGCGACTTGAACCGGGCGACGTGCAGCACCGGGCCGAACACCTCGCGTTCCAGCGCGGCGATGCCGGGGATCTCGATCAGTGCCGGTGCAACAAAGATGCCTTCGGGCGGCAACGGAAGCTCCTTCAGCACCCGCCCTTCGTGGCGCGCCCTGGTCACATGTTCGGCGATGCCCTGTCGGGCTTGCGCGTCGATGACCGGGCCGCAATCCGTCGAGATCAGCCACGGATCTGCAACACTCAGCGCATCTATCGCCCCTTTGAGCATGGTCAGAACGTCGTCGGCGATATCCTCCTGCAGATACAGACACCGCAGCGCGGAACAGCGCTGGCCCGCCGACTGAAAGGCGCTTTCGATGATCGATTGCACGGCCTGTTCGGGAAGGGCGGTGCTGTCGACGATCATTGCATTCAGACCACCGGTTTCTGCAATCAGAGGCGTACCGGGACGCATGGATCCGGCCATCGCCGCACGGATTTTCAGCGCGGTGGCCGTAGACCCGGTGAAGGCCACACCCGAGACACGCGGATCCGATGTCAGCGCCGCGCCCACGGCAGGCCCGCCGGGCAACAGTTGCAGCACATCGCGTGGCACCCCTGCCTCATGCATGAGTTGAATCGCACGATGCGCGATCAGGGGCGTCTGGGGCGCTGGCTTGGCCAGAACTGCGTTTCCGGTGGCCAGCGCGGCGGAGATCTGTCCTGAGAAAATCGCCAGCGGGAAGTTCCACGGGCTGATACAGGTGAAAATTCCCGCGGGATCGGCGTCGGGGATGTTGGCTGCATAATAGCGCAGGAAATCCACCGCCTCGCGCAGTTCCGCCACCGCATCAGGCAGCGACTTCCCTGCCTCACGCGCCAGCAGCGCAAACAACTCGCCATAATGCGCTTCATAAAGATCGGCTGCGGCATTGAGGACACGGGCGCGTTCGGCAGCAGGGGCGTCCCAGGGGTCGGCCGAAGCCAATGCCATCTCCACGTCCGCGGCACTCGCTGCGGCCACCGCGCCGGGCTTGTCCTGAGGCTGCGCCGGGTTGATCACTGGCTCGTCCGCTTCAGGCTTGGCCTCGCCGGCCAGCAAGGGTTGCGCATACCAGTGATGGGCGCGGAACTGATCCCGTGCCGCATCAATCTGATCCAGCGTTGGTGTGTGATGCAGGTCAAAACCCTTGGAGTTCGGTCTTTCAGGCTGGAACAGGTCCGGCCCGGTCGGCAGTGCGGGCGGAGGAGTCCGGAGCGCAACAAACGGATCGGCTGCGACCTCTTCCGGCGGCACATCTTCGTCCACAATCTGGTTGACGAAGGATGAGTTTGCGCCGTTCTCCAGCAAGCGTCGAACCAGATAAGCCAGCAAGTCGCGATGCGCCCCGACCGGTGCATAAATGCGGCACCGGGTGTTCTGCTTGTCCATCACGATCTGATGCAGGGTCTCGCCCATGCCGTGCAGGCGCTGGAACTCGAACGGTTGATCTTCGGCCATGTGAAGGATGGCGCTGACCGTGTGGGCGTTGTGCGTGGCAAATTGTGGGTAGATCCGGTCGGTCATGCCCAGCAGTTTGCGTGCATTGGCGATATAGGAGACGTCGGTCGCGGCCTTGTGCGTGAAGACCGGAAAGCCATCCACCCCTTCGACCTGCGCGCGTTTGATCTCGGTATCCCAATAGGCACCTTTGACCAATCGCACCATAATCTGGCGATCATGACGTTCGGCCATGCCATACAGCGTATCCAGTACCAGACCTGCACGCGGGCCATAGGCCTGAACCACGATGCCAAACCCGTGCCATCCGGCAAGGGCCGGGTCGGACATCACCGCCTCGATCACCTGCAACGACAGCGACAGACGATCCGCCTCTTCTGCATCGACGTTCAGGCCCATTCCGGCCGCCTTGGCCAGCAGGGCCAGCGCCCGCAGCCGCGGCACCAGCTCGTCCATCACACGCTGTTCCTGTGCCAGCTCATAACGGGGATGCAGGGCGGACAGTTTTACCGAAATGCCCGGGTTGGCGCGGATATCGTCATGGGTGCAGGCCTCGGCAATGGCCGAGATGGCGCGGGAATAGGACAGGTGATAGCGCGCCGCGTCCGCTTCGGTCCGGGCCGCTTCGCCCAGCATGTCGTAGGAATAGGTATAGCCTTTTTCCTCCATCCCGCGCGCGCGCTCCATGGCGGACTGAATGGTTTCCCCCAGAACGAACTGTCGCCCCATCTCTTTCATCGCGCGCGCGACAGCCGTGCGGATCACCGGCTCGCCCAGCCGCTTGATTGCACCGCGCAGCGCCCCGACCGGAGACGCCTTGCCTTCGTCCAGTACCTTTCCCGTCAGCATCAGCGCCCAGGTCGAGGCGTTCACCAGCGAGGACGAGGATTGCCCCAGATGCTTGCCCCAATCGGATGGTGCGATCTTGTCTTCGATCAGCGCATCGATTGTGTCGGCATCCGGCACGCGCAACAACGCCTCGGCCAGACACATCAGGGCGATACCTTCGTCGGTGGACAGGCCATATTCGGCCAGAAACACCTCCATCAACCCCGGAGAAGTGCTGGACCGGATGTCGCGCACAAGCTGCGCAGCGGCGGTGCCGATGGCGCTGCGATCCGTGTCTGTCAGGTTCGCCTGAGAGATCAGTGTATCAAGAACTGCCGACTGATCGGCGTAGGTTGAGCTATCGATGAGGGTTCGCAGGCTGTGTGACATATGTCCTCCGGTCTTTTTGATAATATAATGCGGAAAATTCAGGACAACGGCCCGAATATTGGCTATTGGAAGGCCTGTGTTCTGAAGATTCGGCAAAAGACAGCGCAAATGAGCTTTCCTGATCTGGATCGGTTCGACCGGTCGATTCTAAAAATTCTGGCCGAGGATGGTCGTATCTCGGTGGCTGATCTTGCGCGCGAGATCGGGCTGTCGAAATCTCCGACGCAAGCGCGGCTCAAACGGCTTGAGGCAAGCGGAGTAATCCAGGGGTATCGGGCGATGCTGGATCCGATCCGGTTGGGCCTGGATCACGTCGCGTTTGTCGAGGTGCGTTTGACCGATACCCGCGAAAAGGCTCTGGCCGAGTTCAACGCAGCCGTCCGCAAAACCGCCGAGGTCGAGCAGGCGCATATGATCGCGTCCAATTTTGACTATCTTCTGAAAGTGCGCACCGCCACCATGTCGGAATACCGCCGTGTATTGGCCGAGAAGATCTCGTCTCTGCCGCATGTCGCCAATACCTCAACTTTTGTTGCGATGGAGGCCGTGAAGGAAACCGGTATGCTGGGCGGTTTTGAACATCAGTCTTGACCCGGCGGAATTTTGGCCCACCCTTGTTGCGTGATGCGAACCTGTGCTGCAACGTTTTTTATGATCGCGTTTTCATGCTCGGCCATGGCCGAGACATGCCCCACGGCTCCGGATCATTCCGAAGGGGTGAATGCGCTGATCAAGCAGGTCCAAAAGGCGGAATCGCAAGGCGACGCCCGGGTCATCTCGAATCAAATGTGGGAACTCTGGACGGACGCGCCGGATGCCCGGTCGCAGACTCTGCTGGACCGGGGAATGGCGCGACGAGAGGCTTGGGACTTGTCGGGCGCGTTGGACGATTTCAACCAGCTTGTCGAATATTGCCCGGATTACGCCGAAGGCTACAATCAGCGGGCTTTCGTAAACTACCTGAGGCAGGATTTTGAAGCGGCGCTGCGCGATCTGAATGTCACGATCGAAATGTCGCCAAACCACATCGGCGCGCTCAGCGGACGCGCGTTGTCTTTACTGGGTTTGAAACGTCTTGAAGACGCGCGCACAGCACTGTCCGAAGCGCTGGAACTCAACCCGTGGCTGTCCGAGCGGGCGTTGTTGGAACCCGGCGGCCTTCTGGAACCGCCCGGAGAGGATATCTGACAGCCGGCTCGGGTAAGTTTTGAAACCGGTCGAAAACCGCCAAACAGGAGAGTTTCACGATCACCACGGGGACTGGGCCCCGCAATCAGAAGGGCAAATGGGTGACAAAGCCGTCAGCGCGACAGTATCCGGCGCTTTTCGGCCATGGCTTCGCGTCGCCGCTGTTCAATCCCGAGTTTGAAGGACTCTTCGACAAAGTCGATGTGATCCGTTGCCGCTTTTTCGGCCCGCTCCTCATCACCTTCGATCACTGCGCGGCCGAGTTCGAGATGTTGCTGCAACAGCTTTTCGCCGGTCCCATCGATCGTGCGCAGGAAGTCGCGATTGTAGAAAACGCCCTTGCGGGTGAGTTCGTAGATCGACGCCATCATGTGGATCAGGGTCGCGTTCTGGCTGGCATCAACAATCGCTGAATGCAGCGCAAAGTCCGCCTCTTGCGAAGCCTTGGCGTCCTGCTCCTGCCAGGCGCGCTCGTTTTCATCAAGGATCTCTGAAATCCGTTCCTTGTCTGCCTTGGTCGCACGACGGGCGGCAAGCCGGGCCGCGAAACCTTCCTGTTCGCGGCGATACTCCAGATAGTCGAAAAAAGCCGGCTCATGGCGTTCGTACAAAGCAAGAAGCGCGGGCATCATGGCTTGTCCGGTCAGGGCCGCGACGAATGTCCCTTCACCGTGTTGCGTTGTGACCAGCCCGCGTTCTTCCAGCACCTGAAGGGCCTCGCGCAGCTTTGGTCGCGACACGCGCAGCATCTCGGCCAGATCGCGCTCGGACGGCAGTTTCCGGCCCTGTTTCAGGATGCCCGACGCGATCAGGTCCTCGATTTGTGAAACCACCGCATCAGCCAGCGATTCGTGTCCGACCGGTTCAAAAATCGCCGTGGTGTTCATGAGATGCTGCCCCGTGTGATGCTAAAATAACCAGAATAACTGGTAAATAAAGATAACCATATCCGTTCTAAATTCAAGCGCGCGGATGTTCTTTCCGGACGTGGATTACATGTTTGTTTGCGAAGGGTTTTTTAGGAAAGTATAGGATTTTCATGTGGTCGCATCAGGGTTTTTCCGGGTTTGTCGGATGCAGGTTTCCCATTTCTGCTCATTGCCAGAGGTAAATAAAGTTATTGACTGGTTTAATCTGGTAAAGTTAGTTTACCACCGGAGCGGCGCTGGAAGAGCCTGCGCCACTGATCGGAGACAAACCCGACCAACCCTGGAGGAGATTTCATGAAGAAGACCCTGACGAGCCTGGCCGTGGCCGCCAGCCTGCTGGCGGCACCCGCGGTTGCGGCGGACAAGCTGCTGCTGAAAACACCGATTGCCTTTTCGACCGAACTGCCGGGCCTGGGTTCGCCTATTCCACGTGTGGCTGATCAGCTGGAACTGATGTCCGGCGGCACGCTGAAGATGAAGGTGTACGAGCCGGGAAAACTGGTTCCGCCCTTCGAAATTCTGGACGCCGTGTCCACCGGCAAGATCAACTCGGGCTACACCACGGCTGGTTACTGGGCCGGGAAAATCCCGGCCGCGCCGCTGTTCTCGGCTGTGCCCTTCGGCCCCGAGGCGGGCGAATACATGGCTTGGCTGTATTATGGCAACGGCATGACCCTGTATCAGGAGATGTATGATCAGGCCGGTTTCAACGTCAAAGTTCTGCCTTGCGCCATCATCGCGCCGGAAACCTCGGGCTGGTTCGCCTCCGAGATCAACTCGCCCGAAGACCTGAACGGGCTGAAGATGCGTTTCTTCGGTCTGGGCGGCAAGGTGATGCAGAAACTGGGTGTGGCGACCTCGCTGCTGCCAGGTGGTGAGATCTTCCCCGCATTGGAAAAAGGTGCGATTGATGCGACCGAGTTTTCGATGCCTGCGATCGACGCGCGCCTGGGCTTCCACAAGCTGGTCAAATTCAACTATTTCCCCGGCTGGCATCAGCAGGCGACCGTATTTGAACTGCTGATCAACAAGGACGTCTGGAACGAAGCCAGCGATCAGCACAAGGCAATCATCGAAAACGCCTGCAAGGCTTCGATGGCAGACAGCTTTGCCGAAGGCGAAGCCATCCAGCACGCGGCCTTGATCGACAACGTTGAAAACAACGGCGTTACCATCAAGCAGTGGTCGCCCGAGATGCTGGATACCTTCCGCGCAACCTGGGAAGAGGTTGCCGCTGAAGAGGCCGCCAATGATGCCTTCTTTGCACAGGTTCTGGCCGACATGAACGAATTCCGTGACGGCTATAACCTCTGGAAGACAAACGCCTTCCTCCCACGTCAGTAATCTCTCCCTCACTGACGTTGCCGGGGCGGCCCGATCCGCCGCTCCGGCCCCTGCTTTTCGATCTTCGGACTTTCTAACCTTTCACTACCCGTATTCCGGGTTGCTGAGCGAGGAATGACCATGACCACCCAAAACAACCCCAACGATCCGGTCGAAGCCTATGAAGGCATCCTGGAACACCCCGAATCCGACCGCCAGAAAATCGCCGTCGCGATCGACGCCGGGGTCAAGGCTGTGGGTCATGTCGTCATGTGGGCCAATGTCCTGCTGATGGGCGCGATCTTCGCACAGGTCTCGTTGCGTTACCTGTTCAGCCAGAACTACCCGAAACTGGATGAGATCCAGTGGCATTTTTATGGAATCGTCACGATGATCGGCATCTCGTATGCCTTGATCACCGACAGCCATGTGCGTGTGGATGTCCTGCATATGCAGCTTTCGCGCCGCGCGCAGCGGATCATCGAGGTGATCGGCATCCTGACCCTGCTGACCCCGTTCATCTATCTGATGGTCGATCAGGGCTATGACTATTTCTACGAAAGCTTCCGCGTCAACGAACGCTCGGACAGCCCCACGGGCCTGCCTGCGCGTTGGGCCTTCAAGGCGGTCATTCCGATCAGCTTTGTCCTGCTGGCGCTGGCCGCGTTGGCACGGTTGATCCATGACGGGCACGCGTTGATGTACGGACCGGCCTCGGAGCGCGAGGGCGCACCGCTGCGCCGTATCCTGCTGGTGCTCGCGGTCTTTGCTGCCGTCTGTGTGGGCCTGACCTTCCTGGTCGAAACGACCGAGGAAAAGCTGGTCATCGCGATGTTCCTGACCTTCATCGCGCTGCTGTTTACTGGCTATCCGGTGGCTTGGGTTCTGGCCGGTGTCGGTGTCGCCTATTGCGGTCTGGCCTATCTGTTCGACAACGATCTGATGCTGTGGACAGGTCTGGAAAGCACATTTACCGGGCTTGATTACCTGACCCTTGGGGCGGTGGTGAACCGGGTCTACGCGACCATGTCCAACGCGGTTCTGGTTGCCCTGCCGATGTTCATCTTCATGGGTCTGATGCTGGACGAATCCGGTGTGGCAGAGCGTCTGATGTCCTCGATGCAGCGCCTGTTCGGGACGGTGCGCGGAGGTCTGGCCATCACCGTGACCCTGATCGGGATCATTCTGGCGGCCTCGACCGGCATCATCGGTGCCTCGGTTGTTCTGCTGGGCGTGCTGTCGTTGCCGTCGATGATGCAGCAGAAATACCAGCCGACGCTGGCGGCGGGCGTGGTTTCGGCTTCGGGGACGCTGGGCATTCTGATCCCGCCCTCGATCATGCTGGTGATCATGGCCGACCAGATGGCCCTGTCTGTCGGTGACCTGTTCATGGCTGCCGTTTTCCCGGGCGTGATCATAGGCGCCCTGTACCTGACCTACATCTTCATCCTCGCGCTGGTGAAACGCGACGCGGCCCCCGTGCCCGAAGGCGCGAAAGCCCCCGATTGGGCCGCCGTCAAGGACGTTCTTATCGCCGTCATCCCGACGCTGATGCTGATCCTTGCGGTACTGGGCTCGATCTTCGCGGGTCTGACTACGCCGACCGAAGCGTCCGGCATCGGCGCCTTGGGTGCGACCCTGCTGGCACTGGCTTATCGCAAGCTGACCTTTGCCAAGCTGTGGAACGTGCTGGTTTCGACCTTCAACACCACCGCCTACATCTTTGCGATCTTCCTCGGCGCGACCGTGTTCTCTTATGTCCTGCGGGAACTGGGCGGGGATGAGTTGATCGAACATGTGGTGCAATCCACCGGCTTTGGAGCGAACGGCACCATCCTTTTCATCCTGTTCATCGTTTTCCTGCTGGGATTTGTGCTGGACTGGATCGAGATCACGTTGATCGTGCTTCCGCTGATGCGCCCCATCGTGAACGGTCTGGGCATCGACATCCCCGGCTTCGGCGTTCTTGATGAACCGGCACTGGTTTGGTTCGTGATCCTTGTCGCTGTGACACTGCAAACCAGCTTTCTGACGCCGCCCGTTGGCTTTGCCTTGTTCTATCTCAAAGGCGTTTGCCCGCCAGAGATCAAGCTGACCCACATCTACAAGGGCATCATCCCATTTGTCCTGCTGCAATTGACCGGATTGGCGCTGGTCTTCCTGTGGCCGACCCTCGCCACCTGGTTGCCCTCGGTCGCCTACTAAGGAGCTTATCGCCATGCGTCTGAGCCAATGTCATAATTTCCACGACTTCCGGCGGCTGGCCAAGCAGCGGCTGCCGGGGCCGATCTTCAACTATATCGACGGTGGCGCGGATGATGAGGTGACGTATCGGGAAAACACCAAGGCGTTCGACCGATGCGATCTGTTGCCTTCGGTCCTGCGCGGGGTTTCGGACGTGGACATGTCCGTCACGGTGATGGGGCAGAAACTGGACATGCCGGTCTATTGCTCGCCCACCGCGTTGCAGCGCCTGTTCCACCATCAGGGTGAACGCGCCGTTGCAGCGGCGGCCGAGAAATACGGCACCATGTTCGGAGTTTCCTCTCTGGGTACTGTCTCGCTGGAGGAACTGCGCCAGAAACACAAGAACCCACAGGTCTATCAATTCTACTTCCACAAGGATCGCGGATTGAATGCCGCGATGATGCAGCGCGCCAAAGAGGCGGGTGTCGAGGTCATGATGCTGACCGTCGACAGCATCACCGGTGGCAACCGCGAGCGTGACCTGCGCACGGGGTTCTCGATCCCGTTCCGGTTGACGCTGGGCGGCATGATCCAATTTGCGATCAAGCCGATGTGGGGCATCAACTATGTCACCCATGAAAAGTTCCGGCTGCCTCAGCTGGAAGAACATGTGGATATGGGCGGTGGGGCCAGCTCGATCGGCGGGTATTTCACCGATATGCTCGATCCGTCGATGAACTGGGATGACGTGGCGCAGATGGTGCGCGACTGGGATGGTCAGTTCTGCCTGAAGGGGATCATGACCGTCGGTGACGCGAAACGCGCGGCAGAGATCGGGTGTACCGGCATCATTCTGTCGAACCACGGTGGCCGCCAACTGGATGGCTCGCGCACACCGTTTGACCAACTGGCCGAGATTGTCGATGCCGTCGGCGACAAGCTGGACGTGATGATGGACAGCGGCATTCAGCGTGGCACCCATGTGCTCAAGGCGCTTTCGATCGGGGCCAAAGCCGTGGGTGTCGGGCGGCACTACCTTTATCCTTTGGCTGCCGCGGGGCAGGCGGGTGTCGAACGGGCGCTTGGGTTGATGCGTGCCGAGATCGAGCGCGACATGAAACTGATGGGTGTCACCAGTGTTGGCCAGCTCAGCCGCGAGAATATTCGTTTCCGTAATCCCTAACCCAAACAGGGGCCGATATGACCAATGACGCGTTGATCAAACATTTCCGCTCCATCGTCGGTGCGCGTCACGTGCTGGTCGGAGCGCGCGCGACAGAGCGTTTTCGGCGCGGTTTCCGCTCGGGCGAGGGCGAGGCGCTGTGCGTCGTTCAGCCGGGGACCCTGCTGGAGCAATGGAAAATCCTGCAAGCCTGCGTCGCAGCCGACAAGATTGTCATCATGCAAGCGGCTAATACTGGCCTGACCGAAGGGTCTACGCCGTCCGGCACCTATGACCGTGACGTGGTTCTGATCAACACGCGCCGGATGGATACTCTGGTGCCCTTGAACGACGCAGAGCAGGTCGTCAGCTTTCCGGGCGCCACGCTTTTTGCGCTGGAAAAACTGTTGGCCCCTTTGGGGCGCGAGCCGCATTCGGTGATTGGTTCGTCCTGCATCGGCGCGTCGATTGTGGGTGGGGTATGCAACAATTCCGGCGGTTCTCTGGTAGAGCGCGGTCCGGTTTACACGGAACTTTCCGTCTATGCGCAAATCACCGAACAGGGTGAATTGGAACTGGTCAACCACCTCGGCATCGATCTGGGCAACACGCCGGAAGAGATCCTTGCCAACCTCGATGCAGGGAAATTTGAACGCAATCCCGGGGCAACCAACAAACGCGCATCGGCCAGCGACTACGCACAGATCGTGCGGGACGTGAATGCGGAAACGCCTGCGCGGTTCAATGCGGACAAGGCCAGGCTTTTCGAATCTTCGGGCTCGGCCGGGAAGCTGGCCGTTTTTGCCGTACGCCTTGACACCTTTCCCAAGAACGAAGTCGAGAAGGTGTTCTATGTGGGCACCAACAATCCCGACGATCTGGCAGACCTGCGGCGCCACATTTTGTCAGAGTTCAAATCGCTGCCGGTTTCGGCCGAATACATGCAGCGCGAAGCGTTCGACATTGCAGCACGCTATGGCAAGGACACGGTCGTGATGATCGACAAGCTTGGCACGGACCGTCTGCCGATGTTCTTTGCGATGAAAGGCGCCGTGGATGCCCGCCTGCGGCGCATTCCGTTTTTGCGAAATTTCACTGATCGTTTCATGCAGGCAGCAATAGCTTTGTGGCCACGTGTCCTGCCTAAACGGATGATGGATTTTCGCGACAAGTACGAGCATCACCTTATCCTGAAAATGAAGGATGAAGGTGTGTCCGAGGCCGCCGAGTGGCTGCCGCGATTTCTGAGGGACCGCGATGGCGGATTTTTCGAATGTGATCCGCGCGAGGCCAAGATTGCAGGCCTCCATCGTTTTGCGGCGGCGGGCGCGGCGGTGCGTTACATGGCGATCCATTCGGACGACGTCGCAGACATCATCGCACTGGACGTCGCACTGCGCCGCAACGATCAGGACTGGCTGGAGAAGCTGCCGCCTGAGATCGAAGACCAGTTGGTTCACAAACTCTATTACGGGCACTTCATGTGCCACGTGATGCATCAGGATTACATAGTCAAAAAAGGGGCCGACCCAAAAGCGCTCAAGGCCGCAATGTTGAAACTGTTTGACGAACGCGGCGCGGAATACCCTGCTGAACATAACGTGGGGCACCTTTACAAGGCCAAGCCCGACCTGGCGGCACATTACAAATGCTGTGACCCGACCAACTCGTTCAATCCGGGTATCGGCAAAATGTCCAAGGCTAAGAATTACCAATAACCGGTTTTCCGGCGCGGCGGGGTGCTGTGAAAACGGCCGACAGATACGTCGGGTTCTGATGAGAAGGGTGTTGGTACCCGATTGCCTGATTTCCTGAGCGCACCCCCGCAAGCATCTGCCGCGCAGAAGGCGGCCAAAACCGAATGGGCGTCGCTTGTCAGCCGTAGGGAAGATTCGGACAGCGCAGTCGGAATCGGCAAGGAATTTCGCGTTGAGGCGCGGAATTCAGCCGCGATTGGTGCAGATCGTTCGGTTTTGAGTGTCAAACACACGTGTTTGTCAGGCCGTTAAAGATCTGAACCGGCGGGTTCGGACGGTCCATTGGCTGAGCACCTTTCTGTTCAGGTAAATTCGGGGTTGCATGATTTCTGACGGGTTTTCCTAGGGTTACCCTTGATCTGCAATCGATGTGCAGATCAACCCTCCGAAACTGCGGGCCAGAAGCCCGTTTTTGCATGCGAAAAATTGCAGATGAAGAGAGCCGGGAAATCGCCAATTTTCCCTTATTTTTCACGTTTTTTGGAGAACTACGGGAAACCCCCAATTTCGCGCCGCGACAAACAGGGGTAAACATGACCTACCGTACTTACCACACACACACACGGTATTAACTTTCCCCGATGAGGGGCTGGTCACACCCCCTCGGCCGGCCCCTCTTAACTTTTGGGGTCAGTGGCAATGCGGATCGTTGCCAATGTCGAAGGGTGTGATGATCTTCCCGAGCGGTGTCAGCTTTTGATCAACTCGGCGACGAGCGCGGGCAAGTCTTGCGATGCGCAATAGGCCACGGTGTGTGGAATCTCCGCGACCGGCGTCTTCCGATACCCTTCGGTAAACAGCAAAAACGGGATTTTCGCCCGAGCGGCCGTTTCCGCGTCAACTTCGCTGTCGCCGACGAACAAACGTGGGCCAGAAGCCTGAAGCGCATCGAAGCTTGCGAACAGATGGTTGGGGTCCGGTTTTCGCGTCGAAAGGCTGTCGCCACCAATAACAACGTCGAAGAATTGCGACAGGTTCAGCGCCTCAAGCACATGCCGTGCGGGCGCTTCTGGTTTGTTGGTGCAGACACCCAAAGCGCACCCCATCTGTCGCAAGGCAACCAGCGCTTCGGGGATGCCTGGGTAAGGAACAGTCGTTTCGCTTGCAGCGGCATTGTAATGCTTCAGGGTCAGTTGCGTCAGTTCCGCATGGCGGTCCAGCGGCAGGCCGCAATGCAGGATCACGCGTTCAACCAGTTTGGGCAAACCGTTGCCGACGAATCCTTTGATGATGTCCGTCGGCAGAGGATCATGCCCAACGTCGTTCAGCGTGCGGTTGGCCGCCGCCGCCAGATCGCCCAGGCTGTCCACCAGCGTTCCGTCCAGATCGAATACAACTGCTGCGGTCATGTTTGCTTGCCCTTCATCGCCCGACCCAAGACCTAACCCGCCCTGTTCCGGGGGGCAATCGCCTGTTTCAAAACGATGCTTGACAATCCTTACTAAAATAATCAGATTAAGCAGCAGGAACAGAAAGCCAGCCCTTTCGGGGTCAGCCAAATCAATTGAAACGCGATAGATATGGCACCATGCCGAAACGCTCTGGAGATGTCCCGATGAACGTACAGAACCCGACCCCAACCCAAGGTTACGCTGTCTCGATGCTTCCCGCGCACAAGGCCGAGGATCTGACCAAGGGCGGAAACCTGGCCCACATAGAACTGGGCGATCAGCTCTATACCCTGCGCATCACCCGCGCAGGCAAACTGATCCTGACGAAATGAGCGCGCCTTTCAAGCGCGGCGGCGCAGCAGTGGGCCGCCTTGCCGATCTCGATCCCATCGAAGCGGGCGCCGTGATGTATCTGCGGATGTGGAGCGACGGTGAGGGCGGGCGCGCCGACGCTGCCAGCGATTTCCAAGTCGCGCTGGGCGCGGAATGCGGGCGTGCGGCAATGCTGACCCTGGATCGCTTGTGTTCGCTATGCGCCACCCATGGCCGCCGTCCTTTGATCCGGCATGGTCTTGGATGTGCATGCCTTGGCGCGGATGAGAATTGCTTTGCCCAGATGATCGCGGCAGCGTCCGAAGGGGCGCGTGAAGACGCGATGATGCTGGCGTCCTTGATCGTGCGTCCGGATTTTGCCCCCGCCTTGGCATCCCTGTCGGAAGAACTGGGACTGACTCTCAGACGTATGACGGCTGGTTTCGAAATGCCGATCACCGGCCACCAGACCCCCTCGGCCATGCTCCACTGACCCTGAGTGTTGAACGGCCAAACCTCGGCGATGCGCCGGGGTTTTTTCGTTCAGCAGCACCCGCATCCGGCATGGTGATGGTCATGATCGCACACAAGGGCAGGGGTGAAGTCACCCACTTCGGACAACACATCCCGCAGCGCCCACAGGATCATGTCAACATCCTCGGCTTCGATGGTCAGGGGCGGGCGGATCTTCAGGATGTTGTCCTTGGGTCCCTCGCTGCCGATCAGGATGCGATGATCGCGCATCCGGTTTTTGACATAGCTGCAAATCTCGGTGCCTTCGCTTCCGTCGGGGTTGATCAGTTCCACGCCGAGAAACAGCCCCATACCCCGCACGTCGCCAACGCAACCAAAGTCGGTTTCGATCTGGCGCAGCCCCGCCATCAGGCGCTCGCCCATCCGGCGGGCATTGTCCTGCAAGCCTTCGTCGTCAACGATATCCAGCACCTCTTTGCCGATCCGGCAGGACAGGGTCGAGCCGCCAAAGGTCGAAAAGAACTCGATCCCGTTGTTGAAGCTGTCCGCGATCTCTGTGGTCGTCACCAGCACGCCCAGTGGGTGCCCGTTGCCGATTGGCTTGCCCATCACCACGATATCCGGAACCGCGCCCTGGTGCTCGAAGCCAAAATAGTATTCGCCCAGTCGTCCCAGACCTGTCTGCACCTCATCGGCGATGCAAACGCCGCCGGCAGCACGGATTTTTTCGTAAACCGCAGGCAGATAGCCCTTGGGCGGAATGATCTGTCCGCCGACAGACGGGAAGGTTTCCGCGATGAAACCGGCCACGCCCTGTCCCCGGTCCCGAAGGGCCGCAATCGCCGGATCGACAAGATCAGCAAATCTTTGCGCCCGGTCCGCATCATCACGCTTGAATGACCCGCGATAGTCATCGGCAACCTCGACCAGTTCAACCCAGTTGGCTTTCCCGATGCCGCCCGGTTTGTTGAACTTGTAGGCCGAGATCGCCACCGCAGCGTTCGTGTTGCCGTGATAGCCGTGATCCGGCGTCACGATCCCCTTCGCGCCGGTATGGGCGCGGGCCAGCCGCAGGGCCAGTTCGTTGGCCTCGGTTCCCGAGTTAACGAAAAAGCAGACCTGTAGGTGATCCGGCAGCTTCGACAGAATCTTGTCGGCAAATTCCACCTGTGCCGGATGCAGATAGCGGGTGTTCGAGTTCATGCGCCTTAGCTGATCCGCAGCCACGGCCCGAATGCGCGGATGCGCGTGCCCCACATGCGGGACGTTGTTGTAGGCGTCCAGATAGGGGCGTCCCCATTCGTCGAACAGGTGATGCTTCCAGCCGCGCACCAGCATGACCGGATCGTCATAGGTCAGGGACAGGTTGCCCCCGAAATGCACCCGCCGTTTGTTCAGGATTTCCGCTTTGTCCGTAGGGTGATAGAACACCTTGTCATCCGGCAGGTTCAGCAACGCCGCCGGGTTCGGGCAGACCGCGTGCCACAGCTCCATCTCGTCCGGATCGCCGACGCCGGGCCAGTCCGCTTTCATGCCATCAGTGGTGAGCGCCAGTTGGAAATGCACATGCGGAGCCCATCCACCATTCTGGCTGGCATCTCCCAACCTGGCAAACGCGGCCCCCTGTGCCACCGGGTCCCCAGGTTTCAGCCGGTCGCAGCATTCCGGGTCCAGATGGCCATAGAGCGTATAGAACGGGTCGCCTTCGGGCGTTTCGTGATGCAGGATGATCACGCCGCCGTAATCAAGGTGCTGGTCGCGGTTCTCGACCACTTCGACCCGCCCGCTCATCGGTGCATGCAGAACCGTCCCGGCACGCGCAAACACATCCACCGCCAAATGCACCGTCCGCCTGTCCGAGGCTTTCCAGGGGCCCTTGCGGAACCCCGGCTCGGCATAGATCAGGCGGGGCTCGTTATAGTAACCCAGCCACAACCCCTCACCATATTCCTCGCCAACCCGCGCAGCCTCGGCCAAAGGCATGTGGAACGGGTCTTGGGGCCAGACGCAGTTTTCGACCGAAAGCGAGCCCATGGGCACATCGCTCAGATCCTGGCCGAACATGTCGGCAAAATGTCCACGGTGTTCCTGAAGATAGGCGTGGATGTGTTCAGCCCCATCGACAACCGGCAAGCCGCAAGCTGCCCGCAACCGCGCCGACATCAGCCCGCCATTGACGGATGTGTTCTCAAGGAACCGCCAGGCAGGCGCCTGAGAGATCGTCACATAGGGATCATCCGGGTTCTCGGCCGCCATCAGGGTCGAGTTGACGACCGACACGGCAAGCCGCATCCTCAGCAACGGCCAGATCAGGTCAACCTCATCCGCCCGCAGCCGGTTGGCCGCGTGATAGCCCTTTACCAGAGCAGCCAGTGCCCGTTCCGGCTTGGGGTGATCCAGCACGACATACGCGCCGGCAATCGCCAGATCGCAGATGCGCGGCGCGGCGCACATGTCACCCAGATCGATCAGGCCCGAGATACGCCGCCGCTCGCTCAGTTCCCCTTCGACCAGAATGTTGTAGTCATTGGCGTCATTGTGGATGGCCTGTTTCGGCAGGTCCGCAAGGACATCCGCGATTGCAGCGAACCCCTCACAGATTTCCGTCAGCAGTGCCCGTCGCGCGGGGTCAGGGATCGCGTTTAACTTGTCAGCAATCCAGCCCGCCTGCATCAGATCCCATTTGAAACCGGCCCGGTGCAGTCCCGCATGCTCAAACCCTTCCAGGGCCCGGTCGGTCGCCCCCAATACGCGCCCCAGTTTCAGGATCAGCTCTTCGGATTTTGGGGCGGCCTTCGCGTAACATTGCCCCGGAAGGCACTCCAACAGCCAAACCAGCCTGCGCTGCCCTTCAGAATCGGCGATCTCGGGCAGCGTTGCGCCGGCCAAATCGGGGAACACCTTGGGAAACGGCAACCCCGGTGCCTCTGAAGAGATATGCGCCAGCGCCTTGATCTGAAGATCAACCAGATCGGCATCGCATCCGGCCCGCATGGCTTTCAGCACATAATCCTGACCATTGGTGGCCTGCACCAGAAAGTTCAGGTCATATTCACCATCCAACCGCGTCAAACGGGCGTCCAGCCCCCAGAGCTGCCGCAGCGCGGCCGTCCAAAAAGCATTCAAATCGTCCATCCCGTCTCCGCCCCGATCGCGCCGGAGCCCTCTTCATCTGGCCAAAATATCCTCGGGGGGAATCGCGCCTTGGCGCGATGGGGGGCAGACAGCCCCCCGCCTTACCCCATGGCCCGCAGGCGCTTGATCAACGACGAGGTGTCCCAGCGGCCACCACCCAGTTTCTGTACATCCTTGTAAAACTGATCGACCAGAGCGGTGACGGGCAGGGACGCGCCGGTTTCATCGGCGGTATCCAGACAGATACCCAGATCCTTGCGCATCCAGTCGACGGCAAAGCCATGTTCAAACTGATCATCCAGCATGGTCTCATACCGGTTTGCCATCTGCCAGCTCCCCGCCGCTCCCTGGCTGATCACCTCGACCACCGCGCGTCCGTCCAGCCCTGCCTTTTCGGCAAAGTGCAACGCTTCGCTGAGACCCTGAACCAACCCAGCGATGGCGATCTGGTTGCACATCTTGGTCATCTGGCCCGCGCCGCTGTCCCCGATCCGGCGGCAGATCTTTGCATAGACCTGCATCACCGGTTCAGCCGCATCATAGGCCGCCTGATCTCCGCCGCACATGATTGACAGAACACCGTTTTCAGCGCCTGCCTGACCGCCCGAGATCGGCGCGTCCACAAAGGCTATACCCCGTGATTGGCCGGCAGCGTACAATTCCCGCGTGACCTTTGCTGACACCGTCGTGTGGTCGACGAAAACAGCCCCGCTGGACATGCCGTGAAATGCGCCGTCGCCGCCGGTGCAAACCATGCGCAGATCGTCGTCATTGCCGACGCAGGCCATCACGAACTCGGCACCTTCAGCCGCGTCTTTCGGGGTGGCCGCCATCGACCCGCCATGCTGCTTTACCCAGGCTTCGGCCTTGGCGGCCGTGCGGTTGTAGACGGTGACGTCATGACCCGCGGCCTGAAGATGCCCAGCCATGGGATAGCCCATGACGCCCAGACCAAGGAACGCGACTTTTGCCATTTTGTGATCCTCTCCGCTGTTCGGTCGGCTTCAGCGGTGGATGCCTGGCCGAAATGTTTGGCGAAGACAAAGCAAAGCTGCGCCCAAAGGGCAACCCCAAGTCAGCCTTTCCCGCCCAGATCCCGCAGGATCGGGCAATCAGGCCGGTCATCCCCGGCGCAGGCGTCGATCAGGTGGCTCAGCGTCTCGCGCATCGCGTTCAGGTCGGCGATCTTGGCTTCGATCTGCGCCAGATGATCCCGCGCGACCTGTTTCACATCTGCGCTGGCGCGGGTTTCATCCTCGTAAAGCGCCAGCAATGTCCGGCAATCCTCGATGGTGAACCCAAGCGCCCGGGCGCGGCCCAGAAAGTTCAGCTTGTGCACGTCCTGATCGCGAAACCGGCGATAGCCGTTGTCATCGCGCAGCGGTTTGATGAGGTTGATATCTTCATAATACCGGATTGTCTTGGCAGGCAGGCCGGTGCGGGCGGACACATCTCCGATATTCATGCATGCACCTCCTTGGCGGGCGGGATCGGGGTTTCCGGTACGCTGGCTCGGACGCGACGCAGGCGCAGCGCGTTCGAGACGACAAAGACACTGGACAGCGCCATCGCGCCAGCCGCCAGTGCCGGAGACAACAGATGGCCGCCGAACGGGTAGAGGGCGCCAGCAGCGACGGGGATCAGCAGGACGTTGTAACCAAACGCCCATCCCAGGTTCTGGCGAATGTTCCGCATTGTCCGGCGGCTGATCTCGGTCGCATTTGCAACCCCGCGCAGATCACCGGACATCAGGACGACATCGGCCGTTTCTATGGCTACATCCGTGCCCGTCCCGATGGCGATGCCGATATCAGCCGTTGCCAGCGCCGGGGCGTCGTTTATGCCGTCGCCGACGAAAGCCAGCGTTCCGAACTGGTCCCGCAAGGCGGTGACCGCATCCACCTTGCCGTCGGGCAGCACTTCGGCGGTGACGTGATCGATCCCCAGCCGATCAGCCAAGGCCTGCGCGGTGCGCGCGTTGTCTCCGGTGACCATGGCCACGGTCAGACCCATTTGGTGGAGCCGCTCCAGCGCTTCTTCGGTGCCGGGTTTGACCGGGTCGGACACCGACAACGTGGCTGCGGCCTGTCCATCCAATGCGACGAACAATGGTGTTGCCCCTTCGGCGGCGCGGGCCTCTGCCTCGCTTGCCAGGGGTCCAAGGTCGATCCCGCGTTGTTGCATAAGCCGGTGCGACCCGATCAACACGTTCCGGCCTTCAACCAGCCCCTGCATGCCAAGCCCGGTAATCGACAGGACGTCCGTCGCCTCTGGCAGCGTCGCAGGCCCGGCCCGGGTGATCGCCGAAGCTATCGGGTGTTCCGACCGCGCCTCGAAGGCGGCGGCCAGCCGCACAACCTCATCCCTGTCAAATCCGTTCGCCGTCAAAACACTGACCAGTTCCGGACGGCCCAGAGTCAGGGTCCCGGTCTTGTCCAGCGCGATGACGCGTGCCTGCTGAAGCTGTTGCAGGGCATCGCCCTTGCGGAACAGAACCCCCAGTTCGGCCGCTCGCCCGGTGCCGACCATGATCGAGGTCGGCGTGGCCAGCCCCATGGCACAAGGGCAGGCTATGATCAGCACCGAAACACCAGCGACAAGCGCCAGCGGCAGGGCCGGTCTTGGGCCGAAAATCAGCCAGGCTGCGACGGTGATCATGGCGACCAGGATGACCGCCGGGACAAAGCGATATGTAATCCGATCGACCAGGCCCTGGATCGGCAGCTTTGCCCCCTGCGCCTGCTGTACCATGCGGATGACCTGCGCCAGCATGGTGTCACCCCCGACGCGCGTCGCACGAACCCGCAAGGCGCCGGTGCCATTCACGGTTCCCCCGACAACCGCTGCACCGGCTGATTTGCCGACCGGTATCGGTTCGCCCGTGATCATGCTTTCATCCACGTACGAGGTGCCCTCGAGCACTTCGGCATCCACCGGTACACGTTCGCCCGGGCGGATGTGCAGGATGTCGCCCACCGCAATCTCGGCGATAGGACGGTCTTCCATCCGGCCATCGACTTCGATCCGCGCGCTTTTGGGCTGAAGGCCCGCCAGTTTACGGATCGCGGCCCCGGTTTTGCCCTTGGCGCGCGCCTCCATCAGCCGGCCCAGAAGGATCAGAACGACAATCACGGCCGCCGCCTCGTAGTAGACGTTGGCAGTTCCGATCGGCAATGCACCGGGGGCGAATGTGGCCACAACCGAATACAGATAGGCCGCCCCGGTTCCCAGCGCGACCAGCGCGTTCATATCCGGCGTGCCCCGCAGCAACGACGGGATGCCCTTGCGATAGAACACGCGACCGGGCCCCAGCAGCAGGGCCGATGTCAGAGCGAACTGAATCAACTGGCTGTTCTGCGCGCCGAAGGTGGCGTGAACCCAGTGATGGAAAGCGGGAATCATGTGCCCGCCCATCTCAAGAACGAACACAGGCAAGGCGAGTACGGCGGCCAATATAGTGGTCCGGGTCAACCTTTGAATTTCGGCATCTTCGCGGTTTTCAGGTTTCGAAGCGCCTTGTAGCCGCGCCGGGTATCCGGTGCCGGTGACCACCTGTGCCAGTGCCTCTGGCGTTGTTGCCCCGGCAGCGTAAGTCACCGCGGCAGTTTGAGTCGCCAGATTGACCTGTGCTTCGATCACACCGGGGCTGGCCGTCAGCGCGCGCTCGATCTTGGCCACGCACGAGGCGCAGTTCATGCCTTCAATGCTCAGATCCACCCGGCTGGTCTCGGCCGGATACCCTGCCGCGTCCAATGCTTTGGTCAGCGCCGAAACCGGCCCGTCAAAAGCCACCTGTGCGGACTTGGTTGCAAAGTTGACCGAGGCCGTTTCAACCCCGGGCACATCACGCAGCGCCTCTTCAACGCGGCCCACACAGGATGCGCATCCCATGCCCGTGATTTTCAGCTCTGTCAGTGCTTTTTGCGCCATGCGACTCGCCCCTGAAATTTCCTTGCTCACCAGATGGGGGTTCCAGTGACGGGAAGGTCAAGGGCCTGGGGCAGTTTTTTAGTGCCCCGCGCCGCGCATGTTGCGCTCCATCATGCGCTGATACAGGCGTGGCGAAAGGCGGTTGAGCCACCAGGACAGGCGCGCCACGCGGCCAACCGGGATCATGGGCAGCGATTTTTCCAGCCCGCGCAGGATCGTTTCAGCGGCGGCCTCGGGGCTCATCTCGTCCATCCCGTCCTTCGCCGATCCGGGCCGGGCTGTGCCATCCGCTTGCTCTTGCGCATTGCCGGGGTTGGTTGCCACAAAGGACGGCGCAGCGATCTGGACCTGAACGCCATGAGGGGCTTCTTCCGAGCGCAGCGATTTGAAGAACCCTTCCAACGCGTGTTTCGAGGCAGCATAGGCCGTCCGATGGTAAAGCGGAGCAAACCCGGCCACCGATGAGATGGCCAGATGTGTCCCCTTTGACGCCCGAACCGGGTGCAAAAACGCGCGGGCCATTTCAACGGCCGCAAAATAGTTGATGTCAAACAGTGTTCGGTGACTGGCCGCGTCTGACTTTTCAAAGCCCCGGATTTGCGTGACACCGGCGTTGTAGATGACCAGATCTATACTGTCGCAGGTCGTGATCGCCCTTTGGCACGCGCTGGCAAGCTGCGCGGGGTCCGTCAGATCACACGCTATTGGAAGCTGGTTCGACCCGGCGTCCAGACCTGAAACATCGAGATCCAGCAGCACCACCCGCCACCCGCGACTTTGCAGAGCCCGGCTGAGGGCCTGCCCCAAACCGCCCGCCCCGCCTGATATGACAGCCGTCTTCATAGCCCCGCCTGCTTTTGCCAGAGCGCGAATACCTGGGCGCTGGTTTTTTCGGGTGTGTAACCGAAGTCGGATTTCAGGGCAGTGTTGTCCAGAACCGGTCGATATTGCAGAAATCGCACCTGTTCCGGCCCATAACGGGACAGACCCAGCGGACGCGCAGCGGCCAAAGCCGATTTCAGCGCCCAAGCGGGCAGGCGCAGAACCGGTTTCCTCATGGCGCGGGCCAGATCGGTCACACCCATCGCGCCGTCCCCGGCGACATTGTAAACGCCAACCGGCCCGTCGGTTGCCGCGCGCTGAAGGATGCGTGCCAGATCATGCGTCCAAATGAACACAAACGGGCTTTCGCTGCCGACCACGGCCAGCAGGCGGGGTTTGTGAAACAGGGCGGTGATCTGGTTTTCGGACCGGGCCCCCAGAACCGTACCCACGCGCAGCACGACCTGTTCCAGATCGGGGGCGGCTCTGCGAACCTCGGCCAGCATCTCTTCGACCTGCCTTTTGTGATCGGAATACGGGAACTCGGGGTTGCCGCGCAGCGGATCATCCTCGCGCAGGGGCACGGGGTTGTCCGCGTGATAGCCGTAGGCCGCACCCGAGGATGTGACGACCAACCGGCGCACCCCGTTGGCAAGGGCTGCGTTCACCACCTTGCGGGTGCCCTCGACATCAACGGCATATGCCGCCGCCCGCTCCATTTTGGGCGGAGGCGTCACGATGGAGGCCAGATGCACAATGACTTCAGGCTTTACGTTGCAGATCACGCGCGCGGGGGCGTCGGTTGTCACATCCATGGGCAGATAGTGGACGTTTTCCGGCATGCTGTCGGGGTGTTTGATATCCGTGGCAAAAACCTCGTGCCCCTGAAATTCGGGCAACAGCGCCTGCCCGACCAACCCGGCGGCACCTGTGATCAGGATACGGGTCATCGCGCGGCCTCGGTTCGGGCCATGACCGACGCCAGAGCAATCCCCGAGATCGCGTGCCAGATTCCCCAGAACGCGGCCACGACAGCCATGCCGCCCAGCCCGTGGAAGAAGGCAAAGATCAGCACCAGCCCAAGGCCGGAATTCTGAATGCCGGTTTCGATGGTGATGGCGCGGCGATCGAAGGGGGACAGCCGGGTCAGAGTGGCCACAACCCAACCGCCCCCCAGTGCCAGGGCGTTGTGAAGGACCACAAGCCCGGCAACAGCCCCGGCAAAACTGAGGAAGAACCCCCAGTTTGCGGCCAGGGCAAGTGCGATGAAGGCCGCAAAGATACCCATCGACAGGTATTGCAGCGGCGCACGCAACCGTGCGGTCAGGGCCGGGCGGCGCTGGTTCAGAGCAATGCCCAGGACCAGAGGCAAGATCAGCATCAGCCCGACAAGGATTGCGATTTGCACCGGGTCAATCTGTGTCTGTTGCAGAATCGCGCGTGTCGGAGGATACAGCCCGCCCCAAAGCGCAATGTTGAAGGGCGTCATGAAAATCGCGCCGATGGTGGCAAAGGCGGTCATCGACACTGACAGCGCCGCATTGCCACCGGCGCGGTGGGTAATGAAGTTCGAAATATTGCCCCCCGGACAGGCGGCGACAAGGATCAGCCCAAGCGCGATCGACGGGCGCGGCTCCGTCATCCACACCAAAGCAAAGGTCAGAGCGGGCAAAACGATGAATTGGGATACCAGCCCGACAAGTACCGGCTTGGGCGCGCGCCTGAGACGATCAAAATCCCTTGGTGCCAGATCGATCGCAATCGAGAACATCACGATCGCCAATATCGCGTTCAACAGCGTCAGAGAGGCCGGGCTGAAATTCAGCGTGATTTCGTCGATACCACTCATACGGCGGCTTTCCGCAGCCGTTCGATCCACCCGGTGACAGCCTTTCTGTAAGTGGCCTTGTCCACGTAGTAAGCCATTCGCGGCAGATCGATATAGCTCATGCCTCCGGTGGCGCGCGTATAGTTTTTTTGCTTTTCGGTTTTCAGATCGGCCGCCACCGGGCAACCCTTCTGAAGACCTTTGATATAGCGCGCCACCATTTCGGCCTGCTCGTGCCTGCCTTGCCAGCCCAGACCCGTGGCCTCGACCATGCCCAGCACAAAAAGATCGTCCCGTTCGGGGTGCAGCGCGTTCAGGTACAGATGGGGGGCATCGCCCCGCCAGTTCAGCAAGCCCCGGTCGATGAACGGATAGTGCAGCTTGTATCCGGTTGCCGCGAGGATCATGTCGTAGTCTTCGCTGGAGCCATCCTTGAAACGAACAGTGTGACCCTCCAGCCGGTCGATATCGGGACGAATGCGCAGATCGCCATGGCCCGCGTGATACAGGACCAGCGAATTCACCACCGGATGGCTTTCGTAAAGCTGGTAATCGGGCTTGGGAAAGCCGTATTTCTGCGGATCACCGACAAACCAGCTGAGGATCAGGCTGTCCACCTTGCGCTTCAGCCACATGGGCAGGCGGATCTTGCCGCCCATCGTGTCGGCCGGTTTGCCGAAGACGTATTTGGGCACGAAGTAATAGCCGCGGCGCATGGACAGATCGCAGCGTTCTGCGTGATGGATTGCGTCAACCGCAATGTCACAGCCGGAATTGCCCGCGCCCACGACCAACACGCGCTTGCCGTCGAACTGGCTGGGATACCGGTATTGCGAAGCATGGATCAACTCGCCGTCAAACGTGCCGGGAAAGCTGGGCATATTCGGTTCCGACAGGGTGCCGTTTGCAATCAGAACCCCTGCGAATTCAGCCTGATGCTCACCTTCGGCGTCCCGCCATGCAACACGCCAACCGTCGCCGGATTTGCCCAGCGGAGTGATCCGGGTGACTTCTGCATTGAACTTGTAACTCTCACGCAGGCCGAAACGATCGGCAAAGGCCCGGAAATAGTCGCGCATCGCCCGATGCGAGGGGTACTCGGCCACCGCCTCGTCCATCGGGAAATCCTCGAACTCGGTCATGCGTTTGGAAGAGATCAGATGCGCCGATTCATACATGGTTGATCTGGGGGCATCGATATCCCACAGACCGCCCACATCCGAATGCAATTCGAACCCCTGAAAGGCGATGCCCTGTTCCTTCAGCACCTTGGCTGCGGCCAAACCCATCGGCCCCGCCCCGATCAGGGCGAATGCGTTGCGCGTCTGTGTCATGAACCCTCCCGAAGTTCGCGATGCTTAACTTGAACGAACGACCAAAATAAGGCAAGATGAAATTCATGAGTCCAAAAAACATCGAAAAACCAAGGCAAAGAGCACCGTCCAAGCGATCGCTTGAAACCAAGGCGCGGATCATGGATGCGGCAGAAACCGTCTTTGCTGAACGGGGATTCGAAGGTGCGTCGATCCGGGACATCGCGGCACTGGCGGGGGTTCAGATTGGTCTTGTGCACCATCATGGTGGTGGCAAGGAGGAGTTGTTTTACCGAACGGTCGCGCGGCGCGCGGACGCGCTGGCGCAGCTTCGGATCGACGCATTGAACAGGGCCAGGGCTGTTGCTCCGCTGACGCTTCACAGCATTCTGGACAGCTTTATCCGACCCTATGTGGACCTGGCTGAAACGGGTGGGCCCGGATGGATGGCATATGGGCGGTTGGTGGCCCACGTATCGGTTGACCCCAGGTGGCGCGATATCGCCGCAGAGTGTTTCGACCCCACCGCCCAGTTGTTCATCACCGAGATCGCCACGCTTTACCCGGATGTCGATCCAGCCGTTTTGGCAAGTGGTCAGGTTTATTCGGTCTCGGCGATGCTGGCCCATCTCAACAGTGGATGGCGGGTCAAAGCCCTGTCGCAGGGCGGTGACGTGTCCGGCATGGAACGTCTGGTGGATTTTTGCGCCGCCGGTATCGAAGCAATGGTACGATCCGGTCGTGAATGAACCCTCACGCGACGCCGGTTGTGCGTTCAATCGTTGAGGTGGTGCCCTGTATCTACATACCTGTTTCCAAAAACCGGACAATTAGCGCAGGTAGAACGATTGTGTCTTCTTTGGCGCTGTTTGAGGCGTCATTCGCCTTGATTGAGGTGAAAACGTGGCGTCAATGTGGCGCGTGAGCTGTAAATATGTTTCTGTTGTGCTACTCTTTTTCAGAGTGGTTTGTAACGAGTATTAGTTCGTAAGGTGGGCACATGACATTCATACGAAACATAGCTGCTGTCGCTGTTGCAGGCGTGATGGCTGCAAGCGGTGCGTCGGCGCTGACCATTTCCAGCATCTCGCCCTCTTGGCAAAACGTAAATCCAACGCCCGGCGTTACTGAAAGCACCTCTGGTTCAACGATCTCTCTTCGGTGGGGAAATGGCAGCAGCTCAAGTGGCTACGATTTCACGCCGACTGGCACGCCGATTTCAGGTCTGTTGCCTGATACGGCATTTGCTCTGGGACAGTTCTCGCATCTGAATTTCCCGATCACGGGAACAACGCTGAGCTCGGTCGACCTTCTTGTCGACATACTGATCAGCGGTGGCCCACTGGTGTCTTCGTCGTTTGCGCTGACGCATAACGAGACATTGAATCGTCCAAGCAACTGTCCGGCGGATTCCACCCCTTGCGATGACATCGTGACCATTACCAATACTCTGGGCTCACAGAACTTCAGCTTTGGTGGGCAGAATTACGTGTTCTCGGTCCTCGGTTTCTCGCAGAACGGTGGCGGCACCATTTCAAACGGCTTCAGCACAACGGAAAACATGCAAAACGTCGCGACCCTTTACGGGCAATACACGATTGCCCCTGTGCCATTGCCCGCCGCTGGCTGGCTGCTTCTTGGCGGCATCAGTGGCTTGTTCGCAATGGGCCGCCGGAAAAAGCGCAGCACGGCCTGACTTGGCTTTTCGTGCTCTCACCATTCGTGTGGTGAGAGCAGACCTGGAACCGGGTCGCGTCTGGGCGAGGATGTTCAGTCTTTCAGCGTATGCGCGCCGTGGGGCCGAATTGATGGCTTTGGCTTGAAAAGATTTGCGCGCTTGCCGGGCACCTGTCGCAATGCCGCCCGGGCATCACTCTTGCTGCAAATGTTCGAACAAAATCTTGCTGAATACCGATGGCGGTGACGTTCGCACGGCACTGGGCGAGGCAAAAAAACCGAACATGATGATCAGTATGATCAGGGCAGTACCGGCAAGGCAAGCCGCCGAGAGGTGAAAGACCGAGCGAACCATTGCGACACTCCCTTCTCTTGATATCCGAAAATTCTGTGAGGGCTGAAACGTCAACCTGACTTTGCCAATTGTTGTTTCAATCTTTGGTTTTCCGCCTGCAACTCTGCCAACTGCTGCCCCAGCCTGTTCAGATGAGGACGCAACTCTGCTTCGGTGAAGCGCGGTGTGATATGGCTTGGGCAGTTCCAGTCCAGCGCCTCGACGCGGATGATCACGGCCCGTTCGGCCGGTGCCTCGGCCTCTTCCGGGTAAAGGGTGGCGGCCGCTGCTTCGCCTTCCGTGAATGCGACGCGCCCAAGGATCTTGAGACGGCGTCGGTTGGCGTAATCCATCAGGATCATCGCGATGCGATCGTTGCCGTCCAGATTCCCGCGCGAGATATACTGTTTGTTGCCCGAAAAATCCGCATATCCGATGGTCTGGGGCCCCAGCACTTTCAGAAACCCTTTCGGCCCGCCCCGATACTGCACATAGGGCCAGCCGGTCTCGGACACGGTGGATTGATAGAACCCGTCCCGTGCCTGAATGAACTCTTTCTCGGGGTCTCCGATCAGATGGCCTTGCTGGGGACCACCTTCAATGAACTTGGTATAGGTTCTGGCCGATCCCATCCTCTCCTGATGGGCGCGGACAGCGGGAGTGAAGGTCAGTTCGGCAAAAGCGCGGGGCATGATTGTCCTTTCAAAGACCCAGTTCGGTCAATCCGGGGTGGTTTTCAGGGCGTTCGCCCAGGGGCCAATGGAGCAGCCGGTCGCCTTCGGCAATGGGAAGATCGTTGAGCGAGGCATGGCGATGTGACATGCGCCCGTCATCGGCGAATTGCCAATTCTCATTGCCATAGGATCTGAACCACTGACCGCTGTCGTCGCGCCATTCATAGGCATAGCGCACGGCGATGCGATTTCCGGCAAAGGCCCACAGTTCCTTGATCAGGCGGTACTCCAGCTCTTTCCGCCATTTGCGGGTCAGAAAGGCGTGGATGTCGGTATGGCCGGACAGGAATTCAGCCCGATTTCGCCATTGACTGTCGTCGGTGTAGGCAGGCGTCACGCGGTCGGCGTCACGACTGTTCCAGGCATTTTCCGCCATGCGCACTTTTTGAGTGGCGGTTTCGGCGGTGAACGGGGGCAGAGGGGGTCTGGACATTTTGCAAAGGCTTTCAGGTGAGTGAGGCGGCAAGAATAGCCATGGTCAGAAGGAAGGGGACGTACTGAGGTGGAAAAATGCTGGCGCGACGTTTCATCGGTCAAATCCCATGGTGTACAGATCGGTTAACTTACGAATAAGGTGTACTGATCTGTAAGCCTTTGCAAGTAGAAATTTCACGATGAGACTGGGCGTCTGGCAAAACCATTCCAAAACAATGCTTTGGCCTGGGGTCATTGTACTTCACGCTCCATGGTAATATGTACAGAACGGTACACCATGGAGCCGAATCATGCGCCCAAACAAACGGGATGAGTTGGTCAGCAAGGCCCTGAAGGTCTTTTACCGCGACGGGTTTCACGCAACCGGCATGGACAAGCTGGTTGTGGAAACGGGCGTGTCCAAGACGTCGATGTACAAGCATTTCCGCACCAAGGAAGACCTGATTGTCGCCGCGCTGCGCCTGCGGGATGAGAACTTTCGCAACTGGTTCTTTCAACGCATCGACGAGATGACGGAAACACCGGCCGAGCAGATCCTCGTCAGCTTCGATGCCCTGAAAGAGTGGTTCGAAGAGGACGGGTTCCGGGGCTGCATGTTCATCAAGGCCGGGGCCGAGTATCAGGACAAGGATCACCCGATCCATGTACAGGCCGCCGAACACAAACAGCTTTTGCTGGAACACTTCACGGCCATAGCCCAGCAGGCCGGCGCGCATGATCCTCGGAAGCTCGCGAGTCAGATCGTGTTGTTGCAAGAAGGAGCCATCGTATCCGCGGTCCTGCTCAAGAACTGCGATCCGGCGGAAGACGCCAAGGATGCGGCCAAGCACCTGTTGGCCAAAGCACTGGCTTAACCCCGCCGGTCAAAAGGGTTTCTCTGACATTGCAGGCTGAGGAACGTTGCGTTGTTCCTCAAAGGGACGCCGCGTCACAAGGATTGGCGTGAATCGAACACGGCGCTAGCCTTTCCGGAAAGACCGATTGGAGGGCGTTCAATGTCACTTTTCACTTCGACTGCGGCATGGGTCACTGATGAACACCGCATGTTCGCGGATATGGCGGGTCGGTTCATGGATGACGAATTGTCGCCCAATATCGAAACCTGGGTTGAAAACGGCGTTGTGGATCGCGATTTCTGGCGCAAGGCCGGCGAAACCGGGCTGATGGCGGGTGCGATTCCCGAAGAATATGGCGGTGTCGGCGGCGGCATGGGCTTTGACGCCATCACGGCCTATGAACAGGGCGCGCGGGGTGATGCGGGTTGGGGCTATGGCATCCAGTCGATCGTGACCCACTATCTCACCGCTTATGGCAACGAAGATCAGAAGCGGAAGTGGTTGCCCAAACTGGCGTCGGGTGAATTGGTCGGCGCGCTGGCAATGACCGAACCCAGTACCGGTTCGGACGTGCAGGCGGTGCGGACGACTGCCGAGAAGGACGGCAACTCCTACCGGTTAAACGGGTCCAAAATCTTCATCACAAACGGACAGACTGCGGATCTGATCATCGTGGCCGCCAAGACCGACAAGTCCGCCGGCGCACGCGGCGTTTCGTTGATCGTGGTGGAAACCGACGGGTGTGAAGGTTTTCGCCGGGGGCGGAACCTCAAGAAACTGGGCATGAAGGGCAATGACACTGCCGAGTTGTTTTTCGAAGATGTCAAAGTGCCGATGACAAACCTGTTGGGCCCCGAGGAAGGGCAGGGTTTCTATCAACTGATGAAACAGCTGCCGTGGGAACGGCTGAATATCGCGATCATGGCGCTGGGCGCGATCGATTTCGCCATCGCCGAAACAGTGAAATACGTGCAGGAACGCAAAGCCTTTGGGCAGCGGGTGATGGATTTTCAGAATACCCGGTTCAAACTGGCGGAATGCAAGACCAAGGCCGAGGTTCTGCGCAGCTTCATCAATGATTGTATCGGGAAGCTGGAAGCAGGCGAACTGGACGCGGCCACGGCCTCGATGGCCAAATACTGGGGATCCGAGGTGCAGAATGAGATCATGCATGAATGCCTGCAACTGTTCGGCGGCTACGGGTTCATGATGGAATACCCGATTGCGCGTCTTTATGCGGATGCCAGGGTGCAGATGATCTATGGCGGCACCAACGAGGTCATGAAAGAGCTGATCGCGCGATCGCTCGACGTCTGAGCCCACCACGCGGGCTCTCCCGCACGTCGTCATCATTCCTGACGGAATGACTCCTCCGGTTGGGCCCGGCAGGCCCGGGCAAAGCCCGTTCCTGCCGGGCCTGTTTCGTTGTCGCAGCACGGGTCAAAAGGCCGCTTGCAAAGGGGGGGTGTCGGTATGATGATCCGCCGACAAGACTCAGAGGCCCGACGTGAACGATCCCGAACATGCACTTTGGCAGACCACTTGCACCGAGACAGTCCCCGCACCGCCCCTGACCGCTGACGCAGAGGTTGATCTGGCTGTCATCGGAGGTGGCTATACCGGCTGTTCAGCGGCTTTGACCGCAGCCCGCGCCGGCGCGTCGGTCTGCCTGCTCGAGGCGCAGGAGATCGGGTTTGGCGGTTCGGGGCGTAATGTCGGTCTGGTCAATGCGGGGCTGTGGTTGCCGCCGGACGACATCCGCACGCATCTCGGTACTGAAACGGGGAACCGTTTGATCGACTTGCTGGCCAAGGCGCCGTCGGATGTGTTTGCCTTGATCGATGAATATGACATAGCGTGTGAGCCCGTGCGCAACGGAACCCTGCATTGCGCTCATTCCGCGTCGGGTTTGAAGGGCCTGAAAACGCGTCATGCGCAGTTGAGCGAAGCCGGAGCACCGGTTGAGTTGTTGTCGGCGGACCAGGCCGGTGAACGCACCGGTAGCCAGGCCTTTCACGGTGCCTTGTTCGATCCACGGGCGGGAACCATCCAGCCTTTGGCCTATGCGGTGGGTTTGGTGCGCGCGGCGTCACAGGCCGGGGCACGGATATATACCCACAGCCCCGTGCAGACCATGACATATGAGGCTGGGCACTGGGTTCTGATGACACCGGGCGGGACGGTTCGGGCAAGATCGGTCATTCAGGCGACGAATGCCTATCATCTTGCGCTGCCGGAGACCGCGACTGCCTATGTGCCGGTCTACTATTTCCAGTACGCCACGGCCCCGCTGACCGACAACTTGCGCGCCAGTATCCTGCCAAGGAAAGAAGGGTGCTGGGATACCGGGCTTATCATGACGTCATTCCGGCTGGATCAGGCCGGGCGGATGATCATTGGCGGCATGGGCGATCTGGGACATGCCGGTCGGGTTGCACATTCCGGTTGGGTCCGGCGCAAGCTGGCCGAGCTCTATCCGCAATTGGCCGACCAGCCGTTCGAACACGGGTGGCACGGGCGGATCGCAATGACATCGGATAATCTTCCGAAGATCACGCAGATCGGCCCCAACGCTTTGGCCACACACGGGTATTCCGGTCGCGGCATCGGCCCGGGCACGGTGTTCGGTCGCATGATGGCCGAAAGCCTTCTGGCGGATGATCCCTCGCTTCTGCCGGTTCCCGCCGTGTCGGAACACCGCGAAAACTGGACGCGCTTGCGCCGCGCCTTTTTCGAATCCGGCGCGGCGCTGACGCATCTGATAAAGGCGCGGGTCTGAGTTCAGACAGACCGGGTTATACCGCCGTCCACCCGGATATTCTGTCCGGTGATGTAGCCGCCGCCTTCCGAGGCAAGCAGAGCGACGACCGAGGCGATCTCGTCATAGCTGCGCCCATAGCGCCCCATTGGAATGCGGCTGCGGAATTCTTCCTTCTCGGGCAGGCTGTCAATGAAGCCCGGAAGGACGTTGTTCATGCGGATATTCTCGGCGGCATACTTGTCCGCGTACAGCTTGGTGAAGGCGGCCAGCCCGGCCCGGAACACGCCCGAGGTCGGGAAAACCGGATCCGGCTCGAACGCGGCAAAGGTCGAGATGTTGATGATCGAGCCTCCCCCCTGCGCCTGCATGATCGGGGTCACAAGCCGTGTGGGACGCACCGCGTTCAGGAAATAGACATCCATGCCGGTGTGCCAATCCTCATCCGTCAGTTCAAGGATCGGAGCGCGGGGGCCGTGACCGGCGGAATTGACCAGAACGTCAATGCGCCCCCAATGGGCCATGGCGGCATCGACAAGCTTCTGCAAATCCTCGGTGGACTGGTTCGAGCCGGTAATGCCAACGCCGCCCAACTCTTTTGCCAAGGCTTCTCCCTTGCCCGAGGAAGACAGAATGCCAACCTTGAACCCGTCCGCCGCCAGCCTCCGTGCGGAATCCGCACCCATGCCACTGCCGCCCGCTGTAATAAGTGCTACCTTTTCCATCTGACATCTCCGTTTTTCAGTTGAACCCAGGATGGCGGTCAGAGAGCGGTTTGACCAATCAGTTCTGCTGGCCTTATGCTGTAGAAAATCTACAGGACAACACGATGGCCGCCCTTCCACCCCTGAACGCTTTACGTGCCTTCGAAGCTTCTGCGCGTCATTTGAACTTTCGACTGGCCGCCGAGGAACTTGGCGTTACACAAGGTGCCGTGGCGCAGCAGGTGCGCGGGCTTGAAGCACGATTGGACGAGGTTCTGTTCGATCGCCTGCCGCGTGGGTTGCGACTGACCGAATCCGGGCGGCGGTTTCACGCGCCGCTGCGTCGTGCCTTCAGGTTGATCGAAGAGGCAGTCGAAGACCTGTCTCCGGACCGCCGGGTCACGTTGTCGGTCACGCCCAGCTTTGCCTCGAAATGGTTGGTGCCGCGTTTGTCGGGCTTCACGGACCTGTATCCGGACATCTCGGTTCAGGTGGATGCGCGCGAGCGTCTGGCGGATTTCAGTTCGGATGGCGTCGATCTGGCTGTCAGGCAGGGTCGAGCGCCGTTTGCGGCGGAACTGGAAGCGGTGCCCTTGTTCTCGACCGAATTCATCCCGGTATGCAGCCCTGCGATGGCGAGGGAAGTCAGCACCCCTTCTGACTTGATGAAGCAGGTATTGCTGAACGATACCCACGGATTGTGGCCCTTGTTTCTTGAACGGGTGGGGGTAAGCGGAAAGCCCAGAATGATGAGCTTCAGCCAGACCAGTCTTGCGATCGACGCGGCAGTTTCGGGGCAGGGTATAGCACTGGCCAATGCGCCTCTCGTCGCGCCCGAGGTGACCTCGGGCCGTCTTGTTCAGCCGCTTGCGGATGTCTTGGTTGAAGATCTGGGGTTCTATGTGGTTGCACCCCGCAAGCCACGCCAGCCGCAACTGGTCGAGATCATGCGAGACTGGCTGTTGTCTCAGGTTTGAAGGGATGCGGCGATTGCCTCGATCCGGGCCCGCAACCAGCGATGTGCCGGGTCATTGGCCGACCTCTGGTGCCAGACCATGTAGATCGACACTGGCGCGCATTCGAACGGCAGTGGCGCGCAATCCAGCATGGCCAGCGGGCCCTGTTTCATCAGCGCCGTGTCGGTCGAGATCAGGTCGCTGCCCTGTATGAAGGCCGGGATGGCGTTGAAATGCGGCAGGGTCACCACCGCTGGCCTGATCTGGCTTTGATCAACGCCACGCATGACGGCGCGGGCGTTGCGGCCATCGGCAAAGCGAACCTCGACATGATCGCAGTTGCAATAGGCGTCCCAACTGTCCGGGGCCGTGCGCTGTGTGGCGTCATAGAACAGCATCAGCGGGCTGGTCATCAGGCGTTTTTGAAAGATGTCCGGCCCGTCCGGCGGCAACGGGGTCAGCATCAACTGGCATCTGTCACTGCGCAGCAGCTCGGGGTCGGGCACGCCTGAAGGAATGAATTCCAGCCGCAGACCTGCGCCTTCGGCACGTGTTTCTCGAAGCAGCTGCGGAAAGATCAACTCGCGCGGCATGTCATTGGTGGCGATTCGGATCCTGATCTGTTCAGACTGCGGGTCGAACGGCCGCCCTTCGGTCAGCGCCCGCATTCCGTCAAGCACCTTTTGCGCGGGCTCCTTCAGGGACAAGGCGCGCTCGGTCGGGGTCAGGCCCTGACCGGACCGGACAAACAACGGGTCGCCCAGCACCAGCCGGAGCTTGGCCAGCGTGTGGCTGATGGCCGATTGCGTAACGCCCAGCCGATCCGCAGCTTTCGAGACCGAGCTTTCCTCGAGTATGGTCAGAAAGGTGCGCAGAACCTTGCCGTCTAGATCAGTAAAATCGATTTTCTTCATACCACTTATGATTATGCATGAATGGTTTCGCTGTCCATGACGGGGTAGGGGATGGGTGGCAACAGGAGGCGCATAATGGGAATCAGGCGCATAATGGGAATCCGCTTTTTCTCGGACAAGAACCGGCCCGTTCACATGGGGCGATACCCGTTGGAGCGTTTGACCCGACAAGATACCATGCCGGATTTGTCGCGCGTGCCCTTGATGGGCGAACTGAGTTTCCACCGGCCGGAACGGCCCGACAGCATCGTCAACGCCATGGGCGAATTTCAGGCGATGCTGGACGCGATTCGCGACGGGTTGGTGAACCCGATTGCATCCGAGATCCCATCAGATCCGCAGGAACGCGCCAACCATCTGAAGGCATTTGGATATTTCAACGATGCGTCGATGATGGGCTGCGGGCCGTTGCCGTCAGATGCGCTGTTGGACGAACCACGCCGCAACCCCGATATCGACCGGCTTGCCCACGCGCTGCGCACGCGCCAGACCAAAACGCTGGCCTCTGGGATCGATCTCATCATGGCCGATCTGAAAGACAGTATGGAGGCCGCGCCCAAGCCGATTGACGACCATCGTCACGCCATCGTCTTTCTTTATGAACATAACCGCGATCCGGACCCTTCCGAACCCGGTACGGACTGGATCATCGACGCGCAGGATCATCGCGCCTGCCTGCTGGCAACCGAGAATGCCGTGGTCATCGCCAACTATATCCGACTGCTGGGTTTTGACGCCCGCGCGCACAGCGTGATGTCGTCCGAAGTCGATCTGGGCAAGCTGGCCGTGGCCGCCGGTCTGGCCTCGGTCGAGGGCGGCAAGCTGGTTGCGCCGTGGCTGGGCACCAGGTTTGGCCTTGCAGCCGTGACGACCGAGATGCCCGTCGCGCATGACCGGCCGCTCAGGCCCATGGCGCAACAGCCGTGGTTTCGGACCCAAGGCCCGGCATGGTGGCTGGGCACGGGATTTGCCAAGAACGCCCTCAACCGTGACCCATATGCCAAACGACGCTATGTGGACGGGGCCCATCCGTTCGAAAAACTCAAACGGGTCGAGGCTCCGACAACCTATATCGACGAAGAGAATGTTGCCCGCGTTCCCAAGCGCGCCGACATGTTTGCCCGCGCCCAGTTCGGCGACATGGGCAAGTCATTGCAGGACGCCGCGAAAGGCGGGTACTACGTGCGCAAAGCCGCGCCCAGTTTTGCCCAGCGTCGCGCGCTGGGTGCATTCGTTCTGTTGCAGGACGGTGAAAGCGCTGACCTGCGCAAGTCAACCGATGCCCGACGCAATGCGGCAAACATCAAGGCGGCGACCTATTTCCTTGGGGTCGATGCAGTGGGCCTCAGCCGCTGCCCGGAATGGGCGTGGTATTCTCATGACGCCACCGGCGAAGAAATCGTGCCGCCTCATGATCAGGCCATCAGCATGATCATCGATCAGGGCTATGAAACGATGGAAGGTGCCAGTGGTGACGACTGGATCAGTGTCGCCCAATCCATGCGCGCCTACCTGCGCTTTTCGCTGCTGGGCGGTGTGATCGCCCAGCAGATCCGCAACCTCGGTTACAAGGCCAAGGCGCATACGGTGATGGATGGCGAGGTGCTGCAACCGCCGCTTTTGTTGCTGTCCGGTCTGGGCGAGGTCAGCCGGATCGGAGAAGTTATCCTGAACCCCTATCTGGGCCCGCGCCTGAAATCAGGCGTGGTGACGACCGACATGCCGATGGCGCATGACAAACCCATCGATTTCGGCCTGCAAACCTTTTGTGAATCCTGCAACAAATGCGCCCGCGAATGTCCCTCGGGCGCGATCACCGCCGGACCGAAGCTGATGTTCAACGGTTATGAAATCTGGAAGTCCGACAGCCAGAAATGCGCCACTTACCGTGTAACGACGCCAGGCGGTGCGATGTGCGGACGGTGCATGAAGACCTGCCCGTGGAACCTCGAAGGCATCTTCAAGGAACGTCCCTTCCGCTGGGCTGCGATGAACATCCCCTCGGCCGCGCCCGCACTGGCCAGGCTGGACGATGCGGTCGGCAATGGCGGGCTGAACGATATCAAGAAATGGTGGTGGGATATCGAGTTGCAGCCCGACGGCGCCTATCGCCCCACGACGCACCCGTTGAACCGGCGCGATCTGCAAAAGGATCTGGACCTGAAATATGAGGATCAGACCCTGGCCGTCTATCCCGCTTATCTGGCTCCGCACCCCTGGCCCTATCCCTTTGCAATGGACCGAGAGGCCGGGATTGCAGCCTATGAGGCCATGGTGACGGCCGATGAATACAAGGCCCGCAAGGCAAGCGGGGACATGTCGATCATCCATCGCTATCAGATCGCCGGTGATGCGCCTGTGATGCGTGTCGCCGTGACCAAGGTCGAAAAGATGACGGCGGATGTCACGAAATACGAATTCACATCGCTGGACGGTGCGCCCCTGCCGGGATGGACAGCGGGCGCACATCTGGACGTCCTGGTCGCACCGGAATTCCTGCGGCAATATTCCATGTCCGGCGACCCGTCGGATCGTGCGACCTATCAGATCGGAGTGCTGCGCGAGGATGACGGGCGTGGCGGGTCCGCGCTGCTGCATCGCATCTTCACCGAGGGGCGAAAGGTTTTCGTGTCCAAACCGATCAACCACTTTGAATTGGATGAAACGGCAACCAGAACATTCCTCATGGGCGGCGGTATCGGCATTACCCCGATGATCGCCTTTGCCCATCGCCTCCATGCGCTGGGCCGCGAGTTCGAATTGCACTATTCGGCCAGCACACGGGGCGGGGCGGGGTATCTGGATGATCTGGCCGCCATGACTTGGGCGGACCGCGTTCATTGCCATTTCTCGGATGAAGGCACCCGCGCCGATCTGAATGTGATTCTGTCCGGTTATCGGGATGGATGGCATGTCTATACCTGCGGGCCGGATCGTTACATGAACGGCGTGATTCAGGCGGCCGAGCAGCAAGGCTTTCCCGAAGAGGCGCGCCATCTGGAATATTTCTCGGTCCCTGAAACGCCTGAATATGAAAACCACGCGTTTGAACTCAAGCTCGCGCGTTCGGGCCGGACACTGCCCGTGCCCGCAGACAAGGACGCGGCGCAAGTTCTGAACGAAGCCGGTATTCATGTGGATGTGAAATGCGCTGACGGCATCTGCGGCGTCTGTAAATGCGGTGTCATTTCGGGCGAGGTCGAGCATCGGGATTTCGTTTTGTCCCGCAAACAGCGCGAAGGCGCCATGATCCTGTGCCAAAGCCGCGCGGCGGAACCTGATGGGGTGATCGAAATCGATCTCTGAACCCTGTCCAAAAGCGACATTTGGAAGTTGAATTTTGGTCGCTCGGCCCATGGACGCCGGACGAGGTGTGAATTAACGTCGCCGCGAACCCAGATATTCCTGATCAACAGGTACGAGGTAGCTTCATGGATTATCACAGCCCCGCCAGCTTTGCCGAAGCTTCGGCTCTGGCCGCGAATGCGACGGGCATCACACGTTTTCTGGCGGGCGGTACGGATGTACTGGTGCAACTGCGCTCGGAACTGGTGACGCCCGATACGCTGATCGACATCAAGAAGATCGACGGCGTGCGTGACATCACCCGCAACGACGACGGCAGCTGGACGATCGGCGTGGCCGTCACGGGCGCCGAGATGAGCGAGCACCCCGACCTTGGCCGCGACTGGCCCGGTGTCGTCGAGGCGATGGACCTGATCGGTTCAACTCAGGTTCAGGGCCGCGCGACGCTGGCGGGCAACCTGTGCAATGGCTCACCTGCGGCTGATTCCGTGCCCGCCATGGTGGCGGCGGGCGTGACCGTCACCGTAACCGGCCCCGATGGCACGCGTGACGTTGCGGTTGAGGACATCCCGACCGGGCCCGGCAGGACCTCGCTGGCGAAAGGCGAACTGATCTCGGCCATCAACATTCCGGCCCGAGGCAAGAATGGGGGCGACGCCTATCTGCGGTTCATCCCCCGTACCGAAATGGACATTGCGGTCGTGGGCGTTGGCGTGAACCTCCGTCTGGACGGTGACGTCATCACCGAGGCGCGCGTGTCGCTGGGTGCCGTGGCACCGACCGTTCTGTTGGTTGAAGACTGTGCCAACGCGATCATCGGCAGCACTTTGGACGATGCCGCCCTTGACGCATTGGCCGCGGCCGCGTCGGCCGCCTGCAATCCGATCGACGACAAACGAGGTACAATCGCATTCCGCACCGAAGTCGCCGGCGTTCTGGCCAAGCGTGCCGCGAAGATCGCCTATGCCCGCGCGAAGGGAGAAAACGCATGAGCAAGCTCCACGTATCCACCACCGTAAACGGGGACGCAGTTGAATACCTCTGTGACCCGCGCGAAACCCTGCTGGACTGTCTGCGCGACAAGCTGAACCTGACCGGCGCCAAAGAGGGCTGCGGCACCGGTGATTGCGGCGCGTGTTCGGTCACCGTCGATGGCCGCCTTGTGTGCTCGTGCCTGATGCTGGGTGTCGAGGCCGAAGGAAAGCAGATCGAGACCGTCGAAGGGATTGCGGATGGTGACGTCCTGCACCCGTTGCAGAAGAAGATGATCGAATACGCCGCGCTTCAATGCGGCATCTGTACCCCGGGCATTCTGGTGGCGGCGAAGTCCCTGTTGGAGAAGAACCCCAATCCGACCGAGGAAGAAACGCGTTATTGGCTGGCGGGCAACCTGTGCCGCTGCACCGGCTATGACAAGATCATTCGCGCCGTGATGGACACGGCGGCTGAGATGCGGGAGGCGTCATAATGGCTCTGGACGATCGCAAAACTGATTTCACTTTCGTTGGCACCCGCCCCGATCGCCCTGACGGACTGGACAAGGTGACAGGCCGGGCCAAGTTCGGTGCGGATATCTCGGCCCCCGGCATGTTGCACGGCGCGATTCTGCGCTCACCCCACGCTCATGCCCGGATCGTCAGGATTGATACCTCGAAAGCCGAGGCATCGAAGGACGTCAAAGCCGTCGTGACCCGTGCTGATTTCGCCGATGTCCCATTCAAGCCTGGGCTCGAAGGCGAATTCTGGAATGTGCTGGAAAACGTCATGGCGGGGGAAAAGGCGCTCTATGACGGGCACGCGGTTGCTGCGGTGGCGGCCACATCTGCCTTGGCGGCACGTGACGCGCTGAAACTGATCGAGGTCGAATACGAGGTGCTGCCGCACGTCACCGATGTGGACAAAGCGATGGCCCCGGATGCGCCGGTGATCCGGGAAGGTGCTGCGGATTATTCGGTGCCGGAAGGGATGCACCCGAACGTCGTGCGTTATCACGAAAGCGGGCACGGCGATGTCGAGGCTGGGTTTGCCGAGGCCGATCTGGTCATCGAAGACAGCTTTGTGACCGAGGCGACCCATCAGGGCTATATCGAGCCGCATGCCTGTCTGGGCATGCTGGGCAATGACGGCAAGGGTGAGCTGTGGTGCACAACTCAGGGCCACTGGATCGCGCAGAAAACCTGTGCGGCGTTGCTGGGGATCGAAACCTCGCAACTGCGCGTGACTGCGTCTGAAATTGGCGGTGGTTTCGGCGGTAAGACCACGGTGTTCATCGAACCCGTTGCTCTGGCGCTCAGCCGCAAGGCAAACCGACCGGTCAAGATCGTGATGACCAGGTCCGAGGTTTTCCGGGCCACCGGGCCGACCTCTTCGGCGTCAATGGACGTGAAGATCGGCATGAAGAAAGACGGCACGATCACGGCGGCGCAGGGTGTCTTCCGCCTGCAAGGCGGGGCCTTCCCCGGCGCCCCGGGCGATATGACGGCCATGTGTGCCTTTGCGCCCTACAACCTGACCAACGTCAAGCAGATCGGTTACGACGTGATGTCGAACCGTCCGAAACAGGCCGCCTACCGCGCGCCGGGTGCACCCATGGGCGCCTTCGCCGTTGAATCCGTCATTGATGAGCTCTGCAACAAGCTGGGCCTCGATCCTATTGATGTGCGTCTGAAAAATGCCGCGCATGAAGGCACGAAGGCCAGCTATGGCCCAACCTACGAACGCATCGGTCTGGTCGAAACCCTTGAGGCTGCCAAAGCGCATCCCCATTACTCGGCCCCGCTGAAGCCGGGGCAGGGGCGCGGGGTTTCCTGCGGTTTCTGGTTCAACCACGGGGGCGAGACCAGCGTTTCACTGGCACTGTCCGAGGATGGTTCGGCGCAGCTGATGGTCGGCACACCCGACATCGGCGGGTCGCGCGCATCCATGGCCCTGATGGCGGCCGAGGTTCTGGGCATTCCGTATGAAAACATCCGCGTGACCATCGCCGACACGGCGACGCTGGGTTACAACGACGTGAGCCATGGTTCGCGCGTGACCTACGCGTCGGGCCTCGCGACGATCAAGGCCGCAAGACACGCGGTCGAGAAACTGTGCGAACGTGCGGCGGCCAAGTGGGGTATCCCGGTCGATGCGGTGAAATGGGAAGACGGCTGCGCGGTGCCCTCGGGGCCAAATGCAGGGGATTTCGACCCGATGCCTCTGGCCGACATTACGGCGGATATGGGATCGACCGGAGGCCCGATTTCGGGCCATTTCGAAGCAACCCCCGAAGGCGCGGGCGTATCTTTTGGCACCCATATCGTCGATGCCGAGGTCGACCCGGAAACCGGCAAGACATCGATCACCCGGTACACGGTCATTCAGGACGCCGGAAAGGCGATCCACCCGACCTATGTGGAAGGGCAGTTCCAAGGTGGTGCCGCACAGGGTATCGGCTGGGCACTGAACGAGGAATACATCTATGGCGAGGATGGTCGGTTGCAGAACTCGATATTCCTCGATTACCGGATTCCTGTTGCCAGCGACCTGCCGATGATCGACACGGTGATCGTCGAAGTGCCCAACCCCGGCCACCCGTTTGGGGTGCGCGGCGTGGGCGAGACGGGCATCGTGCCGCCCCTGGCCGCCATCGCCAACGCGGTGTCCAATGCGGCGGGTGTTCGGATGACGCAACTGCCGATGTCTCCGCCGCGCATTCTGGCGGCCCTGAAGGAAAATGGTTGAGGTCCACCTCTGGTCCGGCCTCCGGTCACTGACCGGGGGCCAGCAAGTGGTTGAGGTCGAGGCCAAAACCACCGGAGAGCTTTTGCGGGCTCTGGTCCGGGCCCACCCGCAGTTGCAGGCCCCCATTGACGCGGGGGTCTCCATCGCGATCGACGGGCGTGTCATTGCCACAGGGCTTACCGAGCCGATTCCCGAAGGCAGCGAAGTCTATCTGATGCAACGTCTCAGGGGCGGTTAGGCGTCAGGTGACCAGGGCTCGCGCCCGACCATCCGGTCAGCTTCTGCCGTGATGTCGTTCATATGCTGCTCCAGGCTCAGGCGCAGGGTCTCGATTTCCTCTTCGCTGGCCTTGCGGGGCACTGTTTCAGCCCATTCCCGGCACAGAAACACGCCTTCATTTCGCCAGGGGCGGGGCATCAGAAGGTGATCCCAGGTTCCCGCTTCGCGACCATGTTTTGTTGAATAGGTGATGCCGAATACGCGCTTGCCCGAGGTCCGCGCCCATACCAACGGAACCGTCGACAGAACCCGCTCTGGCCCGCGCGGGCCGTCTGCCGCGATCCCAATTGAGATACCCTGCTTCATCTTGCCCAGAACCTGGCGTGACAAGGCGACGTGGCGTGTCTTGCTGGCCATGGCGATCGTATCCATGCCAAACAGCTTTTGTACCCGACCCACCATGCTGCCCGCCCGGGCAGAGGAGGTGATCGAACAGATGCGCCCCTTGTCCAGCGGGAAGAAATATGGCGACTGCGCCAGCCGTTGATGCCAGAGCACAACGATGACCGGCTCACCTTGTTCGACCAGATGATCCAGTTCTTCGTATCCGATGCGTTGCCAACGTGTGTTGCGGTTGACCAATCGGATGTAAGCGGCGATCCGGCGGGCCACCCAGTTCAGCACGGCTTCGCTGTCTGCGATCTTCTTGCGGAGGTTCACACGGGGTTCCTTTTGCTGACCGGACCTTGTCTTAGCGCACTGCACATTTTGCGCAACTTGTTTGTCGGCTCAGATAGTGGTGTGGAATCCGAAAAAGCCTCTTGAGTCCGCCGCGCGGCTGTCATATCTGGGGCGCACCACAGGGGTATAGCTCAGTTGGTAGAGCGACGGTCTCCAAAACCGTAGGTCGCGGGTTCGAACCCTGCTGCCCCTGCCATCCGCATCAAAACACCAATCGGCGATCGTGCCTGGCGCGTTGCCAGCGCGCACGGCTTACGACTATGGCCGGGGCGAACCGGCAATCAGGACGCATGCAGGCATTGTGAGTCGCCGTGCAACCAAACCCCATATGCCATCTAAAAATACCGGCCCAGAGTGTGAACAGCGTCACTGACGGATGTTGGAAAGTCTGTTTGTCTGAGGATGTCAAAGAGTTGGCGTTCAGGTTCTGCACAGAACGCAGGTTTTCAGTTTCTCCCCTGTGACTGGGGCGCGCTTGTGGTCGAGCGCGCCCTTTCCGTTTCTGGTCAGCAACACATAGTGACGCTGCCAGAACGTGCAGAGAATCTGCCCAAAGCCGCTACTTGAGCAAAACCCGCGAAAACGGGCTTTGCACCAGAGAAAGGCGTTGGGCGGCCGGTCAGTCAGGCCAGCAGCGCCAGATCCCCGATATTTGTCTTGTGCCGGGTCGGCATCGTTTTTGCCGGATGGCCGTCGATCGTCAGGGCGAGGTCCTCATAAAACCCGCCGCTGTCGAACCACCAGCGATGCGACTTCATCATCTTGCGCTGTGCTTTGGGGACGTCTCGTTGATATTGGTGGTCACAGAAAATATCCCAGTGACCTTTCGAGGTCAGCTTCGGCATCCCGACACGACCGGCGCGACGCCGACCGCCGTGAACAATCCCGCCGGCCAGGGCCAGCACCTTGTCTTTCCGGCTGTAGTAATTGGTGAATCGCTTGCACCGTTTTTTCAGGACCAGATCGGCCCATGCGCCCTTTTCCAGCCATTCTGAATCGATGTCCGCTGACGCAAACATGACCTGATCCGCCGACCATATCTTGTTGCCGGGCCCGGCCGAATCCCCGAAGTCCGAGAATGCGCGCAGTACCACCAACGCACCCATAGAATGAGCGATCAGATGCACCTTGGGGCGTGGCGACATTCCCAACAGCGGCAAGATTCCGTCCCCCACCAGATGCGGTGCCACCGCCTTGGCATCGGAGCGGTCCGAGTCGTAGGTGTGCACCGATCCGTCGCTGGGCCAGTCAAAGGCAACGACCGCGCCCTGATATCCGTTGCCCCTTAGGTTGGTTTCTATTTTCCCCAGCCGGTCCAGCATGTCCTTCTGGCTGGTGTTGAACCCGTGAACATAGATCAGGACGGCCGAATCCCCGCCCTCCTGACGCACGAGATCCAGCCATTTGGCTTTTTTGACGATACTGCCCTTTCGGATTTTTCCACCCGGGCTTTGCTGGGTGATGTTGACATATCTCGTCTTTGCGGCGGGCTTGAGGGTAAATTTCTTCTTATGTGCGTTATAGGTGCGGCGGGAAAAAAACAGTGCCATTTTTCAAACTCCATTTCAATCAATCCATAAAATGTGCCATGAGCCGCTGTTTTCACAAAGCGTATTCTCCGGGCCCTTTTGATGCCAAAACAGGGATGTGCGGTGAAACCGGTATGCGCGAAGGTTGCACACAGGGGCATCCTGACGTCCAATGCCTGTTTCCTCTGTCGGCTTAATGCCCTAGTGTCCGCTGCAAACGAACACACGCACGAGGCCCCATGTCGCGTTTTGATGGATATTTCCTGCGGCAATTGCTGATTCTGTTTGGCTTTTTCACCCTGGTGCTGGTCGGTGTGTTCTGGATCACCCGGTCCGTCAGCCTGTTTGACAGGGTCATCAGCGGCGGGCAGTCGGCGATGGTCTTTCTGGAATTCACCGCGCTGACTTTGCCGACCCTGATCCGTACGGTCATGCCCATGGCGGTGTTTGCCGCCGCCGTCTATGCCACAAATCGCCTGAGCCGCGAAAGTGAACTGACGGTTATGCTGGCCACCGGATCCAGCCCTTGGCGGCTTGCCCGGGCGGTGCTGCTTTTCGGTGTGATTACCGGGGTGATGATGGCGATCATCAGCGTGTTCCTGCGCCCGGCCTCGGTGGAACAGCTGGAAATCCGGCAGGCTGAAGTGGCCGGAGATGTGACGGCTCAACTGTTGAACGAAGGTGAGTTTCTGCACCCTGCCGAAGGCGTCACGGTTTACATAGGCGGGATTGATCTGGACGGCACACTCCACGAAGTGTTCGTGTCTGACCGCCGCGATCCTGAAAACTCGGTCAGCTATTCAAGCGTAACCGCCTATCTGGTCAACAATGATGCCGGCATCCACCTTGTGATGGTTGATGGGGTTGCATTGCGCCTGAACAAGGAAGGCAAGGTGTTGTCATCGACCCTGTTTCAGGACGCCTCCTACGACATCTCGGAACTGACGAATACAAATCCAATGGCCCGGCGCAGTCTCGAAGCCATTCCAACGGCGGACCTGATCCGCAACCGGGATGAGGTTTCAGCCACGGAAGGGTTCAGCCAAGGCAAACTGATCGAAGAGCTGCACCAGCGGTTCTCGTGGATCGCGATTTGCATCGCCGTGGCGCTGGCCGGGTATTCAACCCTGATGCTGGGCAGCTTTTCCCGGTTTGGATTGTGGCCGCAGATATTGGGCGCCTTCACCATTCTTGTGCTGCTTGAAGGTGTGCGCGGGTTTGTTTCCCCGGTGGTGATCGATGACCCGGAGCTTTGGTTTCTGCTTTACCTTCCCGCAATCATGGGGGTGCTGATCTCGGGCCTCTTCCTGCTTGTTGCTGGTCGGCCGTTGATGCGAAAACGGCAGCGCGCGCCCCGGATCATGCCGACACCGGCCTGAGTTCTAGCTGCGAAGATCCACCAAACAGCTGTGGATGTCGTCGAATTCCTCGCGATCACCGCGGGTGACCAGATACATGGGCAAGGGCAAGCTGATACTGTCCTCGACCCGCTTCAGAGCACCCGAGGCCAGATGTTCGGAAATGACGTAATCGGGGAAGTAACCGTTTCCGCCCCGTTGCAGAACATATCGCAGCGCCATCATGCAATTGCCAAGAAATACGGTCTGACCTGACGCCCGTCGCGCCGCCGATCTTACATGATCCTGATAGACTTCGCCCAGTTCGAGGTTGACGAAGATCAGGTCATCGTCCGCGCCGTCAGCCTTTGGCGTCCGGACCAGGGACAAGAGCTCGGGTTTAAGCGCGTACCACGTGACGCGCCGGTCGGATGGCTTTTCATGTGTGATCGCCGCGTCCAGCACATGGGTTGCCACCGCTTCGACCATGTTCAGGTCGTGGTCGTAGTTCAGCGTCAACAGCAATTTGCCAAAGCGCTGTTCAAACCGAACCGCCAGGTCCACCAGCAACGGATCCCAAATGCTGAGCTGACCGCCCAACCGCAGCGCCGGGCGGTTCTGTACCTGTACCGGCAGGTCGCGCGATGCAAAGCCCCAAAGGGACAGCATCTGTTCCGCATAGGGTTTGAACTGCCGGCCGAACTCGGTCAGCGCCGTTCCTCCGGCACCGCGCGTGAACAGCGCCCTGCCGGTTTCCTCCTCGATCAGGCGAATGCGCGCGCTGACGGCGGTCTGCGTCACATTCAACTTGCGGGCGGCGGCATGAAAGCCACCGGCTTCGGCCACGCAGAGAAAAGTTTCCAGAGCTTTGAATTGCATGTCGAAAGTATTTTTTGATCACAGTGATAAAATCAATTCATTTTTTTCAAGGCTGGTTTCGAACTACGCTTCTTCTCAGGACACATGCCAAAGGATCAGCCATGCTGGACAAAAGCCACAAACCCACCTGGACCAGTTTCGAGAATGCCACCAAGGCCGACTGGGACGCTGTGATGGCGTATGAAGAGGCTTATAATGCGGCCCTGCCTGACCGCATCCTCGATGCCATCCGCTCGTTGGACGAAGAATGGACGCCCTATCCGGTCAACCGCTATCAGCACAGCCTGCAAGCCGCGACACGTGCTTACGAGGACGGTGCGGATGAAGAACTGGTGGTGGCTGCGCTGATTCACGATACCGGCGATATCCTGTCGCCCTACAATCACGGAGAGCTGTCGGCGGCGATGATGAAGCCTTACGTCAGCGAGAAGACCTATTGGATTCTCAAGCATCATTGCGTGTTTCAGGGGTACTACTACAACCACCACCTGGGTGGCGACCGCAACGCGCGCGACAAGTACCGCGACAGCCCTTATTGGGAAGAGTGTCGCTATTTCTGCCATGAATACGATCAGAAGGCGTTCGACCCGAATTATCCGACCAAGCCGCTGGAGTTCTTCGAACCCATGTTGCGCCGCGTCCTGAACAGGGGCGAAGGCCATATGGAGTTGAACGAAACCGTCGATGACGGCAAAACCGACTAAGTACCGGATCAGGCGGGCCAGCCCGGCCCGCCTGCCTGTTCAGCAGCTCGCCATCAGGCGATAGACGATCTGCGCCGCGGTGAAATCCCACGCCGCGTTGCCGTCGGGGGCCAGTTCGACCACGTCGAAACCAACGCAGCGTCGGCCCTTCAGGGCGTGTTCGACGAGGCGAAGCGCCTGATAATATCCCAGCCCACCCGGAACAGGCGTGCCTGTCGCGGGCATCTGCGCCGGGTCCAGCCCATCAACGTCAAAGCTGACATAGACCAGTTCGGGGAAATCCTCGGGCAGGTCGACCGAGTGGATGTGACCCGTCACCAGTTCCTCGGCATCGACATGGAAGACGCGGTTCCTCAGACGGCTTTTTGCTTCCTCGGTGGAAAAGGCGCGCACGCCGAACTGGGCCAGTGGGATACCTTCCTCGGCCAGCAGATGCATGACCGAAGCATGAGAGTGTTTTTCCCCCTGATATGCGTTGCGCAGGTCGGCATGGGCGTCGATCTGCACGATACCGAGGGGCTGGCCCAATGCGCGGGCCACACCCATGACCGCGCCATAGCTGAGCGAGTGTTCTCCGCCCAGCGTGACCGGCACCTTGCCGGCGCGGACGGCGGCCTCGGTGCGCTGGGCGAGCCGCTCCATGACGTCCGGCAGTGGGCCGTCGCAATCCAGCGGCGGCTCGGTGAAGATGCCTTCGACGCAGGGTTCCGCGTGGCCCGTGATGCGTTCGAGCTCGTTGCTGGCTTCGATGATCGCGGCGGGTCCGTCTGCCGTGCCTGACCCATAGGACACCGTGCGTTCCAACGGCACCGGGATCACGCGGAACCGGGCGTCTTCACTGCGTTCGGCGTCGGTCAGTTCGCTGTCGAGGAAAACGCTCATGATAGCCTCTCTTTGAAGTCGTCGTAGCCGAATTGCCTGATGATCTTAAGCTCGTCGGTTTCGCTGTTCCACAGGGCGATCGTGGGTAGGGGAACGCCGTTGAAGGTGTTGGTCTTGACCATCGAGTAATGCGCCTGATCCAGAAAGGCAAAGCGCTGCCCGATCCGCAACGGCTCGGCCCAGGTGTAGTCGCCGATCACGTCGCCCGCCAGGCACGAGGGGCCGCCCAGGCGGTATGCATGGCCTGCTTCGGCCTCGTCCATCAGGGCCGGTCGATACGGGGCCTCGATCACGTCGGGCATGTGGCAGGTGGCCGAAATGTCGGTGATGGCAAGGTCCATGCCGTTGTGCGGCAGGTCGAGGATTTCGCCCACCAAAATGCCCGCATCCAACGCCACCGCCTCGCCGGGTTCCAGATAGACCTCGACGCCGTATTTGGCTCGGATGTGTTTGATGAACTCCACCAGCCCGTCGCGGTCATAGTCGCTGCGGGTGATGTGGTGGCCGCCGCCGAAGTTCAGCCATTTCAGACCGTTCAGGAAGGGGGCGAGTTTCGGTTCAACCGCGGCCCAGGTGCGCGCCAGAGGCTCGAAGCCCTGTTCGCACAGTGTGTGCATGTGCAGCCCGTCCACACCCTTCAGCGCCTTGGCGTCCAGTTGGCTGACCGGGGTTCCGAGGCGCGAACAGGGGGCGCAGGGGTCGTATTTCGCAACCTCGCCCTCGGAGTGTTCGGGGTTGATCCGCAGCCCCACCTGCCGCCCGGCGGCCTGTGCCCTGGCCAGAAAGCGGTCTTTCTGCGCCGGGCTGTTGAAGATGATGTGATCCGAGAGCGCGAGGATTTCGTCGATGTCGGAATCCTTGTAGCCCGCACAGAAGGTCGCGACCTCGCCGCCATATTCCTCACGGCCCAGCCGGGCCTCGTAGATGCCGCTGGCGCAGGTGCCGCCCAGGTACTGGCGCACCAGCGGTGCCAGCGCGAACATCGAGAATGCCTTGAGCGCCGACAGGATACGTGCGCCAGACCGCTCGCCGATATCGGACAGAACCGCCAGATTTCGCTCCACCGCCTTTTCGTCGACGACGAAACAGGGTGACGGCACGCGTGTCAGGTCGAAGTGGCGGAAGGCTCCGGCGTCTCCGGCCTGTGTGGTCATCATGTCGGACATGTCGGGCGTCTCCGATTGTGGAGAGGCCGGGGGCGCTGCCCCCGGACCCCCGGAGTATTTGGTAAAAGATGAAGTCTGAAAGGATTAGAATTCGACCGGGCCGTCGAGTTCGTGGACCTGCCAGGGAAGGCCGTGGGTGTTCAGCATGTCCATGAAGTCGTCCGGGTCGAGCTGCTCCATGTTCCACACGCCCGGTTCGCGCCAGTTGCCTTTCAGCACCTGTGCCGCGCCGATCATGGCCGGGACGCCGGTGGTGTAGCTGACGGCCTGGCTGCCGACCTCGCGGTAGCATTCCTCGTGATCGCAGATGTTGTAGATGTAGTAGGTCTTCTCGCCCGAGCCGTCCTTGGCTTGGCCGGTGGCGATGTCGCCGATGCAGGCCTTGCCCTTGGTTTCGGCACCCAGATCGCCGGGGTCGGGCAGCAGGGTTTTCAGGAACTGGATCGGGATGATCTCGACCCCGTTGTGCACTACCGGGTCGATGCGGGTCATGCCGACGTTTTCCAACACTTTGGCGTGGGTGATATAGGCGTCGCCGAAGGTCATCCAGAACCGGGCGCGCTCGATCTCGGGGAAATGGGTCGAGAGCGATTCCAGTTCCTCGTGATACATCAGGTACATGTTCTTGGGGCCGATGGCGGGGAAGTTGAATTCGACCTTGTGGGTCATCGCGGGGGAGTGTTTCCATTCGCCGTTCTCCCAGTGGCGCACCTCAGCCAGGACTTCGCGCAGGTTGATTTCCGGGTTGAAATTGGTGGCAAATTCCTGATCGTTCTGGCCGCCGTTGGCGTCCAGAACGTCGATCTGGCGGATGGTGTCCAGCTTGTGTTTCTTGAGCCACTTGGCAAAGACGGATGTAACGCCCGGATCGAAGCCCGAGCCGAGGATGGCGGTCAGGCCGGCCTGCTTGAACTTGTCCTGATAGGCCCATTGCCAGTGGTATTCGAACTTGGCTTCGTCCTCGGGCTCGTAATTGGCGGTGTCGAGATAGTGGCAGCAGGCCTCGAGGCAGGCATCCATCAGCACAAGATCCTGATAGGGCAGGGCCAGGTTCACCAGGATCTCGGCCCCTGTTTCCTTGATCAGCTTGACCGTGTCTTCGACCTTGTAGGCGTCAAGCTCAGCCGTCTTGATGTCGACGCCGGTGCGTTCCTTGACCGATTTGGCGATGGCGTCGCATTTCGACTTGGTGCGGCTGGCCAATGTGATTTCGGTGAAGATGTCCGAATTCATCGCCATCTTGTGCACGGCGGCGTGGGATACGCCGCCCGCGCCGACAACCAGTGTTTTTCCCATGGGGTAGTCTCCTCTCACAGGGGGTTATTCGTAATAGGTGTAGCCGTTGATCGAGTCGCGATAGGCGCTCATCAGGGTTTTGCGGTCCTTGGCTTTCAGAGTACCGGTCGATATCGCCTCGTCCACCATTTTGCGGAAGGCGGCGACGCAGTCGGTCGGGTCGAATTCGACATAGGACAGCACCTGACTGATCGTATCACCCTCTTGCTCGTGCAGCAGGTCGAACCCTCCGTCAGCGCGCAGGTCGATGGTGACGACGTTGGTGTCGCCGAACAGGTTGTGCAGATCGCCCAACGTTTCCTGATAAGCGCCGACGAAAAAGACGCCCATGAAGTATTCATCCTGTTCCGGCAGGGAATGCACCGGCAAGCTGGGCGAGACGCCATCAGCCAGGATGAACCGGTCGATCTTGCCGTCGCTGTCGCAGGTGATGTCGGACAGAACCGCGCGGCGGTCGGGTGTCTGGTTCAGGCCCTGCAAGGGCACGATCGGATGCAGCTGGTCGATCGCCCAGACGTCGGGCAGGGACTGAAACAGCGAAAAATTGCAGTGGTAGATATCGGCCACTTTCTCGAGCTGGTCGTCCACGTCGGTTTCCAGATCGTCACTGGCCGCCAGTGACTTGAGTCGGGCCATCAGCGACAGATAGATCCGTTCGGCGCGGGCCATCTGGCGCAGGTCCACATACCCACGGCGGAACAGGGCGCGCAATTCGTTGCGGTAGAAATTGGCGTCGTTCCAGCATTCCTGAAGACGGTCTTTGCTGAGATAGCCGTGCACCGCGGCAAGGTCCGAAACCATGTGATGATCGTCGGCTTCAACCTCGGGGCCGTTGGGCGCATCGTACAATGTGCTTTCCAACACGTTGAACACCAGCATCGACGATGTCGCCACCACAGCGCGACCGCTTTCGGTGACCAGCGTCGGGTGGTCGATTTCGGCCTCATCCATCGCGTAGGCCACGGTTTCCACCACGTTGGCGCAATATTCCTCGACCGTGTAGTTGATCGAGTTTTCAGCCGCCTTCTTTTCACCGGTGTAATCCACGCCCATGCCACCGCCGAGGTCCAGATGGGTCAGTGGCACGCCTTCGCGGGTCAGTTCGGTGTAATAACGGCATGCCTCGCCCACCGCGCGGCGTACGTCGTTGACGTCCTGTACCTGCGATCCCAGATGCGAGTGCTGCAACTTCAGGCAATGCAGAAGGCCCGCATCGCGCAGCTTGTCCACAGTGGCCACCAGTTGATCGGTGTTCATGCCAAAGGCGGACCGGTCACCCGAGCTTTCTTCCCATTTGCCGCTGATCTGGTTGGTCAGTTTCACCCGCACACCAATCAGCGGTTCGATCCCCAGTTCCTTGTAGACCTCGATCACCGTGTCGGCCTCTTTCGGGCTTTCCAGAACGATCACCGTGTTGAAGCCGATTTTGCGGGAAAGCGTGGCCAGTTGGATAAACTCGGCGTCCTTGACGCCGTTGCAGACGATCAACGCCTCGCTGGCCAGACGATGCGCCAGCGCGATCACCAGTTCGGGTTTGGACCCGGCCTCGAGCCCATAGTTGTATTTCTTGCCGAATTCGACGATCCGGTCGACGACCTGGGCCTGCTGGTTCACCTTGATCGGGAACACACCGCGATAGCTGCCCCTGTAACCGACGCGGGCGATAGCATCCCGGAAGCTTTCGTTCAGATGCGCGATCTCGTGTTCCAGATAGGAAGAGACGCGCAGAACCATCGGGGCCTTGATGCCGCGGTCATCCAGATCGCTGAGAATACCGGGCAGGCTGATCGCATCAACCTCGGGTGCCAGGGGGTTGCGCAGACCGATCTCGCCCTGCTCCGTCACCTCGATGAGGCCTTTGCCCCATTTCTCAACCCCGTAGATGGAATGCGGTGCGTCCGGCGTCTGTTTCAATCAAGTCGGTCCTTAACGTAGGGGTGCCAGTTTCGCGACCGCCAATACGGCAGCTGTTTGATTCTTCCAAGTGTAAACTATGTGACGGAAAAATCCGAATTTCATGCCGGTGGGTTGATCGGGACCAGATGATTGTCCCACTGGCACTTCGCGCGGGTCCGGATCTTGGGGTGCGCAGTGGTCAACGCGCCGAACACACCGGTTCCGGTGGTGAAAACCAAGCCGTTCGGGCCGGATCCAAGCCCGCAGACATCCTCAAGCTCGAACGCATCCCTGAACGTGCCACTGGCCACGTCGAACCGATGCAGCGCATTGCCGCGCGGACAGGTGATGGCAACGGTTGCGCCATCCGCCGAAAACGCGATGCTGCCCGCATAACCCTGTAGCGTGCTTTGGTCCTGCTCCGGGGCGGACAGAAGGTGCGGGGTTTCCCCCTGACGGTGCAGACCCAGCAAGGGCGGATGTTCGGCCTTGCTGCCCTGCCACTGCATCGCAAAGCCCACAAGCCCGTCGCGACGGACCGCCAGATGGCGGATCGAGTTCTTGTGAAGCGCAAGCGTCAGCGACACCTGTTCCTGAACCAGGCCCGACAGGGAAAGGTAGGTCAGATTGGGCTCCATCGTCGGCAGGTTCAGCTTCGTGCGCCCGGTTTCGGGATGGGTTTCGATCCCGCCATTGGCAATCACAAGCGTTTTTCCACCCGGCATCAGCCGCATGTCATGCGGACCAACGCCACCGGACGAAAACTCGCCCAACCGCGCAAAGGTTTCTGCGTCCCAGACCCCTATGATACCTTTTCCGGCCTCGTAATCGTTTTCAGTGGTGAAGAAATGCGCGCCATCCGCAGAAAAGGTGCCGTGACCATAGAAATGCCGACCTTCCGGCGCTGTCAGCTGCGCGGTCTGCGCGCCTGATGCGCAATCGACCACGACGGCAAAAGTACCGGGTCGGCGCGCAAAGGCCACGGCCTGTGCTTTGACAGGATGCGCCGCCGCCGCATGCCCGCGCGCGGGCAGGGGCACGGAAAAGAGGAGTGCTCCATGTGCATCCAGTCCGGCCAGTCGATACGAACCATCCGGAAACAGCCCCGCTGCCAGAAAATCCGGCCTGCCCACCGAGGCCCATCCATGGATCGGTGGCAGAGAGGTTGCAGCAAGCCCTGCAAGGAAGCGGCGACGCGATGTCATTTTTCAGTCCCCGTCCAGCGAATTGAAGCCAGCGCTGATGCCCAGTGTCGGGCCAAGTTCGGATGAAGCAATGGCGCGGATGTCATGGATGGACTGTTGCAGGGCCTCGATACGGAACCGGGCCCGCGGATCCGCAACGCCGGCCAACGCCGGGTCTTCGATGGCTTGGGCATTCTCGATGGCGCGCGCAAAGGCGGCATCCAGATCGGCGGCGATATCGGGATGATCAAAGGCCAATCGTGCCGCAAGATCACGAAGGGCCATCAGCGAAAGCTCGACATGGCGCAAGGATCGCTTTGACCGCCACGCTTCGGCGCGGTTGGGGCGCGGGCGATCGAACGTGCCCAGCGGGCGACCAAGCCGTGTGTCGGCCGTGAATTCAAGACCCGTGGACAAAGCCTTGAACAGCTCCTGCATGGCTTCGTCCTGCGTTCGGTAGCGGCTGCTCTCGCCGGGTCGGGTCAGGCTGGGGGCATAGCTTTGCCAGTCCTCGGCCATCGCCCGGGCATTGGCATCAATATCCGCCGCGATCGCCTGGATCAGCGCGCAGCGGTAGTCCGCATCGCCCTGCTCTGCAAAGGCGGGATCGAACAACATCCGTTCGAGCGCAAAGAATCCGCGCCCCGCTATGGAGGTCTCGGCATAGGTATTCGGGCTTTGCACGGCGTCATCCTCGGTTGCGATATGCTGGGACAGGGCCTTTGAGGTGAACCCTTTCGTATCGGGCCAGAACGCCATGGCAAACGCACGATCGTCGACCTCGGTCGGACCGAACCGCAGATGGCTGGCGGAAATCCAGCTGTCGAAGGCCGCGTCATAAGCCGCGCGCAGCGCCGGTGAGGTCGGATCGCAATCCACCCGGGATGCACTGACCAGAGCCCCGGTTGTTTCCGGCAGTTTGCCGAACCGGGGCAGAATATGTGTCTCGGTCACGTCCATCAGGATCGGCGCGCGATCCTGCGCCTGCGCGACAAGCGGCATCATCAACGCGGCAACAAGAGTAAGAATACGCATGGGTCAGAGGCTCTCCAGAAAACGGATCAGGGCGTCTCGGTCAGCTTTCGGCATCGACACAACTGCATCGCGGGCGGCCTGGGCTTCGCCCCCGTGCCACAGTATCGCCTCGAGCAGATTGCGGGCCCGCCCGTCATGCAGAAACTGCGTGTGGCCCGAGACGCGTTCGGTCAGACCTATGCCCCACAGCGGCGGCGTCCGCCATTCGCGCCCCGTCGCGCGGGCCTCGGGGCGGTGATCCGCCAAGCCTTCGCCCATGTCATGCAGCAGCAGGTCGGTATAGGGCCAGATCAGCTGAAAGCTGTGCTCGGGCCGATCTTCCAGCCGGTGGGTGACATGGGCCGGAGTATGACACGATGCGCAGCCGGTCGTGTGAAACACCTCTTTGCCGCGCAACACCTCGGGGTCGTCGACATCACGGCGACCGGGCACACCCAGATTGCGGCTGTAGAAATCCACCAGGTCCATGCCCTGCTGATCGATCTCGAACTCGCGCGTATCGGTGTCGCCATGCGGGGCCTCGACGCAGTTCACCTGCAAATCCGTGCAGTCCCCCTGAGGTGCCGGGTAAAGCGGGCTTGAAATGCCGATATCCCCGGCAAAGGCCGCGGCAGATTGCTCCATGACTGTCGGCATGCCTGCCTTGTGCCCGAACCGTCCCATCATGGGCGCACCGTATTCAACAGACCAGACGATGTTCGGACGGCCCGAGATGCCGTCCCCATCCACGTCATCAGGGTCAGCCTTGGCCAGCAGGTCTTCGACCGGGATCGCCTCGAGCAGCCCAAGCCCGATCATCTGCGGTGCGACCCGCGGGCTCAGCATCGCATCGGGGTGCAGCGGGCCATAGCCCAGATCCGCGGCCCGATAGGTTGGGCGGCGCAGAGCGGCGGTTTCACCGTCAGAAAGCGCGATGCGGATTTCCTCATACGAGATATCCAGCCGATATTCCGCCGGATGTCCCGCAAGTGCGAAATCCTGCATCTGCCCGCCATAGTTGGGTTCGGGCCGCGTGGCGATGTAGTCTTCGATCCCACCATACCCGTCTTCCGGCGCACCGGGGATCGAGACCCGAAGGAACATCGAGACCGCGTTGTCATCAGGTCCGTTGGGTGTGTGCCCCCGCCCATCCTTGATGTGGCAACGCTGGCAGGATCGTGCGTTGTACAGCGGCCCCAACCCATCAGAGGCCAACGTGGATGATGGTGACGAAACCCAGATTTTCTTGAACAACCCGTTGCCGACCTTGAAATCCAGCTCCTGTTCGAAGCTCAGGTTGCCCGAGGGTTGCGAGAACGCATCCGCGTCGTTGCGGACCCGGACAGTCGCCGCCCCGGCAGAGAGTTCTTCGAACGGCTGCGACACGCCATAGTCCTGCGGGGGCGCAGTCGCGGCGGCAATGCGGGCGCGTTCCTCATCGGTGCGGGGGGTGACATTCAGATGCAGGTCCCGCAGCTCGGCTGACAGGGAAGGGGTGGCCGCCAGGGCGACCACCGACAAGGCAAGAAGACTATTCGCCTTCGTCCATTTTCGATGCGTTGAGTTGCGCATAATTGGCTTCGCCGATCCTTTCATACAGGTCGAGCTGCGTTTCGAGGAAGTCGATATGTCCCTCTTCATCGGACATCAACTGTTCGAACAGCGACATGGAGACAAAGTCGCCGGCCTCCCGACAATATTCGCGCGCTTCCTTGTAAAGAGCCCTTGCGTCGATCTCGGCCGCCAGGTCGCATTCCAGCGTTTCCTTCGGCGTCTGCCCGATCCGCAGCGGGTCCAGCTTCTGAAGGTTGGGGTGGCCTTCCAAAAAGATGATCCGTTCGATCAGCTTGTCCGCGTGGCCCATCTCTTCGATGCTTTCCTCGCGGCTTTTCTTGGCCATATGGCCAAGGCCCCAGTCTTCTTGCAGGCGGTAATGCAGCCAGTATTGGCTGACGGCCGTCAGCTCATGCCGCAGAGACTTGTTCAGATATTCGATGACCTTCGGATCGCCCTTCATCAGCTTTCTCCTGTGTTGCTCCGGCACGCAATGTGCGGAGTTGCATCGGTACGCCCAGATTACCGCTGGCCCGCATTGTGTCTAGGAACAGCGGCATGCACCCGCCACAATCCGCCGATTTGCCAAGGGCATGGTAGATTTTGCCGGGGGTGATGATGGTCTGCGGATCCGCCGTGCGCATCCAGTCGATGGCCGCGCGGATGTCGTGATCGGATATGTTGGTGCAGTGGCAGACAATCATTGGTCTTGGCTCGTTTCGCCGCCTCTACAGGCGATCAGAAAAGGTTGCACGGGCCGGAAAGAAACCCTCTCCGGCCCGCTTGGGTTTAGTGAAAGACGGCGTCCGGGTTGTCCAGGCTGTCTGACCCTTCAAACGCAACCCCGTCCAGTTCCAGCGCAGTTACGATGCGCTCGATGGTCTTGGTCTGATCGATCAGGCCGTTGACGCCGCCCATGATCAGGGCCTCACCGCCTTTGTTGCCGCGCTCAAGCATCTGGTCATAGGCAAATCCTGCCTCGGCTGTTGTCTTGATCTTGCCCAGGGCCTGCATGGTGGCGGCCAGTTTCGCTTTCATCTCGGTATCCAGCGCCGGATCGGTGGCGATGACCAGATCGGCCAGAGATGCGCCCGAAACCGGGGTGCCATCTATGCGGGTATAGCTGCCCAGATAGACGTTCTGGATGCCCAACCCGTCATAGTAATGGCTGTTGTGGGTGTTGTCAGAAAAGCAGTCATGTTCTTCTTCGGGATCGTTCAGCATCAGGCCAAGGCGCATGCGTTCACCGGCTTGCTCACCATAGGAGAGAGAGCCCATGCCGGTCAGGATCGCGCTGATGCCAGCTGCTTCGTTCTCCATCAAGGCTGCGCGCGCCGCTCCGCCGTCTTTCCACTGATCCGCCATCCAGGCCAAGTCGCTGACCAGCAGTTCGGTCGCAGCGCTCAGGTATTGCGCACGACGGTCGCAATGGCCGCCGGTACAGTCCTCGCCCTGCGCATAATCGGTGGCCGGGCGGTTGCCGGCGCCAGCGCCATGGCCGTTCATGTCCTGGCCCCACAGAAGGAACTCGATGGCGTGATAGCCGGTTGCCACATTCGCCTCGATACCATCGGCTTCGTGCAAGATGTCGCTCAGCAGTTCGGGGGTGATTTCGCTGGCATCAATGGTCTCGCCCGACAGTTGGAAGCTGGGGTTGGCGATGACATTCAGCACGGCAAACTCGTTTTCGTCCGTCGCGCCGCCATAGGCCGCGTCAACATAGTCGATCAGACCTTCGTCCAAGGGCCAGGCGTTCACCTTGCCTTCCCAGTCATCAACGATGGCATTGCCGAAGCGATAGACTTCCGTTTGCTGATAGGGAACACGGGCAGCAACCCAGGCCGCGCGCGCCGCGTTCAGCGTTGCGTCCGACGGATCGGCGATCAGTGCGTTGACCGCATCCTGCAATTTTCTGGCTGAAATCAGGCTGTCCTCAAATTTGGCTTCCGCAATATTGGCATAGGTGTTCAGTACATCCGCCTTGGTGGGGGCATCACCCGAGATCGCGGCGGTTGCCATGCAGAACGTCAGGGCGCTGGCAGTGGTGAATAACTTGGTCATAGGAGTTCGGTGCTTTCCTGTCAGAACTGTCGGATCGTGCGGGAATGCCCCGCGGGTTTGGCGAAGAAATAACTGAGTTATTTAGTCGGCAATGTCAACCTGAGTTTTATTGTCAGATATAGGCGGGGGCTGTTGAACCCAACAAGCCTCCCCATATCTGGCGGGCTCCGATCCGAGGGATAGCATTGCGTGGCAGGTGATTCGCGTTAAAATCACTGGTGTGATTCTGTTTAAGGCGGTTGTTGGTTAATGAAGTGCTCTGTTCTGGCCTTGTCTCTCTTTCCGGCAGCTCTTGCTGCTCAGGCGACGCAGATCACGTCCACCCATCACCATGGGTCCGGTCAATTGGAAATCGTGCTCACGGACACGGGATTTTCGCTGTCCCTCAGGGTTCCAAGCATTGACATCATCGGGTTCGAGACCCCGGTAGCCAGTGATGACGAGCGCACGCGTGTCGCCATCGCGATTTCCGAACTGTCCAAGCCGCTGGACCTGTTTGTCGTCCCGCCCGAGGCCGTGTGCTTTACTGCATCTGCAAACGTGATCCTGACGCATGATGTCCCGGGGCAGCAGGACACCGCGGGCGAGGGGGGCACGTCATCCACGGCGGGAGAGCATTCGGAATTTCAGGCTGACTACGTTGTTCAATGTCAGGATATGGATGCGCTGAACGCGATAGAATTTGCGTATTTCCAGCGGTTCAGCGGGACAAGGAAGCTGAACCTTCGCGTCGGAGCAGGCGCGGAGAACAGCACCCATGAAATCACGCGCGCCGCGCCCAGGCTGGATATGACGCAAATCCGTTAGAGATGGCGCTTGAGCGCCTGTTGGGCGGTGTCAGGCAAGCAGCCGAAGCTGTCGAGCCAAGATTGCCCCGTCCATCCCTGGGGCACCGGGCAGAAAACGAACACCTCAGATCGAAGCAGATTGTTTCCCGGTGCGGTCCCTGAATGCGGCAATGAGTGAAGCCCATGAATTATAGTTTGTTTGCAAGATGTCATGATCCTTGAGGCTGCCGGATTCCGCTGAATCACAAATCTCCAATTGAGGCAAAGATTAACGAATAAGGGCACAAGAATCGCATGGATGACAAGTTCTCGCAAAACTTATGCCAATATCCAAATCTATTGGTACATCATCCTGTCGATCTGTTGACTAGTCCGGTTTTAATGAGGGGGTATCTCGGCAGGGTTAGGGGGATGCCCGTTCAGGCCCGTTTTGGGCCGGTGAATCGCGGCATCCCCTGCCGTACAGGTCAGGGCAAATCCACCACCAGACCCACCGCCAGACAATGTCAGTCGATCTTGTTGCGCTGCGCGTGCGGGGTAACGCCAAAGCTTGACCGGTAGACGCGCGAAAAATGGCCCGGGTTTTCAAAGCCGCAGGCCACGGCAACCTCGGTGACGGATGCTTCGGTCTGAAGCAACAGTTTCTGGGCGCGCTCCAGCCGCATTTCCATGAAATATTTCTTGGGCGACGTGTTGAGGTATTTGCCAAACAACCGCTCAAGCTGTCGGGTTGAAATGCCAAGCTCTTCTGCAATGAACGAAGGCGAAACCGGGGTTTCGATACTGTCCTGCATGATGGTGATCGCCTTCGCCAGGTGCGCATTGCGCATTCCGTTGCGTGATTGCAGGGAAACCCGTTGTTTGGCCGTGGCATTGCGTACCGCGTTATAAACCATCTGATCCGCCACATCGATGGCCAGTTCCTCGCCGTGGTCGCGTTCGATCAGGTGCAGCATCAGATCCGCCGTTGCGGTCCCGCCAGATGCGGTAATGTGCTTTTCGTCGGCCACGAACACGCTGCGCACCAGATTGACCTCGGGAAAGGCCTCCATGAACGCGTCGTGGTACTCCCAGTGGATCGCCGCCTGCATTCCGTCGAGAAAACCAGCCTCAGCCAGCACCCACGCCCCCGAGCACAGGGCGCCGATTTTCGTGCCGCGCGCGCGTTCGCGGCGCAGGGTTGCAAGCAGAGGGCGGGTGACGTGGTCACGCATGTGAATGCCCGACAGGACAAACAGCTGTTCACATTTGGCCAGACCCTGAAGACCGGAATGCACCAGCGTGACGGATCCGTTCGAGCACACGGCCTGCTCGCCATGTTCGGACACAAAGGACCAGCGGTACAGTTCTTCGCCACTCACCAGATTGGCGATCCGCAACGGTTCGACCGCGCAGGAAAACGCAAGGTGCGAGAACTCCTCGACAAGGATGAACGTGATGTGCCGCGTCTGAGGCATGAGCAGTACCGTTTGCAAGCTGGGACAACGCCCGAAACCTGAGTCTATTTCGCCGGCTTCCATGCTGCACGAATTTTAATTGTATACAAGTTGTATTTTTATGGAATACAAAACTGTGACCGCACGCGATTCGACCGCGGACGCCGAACAGAAGGATGGGGCCAAAGCATGAAAGACGAAGCCAAATCTCGCAAAAGCGCGCTGAGAGAGCACCTGAAAGTGTCCATCCTGACGCTGCGCCTGCGCCCGGGCGCCGATCTGGACGAGGCGCATCTGTCGGATGAATTCGGCTTGTCGCGCACGCCGCTGCGCGAGGTGTTTCGTCAGTTGGCTGGCGAAGGTTATCTGGACTTGCGGACAAACCGCAGCGCCCGGGTTTCCGAGATGTCCTATACCACCCTGCGCGACTTCTTCCTTGCCGCGCCCATGGTATACGGAGCAATCCTGCGTTTGGCGGCTTTGAATGCGACGAACGCCCAGATTGATGATTTGAAAGAGGCCCAGCAGGCGTTCAAGGCGGCCCTTCGGTCCGGGTCCGGCGAGGACCGTGCCTTGGCAAACAACCGCTTTCATGACGTGACGGGCGAAATGTCCGGCAATGTCTACCTGCTGCCGTCGTTCAACCGGCTGCTGATCGATCACGCCCGGATCGGTATGACGTTTTATCGGCCACAGACTGGCGAAATGTCGGAAAACCTGTCGCTGGCCAGCCAGCAGCATGACGCGATCATCGCAGCCATCGAGGCGCGCGATGAAGCGACGGCGGCGCAGTTGGCGGAAGATCACTGGAATCTGTCACGCGATCAGATCGAGATGTTCGTGATGCCTGACGCGCTGGATGTCCCTATGGGCGTCCCGCCTCTTTCGAAACCTGCATGAGGACGGAATGAACCCGATTTTCAAGTTTGAGGGGATCTATACCCCCGTGGTCACGCCCTATCACGACGATGGCAGCGTGAATTGGGACGCCTTGTCCGACGTGATCGAATACCTGATCGAGAATGGCGTGCATGGCCTGATCTCGGGTGGTTCGACCGGTGAGAACTATGCGCAGACTGTGGAAGAACGGCTGGAACTGGCCCGGTTCACGCAGAAGCAGTTGAAGGGCCGGTTGCCATTGGTGGTTGGCACAGGCGCGATGCTGACGCCGGATTCTATTGCTCTGGCTTCGGGCGCACGTAAGATCGGTGCAGACGCAATCCTGCTTGCCAGCCCGCCATATTCGGTGCCGACTGATAGGGAAAACGCGCTGAATGCGCTGGCCATCGACAAGGCCGCCGATCTGCCTGTGATGCTGTACAACTACCCGCACCGCACCGGTACGGTGATGGGCGAAGAGTTCCTTGACCGTGTGGGCCGCAGCCGGAATTTCTGCGGCATCAAGGAAAGCTCGGGCGATATCAACCGGGTGCATTTGCTGGCCCGCGACTATCCACATATCCAGCTTGGTTGCGGTATGGATGATCAGGCGCTCGAATTCTTCGCCTGGGGCGCGCCGTTCTGGGTGTGCGGCGGGTCGAACTTCCTGCCTGCCGAACATGTGGCGCTGTATCAGGCCTGCGTGGTTGAAGGCAATTTCGCAAAGGGCCGCCGGATCATGTCCGCGATGATGCCGCTGATGCGGGTGCTGGAACAGGGTGGCAAGTTCATCCAGACCATCAAGCATGGCGTTACCATGAATGGGATCAGCGCGGGCGGGGTGCGGCCTCCGCTGAAGGGCCTGAACAAGGACGACAAGCGCGCGCTGGAACAGGTCACGCGCGTGCTGAAAAAGACAATCGCCGACATCGTGGCCGAGGGGTAAGAGACATGTATCTGCTGACACAGGACGAATACAAATCCATCGCCGCAGGCCTGACCCTGCCGACCGGGGCGTTCATCGACGGTGCCTTCCGCCCGGCGATCTCGGGCGAGACGTTTGCAACCGTAAACCCGGCCACCGGCGACAAGCTTGCTGATATCGCGTCCTGCGGCGCAGCAGATGTGGATTTTGCGGTCGAAAAGGCGCGTGAGGCCTTCGACGATGGCCGCTGGTCGAAACTGCACCCGTCCGAGCGCAAGGACGTGCTGATCCGGTTGGCCAAGCTGATGACCCGCAATGCCCGCGAACTGGCGGTGATGGAAAGCCTCGACAGTGGCAAGACCATCTATGACTGCGAAACCGTGGACGTGCCCGAGACCATCCATTGTCTGAAATGGCATGCCGAAGCGATCGACAAGATCTACGATCAGGTCTCACCCGCCAGCGACGACCATATCGCAATGGTCGTGCGAGAGCCCATCGGCGTGGTGGGGCTGGTTCTGCCGTGGAACTTCCCCCTGCTGATGCTGGCGTGGAAGATCGGGCCTGCCTTGGCGGCGGGATGTTCAGTGGTCGTAAAGCCCGCGGCTGAAACCACGCTGACCGCGCTGCGCCTGGCCGAACTGGCGATGGAGGCTGGCCTTCCCCGTGGCGTGCTGAACATCGTACCGGGTGGAGGAGCCGATGTGGGCGAACCCATCGGGCGGCACATGGATATCGACATGGTGTCCTTCACCGGCTCGACCGTCACCGGCAAGCGGTTCCTGACCTATTCGGCGGAAAGCAACGCCAAGGAAGTGGTGCTTGAGATGGGCGGCAAGAACCCCGCCATCGTGATGGACGATGCCGAAAACCTCGACCGGGTGGCGGCGCATGTGGTGAACGGTGCGTTCTGGAACATGGGCGAGAACTGCTCGGCCTCGTCGCGCCTGATCGTGCATAAAGACGTGAAGGCCGAACTGCTGGACCGCATCGCGCATCACGCCAAACAGTGGAACACCGGCGACCCGCTGGACCCTGAAACCCGCATGGGCGCGCTGGTCAGCGAAGGGCATTACAACAAGGTCTGCGGATATCTCGATCAGGCTGAAAAGGTGGTGATCGGCGGCAAGGCGGACAAGGGATTTGTCGAGGCCACCGTCGTCGAAGTGTTGGGCAATGACACCGTGCTGGCCCGAGAGGAGATCTTTGGCCCGGTCCTGTCGGTGATCGAAGTGTCGGGCTTTGACGAGGCCATCAAGATCGCCAATGACACGGACTATGGCTTGTGTGCCTCGATCTTCACCGCCAACGCCAAGCGGGCCATTCGCGGTGCGCGGGCCATCCGGGCAGGGACTGTTACAGTAAACAGTTTCGGCGAAGGCGACATCACCACGCCGTTTGGCGGCTACAAGCAATCGGGCTTTGGCGGGCGCGACAATTCGATCCATGCGCATGATCAGTACACCCAGCTGAAAACCATCTGGATCGATCTTGCCGACGACTCCGACGAGGCGGTGGATTGACGCGGTACGAGGCCAAAAGACTGCCCCGGCAGACGGGCCCGGCAGGATGGAATGCCATCCTGCCGCCCCAGGATCCTCTGCCGGTGCTCGAACAGGATCTGATCGCTGACATCACCATTGTCGGCGGAGGGTTTGCCGGGCTGACGGCGGCGCGGCGATTGCACCAGCTGGACCCCTCGCTGAAGATCGCCCTGTTGGAAGCGGGTCGGTTTGCGGATGGTTCGGCGGGGCGGAACTCGGGGTTCATGATCGACCTGCCGCATGATCTGGCCTCGGACAATTACGCAGGCGATGGGTTGGATGCGGACCGCGCCGCCATTGCCCTGAACCGCAAGGCCATCGCCTTCGCGACCGAGATCGCCGCCGATTGCGACCTTCCGCAAGAGGTGTTCGACCCTTGCGGCAAATACAATGCAGCCGCCACACGGGCAGGAGACGCTCATAACCGCGCCTTTGCCGGGCATCTGACCAAACTGGGTGAGCCGCATACGCTGTACGACCAAAAGCAGATGCAAGAGATCACGGGCAGCCCGCATTATGTTTCGGGGCTGTTTGCGCCGGGGACGGTGATGATCCAGCCGGCGGCCTATGTACGGGCGTTGTCGGGTCAACTGGCAAGCCAGATTGACGTATTCGAGAACTCGCCAGTCACCAGCTTTGCAAAGCAGGGCGCAGGCTGGGTGGTCAACACCGCCAAGGCCAAAGTCAGCACCGGGCGGATCATCCTGGCCAACAATGGCCATCTGGAAAGCTTCGGGTTCTACCAACGGCAATTGATGCATATCTGCCTCTACGCCTCGATCACGGCCCCGCTGACCGAGGCGCAGATCAAGACACTGGGCGGGCAACCGCGCTGGTCGGTGACCCCGGCGGATCCGATGGGCACCTCGGTCCGGCGCATTTCGGGCAGCTACGGGGATCGCATTCTGATCCGCACCGGATCCAGTTTTCACCCGACGATCGAAACCAGCCGGATGCGGTTGCGCAATGCCGGCTGGGTGCATGACCGCAAGTTCCGGGAACGCTTTCCGCATCTGTCGGATGTGCGGATGGAGCATCGCTGGGCCGGGATGCTGTGCCTCAGCCGCAACGGATCCGCAGCGTTCGGCGAATTGGAGGATGGCGTGTTCTCGGCCTGCTGCCAGAACGGCCTGGGCATCGCCCGTGGCACCCTGCAAGGCATGGGCATCGCGGAACTGGCGCTGCAAGGCGGATCAGAGATCGCGGATCACTTTCTGGCGCAGCCGGACCTTCCGCGATTGCCGCCCGAGCCCTTCGCTTCGCTTGGGGCGAACAGCTATCTGATCTGGAAAGAATGGCGGTCCGGCAAGGAATGATGCGCGGGCGTCAGGGCAAGCTCAGCTTGGCCATGCGCCCACCGTCTATCGTAAAGACCTGCCCGGTGATGAAACCCGCATCCCCGGAGGCCAGAAACGCGACGAGCGCGGCAACTTCTTCAGGCCGCCCCGTTCGGGCCACCGGGTGGATCTTGGCAATGTCGCGACGGAATGCGGACGGGTCGGGCATGGATTCGATGAAATCCTCGTTCAACTCGGTATCGATCCAACCGGGCGCGACGGCGTTGCAGCGGATACCCTCGGCCCCGTGATCGACGGCAACGGCGCGGGTCAGGCCGTGCAACCCCGCCTTTGATGCGCAATAGGCGGCGTGACCGGGATTGCTGCCCAAGCCTTCGATGGATCCGGTGTTGACGATAGTGCCCCTGGTGTCGCGCAGATACGGCAGCGCGGCTTTGATCATCAGGAACGGGGTGGTCAGGTTCACCGTCAGGGTGTGGTGCCAGTCCTCAAGGCTCATCCCCTCGACCGAGGCTTCCTGCATCATGCCGGCGTTGTTGACCAGCACGTCCAGACGCCCGGCCAGGGCAGTCACTTCGCCGACCACCTGCGCGGCGCTGTCGGGAAGGGTAAAATCCGCAGCGATGCCGTGGAATTCGGTGTCCTCGCCACGTTGGGCGGTGAAGACCCGCGCACCTTCGTCCTGCAAACGTCGGGCGATGGCCCGGCCAATGCCGCTGCGCCCACCGGTGACCAGCGCCACCTTTCCGTCGAACCGCTTCATGAAACCGGTTTCCCTCCGTTGACTTCGATCAGCGCGCCGCAAACATAACGCGACGCGTCCGAGACCAGGAACATCATCACATCGGCGATGTCCTCGGGCTCGGCGATCCGGCCCAGCGGCACGGTCCGGCCCAGTTCGGCCACGGCCGTATCGGGGTCAAAGCCCCGCTTTTCAAAGCCCGAACGCAGCATCGGGGTATTCACCTCGTTCGGGCATACCGCGTTGATGCGGATGCCCTGATGGGCATGATCCATGCCCATGCATTGGGTCAGGGACGCGATGGCCGCCTTGGTCATGCAATAGACCGCATGATTGGGGCCGGGGCGCAGCCCCCAGCAGGACGCGGTGTTGACGATGGCCCCGCCGCCAGCTTCCGCCATGATCGGAATTGCAGCGCGGCAAATGCGGAAAGGGGCTTCGACATTGACACCCAATGACAGAGACCAATCCGCATCGGACGTATCCGTGACCGACCCGCGCGTGATGACGCCCGCATTGTTGATCACGATGTCGAGCCCGCCCAATGCGGAGGCGGCTTCGCCGGGTAGTTGGTCGGCATAATCAGAATCAAGCAGATCGCCGGGCAGATGCGCCTCGGCCTCGATGCCATCCACAGATCGGTCTGCAACGGCGACCCGTGCACCCGCATTGCGCAGCCGTTGAACGATTGACGCCCCGATGCCACCAGCCGCGCCAGTGACCAGAGCCGATTTTCCATTCAGGTTCATGAAGTCACCCATTGTTGGAACCATGCGACAGGTGTTCCGAGCAGGCTTTCATCAGGAACCACGCCCAGCCCCGGCCCGGTTGGCAGCGCGATATGCCCGCTTTGAATCTGAATGCCGTTTTCGGGATCGTAGTTGCCTTCGATATACGGCGCAGCCAGCCAGACGCCTTCCACCAGGTCGGGCCGAACGGTTGCGCCGTTATGTGCGACGGTTTTGACCAGCGTGGTATCCAGCGCCCGGACCTTGGCACTGGCCTTGGTGTCGGGTTCGTTTTTGACCGGCAGGTCGTGGCTGTTGATATGCAGTTCGGCGATCTTCATCTTGTGTACTTGTCCTGACCGGAAAAAAGGACCCACCCGGATGACGGGCGGGCCAGTAAGCGGAGTGTGGATCAGTATGTCTGGTTCAACTCATCCGCCGCCGGGATCTCCCTCTCGCGGCGGGCGATATAGTCCAGAAGGGCCTCGTTCCTGGCTTCGTCCAGTTTGGGTTCTTGATATTCGGCCAGCAACTTCCGCGCATGTTTCAGGGCGCGTTCGGTGATTTCAACTTCACCTTCGGCGACCCATTGTTCGATCGAGTTGTTGTCGAACAGTTCCGGCATGAAGAACGCGGTCTGGAAGTTGTCCTGCGTGTGCGGATGACCCAGATAATGCCCGCCGGGCCCCACATCGGGAACCGCAGCCAGGGCCTCATCGAAATCGTGCCATTTCGGCCCTTCGGCCATGCGGTAAGCCATCGCGCACTGTTCGGCGTCGACGATGAACTTGGCGACCGAACAATGCATGCCCGCCTCGTTCCATCCTGCCGAATGCCAGATATAATTGGCCCCGGCGTGAATGACCGCGCTGAGCGTCGTTGCGGATTCGTACCCGGCCTGTGCATCAAAGGTCTTGGCCCCGCCCAGCGTGTTCGAGGTGCGCCACGGAACATCGTAAAAGCGCGCCATCTGGCCGATCATGAAGTTCATCAGGCTGATCTCGGGCGTGCCGGCCATGGGTGCTCCGGATTTCATCGAAACGGTCGACAGGTAATGCCCCCAGATCGCAGGGCAGCCCTTGCGGATCACCTGCGTATAGGCCAGCGCCGACAGCGCCTCGGCAGTCAGCTGCGCCACGGTCGCGGGCACCGATGCCGGGGTGTTCGCACCACCCAGAACAAAGGGCGAGCACAGAACCGGCTGATTGCGGCGGCAGAAGGCCCGCATCGCACCCAGCATGGTTTCGTCCCACACCAGAGGGCTGTTGCCGTTGCAATTGCCGGTGGTGACCGGATGATCGTCAATGAACCCTTCGCCGAACAGGATATCGCACATATCCATCACATCCTCGGCATTCCTGGGCGAGGTGGTCATACCCATGAAGGTCTTGTCCGAGTATTTCATCGACGAATAGGTGATGCGCAGGTGCCGCTGGCTGATCGGGTAATCATAGGGCTCGACAATGTGATGGGCCGAGCTGTGCAGCGCCGGCATCATGTGCGACAGCTTGTGGAACATCGCCAGATCATCCAGCGTCGGGTTGCGGCGTACATCGTCCAGATCGCGCAGGAATGGCGCGCCGGTCATCGGCACGAAGATCGCGTGCTTGCCTCCCAGCGCCAGGTTCTTTTGCGGATCGCGCGCGTGATAGGTGAACTGCGCCGGAATGGTCGAGATCAGCTCGCGCACCATATTGCGGTCCAGATAGACCAGTTCGCCGTCAACCTTGGCCCCGGCCTTTTTCCAGTCTTCCAGCGCGACGGGGTCGCGGAACTGAACGCCGACGTTTTCCAGAATGTCCATCGCCGCATTGTCGATGCGCTCAACCTGGGTTGCGTCCATGACCTCGCACAGCGGGATGCCTCGGGTCAGGCCCGGCAGCATGTCAAAATTCGGAGCGGAGCGTATGGCACGGCGGGCAGAACGTCCGCCGGAACGCGTGGCAGTGCGTGTGGTCAAGGGGCAATCCTCCAATTTTGAAACAAACTGACGGATTCGCGGCGCGCCCACCTCTCTGATTGCGATATGTGCTTGCAAGAAGCGACACGGGTCATTCCAAATAATTATGCCCCTGCGTAACGAAAAGACGCGGGGTCATTCTTGCATGTGTGACCTACTTCACAGCCAAGCAAGTGCATACATCTGCAACAGGTAAACGCAGGGTTGATTCAGAAGGCACTCACTCATGCACCACAATACAGAGATGCTGATCGTCGGCGCCGGGTTTGCCGGGCTGACGATGGCGCTTGAGGCACGCAAGCGCGGCATCAAGGATATCGCGATTTTGGAAAAGGCCGATGATATCGGGGGGACATGGCGCGAAAACACCTATCCCGGTGTCGCCTGTGATGTGCCGTCGCATCTGTATTCCATGGCGACCCATCTCAACCCGCATTGGAGCCGCGCATATGCCGGTGGCGCGGAAATTCAGGCTTATCTGCAAAATGTCGCGCGGCAGGAAGGGTTGTATGACCTGTGCCATTTCGGGCAGGAGCTGAAATCGGCCAGGTGGGATGGAACGCGCTGGCAAGTTGAAACGATGGATGGCCAGCACTGGTCGGCGCGGTTTCTGGTCTCGGCCATTGGTGCACTTCATTATCCCAGCATCCCTGATATCCCCGGCGCAGACAGGTTTCCGGGCCCCAGTTTCCACTCGGCCGAATGGAATCACGATGTCGATCTGACCGGCAAGAGCGTGGCGGTCGTTGGTACCGGGGCGTCCGCTGTTCAGTTTGTACCCGAGATCGCCAAGATTGCTGGCCACGTCACGATCTTTCAGCGCAGTGCGCCTTACGTGATGCCGCGCCCGGACGGTCCGATTGCGCCCTGGGTGCGCAGCCTTTACGCCCGGTTTCCCATTTTGCCGCGCATTCGGCGCAAACTGATATTCATGATCTTCGAATTTCGCCACCGCGTGTTTCGCGGTGAGGAACGCGCGGTGAATTTTGCCTTGAAAATGTGGCGAAAGGCATTGGAACGCGCCATCACCGATCCGGCCGAACGGCGGAGTCTGACCCCCGACTACCGGATCGGCTGCAAACGTATCCTGAGTTCGAACGATTGGTACCCGACCCTGGCCCGCGACGATGTCAGTGTTGTTCCGAAGGGCGTCGCCCGTATCGAAGGCGACACGGTCATCGCGGCAGACGGCACCCGGACCAAGGCGGATGTCTTGATCTGGGGCACCGGGTTTCACGTAACCGACGTGGTCGAACGTCTGGACATTACCGGAACAGGCGGGCTGACGCTGCGCTCTGCCTGGTCGGATGGCATGTGTGCGCATCTGGGTACCGCAGTTGCGGGTTTTCCCAATTTCTTCCTGCTTCTGGGGCCGCATACCGGGCTGGGGCACAACTCGGTCGTGCTGATGATCGAAGCCCAGGTTGGCCATATCGGCCGAGTCCTGAGCGAGATGCAGCGCGAAGGGCTGTCCGCGATCACTCCTGACGCCGCCAAACAAGCGGCGTTCATACGGGAAATGCACGACCGCCATGCAGAGGGCGTGTGGCAGGCCGGGGGCTGTACATCCTGGTACATGGATGCGGAAGGCCGCAACACGACCTTGTGGCCCGGCACCGTTGCCGAGTTTCAGAAACGCATGGCACAATCGGGGTTGGAACAATACAGACCCGCCGCCCTTGGCAATGGAGAAAGCTGAATGACAACCGTTCTGATCACAATCGCCGTCCTTGTCGCGGTTCTGTTTTTCATGAACCTGTGGACCCGGAAGATTACCCGCCGCGGTCTTGAAACCGTGCCACAGCTGGGTCAGATCACACCCGTTCGCGGCGGCAGCATCCACTATGTGGAAAAGGGAAACCCCGAGGCGCAGACCATCGTTATGATCCACGGCCTGGCCGGGCAGTTGCAGCACTTTACCTATGCGCTGGTGGATCTTCTGGCAGACGATTACCACGTCATCGCACTGGATCGGCCGGGATGCGGGTATTCAACGCGCGATACGGCCGAGCTGGCGCAATTGCCCCACCAGGCTGGCATGATTGCCGAGTTTCTGGACAAAAAATGCGTGGACCGCGCCGTTCTGGTCGGCCATTCACTGGGGGGCGCGGTTTCACTGGCGATGGCACTGGACCATCCGGCCCGGGTCGCCGGTCTGGCGCTGCTGGCGCCGCTGACGCACAAACTGCCCGAAACCCCGGCGATCTTCAAACCGCTCGAGATCCGCTCCGAATGGCTGCGCAGTCTGATCGGCAACACGGTCGCCGTTCCTCTGGCGTCCAAAACCGCGCCGCACACGCTGAGCGCAGCGTTTGACCCGGAAACCCCGCCGGACGACTTTCTGGACCGGGCAGGCGGCGCGCTTGGTCTGCGGCCTTCCGCCTTTGTCACGGCCTCTCAGGACGTTGCCGGGGTCGATGCAAGTATCAATGCGCAGGTCGCGCGCTATCCGAAACTGACTGTCCCCGGGGGCATCTTGTATGGCCGTCAGGACGCGATACTGTCACCGCCGCTGCACGGGCCGACAATGACCGAGTTCGGGCTGAGTTACGAAGAGCTGGACGGGTTCGGCCACATGATTCCGATCACAGAGCCCGAAATCTGTGCCGCCTTCATCCGCAGGATGACCGAAGCGACCACATCCCCCCGGACATCCTTGCAGGACAGGCCATCAGAGCAGGCGTGAAAGAAATCTTCGGGTTGGTTGATTTCCCTCTTGACCCTCCCGGGCCCCTCGCTTACATCGCCTCTCACTCACGGCGGAGTAGCTCAGTTGGTTAGAGCAGCGGAATCATAATCCGCGTGTCGGGGGTTCAAGTCCCTCCTCCGCTACCACCCACCTGAAGTAAAGCAATGGATTGTAAGCAGGAATGACGTCCTGTGCGGAGCTTGCCGGCATCTTATCCACTGCTTGGCAGTCCACAACCAAGTCGAGGCCAACGCCCGGATAACAGCGTCACGGTTTGAATCGACCTGTACGCAGGTACCTTTCCAGGTCGCTGGCCGGTTTCAGCAACTTGTTGTCAATTGGAGGGGTAGCCGCGTTTCCGAACCTCTTCGATGGCCGCAGAAAACCCATAAAGTGAGAACGTGAAACTGCGTTTGACGGCTGGAGAAGCCGCAAAGTAATACTCCACCTTTCCGAATTCTGCGTTCAACAATTCTTTCGTCAGCCCGACGTTGACTTGGCAATATTGGGGGGCGCAAAACTGGTATGCGTACTTTCGACTGAACCTGCCATCAAGTGTCACAACCACTCCATTTTTCAAGTCCGTTGTTGTAGGCAAATGCAAAACGAGCCCGGCTACAACCTCGTTGTTGTCCATCGGGATACCAATTATGTTCGCGATGTTCTTGCCGTGGTACTTGATGCCTTGGATCGCCGAACACTCTGACTTGGACGCGTCGCAGTAGATGTCCCAAACACCTGCTTTGGCAACTTTCTTCGACCGTGCTTCCGCCTGGCTGGCGGTATGGAAAATGGATGCGGCAATAAGAAAAATCTTCAGCATCGAAGCCCTCAAAAACGGATTAACTGGTCTCTTTCAGTAACGCTGGAGTTGTGTTTCTGCCAGCTTTTAGTGGGGAAAGATGCCCGGGCTATAAACCTCGATAAAGTCTGACGGAAAAAACTGAAATCGGGTTGAGCTTTGTCGATGGTGGAGATTGAGTTTTTGCTAGCCACACATTTTTGGGCTGACACGGCGTCCAAAGCCCGGGCGTTTGGCCGTCGAGGAAAAGAGGACAAAAGCAGGGTTTAAAAACCACGCGTTTCAGAAACATCAACTTTATCGGAGATCATGGTGCTGCTGGAGAGAATTGAACTCTCGACCTCTCCCTTACCAAGGGAGTGCTCTACCTCTGAGCTACAGCAGCGCTGTGGGCGGGTGATTAGACTCAAACGAAACGCGGCGCAAGGGTGTCTGGACGGTTTTTTTCGCCTCCTGTAGAGAAAGATCATGACGGATAAAAATTCACCCAAAAAACAAGGCAAATCCGGGGATGCGCGCGAAGAGCGGCTGAAAGCGGCGCTGAAGGCCAATATGGCGCGGCGCAAGGCGCAGGCCAAGGCGCGGGCGGCCTCCGGGGACAAAGCCGACAAGGACGAGGGATAAGAGCAGATGGATTCGATTCTGGTGACGGGCAACGGCCCGCTGAACGGTCAGATACCGATTGCGGGGGCCAAGAACGCGTGTCTGACGCTGATGCCCGCGACCTTGCTGAGCGAAGAACCGCTGACGCTGACCAACGCACCACGTCTCAGCGACATCAAGACCATGACGGCTCTGCTGCAATCGCTGGGGGCCGAGGTGTCGTCGCTGCAAGATGGTCAGGTGATCGCGATGTCGAGCCATAACCTGACCAGCCAAACGGCGGATTATGACATCGTGCGCAAGATGCGTGCCTCGAATCTGGTGCTGGGACCTTTGCTTGCGCGATTTGGACAAGCGGTCGTTTCTCTGCCCGGTGGCTGCGCGATCGGAGCCCGTCCGATGGACCTGCACGTGGAAGGGCTCGAGGCGCTGGGCGCCGAGATCGAGCTGAAAGACGGGTATCTGCACGCCAGGGCTCCGGGAGGGCTGAAAGGCGCGGTGCATGAGATGCGATTTGCCTCGGTCGGGGCCACCGAAAACATCGTCATGGCGGCGACGCTGGCCAAGGGCACCACGGTTCTGAAGAACGCCGCGCGCGAGCCCGAGATCGTCGATCTGGTCGAATGCCTGCGCAAGATGGGTGCGCAGATTTCGGGCGAGGGCAGCTCGACCATCGAGATCCAGGGCGTCGACCGGCTGCACGGTGCCACCCATCAGGTTGTCACCGACCGGATCGAACTGGGCACCTATATGCTGGCCCCAGCGATTTGCGGCGGCGAGGTCGAACTGCTGGGCGGGCGCATGGCGCTGGTTGAATCCTTTGCGGCCAAGCTCGACGCGGCGGGGGTCAGTGTCACCGAAACCCAAAACGGCTTGAAAGTGGCCCGCAAGAACGGCCGGGTTCAGGCCGTGGATGTGGTGACCGAACCTTTCCCGGGGTTCCCGACCGACCTTCAGGCGCAGATGATGGCGCTGATGTGCACCGCCGAAGGAACCTCGGTCTTGGAAGAGCGAATTTTCGAAAACCGTTTCATGCATGCCCCGGAACTTGTGCGCATGGGCGCGAATATCGAAGTGCACGGCGGCACCGCCACCGTCACGGGTGTCGAAGCCCTGAAAGGCGCCCCGGTGATGGCGACGGATCTGCGGGCTTCGGTGTCGCTGATCCTTGCCGGATTGGCGGCAGAAGGTGAGACAACGGTAAGCCGGGTCTATCATTTGGACCGCGGATATGAGCATGTAGTGCGCAAGCTGGAAGGCGTGGGCGCAAAAATCGAACGGATCAAGGGCGAATGACGGACGCAAGTTTTGAAGACGGGCGCGAAGCCCCGCTGAATCTGGGGGCCGAGGATGCAGATGACCTGAAGGTGATCTCGAGCCTTGCCCAGGACGCGGTTTTTCCCGTGACCGAGATGAAATGGCAACCGTCGAAGCGCCGCTTTGGCCTGCTGCTGAATCGCTTTCGCTGGGAAGACAAGGATGCCGCCGCCCGCCGTGACCGCCCGTTTGAACGGGTGCAGTCGGTTCTGGTCTTCGATTCCGTTCTGTCCGTGGCCAGTCAGGGCATTGATCGCGGCGAGAAGGACATGGTCATGTCCCTGCTGTCCGTCGAATTCGAACCCGGCGAGGATGGCGCGGGCCAGGTCTTGCTGACACTGGCGGGTGATGGCGCGATCCGCCTGACGGTCGAGGCGTTGGAAGCCACGCTCAAAGACGTCACGCGCCCGTATCAGGCCCCATCCGGTCGGGCCCCGCACCACCCTGAATAGATGCAGAACAAGCGTGGCATTCCTCAGGCGTTTTTGAAGGTGCCCGAAGGCATCGCATTGCGCCCGGCCACGGTGTTCGATGTGTTTGACGTAAGCCGGGTGCTGATCCGGTCGATCACGCAGCTTTGCGTGGCCGATCACAACAACGATCCCGACCATCTGAAGCAGTGGACCGCGAACAAAGACCCGGCGACCATCCGGGGCTGGTTCCAGCCGGGATCCCAGATCTGGCTGGCCGAGCGTGAAGGTCAGGTGGCTGCGGTCGGAGGATTGATCGAAACCGGCAAGATCACCTTGCTCTACGTTGACCCGGATCACGTCGGCAGCGGGGTGGGGGCCGCACTGCTCAACAGGCTGGAGCGGCAACTGGCCGCGTGCGGCTGTTCCGAGGCGCGTCTTGATGGCACCCGGACCGCGCGCGAATTCTATCTGCGCCACGGCTGGCAGGTCACCGGGCAATGCAGTGACCGTCAGGACCTGTCCTGCTTTGCCATGCGCAAATCGCTGCACCCCCAGGGCTGAGGGTTGAGGCCGCGCCCCGTGGGCGATATGTCCCGTGGCGCAACGCCCGGAGTGCCAGACCATGCCCGTTTTCCTCGACGCCACATCGCCCGATTTCGAAGCCGCCTTCCAGACCCTGCTGTCCGCCAAGCGCGAGGACAGTCCGGATGTGGACGCGGTCGTGGCGCAGATCATCGACGATGTGCGCAAACGGGGCGACGCGGCGGTCATCGAACTGACCGCGAAATTCGACCGGCTGGAGCTGACACCCGAAACGCTGGCCTTCAGCGCGCAGGAGATCGCAGACGCGGTGGCGCAGGTCGGGGCCGAAGACCGCGCCGCGCTGGAGCTGGCCGCCGGCCGGATCCGGGCCTATCACGAAAAGCAGATGCCCGAGGATCACCAATGGACGGATGAGGCCGGGGCCACACTGGGCTGGCGCTGGTCAGCCGTTTCGGCTGCGGGGTTGTATGTGCCCGGCGGGCTGGCGTCTTACCCGTCTTCGGTTCTGATGAATGCCATCCCGGCCAAGGTGGCGGGCGTGGAACGGCTGACCATCGTGGTGCCCACGCCGGACGGGCAGGTGAACCCGCTGGTGTTGCTGGCGGCACAATTGTCGGGCGTGGACGAAGTGTATCGCATCGGCGGCGCGCAGGCCGTGGCGGCGCTGGCCTATGGCACCGACACCATCGCACCGGTCGACAAGATCACCGGCCCGGGCAATGCTTTTGTGGCAGCGGCCAAGCGGCGCGTCTTTGGCAAGGTCGGCATCGACATGATTGCGGGCCCCTCGGAAATCCTGGTCATCGCCGACAAGGACAACGACCCCGACTGGATCGCGCTGGACCTGCTCAGCCAGGCCGAACATGATGAAAGCGCACAGTCGATCCTGATCACGGATGATGCCGCTTTTGGCCACAGCGTTGCCAAGGCTGTCGAAAAGCGCCTCGAAACCCTGCAACGCCGCGCCATCGCCGGGGCCAGCTGGCGCGACTATGGCGCCATCATCACCGTGCGCGATCTGGACGAGGCCGCGGCGCTTTCCAACCGTATCGCCCCGGAGCATCTGGAGCTTTGCGTCGCGGACCCGGTGGCGCTGAGCGAAAAGACCATCCACGCCGGGGCCATCTTTCTGGGCCAGTACACCCCCGAAGCCATCGGTGATTATGTCGGCGGCCCCAACCACGTGCTTCCAACCGCCCGGTCCGCCCGGTTCTCGTCCGGGCTCAGCGTGATGGATTTCCTCAAACGCACCACGCTCAGCCAGATGACCCCGGAAGCCCTGCGCGCCATCGGGCCCGCCGCTGAACAGCTGGCGCAATCGGAAAGCCTCGAGGCGCACGGCCTTTCGGTCACGGCGCGCCTGAACCGCCTGAATGGCTAAAATGACGCAAAGACCGGGCATGTATGGCACTTCTCTGCGTTGCCGATGAAATGCCGTTGTTATAGGTCTGTGCTGACACAAGGATAGTTGCCGTAAAGATGACCCGTATTTCGCATATCGAACTGGATGACCGAAACCTGCCGCCTCCGACCCCCGAGATCGAGCAGGAACGCAAGGTTGCCATCTATGATCTGCTGGAAGACAACAGCTTTGCGCTGCCCAAACGGGATGACCGCGTCATTCCTGATGGGCCTTACCACGTGCAGCTTTCGATCCGCGACAAACGGCTGGTCTTTGATGTCGCGACGGAAGAGGATGAAAAAGCCGCCGAATTTCACCTGTCGCTCGGCCCGTTCCGACAGGTGGTCAAGGATTACTTCCAGATCTGCGAAAGCTATTTCGACGCGGTCAAATCGCTGCCTCCCAGCCAGATCGAGACCATCGACATGGCCCGCCGCGGCATCCACAACGAAGGCAGCCGCGTTCTACAGGAACGGCTGGAGGGAAAAGCAGAAGTGGATACCGATACGGCCCGACGCCTGTTCACGCTGATCTGCGTGCTGCATTTCGGGGGCTGACGGGTGAAGCCTCTGCCGCAGTCGGTCCTGTTCTGTTGCGACCACAACTCGGTTCGATCTCCGATGGCCGAGGGGCTGATGAAGAAGTTTTACGGCACGGGCACCTATGTCCAGTCCGCAGGCGTGCACAACGATCTTGAAATCGACGGGTTCTGCATCACGGCCTGCCAGGAGGTGGGTGTAGAGCTGTCCCGTCATCGCTCGCGGTCCTTTGACGAGATGCAGGAATGGGGCGACGATCTCAGCTCGTTCGATCTGGTCGTGGCGCTTTCGCCCGCCAGTCAGCGCCGGGCGCTGGAACTGACCCGGGTTTTTCACCTCGATGTCGATTATTGGCCAATAATGGACCCTACCGGGTTGGGCGAGACCCGCGAAGAAAAGCTACATCACTACCGACAGACCCGCGATCAGATCATCAAACATCTGAAAGACCGCTGGGGCGAACCTACGGAGTGACCATGAACCAGACCGTCAAAACCTATTTCGAAGCCTTCAATGCCGGTGACGTGGATGCCATGCTGGCTTGCCTGTCCGATGACGTGGCCCATCACGTGAACGAAGGCCAGATCCGCATCGGCAAGGAGAAGTTCGCCGCGTTCTGCGCGCATATGAACCGCTGCTACAAAGAGACCCTGACCGACATTGTCGTGTTCGAAGCCGAAGGCGGCACCCGCGCGGCGGCTGAGTTTATTGTCAACGGAACCTATTTGGAAACCGATGACGGCCTTCCGGATGCGCATGGCCAGACCTACCGCCTGCCTGCCGGGTCTTTTTTCGACCTGAAGGATGGCAAGATCACCCGCGTCACCACTTTCTACAACCTGGCAGACTGGACCAAACAGGTCTCGAATGGCTGAGGTCACTGCCGTCCGCCCCCTGATCGGAGAGGCGCTGGAAGCCGCCCTGGATGACGTTGCCCAGCTGCGCATCAAGGTGTTTCATGCCTGGCCGTATCTTTACGATGGCGACCTGGGATATGAACGGAACTACCTGCAATCCTACCGCGACAGCGACAAGGCCATCGTGGTGGGCGCATTCGACAACGACCGCCTGATCGGCGCGTCAACCGGCGCCCCTCTGATCGACCACGCCGGAGATTTCGCGGCGGCTTTCGAGGGCACCGGGCTTGATCTGAACGACATCTTCTATTGCGCCGAGTCGGTGCTGCTGCCCGACTATCGCGGGCAAGGTGTCGGCCATAAATTCTTCGACGCCCGCGAAGCCCACGCCCGCGCGCTGGGCTTCACAAAATGCGCCTTTTGCGGTGTACAACGCCCCGCAGATCACCCGATGCGGCCCGACAATTACCGCCCGCTGGATTCTTTCTGGCGCGCGCGAGGATACACGCCTTTGCCCGGCGCGATCGCGCAGTTTTCGTGGAAAGATATTGGCGACGAAGGCGAATCGAAAAAACCTCTTCAGTTCTGGATCCGTGACCTCTGAACGCCAAACGCAGAAAAAATTCCCGAATCATGGTAGTGTTGGGTTTTCTGTGGGGGAAGTGCCATGAAACGCTATGTTATCGAACGCGATCTTCCGGGTGTAGGTTCCATGTCCGGTGACGAACTGTGCGGCGCGTCTGCGAAGTCGAACGAAGCGCTGGCGCAAATACCCGGCGTGCAGTGGGAGCATTCCTATGTTGCCGGTGACAAGACCTTTTGCATCTATCTGGCCGAGAGCGAGGACGCGATCCACAAGCACGCCGAGCTCAGCGGGTTCCCGGCCAACACGATCACCGAAGTGACCACCATCATCGATCCAACGACCGCAGGGTAATTGGGCTGTACTCCGGTCCGCGTCCGCGACTAAGGTCATGCGAATTTGACCGCACGGGGACGCTGCCATGAAAGTCGCAACCGCCGCCTACAACCTCGACTGGCTGGATAGCTGGGCGCAGTACGAAGACAAGCTTGAGGGGTGGGTGTCCCAGGCCGCAGGGCAGGGGGCCGAATTGCTGGTCTTTCCCGAATACGGCGCGATGGAGCTTTCGACCCTGGACGGGGCCGAGGTTGCCGGTGATCTGGAGCGTTCGATCCGGGCCGTATCCGACCGGATGGAGGATGTACAAAACCTGCACACCCGCCTCGCCAGGACGTACAAAACCTACATTCTGGGCGCATCCGCGCCGGTTGTGGATGGTCCCGGTCGTCCGGTGAACCGCGCCGCCTTCTATGCGCCGGATGGCAGTTCTGACCATCAGGACAAACAGATCATGACCCGGTTCGAACGCGAGGATTGGGACATTGCCCCGGGGGGTCCGCTCAAGCTGTTCGACACCGCGCTGGGCAAGATCGGTGTGTTGATCTGTTACGACAGCGAGTTTCCGTTGCTGGGCCGCGCACTGAGTGAAGCAGACTTGATTCTTGCGCCATCCTGTACCGAAGCGCTTTCGGGTTACTGGCGCGTGCGGATTGGTGCAATGTCAAGAGCTTTGGAAAATCAATGTGTTACGGTTATGGCCTCGCTGGTTGGAAGCAACGCGTGGTCCAAGGCGGTGGATATGAACACCGGGACCGGCGGTATGTTCGGCCCGCCCGACAAGGGGTTCCCGGCCACCGGTGTGCTGGCCGAAGGCACTTTGAATCAGCCGGGCTGGACCTATGCGGATGTCGACCTGTCAGCCATCGCCGAGGTCCGCGCAGACGGTCATGTGCTGAACCGAACCCATTGGGAGGAACAGGTCGCCCGAGTCGAATCGGTCACAATATCCGCTCTTTAGGTGATTCCGCCCTTGAAATAAGGCGGAAATAGGCTCATTTAAGCGCACACCCCCGCAGATTCTGCGGGTGCAACGTAATGATGGAGACAACATGGCCAAGGAAGATACGCTCGAATTTCCCGGTGTCGTGAAGGAACTCCTGCCTAATGCGACGTTTCGGGTCGAGCTGGAAAACGGCCATGAGATCATCGCACATACGGCAGGCAAGATGCGCAAGAACCGCATCCGTGTTCTGGCCGGCGACAAGGTTCAGGTCGAGATGACCCCATATGATCTGACCAAGGGTCGGATCAACTACCGCTTCAAGTAACGCCTGCCGCAATGGCGTTCATTCTCGGATCGGGCAGCCCAAGACGGCTGGACCTGCTGGCCCAGCTTGGCGTGCAGCCCGATGCTATCCGCCCTCCTGACATTGATGAAACGCCCTTGAAGGGCGAGCTTCCGGTTCCGTATTGTCACCGCATCACGCGCCAAAAAGTGCAGGCTGTTCAGGCGGATAGAGACGACGTTACCCTCTGCGCAGATACCACCGTGGCCTTGGGGCGCCGAATTCTTGGAAAGCCCGAGGATGCGGGGCAGGCGGCGGAATTTCTGCATGCTCTGTCCGGTCGCCGTCACCGCGTGATCACCTCGGTTGCGGTCCGGCGCGGAGATCGTGTGCTGCAACGTGATGTTGTCTCGCAGGTCAAGGTCAAACGCCTGTCGGACGTCGAGATCAACGCCTATCTGGCGACCGGAGACTGGCGCGGCAAGGCAGGCGCCTATGCCATTCAGGGTCCCGCAGGGGCTTTCATCCCATGGATTTCTGGGTCGTTTACCGGCATCGTCGGCCTGCCCCTGTCCGAGACCGCAGCCTTGCTGCAAGGCATCGGCTATCCACTGTATCGTGAGGCATCATGAAAGGTCGCACCATTGTTCTGGACCATATCCAAGGCCGCGAAGCGGCTGCGCTGATGGTCGACGGCAAGCTGGATGACTTCTTGATCGCCGCGGACGCCCCCGCGCCCGGCACCATCTACCGCGCCCGCGCTGACCGCCCGGTCAAGGGGCAGGGCGGAATGTTCCTGACCACGCCAGATGGCCCTGCGTTCTTGCGACAAGTCAAGGGCTTGGGTCCCGGCGCCCTGTTGTTGGTACAGGTCAGCGGGTTTGCCGAGCCCGGCAAAGCCATCCCGGTGAGCAATCGCATCCTTTTCAAAAGCCGCTATGCGATTGTCACGCCGGACGCTCCGGGCCTGAACATTTCGCGCAGCATCAAGGACGAGGACATACGCGATCAACTGCTTGAAATCGCCCATGAACAGATGGGTGACAGCGCCTATGGTCTGATCCTCCGCTCCTGTTGTGCAAGAGCAGATGCCGAGGATATCTCGGAAGACATCTCGGCCATGTTGGCGCAGGCCGATCAGGTGATGAGTGACGACGGGTCCGAGCCGGAACTGCTCAGCGAAGGTGACAGCCCTCATATCCTTGCCTGGCGCGACTGGACGGACCCGGCCGAAGTCGTGACCCAGGCGGGCGGGTTCGAAACCCACGGCGTTCTGGATGCACTGGACATGGTGCGTGGAGCGTCCGAGCCTTTGCCGGGCGGAGGGCATCTTTATATCGAACCCACACGCGCATTGGTCGCCGTGGATGTGAACACCGGAGCGGACACCTCGCTGGCGGCGGGCACCAAGGCCAATTTTGCCTGCGCCAAGATGCTGCCCCGTGCTTTGCGCGTACGTGGGCTGGCCGGGCAGATTACGCTGGACCTGGCTCCAATGCCAAAGAAGGATCGCCGCGGGTTTGAATCCGCTTTGCGTGCCGCGTTCAGATCAGACCCGGACGAGACGATTCTTGCAGGCTGGACCCCGCTGGGCCATTTTGAGTTGCAGCGAAAACGTGGTCGTATTCCCGTGATGGAGATCCTGAAATGAGCTGCCCGATTTGCGGTGCGGAGACCGAACAAAAGTTTCGTCCGTTTTGTTCCAGGCGGTGTGCGGACATTGATTTGGCCAAGTGGCTGAACGGGTCCTACTCGGTTCCCTCGCAGCGCGAAGAGGACCTCGAAGCCGAGGATGACACGCAGGACTTCACGCCAAAGCGACCACATTGAAAAAATGTGAAAAAGCCTCTGGACACCGCTTGTAGCAAGTCATAGAAGGCCCCCACCCAACGACGAACGTCGTTCCCGTGCCCGGGTAGCTCAGGGGTAGAGCAGTGGATTGAAAATCCTCGTGTCGGTGGTTCGATTCCGCCCCCGGGCACCACTTCAAGCCAATGAAATAAAACAGAAATTCGCCACTTTGGGCGCTGCGCATTCTTGCTGAGAATGGTCGAATCCCGGTCTGGGGCAACACTGGGGCAACAAATCCGCGCGATGCCCTGGTGGGCAACGCACGGGCAGACCCGCCTCGCCGAGACCTGGATCTGCCGTGCAATACCCGGTGTCATCGGAATCGCCGCTCACCGGTTCGCGATGCACTGCCGGATGTACTCCTCGATCTCGGCCGCGAGGAACCGCGACCCGACAGGGTCCATCCTGATCTTCTTGGGGAAGCCCGGCCGTTCGCGGCACCAGCGGTCGATCGTGGTCCGGTCGCGCCGGAAGATTTCCGCCACTTCTTCGACGGTGAGCAGTTTGAGTTTCGGGTCGATAGCCATTCGCAATCTCGCTTTGCTGTTGTCTGTGGCAACGAAAAATGTCGCGGGGTGCCGGTAGGCAATGGTGCGCGCGGGGTTATCCACATAAGAGTTCATCCCGAACTTTCCGGCGGCTCCGGGTCGTGGATCGCGGGTTCGGGTCGGACCGGCTTGGCGATTGTCGGATGCAACCCTTCCAACACCTCGCGGCACCGCTCCTTCGATAGCTCTCTCTCGGCCATCAACACCTCTGCGACGGCATTCAGCCGATCCCGGTTCTGCCGAAGGATGCCCTGCGCCTGTTCGAGGCAAGCGCTGAGGGCATCCTGCACGGCGCGATCGACGGCATCGCCGGGCCGCATGATCGCTCCGCTGGCCGGGAGGTGGGTCAGGTGATCGCCCATACCCCATTCGAAGAGCATGCGGCGGGCGAGGTCGGTGGCGCGGGCGAGGTCCGAATCCGGGCCGTTGCCCGCCCCGCTGGAGGCCTCACCGAAGACCAGTTGTTCGGCGGCGTAGCCCGCCAGCAGGGTGGTCAGGCGAGCCCGCGCGCTCTGGCGGGTCTCGATGCGCGGGCGCGGGTATTCGACCGAGCCGCCATCCACGGTGAGCACGGCGCGCTCGGGCAGGCCCAGCCCGCAGGTGGCACCCACGACCATGTGGCCGGCCTCGTGGATTGCCGCGCGCCAGAGGAAATCCGCGTCGGGCGGCGGGGCGATGCGGCGGGCGGCGGCCTCCAGGTGGCGCTGCTGCAGGGGGAGGCCGTCCGCCCGCGCCAGGCCGCGCGCATCCCGGACAAGCGCGGTGACCTGCGCGCCCGAGAGGCCCAGCAGCTGATCGGCAAGCGGGGAGAGGTTGAGGCCATCCGCATCGTCCCCGAGGGCCAGGCGCAAAATCCGGACAAGGGCGGCGCGGTTGGGATTGCCCATCTCGAGCTTCAGGTCGAAGCGCCCGGGCCGGATGACGGCGGGGTCCACCATGTCCGGAAAATTGGTCGCGCCCAGGACGAGGACACCGGGCGTGTCATTGAGCCGCGAGAGATGTTCCAGCAAGCCATTGACCACGCCGACGATGTAATCCGACCGGCGATGCGCTGCGTTGCGATGGGTGAAAGAGTCGAGTTCGTCGAGGAAGAACACCGACGGCACCGCCCGGATCGCCGCCTCGACCTTCTCGGACAGGGCGCGCAGCATGTCGCCCTGGTGGCCGTGCTTCTGGCAGTCCGAATAGCTCGTCGCCACCAGAGGCCCGCCGATCGACCCGGCGATGGCCGCGGCCAGGAGCGTCTTGCCATTGCCCGGCGGGCCGAACAGCAGGACCGAGGAACTGACCTCGTCCCAGGTCAATTGTCCGGACATCCAGGCCCGGACATCGGCAACCAGCCGGTCGATTGGGGCCTGCACCTCGGCGTTCAGCACCACGTCGGCCAGGGTGATCCCCGCAGGCTGCCGCATCCGCGCGGTGGCGTCGGCCAGGGCATCGGCAACGGCCAGCGTTGTGGCTTCGCAAAAGGCGCCTTCGATGACCGGCAGCGGCAGAGCGGCCAGCGCGCCGTCCTCGGGCAGTCGGTCGCGCAGAGCGTCCTCGGCGACGCGGCCGGTGGCGGAATGCGTCGCGCGCAGGATCTCGATGCAGATCTCGCGCGACGGCGGCGGCAGAGTGAAGACGCGCCGGCAGAGCGCCCGCTCGATCTCGGACATGGAACCGGTGTCGGGGAGGAAGCAGATGGTCTTGCGCCCCTGCCGGACGGAAGAGGCGATGATCCTGCGGTAGTCTGCCTGCCGCTGGAGCGCACGGTCCCGGCTGTCACCCGCGACCGTGCCGGGGACCGGCGTGTCGATGCCGCGCCAGCGGGCACCGCCCGGAGCGTCGAGTTCCGCCAACCAGCCCAGGATCGAATCCATCTGCGCCCACATCAGCCGTCGATCCTCCGGACCGGGCGCGAGGATTACTGCCAGCGCCCGGTCCCGGGTGACGGCGGCCACGTCCTCGGCGCTGTCGAACAGCGCGGCAAAGCGCGCCGCGGCCACCATCGCGTCGATCGGGGGGTCGAACAGGCCGTTGGTATCGCCGGTGCCGTCCGCCTCGGCCCAGGGGTCGCGGCCCTCGGCGATCGCACGGGTGACGTCGCGGGCACGCATCCCGTGCACCGCCGGCGTGGCGCCGTAAGGCTCATCCATGCGCAGCTGCGGTGGCAGGGACCGCACGTCCGGGCGGACCGGGCCGATGCCAGGCGCGTCGTCGTCAGGGTCGGTGGCCGATTGGAGATCGGCGGTCAGATCACGGTGCCATAGGGCGATGCGGCGCAGCAGCGGGCGCAGGAGCGACAGGGCAAACGGAGACAGCGCACCGGCGGGCGCGGGGCGTGGGGTCTGGGGCATCAGGAGAACTCCGGACAGGGTGGAGAATGGGGGCCGCAGATTGGCGGCCCCGGGTCGGGATCAGGCGGCGGCGCTGTCCGGAGACTCGGAGGCGCTGGGGTCCCAGCCCGCCGCGACCGCCTCCAGCAGAGCCTGGATGTAGGGCCGGGCGTGATGGTGATAGATCTCACTGGTCGTCTGGATCGGACCCCGGAACAGCGCAGGCGGCACGATCAGGTCGGGGCGATGCGCCTTGATATGCGCGTGCAGGGCTTTCTCGATGCAGATCGCGCGATGTCCTGACTCGACCGGCACGGCGCGCAGCAGCGTGCCCCGGGTTTGTCCGGGATCCCGCTGCACCTGGCGCAGCCGGAAGGCGGGGTTCGAGCTGAACCCGAGCTTGATCACCGGCAGATCGGGCAGGGTGAAGGACAGGAGATAGATCTGGCTGGGCTTCGACGCCCAGCTCTCGCCGCAGCCCGCGCAATCGACATCGCCATGGCGCATGTTGGCCACCGCCACGTCCTGCCGGTGCCCGCAGGCATGGGCATAGCGGCGATAGCCGGGGTTGTCGCGCCGCGCCTTGCCGATCAGCTGCCAGTCCTGCGCCTCGGCCTCGGCGGCGTGGCGTTCTTCGGTGCAGGTCTCGCAACTGAGCCCGTGCCCGCCGGCGGCGGCCCGTTCGACCCGGTGATGCTGGCGGCGGCCGGTATGGCCGCAGGCGAATTCATAGAGGCCATAGTGCCGGTCACCTTCGGGGTCCGGCCCGATCAGGCAGGCGCCCATCGTCCGGGCGGCCTTGGCGCGGCGGGCGGCGATGCAATGCGGGCATTCGGGCGCGTGATCCCGAACTACATTGATGCGCTTGAGAGTGGGCTGGCCGCAGGTCTGGCAGCCGAGGACGACGTGCAGGCGATCCACGGCGCGGCCGATCAGCGAGAAGCCTTTACGCTCGGCGGCGGCGGTCCAGTGACGTTTGACGGGGCCGACGAAGACAGGGCGGAATTCCCCATCGATGGGGAACGGGAACAGCGTTTTGCTGGTGGGCATGGAAAAAACTCCGGACAGAATCCACCCGGGGGCCCGCAAGGCCTGCGGGCGGGTGGAGAGGAAAAGAAAGGGAGTGAGACAGGCCGGCGGGGCCTGTCCGGGAGACCCGGACAGGAAGAAAGGTGCGGGCCGGTCGGAAAAGCTCAGGCGGCGCGGGGCAGGCCTATCAGGGCCAGATTGCCACGCCAGGCCTCGACTAGGGCCTGCGCCTCCATCAACAGCGCATGGAGATCGGGGGCGGTGGTCTTCTGCGCCCGGGCCAGATCAAAGAGCACACCGGACAACTGGAGCAGGTCGGACTGGGTGGGCAGGCCGTCTTCCACCGCAGGCAGCATCTGCCCGGCGGCGGCCCGCAGGTCGGGATGCGCCGCGCGCATATCCCGGACAGCCCGCAGCCCGGCGTTGACCAGCGACCAGGCGCAGGCGGCGGTGTCGCCCAGTTCCATGCCCTTGTCCGAGTTCAAATCGGCCCGGGTCTCGTACACCAGCCAGTCGGCGCGCAGGGCGACGAAAAGCTGGTCGAGCGCGGCGCGAAAGGCGAGCCTGTCCGAAGAAATGAGCGCAGTCAGCGGTTCAGCCGCAGGGCGCGGCGTGCTAGAGCGTGGGTCAGCCATGAGGATCTCCTAGCGATCGTTGTGGTCAGGGCGGAGGCGAGAGGGTAGGAGCTCTTGCTTCCGTCCGTTCAATATGGGACTATGCGATTACGATGTCAACATCATAATGCAGAAAAGTCATGGCGCCACCAAAGAAAGATACCGAAGCCCTCACCCTACGCCTCCATCGCGACCTCATAGCCCTGCTCGACGACGCCCGCAGGCGCGAAGAGGACATACCTACGCGACCGGAGATGATCCGACGCATCCTCGACGCATGGAGTCGAGGGGAGGTGTATGGGGAACGGCAGTAGCTATTAGAGCGAAAAATCCGCAGGGGTCAATCTCGGTCACTAAAGACACTAACGCTGTCACATTGGGCGGATTCCGGACCTTCTCTGCATCTGCAAACCCATCCATGTATCGATGAGCGAGCGGACATTCAGACTGGCTCACGCTGCCGGTCGGTAATGATCGACGATCAGGACGGAAACGGACTTGGGGCAATGCGGCATGTCCGCTGCATCAGCCCCTAAGAAGCAGCCATTGAGCCGAACTGCAGTGAAAAGTATCGTCAGCCCAGCCTTGAAGGTGAAGCAGGCAATCAGCATGCCGCCTTACATAGCCTCCAACGTGTGGATGAGGCCGTTTCGGATGTGATCTTCCAACAGTTTCTTGGCCATATTCGCGTCTCTGGCCAATGCGGCATCGAACATGTGTTTGTGTTCTTTGGCTGCTACCTCACCTCGATAGGTCAGTACGAGCATCTGGTAGCGAAGATATTTGTCATAGATGATTGAGTGAAGGGATAGAAGATTCTTGGAGTTGCAGGCTGCTATCATTGCTTGATGAAACTCCGAGTCGTACCTCTTCCAGGTTTCTTTCTCAGAGTCATCTCCTTTGAGAAGCCGTTGCTCCATCAAATGCAGCTTATGATGCGCGGCGACGAGGTTCCCCTCCCAATCCGTGTCACCATTCTCGATGGATAACTCCAACGCGTGGCATTCCAACAGGACACGCAGCTCTGATATCTCGATCAGGTCTTCACGGGAGACCGGTGTAACCAGGAACCCCCGTTGCTCAGGAGCTTCGACAAATCCGTCACTGGCAAGCCTGTTCAGGGTCTCACGAAGTGTCGAAAGGCTCGCCGAGTAGCGTTCCTTCAAAGCGTCCAGCTTCAGTTTGGAGCCGGGCTGCAGCTCCCCGAAGATGATGTCCCGCTTGATGCGCTGATAGGTGCTCGCACCTATCGTAGACGGCTGTTTCGCCATGCGTTTCACCCGATATTATCAGTTTCCTCGTTGAATTAGCATTTTTCGGAGACATCAGCAATCCAAACCGATGTATGGTAAAAATAAAAATATCATACATTATTGCGGAATCGCGAAAACCTCAATACGGTCGTGGCCAAGTTGGGCAAAGCAGCCCGATCGCAATCATCGGTTTCGGGATTTTCCGGACCCTCCGGAAGGAAGCAAAGTGTCTAAAAACTTTCGCATTGCCATTATCGGCATTGGCCTTGTTGGACGCCGCCACGCAGACGCTATCCGAGCGTTGCGCCATGTTGATCTCGTCGCGATGGTCGACCCCAGCGATGAAGGCCATGCTTACGCCGTTGAGCACGGGGTCGCATGTTACGAGACCCTCGAGGAAATGTTTGCAAATCAGACGCCGGACGGAGCTGTTCTTGCGACGCCGACCACGCTTCATGTTGAACAAGGCCTCACGTGTGTTCGATATGGTTGTCCCGTTCTTGTCGAAAAACCGATCGCCGTGGAAGCCGCCGCTGCACTGGAGCTTGTCCAAGAAGCGGAGAGGGCCAATGTGCCGCTGATGGTCGGACATCATCGTCGGCACAATCCTCTGATCAAGTCAGCCAAAGAAGCGATTGCTGATGGCAAGATCGGAAAAGTTCGCGCAGTCCATGCGAATTGCTGGTTTTATAAGCCCGATGAATATTTTGACGCTGCGCCCTGGCGAAAGAAACCTGGTGCAGGGCCCATCTCGGTCAATCTTGTCCACGATGTGGATCTGCTGCGGTACTTGGCCGGAGAAGTTGTGACCGTACAGGCTCAGTCGGCGGCATCGCAACGCGGTTATGACAACGAAGATGTCGCGGGCGCGTTGTTGACGTTTGAAAGCGGTGCGATAGGCACCATAAGTGTGTCCGACAGCATCGTTGCTCCGTGGAGCTGGGAGATGACGTCTCAGGAATATCCGATCTATCCTTCGACCTCTGAGAGTAGCTACATGATCGGTGGCTCTCATGGGTCGTTGTCCATCCCCGATCTTCGGTTATGGAGCTACCAGAGTGAGCAAAGGGACTGGTGGATTCCAATCTCGTCAACCGCGCTGAAGAAGGGTTCCTCTGACCCGCTGGTCAATCAACTCAGGCATTTTGTTGAAGTTGCTCGGCACGAAGCAGATCCGATTGTGTCCGGCTGGGAAGGCTTCAGAACGCTTCAAGTCATTGAAGCCATACAGAATTCCTGCAGGACTGGCGAGGTTGTTAGAATAAGAAACCTTCAGGAAATGCAACAACAGAGAATGCAGGTCAAAAAAATATCTGATATTTTGTAAAAAATCTTGCAAAATGTCCAAAATAGGTCAAAACTCAGAATCGGAAAAATACATCATGATGTCTCAGGGAGGAGCAAAGTGATTACCAAACTTACCCGCCGGGCTGCTGTATCAGCCCTTGTTGCAACCGGTGTTCTGTTTGGCGCAACAAGCGGTGCGCTGGCTGAAGACAAAGTCCAACTTCGTCTCGCAACATCAGGATCGGAGACCGACCAACGCTCGGTCGCTATGGCAGAAGTTTTCGCGCCGATGGTCGCCGATTTCGCAAGTTATGAGCCCAGCTATAACGGTACCATCTTCGCTCAGGGCACTGAGTTGGACGCCATCAGCCGGGGTAACCTGGAAATGTCGATCACCTCGGCGCAGGAACTGGCACAGTTCTTTCCCGAGTTTTCGATCTTTACCGCAGGCTATGTCCACCAGGACGCCGCCCATCAGGTGGCAGTCTTCAACGATCCCCTAATGGATGCCTTTAAGCAAAAAGCCGAAGAAGAACTGGGTGTTAAACTTCTGTCGGTCATGTATCTGGGTCGTCGTCAGGTGAACCTGCGCCAGCCCAAGGATGAGCTGACGGTCACAACTCCGGCCGATCTGGAAGGCGTGAATCTGCGGATGCCGGGTACAGATGCGTGGCAATTCCTCGGAAAAGCGCTGGGCGCCGCCCCGACACCAATGGCCTTCTCCGAAGTCTATACCGCGCTGTCGACCGGTGCCGTTGACGGTCAGGACAACCCGTTGCCGACCGTGGTTGATGCCAAGTTTTACGAAGTGACCAATCAGATCGTCCTGACATCGCATCTGGTCGACCTGAACTATATCGCCATCGGCAAAGAGGTTTGGGACGGTTTGACCCCGGAACAACAGGCAAAAGTTCAGGAAGCGGCAGATGCTGCGGCTGAATCGGGGCGCCAGAAACAGCTGCAGAAGGAAGAGGACCTCGTCAGCTTCCTCAAGGAGCAGGGCATGGAGGTCTACGAACCCGATCTCGCAGCGTTCCGTGATCAGGTACAGACCATGTATCTGGAAAGCGAATTTGCCGGGTCATGGCCGGATGGCGTTCTCGAGCAGATCAACGCTCTGGGCAACTAAGGCCACTTGGACAAGGGAGGGAGAACCACAATGAAAAAATTCATCAAGGGGTTCTCCCGATTGACCGAAGCGATTGCCGGCGGGATGCTGGCGGCAATCTTCCTGATCTTCCTTCTGCAAATTCTTTTGCGCTATTTCTTCACCCCTGCCGGGTGGACGCTTGAACTGATTGGCATCCTTTGGGTCTGGGTGATCTTTTTCAGCTGCGCTTTCATCGTGCGTGAGCGGGATCACGTGAAATTCGACATCATCTATTTGTCTGTGCCCCGACGCGTGCGTCAGGTATTTGCGATGCTGGCGGCCGCGGCAATCGTGGTCGGGATGCTCTACAGTTTCCTGCCGACGTGGGATTACATCGACTGGATGAAAATCCGCAAGACCGCGACGGTACGCAATCCCTTTTCGGGTGAGAAGATACCGCTGCGCACCGTGTTTTCGATCTATGCCGTGTTCATGCTGGTCGTAGCCGCGCGGTATGCATGGCTGTTTTTTGACATCATGCGCAACGGCCCACCAAAAACCGAACTTGAAATGGTCGTGGGATACAACGTGGTCGACGAACATCCCCGTGTTGATGTGGAAGACGACGAGGACGCAAGCAAATGAGTTTCGAACTTCTTTCCTGCCTGCTCACACTCTTTGTTCTGGCAGGCATCGGGACCCCTATTGGCTACTCCATCCTGCTGGCGTCACTGATGTATCTGGGTGTTGCTGGTCTGGACGTTGCACTGGCGGGTGAAAAAATCCTGCAGGGTTTCTACAAAAGCACGATCCTGCTTGCCGTGCCTTTGTTCATTGTCGCCGCCAATATCATGAACGCGGGGTCGATCACCGACCGCTTGCTGAACTTCTGCGTCGCTGCGGTCGGGCGGTTCAAAGGCGGCCTGGGGCACGTCAACGTGGTGGCATCGCTGATTTTCTCCGGCATGTCCGGCTCAGCCGTCGCGGATGCGGCGGGGATCGGCAAGATCATCATTGAGATGATGACCAAGGATGGCCGCTACAGCCGAGGCTACGCAGCTGCAATCACGGCGGCGTCGGCAACGATCGGCCCGATCATTCCGCCGTCGATCCCGATGGTTCTGTATGCGCTGGTCTCAAAGGCGTCTATTGGGTCGCTGTTCCTTGCTGGCATTCTGCCGGGTCTGATCATGGGCATCGTCCTGATGGCGATGAACTATTATCTTGCCGGAAAGCGGAACTTTGCATTGGAAGAACCTGTTCCGCTGCGCGAGTTACCGGCTAAAACCGCCAACGCGTTCCCGGCACTGCTCATGCCCGCAATTCTGCTGTACGGCATATATGGCGGCGTCACTACTCCGACAGAGGCCGCCGCAGTTGCTGCATTCTACGCCCTGCTTCTGGCAGCGTTGTTCTACCGCGCACTGACCTTCCGTGGCCTTTATCAAGTGTTCGTCGACAGCGCACGCTCTTCCGCCGCCGTCGGGGTGGTCATTGGTGGCGCGTTCATTCTGAACTTCATCGTCATTCAGGAACAGATTCCACAGTCGATCTCGGCACTGCTGGAGGGTTCAGATGTTAGTCCGATTGTTTTCCTGATCTTGGTTAACCTGCTTATCCTCGCTCTGGGTTGCGTGTTGGACGCGACAACGATCATTCTTGTGATCGTGCCCCTGTTCATTCCAACCTGCGAAGCGCTTGGGATTGATCTGGTGCATTTCGGAGTGCTGGTCGTCGTGAACTCGATGATCGGTCTGATCACGCCGCCCTATGGCATTCTACTGTTTGTGATCAACGCCGTGACAGACATTCCTCTGCGCGAAATCATCTCGGAAATCTGGGCCTTCCTCGCGGTTCTCATCTTCGCCTTGGTGATCATGATGCTGATGCCTGATCTGGTCCTGTGGTTGCCGCGTATGTTTGGATATCAGGGATAATGTGCCTTTCGGTTTCGACAACGTCGATCCCCGGTGATCTGGCTGAAAAGCTGAGTGCTATCGCTGACGCGGGATTCGGGGGTGTCGAACTACACGAACCGGATTTGACCGCTTTTGATGGGCCGCCATCGCAAATCCGGAATATTGCATCAGACCTCGGCCTGAAGATTTGCCTGCTACAACCCTTCCATAACCTTGAAGGTAAGACCGGCAGCGGTCGGCAGCGCGCTTTTGATCGGCTAAAGCGCAAACTCGACCTGATGAGCGAGTTGGGAACAGAATTACTGCTAATCGGGTCTGCTTACGAGGTCGATGCCGCTGCAACCGAAGAACAGGTAATCGCGGACCTTGGCGAGGCGGCCAAGATTGCGAAAGAGATGGGGTTGCGTCTGGCCTATATGGGCTTGCCATGGTCGGATCTTGTTCACTCGGATGAGCAGGCGTTAGGCGTCGTTGAAGCCATCGACAGCCCTCATTTGGGGTTGGCCTTGAACTCATTCTTCTCGCTTGCCGACGGGTCCAAACCCGCCCGCCTTCGGGACATTCCCGGAGAGCGGCTGTTCCATGTGCAACTGTCCGATGCACCCCGGCTTGAGATGGATATACGTCGGCTCAAACGGCACTTTGGACTTCTGCCAGGGCTCGGATCGCTGAACCTTGCAGGTTTCGTGCGGGTGTTGTCCCGCGCCGGGTACAAGGGGCCTTGGTCTATTGCGCGCGTCAACGAAGCAGGTCCTCAACCCGGTGGCCGAACACTGGCCCGAGACAGCTATAGGTCGCTGGTGAACCTCTTGGACGAGGTGTCGCGGACCGAGCCCGGAACGAACTTTGGTATCCCGAAATTGCCTGAACGCGTTTACGCCTCAGGCTTCGAATTCGTTGAGTTTACAGCCGACGAAACGAGTGGGACCCAATTGGCAGACATGCTGTCAGCAATGTGTTTTCGAATGGAGCGAAAGCACGTCAGCAAGTCCGTCGAGCTGTGGCGGCAGGGGGCTATCAACATCGTAGTGAATACCGAAAAGGACGGTTTTGCCCAGTCGGCGTTCCTGGGCCACGGCCCCTCGGTTTGTGACATGGGGTTGCGTGTCAAAGATGCGGATCAGACGGTCCAGCGTGCGACCGCGTTGGGCGCTCCGAATTTCTCGCAGCCGGTGGGAACAGGAGAGCTGGATATTCCGGCCATCCGTGGTGTCGGCGGCAATGTCGTCCATTTCATCGATGAGAAATCCGATCTGCATCGGGTTTGGGATATCGAATTTGAGCCGGTAGCGAAAACCAAAGTGACCCAGCCCGCCGGTTTGCGCCGTATCGACCATCTGGCACAGACGATGAGCCACGATGAAATGCAAAGCTGGCTACTGTATTACATCTCGACTTTTGAGATGGAGAAGTCGCCTATCGTGAATGTGGCCGACCCGTCCGGCGTCGTGCAAAGCCAGGCCATCGAAAGCCCCGAAGGCGAAGTGCGCCTGAACCTGAACGGGGCAGTTGGTCGCCGAACTCTGGCGGCTTCGTTCCTTGAAGATGGCTTTGGGGCTGGTGTTCAGCACATCGCCTTCCAGTCTGACGATATATTTGAAACTTCAGACCAATTGCGGAAGTCCGGTTTTCCCAGCCTGTCCATCCCAGAAAACTACTACGCTGATCTGCAAGCGACATTCGGGTTAAGTGAAGACCTGATCGCCCAAATGCGCAGGGATAACATACTCTACGATCAGGCGGCGGGTGCCGAGTACTTTCAGATCTACAGTCGCCCTATCTTTAACGGCTTTTTCTTTGAAATTGTTGAGCGCCGAACTGGTTACGCCGGCTATGGCGCGCGTAACGCTGCGTTTCGATTAGCGGCGCAAACGCGACACCACGTGGCGGAAGGAACAACCTAATATGAAGGCCGCACTAATCGGACAAGGGATTTCTGGCTCCATGACGCCTGAGATGCACGAGGCGGAGGGCCGGGCGCAGGGTATCAATCTGAGTTACGGTAGGATCGACACGGCAAAAGAGCCATTTCGTGGAATGTCGGTCGCTGATTTACTGCATTATTCCGTTGATTTAGGCTGTGCGGCTGTCAACGTGACACACCCCTACAAAGCGTCGGTCATCGATCATCTTAATGAGCTTTCCAAGACTGCTGAGGAGCTTCAAGCTGTCAACGCGGTGGTTTTTTGTGACGACCGAATGGTTGGCCACAACACCGATTACATAGGTTTCCACAGTGCCTTCGGAGATTTTTTGGGATCATCGAAGACTGAAACGGTTCTCATGTTTGGTGCAGGTGGCGCGGGCAGTGCAGTCTCTTTGGCTTTGCTTGATTCAGGTGTTCGAGATCTGGAGATCATCGATTCTGACCTCCACCGAGCGCAGGCGCTGGTCAGTCGACTAAAGGTCTTGCGCCCTTATGCAAAGCTTCAGGGTTCCCCTTCGATTTCGTTGGATCGGGTCAAACTTGTGGACGGAGTGGTCAACGCAACACCACTTGGAATGGACAAGTACCCCGGAACAGTCATTGAACCATCCCTGTTGCGGTCCGATGCATGGGTGGCAGATATCGTATATTTCCCGCTCGAGACACACCTTCTGAGCAGGGCCCGCGCAACTGGGTTGAAAGTGATGAATGGTGCTGGAATGGCAGTTCATCAGGCTGCAGCGTCTTTTGAAATCTTCACCGGCCGCACCGCCTCAATCAGTCGTCTTCAAAGCGTTTTCGATTCACTTTGTCAGCAGCGTATGCGCGACGCTAGAGGGGCAACGGTATGACAACCGACGAGCAAGCTATCCGCCATTGGTGGCGCACCTCCATCATCGACATGAAGCCCGGACAAATCGCGTTTCGCGGCAACGCCATAGAGGACCTGATCGGGAACGTGTCTTTCCCGCAGATGATCTGGCTGATGGTGCGGGGCGATCTGCCCAGCGACGCGCAAGCGCGCCTGTTCGAGGCCGCTTTGGTCGCAGGCGTGGATCACGGCCCGCAGGCCCCCTCGATCGCGGCTGCGCGCATGGCCGCCACCTGTGGAGTAGGCCTCAATAATGCGATGGCGACTGCGGTGAACATGCTGGGCGATGTGCATGGCGGGGCAGGGGAGCAGTGTGCAGAGCTTTACTATGATATCGCGGCTCGCATGGATGCGGGAGCTTCGCTGAATGATGCTGTTCGGGATGGCTTGGACAGCTGGTGCGAGACCTACGGCAAGATCGTATCGGGCTTTGGTCACAGGTTTCACAAGCCCGTCGACCCACGCGCACCACGATTGTTGCAACTTGTTCGAGATGCGGCGGCAGAAAGCACAGTTTCTGGCCGGTTTGCCGATATCGGAGAAGAGGTTCAGGCCGAACTCGGTCGCCAACGCGGCGGTCGACCCATCGCAATGAATATCGACGGGGCGACAGCCGTAATCTTCTGCGCACTTGGCTTTCCCGCGCCCCTGTCGCGGGGGCTGTTCTGCCTGTCCCGCTCGGTCGGAATACTCGCCCACGCTTGGGAGCAGATGAACCAGGGTGGCCGCAACAAAGGGCCCATGCCCCCGAATTACTTACCCCTCTACGAAGACAGGAATGATGACACGTGAGCCATCGAAATCCTTCTGGGTCGGCCTTATCGGTTGTGGTCGTATCAGCGATATCTATCTAAAAACAATATCGAAATTTTCGAGTGTCGATGTGGTAGCCTGCGCCAGCCTCGACCCTTCGGAAAGCCGCGCCAAGGCGGATCAATACGGCATCGCCAAGGCCTGCACGCCAGATGAAGTGTTTGACGATCCGACGATTGACTGCGTTCTGAATCTGACTATTCCGGCGGCGCATGCCGAAATCAGCCTGCGCGCACTGGAGGCGGGCAAGCACATCTATTCCGAAAAGCCACTGGTCATGAACCGATCGGATGGAAAGGCGATCCTGCACATGGCCTCTGAAAAGGGGCTGCTGGTCGGCTGTGCGCCCGACACGTTTCTGGGCGGTCGCTGGCAGACAGTTCGGCGCTTAATTGATGAAGGCGCCATCGGGAAACCGACAGGGGTTTTTGCCCATGTCGGTACCCACGGGACGGAACGCCATCATCCCAACCCGGATTTCTACTACCAGGCCGGCGGCGGGCCCTTACTGGACCTTGGCCCCTATTACCTAACCGCCATGATTTTTTGCCTTGGGCAAATTGACCGGGTCGCCGGAATGGCTCGGCGCACGTTCGACAAAAGGATGATCGAAATTGGCCCTCGCAATGGCGAATGGATGGATGTCGAGGTCGACACGCACTCCCTAAGCCTGCTTCAGTTCTCATCCGGAGCTATAGGGTCGATGACCATGAGCTTCGACATTTGGGACAGCGAAACCCCACGGTTCGAGATCTATGGTGAAAACGGAACCATCAGCATCCCTGACCCTGACCCGGTTCATGGAGCTAACATCTTTCAGGGGGATGTCTGGCTGAAGACGCGGGACACCTCGCGCTGGTCTCATCAGCCTCGTCCAACTGGTCGCGAAGACTGGCAGGTAGTCGAAAACAAGCACGGGTTCAATGAAGACAGTCGCGGGCTCGGCCTTTTGGATCTGGCTCTGGCGGCGCAAGAAGGACGCCAACCCCGTGCAAGTGGAGCGCTTGCCTACCACGTTTTCGAGGTCATGGACGCGATTGAGCGGGCGCCAAAATTCGGAGCGTATCAGACAATAGAAAGCTGGTGCGAAGCGCCCGCGCCTCTGCCGGTCGATTTCCTTAATGATGAGAGGAAGGAATTGGTTCATGCCGATTGAGACACTCGACTTTGCTCAGCCATTCTTTCGCGTCCAGCACATAACTGACGAGCGCAGAATTTCTATCGAGGGTCGCGCCATCGTCCTTAACCTTGGGGGGCGAAATCTCTCTGTCGAGGATCAGACCATTGCGCCGCTTTCCTCTGTGATCGTGCAAGACAGCACGCTTAGCGGCGTGGAACGTGCCGTCATTGTCCACGGTTTCGACGCCCATGCCGATGACAACGAGTTGTTCGCATGGGTGAAAGATACATGGCCATCTGCTTTTGATGTTCGCCAAGAGGAGCGTCTGCGCGGTGTCAGCCACTACATGTCGCCAAAGGTCTTCGTGGGTAACGTTGGACTGACCATGTACCATTCCGGTTCGGTCCCATTGAATGTCGGGTTGCATAAGGATCATCCGTTCTGCCCGGTACCGGGGTTTCGCGAAGTGCATACGCAAATCGTAGGCTTTGGCAAAATGCAGCAATGCCGCGAACGGGACGTTGCAACCCTTTACCTCGAAGAATTCATGGCCCCCGGCACGACGCACAAGCCGATGTATGACGCTGAAGGCAACTATCCCTGGCATCAATACGAGACGATTACCCCCAGCATCTTCATGGCGGTAGAAATGCTGCCGGAAGGCGCACGGGTCCCGGACATGGAGGTTCAGAATGGCTGAGAGAATTTTACCCGAAGACCTGAACTTTGACGGCCATTTCCCCCGGTTGTCTCGCCGTTTGAGGCTGGGCGTCGTCGGCGGTGGACGTATCTCTGTCACGCAAGCGATGGCAGCGAGGATGAGCGACCGGTGGGAGGTCACCGCAGGCGCGCTCAGTTCAGATGCCGCTCGCAGCAAGGCGCGCGCGGCCGAGTGGTTCCTGCCGGCCGACCGGTGCTATGCGTCCTTCGACGAGATGGCAAAGGCCGAGGCGGCACGCCCGGATGGCGTAGATGCCGTCATGATCACCACCCCGAACCACGTTCATTTCGAAGCGGCCAAAGCCTTTCTGGAGGCGGGCATTGACGTGCTGTGCGATAAGCCCCTGACCAACGAAGTCGCGGAGGCCGAAGGGATTGAGGAGATTACCGCGCGCACGGGACACATCTTTGCTGTCGGCTATGCGATGTCATGTTTTCCAGTAATCCGTCAGGCCAAACAAATCGTGGCGGAAGGCGGCATCGGTAAAATCAACCAAATCCACGTCGAGTTCATGCAAGACTGGATGACGCCCGATGATGTGGCTGATGCGCCCCACGTCAAATGGCGGCTGGACCCAAAGATTTCTGGTCCGACCAGCTGTGTCGGCGATATCGGCACCCATGCCGCGCATCTCGCCAGTTTTGTCTCGGGCCTGCCCTTGACCGACCTACGGGCTGAGTTTCATGTCTGCGGCGCGCCAAAGCCTTTGGAAGACACAGCATTCATGTTCACCCGCTATCAAAACGAGGTTCCGGGAACCCTGATGGCGACACGCCTTGCCCCCGGGAATCGGGGAGGGTTGCGGTTGCGCATATTCGGGAACGAAGGAGGTCTCGAGTGGGATTTGGAGAACTCGGAGCAGCTGAAGTTCAATCGGTTTGGTGAGCCGGATAATATCATAAGCCGAGGTCACGGGCATGGCATCGGCCCCGGCGCAGAACGTCTGATCCGTACCGCGCGCGGCTTCCCCGAAGGGATTATCGAAGCCTGGGCCAACCTCTATACGGAATTTGCCATGGCCGTAGCCGCGCGTCGGGATGGCGTTACCATTCCGGCCGATTGGCTTGCTTTTCCCAGTGTCAATCAAGGCGCAGACGGTGTCCGATTCATTGATGCCTCCGTGCGCTCTCACCAGTCCGGAGGGGACTGGGTCACTCTCTAAGGCTCTGCCAACACGTATGTAAAACACGCCCGGGCAGTTGCCCGGGCGCTTTCATTTTCTGCTCAGCATTAAAAGTTGATATTTTAAGAAATATCAGATATTTTTTACTACATGTGATGAATTTAAGATTCGCAGACACGTGGAGCTGTCGTTTATGGTGAAACCCGAAGAGGCTGGCACAAGCCCCTCTCTCTATTCCTTGGCGCATCTGACGCTGATTGGCTGTACGCCGCCCGAGCTGGTCTATATCGCCGCGCGGGCCGGTTACGATGCCGTCAGTCCCCGGTTCATCCCGATGCATGTGCCCGGTGAATTCACCCAATCCCCGATCGACAGGACCCAGGTTCAGGCGACCAAAACGGCTCTGTCTACTACCGGTTTGAAGGTCCTTGATGTCGAACTTGCGCGCATCACCGAAGATGTCGATCCGCGCAGCTTTGAACCCTCGTTGGAGATCGGAGGGGAACTCGGCGCCAAACGCATGATCATGAGCGCGTGGACCAATACCCGCGATGATCGTGATTTTCTGATCGACGTCTATTCTGAAACCTGCGAACTGGCAGCGCCCTACGGGCTGACGGTGGATCTGGAGTTCCCGAGCTTCTCCCGCCTGCGCACTCTGGATGAGGCGCTGGATATTGTCCGCGCCTCCGATCAGCCGAATGGCGGTATTCTGGTCGACACGCTATATCTGCACCTCAGCCGTGTGGATCTGGGCGAACTGTTGCACGTCCCCTCGGACCTGTTTCACTTCCTGCATATCTCCGATTGCTTGCCCGGCATCGCCGACACGCGCGAAGGTATGACCCAGCTGGCTCGCGATGCGCGGCTCTATCCCGGCGAGGGCTGGATTGATTTCACCGGCATCATCGAACGGATGCCGCCTGTCGACTATTCCATTGAACTGCCCAACCAAAGCCGCGTTGCCGAGTTGGGATATGAAGAACACGCGCGTCGCTGTCTCAGCCACGCCAAGCGGACATTCGGCCAGGCGCGATCTCAGCGTCGTATGCCCGATGCAGCAATTCCAAAACACCAAGAGGATCATCATGGGCAAAGAGCTCACTGAAAACGACCGCAACATGGCGGCCGATATGCTGGCGCGCGCCCGTGCTGCCATGGCCGAAATCGAGGATTGGGATCAGGACAGGCTGGACCGCCTGTCTCAGGCCATTGCGTGGTATGCAGGGAATGAGAAGACTTTCACGCGTCTGGCCCAACAAGGCGTGGATGAAAGCGGCATCGGAGATCGCGAAGGACGCCCAGCAAAGCGGTTCAAAATTCACATGGTGCTGCGTGATGTCTTGCGCACTCCATCGACCGGTATCGTCGAGGTGGATGAGGAAAAAGGACTGGTGAAATATGCCAAGCCTGCTGGTGTAATCGCGTCTCTGATCCCGATGACCAATCCTGCGATGACACCACCGGTGACCGGTGTTTCTGCGGCGAATGCCCGGAATGCGGTCATCTTTAGCCCGCATCCACGCACTGCTCATACAACCTATGAAATGGTCGAGGTTATGCGTGCAGCTTGTCGTGCTGCCGGTGCCCCCGAGGACTTGTTTCAATCCATTCGCAAACCGTCGATCCCATTAACGCAACATCTGATGGAGACTTGTGACCTGACGCTGGCGACGGGTGGCAAGCCCATGGTCAAAGCAGCCTACAGCTCGGGACGTCCGGCTTATGGCGTCGGCGCGGGCAATTCTTCCATCGTCATCGATGAGACAGCCGACTTGGACATCGCCGCGCAGAACACGCGTATTTCAAAGACGTCTGACTTCGGGTCGGGATGCTCGGCGGACGGCAACATTATCATCCAGCGCTCGGTTTACGACGATATGGTCAAGGCACTTCGGGCCGAAGGTGGATACCTGTGTTCGGACGAAGAGAAGGCCATGCTCGAAGCGGCCATGTGGGATGAGAAGGGAAACCGTACGTTCCCGACCATCGCCTGTCCGCCTCAGCAAACGGCCAAAGTCGCCGGTTTTAGCATCCCCGAAGATCGCAAATTCCTGATGGTCGAAAATCAGGGGCAAATCGGGCCGCAACACAAGTTCTCCAAGGAAAAGCTGACCACGCTGATGGCGCTATATCACTTCGACACATTCGATGACGCGCTGGAAATGGTTAGCCAGATTTACAACACAGGGGGCAAAGGTCATTCCTGTGGAATTTACAGCCACAACGACGATCATATTGATCGGTTGGCACGTCTGGCTCCGGTCAGCCGTATGATGGTACGACAGCCTCAGTCCAAGGCCAATGCTGGTGCTTGGACCAATGGCATGCCCATGACCAGCAGTCTGGGTTGCGGCATCTGGGGCGGCAACATCACCAATGAAAACGTCACCATGAAACATATGATGAACTACACCTGGGTCAGCCGTCCGATCCCCGAGGATCGCCCCTCGGAGCCGGACCTGTTCGGTGAGTTCTACGGACAGGAGGTCGCGTGATGGACGGAGCGAAATTGGAAGGTAAAACCGTTGCTGAGCACATCGTCGATTTCCTGGAGCGTCGTGAGGTCAAACATGTGTTCGGTCTGTGCGGCCACACGAATATCGCGGTTCTGGCTGCTTTGGCCGAAAGTCCAATTGATTTCGTCACAGTACGACACGAACAAATTGCCAGCCACGCGGCGGATGCCTATGCTCGTGTGACGGGCAAGGCCTCGGTGGTGCTGTCCCACCTCTCCCCGGGGCTGACCAATTGTGCAACTGGGGTCGCCAACGCCGCATTGGACTGTATCCCGATGGTGGTGATCGCGGGTGATATTCCTACGCATTACTACGGTAAACATCCTCATCAGGAAGTGAACCTGCATGCAGACGCCGCCCAGTGGGAGATCTATCGACCCTTCGTAAAACGCGCCTGGCGGGTCGACCGCGCAGATTTAATGGCCGAGATTCTGGAAAAGGCGTTTCATCTCGCTGAAAGCGGCCAGCCCGGGCCGGTACTGGTCAATGTCCCCATGGATATCTTTTCAGAGGTGATCCCCTCGGACAGTTTCGACCGTATCCGCGACAACACGCGCGCGCTCAAGAAACCATCGATTGACGACGAGACAGCGAGAGAGATTGTCGAAGCGTTGGCTAAAGCCGAAAATCCAGTCGCTTATGTCGGGGGTGGTATTCTTCTGGCACAAGCCAGCGAGGAGTTGCGAGAATTTGTCGAACATATGGGCCTGCCAGTCGCGCATTCCCTGATGGGTAAAGGTGCGTTGCGAGACGACCATCCGCTTGTGCTGGGGATGACCGGGTTCTGGGGCACCGAATTGGTCAACCAGTCCTGCTTGAACGCGGACTACATCTTTGCCGTGGGCACTCGGTTCAAAGAGGCTGATTGTTCAAGTTGGTACCCTGGCTACACGTTCAACATTCCCGGATCGAAGGTCATTCATATCGACATTGAGCCGCAGGAGATCGGTCGGAACTATCCCACCGAGATCGGAGTCGTTGCTGACGCCAAGGCCGCATTGCGCGTCCTCAACCGGGTCGCCCGCGAGATGTATCCGGACGGCTTCAAGCGCCCCACGCTGGAGCAGAAGATCGCTGGCTTCCGGACGGACTTCAAAGCGCGCAACGTGGAAATGGCGACCTCATCGGCCTTTCCGATGATGCCCGAGCGTATTCTGGCAGATACCCGCAAGGCACTGCCCGAGGATGCCATCATCACCACGGACGTTGGGTGGAACAAGAACGGTGTCGGGCAACAGTTCGACATTTTGACGCCGGGTTCAATCCTGACCCCGGGCGGGTTCGCTACGATGGGTTTTGGTCCGCCAGGAGCGATCGGTGCGAAACTGGCAGCGCCGGATCGCGTGGTGATCAGTCTGGTTGGCGATGGCGGTTTCGGTCAGAACCCGTCAATGCTGGCAACGGCGGTCGAACTTGATCTGGGCATCATCTGGCTGGTTATGAACAACAACGCCTTCGGCACTATCGCGGGCCTTCAAAAGGCGCATTACGGTCTGACATACGGGACCACGTTCCCTGGATCAGCCGCAGCTCCTGCAAACGGACCGGGTTATGCAGACATTGCAAGAGCTTATGGTGCAGAAGGGCACAGGCTCAGTGCTGCCGACGAACTGGTGCCCGCATTAGAAGCGGCAATCGCCGGTGGCAAGCCAACCGTGCTCGATGTGCCAATGATCAACAACCCAACACCAACGACCGGACATTGGAACATCTTGGATATATACTCGCCGGACAAAGAGGTATCTCACGTCGCGACTTGACGAAACTGGACGCGTTCAGACGCGCCCAGTTTATTGTGTCAATGCTCATCCGTGTTCGAGCAAATATCAACAGCTTCGTCGCGGCGCAGTCTTCGTTGTTATGTGTCTGAACTTTTTTGTTGGTGAGTTACTTTCACCGAAGCACGTGAGATAATGTCAAATTGCAATAACGCTGAAGTATGTGCGTTCTTAGCGTTCAAGTTTTCGCTCCTTCAGCGAATGGCAGGTTCGACGGGATGCGTCGCAGCATCACCAACAGGCGGCCAACGGCAGCTTAGGGCCGTTCCATCGTGCCGCGCATGTGACCTTCTCAACTATAGAATGTCCGCATCACCGCAAATAAGTAAAGTGCTAGTCAATAATGAGTGCTGCTGGAGATGAACTTCTGACGCTATAGGCCCTGAAAGGATAGGATATGACGGACAATATCGAAGACTGGCACCACATCGCCGCGATCCTCCATGAGGCCCTCCCGGAAATCGACCGACTTCTCAGCCAAGCCAACACGCCCATTTCGGCGCGAAAGCTGAAAGCTTTCGATATTATTCGAGACTCAATGCTGGAAGTGTCGGATTGGAAGGCGTTCCTCGTCAGCGAGGCACACGGACGGTTCCACATCATCATCGAGACGTGGTTCCGCGACCGGTATGGCGATGCCGTCGATAGCGACAATGAAGATAGCTTTGGCTCACTCGTGACGGTGCATGAGACGCCATTTGCGATGAACGTGCCGAAGAATTTCAAGACGCCGGCCGAAGAAGACAACATGGAGTGGATCGCGTTTCCGGCCTCTGTGCAGAAGGAAGAAGACCCGCTTGGTTGGATCGCAGGCCAGTCTGTTCTGACGGGTCTGACACCTGACCAAAGGGAGGAAGTTCGAGCCTCAGCGACCGAGATCGCAAACTCTATACGCAGCATCGGTTACGACCTACGTTCTCTAGAGTACGAACCAGACACTGATATCTGCGATTTGGCAGGTGCGGTGGCGACCGATCTGCAAGCGGGCGCGCGGCATTTGTGTGAGCGCAACGCGGCCGGGCTTCGCGCGTCCGCGTGGGATATCTCGCAAGCGACCGAGAAAGCTTTGAAGCTGCTAATCCGCAGGAAGGGACAGACGCCGCCGTTCACTCACAATCTCCAGAAATTGGCTGACCGCGTGGAAGAACTTAGCGCAGTCACAATCAACCGAACCGAACTCGACAAGATTCCGTCGAACAACGCAGCGACTGACATGCGCTATGGTGGCGAAATTACTCTAGCCGATGCCCTGGCCGCCTATCGTGCGGCTCTGCCGATAATCCGCGATCTGCTGTTCGAAGCGAAGCCGGATACGAAAGTGAATGCCCGGGAAGCAAGGTTCAAGATCCAGCGTCCTCCCTGGTTCGACTTCGACACGCAAGCCTTCAGTGATGACATTCGCTCGGGCAAAAGCAAGGCGGCGTCCGACTGACGCCGAAGCGTGCAAGTCTTTGAACGAGTGATTTCGATTGCGCTTGGTGCGCCTAGCAGAACCTCTTGATCTGGTTCATGAAGCGCCCCGGAGGCTCCTGACTATGAGAGGACGGGGCTAGAGGAAGACATCAGTAAGGTATGCCTATAGGAAGCGTACCTTCGTCGCGGATGCAGCGAAAGCTCGCATTGTCCGCGATTTGAACCTTGGCAGTTCCTCAGACTTTGCCTTTGCAGCGAATGTCCGAAACGACGGGCGCAACGCAGTATCGCCGTGTGAGCCTGGATGTCTCCTTTGGGCCGTCCTCGGTGGCAGTATGACATGGGGCAAGGGACTTGCCGCACCTGCTCCGATGTCGGCATCGAGCCCACTTCTACCGATGCTGCGCGTTGCTCGAACGTCAGCTTTGCGTTGAGCATTCTAGGTGCGTTGTCAGGCTCATAGATTAAATCCAGAAACTGGTTCTAATGGTTCTGACCCACTGGAGTCCCAGTACTAGCTGCCATTTCGAAAGCGTTGCAGTGTCTGCGGATAATTCGATGGAAAACTCCAGACAGCTTCGCCCGGAGCACGCACAAGCCCGCGCGCTTGAGGATCTCGGTCTGTAAGCAGAGAAATGAACAGGTCACTGCTGGCCCAGGGCGAAGACCGAAAGTACCAATGCCCGTTTCCTGTATCGGCTGCTTCGGCCTCGGTCACATCGATGATATGTAGGGTTTTCATCTCAGACAGTCGGCGCTGGAACAGAGACCCATTTATTGCTTCATCGGAAACCTGACCCAGACGGTCGCGGCCGAAGACCAACCGTGACATCGCCAGCGCTGAATCGGTCTGCGATTGATAGAGTGTTACACCTATAACGGCATCCAGAAGGCCGTCTTCAATTGATTGCAAGAAATAGCTTCGATCAAGATCGCTGCTGATCAGGATCAACTGCCCCAGCCGCGGCTTTGGCCCAGGCCGCAAAGCAATCTGATAGGCGGCTTCAAATGCGAGCCTTGAGCCTGCGCTGTATCCTATAAGGTGAATGCGTCGGGCGTTGGTGTTTGCCGACAAGTATTCGACAAGAGAACGCAAATTGCGGCGCGTCGCCAATGCAGATTCCTGATCCCGAAAATACGCCAAGCGATTGGGTGTAGCGGGCCAGTTGTAGCTGATGAAGGCGCCCTGATAGCCCAGAAAGTGTTGCAACTCTTTGGAGACAAGGGTCGAGTAATCAAAATCGACATTGTAGCCATGGACATAGATGAAAATGTCTTTGTTGCGAGAGGCTGCAAGGTGATCGTCAATCCATTGGGCAAACCGAAGTCCGGCTGCCTTCATCTCCTTTTGCGAAGGTGGATCGTTCATGTAGCGCGTGACACTGAACGGCATGACACCAATCTCTTGTACGTCAGACAAGCTGAGCGTGTAGTCCTTAGCGCGGTCGCGCGTCATGGTAACGTGGCGAAGCTTTTTCAACGTCGCCAATGGGGGGTTGCTTTGCACTTCGGCAATGCCGGTACGCAGAATGTGACCGCGCTCATTGTTGTAATAGGCTTGTGGGTCGCCGGGAACCGCGGGCAGCCGATCTGTAGCGTAGAATAGCTGCGAACGCTGCACGAAATTGTCTTCCGTGATGTCCTTGTAAGGGTCAAAAGCAGCCTCGGCATAGACCGTTGGGGAGGGCATCAGTTCAATTTCGTCATAGATGTTTGGCCCGCAGGCAGCGAGGACACAGAACGAACACACGGTTGCTGCAGGCAAAGCTCTGGCAATCAGTCGCCTCGTCGTTCCTTTTCTGAATTGCCTTTGTCCGACTGTTCGCATCCCGCTGCAATTGTCGGTCCCAAGCATGTCGGCACCGCTGCTCGCGCCTTGGCGCAACTTCGATACTACAGACCTGTTTGTGTTCGGCATGGCCGCCTTTCGCATAATGCCCTTACTCAGAAGCTGTAGGTCACACCCAACACGGGTCCGAATTGTGAGAGCTTGAACCTGCTGTCAACTTCACCTTTGTCGACCATGATGTAGCGATAACCTGCGCGCAAATTCCACTTTGGAGCGATCGCATAACCTACCGTTGCCAAAAACTGTGCGGTTTCGCGATCTGAGCGAAATCCACCATAGTCGGCCAAGGCAACGGCCGACCATCGGTCATTGATCTGATACCGGATACGGGCCGCAATCAGAGGGTCTATCCAATCGTCGCTGGCACTGGAACTTGGTGCCGGGGTGGGGCCGCCGACCAGAGTGATCGTGCTGCTCGTCTCAAACCAGCGAAACCCGCCACCGAGCTCGACGGCCAGGTTTTGGTCTTGATAGGCCGTGTAAGCGGCATATCCACTTAAAAACTGCGTCTTCAGACTGGTTTCAGCGCCACTGAACACCGGGCCGGGAGTGTCATTGTCAAAGGACAGGTCTGTGCGCATGTAGTCCGCGATCAGCGACCACCGGCCACTTCGCGCTTCAAGTGTACCCATGAATGCCAGATCAAGGTTTTCAACCGCTTCACTGAAGCTGAGTTCCGACTCCAGCGATCCAATGGTTGTCTTGGTGTCCGCCGCGTAGATGTAGAAGCTGCCGGAAAAACTCCAGTCGGAGTCCTGTGCCACTGCTGTTGATCCGCCGGGCAGCATCGTCGCCGCAACCAGAAAACTGCTTGCGATACACCGTATTTTTAAGCACGCCATGGCCCGCTCCCCCCTTTGCCTATCCCGAGTTCGAGGCGCGGCAAAAGATGGGCCGCGCCGTTGTCCTGTTACGTTTCACAATCGCATTCGACCGGGTCGAGTATCGGAACAGATGCCTTAACGCTATTCATTTCACGGGCGCGAAACTCTGACGGTGTTTGACCCGTCCATTTCTTGAAGGCCCGTGTCATGGCCGTCGCGTCAGAGTATCCCAAATGATCAGCGATATCGCCCACCGACAATTCAGACTTGGAAAGCAGATGTTTCGCCTGGTCACATTTGGCTTCGATGACGATGCGCGACAGTGATGTCCCATAGACAGCAAGCCGTCGGTTGAGAACCGCGCCTCGAAAACCGCATGCCTTGGCGAGCGCCGTAGCCGACAAGTCCGTGCGCCCGACCCTTGAGTTGGCAACGCTTTGGATCGAACTCAACAAGTCTGTAGGTACAGGGTTTTTTTCGTCCTGAGTGGTCAACACGTACTCGGTCGCGGTTCGGTTAACCAGTTCAAACAAAAGCCAGGCACTTGGGAAGCGGATGGAATACCCGTCTGAGCCCGCACCTACCGCCCGGATACCGTAGAAGTAAGACGGGAGCAGATCAGGACGGTTCACACGCACAAGAACCTTATTTGCTTCCCAACGCTGACCTGCGGTTTCATGCAGCAACGTAGCCCATCGGCTGATCTGAAACGCATCCATATAGGCGGGCGAACAGCATGGCGTGAACCTGCGTTTGGCGGACAGCACGGCGAACTCTCCAGAGACATCGAGTGTCATGGTGACCGCGTTTGTGTTGTTTCCCGCATGAACGCAAAACCTGGCAATGAAATCGGCCAGCGACTTTGCTACGCGAAAGGCCTGTCCGAATGGGGATGCAACGGTCGGATCTGAAGTTTGACCAACAAGTGCTGGAAAGTCTGGGGATGTCTTTTGTGCGACGGCTTCAAACACGGCATAGACAGTGTCGTGCGGAATGAAACAACTCGGAGCGTTCAATTCCGAGAAGGATAGATCGAATTCCGCTAGGAGACTTTCTACAGATTGACCGGATTCTTGAAACGCAAGCAAAAGCGGCACGATAACCCGCCCGCGTGTAAGCGGCGGTGTTCTGTGTTGAGCATGTGCGTCATGCCCTGTCATCATAGCTCCTTAAGACCCCGCAATTGAAAGGTCGGGCACGTCAAGCATAGACCAGCGCGGCTCTGTGTCCCTGACCTGCGTCAAAGCGGAAGTCACTTTTTGAGGTAAAAAAGTCAGGTGCCCGCTGGTAGGGGCTCAATCGAATTGAACCACGCTACCCGCAGAGAGTGCGCTCTAAGAGATTGACATCACCACACGAATAATAGGACCGCCGTCGGGTCAATATGCAAAGAGAGTTTCTAGTTGTTGGCCGAAACGCTATCGCTACCTGTCATTTTTAACCAGTTTTCGGAAGCGGTCGCTCCAATCTGTCAGGGCATACATTCGAACTTTGTGGTTTGTTGGAGAGAGATGGCCAAGGCTCCAATTGTAGCATTTTAAAAAACAACAAAATGAGAGGCGTGAGAATGCGCTTTTGATCAGGTGCCGGGACCATCAAGCAATGCATTTCTGTAATTGGCTAGTGGAGCGGGCAAACTATGAATCTCACGCACAAACGCTGGAAACTTGCTGCTTTAGCTGTCCTGATTGGAAGCACAGCGACCGCTCAGAGCTTTGATACCACGGTCGATGCACTTGCTGAGACATACGAAGTGCCCATTACCATAAACAACTTTGTTCGGGCTGCTACAGACAATGAACTGAAGACGTACAATGGCCTGGCCGGAGGCGTAAATCAGTTCTTTCACTTCAAAGAACCCACCCCCATCGACAATCAGCCCACCATTCGGATGAATCGCGACACACTCTACAGCGTTGCGGTTATTGATATCAGCCAAGGCGCAACCTTGACTCTGCCCGATGTGGGCGACCGATACATGACGACGATGGTGGTCAATCAGGATCATTTCATCAATGAAGTGTTCGACGGTGGCGGTGTGTTCCAGCTTGACATGGGTACATTCCATACCCCCTACGTACTTGTTTTCATGAGAATACTGGTGGATGCCGAGAGCCCCAAGGATGTTGCGGCGGTCAATGCAATTCAGGACGGGTTCACCATTGATGCTGCCTCCGCAACGCCCTTCGAAATGCCCAATTACGACGCGGAGAGCTTTGAGGCGCTGCGCCAAGCCGCAATTGAGCTGGGCAGGTTCGCCACAGACAGCGTCCGGACTTTTGGTAAGGCAGATCATGTAGACCCATTACGCCATTTCCTTGGCACAGCAGTCGGCTTTGGTGGGCTGCCAGAAGACGAGGCCTTTTATCTTAATATCGAGCCCGGCCTGCCGCTTGGGGAATACAAAATCCAGGTCCCGGCGGATGTGCCAGTGAACGCATTCTGGTCCGTGAGCCTTTATAATGCAGACGGGTTTTTTGAACTCAATTCCCTCGACACGTATGTGGTCAACTCGGTCTCAGGCACCAAGAATGACGATGGCAGTGTGACCGTGCACTTCGGCGGTTGCAACGACGGACGTGTGAACTGTCTCCCGATCATGGATGGCTGGAACTATGCCGTGCGCCTTTATCAGCCGGGCCCAGAGGTCATCGACGGAAGCTGGGTCTTCCCCTCCGTAGAACCCGCAAACTGAACAACAGGATGCTTACGATGAAAAAGCTTCTTCTGACAGTCGCGCTTACACTCCCGACAGGCGTTTGGGCCGAAGACATGGTCGATGTGACCGTCGACACCCTTGTGCGCGCCGAGACAGATCACATGTTTCGGACCAACATGGCCAATCTCGGCCTCGCTGTTGGCGAATTGGGGCATATGCGCGAAGCCACCACACCGGATAACCAGCCCGTCATCCGCATGAACCAGGACACGCTCTACTCCGGCGTTCTGCTGGATTTGAGCGAACCCGTCGAAGTGACACTGCCTAAAGCGGATGGCCGCTATATCTCGATGCATGTCATCAATCAGGACCACTTCATGTATGCCGAGGCAGAGCCCGGCACGTATCAAATCACACAGGAAGACCTTGGTACGCGCTTTGGTTTCATCGCGTTTCGCACATTCGTCGATGTGACTGACCCGGATGATATTGCCGCCGCGCAAGCGGCACAGGATGGAATTGTCGTCAGCGGCGGTGGAACGGGCCCGTTTGACGCGCCCAACTGGAACACCGAACAACTTGCCACTGCGCGTCAGGCGATAAACGATTTATCCTTGCTGGGCACCGATTCAGCCCGCGCCTTTGGCAGAACAAAGGACGAGATTGATCCGGTTCAGTTTCTGGTCGGTGCGTTCTCGGGTTGGGGCGGTCTTCCGCCTGAGGCCGCGATCTATCTGTTGGACGCGGTCGATCAGAATGACGGCGAAACACCGCATGCGGTAACCGTCAAGGATGTGCCGGTTCGGGCGTTCTGGTCGGTGACTGTCTATAACGGTGACGGCTTTCTGGAAGCCAATGATCTGGGCGTAAACAGCTACAACGGTTACACAGCCGAAGCAGCAGAAGACGGCTCGGTCACGTTGCATTTCGGTGGGTGCGACGATGGCCGCGTGAACTGTCTGCCGATCACTTCGGGCTGGAACTATGCGATCCGCCTTTATGAGCCGGAGGATGCAATCCTGAACGGCAATTGGACCTTCCCGAAGTTGGAGCCGATCAACTAGGCCACTCGCCCAACCTGCATTTCAAAAGGAGTACACGGCTATGCGTCGATCCCATACTCTTATGGGGCTGCTTTTTGCAGCCAGTGCCGGAACCACAACCGTTGCAGACGAGGCATCCGATCTGGCCCAGGAACTGGCCAACCCGCTTGCGGCAATCGTCTCGGTTCCGTTTCAATTGAACCATGATGAAAATCTGGGCGTCTCTGATCAGGGCTCGCGCACCACGCTGAACTTTCAACCAGTCGTGCCCTTTCAACTGAACGATGACCTTAACCTGATCACCCGAACTATCATTCCTTACATCTGGCAGGAAGACGTTGTGCCGGGCACACGCCAGGAGGGGTTCGGAGATATCCTTTTCTCTGCGTGGTTCTCGCCAATCGGAACCGGGGACATAACGTGGGGCGTGGGTCCCGTTGTGCGCTTTCCAACCTTTAGCGACGTATCGAGTGATACATGGGCTGCTGGGATCACCGGCATTGCACTGCGACAGACCGGTCCGTGGACCTATGGTGCGCTGGCCAATCATCTGTGGGATCTAGAAAGCAACCCCGACACCCCCACGAATGTGAGTTTTGTCCAGCCCTTTCTTGCTTATTCCACCGAAGGCGCGTGGACCTATTCGCTGCAAAGCGAAAGCGCCTATGACTGGGAAACTGATGCCTGGGCTGTGCCTATAAACGCTTCGGTCTCCAAGCTGGTCCAATGGGGGGCGCTGCCGGTCAATCTGCAAGCGGGGGCGGGCTATTGGCTCGAAGCGCCCGAAGTGGGTGCCGAAGGCGTTCGCTTGCGTTTGCAGGCTCAGGTCGTCTTGCCCAGAGGGCGCTGACGTTTGGCTGAAGAACTTTTTATGAAACGTCGAAAATAGGGAGGTCTTGATGGCCGATCAGATGCAACGCAATGCGCAAGCGCATGTCGAGCTTGACCCTGACCATTAGGATCTGATTGTCAGAAGCTGCAATCGGCTCATTCGACACGCCGTTCGGGTGATGTCTTTGTTCATGGTCGTTGTGATCGGATTTGCCGTCATCGACGCCGGTTACTCGTTCTACATCAAGCTTGTAAGTCCACCGGCCCTGATTCTTGACGTCAGTGTTCTGTTGGAGGTTTTTGCGGCCGCGCTTGTTGTGCTGATCGCTATCGAGATTTACACGAATGTCACGCTCTACCTGACGGCCGATGTCATACATGTGAAGCTGGTAGTTGCAACTGCCCTGATGGCCGTTGCCAGAAAGGTCATTACACTCGATACGACGGACCTGGAGCCGCTTTATTTCGTTGGGTATTCTGGACTCGGTCTGGCGTTTGGTGTCACGTATTGGTTGCTGTGGCGTGGCAAGTAGATATTTCAAAGGACGCCTGTATCGACGCTGGCATAAGCGAGATCGCCGACATTAGTGTTTTTTTGAAGCCGCAATCGCCTCCTTATTCAGCCAAAGAAGAAACGCTCGAAAATCTTAAAGAAATCCGGAAGCAGACCTTGGCACCTGCCCGGTGAAAGTTCCCTTTGTCCGCATCCTGTGGTTCGCAGACGTCGAGATTTTGCATTTGCAGCGAATGGCAGGTTCCACGGGCCGCGCCGCAGCAGGTCGACCAGTTGGTGAATGTCCGGAATGGGCCGTCCATGTGCGGGCAGTACGATCCGCCGAGAGAACATGCTGCGATCGAACTAATGGCGGCGAAGAGCCCATTTTTCCGGATACTGCACGATGTTCCAATGACTGTTTTGGGCAGAAATCGGGCTTTGCAAAGCTCCGTGAATCGGCCCGTACTGGACCCTTGATGATGCTCCACCAAGCTTCAATTCGGCTCCAAGAAACGGAACTTGTTTGATAGTGCAGAGATTAGCGATTTTGTTTAAGGATTGCACCGTTTCGCATAATCAACGAAAGCTCTGACACGGGGCGGCATATTGCGCTTGGATAGATAGTTCAGGGAGAACCGGGGCAAATCAGCGGTCTGGCCTTCCAGAACCTGAACCAACCTGCCGTCTTCCAGCGAGCTCTCGACAGAGCTTGCAAAGATATAGGCCAGCCCAAGCCCCGCCTTTGCGCCTTCAAGGATGGAGGTCACGTCGTTGGTGACGATCTTGGGACGCGGCATGACCGAATAGGGGCCGTCTGTGCCTGCAAATACCCACGGGGCCAGCTTGTCAGCACCTGTAATAGCAAAACAGACCCCGCTATGTGCCGCCACATCGGCCGGTTTCTCTAGGGGCGGGCAATTGGCTAGATATTCGGGGGACGCGACAATCGTCATCTTCAGTGTAGGGCCAATTGCGATGGCATATGTATCAGGATCAAGCAGGGTCTCAGCACGGATAGCAGCATCAACCCCGCTGGTTACGAGATCGACTTTTGTTTCGTCATAAATTAGTTCAATCGCCACCGCCGGATGTTCTTTTGCAAATCCTGTGATTAGGGCATCCAGAAACAATTGGCCCGCGGCGGTCGGGGCCGTTAGCCGAAGCGTGCCCGACAGATCTTCGTTTAGGTCGTGAATACTTTTCAGTGCTGTTTCCAGATCATTGATTGCTGGCAGGCTACGGCGAAAAAGAAGTTCGCCCGCTTTGGTCAGGGCGATGGCCCGGGTCGATCTTTCGATCAGGCGCACGCCAAGGCGATCTTCGAACCTCTGGACAGCTTCACTTACCGAACCCGCTCCAAGTTTCAGTTTTTCAGCCGCCGCGCGGAAACCGTTCTCTTGAGCAACCGCCACGAATATCGACACGTCGTTCAACTCATTTCGCCTCATTGTTAGATATTCCTTACATCGCGATCTAAAAATGGCTGTTTATCTAACAAATATCCCTGACTATCTTGCTTGGCAATGGAAACCACACGCTTCGCCACACGCAAAACCGGAGCGAGAAAGTCAAAAGGACAAAGCTGATGAGCACGATGAAAATCTGGGACCTACACATGACATATGACGGCCCCATGACCGAAGAATTTGCCGAGGGCACTATGCGGTTGGCTGAAAGCATTGCGCAGGAAGCTGGTGTGATCTGGAAAATCTGGACCGTTGATGAAAGCAGTGGTGATTTCGGTTCGACCTATTTGTTCCGGGATCTCGCCGCCCTGGAAACCTACAAGGCGATGCACGTGAAGCGTCTGGCGGCAATCGGTGTCACCGTAACGTCGGACCATGTGTTTGATATCATGGAAGACCTCAGCTCAATCACCAACGCCCCCTTGCGCGAGGTAGTCTGATCAGGATCCCTCTTAAACTTGCGCACATACAAGGAGCTTTCAAATGAGCAATCGAACATTCCTGACCCTTCACAGCACAATCTATGCGTTGTTTGCCTTTGCGCTGTTTTTTCTGCCTGGTTTTCTGTGGCCAAACTACGGATTGGAGCTGAATGACCGCTACGCCTGGTTCCTGTCGCAGCACAACAGCATTTTTCTTGGAGGGATTGCCATTATTGGCTTTCTTCTTAGGGATGTGACCGACGGTGCAACCGCCCGGAAGCTGCTGACCGGGCTGATGGCAACCAACGCACTTGGTTTTGTCGTAACGCTATATGCGGCGCTGACAGGTATCTTCACTGGCTTTGGTTGGTCGGATCCCGCATTCTTTGCGTTTCTTGCGGTGATGAGCTTCCTGCAACTCAAGAAACTTAGTCAGTCCTGATGGTAGGGAACGCGGCTCGGAGCTTTCCGCTCCGAGCTTTCTGCCAATAAGAAGTGGATTTATGTTAAGATCTAGAGCGGAGCTTTCAACAAAGCCACGTGTTTGCCCCCGCAATTAAGGTTCGCTACCTTTCCTGCATGTGAGAATGTAATGTCTGTATTGGGCGCATAGCTGTCTTTGGAGCGATCACATCAAAAGTCCGCTTCGTCCGCAAAGCACCAGTTCCCCTTAATGCCGGTTTCGCACTTGCAGCGAATGACCGCAAAGCGGGCTGCGATCGCAGCATCACGATCAGCTGCTGGAGGTCGGCTTTGGGCCGTTAGCAACGCCGCGCGAGGGGCGACCAGGCGCTTGGCCCTGCGGCGCGGCAAAGGTCAGCCTGGAACCCTTCTCGGACTGACCTTACTTCCTAATTTCAATCACCTAAGGCCATTTGGGAGGTTTCGTGAAACTCCATTTCGTGTGCTTTTCAAGCGGCTGCACAGACTGCTTGAATGCCGCTTTGGCTAAGCATAGGGGGCTGGCGGCCGAGTTTGTTTTTGGCAAATTCCGGATCGAACACGCGGAACTGGATGATGCCACGCTCAATTGCATCCACGGCAAGAATTGCGCGCAGGTCGGCCAAATCAACAACCGAGAAACCACGCGCCCCGAGGAAGTACTGGCGAGCCTCTTCAGCTACAGAACGGCCAATCCCTCCGAGCGCCTGCCGCGCCTCGGTGTTGGAGCCAAAAACAATACGAATGCTGCCCTCTGGCCGTTTACTAAGGTCACGCACGGTCTCGAGTAGGATCGTCAGGGAGGACAAAAAATCCTGGTATCCGGTCACAATTAGGCAGCGAGGTTCCTCAAGAACAGTTTGAACCAACTCGTGGACAGGGCGTCGCGCATTGTCTCCCCAGAACACTATTTCGGGTGCAGGAGTGGCTTCCGGTGTGCTCTCATCTCGGTCGGAACTGGTGGTCCGAGAAAAGAAACGTGAAATCAGACCTTGCCGCTTAATTTATTTATTTCCCGGTCATTGCAAAATTTCGTTACTTCAATGTCCAGCATACAGGATCATTCTTTTGTGGGAATGCCAAGCTCTGCCCAAAGCTCTTGGGGAACCGGTTCGTCTAAGTCCCATTGCACCTCGATCGGCTTCTCGCCTGCCCAGCCTGCGAACTTCGGTTGCCCGCAATAGATGAATGGGTTGACCTTCCCATTCACCTTGTTTCCGCGGCGGATGAACAAGTGCACCTCATGCCCCTCGGTGCCATTGATGATGCGACCATGCTTGCTGTCTTGCTTCGTCTGGTTCTGGCTGAACCATTTCAGACGGGATGGGCCAAGAAACGCATTCTCGTAGGTCAGATCCTGCGTGGAAACATTGGCCAGAAGAATCATGGTCTTCTTCTTTGGCAATGCCTTCATCCCGGTGCGCCATAGGTTCTGTTTGTATTCCTCGCCGAAGAACTCGGCGATATCGGGTACTAAGTAGCGGTGCCAGAGCTCCAGGGATTTGGGTTTTCCGACAAAGGTTGCGGAGGCCTCGGCGGCCTCACGGACGATGGGGGTTTCTGCCAGGCGCCACTCGACCAACTCGCGCACCAGTGGCTCCAGTTTTCCAGAAGCATGGGGTCGGGCCAACCCGAACCCTTCGGTGGTTTGGGCAATGTAAGGGTCGAGTGCGAGTTCGGAATGTCCCTCACTGGGTTGTCTGCCGGCAACGATGTCGCGCAATCCAACCAAGGCGGCATTGGAATAGCGATTGGGGCGTTCCAGGTCACGCAACAGGCGGCCGTGGGTGGAAAACGGCCGTTCTGGCAATTCGTCGCCCATATCGCGAACGAAATCGAACCACCCGCCATGGCCGGATGCTCGTGGGTCAAAGCCGTTGCGGAAAACTTCGACGGCGGTTGGCCGGACACCGTTTCGGTCGCGGAAATCGGCATAGAACGCCTCGAGCTCTGCCGCGCCCTCCTTGGGTCGCAGAAGGCCTTGTAGGATGTCTATCACTTCAAGTTCGTAAGTGACTTCGCAGCCCGGTGGCAGGTGGAATTCGCCAGCTTGCAGGGCCTCAAGCTTTGTCGAGATCGAGCGGTCGCCCGCGCCAGCCCGCAAGAGCGTGGCGACCTTGGTCAAAAAGCTTCGATGGTTCCCGATATAGTCGATGACCTGCAGCACTTTGCCTTCAACCCGGCGCAAGCCGCGACCCAACTGCTGAAGCCAGATGATCGCGCTTTCGGTGGGGCGGAGCATGAGGACTGTGCCGATTTCGGGCACGTCGACACCTTCGTTGAACATGTCGACAGCAAACAGGATGTCGATCTCGCCGCGGCCGAGCGCAGCCAGGGAGCTTGCGCGTGGTGCGGAGCTTGCGCCGGAGTGGACAGCCACGGCCCTCAGCCCTGCTTCGCGAAAATAGTTCGCCATATAGTCGGCGTGCCGCATCGAACAGCAGAAGCCGATCGCTGGGCCGATGGCGCGCTTTTGGTATTGGTCCAACGCGTTCCTAGCTCGGGCTTCGGTTGCCAGGGCCGCATCCAAAGCGGTTGGGTCGAACTGACCGGATCGCCACGGAATCTGCGCATAGTCCACATCATCAGGCACACCAAAATAGTGAAACGGCGACAGGCGTCCTGCCTCGATCCCGCGAAACAGGTCACACTCGTAGACGAGGTTCTCGCCGCAAAGGCCCAGCAGGTCTGCGCCATCAGTCCGGTCCGGGGTGGCCGTGAGGCCAAGGAGGAACCCGGGCGTGAAATGCTCGATCAACTTCTGGTAGGTTCGAGCGGCGGCGTGGTGAAATTCATCGACCACGATGTAGTCAAAGTGATCCCGGTCGAATTGGCGCAGATGGCCAATGCGGCCGAGGGTTTGGACAGACGCAAAGAGGATATCGGCGTCGGCTTCTTTTGCGGTGCCCGTATAGCGCCCTAGTTTAGCGTCGGGCCGCACCTTTCGAAACGCTGCCATTGCTTGGGTCAAAATTTCGTCGCGATGGGCGACGAACAGAACGCGGTCGGCCCCCGCCCGGATGGTGTCGAAGGCCGCAAGCCAAGTCTTTCCCAACCCTGTCGCCAATACGACGAGTCCCGCGCGATGTCCGTTGGTGCGGCTTTGCGCGAGGGCGGCCAAAGCCTCTTGCTGAATCGCGTGCGGCTCCGGAGGAGGGCCTTCTTCTGCCACAACGCGCGCTGTGAATTCCGGCATGGGCCGAGCCCTGCGGCGCTTGGTGTATGCATCGATCCAGTCCGCGGTTAGCGGCTTCACCTCTGGGCGGGCGAGAAGATCTTCAAACGCTACCGCGACGCTGTCAGCGGCCTCCTCGGAATGCAGGTTCCATTCCACGCCGTCGGTGAGCGCCGATTGCGAGAGGTTGGAACTTCCGACAATGGCTGCCCCGCGCGCGTCAGAGGCCCGGAACAACCACGCCTTAGGGTGGAAGCTCAGGCCCTGTGTCTCAAAGACGAAAACCTCGGCGCCATCGAGGTCCAGCAGTCGGGCCAGGGCGGTCGGGTCGGTCGTGTCCAGATAGTCACCCACAACGATCCGAAGCCTACCTCCGCGCATTAGCAGTTCGCGGAACCAGGGTTCAAGAAGGGCCACGCCGCTGTCCATCGCAAATGCAACCGCGAGGTCTACCGATTGCGCCGTGTCGAGGCGCTCGGCCAGCAAAGGCAAGAGGGGATCTTGGCCGCCAGTCGTAAGGCGAGCGCCGGATGTCTCGCGCAAGTGGAAATGACCGTGCTCCGAGGATGCCAAGAAGCCTGAGGCTCCCTTTCCGAGCGCCATGCCCACCTGGGCGAGCATGCTGGTTTGCTCGGGGGCGGTCAGATCCTCCCATGCCTGCACATGCCGAGGGGCTGGGATCAACCCGGCCAAACGGTGCATGCAGATTGGGCAGGTGAGGCGCGGGTCAGTCACACTCGTCTCAGTTGTTTTCCTTTTGCGGAAACATTTCTAGAGATTGACGGGATCATGTCCAGGCGTCGGGTTGCTGTTTAAGCAAATTCCCGAGACGAACCAACTTGTGATACTTCGCGCCGATGGGCGGACCGACTGAATATTGCTTCTTTGGAAGTGCAACCTTGAGCCCAACGGCCACTCCAGAAGGCTGGGATTTTTCCACCTCAAGTTCTGGAAAAACGCGTGCTCGCTTTTTTGATGTGACCCGCCACGTGCTCGACGTAACAGGCGCTGAATTTACGTTTGTGTTTCGATCGACGGGTTTGTCATGAAACGGAGAAAAAGCCCGACGCGTCCAACCCATCGAAAGTCGTTCATATAGTGCTCCTGAGTTCCCTGATCTTAAGAACCTATGGGGTGACGTCATTTTTCTGCCGGGTCTGTGAAAAACAAATTCCGGAAAAGCCGAAAATTTCTGAAGCCGAGAATGGCTACAATTTTTTTGCAACCTCTCTGAACCTGCAATTTTCCAAAGAATACTTGGCTGAAACCGCGTTTTCGACGTCGGATAATGTATTCCCGCCTTGACCAAAATTCTTCGGGAAACACGGCGCGAACGGTAATTTGGCATCACTCAATCAAGGGATAGAGTATGCCGAAAGTAACATTGTCCAGTTCCATCCGCCTCTCGAAGAAGGAGGCCCGCCAGATCGATGCCCGCGCAGCACAGCACGGTTTTGCGACGCGCTCGAAGTACATGATCCATGCCGCGCTCAACTACGGCGAACCGGCCGAAGGCGACCTCGCCGCCGAGATCGCCTGGGTAAGCTATGCGCTCCACCAGATACATCGCGCCCAGATCGGGCGCATTCATCTGCTGAAGAAGCGGGACGTTGCCGATCTGCAGAAACTGTCACGCGCGGCCCTGACTGCCGTCATCGAAAGGGCCGTTCGGTGAGGCGATACACGACGTTTCACAGTCTGGCTGGCACGATCCTGCCATATCTGTCGAAGGACGGAGCGGTGCTGAACGGTTCAATTCCCGTTCGGACATGGTGGCAGGCGGTCGAATTCTTCCGCCCCTTCGAGGCGCCGCGGGGAGAAGGTCTCGTCCACTTCACGTTGTCCATGCCCCGCGGTGCATCGCTGACAGAAGCACAATGGCTGGTCGTAGCAAGGCTTGTTCTCAGGTCCAGCGGCCTGCCCCCAGAACGGGTGCCTTGGCTCCTCTGGGGCAGAGAAGAGACATCCTGTGACCACGTCCACATCGTCAGCGCATGTCAGACTTTCATGGGGCGGCCCCTCGACGTCGCGACCTCTGTGCGCACCACCGACCGGCTGGAGCGCGACCTTCGGCAGCGCTTGGGGCTGCCGGACCTGCCTTGGCGGTCGGATCCCAACCTGACGCTCACCCCGGCACTCGCCCAAAGGGCAGCCCGCAAAAACAAAGCCGCATGGAGTTTTGCATCGGACCTGAACGCAGCAATGAAATCCGCGCGGCCCAGCACTGTCGAAAGTCTGAACGATGCGCTGGAAATGCATGGGTCTCCGTGGCGCGTCCAACTAGCCCCCGACCGATCCGACCGGCTTGTTCCGACCAACATCGTTACGGGACGGTCGGTTAACCCCAAGGATGCTGGCGCGGCCTTTTCCTCGCGCTGCATCCTGAAACGTTTTCGCCTAGCAGCCCATCTGCGGGTGGTGGGGGTCGTCCTGCTGTTTGTGGACATCGCCCACCGTCTGCGCGCCATTCCCCACCCAATCGGCCAACCGAAGGAAACACACAATGAACGGAATGATCTCGGATCACGACCTCACCCACCTCAAGCTGGACAAGACGCGGGAGGATGTCCGCCGCCTTCACCCGCTTCTGCAACTCCTGGACCCCGAGCAGGAGGACGTGAAAACGGAATTCGCCGAAAGGCTGATTGGTCTTCTTCTCGACGTGGAGAGCCAGCTGGCGGAGCAGACTACGGCGTTCCGGACCTTGGCTACGGCGATGGAAGCTTTGCAGCGCCGCATCGACGCGTTGGAGGAAAAGCTGGATTTTCTGCTCGGCGAAATCGAACCCGAGTCGGATTGCTAGCCGCGCTGTACCGTGCTGCGAGAAAAGTCGGCGTCCAGCTCCGACACCGGTTTGTTGCCGAAGGGTCCGCGGTCATGCTGATCGGCACCGAGGGCGACCGCGCGATTCTCGATATGCTGGCAGGCAGCATCATCGAAGATGGCAGCCCGCTAGAAGCGCGGTGGAGCACTTTTCTTTCGGAATTCTCGAGCAAGGCCGGAAATGTACCTCGCATTGTTTCAGAGGATACACTGATCGAAGTCGAATCGCATACGGCCAGTGACGAAGCCGACGATCAACCGACTGCTCCTCCAGAGATTTCTTAAATTTGGTCTTTCCCGAATGAACTCTCTGCCTGACCTTCCTTGTGGGTGTCATTGTCCCCGGCCCGCGCCTCGATCGCGTCGAGCACCGTCGCAAGCTGATCCAGCACGACCTTACGCGGGTCCTCGACGTCTCTGAGGATCTTCGTTGCGATGACATAGTGTTCCACCGCGCCAGAAAGGCCGTGCCGCTTCGACCGGTTCGAGTGCCCAAGGATATCGGCGATCAGGTCGATGGGTGCCCCCAGGGCTGCCAAGATCGTCGCTGAAGTACGGCGAAGGTCATGCCGCGTCCAGCCACTGGTTCCACTTGCTTTTTTGATCGCTTCTGTTCCCCGGTTCCAGTTCACTTCCACTTGTCCATAGGAGTTTGGAAACACCATATCGTCCGGGTCGGCCGTATCCGCACCGGGGAGCGATTTCAGCAGGCACATGGCCGCATCGGAGAGAGGGACGCGCTGTCTGCGGCTTTCGGCGGCGGAGCGTTTGTCGATCGGGATTTTCGTCCAGATGCCTGATCGAAAATCGACGTCGCGCCATCGCATTTCCGCGACCTCACGAAGGCGGGCCAAGGTCAGCAGGATAAACCGATGTGCAACCGGCCGCAGGTGGTCCTCTGCCGCGAGCCTGCCGCTCAACGCTTTCGGAGCGGGGTATGTCATCAATGGCAAGACCGAGGCCAGTTCATCTTCGGTGAGAACTCTCTCCCGTCCCCCGGTGATCGACGGGTCCGAGATCGCAGGGTCGTGCGTGAGCTTGATATCGACCACAACCAAAGCCGGGTTTCGGCCAGCCCCGATCTTTCCGAAGCGCTTCCGGTGCGCGGCCCAATCCAGCACGACCGACAGGTATGACCGCGCGCGGGATACGCTCCCGTTCGCAGACACCTTGCCCCTCTGTTTCGGGCGGTAGTTGGCCATGACTTCGGCGAAGTCTTCAGCGTTGAGCGTGGTCACGTTCTTGTCGAGGAGCGGTGCGAAAACCCGTTGGACTGAACTCTGCGCCTCCGGCAGGCGCTCATCTGCCCGTGGGCGCCACACCTTCGTCGTGACGCTCCCGACGACCTGATATTCTTTGATCAGTTCGGCCAGTGTCGGCGCGCTCGAGCGTTCCGCTTTGCGGGTGCGCTTTTCTGCCGCGAAGTTTGTCCCTTCACGCAGAAGCCGCCGGGCCTCCTGTGCTTCGTCTCGAGCTTGACGAAGGGTTGTGGTCGGGTACTCTCCAAGTGTGACGGTCTGCACCGTTCCGAACGCGTCGCGGGCCTTGAGAGCGAAACTCTTTTTGCCCGTCTTGGAGACGCGCAGCTTCAGCCCCGGGCACTGGGTGTCTGAGAATTCGGTGCGCCTGTCCACGGTGACGGTACGCACAAATGCATCGGTCAAAGCTCTTCTGTTCGACATCGTCCGGTTCTTTCTGGGGCAACACTGGGGCAACAAATCCACCACGCTGGGCTGCTTTTTCGTACTTCACAGTGCACGTATGTCGCGAAAATCAATATTGCGAATATTTATAAAAAATAATGACTTATGGTGATTGAGGCGATTCAGTCCGACGCATCTGGATGCGCGTAAAAACTGAATGACCTGGATTGAAAATCCTCGTGTCGGTGGTTCGATTCCGCCCCCGGGCACCACTTTTAAATAACAATATTAAATGTTTATGCGCCACTAGGTAGCTCGATTTTGTGGCCGCTAGCCCTGTGGGTATCATTTGGGTAGCATCGCACAAATGCGGTTCTCGCCAATTTGGCTTAAGGGGCGATTGGGCCGGGAACTTACACAGCCGAAGGCGTCGCTTGGTTTGAAAGTGCGCTGACGCGGCCTGGGCGAGAAACCGAGCGCTCGTTTCCCCAAGTGTCAGTTTTCGGTTAATCGCTGACTGCTTCTGTGCCAATGTCACGCTATGACACCAGAAATTCACGATATTTCAGCGTTGAAGCTGAAGCTGAAACGCACAACTGGCAAACCAGCGAGCTTCCTCGTTGGCGCGCCGTTCTCATGGGAAAATGGTACCGGCGTTCCGCCCGTCTCTGGTTTCATAGAGGTCATTCGCAAACGCGTTGCTGCCGAAGGCGCGGACTTCTCGAAGGAACTCGAAGCGCGTCTTGCGGGTGCTGATGGTGCGGGCCAATACCAAGCGGCCATGAGCTTTGTTTTCAGCGTCCTTGATGCTGACGTTGTAACGGAGATCGTTCAAACAGCGGTCTTGTCGGCACGCAAGACAGGGACACCGAGCCTCGACCCGCATAACGGTTCTGATGGTGCACCCAACGAATGGAATATCACGCAAGGGCAGCGTGGGCTTGCCCACTTGATCAAGCTCGACCCAAATCGGTTTTCAGGCCCTGTGTTTACCACGAATTTCGATCCGATGATCGGGCTTGCGCTTCACGCGCAGGGCATTCGCTATCAACCATACACCATTCCGCTGGAAGGTTCGTTGAACGCACCGATCAGCGTAGCTCGTGATGACGTCAGCATTTTCCACCTTCACGGCTATTGGCGGGACTCCCCGACGCTGCACAGCCCGCAACAGCTAGAGGCCAAGCGGACGCAACTCCAAGCCTCCTTAGAAAAGCATCTACACCAGACCAACCTTGTGGTCATGGCATACAGTGGCTGGGACGATATATTCACGTCCGCGCTCGCCAATTGCCTCAGCTCTGACACGTTCAGTGGAACGGTTACGTGGTGCTTCTACGGCAGCAGCCCAGCAGAAATCAGAGAACAGAACGCGGCGCTCTTCGAGAAGTTCAAAGGCGGCATCCAACAAGAGCGGATTACGTTCTTCCACAGCGTCAACTGCCACACCTTCTTCGATGACCTGATCGCCGATCTGGGTTTCGATCCTGTGACACGGTCGGCAATTGAGACCTCACCTCTGGCCGGGTGGGAAGTGGTGACGAAGGAACGGCTTGATGCCTTTGATCCCTTGACGGGCGAGGAAGCTGTTCGGTTTTTTGACGGGGCCGTCCCAACGCTACGGCATGCAATCAGTCCCCTGATCCCAAGGCTTAGCCACGTAGCGACAGTTGTTGACAGGATCGACCAAGGGCTGGTCAGCATTGCAGGCTGCACCCTGCAACTGGTTCGCGCGGCGGGTGGCGAAGGCAAATCGACCGCCTTGTTGCAGGCAGCGGTTGCTGCGGCACGGGAACGCGACTGTGTGGTGCTGCATCGACCTTTACCCGATGCTGGCCTGAACCCGGATGTGGTGGCTTCACTAGATCCCGATCATCACTGGGTGCTTGTTGCCGATGATGCTGAGGGTTTGATCGATGAACTATGGCAATGTGCGGTTCGCCTTCATGAGGCCGGGCGGCGCAATATTACCTTCTTGCTGGCTGCGCGTGACACCGACTGGCTTGCCGAGAAGGGTGATCAAAAGGGTTGGAACGGGCGGCTGAGCCGTCTTGATGACATCGTGCTCGGCGGCATCGCGGAAGACGACGCAGAACGTGTCGTTGATGCATGGAGCGAACAGGGGGATGCCGGACTACGGGGCCTGATGTCCGAGAAGTCACGGGATGAGCGCATCAAGAAGCTCGTCGCCGCGACGCGGGCGCAAGATGTCAAAGGCGGAGACGGCAGTTTCTTCGGTGGCTTGCTCGATACTCGGTTCTCCGGATCAGCGCTGATTGACCATGTCGTTACTCTGATGGAGCCGTTGCGCCACCGGGACATCGATGGCGGAGTGGGCAATCTCTACGATGCCTTGCTCTACGTCGCGAATTGTCACGCGGTTGGGATGCCTGGGCTCGACAAGCGTGTCCTAGCGTCGATCTGCGATCTGCCGGTCAACCGCGTGTCGGTGGCGATCACCGGCGCACTCGGGCGCGAACTCGGCGCAGCGGAAAGCCGAGGGCATATTCTTACACGACACAAACGGGTTGCAGAAGCAGTCACGGTGGCCTCAGAAACACGCTTCGGGTCAAACCTCGAAGACATTTGGTGGGCGCTTGTTGAACACGCGGCACGGCTCGGACGTGACGGGCAAGTCAGCCGTGAATGTCATGGGCCTATTGTCCATGCTGGTGCCAAACTCAAGAGAACTTTGCCGCGTCTTCTGGAAGATGTGAGGCGTGGTGAGATCGGAATTGCGGCGGCAGAAGCTTCCTGCAAATTTCTTTCTGAGCGAGTCGATGTGATTAACGACCTTGCGAGGGCACTGAGATTTGCCGGGTTTCCCAGTGAAGCCTGTGACCTTCATGCCCGAGAACTCCCAAAACTCAAAGGCAAAGAACAGCTTCGCACCTATATTCGCAGTTTCTTCTACGAATGGGGAACCTGTGAGGGCAATGTCGGTGGCCGAATGCATCAGATACGTAGCGTTTGGTTAGACTGTTATTCGCTGTCTGACAGTTTGCCGATAGAAGTCAGTCGTAACCAAGCAAAGCTGACATTTGGTGGGCTCGGCGTTGCCTTCGGAAATTTGTTGTCTACCGATCCGAGCGACGTATTCGCCAAAGGGAGGCGAGCGATAGTCTATCTGGGTCGGCAAACACATCCCGATCCGCGTGCATCGGGTTATTTCGACCGCTATCAATCCGAACTTGACAATGCAGGTACGCCAGTACCAGACGGCTCCACGGAAGCGATATCATGGTTGCGTGAGGCCGCTTTTGCGGCTCACGAGGAACTTGATGAAGCACTGCTTCGGAATTTGCAGACGAACGGTTGGCTTAAATTTGAACGCTTGCGCGAGTGTCTTGGCCACGCCTAGCAACTGTTCGCATATGGCGAACATGCCTTGACATTCAGCGAACGGCTCCCCAGATGTGGTGTGTGACCGGGAAGGCACCACGCATATGTGGCGTCATTTGACGCTTGGAGGCGCAGGTCTCTTCCTCTTATCGGCGCACCGGCGGCGTTTCCCGGCAGCGGGCAGCGGCGGCGAGGCCCGGTAAGGATCGCCCCGCGTGAGCGGGCGATCACGGTGGCTTAGAGGTGTTTCGCCTGAGCCTGTTTCAGAGAGCGTGACGCCAGACAATCCCGTCTGGTGCTCTGAGACGAAAGGACTCAGTCATGTCGCAAGACACAGATGATCCCCCGGTCGCCGGGCGAAACTCTCTCGTGAAACCCTCGGCGCGCTCGAAGTGGAGCCGCAGGGGACGCAGGATGCGGCGCATTCTGCTGACGGTCTGGAAAGTGGTCGCGATGATCGTTGCCGCAATCCGCTCTGTCCGTTGGTTGTTCGAGAACCTCTAAGCTACCCTTGTGCCGCTGGTGGAGATGATGCTGAACGAAGCGCTAAGACTTGTCCGGGTCTATCACGACATGACCAAAGCCGATCTCGCTCGCGAGCTTGGTTTTTCGCGGTCGTTCGTTACGGAGTTGGAGGCCGGTAAGAAGAAGGTCACGATTGAGACACTGCAACGATATTCGGACTACTTCGAGATCCCTGTGTCGTCGTTGATGTTGTTCGCCGAGCGGACCGAAGACTCCGATTTTTCTGATCGGGCGCGGAATTTCGTAGCGCACAAAGCACTGAAGATGCTCGACTGGATGGCCACGATTTCCGGATCAGATCAGAAGAAGGACGCCTGATCCATGCGCCGATATCCCCTCGCTCAATCGCCACTCTACAAGATCACATCGCCACGGCGTCTGGCTGAGGTTCTTGGTCTCGATGTGGCAGAGCTTGAAGATTTGGCGAACCGGCTGGACAACTACAAGCGCTTCAAGGTGGGAAAGACGAAGAAACGGGACGTGCAGGAGCCAAAAGACCGGCTGCGCGCGATCCACAAGCGAGTTTCCCGGTGGCTGGCGCGGATCGAAACCCCCGACTATTTGCATTCGGCAACCAAAGGCCGATCCTACATAACCAATGCCAAAGCACATCGCGCAGATACCAACCTCATCAAGGTCGATATCCGGTCGTTCTTCCAGAACGTTACGACTCACGCCGTCTACCTGTTTTTCGTGGACTTCATGCGGTGCCGAAGTGATGTCGCTATGCTCATGGCGAAGGCACTGACCGTCGACGGACATTTGCCAACTGGAAGCCCGGTAAGTCCCATCCTTTCGTACTTTGCCCATAAACGTATGTTCGACGAGATCGCTAATCTGGCGACCGAAAACGCGCTCACGTTCACGGTCTATGTGGATGACATGTACCTCAGCGGCGAAAGTGCATCACGCGCCACCCTCTTTAAGGTGCGTGGCATCATCGCCAAAGCTGGGTTGAAATCGCACAAATGCCGGTTCTTTCCGGCAGGCAAACCACGCGTGGTCATTGGCGTCGCCCTAACGGAGAGAGGAGTAAACCTTCCGCATCGGCGCCATCTGAAAATCAGGGACGGGTTTGCGGCAATTGAAATGCTGCCGCCCGGCAAAAGCAAAGATGCGGCTGGGGCTGCGCTAATCAGCCGAATGCACGAAGCGGCGCAATTGGACGACTCTTGGAAAGATCGCGCCCGGAACGGACGCATTCACCTGCTCAAGAAGCGGGACGTTGCCGATCTACAGAAACTGTCACGCGCAGCCCTGAGTGCCGCCATCGAAAGGGCCGTTCGGTGACCCCATGAAACTAGGGGCACCTCACGTTGCGGTCATGTACTTTGCTTTAGATCCACAAATTTTTTGTCAATTTTCCCGAGAAAACCCCAACTCGTTAGCAGCGAAAACAAAGTGAGCATGGTGGTCTTGTCGCCATCGGCAAGCAGTTGTTGCAATTGCGGTTGAGAGGAACTTAAGCCGAGTTGCGGAAGAACGGCTGTGACGACAAGGCCGACGATGCCAATAATGGACTTCTTGCCGTCTAACAACTTGCCAATCATCGGTCCAAGTGCATTGTTGACAGGTGTTAGTTCTTCGAGAGGCGCAACCGGCTGAGACGTTGCATTTTCATCCGACGGCGCGTCGATCTTTTCGTTCAGTATCGCATTTAGCAAACTGAGATTTTCATCTCTTTCGTCGGTTTTGTTTGCGAGTCTCTTGTTCAGAATTCCTAAGGCCAATGCCTTAACGGCTGCGGATTTTCCACCAGTCAATGCCATCAATGCAACTCTCAGTACATCGTCGACGTCAATGTCCAAGTCTCTTTCTTTAACTTTCATGATTTTGATAGGACGTTTGCCCTCTCCCTCTGGCAAAGCATTCAAAAAGACACGCAACTTGTTGACACGATTTATCCAACCGGCCCCAAAGATGACAAAATCCTCAAGACCGCGCAGGCGTTGTTCGTATAGCTCGAGGTATTTCTCGGAAAGCACGGACGGGTCGGTCTGATTGATCGCGCTCAACGTGACCCGGCCAATTATCCCATCTTCTTCCAACGAAGTGCCGTCAACCTTCATGCCAAGTTCATTGAAGGCGCGTTGTGCAGTTCTTTGGGCCACCTTTGGTCCCGAGTGAACTGCCATATTGTAGACGACCATTGCAACGCGGTCGTGCAATTTATCGCACTTACACTTGATGTAGTAATTTGTATAAAGGATTTCTTCGGCCTCTTTCTGGCTCATGGTGGCAACGTCTTCTTCCGTTACGTTCGTACCACGCCATTCCGCCAGAGTTGTCTTGGTAATGCCAAAGTTTGTGGCGCCACCTTTGTCGTGCTGATTATTTACGAACCCGCCTTCCGCATCTTTGATGAATTTGTGGAGCTTTTGGAAACGGAGATCTCTTTCAGCCGAATTCATCGAAGTATGCACCGGTGCCGATGACTCGGCCTCCATGGATGCCATCAACTCCGTGTCGATTGCGGGTGCGCCCAGATTTATTGAAGGTCGCGGCGGAGGGGCAGGGAGCCCACTCCAGTTGTCGATCAATTCGTTGAGGCGATCGGCCCAGGCCTCGTCTCCGCCATCCGGATAAGCCCCCTGGTACAAGTCGCGAGACTTTGTTCCTTGAAGTTGAATATGTGGTTTCTCGATGAGCTTACCTTTGGAGTTGTAGATCGGCGTCATTCCATTTTCTTTTGCGATCACATGCATCCGGTCCCACCAAGCCCCTTTGTGGCCTGTGGTATCCCAACTCCACTTACCGTTCTCCCTTAGGACGAAGTCGACGGCGAGCCCGTATTGGTGTATCGAATGCCATGGTCCAACCCAGGTTACCTTGGCGCCTGGCTTCGTTCTTCCTTGCGCATAAAGATCTGCTTGGCGCTCTGGTGTTCGAAATGCTTCGAAAACCTCGAATGGAATATCCTCCTTCTGTAGTTGAGCCTGTATGGCCCTGACGTGTTCCCTAATTGCAGGATGTAGATTTGAGATGTCGTTTTCTCGCTTTCGGGAGTTTCCCATAGCCTAATTCCTTCCTTAAAAAATAATTGGCGAAAACCATCTGCCACAGACTCCCAGTTCGGAAAGAGCTGTATAGTCATAGAAATGTTATGCATCTGCAAGTGTACACTCTAGCACACTTGGTGTAATTTTGCAGGGTTAGATACTTTTTTACGAACTGATTCTATGTCCGATCCAGAAAAAGGCATCACCCAAATGGGCTATGCTGATATTCGCTTTAGAAGTTAAGATGGTCCGATATATTTAAAAAAAGGGAAACTTATTGTGACCCAAGAAATTCGAGATCTTACGCTTGAAATTTATGATGCAATTGCCGACCCATTGGCATGGACCGGTGTCTTGGACCAGCTGGTGGAACGGATCGGAGCACAGGGAAGCATAATATTTGAATGGTCTCAAGGCGATGGGAATATGTCTCTGACCGCGCCGTTTCATTCTGGCTTTTATACAAATGCCGCACTGAATACCTATCTTGTAAAGTGCCAACACCTTGAAGCCAAGGATCAGGAAATTTTACGGGAAAAAACCCGAAGTCACGACGAAATTGAAATCCTTGATGACACTCTTCTTGCGCCGTCTGTTAAAGAACTAAAAAGCCAAGAACACGTTCAAAAACTAATGCGTCTTGGAATATTCCACCGCGCGGCCGGAATATTGAATAAGGACAATCCATGGATATCCCTGTTTTCAGTGCAATTAGCCGCCAACAGGAAACCGCTGGACGAAGTAGAGAGAAAATACTTATCCCAACTCCTGCCCCACATCGCGAAAGCTCTCGACCTCAGCCTTCCGATGAGACAATTGCAGGAACGTTACCAAGGTGTACTTTCTGCCATCGACTGCTTGAACATCGGCGTTTGTGTTCTGGATCGTAGAGGTATGATTGTGGCGCGAAATCAAGAATTCCAGCGACAACAGGAGACTTATCGTACATTCCGAATTAGTCCGGACGGAAAATTGACCATCACGGATCGTCTGGGGCAAAAGATTTTAGAAAGCCTGATGTCCGATCTTCATCAACACGGCAAGTTCGGCGCGCGACCACGCAAGGAAAGCATAGTGAGCCACTTGCTGGAGCCCCTTTGCATCGAGCTTTCACCGCTCCGTAAATCTGGTGAAATCGGAACCAGGGTATTTGACGGTTTTATACTCTGTAGTACCGATACAGGGCTTCCTGTTTCGTGCAATACGCGGCTGGTTCAGCAGGCATTTGGTCTGACATCAGCAGAAACCTCACTAGTCGACGCAATAGGTCAAGGTTTGACCAACCCCGAAATAGCAGACCGACGTGGTCGTTCTGTAGCAACAGTAAACGCACAAACCAAATCCATTCTTCTCAAGTCAAATTGTTCGAATAGAACTCAGTTCGTTCGTGCAATGATGCGATTTGGGGCAAGTTTTCTTTCGACAGACAGTGATTCGAAGAAACCCACCAAACCCAAGAGGATGATATGAATTACTTCTATTGGATGGCAATGGCCGCCGTCATTGGTGGGCATTTTTTCTTTGCTTACTTACAGTGGTTTCGTTGGCCATATATCTGCAAGAAGCTCACCAATTTTTCTGAAGAAGAGATTAAGGGTACAGCATTTTTGGGTCGTAGTTTTTCGTCTTATAACGCATCGATAGCTGTGGGGCTGTGTTTGAGCTTCTGGGTACCGGTCCCGTATCAAGTTTTCACTCAAAGTGCGGTCCTGTTGCTGATTTCGATTACAGCTGCTGTTGGCGCTTTGGGAACTCGTGGGAATACTATCCTGATAGTGCGATTTATGCCTGCTTCGGTCGCTTTTGTGGTCTCGTTTAGCTTGATTGATGGTGGATGACTGCGGTCATACGACTCACTTGGGCAGAGATTGTAAAGCAGAGCCGTACATGAACAGATTTTTACGCGAGATTTGGAATGCGTAAAAGATCTGAGACGGCCGGAATGTTTCGTCTTCGGGTTTGATCACCGGTGAAAAGAGGTGATCATGCAGGTTCGCTAGGCAGTTTGTTTTTGCCAATCCTTCAAGGCAAAGGAAAAACAACATCACTCGAATAGAAGCGCAATTGTACAGATTTTTTTGTGAGTTAACATGCATCTTCTTAGGGAACCCGAAGTCCGTAGACTTCTCATCGACATTAAATCCGAGTTTGAGTTGCAGGCTCCGGCTGGACCAGAGGAGTCCCGCCATGATAAATTACCCGGAATCGATCGGTTTTTCTGGCTGCGAGCAAGTAAGAACGAGTCCGAAAATGATGGCCACAGAATTGGTTCCGTTTTTTCCGAACGTCAACCGAATGTCGAAGGATCTTTTCGACTTTGCAATCTGATCTTGCAGGGTGGAGGTGCGCTAGGTTTGGCGCATGCCGGATTTGTCGCCGGGTTAGAAGCGGCGGGGATACGCTTTGTCGGATTGGCCGGAACCTCGGCCGGCTCGATCATCGCCATGGGCATTGCAGCGATACGCGGAGGCGACCTGACCCGTGCAACCGCAGAACGGCTGGCGGCCCTTACCGAAACAGTCCCAATGGATCATTTCATCGACGGTCCGCGACCAATCCGAAAATTTATCAAACAAGCGCTCAAGCAACCTAAGATCTACCAATTTCGCAGCTGGTTCGGTTTGTTCGCCGCCGTTCGCAGACTGCGTGACAGCCGAGGTTTGAACCCGGGGCGAGCGTTTGAGTACTGGATGCAGTCCGTTTTGGACGATCTCGGCTTCAAGTCCATAGAGGACATGTACTTGGCCCTCGGCCAGATTTGGAACGACCTCGAGGATTTGCGCAACGAAGAACTCGAATTGAAAGGTCAAGGCGAAAAAAAAGCTGTTTTGAAACCCACGACCACAAAGCTGGAACACCCCGGGATTGAACTGCTTCAATTGATTGCCACGGCGATGCCGGTCGGTCTGAAGATGCACTTTCCGAAGGACCTAAACCTGCTAAGTGATGAGTACAGCAAAATTTCTCCTGCGCGGCTAGTACGAACGTCGATGTCAATCCCAGCGTTTTTCGACCCCGTGGTTATGCGACCTGATCGAAAGATCTGGCCTGCGTTCGCCGAAGACACGCTCCGAGGTTTGTTTTCTGAGAATCAGATCCAGAGGTTCAAGGAACTTGAGAAGTTCGTTTTTCTCGATGGCGGGTTAACATCAAACCTGCCCAGTGATTCATTTCGCCAATTGATGCCTGACGTTCCGACCATTGTCGTACCATTGGTCAGCAGTGGAGAGAATCAAAACGTCTCGCAGCGCAGAAGGCTGTCTGATCTAGTCGGTGATGCTATCGCCTGCGCAACAGCAGTTCGGTTGCAGCGTGACCGCGAAATCTGGATTCAAAACGCTGCGCTTCGGGCACAGTTTGAGACTCGGCAAGACCCCAAGATCGACGCGGACTTCGCAATGCGCAAGTACCCCGTAGGAATCGCGCCGATTGATCCTGGCAAGGCCAATTGGCTCAACTTTGTCATGTCGGGTCCCGAGAAGACAGAGCTTTATTTGGCGGGCCTCAAGCGCGCCGAAGCGTTTCTGAAAGAACTAAACAAGACGGAGTAGATGCACGAAAAGGGGGAATTCATTATGCTACATGGTGATTTTGAAAAATATATTGGTACGCTGGAAGAAGAAATAAAGTCTCAGGATACCAAGTCAGACGCAGGCAGTTCTGAGCAGCAGGCAATAGCCGTCAAGAAGATCCTCGAAGGTCTATTGCCGGATATCGAAGCTTTCGACCGTGAGTATGAAGCGCGTAAGAGCGCCACCGATGAGGTTGATGAGCATCGCGCGAAGATAGAAACCGTGCGACGGCACATGCAAGCCAGCTCTGACAAACTCGCACGACTGAGACGAGACGAGCGACAATTCGAAGAAATCGTTAACGAAAACAGGGAGAAGCTGGAATCTGCGCCGGAAGCCGAGCGCGGTGAGCTTACCGAATTGCTGGAAAGGGCTCAGGCCGATTTGAGCAATTGCCGGCAGATCATCAACGATCTTGAAACAGCGATCAGCGAGGCTGGGATTGATCGAGCCGAGGCTCAAGGACAACTGGACGAGGCCGAGACACGCTTGCAGGTGCAGGAACAACGCTGGGAGGCCGTTTATGAGAGAGTTATTGGCGAAATCCAGGACTTGTTGAATTCACTGAACGTGCTGTCCAAAGAGATCATCCTAGGCATATTTCCGAGCGATGGTGCACGGTTTCTCGTTGAGAACAAATCCAAAATCCCACTGCAAAAGCCGGATGAATTGCTTGAAAAGATTAGGGATTTGAAAAGAGCACCCGAAAATGCAGCGCGCAACGACGCCGATCTGTTCTTTCGCCTGAATTGCAAGTCATTGGAGGAAGAACTGCAATCACTGGTGGACCTCCTGACGGCAAAGCGAGTTGCGGAAGAAATGGATGGTCCGACTTACGTGAATCTCCTGCGGCAGAACTACGACCGGATCAGCCAGAAAGCCGAAATGGACGTAAAGGTTCTGGCAGAGGAACAAAAAAAGGCCGAATGCGCCCAAAAACGTTTACAGAATCTTGAGTGTTTCTTAGCTGCGCTGAGCCAGACCTTTTCCGGACACAAAAAGCGGATGAAGACCGAAGAGAGTGCAAGCCTAGCCAGCGGTTTAGAGCCAGAAAGAATTGCAGACCTGTGCAAAAAGGGCGCATCCTTTTGCGAGAAGCTTGGTGATTTTCTCAAGCAAAGCGACGGCAACCTCAAAAACCTGCAAAACGACTTGTGCAGCGCCCCAAATCGAGATGCCGCTGAACAGCAGTCACGCCTCGTTTCGCAAGCGATCGAACGCAGGCCTCTTCTTAGGCCACACCCTTTCATTGTGGCGGCAGTTTTCACGATACTTGTGAAAGGAATTCTAGCGCGCAACAACGCAGAATTGCTGCATGACAATTCAATTACAATCCTGGTTGCAAGCTTTGTCGCAAGTTGGGCCTTTTCGATCTGGTTGGGCTTTTCAGCGCGCAAGAAAAAGATGGAAGCACTGCGTACGCATACGGCGCGTCAAATTCGACACATCATCATGCCACGCAGGTCTGATCCGCAGATAACGAACTTACTCTTCAAAATCGTGAAACGGCTAGTTTCATGGATCAAGAGATCGGTGGCGAAATTGCGTCAAATGATTCTGGGCAGACGCTTGCTAGACGAAGCTGTGAAGTTCCCTTCAATAGAATACGGAGCGAAATCTGCGGGCAACAAGGACCAATCTGTATTTCAGTGGAGAAATGAGAACTTCCGGCGAACTGCAAAAACTTTTGCATTCAACTGCGCCATCTTGGCGTTTCCAGCAGCGGTTTTGTTCGGATGGGATCGTTTTATCGGCAATACAGTTTCGGGTGGCGAGGAGCACCGCGTGTTCGTGGCCCGCTTACCTGAGGCACCTCCATGTGTTTTGGCAAGGGGCCGTCTGGTTTTTGCGACGAAAGCCGACTACTTCGTCCGTGAAGTGGCACCATCCACGGCACATTGGACGGGATGGGTGTTGCAGATATTCCCTGAAATCGGCGCGCAAGTCGTACCTCGGGATCTGGTAATCCGCGTTATCCCCCCTGAACACACGGATGATGATCACGGCTTGCTGGATTGCACGGCAACAGATCCCAATCACAATACCCTGCGCGTCCATCACGCGGGCAAGGCGCTTGATGCTTTGGGCGAAAAAGAAGTGCGCCAAGAGATACTCTCGGGCCTTCAGAAAATTGCTGAAAGTCTGAGCGGGGCACCAACAGCCGTATGGTCCCCCGAGACGGATCCCGAGATTGCAGAGGCGCGCAACGAGATGGAAGAGTTGCTGGCCGTGACCGACCCATCCGAATTCGATGGCCCGCGTTTCGCTGCTGCCTTTGTTCGCATACGGCAGTCTTTGGCGGAAAAGCTTGTGATTGCCGAAAAACTGTCGGTAGCGGATACTATGCGCCTGACATGGCCGCGGACAGGCTCGCTCACTCCGTCGACCAAGTTCCCGAACCCGTTGCAGGTGGATTTGCTCGATCAGGACGAGATAGAGGCGCTGTCTGAGCTGGTGGCCAGGATCGCTACGTCAAACGAGAAACTGGCGCAGCTTATCGAACAGGAACTACCACTGGGAAACAACCCGGCAGCGGTTGTCCTGCCTATCCTGTATGAGTCGCAAGAAAAAACGCCACCCTCAGATGTTCAACCCAGCACTTGGATAACCAACCTTCTCGTGCCCAATGGTGCGCCCGCTGGGAAAAGCTGGCCGGACACTTTGATTTTGCCTTTCTTCAACAACGAAGTGAAATTCAGTGAAAAGGACAAAACGGCATATGAAAAACGGCCATTGCAAATGGCCTTTGTCTTTGGCGCCCGTCAAATCAACTTCGACGACCCGGTGCTGGGAAACTCAGATGAAGGCACGTATTTTGGCCGCATCGCGGAACACCTGGAGCAATGCTTGCAAAGCTCCGACGATCTTGCCTTGGACGGTGCCAGTGCAGAACTGACCTTGGACATAATCGGGCTGGCCAGCCGCACCTGGAAAGACGAGCGCGCCAATTCTTCCAAAGGACAACTGAACCTCGCCTTGGCCGAAGGCCGCAGAGCTGCCACGCTGTACAAGTTGGCCGAGCAGATTTCCGACAAAGAGGCCCAGAACCGAATTCACATCATGATCAGCGACAGCCCAACTGACACCCTGAGCCTTGCCCAAATCTCGGACCTGTTGGCCGGTGAAGAAGAGCGATGGCATGAAAAGCTCCCTGAATTCAGTCGGTTCTCCAAGCAGGAAGAGCTTGCGGAAGCGCGTTCCAACTTCATTACGACATCAGCCTCCAAAGGCGAGGCTGGGCTGCCTCTCGAAGAGCTCTTTGCGCGCTCCGTTGTCGTGAAGGTCGAACGTGTGAGAGGCGGACCATGTGCGAAAACTTGACAGACCAGAGTCAGGCGACCTGCCGCACGTGTCCGTCGTCTGAGCCGAATTTGACAAGATAAACTTGAACGGCTTCTAACACCTGACAGGCGACGTTGATCGTTTTCCTATCTGCAGGTTCAAAACTGATCCTTGGTCTGTTCGATGATGGACTGGACAGACAGTACATCAAATATAGTTTGGAGATAATTCTTAGTGTTTCAAAGGCTGCGAAATCGTACCAACTGATACTAGCTTAACACCTTTACCGATAGCATGTAGAAGTCTACCTTTGTCTCAATTTGTTTCATTTTGAATTAGGAACTCTGTTATGCATCGGAAGTGTGAAAATCCGAGCGGCGAGTGTGATCACGTATTTGAGTTCTCTGACTTCGGTCCCCAAATCAAGATGGCGACCTTCCCAGAAAACCCGGTCGGAACTGCCTTGATGTTCGTCGAAAAAGAGAACGTTACTAGCTGCCCAGTTTGTGGCTACGATAACGAAATTATTGACGGAGCCGCGATAGGTACCGATAGCGCCCTCCATGTGATTTCGCCGTTACCAGAAGGCGAACTGATTGAAAAGATTAGACATACCAACCTTCTCTCGGGCGGCAGAAAGCTGATCTGTTCAGCAGAAAAGCGGCAATTTCGGCGAGAATTCATCACGAGGGAAATGGTTCCACGACTTGAAGTATTCAAAGATATATTTTTGGCTTTGCAGGATGACAGTATCAACGTTTTTCAGGCGGTCTTGTCTCACTATCACGATATTGACGACGAGTTTTTTGCTTCCCTGATCATCGTTGCTTCAGGTGCGGTCGAAATTAAGTCTAGCGTAGCAGATGACATTGAGAATGCGCCTGTCTTTCAGCCCGCGTCCGAGAACGACGAGCGTTTGTCTAAAGAAGAGTTCGCACGTCGGCTGGATTACCTGCGCGGCCTTTTGGGGCGGCTGGCTTATGCGTATTCCGTGTCTTCACTCTTAAATGGGGTACAAGAATCCGGTGACATAAACTGGGGAGTTTCTAGGGTACTTGATGCGTTGCCAGTCGGCTTCCTTCGTTATCCCGAAACATCTGAACATCTGTTGCAGGCTTACCGAGAGTTGGTTTCCCAAGTCACTGAGGATGGTGATGGTTGGATCACAACTAAGTACATTTTCGTTTCAGCCGCAGCTCTGTGCTATTTGGCATCACACGATCCTTTTCCGGATCAGGAGGAATACAGCGACTTTACGGCATTTTTTGAATTCATGAGGGAATCAAATGGTTCTAACGAGCGCCAATTGATCGCTCCGGAAGTTGTTCGAAGAATGATCGATAGGTCCACGTTTGCGCGCGCGGTCACAGATTTCGGGAGGTCCAGTTCGGACAACGAGAGCGACATAACCTCTAAGGTCGAGAAAGCGATGATGGCAAACCGCGTAGTCCAGAGGATATATCCGAGGGAAGCGGCGATTACGCAACCTACCATTCAACTAACCAACCTCAAGCGGGATCAAGTTGCACCGCTGATGCTGGATTTATTCAATCACATTATGCAGCAAGATGACCTTGATGTGCTTGAAGGCATGCGTTTCCTGATCAGAAATATGTTGGTTTCAACTTCGTCAGAGTGGCACGAAATCGTATTTCACACTGCGTTTCAAATTGTTCTTAAAGGCGAAGACCGGGACAGGTTTGCTTTGGCATGCCCCCTTATTCAGGCTCTCAATTCGTATGGTTGGTACCAAACCGGGATGGAGTTTTCTGATGAAATCACAAAAAGCTTTGACGACTGGAGCTATCCGAAAGAACAAACCTTGGGGTTTCCCTTTGAATCCTATTTCCATTGCGAAATAGGAAATTGTCATCGATATGCGGGCAGCTATCAAGACGCTTTGGAACATTACGAAACTGCGATTAGGAAGGAAGGCGAAGGAATCTCTCCCGGTGATGTATTGGTGCTGATGAGAAACAGTGCAATTGTCCTAAGGAGTATGGGTAGAACTTCAGAAGCAGCGGAGATATTTGAGAAAATTCTTCCCTTGGCCAACAGTGACGAAGCGATTGGCATTGAGACGAGCTACGTCATTTGTCTGATCCTTGAAGGACGTCAAGAAGAAGCCACTAAGAGGTTATTGTCGTCGGAAAAACTTCTGCGTGGTCGTTCCATTAGCGGAGTTGATGAGCGCAGCCTATCGCTGATGATAGCTGAGGCCTATTACTCAAAGGGAAAGCTGCAGCAAGCGCTTGAAATCTATGATGCACACGCTGCCTTGGACCTCAACAAAGTTCCAGTTGGGTTCACGGCCTATCCGACGGCTCGAAGCCTAGAAATTCAAAAAAAGTTGGGCAAAAAAGTATCAAGGGATCAGATCGACAACGTATTATTGTTGATCAGTGAGAGCCTTCGAAGAGGAGATTTTTCTGCAGGTCTGTCCGAAGCGAAAGCTGGATTAATTGTTCTCGGTTCAAATTTGCTGTCCTCAGACTCGCGTCCAGAGGAGGCTGAAGCCTTCATAGACGAGTTCGGCCAAGTTGGGGGCCATAGTTGGAGAGTTCAGGCGAACAAGTTAAGGCTTCTAGTGTCGCGCAAACATTCAGCGGCAGAGTTGAATGATGCAATATTGAATACGTTGCAGTCTTTGGACGACCATGTCGAGAAGACAGACCCAGACGGTGATCCACTTTCTCTTTTTGGTCACTTCCAAACTGATATTTCGATAGTTGCGGACATCGCGAGTTGGGCACGGTCCAACAACGCAATCTCACCAAGCTTGACAAGGGCTGCGGTAGATTTTCAAGCATCGCCGGTCATAGCGCGTCGAATAAATTCGCGACTAGGAGAAAACGCGTCCCTGCTTGCAGCGACAGACGAAAATACCAAGAAATTACTCTCTGATGCAGAAACGGCCATTTTTCAGTTCTTTGCGCCGCCCGGCGAAGGCAAATTGATGGCATACGTGAGCTACACAGTCGGAACAGGGCTAGTTTCCACCCTGCTAGAATTCTCGATTACTGCTAGTCGGACCAAACGGTTGGGAAGTATGATCAGTTTTCACATCAATCGTCTTCCCACCACCAGTAGTACGCTTTGCTTGGACAGAATGGCTCAAGTCCTGGGGGAGCTGGAGAGTTTTAGAAAGACAATTCCGAGTGCATTGTGGGAGTACAAAAACTTCCGCATCATATGTGGCCCTGCAGACCCGACTTTCTTAAGCTTAGCGCTCGGTGAACACAACAGCGTGTCGATTGCGCCAAGCCTGTCCAGTGCTCTGAGGTTAGATGAGCGATCACGGGGCTTTCCTCGTGAATTGAGGTTGGCAGATTTTTCTGTGTGGCGAGCAGGAGACCGAGATGACATCGTCGCAAAACAAATTTCGGTTGGAGAGGCACTGGAACGGACCTCTTCTTCCGAGCCGAATGTGAAGGCCTATGTGCACAAGATTGGGCGAGAGGCGTCTGCTTCAGATCTTGCACAGTGTTTACAGGCGTCGGACGTCTGCCGAATAACAGCTCATGGCTATTTGGACGCTCAGTCTGGGTATTTTAATCTTCTCGTCTCTTCGAAAGGAGGTCTCCCGCCATCTGCCGTAGCAATGATGGGGGACAAGGCGAGAAAGAACTATTCTTTTGAGTTCTCGGGAAGTACAACTTTGTCCTCCTCGGCTTCAATCGTGGTTACCTCTTCTTGTGAAGGAGGATCCGTTTTGACAGCTCTCGGATGGGAACGGTTAGGTTTGGAACGTTCCCTGTTCTTGTCTGGAACAAACTGCCTTGTAGCCCCCTTGTGGGAGATGCCGAGCATCGCTGGAATGGAACTCACCTCAGAAATCGTGAGACGCATTGTACAAGAAGAGACAAAGTCAGTTCAGGATGTAGTGTTTGACGTTACACGGGACGCGGAACGGGATGGAGTTTCTGCCATTGCGTGCAGGGCAATGAGAGTGTTTGGTTCCAGCCATAACTTGAAGCGAAGGAACCAGTGATGAGTGATTCTAACGAAATTGAAAATTTGAGTGATGCGCAAGTTTTGGAGGTGTCGAGATCAGTTTTGCCTGATCTCTTGGACGTTGCTGACGAGATTCATGCTGAGGAAAAAGTTATTGCCGAGCTCGGAATCCCTGAAGACGAGCTTATCAACTTTCGAGCCAGTATGAAGCAATCTGCCGAGGGTTTTTCCGACGATACGGTTGGACTGTTGAGAGCAATCTTACTGGGTCTTTGGGAGACTGAATACCGTGCTGGTATTGAAACCGCTATTCAAGACAGTTCGAAACGTCAGACGATTGCAGGAGTTGAATTGCTGGTGCTAGGGGCGCTTTTTGGGGCGCTGTACATTGTCATTGCTAAGAAAGGAAAAATCGAAGAAATCGAAACCACCACGACGGAAAAAAAACCAGACGGTGCCATTGTCGTTACGGTCAAGACGGAAAAGAAATACCTTAATCCTTTGAACCCTTTGAGCGGAATCATCGGAAAACTCATCGGAAAATGACCTCGATTGATCGCTGGAGGGCCACTTCATATTAGTGCTTATGGGTCAACTTCACATAGGTATCTATAAACTGAAGAAGGAACATGAACGGTGGGTTTCAGCGATGTTCGCGACATTCGTGACATGTGCAGCATCACGCTCTTTGGGCTCGATACGGTCATTCGCCGTTGTCCGCTCGAACGTCCGCTTCTGCGCCAAGGGTCAGCCACTTCATCAATGCCAACAAACAGTCGCCAGCCGGTCGGCCTAACTGCTTAGAGCTCAAAACAGCCAGTTATCCAACCTTTGCGTGGCGCACAGAAGCTGACCTCGGAAAAGTGTTACCCGCGCTCGAATTCAGTGGTAGCGGTTCACTTGGCGTTGCATCTGGGTGCAATGACGCAAGATACGCACAACCGGGTGTATCATGGTTACTGCGTGTTCGGTGCGAGTGTGCCAGATATTTGAAGCATTACGAAGCATTACGACCTCCCATTGATGACGTAACGTTAACTTGGATGAACGAGAGGTTCTGTGAACTGGGACACAGAGCGCCATTACAAGTTTCCGCCGCCCGCCAGCACCAGAGACCACCCGTCAGCCCCCGGAACCAGTCGTCAGCGGTTGTCACAGCGCCAGTGAACGATCGATCTAGCGGTAAAATGCCCCCGAAACCGCCCCAGTTCCGGCCACCGGTTGGAAAAATTGATGGGTTTCATCGGTGGGCAAGGATTCCTACCACCCCAGCCAGATCTTCAGGACATGGTTGAACAGTAGGCACTTGGAGCCAAACCCTCCAAGAAATGCCCCCGTTTCTTCCGCCTGCTCATAGAGTACCTCACAGTGTCCACCATCGATAGTGGACACTTAGCCCCCGATAGCGGCAAGCGTTAGGTTGGGTTCAACGGACGCTTACCTTGGTCGATGATTACATGGAAATGCGTTATCTCCCCCGCTGCCCTGTCTATCGGGCCCGTCAGCGTATCTTCAGCGAGAGGATAGCGTATCTGGATTCTCTTGGGGGATGAGGAAACTGGGGTGATCGGGAGGGGGAGAGGTTTGAGTTTCTCTTCTCCTCTTTATCCCGCGTTTTCCATTACTTATCCCTATGCCGACTATACTCAGCCATAACCGCTATCGGCCTCTCCCTCTGTTTGGGGGAGGTCACCGCTGACGTGCAGACAGAAAGACAGACTAGCAAGACATGTGTGATCTGAGCGGGGGCATAAACGGGGGCATTTCTTGGAGGGTTTGGCTCCAAGTGCCTACTGTTCAACCATGTCCTGATGATCTGGCTGGGGTGGTAGGATTCGAACCTACGATACACGGTACCAAAAACCGCTGCCTTACCACTTGGCTACACCCCAACGGTGAGCGGCTGTCTACGATTGTTGCTGGCGGGGATCAAGAGCGTTTTGTCAAAAAAACTCAGGTTGAACCGATTTTTTTCAGGGCGGTCATTTGGTGTCGATCAACACGGCTCCGGTCCGGTTTCCGTCCTGCACCATTGCATGAGCAGACGCGCATTCCTCAAGTGCAAAAACCTTTTGAACAGGGCAGGTCAAAGCGCCATCCGCCAAGGCCTTGTGAAGGGTCTTCACGGCATTGGCACGAAGATCCGGCGGAAGAAGGTAAATCAAAATGGTCTCAAGCGTCATGGCTTTGAACATCATCGGTCCGAACGGAAACACGGGGGTCATGTCCTGCGCGGACCCATAGGCGTTGATGCGACCGTTCTCGGCGATGACCGCGGCGTTTGTTTGAATATTCAGGCCGAATTCAACGTCGATGATTCGGTCGATCGTCTTTCCTTCATTTGCATCGAGAACTTCGGTGGAAAGATCCTCGCTGGCGTAATCAATCACGATATCTGCGCCGGCTTCCCTGACCCGGTCAAAGTTGCGAGGGCTGGCGGTCGCAATCACGCGCGCGCCCGCCCATTTGGCAAGCTGAACGGCCAGAAAGCCAACGGTGCCCGCGCCACCATGTATCAAGATCGTATGCCCATCGGGGCGGCCGCCTGAAAACACCGCATGGCAGGCGGTGAGACCGGGGATGCCCAGAATCGCGCCGGTCTGCAACGACACCGCATCCGGCAGAGCCACGGCCTGCGCATCGGGAAGGGTGATGTGGCTGGCGGCGGTGCCGAAAGGGCGTTGCCATTGCCCGTTCCAGATCCACACGCGCTGACCGATCCGAGATGCGGATACGCCATCGCCAACGGCCGAGATTACACCAGCGCCGTCACTGTGCGGGATGATCAGGGGGAACGGCGGCTCTGTCACGCCCGGTCTGGTCCCGGCGCGGGCTTTGACGTCGGAAGGGTTCACCCCGGAAAAGGACAGCTCAACCGTGACCTCACCCGGACCCGGCGGGACCAGAGGGAGGTCCTGTATCCGCAGGACATCGGCCGGGTCTCCGAAGGTGGAATATGTAACTGCGCGCATGATAGCCTCCGTTTTGGTCGAGTTTCACAGCATATCGGCGGGAAACTCAAACACCTTGTCGCGGGTCCGAAACGCGGGGGAAGGTCAGCCCTGTGTCTATTCGCGAACCTCGGACGGGTCGACGCCCCAAAGGTTCGATTTCAATGTCCAGCCTCGATATCCGCCGGCAGAGATTTGGCACCAGTCCAGCGAACAGGTTCCCAGTCGGGCCACGACCCCGGATTCGAAATGCGCATTCACGGGTGAGGTCGGATCGGGTCGGGCATAGACAGGCAACATATCGGCTTCAACCAGCACTGTCCGAACACCCGACAACAGGGCGTAGTGAACCCAGCCTCCAGCGCCGTCGCGGTCCTGAACCCGTCGCCAGTTGCCGTATTCGGCAGTGACCTGAAGCGGCATTCCGCGCCGTTTGAACACCCAGTCGATTCGATGCGTCAAAGAAGGTCCGCGTCTTACGTTGCCTTCTGCCGCTTTCATCGAGACATAACGGGGCAGGGGGAGGTTGGTGACCGGTCCACGTTTCACGTCGGCAAACGCAGCCCATGCGCCGAACATGATCAGAAATACGGATAGTGTCGCCAGACAACGGCGATTTACCGGTCGAATACCACTCACTGACTGCCTGCTCTTATGCCTGTTGATCCGGTTCCGAAAAAAGGTGGACTCAATGCCAAAGGGGTTCTTGTGCCCCGCCTTTTCCTGCGCCACGATGCCATGGCGCGCGTCCGTTTGCAAAGCAGTGGGAGGGCCGAGGTGCCAAGAGAACGTTTGAGTGTTGTCGTTACGCGACGGTTGCCCGAAGCGGTCGAAACACGTTTGAGCGAGTTGTTTGATGTGCGCTTGCGCGAAGATGACACTCCGATGACGCGCGAGGAACTGGTGGCCGCAGTGCAAGACGCCGATGTGCTGGTGCCTACGGTAACTGATGCGATTGATGGCGGTCTGCTGGGCCAGGCGGGCGAACGGCTGAAGCTCATTGCCAATTACGGTGCCGGTGTCGACAATATCGACGTGTCCACCGCGCGTCAGCGTGGAATTCTGGTGTCGAACACGCCGGGGGTGCTGACCGATGACACCGCCGACATGACGATGGCCCTGATCCTGGCCGTTACCAGACGCATTCCCGAAGGTCTGAGCGTGATGCAGCAGGGAGATTGGTCCGGCTGGGCGCCCACCGCGTTTCTGGGAGGTCGTATCGGAGGTCGTCGTCTGGGCATTCTGGGCATGGGCCGGATCGGGCAGGCGGTGGCGCGACGTGCGAAAGCGTTTGGAATGCAGGTCCACTATCACAACCGCCGCAGGCGGCACCCCGAGACCGAGCAGGAGCTGGAGGCAACCTATTGGGAAAGCCTGGATCAGATGGTCGCGCGAATGGATGTGATCTCGGTCAATTGCCCTTCAACGCCGTCGACCTTCCATCTTATGAACGCACGTCGTCTGAAACTGATGAAACCCTCGGCAGTGATCGTAAATACGTCACGTGGCGAAGTCGTGGATGAAAACGCCCTGACCCGGATGATCCGCGCAGGTGAAATTGCGGGGGCGGGGCTGGATGTCTACGAAAAGGGCACTGACGTGAACCCGCGTCTGCGGCAGCTGCCCAATGTGGTTTTGTTGCCTCATATGGGATCGGCAACGCTGGAGGGCCGGGTGGAGATGGGCGAGAAGGTCATCATCAACATCAAGACTTTCGAAGACGGCCACCGCCCGCCGGATCAGGTCGTGCCGGCGATGCTGTAGCGCTCTGGAAAGGAGCAGGAATGGACGTCTATGAAGGAGGGTGCCGTTGTGGAAATCTGCGCATCAGGGCTTCGGGTCGTCCTCTGCGGGTCGGAATCTGTCACTGTCTGGACTGCCGCAAGCATCATGGCGCTTTGTTCTATGCAGCGGCCGTTTTCCCGGATGACAGAATTGAGGTTTCCGGCGAAGCGCGCGGTTATGCTGACAGGTTCTTCTGCCCGGGCTGCGGCTCTCCGGTCTTTGCGCGCAGCGGAGTTGAAGTTGAAGTGCATCTTGGGTGCCTTGATGCGCCAGACCAGTTGACGCCAACATATGAAAGCTGGGTCTCCCGGCGTGAAGCGTGGTTGCCCGAGTTCCGCGGTATGACCCGTTATGATCGGGATCGATTGGTAGACGACGCAAAGGCCTAACGCGTGCTGCGGACGTCCGCCGTGTGTTGATGGCGTGCAGCTTGGACTTGTTCACAGCGTGTTTGGCGCGCGGTTTTGAAAATCAGGGATGTATTGGAGGATTTGATCAGATGAGACGTGTTTCAGTTCTACTGTTTTCTGCATTTTGTTTTGCAGCTCCGGGGTTCGCTCAGGAAGCGGCCGATGCCGTTGCGCCGGAAACGGCCACGAAAGGGCAGGTACAGGCCATGACCGACGAGGTCATCGCGGCGCTCAAGGCCAAGCTGGATGGCGTTCCGGTCACGTCCCAGAACTGGATGGTCGCCGCGGCCAACCCGCTGGCGGTGGAAGCCGGCGCCAGAGTATTGCGCGCAGGTGGGTCTGCCGCAGACGCCATGGTTGCGGTGCAGGTCGTGCTGGGCCTGGTCGAGCCTCAATCCTCGGGCTTGGGCGGCGGTGCGTTTCTGGTCTGGTACGATGCAGCGACCGGTCAGATCACAACTCTGGACGGGCGTGAAACGGCGCCGCTGGCGGCCACGCCGACCTTGTTTCAGGACGAAAATGGTGAACCGCTGAAATTCTTCGATGCGGTTGTCGGTGGGCTGTCTGTGGGGACGCCGGGCACACCTGCCTTGCTGGAAGAGGCGCATCGCCGCTGGGGGCGTTCCTCGTGGCCTGGTTTGTTTGCCGATGGAATAAGGTTGGCGGATGAAGGCTTTCTGGTGTCCCCGCGCCTGGCCAGCCTTGTCGAAAAAGATGCCGAGCGTTTGTCGCGCTTTCCGGAAACGGCCGCGTATTTTCTGCCGGGGGGCGCACCGCTGCAACAGGGGCAGCGCCTGATGAACCCGGCTTATGCCGAAACATTGCGTGTGCTGGCCAGTGACGGGGCGGCCGGATTCTACGGCGGTGAGATTGCCGCGGATATCGTGCGCACGGTTCGCAACGCTCCGGGCAATCCCGGTGTTCTGTCCGGTGCGGATCTTGCGCTGTATCAGGTGATCGAGCGCGAGCCGGTTTGCGCAGAATACCGCGCCTACGAAGTCTGCGGCATGGGCCCGCCGTCGTCGGGTGCACTGACCGTGGGGCAAATTCTGGGGATGCTGAACAGCCATGATCTGGCGGCCATGGGGCCGGAAAGCGCCGAGGCCTGGCGGCTGATCGGAGACGCTTCGCGCCTCGCCTTTGCGGACCGGGGCCGGTACATGGCCGACAGCGATTTCGTACCCATGCCGACCAAGGGGCTGGTTGATCCGGCCTACCTGTCGCAACGAGCGGAATTGCTGAACACTGAAGGCGCGCTGGCAGAGGTCGGACCCGGTCAGCCGGAATTCGATCACGCGCTGAACTGGGCGGATGACGTGTCGCTGGAATTGCCTTCGACCTCGCATATCTCGATCGTCGACGGCTATGGCAACGTGCTGTCGATGACCACGACCATCGAGAACGGCTTTGGTTCACGCCTGATGACAAACGGGTTCCTTCTGAACAACGAAATGACGGATTTTTCGTTCAAGACCCACAGTAACGGCGTGCCGATCGCCAACCGGCTGGAGCCCGGAAAACGCCCGCGTTCCTCCATGAGCCCAACCATCGTGATGCAGGATGGCACACCGGTTTTGGCCATTGGTTCTCCGGGCGGCAGTCGGATCATCGGTTATGTGGCCAAGTCGATCATCGCTTGGGCCGACTGGGGCATGGATGTGCAACAAGCCGTGTCGCTGCCACATCTCGTCAATCGTTTCGGGACGTATGATGTCGAGGCCGGGACCTCTGCCGAAGGCTTTTCCGACGGGCTGACTCAGTTTGGGTTCGAGGTAAACCCGCGTGACCTGACATCTGGCCTTCACGCCATCGAAATCGGCGAAGGGCTGAGCGGTGGCGCTGACCCCCGTCGCGAAGGTATCGCGCTGGGCGAATAGACCCTCGGTATTTGTGGGGATTGCCCGCACTTGGTGGGCCAATTAGTCATACACTGAAAGGCCCGCGATGTGCTGCGGCAAGGGAGGATGACGATGGTGCAGGCGACCGCTTTGCCTCGGAATGAAACAGGTATCGAAACCGCCATAGGCGTTCTGAAACAACGCTTTGGCGACAGGCTGCAAACGGGTGCCGCAATCCGGGAACAGCACGGGCACACCACGACCTGGATCGAAAACCAGAGCCCGGATGCTGTGGTTTTCCCGCATACATCGCAGGAGGTTTCGGAAATCGTCAAAACCTGTGCCGCGCACAGGGTGCCGGTGATCCCATTCGGCACTGGAACGTCGCTGGAAGGGCATGTGAATGCGCCAGCGGGGGGGATCTCGGTCGATCTGATGCAGATGGACAAGGTGCTGGCTGTCCACGCCGAAGATCTGGATTGCGTCGTGCAGCCCGGCGTCACGCGTGAGGCGCTGAACACCCATTTGCGGGATCAGGGGTTGTTCTTTCCGATTGACCCGGGGGCGAATGCCTCGCTGGGCGGTATGGCCGCGACCCGCGCGTCGGGCACCAATGCGGTGCGATACGGAACGATGCGGGACAACGTTCTCAGCCTCGAGGCGGTCATGCCGGACGGCCAGATCATCCGTACCGGTCACAGGGCCAAGAAATCATCGGCCGGGTATGATCTGGCACGCCTTCTGATTGGGGCAGAAGGCACCTTGGGGATCATCACCGAGCTGACTCTGCGGTTGCAGGGTATCCCCGAAGCGATCAGCTCGGCCAGGTGTTCTTTTCCATCGGTCGATGCAGCGTGTCGGGCTGTGATGATGACCATTCAGTATGGCATTCCGGTCGCCCGAATAGAGTTGCTGGATGAAATGTCGGTTCAGGCGGCAAACGCCTATTCCGGGCTACGCCTGCCGGAAACGCCATTGTTGCTGCTTGAATTTCATGGCTCTGAAAGCGGTGCAGCGGAACAGGCTGAAACCTTTGGTCAGATCGCCGAGGAGTTCGCCGGCACTGACTTTGCTGCGACCTCGACCACCGAAGAACGGAACAAGCTTTGGCAGGCCCGGCATGATATGTATTGGGCGTGCCTGCAACTGCGCCCCGGCGCGCGCGGTATTTCAACGGATGTCTGCGTGCCGATCTCGCGTCTGGCGGAATGTGTGACCGGCACCCAACAGAAGGCATCCGATCTTGGTTTGCTCGCGCCAATGGTCGGGCATGTGGGGGATGGGAACTTCCACTCGCTTCTATTGATCGACATGGAAAATACCGAAGAAGTTGCCAAAGCCGAAGAGTTTGTCGGCTGGTTGAATGATCTGGCAATTTCTATGGAAGGCACCTGTACAGGTGAACACGGAATCGGTCAGGGCAAAATGCCTTACCTCATCAAGGAACTGGGTGCTGCCACGCAGTATATGGCGGCGATCAAGGCCGCTCTGGACCCCGAGAACATCATGAATCCCGGCAAGGTTTTGGCGGGCCAATCCTAGCGGTTTTCGCGTTCTGGCCCGCATTGCGCCTTCAAATCGTCCACATGTTCTGGTTTCACATCCTCGATTGAGAACAGGTGGTCGACATGAGCGCAAAATATCTGGCAGGGTTTGCAGCAGTCTGTGGAGTTGTCGTTGCTGGGCTGGATTATTATCAGCAGGCCAAGGCATCCGAGACCGGGCTGGGCCTCAAAGGTTATGTTGCCTCGGTATCCGCGCGTGTCGGGATTTCGGACAGTCGGCTTGATGCAAAGGCTCAACCTGTACAGCCAGAGGAACCTGCGGCGAAGACACCGGCAGAGGAGACTAAGAAACTCGTCTGCACCACGATCGGGACAAGCAAGCGCTGTCGCTCCAGCGGTTGAGATCACGGGTTTCATGACCGATCTGCGGCCCGCATTCGATGATCGGGTCGTTTTTTTCATATCACTGGTCGGATGAATGTCGCGCGATCCCCTTCAAGTGCGCCATATGGTGTCAACTGATTTCAAGGGGAGACGCCCGGTTATGAAAACCCAAGTCAAAGCATTGGTTGTTGGCGGCGGCGCCGTTGGGACCTCGATTGCCTATCACCTGGCCAAGGCTGGCTGGGATGATGTGATGTTGATCGAACGGGATGAGCTGACCTCCGGCTCCACCTGGCACGCCGCTGGTCTGCTGCCGCTGTTCAACATGTCCTATGCGACAACCCACATCCACAAATACTCGGTCGACTTCTACAAGACGCTTGAAGAAGAAACCGGCCTGAACGCGGGCTTTGCCGTGGTCGGCAACCTGCGCATGGCGCAAACCCAAGAGCGCATGGATGAATACATGCTCTATGCCTCCACTGCGGAAACCTGCGATGTGGACTATGAGTGGCTGACCCCGGAGCAGATCAAGGAACGCTGGCCGCTGATCGAGACCTCGGACCTGAAGGGTGCGATCTATCACACCGAAGACGGTTACATTAACCCGGCCGACGTGACACAGGCGATGGCAAAAGGTGCGCGTCAGCGCGGCGTTGATATCGTGCGCAAGATGCAGGCCGACGCCTTCCACTGGAACGGCACCCACTGGGAAGTCACCTGCACCAAGATGGTCGAGAAGGGCGGCAACCTCGTTCCTTCAGATGAGCAAGTGGTAATCACTGCTGAGCATGTCGTGACTGCATCGGGCAACCACGCACAGCGCACTGCCAAAATGCTGGGCATCAAAATGCCCGCGATTCCGGTAGAGCACACCTTCATCGTCATGGACAAAGACCCTGAGCTGGTCAAATGGCGTGAAGCTGGAAACCCGGAACACCCCGTTGTCCGCGATGCTGACAACGAATCCTATGCGCGTGAAGAACGCGGCGGCTGGATTCTGGGCATCTACGAACATGGCGCACCGGCGCAGTTCGAACACGGTGTACCGGACAGCTTCCGCGCTGACCTGTTCCCGCTGGACCTGGACCGGATTGCCGATCAGTACATGGCAATGGCCGAACGCGTTCCATCGTGCGCTGAATCCGGCCTGAAAGACGATTTCAACGGCCCGATCTGCTACACCCCTGACGGCAACCCACTGGTTGGTCCGGCTCCGGGCCTGCGCAACATGTGGCTGGCCGAAGGTTTCTCGTTCGGGATCACCGCCGCAGGCGGCACCGGCTACTATCTGGCGCAGATGATGGTCGATGGCGAAGCCGAGATCGACATGGCGTCGCTGGACCCCAAGCGGTACTCGTCCAACTGGATGACCACCGAGTTCGCGGCCCGCAAGAACGAAGAGTGCTATGAGCACGTCTACATCCTGCACCACCCGGACGAAGAGCGTGAAGCCTGCCGTCCACTGCGTACCGTTCCGGCTTATGACCGTCAGAAAGCGCGTGGTGCACAGTTCGGCTGGGTCAACGGCTGGGAACGTCCGAACTATTTCGGCCCGCTGGACGCGCCGGACAACTTCGACAAGGAAAGCCGCAGCTTCCGCCGTGGTGGCTGGTGGCAATATGCCGTTGAGGAAGCCAAAGCGATCCGCGAGGGCGTTGGTCTGATCGATGCGTCGGCCTTTACCAAGCACGTCGTCAAAGGCCCCGGTGCGACCCAGTTCCTGGATTGGTTCACCTGCAACAAGCTGCCTAAGGTCGGGCGTATCAACCTGACCTACGCGCTGACCTCGCACGGCACCACGCGCACTGAATACACCATCGTTCGTAACGGCGAGAACAACTACTACATCGTCTCTGCCGGCGCCTGGACCGAGTACGACGCCGACTATCTGCGTAAGGCGGCCGAGGACAAGATGGAGGAGTTCGGATACATCGAGATCCAAGACGTGACCACCCAATGGGGCGTCTTTGCCATCGCCGGGCCGAAATCGCGCGACGTTCTGAAAGAGGTCATCAAGGACGCCGAGCCTGAAACCGCGCTGTCCAACAAGCGCTTCCCGTGGCTGTCGGCCCGTCAGATCGAACTGGGCATGTGCCCGGTCAACGCGATCCGCGTGGCCTATACCGGTGAACTGGGCTGGGAATTGCACCACCCGATCGAGATGCAGAACTACCTGTTCGACCTGCTTGAAAAAGCCGGTGAGAAGCACGGCATGAAACTGGTCGGTGCCCGCGCCCAGAACTGGCTGCGGCAGGAGAAATCCTATCGCGCCTTCGGCACCGAACTGGGCCGCGACGCCACCCCGCTGGAGGCCGACCTGCCGCGCTTTGTCGACTTGTCGAAAGACTTCTACGGCAAGGCCAAGCTGGAAGAGACCGGCGTGCGCGTGAAATGCTGTACCCTGCTGATCGATGGGCCGGAGGATGCCGACCCATGGGGCCGCGAGGCACTGTACACACCGGAAGGCGAGCGTGTGGGTCGATTGACCTCGGGCGGGTATTCCGTGGCCTTCGAGAAGTCCATCGGCATGGGTTATGTAAAGCCCGAGCTGGCAGTCGAAGGCACAAAGCTGAAGGTCAAGATGCAGGACAAGCTGTGGGATGCGGTCGTGACCTGCGACAGCCCCTACGACCCGAAAAACGAAACCATCCGCAAGGACGGTTGATCGAAGAAAGGCCCCGGAAACCTTCGGGGCCTTTTCTTTTTGTCATGCTGAGAGTTCGTCGAAGCATTCCAGCGCCTTGGCCGCGTACATCATGGCTGGGCCGCCACCCATCTGGATCGCCATGGCCAACACGTCGGACACTTCTTCCCGTGTCGCACCTGCCTTGATCAAAGCTTCGGTATGCAGGGTGATGCAGGGTTCGCAGCGCAGGCTGATCGACATGCCCAACGCAATGAGTTCCTTCGTCTTGTAGTCGAGCGTCCCGCCCTCTTTGACGGCTTTGCCAAGCGCTCCGAATGCGCGCGTGGTATCGGGGATGGATCCGTTCAGGTTTCGCAAACTCTTTCGTGTCGCCGAGAGTTTTTCTTGCCATGCCATTGCTGAGTGCCCTTCTTCATATTTTTCAACTGGAATATGAAGCGGGGTGCAGCTGTTTGACTTTGATCTCGATCAGACGTCAGGGCGCTCGGCAATGAATGCAAGATTGTTGGCAGGCATTTCGACCGGTGCCAACGCGTGCAGGCCAACGTTTTTGAACAGGTCCAGAATGTCCTCGTCGTTTTTGTAACCGATTTCGGGGTCTTGTTGAAACAAAGCCTCATGAAAGCGAACATCCCCGTCACTGGTGAGTAGGCCCGAGCGTTTGAACGGACCGTACAAGATGAACCGCCCCTGTGGTGACAGGGATTGGGCGACTTCCGAAACGAGGGTTCTGGTTTCCTGCCAACTGATCAAGTGAATCAAGTTTATCAAAACGATCAGATCCTGGCCGTCAAACCGCCTGTGCCAGCCTGATATCGTTGCATCCAGTTCTGCGACCGGCGTGACATTTGGCAGGTTTCGGGTATAGGCGTCGATACTCACGCGCCGCTCTGGGTCAACTTCCGAAGGCTGCCACGTCAGCCCGGGCAGCGCTTCGGCGAAGGTCCTGACATGCTGACCAGTTCCGCTTGCGATTTCCAATGCCTGGCCCCGGGACGGGCCCCATTCTTGCAGCAGTGCACACAGGGCGTCCGTGTTCCGGGATGCTGCCGGGGCCACCAGCTTGCCATCTTCAGACGCATTGGCGACGCTTGCAGAAGAGGGGAGGCTGCGTTTGATCATCGTTTCAGCCTGTCAGGGGTCAACATGCCTACTATGTCAGGTTCCAGTTCGGGTGTGTTTCCGACAACAAGATCGCACAGCAGTTGCGAGGCCGCCGGTGAGGTTTGAAAACCATACCCGCCCTGACCGCCACACCAGACAAACGAAGGGTCCAGCGGGTCGCGCCCAAGCACCAAGGTCCCATCCGGGGCAAAACTGCGCAAACCTGCCCAATTCGTTTCAACCCTTGTGACCGGCACGGTCATCAGCTCTTCATACCGCGCCAGCCCCTCTGCCAGCACCATATCATCTGCATAGGCATCCTGCGGCGGAACCGGATCGGCTTCGGAGGGTGAGACCAGAAGCTTGCCCGCATCCGGTTTGGCGTACCATGTCTCGCCAGCGCCCAGCATCATCGGCCAGACAGAAACGTCATGCCCTCCGGGGGCGGGCAGACGCGCCATTGACCGACGACGGGGTATGATGCCGATACCGGGCAGCCCTGCAAGCTGCGCAACCTCATCCACCCAGGCACCGGCTGCGTTGACCAGAATGCGGGCTTCAAAGATCTCATTGGCCTCGACCACCCAGTGCTTTTCTTTTCGAATGCCGGTGACTTTGCTTTTCGTCGAAACCGTTCCTCCGTTTTGCCGGATGGTCCGGGCGAAATCCTGCAACAGGCGATCTGTATCGATGTCAAAGGCCGCTTCGCTGATGGCTGCAAACCCGACCTTGTCCGGGTTCAGGATCGGAACGCGCGATATCGCCTGATCCATCGGTATCTTCACCATGTTCAGATCGGCGCGATCGGCTTCGAAAACGTCGGGCTGGTCAATTGCTCCGACCAGCATCAATCCGCGCGGTGTCAGGTAACCGCCATTCTGCGTATGAAGAAAGGCAGCCCCCGCTTTGTTCAGGGCGACGACCGAGGGAGGCCCATAGCTTTCTTCGAACAACGCCGCCGACCGGCCCGATGCGTGATAGCCCAGGGCGTCTTCGGCTTCGAGAACCACCACAGTTCCGTGTTGCGACAGGCGCGCACCGGCGCTCAGCCCGGCGATTCCGCCGCCGATGACTAGGAAATCAATCATGACTTGCGATCCGTTCGAAACGGATATGCAATGGGTTTCTTGAACTCCATGCTGACCCTAATGCTCCTTATTCGCCACGCGTTTGGGTTTTCAGACTATAAGCAGCCTTGAAATCGTGCTTCAACCCGGTCAAAGAAGTATCAAAATAAACAGGAGGGTAAGGTGACCGCAGCAGACCTTCATCCAATGGCCACGGGGCATATTCCCGGATACGTTGTCGCAGCTGACGGAAGCGATTACCTTTTCTCCGCCATGGTCGTTTTTTTCGTCGTTCTGGTGGTGTTGATCGGTGTCGGATACCTGACACTTCATTCGGTTCCTGAAAAAATGGCCCACGAAAACAATCACCCGCAATTCCAATTGGTGGGTATTCTGGCGCTGCTGGCACTGTTCACACATAATGGGCTTTTCTGGATTGCCGCCATTCTGGTCGCGGGGTTCCAGTTTCCGGATTTTGCCACCCCGCTTAGAAATATTGCCGATGCCATTCGTTCTCTTGGTCCGTCTCCTGTTCCGCAGACAGTGCCTGAAACAACGGTACCGGCATCGCCGGAGTCCGAAGCCAGCGATACGCAGGAGCACACCACATGATCGAGACCATGCTCTGCGCCCTGGTAACTGTGCTGCCCGACTATCTGTTCCGCCGGTTCGTTCAGGGTAAGCGGATCGGTCACGAGATTACCTTGTTTACCATGTGGTACGAATTGCGTTGGGGTTTGACCACCTGTGCCATTCTGGCGCTGACCGTGATCACCACGCTGTTCTATTTTCATCCGGCCAGTAAAACCGCGGCATCCTATTTCCGAACAGTGACCATTCTGCCGCAATTGGGTGGCCGTGTTTCCGAGGTTTTCGTCAAGAACAACGAACTGGTAACCGCTGGGCAACCGATTTTCCGGATCGAGGATTTCAGCCAGACTGCACAGGTTCAGGCGGCAAATGCGCAGATTGCACAGGTGCAGGCCTCACTTAAGGTTGCGGAAACCGATTTGGCCGAGGCCGAAGCTGGAATTGCAGGTGCCAAGGCAGCGCTTGCCCAGTCTCTGGAGGATCTTGAGCGCAACACAACCCTGCGTGACGAAGGGTCAAGCGCGGTAAGGCTGGCCGAGATTGAGAGGCTGGAAAACCTTGTTGCCCAGCGAGAGGCCCAGGTTCTTGCAGCGGAATCCAAACGTGCTGCGGTTGAGCAGCAGATTGAAGAACTGATCCCCGCGCAGCTGGCAAGTGCCATTGCGCAACTGGATGCTGCGCAGACCGAATTGGACAAAACCGTAATCATAGCGGGCGTCACGGGGCGGGTCGAACAGTTCGGCCTTCAGGTCGGTGATTACGTAAGCCCGCTGTTGCGCCCTGCTGGTGTTCTAGTGCCATCGCACACCGGACATGACCGCTTTCAGGCCGCTTTCAGCCAGCTGTCTGCCCAGGTGATCAAGCCGGGCATGATTGGCGAATTGGGCTGCATGACCAAACCATTCACCGTGATCCCCACCGTGGTGGTCGAGGTGCAGGATGTCATTCCTTCCGGCCAGATCCGCCCATCGGACGAATTGCGGGACGTGCAGACCAACAATAATCCGGGCTCGATTCTGGTTTACATGGAGCCGCTGTACAAAGGTATGGCCGATGACATTCCACCGGGCAGCAATTGTCTGGCCAATGTCTACACAGACAATCACGAGCGGTTGGAGCACGAAGATCTGGGCTTTTGGGAGGCGGCCTTCCTGCACGTGGTCGACACGATCGGCGTGGTGCATGCAGCGGGTCTGCGCCTGCGTTTGATCCTGATGCCGGTGAACACTCTGGTTTTGACCGGGCATTGATCTGATCTTGGCAATCCGAACGCGAAGGGCCCGGCAGGTTTCGCCGGGCCCTTTGGTTTCTTACAGCGCTGCTTTGAACAGCTGAGTCAGGTTGTCTTTCGTCAACTCAATCGGATTTCCACCGCATGAAGGATCGATGATCGCGCCTTCGACAAGCTCTGGGATTGAAGCTTCGGTCACACCTAGGTCGGACAGAGTGCGGGGGATGCCAAGGCTGTCGTTGAAATCCTGCACGAAGGCGCAAAAACCATCGAAGCCGCCGTCGATGCCCAGATATGCCGCGGCTTGCTGGAACCGGTCTGCAATGGCGGGGGCGTTGAAGTTCAGCACGGCGGGCATGCAGACCGCGTTTGTGGTGCCGTGATGGGTGTTGAATACCGCGCCAATTGGATGGCTCATCGCGTGGATCGCGCCAAGACCCTTCTGGAAAGCCGTTGCACCCATGGCAGCGGCGCTCATCATCTGGGCGCGGGCCTCGATATCGGAGCCGTCAGCATAAGCGCGCGGCAAGTACTCCTTCACCAGCCGCATCCCTTCCAGCGCGATGCCCTGGCTCATCGGGTGATAATGCGGGCTCGAGAAGGCTTCGACGCAATGCGCAAAGGCGTCCAGGCCTGTTCCTGCCGTGATGAACCTGGGCATTCCGACGGTCAGCTCCGGGTCGCAAATCACCACGGTCGGCAGAACCTTGGGATGAAAGATGATCTTCTTGGCATGGGTCTCGGAATTGGTGATGACGCTCGCGCGGCCCACTTCCGATCCTGTCCCTGCGGTGGTCGGAACGGCAATGATTGGCGCGATAACGTCGGCGTCGGCTCGCGTCCACCAGTCGCCGATATCCTCGAAATCCCAAACTGGGCGCGTCTGACCGGCCATGAAGGCGACCATCTTGCCCAGATCCAGCCCCGAGCCGCCGCCAAAGGCGATCACCCCATCATGGCCACCTGCGTTATAGGCCGCAACTCCGGCTTCCAGGTTCTTCTCATTCGGGTTGGGGTCCACATCGCTGAACAGGCCGCGGCCCAGACCGGCGGCCTCCATGATATCCAGTGTCGCGCTGGTGATGGGCAGATCGGCCAGCCCCTTGTCCGTGACCAGCAAGGGTTTCTTCATTCCGGCGGCGGCGCAGGCTTCGGGCAATTCCCTGATGCGCCCGGCTCCGAATTTGATGGCGGTCGGATAGGACCAGTTTCCAACAAGTGTCATGTCAGGTTTCCTTTGCAAAAAAAGGCCTGCTTCGGCGAGGGGGTGGGTCCGAAGCAGGCCGTCGTCCTTAGCCCGTTACCTTTTTGAGGTGGTAGGATTTGGGACGTGTCAGGTTGTGATATCCAATCACGGACAGACCGCCGCCACGCCCGGTATTCTTGCAGCCCGTCCAGCACAGGCCAGGGTCCAGATAGTCGGCGCGGTTCATGAACACAGTGCCCGTTTCAATCCGGTCACCCACCTGCGCCGCACGATCCACATCGCGGGTCCACAGGCTGGCAGTCAGGCCAAACTCACTGTCATTCATCAAGGCGATGGCCTCCTCGTCCGAGGACACTTTCATGATGCCCACCACGGGCCCAAAGCTTTCGTCCCGCATCACGCGCATGTCATGGGTGACATTGGTCAGGATTTGCGGTGTCAGATACGCGCCGCCATCGTCTTCTGCGAAGGTGTCGATATGCGCGACCGCGCCGGATGCAACCGCCTCGGCGATCTGGGATCGCACCTCATCGGCAAACCGCACATTGGCCATCGGGCCAATCGTTGTCTCGGCGTCCAGCGGGTTGCCCAGCTTGTAGCCCTGCACGATGCCCACTGCCTTGGCGACAAAGGCGTCATAGAGGCTTTCGTGGACATAGATCCGCTCGATCCCGCAACAGCACTGGCCCGAGTTGAACATGGCCCCGTCGATCAGCGTCTCGACCGCCGCATCCAGATCGGCGTCGTCCATGACATAGCCGGGGTCCTTGCCCCCCAGTTCAGTGCCGACGCCGGTAAACGTGCCGGCCGCGGCACGTTCCATCGCCTGACCGCCGCCGACTGATCCGGTGAAGTTCACGAAATCAAATGCATTGCCCGCGATCAGATCGTTGGTCGCGTCATGGCTCAGGAACACATTCTGGAACACGTCCTCGGGCACTCCTGCCGAATGGAACGCCTTTGCCATGCGCTCGCCCACCAGCAAGGTCTGTGTCGCGTGTTTCAGGACGACCGTGTTGCCCGCGATAAGCGCCGGTGCGACCGTGTTGATCGCCGTCATGTAAGGATAGTTCCAGGGTGCCACCACAAAGACCACCCCATGCGGGATGCGCTTGATATAACGCTTAAACGTCGCATCCTCGCCCACGGCGATATCTGCCAGAGACGTCTCTGCAATCTTCGCCATGTGGCTTGCGCGTTCGTTGAACCCACCGAATTCACCACCATAACGCACCGGGCGACCCATCATATGGGCCAGTTCGGGCACGATCTCATCGTTCATGGCGCCAACGGCGGCCACGCCAGCCATCACAAGATCAATCCGCTCCTGCAACGGACGGGCCGCCCAGTCCGCCTGAGCAGCCCGAGCGCGGGCCGCGGCCCCGAAAGCGGCCTCTCGCGACAACACTTCACGTTCGGCAAAAACCGATCCGTCGATCGGCGAGACACATTTCAACATCTGCCCCATTTTCACTCCATTTCCGAAAGAAACAGGAACCCTGCTTCATCTGGCCAAAAATATCCCGGGGGTCTGGGGGCAGAGCCCCCAGCACGACCCGACTTCACGCCCGCTCGAACCCGCGGGCGATTTCCCAATCCGTGACCACGCGTTCGAATTCCTCGATCTCGACCTCCGCGGCACGGGTATAGTGGTCGACGACGTCATCTCCCATGGCCGCCCGCAACATGGCCGAACCATGCAGCGCATCCCGCGCCGCACGAAGGTTGCCCGGGATCATGGCAGTCTCACCCTGATAAACGTCGCCCTTGGTCGGCGGTTGCAGATCCAGCCCTTCCTCGATGCCCGCGATCCCTGCCGCCAGCATGCCAGCCATCGCCAGATAGGGGTTCATATCTGAGCCCGGAATCCGGCACTCGACACGTACGGCCTTGGTGCCGTCACCGCACAGGCGGAACCCGGCAGTGCGGTTGTCCACAGACCAGATGATCCGCGTTGGCGCGAAGGTACCTTTCATGAAGCGTTTGTAACTGTTGATGTAGGGCGCCATGAAATAGGTATAATCAGGGGCATATTTCAGCAAACCGGCCATATAGCTTTTCATCAGCGCCGACATGCCCAGATCATCCCCAGCGTCATAGAAGGCAGGCTGTCCATCCGCCCACAGTGACTGGTGCACATGGGACGAACTGCCCACCTTATCGTGATGCCATTTCGGCAGGAAGGTCGCCGCATGACCATGTTGCCACGCGATCTCTTTTACAGCGTTCTTGGCGATCGAGTGATACTCGGCTGTTTCCATCGCGGGTGCGTATTTGATGTTAAGCTCTTCCTGTCCGGTCTCGGCCTCACCTTTGGAGTTCTCAACCGGAATACCCGCATCCCACAGATGGTTGCGGATCGGGCGCATCACATGTTCTTCCTTGGTGGTCTGAAGGATGTGATAGTCTTCGTTATAGCCCGAGATCGGCTCCAGATCGCGGAACCCTTCCTTGCGGATCTGGTCAAAGCTTTTCTCGAACAGGAAAAACTCAAGCTCGGTCGCCGTCATTGCGTCATAGCCCATGGCTTTCAAACGGTTGACCTGCTTTTTCAGGATTGAACGCGGTGCGTGCGGCACTTCCTCATGGGTGTGATGATCCAGCACATCGCACATCACCATCACCGTGCCCTCAAGCCACGGCACCGGGCGCAGGGTGCTGAGGTCCGGCTTCATGACATAATCGCCATAGCCCCGTTCCCAACTGGTCGAGGCATAGCCATCAGGTGTTGCCATCTCCAGATCGGTGGCCAGCAGGTAGTTGCAGCAATGGGTCTCTTCCCATGCGCCTGCCACGAAATGGCCCGCGTGAAAGCGTTTGCCCATCAACCGGCCCTGCATGTCCACCATGCAGACCAAAACCGTATCAACCGAACCTTCGGATACCTGCGTTTTCAGATGTTCGAACGTGAGCATGTGCCACCTTTGTCTTTGCCGAAATCCATCATCGGCCATTCGTCCTGTTTGACCCGCCCCATGCAAGGGGCGGGTCGCCTGGCCAATTCTTAGCCGTAGCGGTACGGCCGTCCAGCCTTGAGCATGTCGGCGTTGTACTGTTTGAAGATTTCAACAACCTTCGCCTTGGTTTCAGATTCGGCTGCGATCTCATCCCAGAAGGCAACGGCCGCGGCTTCGACGGTTGCCCATTCTTCGTCCGGGATCGACGTCAGCTGCATCTTGTCTCCGTTGACGCGCAGGCTGGCTTCGCCGCCCCAGTACCACCACTGACGATAATAGTGTGACTGATCGGTGCAAACGCGGAACAGGGTCTGCAAATCTTCGGGCAGCTCGTTCCAGCGATCCATGTTGGCAAAGAACGAACCGGCCCAGGCGCCCGAGATGTTGTTGGTCAGGAAGTAATTGGTCACATCCGCCCAGCCGACAGTGTAGTCTTCGGTGATGCCGGACCACGCGATGCCGTCCAGCTCGCCGGTTTGAACCGCGACTTCGATGTCTTCCCAGGGCAGGGTGACCGGCACAACGCCGAACTGAGACAGGAAGCGGCCCGCGGTCGGGAAGGTAAACACACGTTTGCCCTGAAGGTCCGCCAGGCTGTTGATCGGGTCTTTCGTTGCAAAGTGGCACGGATCCCAGGCACCGGCCGAGATGTGCTTGACGCCGACTTTCGAGTATTCCTCGTCCCAGATCTCGTTCAGCCCGTACTGGTTGAACAGAACCGGCACGTCCAGCGAATAGCGCGAGGCAAAGGGGAAATAGCCGCCGAACACGGTGACCTCGGTGGGTGACGCCATCGAGTCATCATCCGACTGAACGGCATCAATCGTGCCGCGCTGCATGGCGCGGAACAGCTCGCCCGTGGGAACCAGCTGGTCGGCATAGAACAGCTCGATCTGCATCCGGTCGCCGGCGATCGTGTTGAACATCTTGATGGCCGGGTCGATCACGTGTTCGGCCAGCGCCGGGCCGGCATAGGTCTGCATCCGCCATCTGATGGTCGATTGCGCCAGTGCAGGCGTCGCCAGAGCAGCGGCGGGAGCGGCCGCAGCACCTTTCAGAAATGTACGTCTGTTCGTCATTCTCTCTCTCCGTTGGTCAGTTTCGATTGTGCGGGGATTGCCCGCGAAGCCCCGGTTTGATCCGGGATCATTTGTTGTAGATGTATTCAGGCAGCCACAGCGCGATCTGCGGGAATGTCATGATGATCGCCAGCGCCAGCGTCATCACCATCACGAAGGGCAGGATCGAACCGTAGATGTCGCGCAGCGATATCTCTGGCGGCGCCATCGCGCGCATCAGGAACAGGTTGTAACCGAAGGGCGGTGTCATATAGGCGATCTGGGTCGTGATCGTGTACAGAACCCCATACCAGATCAGGTCGAACCCCATCGCCCCCACGAGTGGCACGTACAAAGGCGCGACGATCACCAGCATGGCCGTGTCGTCCAGAAACGTTCCCATCAGAATAAAGCTGAGCTGCATCAAGATCAGGATCACCCACGGGTTCAGGCCCAGCCGTTCGGTAAACAGGTTCTCGATTGCCCGAACGGCGCCCAACCCGTCGAATACAGCGCCAAAGGCAAGCGCAGCCAGGATGATCCACATGAACATACAGGTGATGCCCAGCGTTGACCGCACAGACGTCTCGAAAACCTCACGTGTCATACGTCCCTTGAGGATGGCCGCGGCGAACGCCGTCAACGCTCCGATGGCCGAGCTTTCGACCAGTGAGGTCCAGCCGTTGACGAAGGGCACCATCATCGCGGCGAAAATACCCAAAGGCAGCAGGCCCGCGCGCAGCAGGCGCATTTTCTCTGCCATGGGCACGTCGCGTTCCGCTGCTGACAAAGCAGGCCCCAGGGCCGGGTTGATGCGGCAGCGGATCACGATATACAGGATGAACATTGCAGCCATCATCAGTCCGGGAAGCAGCCCGGCAAGCCACAGCTGCCCAACCGGCTGGCGCGCGATCATCGCGTAAAGAACCAGCACGACGGAGGGTGGCACGAGGATGCCCAGTGATGACCCGGCTTGTATTACTCCTGTCACCATCTTCTTGTCATAGCCGCGTTTCAGCAGTTCCGGCAGCGCAATGGTCGCTCCGATGGCCATGCCCGCGACACTCAGGCCGTTCATGGCCGAAATAAGCACCATAAGGCCAATCGTGCCAATCGCGAGCCCACCGTTCAGACCGCCCATCCAGACATGGAACATCTTGTACAAATCGTCTGCGATCTTGGACTCGGCCAGCACGTACCCCATGAAAATGAACATCGGAAGCGTCAGCAGCGGATACCATTTCATCAGTTTCATGGCGGCCGAAAAACCAATATCGTAGCCGCCGCGATCTCCCCACAGGAACAGGGCGGCCATCACGGCAACAAAACCAATCGCGCCAAAAACGCGCTGCCCGGTCATCAGCATCAGCATCATGGTCGAAAACATCAGGATGGCGATCAACTCGTAAGACATCAGATCACCTCGCGCGGGATGTCATCGCCCCTGAGGCGCAGAATATCTTTGAACAGTTCCGAGATCGCCTGAAGCAGCATCAGGAACAGACCCACGACCATAATGACCTTGATTGGCCACAGATAGGGACGCCACGCGGTCGGGCTGCGTTCACCATATTGCAGCGAATAGCTCAGCGAGTCGTATCCGCCGTAGATCATCACGCCCAGGTAGATGATCAGGAACAGGACGGTGATCGCATCCGTCCACGCTCGACGGCGGTCGGACCATTCGCCGTACAGCAGGTCCATGCGGACGTTGGACCCCATCTGGATCGAATAAGGGCCGCCCAGAATATAGTAGGCGACCATTGCGAACTGGGCCATCTCCAGTGTCCATAGCGATGGCAGAAAGAACGTTTTCGAGATCGAGGACCAGAGCAGGATGCCCATCATGACGAATATTCCGTACATGACAACGCGCCCGATCCAGCGGTTCGTGCGGTCAATGACCGCCACATATCCCCGCATGAAATTCATCTCGATACCTCTGTTTTCATGGATTCGCCTCTGCGTGCGATATGTCTTTGATGACCGAATGCAGAATTGGCGTCAGCAATCCCGCAATGCGATTCACGCCTTCTGCGGTGTCGATCAGATCGTTTCGGACTTCGATCATGACATTTGGAAGCCCGCGCCGGACCGCGTGTTCGCGCAACGTGTGCGTGACGCCATCCGTGGCCGAGTAGGGCTCATTCAGAGCCACGCGTAGTCCTGAGCCTTCCGCGTGGCTCAGCATCAGCTGTGCGGCGCGGTCGTCTGCGTCATGAAGAATCCCCAGCTCTACCGTTCGGGGGGTTCCCTTGTAGACAGGCGTGAAGCTGTGGATCGTGATGACAACCGGAGGTTCGGGCCGTTCGTCCAAAGTGGACGAAACCAGCGTTTTGAAAGGTTCATAGACATCGCGAACTCGCTGGGCGCGCTGAGCATCTGTCAGGTTCATGTTTCCGGGAACGGAAAACACTTCGCTGACCTGCGGCATGGCATCTTCGCGTTCGGGCGGTCGGTTGCAGTCATAAACCAGCCGGCTGACGCGCGAGTGGACCAGCGGCGCATCCAAAGCGCCCATCAGCTCCACCGACAGGTCCAGCGCGCCGATGTCCCAGGCCGCATGAGAGCTGGCCGCCGCCTCATCCAGCCCCAATCCATCCAGCGCGGCAGGAACAAACCGGCTTGCATGTTCGCATATCAGCACAGCACGCGCGCGACCGTGCGCATTGAGCACGCGGGCTGCCGGGGCTTCCGCCGGCAAAAGCAATGATGACTCGGTCTCGTGACGCATAGGTAGCATTTGTTACAGCAACTTCTCACCTGTCAAGAAAATTTCTGTAGACAAAATTTCAAACGAACATATTCTGTAACAAATTCAAGAAACGAGGGCGCCGATGGCCACCGTTGCCAAACTTGTCAAACAGCGGATTCAGGATGAACTGGACGATCTGACACGGTCTGAACGTCAGTTGGCCTCGGTCCTGTTGCAGGATTATCCGATGGCCGGTTTGCAATCGATCACCAAGTTGGCCGCCGCGGCGCAGGTTTCGACCCCGACCGTCATTCGCATGGCGCGCAAGCTTGGATTTGACGGGTTCCCCGACTTGCAGGATGCGCTGCGTGAAGAAGTGGCGGCGCAGATCAAGAAGCCGATCTCGAAACGGGACGCCTGGGTTGTGGATGATGAGGCGGAACATCCGACAACGCGCTTTGCCCAGGCGGTATGGACCAACATGCGCCACACGCTGGAACGTCTGGACAAAGAGATGTTCGATACCGTCGCGCATCTTTTGGCCGAGACAGAGCGCCATCTTTACGTCGTTGGCGGCCGCATCACCCGGTCAAACGCGGATTACCTGTTCAATCACATGCAGATCATCCGTCCCAATGTGACGATGCTGGGCAATTCGGCGAATGTCTGGCCGCAATACCTGCTGGATATGGATGAATCATCCGTTCTGGTGATTTTCGACATCCGCCGTTACGAGGCGCATCTGGAGAAGCTGGCACAGGTTGCCTCGGGCCGGGGCGTCACGGTTGTGCTGTTTACGGATCAATGGGGGTCACCGATCGGAAAGACCGCCAATTATTCTTTCCACGCATTGGTCGAGGCACCATCCAGTTGGGATTCGACCATTGCCTTGCAGTTGATCTCGGAAACGCTGATTGCAGAAGTGCAGGAGGCACGATGGGAAGAAAGCAAGGAACGGATCGAAGAACTGGAGCGGTTCTTTTCCTCGACCCGGATATTTCGCAATCAGGACTGACGGGCCGGTGTCGGGCCGGGCAGTATCGGAAAAATAGCGCCACTAAATTTGCCACTTCCGGCTTGACGATCCCGAAAGCATGACTTAACCAGCGCAGACCATTTGCGGGTATAGCTTAATGGTAAAGCCCCTGCCTTCCAAGCAGGCTATGTCGGTTCGATTCCGTCTACCCGCTCCACTCCTTCCCTGAAATTCTGCGTCAAATGGCCCTTTCGACCTGCCGATTGTGGTTGTGATGCTTGACCATACTTGACTGTACCTCCAAGAAAGCGGTCACTCAGTACCGATCAGGACACAAGGGCCAGACATGGCAAGACAAGCCGCCAGCAAGCCAACGCATACCGCCGCGCCCGGAGCCTCCGAGGAACGCGCGCGTTCAAAGAAGATTGGGGTTCTGGCCTCGCTTTGGCCGTTCATGAAACCCTACAAGTTCCTGATGATCGGCGCGACGCTGGCGTTGATTCTGACGGCGAGCATGACCCTGACGCTGCCACTGGCAGTACGGCGCGTCGTCGACAATTTCCGCATTCAGGATGGAGAGCTTCTGGATTGGTATTTTCTGGCCGCGCTCGGCATTGCCGCTGTTCTGGCCGTGGGCACCGGTATCAGATACGCGCTTGTGACCCGTCTGGGCGAACGGGTGGTGGCCGATATCCGCAAGGCGGTGTTTGATCGGGTCATCGGCATGAGCCCGGAATTCTACGAACGCATCATGACCGGAGAGGTGCTAAGCCGGATCACCACCGATACGACGCTGATCCAATCGGTCCTCGGCTCGTCAGTGTCCATTGCCCTGCGAAACATACTGTTGTTCGTCGGTGGGCTGGTTCTGATGCTGCTGACATCCGCCAAGCTGACCGGGCTGGTATTGTTGCTGATTCCGGTGGTCATCGTGCCTATCCTCGTACTTGGCCGCCGCCTGCGCGTGATCAGCCGCGAGAATCAGGACTGGATCGCGGCCTCGTCCGGCAACGCCGGTGAGGCATTGAGCGCGGTGCAGACCGTTCAGGCTTTTTCTCATGAACAGGCCAGCCGCCAGCAGTTCAGTGAGATGACCGAGACATCCTACCGCGTGTCGCTGCGCCGCATACAGACCCGCGCGGTTCTGACGGTGATCGTGATCTTCCTGGTCTTCTCGGGTATCGTGGGTGTTCTGTGGATGGGTGCCAACGACGTGCGAAATGGCGTGATGACCGAAGGCGTTCTGATCCAGTTCGTCATCTATTCGATCATCATGGCGGGCTCGGTCGCGGCCCTGTCCGAAATCTGGAGCGAACTTCAGCGCGCCGCAGGTGCCACCGAACGTCTGGTCGAGCTGCTTCATGCAGAAGATACTGTCACCGACCCCGCCAATCCCAAAGCGCTGCCCAAAGACGTTCAGGGCGAAATCCGGTTTGAAGACGTCAGCTTCCGCTATCCGGCGCGCCCCGATACGATTGCACTGGATCATCTCTCGCTTTTGGTGAAACCCGGCGAGACGGTCGCATTCGTCGGGCCATCGGGGGCGGGAAAAACAACCGTGATCCAACTGATCCAGCGCTTCTATGATCCAAACTCGGGCCGCGTGACGCTGGACGGTCTTGATCTGCGCGACATCAACCGGTCAGACTTTCGCCGCCACATGGCTTTGGTGCCCCAGGACCCTGTGATCTTTGCTGCATCCGCGCGGGAAAACATCCGTTTTGGGCGTCTGGACGCCTCGGATGCAGAAGTCGAATCTGCCGCGCGGGCCGCTGCCGCGCATGATTTTATCGCGGCCTTGCCCGAAGGATATGACAGCTTTGTCGGCGAACGCGGTGTCATGCTGTCCGGCGGGCAGAAGCAGCGTATTGCCATTGCCCGTGCAATCCTGCGCGACGCGCCGGTTCTGCTGCTGGACGAGGCGACTTCGGCGCTGGATGCGGAAAGCGAACGCGCAGTGCAGGGCGCGGTGGACAAGATGCGTGCCGGGCGCACGACCCTGATCGTCGCGCACAGATTGGCAACCGTAAAGAAAGCCGACCGCATCGTTGTGCTGGAGGAAGGCCGCATCGTGGCACAAGGCCGCCACGAGGATCTGGTGTCTCAGGACGGGCTGTATGCACGCCTTGCACGGTTGCAGTTCACCGATGGTGTCGCCGCAGAATAAGAGTGACGCTCCGGCACTTGCACATTCGCCGTAGCGTCATTCTACATTTTACTCCCTTTGAAGGCTAAGGCCTCGCTTGCGCGAGGTTCGTTTTGCTTCCATCTTGGTTGCGCATAACAAGCCCGCGCAAAACGCGGGAGAATAATACGGGAGGAACCACATGGCCTTTGTGGGTTTGGAAGACAAGAAGCGCATGGAACAGGAAATGCCGTGGGAGGACCGGGATTTGCCCGTCACCTTCCATCAGCTTTTGTCGCGCACCGCAGGGAAGTTCCCCAACCACAAAGCCATGAGCTTCCAACTGTTCTCGGGCCCGAAGGACAAGGCCGAAACTCTGACCTGGTCGCAGCTTCTGAGCCAGGTCAACCAGGCGGCGAACCTGTTCCGCTCGCTGGGTGTGGGTGAAAAAGACGTGGTCGCCTATGTGCTGCCCAACTGCAACGAGACACTGGTCACGATGATGGGCGGTGCGGTTGCGGGGATCGTGAACCCGATCAACCCCCTGCTTGAACCGGAACAGATCGCAGCGATCCTACGCGAGACCGGCGCCAAGGTCGTGGTGACGCTGAAATCCTTCCCGAAAACAGATGTCGCGCAGAAGGTCGAAGAGGCGGTGCGCCACGCACCCAAGGTCAATACCATTCTGGAAATCGACCTGAACCGGTATCTGACCCCGCCCAAATCATGGCTGGTGCCGTTCCTGCGCCCCAAGATGGGCGACAAGGAAAAGCTGGCCCATGCGGATTACAAGAGCTTCCACACGGAACTGGCCAAGCAGCCGACGACGCTGACGTTTGAAGACAGCAAGGAAGATCGTGTCGCCTGTTATTTTCATACCGGCGGTACCACGGGTATGCCGAAGGTGGCGCAGCACAAGTATTCCGGCCTGATCTACAACGGCTGGTTGGGAAGCACGCTTCTGTTTGACGAAAACGACGTCATCATGTGCCCGCTGCCCATGTTCCACGTTTTCGCGGTGCATGTGATTGTGATGGCGGCCGTATCCTCCGGTGCCCATGTGGTTTTCCCGACGCCACAGGGATATCGCGGCGACGGGGTGTTCGACAATTTCTGGAAGCTGATCGAGCGTTGGAAGGTGAGCTTCATCATTACCGTGCCAACCGCGATTTCAGCCAAGATGCAGCGCCCGGTCGATGCCGATATCTCAAGCGTAAAAACGGCCTTCTCGGGTTCGGCCCCGTTGCCGGTGGAGCTGTTCCGCCGGTTTGAAGAAGCAACCGGCGTCACCATTGTCGAAGGGTACGGTCTGACAGAGGCCACGTGTCTGGTCTCGTGCAACCCGGTAGATGGTGAGAAAAAGATCGGATCCATCGGTATTCCCTTCCCCTATACAGACGTCAAGATCTTGCAGGATGGGCCAGATGGACCGACCGAGTGCGGCACCGATCAAATCGGTGAGATCTGCATCTCGAACCCGGGTGTCTATGCGGGCAATACCTATACCGAGGCCGACAAGAACGTTAACCTGTATCACTTTGACAAGTACCTGCGCACTGGCGATCTGGGGCGCTTCGACGAAGATGGGTATCTGTGGATCACCGGTCGCGCGAAGGACCTGATCATTCGTGGCGGTCACAACATCGACCCTGCCGAGATCGAAGAGGCTTTGCTGGGCCATGACGCCGTTGCTTTTGCCGGTGCCATCGGCCAGCCGGACGCGCATTCCGGTGAAGTTCCCTGCGCCTTTGTCGAACTGGTCGAGGGCGCGTCGGTCACAGAAAAAGAGCTGATGGATTACTGCAAGATTCACGTGCATGAACGCGCGGCGCAGCCCAAGCACATGACCATTCTGGATGAGCTGCCCAAAACGGCGGTTGGCAAGGTGTTCAAGCCTGATCTTCGGAAACAGGCCATCACTCGTATCTACAACGGCGCCCTTGAGGATGCAGGATTGGCGGCGCGGGTTGTTTCTGTCATCGATGACAAGAAGCGCGGCCTTGTCGCGCAGCTTGACGCGAACGGATCTTCGGAAGACGATGTTGCAAAAGTGCTGGGGGTATACACCCGGCCATGGGAGTGGTCTGAATAAGCCGGAGGGACAATGGACTATGAACGCCTGATCGACGAAGAAACCTGGGCGTTCATACGTCGCACGGCAGAAAGCTATCCCGATGACGCGGTCGATCTGTCGATCGAGGATCAGCGCCGTGTCTATGACACCATGTGTCAGGACTTTCGCCAACCACGCCCGGCTGGGGTGGAAACAGAAGACCGGACCGCTGATGGTGTTCCGGTTCGAATTTACTCTGCCGGGCAACCAACCCGAACCGTCATCTATTTTCATGGTGGCGGTTTCGTTGTTGGTGGTCTGGAAAGTCACGACGATGTTTGCGCTGAATTATGCGCCCAAACCGGGTACCGGGTCGTCGCCGTCGATTACCGGCTGTGTCCTGAACATGTGCACCCGGCACAGTTTGATGACTGTTGGGCGGCTGCGAACTGGGCCGCAACCAAATTCGGAGACCCATTGGTTTTGGCCGGTGACAGCGCCGGTGGAAATCTGGCTGCTGCGGTATCCCACTACGCGCGCGGGCGTATGGACGGAATCCTGGGGCAGGTGCTGATCTATCCGGGCCTCGGTGGGGACCGCACCCGGGGGTCCTACCAGGAACATGCCCAGGCCCCCTTGCTGACGTTGGATGAAATCAAGTTTTATGAAACCGTCCGATGCGCGGGCGATCCGCCCCAGGGCGATCCGACCTATGCGCCGTTGCAGGACAGTGACTATTCAAACCTGCCGCCGACCGTGGTTGTAACGGCTGATTGCGATCCGCTGCGTGACGACGGGCAGGTTTATTGCAGTCGGATCAATGCGGCGGGCGGGCAGGCCCACTGGATCAATGAGTTCGGTCTTGTGCACGGGTATCTGCGCGCGAGAACCTCGGTGAAACGTGCGGCTGACAGTTTTGAACGTATTTCGGTTGCGATAGAAGCGCTGGGGCAGGGGATCTGGTCCTACGACTGATGCAGTGATTTGAAGGCTCTGGTCCTTTTTGGGGCCTGTATGCCGAAAATCGGCTGGCTGTGGTAAGCTCACTCAAATTCTCCGAGGAGATATTACCTTATGACCGACCCCTTCCAGAACGTTGATGCCGCCGGGCCTGAATTCATCAAGTTGTTTGCGGATTCAATGGACCAACGGCAAGCGGACCCGGCCATGGAACGGATCGTTGCCGCCTATCTGGGTCATCTGAACGTCACGGATGCATCAACGGTTGTCGAGGTTGGGGCCGGTGCAGGCGCCGTCACACGTCGCATCGCATCACACTGCCACCCGGCGAACGTCATAGGTTTCGAACCCTCGAAAGGGTTTGTCTCGGAAGCCAACGATCGGGCCAAAGAGTATTCGAATCTGACGTTTAAAGTGGCGGACGGTGCCGCGCTGCCTTTGGAAGATGAAGCCGTCGATGCGGTTATCATGCACACGGTGCTCACGCATGTAGAAGACCCCGAATCCCTGATTGCCGAGGCGTTCAGAGTGCTGAAGCCTGATGGTCTGTTGATTGTGTGTGACGCTGATTTTTCCAAAGCGACGTTCAGCTCTTTTCCAAATGATCCACTGGATATCTGCGCAAAAGAGTTCGTCCGCGAGTTTGTAACCGATCCTTTTGTCGTCGCAAAACTCAGGTCAATGATTTCCGATGCCGGACTTTCTGTCAGGCACTTTGACGTGCAAAGCAGAGTTGTCTCAACACCCGAGCAGATGTTGCCTTGGGTCGATCTGACCACCAAGCAAATGTACGAGCGAGGTGATATCGGAAAAGAACTGGCAGCGGGGCTTGTGGCCGAGCACGAAAGACGTGCTCGAAACGGGCCGCTTTACGGATACCAGGTATTTGCGACAGTGGTGGCGGCGAAGGCCGCATAAGCGGCCCCGAAGCCGCATGACCATTACCGCAGAAACGGTTCGGCCTTCATTGTCTCTGCAATGGGGGCACCCATTCGGCTTAGGATGGTCGGGGCCAATTGCAACTGGTTTATGACGATCTCGGCGTCTGGCCCTTCTGCGTCACCGAAATAGTACAGCGCCGTTTCCTGTTGCAGCGGGCCGCGCCCACCGTGGTGGCCGCGCTCGTCCTGGCCATGATCCGCGGTGACGATCACTTCATATCCCAACTGGCGCCAGCGGGGGATGAAAGGCGCAAGCATTTCGTCGGCAACAAAACAGGCGTGATCCATTTCTTCACAATCGTGGAAAAAACGGTGGCCCATACTGTCCAGCGTGCAGGTGTGCAGAATGCCATAGTCCAGCCCGAAACGCAGGCACAGGTTGGTCAGAGTGGCATACAGGTCGACATCGGATGGCGTCATCTGGTTGGCTTTGCCATAGCCGGTCATGCTGTGAAAACGGCCATGGTTGATCGTCGCGCTTTCGGGTTCGTCATATTCGATGTCGCGGACGTAATCGAAGGGATGACGGTTGAAGAACTGCGACCAATAGCTGTGTGTCACCGCCCCGGTCACACCACCGGCTTCACGCACCTGACTGAACACGTCCTTGTGGCTCAGCCGGAATACGTTTCCATTCCCGGTGCAGCCATGTTCTTGCGGTGTCACGCCCGTGTGGATCGACGCATAGCAACTGGCCGATGTCGAAGGCAGCACGGCACGCAGTTTCCAAAGCCGTGCTTCACCACTGTCGACCCAGCCTTCGAGATTGCCGAACAGGCGGCGAAAATTGCGATAGGGGACACCGTCCAGAATGATGAGGAGAAGCTTGCGGTCCATGTCGAGGCCCTTTGAGAAACATTGCGTTCCGGCGACCCTAAGAGATTCGACGTCTATCGGCTGCCACTTTGCGCCCCCAATAGCAAAATCCCGACACCTGTCTTCAAACAAGGTGCCGGGATTCAAACCTTAATCGAAATGTCACGAACCGGATCAGTTGCCGGCGCTTTCCATCTTGCGATGGGCGACGACCTCTTCCAGCCAGCCCAGATGCATTTCAGGCACCGAACTGAGCAGCAGGTCGGTATAATCGTCGAAGGGCGGGCTCAGCACCTGACTCTTCGAGCCATAACGGGCCACGCGACCCTGATACATCACCGCGATGCTGTCGCTGATCGCGCGGACCGTCGCCAGATCGTGGGTGATGAACAGATAGGCCACATCCTCGATCTTTTGCAGGTCCAGCAGCAGCTTGAGGATGCCGTCCGCCACCAGCGGATCCAGTGCCGAAGTGACCTCGTCACAGATGATCATCTTGGGCTTGGCTGCCAGTGACCGGGCGATACAGACACGCTGTTTCTGACCTCCGGACAGTTCCGCAGGATAGCGGTCGATGAATTTTTCGCCCAGCTCGATCTCATCCAACAATTCGATGATCCGTTTACGTTTCTCAGCGCCGCGCATGTTGAAATAGAACTCCAACGGGCGGCCGATGATGGTGCCGACGGTCTGGCGTGGGTTCATTGCCACGTCTGCCATCTGATAGATCATCTGCAACTCGCGCAGATCCTCGCGAGACCGCCCTGCAAGGTCCGGCGACAGCGTGCGACCGGCAAAACGGATCTCGCCATCGCGCGGCGGCAACAGGCCGGTGATCACCCGGGCCAGCGTGGATTTGCCCGAGCCGGATTCGCCCACGACCGCCAGTGTCTGCCCCGGATGAAGCTCGACATTGACGTTGTGCAGCACGTCGAAGTTCAGCCCCTTGTAGCGCGCGGTGATCCCGTCAACGGTAAGCAGCGGTTCCGGTGTGGGCTGCTTTTCTTCGTGCTCGATCGAACGCACCGAGACCAAAGCCTGCGTATATTCTTCCTGCGGGTTGTTGATGATCTGGTCGGTGCTGCCGTATTCGACTGTGTCACCCATCCGCAAAACCATGATATCGTCGCTGACCTGCGCAACGACCGCCAGATCATGCGTGATGTACAAAGCAGCAACGCCGGTATCGCGTATGGCATCCTTGATTGCCATCAGAACATCGATCTGGGTGGTCACATCAAGCGCCGTGGTCGGTTCGTCGAACACCACCAGATCGGGTTCAGGACACAGTGCCAGCGCAGTCATGCAACGCTGCAACTGACCGCCCGAGACCTGATGCGGATAGCGGCTGCCGATGTTGTCAGGATCGGGCAAGCCCAGCTTTGCGAACAGTTCGCGCGCGCGGCCTTCAGCTTCTTTGCGAGAAAACTTCTTGTGCTCGACAGCCGCTTCGACAACCTGATCCATGATCCTCTTGGCCGGGTTGAACGACGCGGCAGCGGATTGCGAGACATAGGCAACCTCGCCCCCGCGCAGATTCCGAATATCGCTATGTGATGATTTCAGGATGTCGCGCCCGTTGACCCAGACCTCGCCGCCGGTGATTTCGACGCCACCCCGGCCATAGGCCATCGAGGCAAGACCGATGGTGGATTTCCCTGCGCCGGATTCACCGATCAGACCCAGTACCTTGCCGCGCTCCAGGTCAAAGCTGACCCCGTGCACGATTTCGATGTCATGGGGTTTCTCACCCGGTGGGTAAACGGTCGCACCGATCTTGAGATCACGGACCTTGAGAAGGGTATCACTCATCCCCGACCTCCTTTCAGCGATGTGGTTCGGTTCAGGATCCAGTCAGCCACAAGGTTGACCGAGATCGCGAGCGTCGCGATGGCCACGGCGGGGTACAGGGCCGCGCCAATGCCATAGACGATGCCGTCCTTGTTTTCCTTCACGATGCCACCCCAGTCGGCCAGCGGCGGTTGAACGCCGAGACCCAGGAAGGACAGGGTAGAGATAAACAGCACCATGAAAATGAACCGCAGGCCGAACTCGGCCACCAGCGGTGACAATGCGTTCGGCAGGATTTCCCGGAAGATGATCCACATCCGCCCCTCACCACGCAGTTTCGCGGCTTCGACATAATCCATCACGTTGATGTCCACGGCGACGGACCGCGACAGGCGATAGGGGCGTGTCGCATCCAGAAGACCCATGACAAGGATCAGGATCGGAACGGTGACCGGAACGATGGCCAGAATGACCAGCGCAAGGATCAGCGTAGGGATGGACATGATCAGATCGACCGTCCGGCTGAGCGCCTGATCCGCCCAACCGCCCAGAACGGCGGCCAGAAGACCAAGCGATGTACCGGTCAAGAAGCTGAGCAATGTCGCGGCGGCGGCAATGAAGATCGTCGTGCGCCCGCCATAGATCATGCGGGTCAGCAGGTCACGGCCGATGTTGTCGGTGCCCAGCAGGTGCTCGGCGCTGGCCGGTTCCCATACATCGCCGACCACTTCCGCCATCCCGTAAGGCGCGATCAACGGGGCTGCGATTGCCACGAAGAAATAGGCGCCGGTGAACATGAGGCCAATCAGAGCCGAAATAGGAATGTTCTTCATTTCGGATGCCTCAGTCTTGGGTTGGCAAGGATCGAGACGATATCCGCGACCATGTTCAGGCCGATGTAGACAGCCGCGAACACCACGCCGCAGGCCAGAACGACCGGCACGTCACGTTTGGTCACGGCGTCCACAAGGTACTGCCCCATGCCGGGATAGACGAACACGACTTCGACCACGACCACGCCAACAACCAGATAGGCGAGGTTCAGCATAACAACGTTCACGATGGGTGAGATTGCGTTGGGAAAGGCATGCCGCGCGATGACCTGAAACGTGCTCAGGCCCTTGAGTTCGGCCGTTTCGATATAGGCTGATTGCATGAGGTTCAGAATTGCAGCGCGGGTCATCCGCATCATCTGCGCCAGGACCACCAATGTCAGAACGAAGGCAGGCAGCGCAATCGCGTTCAGCTTTTGCCAGAACGACATCGAGTCGTTGATCATCGCAAGCGAGGAAAACCATCCCAGTTTGACCGAGATGTAGTAGATCACGACATAGCCGATCAGGAACTCGGGGATAGAAACCGTTGTCAGCGTGACGGCGGAAATCAGTTTGTCGGGCCAGCGATTGCGGTACCGGACGGCCAGTAGCCCAAGGAAAATCGCAAGCGGGACGGATACGATTGCCGCAAAACAAGCCAGGAACAACGTGTTCCCGAGGCGTTTTCCGATGCTCTCGGCAATATCAAGCTTGTTGGTCAGCGATTGGCCAAGGTCGCCCTGAACGATGCCGCCCAGCCATTCAAAATAACGGGTCAGGGCCGGGCGATCCAGGCCCATTTCTTCGCGAAGGTTGGCCAAGGCCTCGGGGGTTGCGGACTGCCCCAGGACGGCTTGCGCGGCGTCTCCGGGAAGAGCTTCGGTCAGGCCAAAAATCAAGGCCGAAGCGCCGAACAGCAATAGAATTCCCAGCGCGAGGCGCTGGGAAACCAGTTTTATGATAGGATGCATTATCCGATGCCCGTATCAGACGAACCACATTTTGCGGGACATGTTGCCGTTCATCATCTCCTGCGTCGGGTCGCTTTCCCAACCATCCAGCTGGTTGCTGACACCTTCGACAAAATCATTGAACATCGGGCAGATCAGGCCGCCTTCATCGCGGACCATGCGGCCCATCTGGCTGTAGATCTTCTTGCGTTTTTCGGCATCCAGTTCTGCACGAGCCGCGAACAGCAGGTCGTCAAATGCCTGAACTTTGAACCGTGTGTCATTCCAGTCCGCCGTCGACAGATACGCGGTCGAATACATCTGGTCCTGCACCGGACGACCGCCCCAGTAAGAGGCACAGAAGGGCTGCACGTTCCAAACCTCAGACCAGTAGCCATCATTCGGCTCGCGCTTGATTTCCAGCGGGATTCCGGCCTGGGTCGCTGTCTGTTGGAACAGGGCTGCGGCATCCACGGCACCCGGGAAGGCACCGTCTGCAACACGAAGGATAATCGGCGAACCGTCATGACCGGACTTCTTGTAGTGCTCGGCGGCTTTTTCCACGCTGAACTCGCGCTGTTCGATGGTCTCATCAAACAGAGGATAGGCTGCGTTGATCGGCATGTCATTCCCGATCGAGCCATAGCCGCGCAGAACCTTGTCTACGAGTTCGGTACGATTGATGGCATACTTCAGGGCCGTGCGCAGTTCGTTGTTGTCGAACGGTGCGGTATCGCAGTGCATGATAAAGACATAGTGGCCACGGCCAGCGGTCGAATGCACGGTCAGATTGGGTGCGCGCCCCAGCAGGTCCGCGACCTTTGGTTCAACACGGTTGATGGCGTGGACCTGACCCGATTGCAGTGCAGCGGTACGCGCGGTCGCGTCATTGATAACCACGACTTCAACACTGTCGAAGTTGCCAAAATCAGAGTTCCAGTGGTTCTCGTATTTTGTGAACAAGTGGCGCACACCGGGTTCGTCCACTTCCACCTTGTAAGGTCCGGTTCCGATACCTGCCCCTGGATTGTCCATGCCGCCATCGGGCTGAATGATCAGGTGGTAGTCGGCCATCAGATACGGAAGGTCCGCGTTCGGCTCGGACAGCGTAACCTGGAAGTTGTCGCCGTCGGCTTTCATTGACTCGATGCCCTTCATGATGCCCAGAGCACCAGACTTGGAGTCTTCGTTCGAGTGGCGCTGCATGGTCTTCAGCACGTCCTCGCTGGTCATGGTCTTGCCGTTGTGGAATTCGACACCCTGACGCAGTTTGAAGGTCCAGACCTTGGCGTCCGCGCTGCCTTCGACGCTTTCCGCCAGGCGCGGTTCGATGGACCCATCGGGGGCAACTTCTACAAGCTGGTCGCCGAATTGCTTGCCGTTCTGGAACGGAACCGAGCTGGCATAGGTCGCTGGATCCAGCGAGTTGGTGGATTCGCCACCCTGAAGGCCAAATTTCAGGTCACCGCCCTTTTTCGGGCCTGCCGCGCGTGCTGCGTCCGCGAACATCGTGCTGGCCACGGCAGCCGAAACGCCCAGAGCCGCAGCTTTCCCCATGAATTCGCGGCGAGTCATCTTCCCGGCTGTGACCTGACCGGCCATATACGTGATTTGTTCGTTCATATGAGTGTTCTCCCTATTGAGTGGTTCCAGCCCCTCGGGGGGCTTTTTGTTGACGCATGAGTCAACGTTGGCTTATTTCCGCGGACCGGGCAAGGTTATTTCTCTTAAATACCGAAGGCCGAAGCCCTCTCTTTCTTGTCCGGTGTGCGGCAATTGCTGAGTGGGTGTTCAGGTGCATTCTGCATTTCCGGGTAGTTTCCGGTCGATTGCGGGCCAAAGCAGCATGATAAGCGTCAAATCATCCACGTATCGCGACAACCAGGTCCATGACATTGGTGCCGGTTGGCCCTGTTGTCAGCAAAGCATTGGCTTTTTCCAGGAAAGACCCGCTGTCGGCTTTTAGAAGTGCAAGATCTGCGCCATCACCCCAGGTTGCGCCTGTTATGATTCCACCCGCCGCATTTGTCGGACCGTCCGTGCCGTCGGTGCCGCCCACGACCACCGCAAGATCCGTCTGGCCTGAAATCTCTTTGGCCAAGGCAAGCGCAAGGGCCTGATTTCTGCCGCCACGCCCCGGGTGATCAGGCAAAACCACGGTCGGTTCTCCGCCAAAGATCATCACGCCCTTTTCCATTCCTCGCAGCATGGGCCCAAGACGCGCCGCGACTTTCAAATAGTCGTCGTGCAGGGCCTCATCATTGGTCAATACCCTCAGTCCCATTTTTTCCGCTGCTTTGGCAGCGGCATTGCGTGCATGCGCGTTCGAAGCAACGATCCGGGTGGTCGCCGCAAAGGAAGGGTTGTCGGGCAATGCTCCGATTCCCGAGCCGATGACGTTCAGATCGTCTCCGGGCACGTCCGAGATCGCCAGAACAGTGGCGCGGTCTCCGGCGAAATGGGACAGCAGACCGCCGCCCTTGATACGCGACAGCTTGCGACGCTCGGCATTCATCGCGCGGATATCCAGCCCTTTCGACAGCAGTTCGCGGTTCAACGCCCCGAGGTCATCAAGCGATGTTCCGGGAAGCAGGTCCTCGGCCAGGGATGACGCGCCGCCCGAGACCAGCAGCAGCACATGTGATCCGGGCCCCATCTGTTCCATGGCGAGGCGCAGCGCCCGCCCGCCCGCAAGACTGCGGTCGTCCGGAACGGGGTGCGACGCCTCGATCACCTCGACCCCACCCGGCAGGTCGCGGCCATGGTCGTCTTTGGTGACCACAAGCGTTGGGATGGCGCCGAAATGTTCCAGCGCAGCCCGCGCCATGGCTGCGGCGGGTTTGCCCACGGCCAGAATACGGTCGGGTTTCGGGACATCAGGCAAGGCGGCCAGGGTGGCCTCGTACCCGCCGACGGCCTCAACACCGGCCTGCCACAACGTGACGGCTTGCTTCTCAATATCCATCAATTCTCCACCCAGATCGTGACCGGCCCGTCATTTACAAGTTCTACCGCCATGTCCGCACCGAACTGTCCGGTTTCCACCGCGACACCCTGCGCGCCAAGGTGCTCGGCGAAGACCTTGTACAACTGCTCTCCCAGCTCGGGCGGGGCTGCGTTTGAAAATCCGGGGCGATTGCCGCTGGAAGTGTCCGCCGCCAACGTAAACTGGCTGACCACCAGAGCAGAGCCTTGAACATCCAGAAGCGAGCGGTTCATCTTGCCGGCGTCGTCCTTGAAAATCCGCAGTTTTGCAGTTTTCTCGGCCAGTTTTTCTGCCTGTGCCTTGCTGTCGCCCTGCATGGCGCAGACCAGAATCATGAGCCCAGGGCCGGTTGTGCCGATGACGGTGCCTTCGACCGACACTTTGGCCTGTGTCACTCTTTGCAGCAATGCGCGCACTTGGTTCCTCCCCCGAGATGTTGAGCCTGCCTGAGCGACGGTTTAGCCGCGCCAGTCCACAAAGTCACCCAATGCCGCACGTTCCGTCCGGAAGCTGTTTGCAGGATGATCCGTATCCGAATAGCCAAAGGAAATTGCGCACAGGATCAAACGATCATCGGGGATCTGAAAATACTGATGCAAAAAAGGGCTGTATGCGGCCAATGCCGCTTGTGGGATGGTTGCCACGCCCAAAGCCTGAGCAGCGAGCGCGAAAGCCGTGACAAAGCCGCCGCAATCCATTGCACCATAAGGTCCAAGCTCTGCCGGGCTTGAGATGATGGCACAATGTGGTGCGCCAAACAGGGCAAAGTTCTGCATCATTTGCTGCGCCGACCCTTCGCGGTCCCCCCGTTCTACGCCAACCGCGCTGTAGAGTGCCCAGCCGCACGTCCGGCGGCGGTCTTGATACACGCCGGAGTAAGACGTGGGAAATGGAAGATCCGGGGCCGGTGTGCCGTTTTCCGCCTCGTTTGACATCGCGTCGCGGAACCTGTCGGTTTCGTCTCCGCTGGTGATGACCAGTTGCCAAGGTTGCGCGTTGCACCAGCTTGGCACCCGGGACGCGCTGGTCACGATCTGCGCGATCTGGTCTTGCGGTACCGGGTCCGGAAGAAAGGCGCGGCAGGAATGACGTTTGTCCAGCAAGGCATTCAATTCAGCAATCGACACGTGGACCTCTTCTCAACGTTGCAGGCCTGAGGATGACGGTGCGGTGTAAATTGTACAAGAGGCTGTTATTGCTGTCCTGTTGCCATCAAATATCCGACACCTGCGGCAACCAGCAGGCCAAGTACAACGGCGATCGTGATCTTTATTGCCGACCAGGGGCGCTCTCCCTGAACCCGACCGGTCCGGCCGTTCACCACGAAACGATAGGTCTGGCCGCGATACTTATAGGCCGCCAACCAGACCGGCAGCAGGATATGTTTGAATGTGACATCGCGCACATCAGTGTCCACCGCATGGATACGTTGCCTGTCGCCCCCAATATCAAAACGCACATCCCGCTCGATCACGCGGGCCATATGTGCGCGGGCCTCGGCATATCCCTCTTTCAGTTCAACCGTATAGGCCTCGGCCCGAAAACCGGCGAGGTATTCTGGCTGGTAGGGTTCCAGAGCCGGGAGATCCCAAGGCTCCAGAGCATCCGTGTAAGCCTTGGGCAGAGACCTTGAAGCCAATACCAGCACGTCGTCAAAGAACCGGGCCACCCGGCCGGACTTGGGCGTCCAGCGGACCTTGGGCACCTGTTGTTGCACCCGTTTGCCATCCCGCATGATGGTGCGGGTTTCATAGTAGACCGTGCCGCGCTCTCCGCGATAGGCCGATTTCGTGTCGGCATCAAAGGTCCAGTAGGGCACATAGATGCCCTGCATCCTGCGGCCCTTGCGGGCATACTCCTTGAGCCCGTTCGGCGCGAACCACAGCCGCCCCAGCCAATCGCTCATCGCCCTGTGGGCCGAGCGTTCATCCAGAGCAAAGGGCAGAACGCCCTTCGGTTTGATATGCCGGTTTATCCCGGTGTCCGTAACGACCGGGGTGGCGCAGAACGGGCATTCCGCAGCATGGGTGTTGGGGTCGAATTCAACCTGCGCCGCACAGTTCGGGCAGGACAGAACCCGCGTCTCTTCGATTTCACTGTCAGGCAAGCGGTCGGCGATGGCCGCGTCGAAATCCAGCTCGCGCAGGCTGGCGCCGCCCCAGGGGCCAGCCCCGATCGGTTCGGAATGGCCGCAGTGATCGCAGGTCAGCGTGCCGGATTTCGGGTCGAACCGATAGTCCGCGCCGCACTGGTCACACGGAAAACGGTGTTCCGCAAAATCAGGTGATGGGGCAGGGGCATGAGTCATGAGGCGCTCAGTCCTTGAGAGGGAAGTAGAGATAGTCCGCGCGGTCTTCCTCGGGCAGGACATGCGGCAGCATTTCGGCTTCGCAGGCCCCGATCGTCCTGAAATTTTTCCGCCCCTCGGCCAGCGTCAGGCCGTGATTGGCCGCCGAGGGCTCGCGTGGGTTCGTGTCATAATGGATGTCCTCGTCCTCCCAGAAACAGATCGGGCAGATCAGGTACTTTCCGCGTTCCGAAAGGGTGACATAGTCGCAGCAAGGGCAGACGAAATGCGGGTCGGGACGCGTCTTGCGCCTGCCCTTTTTCGAGCGTTTTCCAAGGCCGGCCATGCGGTGCCCTCATGCGCCGGGCGGGGGCGGCGGCAGAATAGTGAACAGTTGCGCCAGTTCCTGCACCTCGCCCGCCTTCTTCCAGCCGTCCTGACCGGGCGTCCACACGTAGGTGTCGCGCGTGATCTCGCCGTCGCTGGCCATGCGGCCCATCTTGGCCTTCGAGAACGGGCCGCTGGTCTGTCCGTCCACCGCGATGTGCCACACATGCTCGACCGGCGGCGGGGGCGGCGGGGTGACATGCGCAGACGGTTGCGGGGCAGCGGGCGCGGGCGCGCCCCACGGGCCTGACGGCCGACCCGCTGCCATGTTCGACATCTGGTTCGCCATCGCCATGCCCATTCCCATACCAAGGCCAGCGCCCATGCCGCCACCGCCGTTTGGGTTGCTGGCGGCCGCCGTCATCGCCTCGGCTGCGGAATACTGCGTAAACTTGCCCAGATCCCCCGCCAGCCCCATCGAGGTGCGCTTGTCCAGCGCTGCCTCGACCGCCGGCGGCAGTGAGATGTTTTCGATATAGAATTCCGGCATCTCGAGGCCGTAGCCGTCGAGCACGGGTGAGACCTCGGCCGCGATCAGCTTGCCCAGATCGTCGGTGTTGGCGGCCATGTCCAGAACCGGAATGCCCGAGCCTGCAATGACCCGGCTGAATTCCTGCACGATGATGTTGCGGATCTGAAAGCTGATCTCGTCCATGGTGAATTCACCATCGGTGCCCACGATCTCGATCAGGAACTTGGCCGGGTCTTTCACACGTACCGTATAAGTACCATAGGCGCGGATCCGGGTCGGGCCGAATTCCGGGTCGCGCAGCATGATCGGGTTCTTGGTGCCCCATTTCAGGTCGTTGAACCGGGTGGTGTTGACGAAATAGATCTCGGACTTGAAGGGCGACTGGAACCCGTGATCCCAATGTTGCAGCGTCGTCATGATCGGCATGTTGTTGGTTTCGAGCATATAAAGGCCCGGCGTGAACACGTCGGCCAGTTGGCCTTCGTGTACGAATACCGCCGCCTGACCTTCGCGCACGGTCAGCTTGGCGCCATACTTGATCTCGTGGCCTTCGCGTTCGAACCGCCAGACCATCGTGTCACGGGTGTCGTCCACCCAATGAATGACATCAATGAATTCTCCGGTCAGAAAATCGAAAATTCCCATCTGGGTTCTCCTGTCATCGGGGTCAGAGCGGCTGCCCCATCAATTCATGTGCGATTATTCGTACAATGGGTCGTGCTTCATCAACGTCTATGCCGGGCTGCAATCGCGGGTCATACAACATCGTCAGCAGCTTTTCGTCGTGACTGGTCAGCAGGGCAAATTCGTCATCATCGTTGAAAATCGAAGGTCGCGCTGCCGGGCTGTCGTTGGACAGGCCAAGACCCTGAGCAATTTCTTCGTGAATGCAGCTTTGGCGGCCCAGATCCGTCAATTCGGCCCGGATAAGGGAAACGGCACGTACATATCTGTGTGGTGATGAGGTCGTAGCCGACGCAAACACCAGACAGTCGAAATTGGCGCGTGGATTGGCCACCAGATTCAGCGAATCCTGACTGATATTCGGGATCAGCTGTTTCAGGCGGGATACGACATAGGCGCTGTCATCCTTGCCTGCAAAAAAGACATGGAAATTGGCGTTGCGGGAGACGACGGAAACCGGATGATCGGTCAATCTGGCCAGACGGGTGGCAAAGGACCGAACCTGATCTGCATCTTGCTGCCGTGCAGAAGGAAGCACGGAGGGGCCGAACTCGGTCTGTATCCGGACAGAGCCGGACCATCGGCTGAGTTGCCCGTCCGTCTGACGCGAGCCAGCCGCGACGCTTTGCGTCGGATATTCGCTGTAGAACGCGATCGCTTCGAAATTCCGCGCCAGATCGTCGGCATCATAGGGGGTGTCGGGGCCGCCCCCATCGGTGCGTAAAAGCCCCCGCACCAGCAGGTCCCGTTCAACCCGTCGATAAAAGCGCGCCAGATCCTGACTTGCGGCAGATGGCGGCACATAAGCATTGGCTGCCTCGGGTGCGGGTGTCGGGCGAGGTTGTGGAACAACGGATGACGTCAGGGTCTCGTCGCAATTGGCCAAGGCCAAGAGCGATACCATCCCCAAGGTTCCTTTCAAGTAACCGAAGGCCCGCACGCCGATCCCGCCCTTAACCGGGTACCGCCGTACCGGCAGTGTCGCCAGTTCCGTCGCGCCGTGCCTTGGCGGACGCCAAAGTGTCGCGCAGTTCCTTTTCCATCTTCTGCAACTCGGCTTCGGCTGCGGCGCGTTTGGCCTTGCCTTCGTCCGCAATCGCAAGGCTTTCGTTGATGGTGCCAATCAGGTCGGCATTGGCCTGCTTGACTGCTTCGATGTCGAACACACCGCGCTCCATTTCTTCGCGGATCATCTTGTTCGATTCACGCAGGTTGGCTGCGTTCGAGGTCAAAAGCTCGTTGGTCAGGTCATTGGCATCCCGCACCGCGGCGGCGGCTTCGGCGCTGCGCTGGATCGTAACCGCCTGGGCCAGTTGCGTTTCCCAAAGCGGGACGGTGTTCACCAGTGTCGAGTTGATCTTGGTGACCAGCGATTTGTCGTTTTCCTGAACCAAGCGGATCGACGGCAGGGACTGCATCGTGACCTGTCGTGTCAGTTTCAGGTCATGAACCCGGCGTTCAAGGTCGTCCCGCGCCGCGCGCATGTCACGCAGTTCCTGCGCCTTCATCACTTGCTGGTCTTCCGGAGCGGCCTGAACTTCGGCCTCCTTTTCAGGGATGTCGTGGCTGTCCAACTCGGTCAGCTTCTCTTCGCCCGCCGCGATGTACAGCGCCAGTTCATCATAGAAATCCAAGGTCTTTTCATACAGCATGTCCAAAGACTTGATATCCTTGAGCAGCGTATGCTCATGCCCCAGTAGATCGTCGGTAATGCGGTCGATCTGGTCCTGAACCTCTTCGTACTGGGCGGTGAATTTCGCAAATGGTGCAGCCCTGCCCAACAGTTTTTCCCACCAGCTGCGCTCGCGGCGCACGTCTAGTTCACTGACCGAGAACCCGCGTATCGTGGTTACGATGTTGCGCAGGCTGTCACCGGCCGGGCCGACATCCTTGTTGCGCACATCCGCAAGCATGGCCTGGCTGATCTCCTGCAACTCGGCCTGCGCGGACGAGCCGAACGCGACGATCGAATTGGTGTTGTCCATGTCGATTTCATTCATCCGCTTGCGGATTTCGGCGCTGACGGGTTCGTCGGCTTCCTCCAGCGACACGACCTCGGCCTGTGGTTCGGGCAGGGCAACTGCGGTGACTTCCTGTACCAGAGTTTCGGCCTGTACCGCCTTTTTCTTGATCTCATCGGACATGGGGATGTTCCTCGCTCAAATATGGCCGGTCAGTCCAGCCGGACGCCTTCGCGCTGCAATCTTTCACGCAGCACGTCGATTTCGACCGTCAGATCACTGCGGTCATCCAATAACATTTTCCGCGTACGCGCGGCAAAATTCTGTTCCAGATCGTCCAGCAGGGCGGAATAGTCGGCCAGTGCCTGCGCGTCGCGGGTGCGCGCGTAGATATCGGCAAATTTGACAGTCGCATCACGCGCGCCCTGTAGATAAACGGTCAGGTATTTTCTGGCACCGGCCAGATCGCGGGGGTCTTCCTCGACCGTGCGGAACAGGTCACGTGCGGTGTCCTGAAATCGCTCGACCCGGGCTTCGACGCGTCGGTCGCCCGCGCGTTTTATGGCATCCGTCATTTCCGACAAATGTTTCTCGGCATCATCGACCACGCGGGCCACGCGGTCTTGCTGAAAGGTGTCGACCCCCTCCATGCCCTTGTTCTTCATCGGATCAAGGCCGAATGAGACAGAATGCAGAACGGTCGCTGCCACGCCAAACAGCGCGGGGGCCAACAGGCTGACCTGCGCTGTTGCTTCAGCGTCCAGAAACTCGGATCTGTAAGACGCAAGGCCTGCGCCAAGGCCCGTGAGAACACTGGCAAATATCTTGCGCGGAAAAGCGGGCCGTCGGGCGGTTTTGCGGGCGTTGTACGCGGCCTCGGCCCTCAGACCTTCCCGCAGCAAGAATGCGGCCGCCGTCAGGAAACCAGCGGCGACCAGCCCCATGGTCATGCCAATCGCGCCGTCGTTCAGGGACAGAAATACCAGAGGAATGGCGGGCACAAACAGAATATTCGCACGTGCGCCAGCGGGCTCGACCCGCGCGCCGTCAAACTGACCCCTCGGCAGTGGGGTGTTTTCCGATTCATCGCCGTGCGGGCTGTATTTGCCGCCAAACCGTTTTGCCATGGCTTACAGACCCCCGAGCAAGCCAGTGCAGACGCCGAACAACAGTACCAGCAGTGCCGCGTAGGCCAGTTTTTGCACTCCGCTTCCGGACATCACGCCCCCCAAATAGCAGCTTTCACTGAAAATTTAGGGGATACGCGGGCTTAGCGCTAGGGGGAAGGTTGCCGAACCCGCATCACTTGCGGGGATTCTTGCCGATCCGAGGCCGTTTTCTTTGTGGCCGTGACGGGCGTTTGGGCGCGTTGTCGGGTTTGTCCTCGGCGTCCAGACCCAGCTGGTCGCGCAGAACGCGGCGGCGGATTTCCTCGACCTCGCCCTGTTTCAGGGTCCCCAGCTGGAAGGGGCCATAGGACACGCGCAACAGTCGGTTCACGGTTAAGCCGATATCTTCCATCGCGCGACGGATTTCGCGGTTCTTGCCTTCGCGCAGGCCGATCGTCAGCCAGGCATTTGCGCCCTGTTGGCGATCCAGAGACACGGTCATTGGCTGAAACCGCTCTCCCTCGATCACCAGCCCCTTGCGCAGCGGTTCGAAATCCTCGTCCTTCGGGCGACCGTTCACCCGCACGCGGTACTTCCGCAACCAGCCGGTCGAGGGCAGTTCCAGCTTGCGCTTGATGCCGCCATCGTTGGTCAACAGCAGCAATCCTTCGGAATTCAGGTCCAGCCGACCGACGCTCATCACCCGTGGCATGTCGTCGGGCAGCTTGTCGAAAATTGTCTCTCGTCCTTTTTCGTCGCTGGTCGTCGTCACCAACCCGGCGGGCTTGTGATACAGCCAGAGACGCGACGGTTCCGGTTCCGAGACCGGCTTGCCGTCGACTGCGATCTTGTCTTTCGCCGTCACGTTCAGGGCTGGGCTGTCGATGGTCTTGCCATTCACTGCCACGCGGCCTGCTTCGATCATGCGTTCCGCCTCGCGCCGCGACGCTACACCAGCGCGGGCCAGGACTTTGGCGATCCGATCGCCGGGGGGTGGGGTCTTGTTCATGTCAGGGCCATACCGCATCCCGCGCGCTTGCGAAAGGCGGGTTTCTGATGCAGTCAGGGGCATGGTGTTCAAATCGCATATGCAACAGGCCCTGTCCGAGGCGCGAGCGGCAGCCGACAGGGGGGAGGTGCCCGTGGGGGCTGTTGTCGTTGGTCCGGACGGAACGGTCGTGGCCGCGGCCGGAAACCGGACGCGCGAGTTGAATGATCCCACGGCCCATGCGGAAATCATGGCCTTGCGAGCAGCCTGTGCGCAGGCGGGCTCTGAACGGCTGCCGGATCACGATCTCTATGTCACGCTGGAGCCTTGCGCGATGTGCGCCGCAGCCTTGGCGGCCGTGCGCATCCGGCGGATCTATTACGGTGCGGCAGACCCCAAATCCGGGGGCGTGGCGCATGGCGCGCGCGTGTTTTCACATGCACAGGCGCATCACGTGCCCGAGGTCTATGACGGGATTGCAGGCGAAGAGGCCGCCGCGCTTTTGAAGGCCTTCTTCGAAGCGCGCCGCAAAGACGCGCCGGGTTGACGCGCTGCGCTGTCGTCAGACGGTGATGGCTTTCATGACCTCAGGTTCGATCACATCGACCCCCGGCAATCCGTCGATCAATGCCCGTGCGGATTGTTCCAGAATGGGGAACGTCCTGTAGTGGCATGGGATGACCGTCTTGAAGTCGAAGTACCGTTTCGCGGCATAGGCGGCGGCTTTCATATCCATGGTGAAATGCCCGCCGGCTGAAAGGATGCCGATATCGGGCTTGTAGTAATCCCCCATCCAATCCATGTCCGCCATGATGTCGGTATCGCCCGAAACATAGAGCATACGCCCCTCGGCCGCGATCATGAAGCCGACCTCGCTGCCGCCGGTGCGCAGACCATCTGGTGTTGAAAAAGTCGAACTGTGAGAGGCCGGAACCATTGTCACCTTGACGCCGTTCAGGTCGACGGTGCCACCCTTGTTGAAACCGATGGTCTCGATGCCTTCCGCTTCGCTCCAGTATCCCATCAGGTCATACTGTCCGACAACGGGGATTTTCAGGTGTTTGGCCAGCGGCAGAATGTCAACCACATGGTCGAAATGCGTGTGGGTCAGAAGGATATGAGACGCACCATCCAGCGCTGCATCATGCTGATCTTCCGGCAAGACCGGATTGCCGGTCAGCCACGGGTCGATCAACAGAACCTGCCCCTGAGTTTCAATGCGAAAACTGCCATGGCCCAGCCAGATAATGTTCATTCCGGTTTTCCTCCCATAAGGTCTCTTGGCAGCAGCCTAGCATCGGCTATGTAAAATTCCATGGACTGGATTCGAGAAATTGATGGCTATTGCGAACGCGTGTCGCCGGACTATTGGGCCGAGCCGATCAATGCGATCACGAACGCTGCTTTTCTGATTGCCGCATGGATCATGTGGCGGCGCGTGCGTGATCAGGACATGCCGCTGGCCAAGGGTCTGGTCGTGATTTTGGCCATGATCGGGATCGGAAGCTATCTGTTTCACACCCATGCCCGGGTTTGGGCGGCCTTGGCGGATGTGGCGCCGATCCTGCTGTTCATATTGGTCTATATATATGCGGTGAACCGCGACATCTGTCGCATGTCGTCTGGATTGGCGATCTGCGGTACACTTCTGTTTCTTCCCTATGCGGCGGCCGTTGCGCCCCTGTTCCAGCTTGTGCCGGGGATTGGTGGGTCGGCGGCTTATGCGCCGGTCCCTTTGTTGATCCTGATCTACGCGTTCCTGCTGCGGGGCAATGATCCGAACTTGGCCAGAGGGATGACGCTTGGGGCTCTGATCCTGATTCTATCGATCACTTTCCGGGCGGTCGATCTGCCAATTTGCAGGCAATGGCCGATGGGGACGCATTTCATGTGGCATATCCTGAATGCCATCATGCTGGGTTGGATGATCGAAGTGTATCGCGCGGCTCTTGTCAGGGGCCGTTTTGGCAAAGGCCCGGCGTCTTGAGGCGCGGAAGGATCGCGTGTGTCCTCCGAGCTTCGTGACAAGGAGGTCAACGAAACCGCCTTGGTCCGATCCTAGTTCTGAAAGGCTGCCGCCAGATGGTCGGGCAGATCAAATTCGCTCAACACCCGAGCGCGGCCTTCGGGCGACATCTTGCGAGCCGTTTTTTCAACGATGCTCTGGATTTTCTCGGCCGAGTGTTTCGCGGCAAAGGGCTGGAAATACCATTTCAGGAATACAAAGCAGATCACGTCTTCCAGCGCCTGCACCTCTGCATCGCGCTTGATGCCCTGTTTGCGCAGCATGCGCCCTGCGGCCTCGACCTGTTCCGCGTCATAACCTTCACGGGTCATCAACCCCATGACCACGTCGGCATGGTGTTCGCCCTGCGCCTTGCGCCATGATAGGTATCCAGCCCGGCCTTCGGGATATTCACTGCGGGCAAGTTTCCAACGTTCCACATGCTGCCCGCGCGCGGCGATCTGAAGGGCGTCAGAAGCGTCCGGAAACAGGCGGTCCAACTCGGCACTCATGCGTTCGCCATACAGCAGTGCCGCAGGGCGGCCATCGTCTTGGTTGGGGTCATTTGCATTGGCTGCGTCGATTGCGTCCAGAACCGCTTGTTTTTGCGCGCTCATCATCTGCTCCACTGGCTTGCCTGAACTACGAAACCTCGGCGCAGTTCTGTTCTGTATTCGACGTCATGCTAACGGCTTGCCCTGGGATGTGCATCCTCGAAAATGAAAAACGGCCGGGTCAGAGAGGGGATATCTGACCCGGCCGGGACCTGCGCTTTACTTGGCAGGTTTAACCTGATCCTGCGTGACCGGTTCCGCGATAGGGGACGGGAAGGTCAACGTGCGTGTCAGGTTGCTTGTGTCGATACCCAAAGCCATGGCCGGTGCGGCCAAAATCGTGGCGGACAAGACTGCGGCTGTTATCAGGGGTTTCATGTTTTTTCTCCGGTTTGCGTTATGTCGCATAAATAAAGTGAACAGTACAGTTCAGTTTTCAAGATCGATAATGAACTATTCGGTTTACTTTTTTGCATACCGGCCATTCAGTTTTGAATGGCCGCAGAAGTGGAGGGAATTCCAAACTCGCACCTGCCCATGGCACCCCGGTCTTGCGACTGTCGCTACAGACGGGTAAACGCCCCCTAACGTAGATGAGGGAAGCCGATGTCGATTGACCAAAGCACCGCCGCCAAAGTGGCCAAACTGGCCCGGATCAAGGTCGAGGATGACGCGCTGCCGGCGCTGGCATCCGAGTTCAACACCATCCTGGGGTTCATCGAACAGCTGAACGAAGTGGATGTGGAAGGTGTCGAGCCGATGGTCTCGGTCACACCCATGCGCCTCAAGCGTCGTCAGGACGAAGTCACCGATGGCAATCAGCAGGACAAGATTCTGGCCAACGCCCCCGACGCCCGCGAAGGGTTCTTCGCAGTCCCCAAAGTGGTGGAGTAAGACATGAGCGATCTGAACAAAATGGGTCTGGCCGAGGCCCGCGACGCATTGCGAGCCGGCGACGTCACTTCTGTTGAGCTGACAGACGCCTGCCTGAAAGCCATTGATGAAGCAGATGCGCTGAACGCATTCGTCCACAAGACGCCTGAGATCGCGATGGAACGCGCCAAGGCGGCGGATGAACGGATCAAAGGTGGCGACGCTCCGTCAATGTGTGGCCTGCCGATCGGCATCAAGGACCTGTTCTGCACCAAGGGCGTGCCGTCGCAAGCCGCGTCGGGCATTCTTGAAGGATTCAAGCCGGAATACGAATCCACTGTTTCACAGCAACTGGCTGACGCAGGTGCCGTTATGCTGGGCAAGCTGAACATGGACGAATTCGCCATGGGGTCGTCCAACGAAACATCGGTCTATGGCAATGCCGTCAGCCCTTGGCGTCGTGGCAACGATGATACGCAGCTGACGCCGGGTGGCTCGTCCGGCGGGTCGGCGGCGGCCGTTGCTGCCGATCTGTGCCTTGCGGCAACGGGCACCGATACCGGCGGTTCCATCCGCCAGCCCGCGGCTTTTGTCGGCATCACCGGCATCAAGCCGACTTATGGTCGCTGCTCTCGTTGGGGCATTGTTGCCTTTGCATCCTCGCTGGATCAGGCCGGGCCGATGACCAAGAATGTCCGCGACGCCGCGATCATGCTGGAAACCATGTGCGGTCATGACGCCAAGGATTCGACCAGTGCGGACCTGGCCGTCCCGAATTTCGAAGCGATGCTGACCGGAGACATCAAGGGCAAGAAGATCGGTATCCCCAAGGAATACCGCATGGACGGCATGCCCGCCGAGATCGAAAAGCTCTGGGCCGACGGTGCCGCGATGCTGAAGGATGCGGGGGCCGAGATCGTCGATATCTCGCTGCCGCACACCAAGTATGCGCTGCCTGCCTACTATGTGATCGCCCCGGCCGAGGCGTCTTCGAACCTCGCCCGCTATGACGGTGTCCGCTATGGGCATCGTGCGCAGTTGGCGCAGGGGGATGGCATCACCGAGATGTATGAAAAGACCCGCGCCGAGGGCTTTGGTCACGAAGTGCAGCGCCGGGTCATGGTCGGTACCTATGTTCTGTCGGCTGGTTTCTACGACGCCTATTACAACCGTGCCCGCAAGGTGCGCACGCTGATCAAGAAAGACTTCGAAGACGTGTTCGCGGCCGGGGTCGACGCCATCCTGACCCCGGCAACCCCATCGGCAGCCTTCGGTCTGGGCGAAATGACCGAAGCAGATCCAGTTCAAATGTATTTGAACGACGTCTTTACAGTGACCGTGAACCTGGCCGGTTTGCCCGGTATCTCGGTCCCCGCAGGGCTGGACACACAAGGCCTTCCGCTGGGATTGCAACTGATCGGGCGTCCTTGGGAAGAAGGCGATCTGCTCAACACCGCCTATGCGCTGGAAAATGCGGCCGGTTTTGTGGCCAAGCCCGTGAAATGGTGGTAAGCCTCGGGCAACTGAAGCACTAGACACGGAGCCAAACAATGCGCGTTTTGCTTTTGGTGCCCGCTCTTGCACTGGCAGCTGCATGCACGGATGTCGCGCCGCTGACCAGCACAGGTTTCAACACGCCTGAATACCAGGCGCAGCGCGAGGCTCAATTGGCAGGTCAGGGTGCGGTCGGCAACCCTCTGCTGGCTCCGGTCGATGTGTCACAACAACCGCTGGGCGCTCCTGGTGCGGCGACTGTTGCGACGGGTGAAAACGCGGATATCGCCAACCAGGCCGCGGCGGCATTGGCCAGCACATCTGGCCAAGACCCAGCCGCTGCTACGGCGGTTCCGGTGGCGAACACTGGTGCGATTTCGGATGAACAGGATTTTTCTGCCGTGTCCGAACGCCGCAGCATCGAATCCGACGCCGCCCGGATCGAGCAGAACCGCCAGACCTACGAAATCGTGGCCCCTACGGCAGTGCCCGAGCGTACGGCGAGCGGCCAGACAAACATCGTGCAATACGCGTTGAGCACGTCCAATCCCGTCGGCACCCAACTCTACAGCCGCTCGGGCTTCAACCTTCAGGCCAAGGCTCAGAGGAACTGCGCGCAATTCCCATCCCCCGATCAGGCTCAGATCGAGTTTCTGTCCAATGGCGGCCCCCAGCGTGATCGCAAAGGTCTGGACCCGGATGGGGACGGCTATGCATGTGGCTGGGACCCAAGCCCGTTCCGCAGTGCCGTCAGCAATTGACGCCCTGAGCCCGATCTGGCATCCGTCGCCAAATTTCGGCGAACGCCGGGGTGGTCTGACGCCGTCTTTGATCGTGATCCACTACACGGCGATGGACAGCGCGCAGGCGGCTCTGGATCGTCTGTGCGACCCAAAGGCCGAGGTCTCGGCCCACTACCTGATCGGCAATGATGGCACGCTGTGGCAGATGGTGCGTGAAGAGCACCGCGCTTGGCACGCGGGTGCCGGAGAATGGCACGGTCAGACCGACATCAACTCTCGTTCCATTGGCATCGAGTTGGACAACACCGGCAAGCATCCGTTCCCGGAACCCCAGATGCACCGGCTGGAACAGCTGTTGCGCCAGATAATGCACCGTTGGGCCATCTTGCCAAACGGTGTTATCGGCCATTCGGACATGGCGCCCGGGCGCAAATTTGACCCCGGTCCGCGATTTGACTGGTCGCGGCTCGAGCGCAATTTGCTGGCCGCGCCCCGCGGAAATGCCGCTGGTCTGCCAACTGCATCAGAGGGCCAGTTCCGAAACCTGGCTCAAGCCGCCGGTTTCAACGCTGATGTAGACAATGAAACTCTGTTGCATGCCGTCCGTCTTCGATACCGCCCATGGGGCAGGGGGCCATTGCAGCAAGCCGACCTCGCCCCGTTGATCCGGCACTCCTGATCCGCACTTCATCTGGCCGAAAATATCCCGGGGTTGAATTGGCCGCAGGCCAAGAAGGGGCTGGCCCCTTAACCCCTTTCCACTCTTGACGATGCAGAGCGCAGAGCCTACCCAGCCCAAGCGCGGAGGGCCGGATGGCCGCTGGGGTCGCAAGGCCCGAGAGGAAAGTCCGGACTCCACAAGACAACGGTGCCGGGTAACGCCCGGGCGGGGTAACCCGACGGAAAGCGCCACAGAAATCAGACCGCCTGCGACTTCGGTCAAGGGTAAGGGTGAAACGGTGGGGTAAGAGCCCACCGCGCCGCTGGCAACAGCGGCGGCACGGCAAGCCCCACCGGGAGCAATGCCAAATAGGGTCCCCGCGCGGGCCGGTCGGCGCAAGCCGATACCGCCGCTAAGCGCGTCTTGGCCGAGAGGGACCGGGTTGGCAGCTTGAGCCGTGCAGCAATGCACGGCCTAGAGGAATGGTCATCGAAGGGGGCAACCCCGGAACAAGATCCGGCTTACAGGTCCTCCGCGCGTATCCTCCTATCCTCCGGGCGGCGTGTAGGAGCCGGTCAGCGCCGCCGCCTTTTCGGTTATCGACGTGAACTCGTCCGCAGTCCAGGCGCGAACGGTTTCAATGTTCGTCACTGCACCCGATGCGGCGACGGCCATGCCAACGGCCACGGCGTCTGTGCCATCAGGGGCTTCGCTGATCACGACCACGTCGTTGCTGCCGGTTGTCATGTAGAAGGACAGCAACCTGCCACCTACTTTTTCCAGCAGAGCCTTCACCGGACCGGTGCGGTTCTCGGGCTTTTGCAACATGCCTTTGACACCGGCTTGCGAGTAAGATGCGTAAGTAATGAAAATGGGCATGGATACCTCCTGTTACATCAAATCGTTTTTGGGTCTTCAAGTCAGCCGACCCCGGGGCCGTCGAAAATCAGGTGCCAGAAAACAACGGCGCCGTGATGAACCAGAGGCCAGCGCCGATCAGCGCAGAACCTGTCACCGGCACAAGCCACCGGGCCCCGGGCAGGAGTTTTTCCAGCGCGACATAGGCGGCAATTCCGACAATCCAGTAGAGATTCATGATCCCACCGACGAACAGCAGCAACATCAGTGCCCAGCAGCATCCCAGACAATACGTGCCGTGCAGGATACCGGTTCGGAATGCACCGAATGTTCCGGGTCGGTTGTGATCGGCCAGGAAACGTGCGGGGCTTTGACAGTGGCGCAGGCATGCGTTTTTCAAACCTGAAAACTGATAGGCGCCAGCCGCCAGCAGAATACTTCCTGCGAAGACGCCCGAGCTGATCGTCATCATCGGCCCGTCGGACAGCCCGACATGTTCCAACCCCCATTGCAATGCGGTTGCAATCAGGCTGAGCGCCCCCCAGACCACCAGATAGCCGGATAAAAACCACAGGCTGAACGCAACCGTCCGATGCGTTTCAGGCCCTGTCCGCTTGACCGCGATGAACAGAAGAACGGCAGGCGCAGCGCTCGGGGTCATCATGGCGATCATCATGACCCACCACATCAGAAAGATCAGCAAAGCATAGCTTGCGCTCCACGCTGCTGCCGGGCCCATTTGCATAGGGTCTCCGACCGGGCCGGCCATCCGGGTCATCTCGACCGCGGACATGTTCATCCCGACGCCGGCTATCGTGTACCAGGTTGCACCGAGGATGATCAGAAGGACGCTTCCCAGAACAATCGCGTTGTCCTGTCTCAGCAACCGCTCAACCGTCCGGCCCCGGGGCGATGCGTTCTGTTTGGCCATGGGGGTTCTCTGCCTAAGCGCCCAAGACGCCATGGCCCGAGATGTTCAGATGCGCCAGATGAGCGTGCGTCGCGTCAAAGGTCAGGCTGATCTGACCACCTTTTGTCGTCGCACTGCCCGATGCCGCCTCGGCATGGCGGTATTCAAAGCCATTCGGCAATTGTATCGACGCGCGGTGAGGTGCGCCCGATACGATATGAGGGATCGGATTGACCACGACATCGAAAACCCCGGCAACCTTGGCGTATCCGCTGCGCTCTTCGCGGTTCCAATCCAGCTCGATCGGAACAAACAGCGTTTCATGTTTCAAAGGCGCCATGGCGCTGAAGACATACCAGAACGTAGCCATTTCATCCGTGTCCTGACCGGTCATGATCGCTTGCAACGCGGCCCGCTGGTCAGCCTTTGCGCTTTCATCAATGATCAGCTGCATCTGACCGTTGCCTTCATGAATTGGTCCCGGCCAATGATAGACCCCTGCCGCCCGAAGCCCGCCCAGATCAGTGTCACCGTAGTGACCGCTTTGAATGTCGAAAACGACAACCGCCTCGCAGTTTCCATGAGACGGAAGTACGCTGAACTGACACGGGCAACCGAAATTGCAATTGCAATTGGCCAGTTCTTCGGCCTGAATAGCCCATTCTGTCATGATAGCCCCCCAAGAAAAGTCGCGTGGAACAACTCTGCTCGTTGCAGGTTGCCCCCATTCACGCTGCCTCGGCCTTCGAGCCTGAATTCGGCTTCTTGGATGGGCGAACTTATCACGAATTCGTGATATGCACAAACATGATGCCGGATAAAGCCCCTTCTTCAGGTGTTATGGTGCGCGTCAGTCGCGTTGGGGTTGAGCGCAGTATTCGGGATTGCATTCGGCTGTTAGGCTTTTGGAACCAATTTGAAGATTTGGGAGGTTGATTATGAGCTTTATGAAAACGCTGGCGTCCGTTGCCATTGGTTTTGCTGCGGCCAAGGGCATGGAAAAATATCAGAAGATGGGCGGCATGGCTGGGCTGCAAGACAAGATGCAAGGCGCCGGCGGTGGTTTCGGCGCGGATCAGCTGGGCAAAATGGCAGAACAGTTTGGTCTGCCCGGTGGCGCGTCAGGCTTGCAGGACATGATGAGCAAGATGGGCATCGGCGGCAGCACAGCCGGGGCCGCCGGATTGGGTGGATTGTTGAATGCCATGCAGGGGGCGGCCAAGACGGCCAATCAACACACGGGTGACATGATGGAAACCGTGTTCGGCGGCACGCCCGCGGGTGCGGCGATGGAAGAGCAGGCGAAGCTGATGCTTCGGGCGATGATCCAAGCTGCCAAGGCGGATGGCGAGCTGGATGAGCAGGAAAAGGAAATCATTCTGGGTGAATTGGGCGATGACGTCAGCGAGGAAGAGCGCGCATTCGTGCAAGAGCAGCTGAACGCACCGATTGACGTCATGGGATTGGCGGCTGATTCTGGTGCGCCGCTCAAGACGCAGATCTATGCGACATCCCTGGCTGCGATCCGTCTGGACAACGCGCGCGAGGCGTCCTATCTGCGGCAGTTGTCCACCGCGTTGGGTCTTTCGGACGCGGAAAGAGACCAGATTCACACCTATATGGGCGCGCCAACCCTGCCCGGGTGAACCTGCACCAGATTCCTGAGCCGGTATCATCCGATTGGCCTTGACATGGGCGGTGCAGCGCGTAAAAGCGCACGCTCATAGGAATTCAACCGAAAGGCCCCTGCCTTTTCGGACGCAGGAGATAACCATGGCGAAGCCGACGACAATCAAGATCCGTCTGAACTCGACCGCGGGCACGGGCCACTTCTACGTGACCAAGAAGAACGCGCGCACCATGACCGAGAAAATGACCATTCGTAAATACGACCCGGTCGTTCGCAAGCATGTCGAGTACAAGGAAGGCAAGATCAAGTAATCTGCCATTCCATTTGGAAATTCCGAAAAAGGGCTCTGGTGCACAGAGCCCTTTTTCAGTTCCGGTTTCCTGATTTCGGCGGGTGGCAGGCCTGGGCAGTCCGTTGCAGTGGCGCATCAGCGTTTGGGACAATCGCATCCCCTGCGGCTTGCTTTTTGTGGGAACCTGCAAGTACGCTTCAGCAAACCGCCACAAAATGTTGACCGCCATGAAAAAAATCTTGTTATCCACAATTGCCGTTCTAACCCTAGCGGCCTGTGAAGACCCGTTTAACCGCGAAGGTGTCGGGTTTACTGGAATCGATGGCGAACCACGCACGATTTCGGACGTACCCGGAGCCGTAGCCTTTCTGCCAGATGCGACCAACGTTCCGGCAGAACTGGCGGAACTGCGGACAGTCACGCTTTTGAGTGATGAGGTGGATCCTTCCAAGGTCGCATCGGTTGCAATCGACAACGGCGGCCAGACGCCGGACACTGCGGTGCAATTGCAAGGGAGCGACACGAACCTGTTCCTCAGCACTGTCAGTGTGAACGGCACTTTGTTTGGTGTGCTGCGCACGCATTCCAACAGTGTGAAAGTCGACAATTCGATCGGTGTGGGCTTTGCGGAAGAAACAGAGCGTTTCACCGGCTGTCTGCCGGCTGGCGGTGTTTTCCGCAAAGGAACATCCGAGAAGAGCTCGGGCTTTGCCATTCCGCTGAACTGTAGCTGAACACATAAACGCTTCGGAAACAGAAAGCCCCGCCTTGTCAGGCGGGGCTTTTCATTTTCGGGCAAAAGAAGTCCGGCGCGCAAAGAAAAGGGCCGGTCAATGACCGGCCCCAAACCAATTCAGGTGTCAACAAGCCCTATTCCTGCTGGCCCATGAACATCAGCAGGAACTGGAACATGTTCAGGAACGAGATGTACAGGCTCAGCGCGCCGTCAAAGGCCGCTTTGTCCAGCCATTCCTGATCGCCATGCGCAGCATGGGCGACGTATGTGTTCTTGATGTCCTGCGTGTAGAACGCGGTCAGACCGGCAAAGATCAGGATGCCAATGGCCGAGATGGCCAGCATCATCACGCCGGATTGCAGAAACAGGTTGATGATCATTGCAACCAGCAGACCAATCACACCCATCATGAAGAAGGTGCCCATTCCGCTGAGGTTCCGCTTTGTGGTATAGCCATAAAGGCTGAGGCCAGCAAAGGCGATTGCCGTCACCAGGAAGGTCTGGGTAATCGAGTAGGGCGTGAAGATCATGAAGATCGAGCTCATCGAGATGCCCATTACCGCGGCAAAGACGAAGAAGCCAAGCTGAACTGTCGCGGCTGAGCCGCGGCGCATCAGGGCACCCCAGCCAAATAGGATAAAGGCCAGCGGCGCAAACATGACCACCCATTTCAGCGGCGACAGGAACAGCGCGCCACCCAGGCTGGTCAGATAGCGATCTGCGCCGATCTGTGCGACCGCGTTGCTTGGATCGCTGGTTACTGCCAGACCGGCAATAGCCCATGCCGCCAGTGCAGTGATCAGCATGCCGACGGACATTGTGCCGTAGACTTTGTTCATGTGGGCGCGCAGGCCCTGATCAATCTCGGCGGCGCGCGCGCCGGATGCCGTCCGGATCGTGTCGAATTGTGCCATCAAAGGGTCTCCCTAGTCGTCAAGTTAGAGCGCCCCGGCAGAGCGGGGCGGTTTTCCATCTAAATATCGGCAACAAGGGGCTGTGTTTCAAGAGATTCCGCGGGAAAACCGACTAAAACACGCAACAAAAATGCCAACAGGCGACTCGACGTCGCCCATCGCCATAAAAATATGAGAGTCACAGTCACCTTTTCCAGAATTGAGGTGCATCCCAGAAGAAGCGTTCTGCTTCTGAGGTTGCTTCCTCGCGGGTCAGACCGATATCGTCCAGCATGGCGGCATCCAGCTGTGCCAGCTTTCGCCGCTGTCTGGACAGTTCGAACGCTTGAGAGATCAGGGACACCAAAGAACGTTTGGCCGGTTTGCAGGGATTATGGATTGCGAGTTGCGTCATAACTTGTCCTTTCTGTATTCTCGATGGTTTCGTCGGATGTCATCAATTTCCTTGATTGATATGGGTGCGTATGACATATTTTGAAAACGAATATTTTTGATGGAACGCATAAGGAATCGTGAAGATGCGGAATTTGGACATTACAACCCTGCGATCCTTTGTGGCGGTGGCGGATCAGGGCGGTGTGACCCGCGCTGCCGGATTTCTGCACCTGACGCAGTCTGCGGTGTCCATGCAGCTGAAACGGCTGGAGGAGCTGCTGGGCCTGGAGTTGCTGGACCGAAGCGGCAGAACAATTGCCCTGACCGCATCCGGTGAGCAACTGCTGGCCTACGCGCGCCGCATGATTGCCCTGAATGACGAGGTAATCTCGAAACTCACCGACCAGGCCTTTGAAGGCGAAGTGGTTCTGGGCGTTCCCCATGACATCGTCTACCCCGCGATCCCCCGGGTCCTGCAACGGTTCAACGCCGATTTTCCCCGTGTCAGGGTGCAGTTGGTGTCGTCCTATTCACTGCAATTGAAAGACATGTACAAGCGGGGCGAATGTGATGTGATCCTGACGACCGAACCGTCTTCGGCCGATGGCGCAGAGACCATCGCAGAGCTGCCGTTGCGCTGGATCGGTGCGCCGGGCGGATCTGCATGGCGCAAACGTCCGTTGCCTCTGGCGCTTGGACGGCGCTGCTTGTTCAGACCGCAGGTCATTTCGGCACTGGATGCCGCCGGAGTACCGTGGGAACTGTCGGTGGAAACCGAAAACGACCGGACAATAGAAGCCACGGTCAGTGCCGATCTTGCCGTACACGCAATGCTGGACGGAACCGAGGCCGCGCATCTTGAACAGATCGACTCGGGTGGGGCTCTGCCGGATTTGCCTGCGCATATGATCAATCTATACGGTGGGGAACCGGGCCGGGATGCGGTTGTCGAGGCTCTGGCACAATTGGTGCGTCAGAACTTCAGATTGCTGGGCGGTACGCAGTTGCGGGCGGTGGTTGGGTGATCGCGATCAGGGCGTGATCACGATCTTGCCCGTCGATTTTCGCTCTTTCAGCAACTGCATTCCCTGCGCGACGTCTTCAAGTGGCAGGACGTGACTGATATGCGGTTTTATCCTGCCCTCTGAATGCCACTTGAACAGGGTTTCAAAACTGTTGCGCACAGCTTCGGGGCGGAACTTCAGATAGCCACCGATATACACCCCGATCACGGTCAGGTTTTTGACCAGAAGATGATTGGCCGGAATCTGCGGGATGTCGCCCCCGGCGAATCCGATGGGCAGCAAACGCCCTTCGGGATTGGTCGCGCGGAAAGCGGCCTTGAACACATCCCCGCCGATGACGTCATAGACGACATCCGCGCCGCCCAGCGATTTGACCCGTTCCCGCAAGTCTTCGGAAGCATCGATCAGATGATCGGCACCAGCGGCACGGGCAACGGCAAGCTTGTTCTCGCCGCGTGCCTGCGCGATGACCGTGGCGCCCATGAGTTTGCCGATTTCGACGGCGGTCAGGCCGACGCCTCCCGCTGCGCCGGTGACAAGAAGGGTTTCACCCGGTTGCAGGCGTGCCCTGTGTTCAAGGGCCATGTGACTGGTGGCATATGCGATCTGGATGGCGGCGGCGTCTTCGAAGCCGGTGCCGTCCGGCAGCACGATCGCGCGGTCCGCGTCGAACACGCCGTATTCTGCCAGCCCGCCCTGACCTGAATAGACCGCGATCCGGTCGCCCGGCCTCAGCGTCGAAACGCCGGGACCGACTGTATCCACGACGCCGGCGATCTCCATGCCCAGAGTGAATGGGGCAGGTGGCGTGTCCTGATACGCGCCCGTCTGCATCAGCAGATCGGCGAAGTTCAGGCCGCACGCTTTTATGGCGACCCGCACCTGACCTTCGCCCGGCTCGGGTATTTTCACGTCACAAAGCTGGGCAGACGCCCCGTCGGATGGAATGCAATAGGCCCGCATATCGTTCCTCAAGAATTTGCGACATAGGCGCGTGTGCCGCCAGAAAAGTCAATCCGTTTGCTGCGCGGGCGGAAAAGGGCCCTATTTTGAAGGCGGATTCAGTTGCAGGAATACGTTTCTGTAAAGGCTTGGGGTAATACAACCACAAATCCCTGTCAGGGGTGTTCGACTCAACCAGCTTGAAAAAAATCTCAAAACCGGCATTATATGCAGTCAGTGCTGTAAACGGGGGGCGGTACAGTCCGTATTAGGGAGCGGTTAAGGGGAGCTCTCTAAAACTGCGATATCGGACGTCGCAAAATCCCGTGCAGATGTTTGTGTAGTATAGGAGAATACCAATGACTCATCACGTCGATGTCCATGTGGGCAAGCGCGTTCGGCATCGCCGCTGGCTGATTGGGATGACCCAGCAACAGTTGGCGCAGCAAGTTGGTATCAAGTTTCAGCAAATCCAGAAATATGAGACCGGTGCCAACCGAATCAGCGCATCCCGCCTGTGGGACATCGCCGAGGCGCTGGATGTTCCGGTCAGCTTTTTCTTCGAAGGTCTGGAAGAAGCCCAGAAAAGCGATGAGGACAAGAAATCCGTCCCTGCTGACCTGATGGGTGACAAAGAAGCTTTGGATCTGGTGCGCTCTTACTATGCGATTCCGGAAAACCAGCGTCGCCGCCTGTTCGAACTGGCGCGGGTTCTCAGCGACGTTGCCTGACTGACTTGACTTTGTCGCGGATTGCCCGCACCTCGGGGCCATGCAACCGACGACACTGAGCGATATCGAAATTGCCGAAGAAATGGCCGAGGCTGCGCGTGAGGCCATACTCCCCTTTTTTCGTCAAACAAATCTGGAAACCGCCAACAAACTGACCGACGGGTTCGACCCGGTCACCGTGGCTGACCGCGCCGCTGAACAGGCGATGCGGGACGTTCTGGCGCGGCGGTGCCCGGATGACGGTGTGCTGGGCGAGGAGTTCGGCGCGCATACGGGCACCAGTGGCCGTACCTGGGTACTGGACCCCATCGATGGCACCCGTGGGTTTATCAGCGGCACGCCAACCTGGGGTGTTTTGATTGCGCTGAGTGATCAGGACGGGCCTTTTATGGGTGTAATCGATCAGCCGTATATCGGAGAGCGCTTTGTCGGATCGTCTTCCGGTGCTCACATGACCGGTCCGCAGGGCAGCAGAAGAATTCGAACGCGCGATACCAGGGCGCTGGATCAGGCGACTTTGTTTACCACTTTCCCCGAGGTTGGAACCCCGCAGGACCGCGCAGGGTTTCAGGCCGTGTCCGATCAGGTACAGCTGACGCGCTATGGAATGGATTGCTATGCCTATGCGCTTCTGGCTGCCGGGCAGGCGGATTTGGTGATCGAGGCGGGCTTGAATTCCTATGATATTCAAGCGCCGATTGCCGTTATTCAGGCGGCTGGCGGTGTCGTGACTGATTGGCAGGGCGGCCCCGCGCATCAAGGCGGTCGGGCCCTGGCTGCGGCCAACGCTGACCTGCACGCCGCAGCGCTTGAGATACTCCGCCAATTCTGAATCCTGTTGCCCTGCGCATCAAAGGCAACTACACCGGGGATGGCCGGTTCTTGTGCCCGTTTTCCACCGGCCGACGCACTTCTTGCATGAGACGGGCAGATGCAGGAGCGCGAAATGACGGAAACCCTACTCAAGAATGCTGATCTGATCCTGACGATGGACGAGTCCCGGCAGGAATTGTCCAAGGCCGATATTTTGGTCCGCGACGGGCAGATTGCCCGGATCGGGCGGGGATTGGAAACACAGGGTGAGGTGCATGATGTTTCAGGCTGTGTGGTGACGCCCGGCCTGGTGAATACCCACCACCATCTTTATCAAACCCTGACACGGGCGGTGCCGGGCGGACAGGATGCGTTGCTGTTTGGGTGGCTGCAAACGCTCTACCCGATCTGGTCGCGTTTCGGGCCGGAGGAAATGTTCACCTCGGCCCAGATCGGTTTGGCCGAACTGGCGCTGTCGGGGTGCACGCTCAGTTCCGATCACCTTTACCTCTATCCCAACGGTGCGCGGCTTGAGGATACGATCGCTGCCGCATCCGAGTTGGGGATGCGGTTTCATCCGACACGCGGCGCGATGAGCATCGGCGAGAGCGATGGGGGTCTGCCGCCGGACCATCTGGTGGAAAAGGAAGCCGCCATTCTGGACGACATGGTACGTGTCGTGGATGCGTTTCACGACCCGTCGGAGGGTTCGATGTGCCGCGTTGGCCTTGCCCCGTGTTCACCGTTTTCCGTCAGCCGGGACCTGATGCGCGATGCGGCGTTGCTGGCGCGGGACAAGGGCGTGATGCTGCATACCCATCTGGCCGAGAATGATGAGGATATTGCCTATTCGCAGGCACAATTCGGCTGCCGCCCGGGGCAATATGCCGAGGAATTGGGTTGGACCGGCCCGGATGTCTGGCACGCCCATTGCGTCAAGCTGGACGGGGCCGAGATTGATCTGTTCTCGCGCTCGGAAACAGGCGTGGCCCATTGCCCCTGTTCAAATTGCCGCCTCGGATCGGGTATCGCGCCGGTGCGGGCGATGCGCGATGCGGGTGTCAAGGTCGGCCTCGGCGCGGATGGATCGGCCAGCAATGACAATGGCAACCTCATGCTTGAGGCGCGCCAGGCCATGTTGTTGCAGCGGGTCGCCAATGGTGCGGATGCCATGTCGGCCCGCGAAGCGCTTGAGATCGCGACGCGCGGCGGGGCGGATGTGTTGGGACGTCCCGATTGCGGACGGCTGATGCCCGGAAAACGTGCCGATATTGCGGTGTGGGATATCTGCGGCATCGAAAGCGCGGGCAGTTGGGATCCGGCGGCGCTGCTTCTGGCGGGGCCGATGTCGGTGAAACACCTGTTCGTCGAAGGCCGCCAGATCGTACGTGACGGGCACATAACGACCATTGATCTGCCCCGCGTGATCGAGCGTCAGAACACGCTGGCCCGGGCGTTGCAGGCTTAAGCCGCCTGCCGCCCGCCGATCCAGACCTCTGCCACGGCCCGATCATCGCCCATCATGATCGTCGGGAAGATCGCTTCCCAAACGTCTTCTGCATGGGCCTCGCGCTGGGCGATGGCGGGGGTCGAGGCGAGGTCGATCACGACCAGATCCGCCTCCATCCCCGGAGTGATGTTTCCGATGCAGTCGTCCATACGCAGGCTCCGGGCCGATCCGACCGTGCCCAACCACAGCAATTGCGCCGGGTGCAGAGGGCGGCCGCGCAATTGGCCGATCTCATAGGCGGCGGCCATGGTGCGCAGCATCGAAAAGCTGGACCCGCCGCCGGTATCCGTGGCCAGACCGATCCGGCGGCCATCATGGATCAGCCCGTTCATGTCAAACAGTCCCGATCCGATGAACGTGTTCGACGTGGGGCAATGAATCAAAGAGGCATCGACCTCGCGCAGCCGATCCCGTTCCCGGTCTTCCAGGTGGATGACATGGCCATACAGGCCGTTCTGGCCCAGCAGGCCAAATTTCTCGTAGGTGTCCAGATAATCCCTTGCATCAGGGAACAGGGACCGGACCCATTCGATTTCATCCGTTTGCTCGCTCAGATGGGTTTGCATGAGACAATGGGGATGTTCGGCCCAAAGCGCGCCCATGGCCTCAAGCTGTTCCGGGGTCGAGGTTGGCGAAAAGCGTGGTGTGATCGCATAGGACAGGCGATCGACGCGGTGCCATTTCTCAAGCAGTGCGGCGGACTGGTCATAAGCCGTCTGCGCGGTGTCGCGCAGACCTTCGGGCGCGTTACGGTCCATGCAGGTCTTGCCGGCGACCACACGCTGCCCACGCTGTTGCGCCGCGGTGAAAAAGGCATCCACGCTTTCAGGGTGAATCGTGCAAAAACTGCACATGGTCGTGGTGCCGTGGGCGGTCGTCAGGTCCAGATACCGGTTGGCGATCTCGGCCGCATAGTCGAAATCGCCGAACTTCATCTCTTCCGGGAAGGTGTAGGTGTTCAGCCAGTCGATTAGCCGCTTGCCCCAGCTGGCGATCATCGCCGTCTGTGGATAATGCACATGCGGGTCGACGAACCCAGCCATGATCAAGCGCGATCCGTGATCCTTCGTGACTGCGTCAGGATGGGCTTTTTTCAGCGCGTCGATGGTGCCGATCTCGGTAATTCGCCCGTGTTCGATCACGACCGCTTCGTCCAACCGGGTCGCCTCGGTCGGCTCTCCGTCGAAGGGTGAGCCTGTGAAACTCAGAACACGCCCTTTCAAAAGCGTCTTTTGCGCCATTTTCCCTGTTCTCCGCCTGTTTGGAACCGCACACCAGCATAGGCGGACGAAAGAAGTGGGTAAATCGGCGCATTGTCATTGTTTTCCGGTAGCTGCTTCTTCTATTTAAGAGCAAATCGTAAAAAAGGGGCAGAGCATGACGACAGGCAGAGACGAAGCCGGACACGATCAGCCCCGGGATGAAGACGCCTATGCGTTGGATCCCAAGGCAGTAGCGGCAATCCTGTACGCGGTGGATATAGACGACCGCGACAAGCTGGTTGAGTTGATGGAGCCGCTGCACTCGGCCGACATTGCCGACCTTCTTGAACAGATCAATCCGTTTGACCGGTCGCGCCTGATTCGCCTGTACGACAAAGAGTTTGACGGCGACATCCTGTCTGAACTGGATGAATCGGTTCGTGAAGAGGTGATCTCGGTCCTGAACCCGGATGTTCTGGCCGATGCCGTGCGCGAGATGGAAAGCGACGATGTCGTTGACCTGCTTGAAGACCTTGAGGAACCGCAGCAGGAAACCATTCTGGACGCGCTGGAGGATTCCGAACGGATCGCAGCCGAGCAGGCCCTGTCCTACCCCGAGAACTCGGCGGGTCGCCTCATGCAGCGTGAAGTGGTCATGGCGCCCGAGCATTGGACCGTTGGCCAAGCCATTGATTTCATGCGCGCCAATGACGATTTGCCCGAGCAGTTCTATCACGTCGTTCTGGTCGATCCGCGCCTGAAACCTGTGGCGCAGGTGACGTTGGGCAAGCTGATGGCGGCGCGGCGTGACGTGCCGCTGCTTGATCTGGCAGAGGAGGAGTTTCACATCATCCCTGTCGATCAGGATGAGGAAGACGTGGCTTATGCCTTCAACCAGTATCACCTGATCTCGGCCCCGGTGGTGGATGCGGATGGCCGTTTGGTCGGTGTCATCACCATTGATGACGCGATGGTCGTTCTGGATGAAGAGCATGAAGAAGACATCCTGCGTCTTGCCGGTGTCGGCGACGAAAGCTCGTTGTCCGACAGCGTGGCGGCAACCAGCCGGCGAAGGTTGCCCTGGCTGGCGGTGAACCTGTGCACGGCGATCTGTGCCTCTTTGGTGATTTCGCAATTCGAGGCGGCGATTGATCAATTGGTCGCGCTGGCCATCCTGATGCCGATTGTCGCGTCGATGGGCGGCAATGCTGGAACACAGTCGCTCACCGTTACGGTGCGTGCCTTGGCGACGCGCGACCTGACAAATGCAAACGTGATACGTGTTATCAGGCGGGAACTGCTGGTGGGCATGTTGAATGGGCTATGCTTTGCCATCGTGTTGGGGACAGTGGGGATGCTGTGGTTCGATTCCCCGCTGCTGGGTGTCGTGATCGGGTCGGCCTTGGTCGTGAACATGATCATCGCAGGCTTTGCAGGTACGGTAGTACCAGTCGTGCTGGACCGCTTGGGCATCGACCCTGCGCTGGCGTCGGGAACCTTTGTGACAACCACGACGGATGTCATGGGTTTCTTCATATTTCTTGGGCTTGCCAGCGTGGTGCTCCTGTGACCGATCTGACCGAAATCAAAGCCGCAGCGCGCAAAGCGGCGTTTGCCCGCCGCAAGACCGCGTTTGATGCCCGCTTGCCGGGCGCAGCCGGGCGCTTGTCCGAGGTTCTGGCAGGCCATCGCGGCGTTCCCCTGTCAGGTTACATGCCGATCCGGACCGAGATCGACCCGGTGCCTGCGATGGCCGAGGCATCGGCTTATGGCCCGGTGGGGGTGCCTGTCATTCAGGCAGCCGGTCAGCCGCTGAAATTCTCTCGCTGGACGCCGGACGGTGTGCTCAAGGATGGCCCGTTCGGTGCAAAAGTGCCCCAGGTGGATGACTATTTCGACCCCGAAATCCTGATCGTGCCGCTGGTCGCCTTCGATGCAAATGGTGGCCGCCTGGGGTATGGCGGCGGGTTTTATGACCGAACGCTGGAAGGCTTGCGCTCCAAACGCCCGACGCTTGCCATTGGCTTTGCTTTTGACGCGCAAGAGACTGCGGATCTGCCGCTCGAGCCAACCGACCAACCACTGGACATGGTTGTCACGGAAAGCCGCGTGCTGACCTTCTAGCTGCTACTGTTCGAAATGGCTGCGCAAGTAATCCCAGGCATCCACCTCGGTGCCGTCTTTCAGGATGCAGATGCCATAGACGCTGCCGTCTTCGTTTTTACGAAGCTGGTAGGTCCCGTCGTTTTCAATGCAGAAGGTCGCGGCGGGGTTGGGCATGGATGTCTTGGTGCCTTCGGCCGCGGCAGCAGTTACCGCCAAAAGGCAGCCGGTCAGAACAATTGACGACTTCACGAAGAATTCCTTCTGTATTCAAAAGACGTATCGAAACATTGCCACGGCAGAATTTGATTTCAACCCCGAAGTCTGCCGTTAATTTCACGCTTCCGCCTTGTTATTGCCCTGTACAGCCCCTACGACCCGGATCATGAAGATTCTGTTTCTTGGCGATGTCATGGGGCGCGCGGGCCGCGCTGCCGTTCAACAGCATTTGCCGCGCCTGCGCGACGAATGGCGGCTGGATTTTGTTGTGGTCAATGGCGAAAACGCGTCGAACGGCATGGGGTTGAGCGGAGATCACGCCAGGCTGTTGCTCGACGCCGGGGCAGATTGCCTGACGCTGGGCGATCATGCGTTCGACCAGAAAGACATGCTGCAATTCATCGAGAAGGAACAGCGCATCATACGACCCGTGAACTTCGCCAAAGGCGCGCCGGGGCGGGGTCATCGGTTGTTCACGGCGCCGGGGGGGCGCAAGGTTCTGGTGGTTCAGGTGTTGGGTCAGGTCTTTATGAAGCGTCCGTTCGATGATCCGTTCTCAGCCATTGAGCCGATCCTGAAATCCCATCCCAGGGGAGGTCAGGCGCAAGCAATCATCGTGGACATGCATTGCGAAGCGACGTCCGAGAAGATGGCGATGGGGCATTACTGCGACAAGCGCGCCAGCCTCGTTGTTGGGACGCATACCCATGTGCCAACCGCGGATTCGCAGATTCTGCCGGGTGGCACCGGGTATCTGACAGATGCAGGCATGTGCGGAGACTACGATTCGGTCATCGGCATGGACAAGCAAGAGCCGATGCGACGGTTCATCACCGGTATGCCCAAGGCGCGCTTTACCCCCGCAAATGGCGAGGCCACACTGAGCGGCGTGTTCGTGGAAACCGATGATCGTGACGGACAGGCCAAATCCGTGCGCATGGTGCGCGTCGGCGGGCGTCTGGAACAAGCCGGGCCCGAATAGTCATCGTCAGGCTTGCTCTGTCGGGCGCAATGCGTGAAACTGCATGTCATCAGGCGCTTGGGCCGGGGTTCGGACAGAATACCACGAATGAATTTCCTTTCACTGACAGACACAGGAAGCGCAGTTCTGGCGCTGGTCATCGTTGCGGGCATGTTCATCATGTTCCTGCGCGAGGTTTATCCGACCGAAGTCGTGGCGATTGGCGGTGTCTCACTGATGCTTGTAACCGGCATCCTGCCCTATCAAAGCGCGCTTGCGGTTCTGTCCAACCCGGCACCCTGGACGATTGCCGCGATGTTCATCATCATGGGGGCCTTGGTGCGGACCGGAGCCCTGGACTCGTTCACCTCGACCGCGCAGAAGCAGGCTCAGGTAAACCCGCGTATTGCCATCGCTTTGCTTATGGGGTTTGTCGTGCTGGCCTCGGCGGTGGTGTCGAATACGCCAGTGGTCGTGGTGATGATACCGGTCTTTGTGCAAATTGCCCGCACCCTGAATGTTCCCGCGTCCAAATTGCTGATTCCGCTGAGTTATGCGGCCATTCTGGGCGGCACGCTGACATTGATCGGCACGTCCACCAACCTGCTGGTGGATGGCGTGGCCCGCGCGCAGGGGATGAAACCCTTTACGATTTTCGAAGTCACGCCGCTGGGGATCGCGCTGGTGATCTACGGCATGATCTATTTGCGCTTCATCGCGCCCAAACTGTTGCCCGAGCGGGACAGCATGGCGTCGCTGCTCAGTGACCGGTCCAAGATGAAGTTCTTTACCGAGGCCGTCATTCCGCCGGACAGCAACCTGATCGGGCGCGAAGTGACGGGCGTGCAGTTGTTCAAACGCCCCGGCGTGCGTCTGATCGATGTCATCCGGGGGGATGAGTCGTTGCGGCGCAACTTGAAAGGCGTCGAACTGAAGGTCGGCGACCGGGTGGTTTTACGCACCGAGATGACCGAACTTCTGAGCCTTCAGCGCAACCGGGAACTCAAACGCGTGGATCAGGTATCCGCCGTTGAAACCAAGACGGTTGAGGTGCTGATCACGCCCGGATGCCGTCTGGTGGGGCGGACCCTTGGGATGATGCGGCTTCGGCGTCGCTATGGCGTTTACGTGCTGGCCGTGCACCGTCGCAACCAGAATATCGGCCGTCAGTTGGATGATTTGGTGGTCAGGGTTGGGGATACGTTGCTTTTGGAAGGTGCCCCGGCGGATATCCAGCGGCTGGCGGCTGATATGGACATGGTGGACGTCACACAACCATCGGCTCGAGCATTCCGTCGAAGCCATGCACCCATTGCGATTGGTGCTCTTGTAGGGATTGTCGCCCTCGCCGCGCTGGGCATTGCGCCCATCCTGTTGTTGTCGATTGTGGCCTGCGCCGTGGTTCTGTTGACCCGCTGTATCGACGCGGATGAGGCGTTTTCCTTTGTTGAAGGGCGTCTGTTGGCGTTGATCTTCGCGATGCTGGGCATAGGGGCTGCGCTGGACAGCTCGGGCGCGGTTTCCCTGATCGTCGAGGCCGTTGCGCCGGGGCTCAGTGCCTTGCCGCCATTCCTGATTATCTGGGCGATTTATCTGCTGACCTCGGTGCTGACCGAACTGGTCTCCAACAACGCCGTTGCGGTTGTTGTCACCCCGATCGCCATCGGTCTGGCGCAGGCTGTTGGAATAGATCCGCGTCCGCTGGTCGTCGCGGTCATGATGGCGGCCTCGGCATCTTTTGCAACACCGATCGGATACCAGACGAACATGATGGTCTATGGTCCCGGAGGCTACAGGTTCACCGACTTCATGAAAGTGGGCGTGCCGCTGAACCTGACGGTCGGATTGTTGGCGTCCCTGCTGATCCCGTTGATCTGGCCGTTATGACATCGGCACAGATTTGCCGCTTTGCTCGCGGCGTACTTGTAAATGTCGGATGAACAGCAATCTTTTGTAGAACTGATATTTGAAGGGTACTGCCATGCTGACACTCGTCCGCACCACGTTTCCTGCGGTTGCCTTCGCCACCGTTTTGAGCGGCACATCGCTTGCTGGAACCGTCGAAGGAACCGCAACCTACCGAGAGCGTATTGCGCTTCCGCCCGACACGACCTTGTTCGTCGAGCTTCAGGACATCTCATTGGCGGATGCGCCGGCCGAAACACTTGCCGCGCAGAGATATGCCCTGACCGGTGTGCCGGCACAGTTTGAACTGACCTATGATGATGCGTTGATCCAGGACGGGCGAAGATATGCCGTGCGTGCTTCGGTCATGCAGGGGCAAAACCTGTTGTTCACCACCGATACCGTCTACCCGGTTCTGACAGATGGGGCCGAGAATTCAGCTGACCTGCTGATGATTCAGGTGCAACACCAAGGTGCCGCGATGCTGGAAAACACCGAATGGGTCGCTTCGGGCCTCAATGGTGCGCCTGTCGAGACAGAGAAACGTCCTGAGCTTGCTTTCGGGCAGGGCGGAGCGTTTTCAGGTAGTGGTGGCTGTAACAGGTACAGTGGCCAGGCCGAGATTTCTGCCAATCGGATCGCGTTCCCGGACAATATGGCTGCAACGCTCATGGCGTGCCCACCCCCGCTGGACGAGGTCGAGCGGCAGTTTCTGAAAGCGATGCAAACTGTCACGACCTTCGCGATGCAAGGCAACGCGCTGGCCTTGCTGGATGCTCAGGGTGAGCCGGTGATCAAACTGGAGCGCAAGTAAAAGGGCAGGGTTGTCAGGCGACGGCCCTCGATCGCCCTGCGTTGCGACCCGAAAAGATGCAGCCACCCAGAAAGGTCCCTTCCAGCGCGTTGTAACCGTGATAACCACCGCCACCGAACCCGGCGACTTCACCGGCTGCGAACAGGCCGGGCACCACCTGGCCGTCGGCGCCGATCATCTGACTGTCCAGATTGGTCTGCAAACCGCCCAGTGTCTTGCGGGTCAGCACGTGCAGCTTGACCGCGATCAGCGGGCCATTCTTGGGGTCCAGGAACTTGTGCGGCTTGGCGGTGCGGATCAGTTTGTCTCCACGATAATTGCGGGCTGCAAGGATCGCCATCATCTGCGCGTCTTTTGAGAACGGATTGTCGACCTGAGAATCCCGCGCCTCGATCTGGGCACGCAAATGGGCCTCGTCTATCAGCCCCCCACCCAAATGGTTCATCCCGTTGACCAGCTCGGTCAGCGTGTTGGCAACAACAAAATCCTCGCCCTTCTCCTTGAATGCCTCGACCGGGGCGGTCGCTTTGGACCCGGACAGTATGCGTTGACGAATAACCTCTTTCCAGCTGCCTGACGTGAAGTCCGGGTTCTGTTCAGACCCGGACAGGGCGAATTCCTTCTTGATCACCTTCTGAGTCAGAACGAACCAACTGTATTCATACCCGGTGTTCAGGATTTCGCGCAGTGTCCCCAGCGTATCGAACCCGGGCAGGCAGGGGGGCTGCAACCGGTTTCCGCGCGCGTCGAACCACATCGAGCTGGGGCCGGGCAGAATGCGAATGCCATGGGCGGGCCAGATCGGATCCCAGTTGCGCACGCCTTCGGTGTAATGCCACATGCGGTCGCCGTTGATGACATGGCCGCCGGCCTTTTCGCTGATGGCGATCATCCGACCGTCCACATGGAAGGGCACACCCGCCACCATGTCCTTGGGCGGTTCGCCCAGACGGTCGCGGGGCCAGTTCTGGCGCACCATCTCGAAATTGCCACCGATCCCGCCCGAGGTCACGATGACCGACGGGGCATAGACCTCGAACTCGCCCACCTCGTCGCGGTTGGTCTTGCCGCCGCGCGGGGCCGCGTCATCGGCCAGCACCTCGCCCGAGACGCCCTTGGCCTCGCCGTTCTGCATGATGATGTGGCTGACCTGATGGCGGTATTTCATCTGGATCAGGCCGGCACTGACATGGTCGCGGACCCGGCGGATGAAGTGTTCCAGCACGCCGGGTCCGGTGCCCCAGGTGATGTGAAAGCGCGGGACAGAATTGCCGTGCCCGTTTGCGTAGGACCCGCCGCGCTCGGCCCAGCCCACGACCGGAAACCAGCGCAGGCCCATGTCATGCAGCCAGGGACGCATTTCACCGGCGGCGAACTCGATATAGGCTTCGGCCCATTTACGGGGCCAGGTATCTTCTTCGCGGTCGAACTGCGCGCTGCCCATCCAGTCGCGCAACGCCAGATCGTGGCTGTCGCGGATCCCCATGCGGCGTTGTTCCGGCGTGTCGACCATGAACAGGCCACCCAGGCTCCAGAAGGCCTGACCGCCCAGAAAACCTTCTGGTTCCTGATCGAGTATGATTACCTTCTTGCCTCGGTCGCCCAGTTCGGCAGCGGCGGCCAATCCGGCCAGACCAGCCCCGACAACGATCGCATCAGCAGTGTTGTTTGTCATAACGGTCCTTTCAGCGCCTGCGGAACCAGACAAGAAACGGCAGAACCACGGCGTACATCGTAATACCATAAACCGCCGAGGGCAGGGCCAGCGGGCTGAACCCGCTTTCGGTATTCGTGATCAGCGCCGCCAGTGTAATGCCCAGCGTGGAATTTTGAATTCCGGTTTCGATCGAGATCGTCTTGCACTCATTCCAGGACAGGTTTGTTATCCGCGCCAGCCCCAATCCGATGAACAGCAGGGCGATATTCAAAGAAATCAAGCCTGCGCCCATGATGCCGAGATTGTCGACGAACAATTGCCAGTTCCCGGCCAGTGCCGCGGCAATGATCAGCACGAACAAAACGGTCGCGAGCGCCGACAACCCCGGCTCGACACGGTTTGCAAACCCTGTTGCAAAGTTGCGAACTCCGACTCCGATTGCCACGGGTAGCGTTGTTATCAGAAACAATGCAACAGCCAGCCCGGTGATCGAAACCTCGGGGGCTTCGTCGCCCATGAAATGCGCGATCGACCACGCGGCCAATATTGGTACGGTTACCATCGACAGAAGGCTGATCACGGCGGTCAGGCTGACTGAAAGCGCGACATCGGCCTTGGCGAGCTTTGACAGGATATTGCTGGTTACGCCGCCCGGGCAAAAACTGAGCAGCATGAAACCAACGGCGATCTCAGGCGGCAAAGCAAAAAATTTGACCGTCACAAAGGCCGCCACCGGCAATAGAACAACCTGACTTGCCGCCCCGATGGCAAAGGCGCGTCGTCGGCTCAGGACACGGCGGAAGTCTGCCACCTCCAGCCCGATGCCCAGAGACAGCATGATAACGGCCAGTGAAACCGGCAGACCGACGTTAATGAGCAGATCCAAGGACAACTCCTCCCAAAGTTGCGTCAGATCAGCCTAAGCGAGGGGGCAAGGCGCAGGCAACCGCGCCGTTGGGTCACTCGTATCGCCGGACGAACCGGCGCAGGATCTCGCCGGGTTGTGTGACATCGGCCGAATGGCAGCGGTCAATCAGTTCTTGCGCGTCTTCAGGCGGGAAATAGCCGTGGTTCTTGTAGATATTGATGCGTTGTTCAAAATCCCTGGCATCGGCCTCGGGGTGGAACTGCGTGGCATATACGTTCTGCCCCCAGCGGATCATCTGGAACGGGCAGGGGTCTGACGTGACAAGGTGAACGCAACCCTCGGGCAGCGCCTGAACCGCTTCCTTGTGACCAACGAATGCGTCGAAGGTGGGTTCCAACCCTGCGGTCAAAGGGTCCTGCTGCCCTTCCGGGGTCAGGTGGCACGTGGATGGTCCGACGGGTTCGCCATATCGGGCCTTGCTGACGTCGCCACCCAGATGCGCCGCCAGAATGCCAAGGCCATAGCAGCAGCCCATGAACGGGTGATCCTGTGCGATGATCTGCGGCATCAACCCCATGATCGTCGCCTCGATCCGGGCATCCAGCGGGGATTTGGTCGCCGGGTCGTCACTGACGCATCCAGGTCCGCCGCCCACGATGACACCGGCGTAGTCTGTGACATCCATCTCCCCTGGCAGGTTTTCGCAATCCAGACGGATGCGACGCGTCTGTTCAGGAGACAACCCGCTCCGGTTCAGGATCGAGGCGTATTCGGCGTCGGATGCATCGGTTTCGGGGCGCAGTTGCAGGATCAAAAAGGGTTTCATGCGCAGCCTTTACCCGTCACAGCGGCCAGAACACAAGAATGGCGGGAACAGAAACGGCGATGATCAGCATCTCCAAGGGCAATCCCATGCGCCAGTAATCCCCGAAACGATAGCCGCCGGGGCCCAGAACCAGCGTGTTGTTCTTGTGCCCGATGGGGGTCAGGAACGCAGCCGAGGCCGCAACGGCCACGGTCATCAGAAACGGGTCGGGTGACACCTCGAGCGTGCGTGCCATTTGTATCCCGACCGGCGCGGCGACAATGGCGGTGGCGGTGTTGTTCAACACGTCTGACAAAGTCATCGTGACGACCATCAGTACGGTCAGAATGGCCCAGGCGGGCAGACCATCGGTCAGCTGGATCAGGGCGTTTGCGATCAGTTCGGTTCCGCCCGAGGTCTCCAAAGCACTGCCCAGAGGGATCATAGACCCCAGCAGTACGACCACCGGCCATTCGATGTGATTGTAAATCTCGGTGATCGGCATGATCTTGGTCAGCACATAAGCAATCACCACCAGCCCCAAAGCAATGGGAAGATAGATCAACCCGACACTTGCGGCCAAGACAGCGGCGGCAAACAGGCCGATGGCCAGCCACGCCTTGTCGTTTGCCGTAACGTTCAGCCCGCGTCCGGCAAGGGGCAGGCAACCCAGCCATTCCGTAACATCCGCAGCGCGGTCGCGGGGGCAGAGCAGCAGCAGGATATCGCCCGGTTCCACCTCGGTCTTGCGGACCTGTTCGGTGATCCTGCGCCCCTGGCGTGAGATGCCCATCAGAACGGTGCTTTGCCGCCAGGCCAGCCCAAGCCCTTGTGCCGTGCGACCTGTGATGCGCGCGCTTTCCGGCACGACGACTTCGATCACTTCCAGCCCGTCCCCCTCAGCCGTCAGCAATTCCTGCCGGCGCGTGTCCGAGAAATCCAGGTTGAGCGCGGCACGGAACTCGTCCAGCGCCTCGGGTCGGGCTTCCAGAACCAGCGCATCACCTTGTTGCAAAACGGCGTGCGCCGACCGGCCATAGCGACGCTTGCCATCCCGGATCAAACCGATGATGGCCACGTCCGATTTCTCGGCCGCCTCATAAAGCTCGCTGACCCGTTTGCCGATATGGGCGGATTCCGGGGGAACGGTCAGCTCGGCGATGTATTCGGCCAAGGTTTCCGATGTTTCAGCCTGCGGCCCGCGATTGGGGATCAGGCGCCACCCTACCAGTGCAACAAAGGCAAGGCCGGCAATCGCGGCCAGCCCACCGACCGGGGCAAAATCGAACATGTGAAACGGCTCGCCCAGTGTTTCGGCCCGGATCGAGGCGATGATGATGTTCGGGGGGGTCCCGATCAGCGTGGCCATCCCGCCGAGAATCGTGGCAAAGCTCAGCGGCATCAGCGACAGGCCCACAGACCGGCCGGCTTTGCGTGCGGTCTGAATGTCCACGGGCATCAGCAGTGCAAGGGCTGCCACGTTGTTCATGAAGGCCGACAGAACCGCGCCGATCCCACCCATCAGGGCGATATGCGCGCCCAAGCCCCGCGAGGCATCAACCAGCGTGCGGGTGATCAGGAACACTGCTCCGGATCGGACCAAACCGGCAGAAACCACCAAAACCAGCGCCACGATGATAGTCGCCGGATGGCCGAACCCGGCAAAGGCGCCATCCACGGGCACGACGCCCAGCACGACGCCGATCATCAGTGCGGCAAAGGCCACAAGGTCGTATCGAAACCGGCCCCATAGCAGCATTCCGAAGACGGTGATGAAAAGCGCAAAAAGAATGATCTGGTCTGTTGTCATGCCGTCACCATACTAGCCGGTGAAGCCGTCGCAAGCCGCTCTCTTGATCCTGCCCCCTGCAAACGTCTATATGAGCGCCGAACACGCAATCACGATGACGAGGACGCATTATGGCAGGCCACTCAAAATGGGCCAACATCCAGCACCGCAAGGGGCGTCAGGACGCCGCGCGGTCCAAACTGTTTTCCAAACTGTCGAAAGAGATCACCGTTGCCGCCAAGATGGGCGACCCCGATCCTGAAAAGAACCCGCGCTTGCGTCTGGCCGTGAAAGAGGCCAAGTCGAACTCGGTTCCCAAGGATGTGATTGACCGCGCGATCAAAAAGTCCACTGCCGGTGAAGGCGACGATTACGAAGAAATCCGCTATGAAGGCTATGGCCCCAACGGCGTGGCCGTGATCGTTGAAACCATGACGGACAACCGCAATCGCACTGCGTCGACCGTGCGTTCGACCTTTTCCAAGAACGGTGGCAATCTGGGCGAAACGGGCTCGGTCGGGTTCATGTTCGAACGCAAGGGCGAAGTGATTTATCCGGCGACGGCAGGTGACGCAGACACCATTTTCGAAGCCGCCATCGAGGCTGGCGCGGAAGATGTCGAAAGTTCAGAGGATGGCCACATCATCTGGTGTGCGGATACGGATCTGAACGACGTTTCGAACGCGTTGGAGGCTGCGCTGGGTGAATCTGAATCCACCAAGTTGGTCTGGAAACCGACCACCACGACCGAGCTGGGTCTGGAAGACATGCAAAAGCTGATGAAGCTGGTGGATGCGCTGGAAGACGATGACGACGTACAGCGTGTCACGACCAATTTCGAAGCCTCGGATGAGGTGATGGCGCAGCTCTGAGCTGTTGCGGAACTTGATGGCGAAACCCGGCTCGACCGCCGGGTTTTTTCGTTTTCGGGCAGTTTCGAAGAGGTGTTGGCTGAAACCCTCGAAACGCTTAGGCTGTTACAACTCGGAAGTTCTGGGACGATGCCACCGAAAGATCCATGACGGATGTGACCTCTGATAAGACCAAGCGAAACGTGCCGGTTCTTGCTGGGCAGAGTATCGTGTCTCAGGTTGCGTGGACTTTGGGCAGCCCATCGGTGGTTTTGCCGTTTCTGGCCGTGTCATTCGAATTGCCGATGTTCGTGGCGGGCGCGCTGGTTTCGGTGCGGATGGTTGGAAGTATGATTTCCGACTTTTTTCTGGCGCAACCCATAGCGGCGAAATCGCAAAAGAAGCGCGCCATCGCTCTGACCGAAGCCGTTATCGGTGCCTGTCTTGTTCTGGCGATGGTGGCCGCCGCGACCGGGGTCGTTCCGTTGATCGCAGTGGTTTTCGTGGCGGTCTTCTTCGTGATCGGTCTGGTGGATGAAGTTCAGAACCTGATGTTCACCGATCTGTTGGGCGATCATGTCCACTCGCGTTCGCGCATGGTCATGCATTACCTGCAACTTGGGGGCGGGGGCCTGTGTGCCATCGGTCTGGCCCTGCTGGTGCATCAGATCACCAAGGAAAACCCACCTTTTTCACGCCATTCAACCATGATCGGCGTATCGGTTGCGTTTTTCATGCTTTCAGGGCTGTTGATGCTGGCAATGACCGAGAATGCCCGCTCTGCGGAACCAGCAAAAAAGACTGGAAGCAAACCCAAGCTGTCGTTCACGGCCAATGCCCGGGGTATCCTTGGCATGTTCGAATACACCTGGTTTCGGCGTTACATGGTTATGCGTATACCTTTGGTGGCTGTGTCGCTATCCGTCCCGTTCTTCGCGCTGATAGCGGCAGAGGCGCATCATGGCTCGGCCAAGGGTCTGACCGCGATGATTGTTTCATCCGCTTCGGGCTATCTTGTTTCGGGGCCGTTGTGGCAGGTCGTGAACATGAAATCTCATCGTGCCGTCATGGTGGTCGGGACACTCATGGTGGCCGCTACCGGAGGTGTTCTGCTGGCATTCCACTACATGGGTATCGATCACGATGTACACCTGCACGCGATAGCGCTGTTCGTCGTCACCGTCGCGGTGACCGGGATCAGCAGCGCGCGCAAGCTCTATTTCCTGGACGTCGCGCCCAAGGAGCAACGCGTTCAGGGATCCGCAGCTATCAAATCGTTTACTCGATTGTTGGCGGTGCTGCTTTCGGCCGCGCTGGCCGCAGTCGCCCATATGCATGAGGTTGCCTTGGCGGTCGCGTTCATAGTCGCGGCCAGTCTGATGGCTTGCGTGACGTGCTACCTGACGATGTCGCCCGACCGGGAAGATTCCCCCCGGCCTCAGAACTAATGCAGGTCCGCTCAGAAGAACGAGGAAATCTCTTCCAAAGGCTTCTTCAGCTTTGCCACAGAAGGTACGGTCGCGGTGTCCGAGGGATGACCAACTGCGATGATCATTGTCGGTTTCTCGGATGCGGGTCTGTCCAGCGCGTCGTTCAGAAACCGCATCGGATTCGGGGTATGGGTCAGGGTGCTGAGACCGGCGTGATGTAGCGCGGCCAACAGAAAGCCGGTGGCAATGTTCACACTTTCTGGCACGTAGTAATTCTTGTACCGCGTCCCGTCTTCGAATTGCCCCCAGCGTTGGGCAAAGACCACGATCAGCCACGGGGCGGTGGTCAGGTGCTCTTTGACCGCATTGGTCCCGATGGGTTCCAGTGCCTTGATCCATTCATCGCCCGCCCCTCCCGCATAGAACCGGCGCTCTTCTTCTTCGGCTTCCTCGCGGATGCGCAGTTTCAGCTTTGGGTCCGATATGGCAGCAAAGTGCCAGGGTTGATGGTTTGCACCTGACGGCGCTGTTCCCGCGGTGCGCAGGCAGGTTTCGATCACATCGCGGGCCACCGGGCGCGTGGTGAAATCCCGAACGGTATGACGCCGTCGCATTTTTTCAAAAAAAGCCACAGCCGCGCCCTGCATGTCTGCATCACTGATCTCGCATCGGTCGGGCAGGGGAATGGGGTCATAACTGAGGGCGTCGCGTGAGAACATTGGTTCCTCCGATCGAATGAGTCTGACTATTTGCGTTGCGCCGGGAGCAAAACCCGTTGCGCAGCATGCTGGACTGCCTGTGTAAGAGGTTTGAGCGCTGGCGCAAGAACACGCCCGACCTGCCAGCTGAGCGCGACGTCCAGTGGCGCATCGGGAACGATCGGGCGCAACTGTCCACGCGCCATGGCGTCTTGCACAAGGGCTGCCGGGTTCATACCCCAGCCAATTCCCGCGATCGCGGCATCAACGAACCCTTGCGAAGACGGCAGGAAGTGGGAAGGCGGTGAAAGACGGTTGCCGGTGTGACGAGCGATCCACGCTTTTTGCAGGCCGTCTTTCCGGTTGAAGACAAGGCAAGGCGCTTTTCTGAGCGTCTCCTCGGTCACGCCGTCCTTGAACCACGCATTGATAAAGTCCGGGCTGGCGGTGGGCAGATACCTCAACACGCCCAGTTCAAGCGCGTCACAACCGCTTATGGTTTGTCCGCCGACGGTGACGGCGGCGCTGACCTCACCGCGCCTCAGCCAATCTGCCGAATGGTCCTGATCGTCGATCACAAGGTCGAACAGCATGTCGGGCACACGCGCCATCGCGTCAATGAACCAGGTCGCCAGAATGTCGGCGGGAACCGCAATGCGAACCCGCGCGGACCCGGGTTCTTGTACCAGCGCCAATTCACGGGCCAGTTGCGATTCCAGCAGACCGACATCTTCGGCGTAGCGCGCGATGCGCTGCCCGGCGGGCGTTCCGGTGCAAGGGGTTCCCCTATGGATGAGCGAGGCGCCCACCCGATCCTCCAGCGCCTTTATCCGCTGGGATATCGCCGAAGGGGTCACGGCCAGCTCCGCCGCCGCTGCATCAAAACTGCCATGGCGCAGAATGGCGGACAAGGCGGCCAGTTGGTGAGGGTCCAGCAGCATTAGCAAAACTTAACAGAGGGCAACATCTTTAATTTGATAGATCGTATCGCGGCCATTAGTCAACGCAGTGACAACGCAGGAGATATCATGCCTACATCCGTGATCGCCGGTTTTGCGCTGGGTTTCAGCCTGATCCTCGCCATCGGGGCGCAGAACGCCTTTATCCTGAGGCAGGGCTTGCGGCGCGAGCATGTGTTTTTTCTGTGCCTGACCTGTGCGGTGTCTGATGCCATCCTGATCGGAGCAGGCGTGGCAGGTTTTGGCACTCTGGCACAGGCCGCACCCTGGTTCGAAACCGTGATGCGATACGGTGGGGCGGCATTCCTGATCTGGTATGGCTTGCGCAGTCTGCGGTCATCCTGGCTGGGAGGTTCGGTGATGGAAATCGGCAATGGAAAGCGAACCAGCCTCAAGGCTGCGCTGCTGACGGTATTCGCGTTCACCTGGCTGAATCCGCATGTGTATCTGGATACGGTCGTGCTGATCGGCTCGATCTCGGCCCAATATGACGACCGGCTGGGTTTCGCCCTTGGCGCGATGACATCCAGCTTCGTGTTCTTTTTTTCGCTTGGTTACGGCGCGGGTATCCTTTCCCCGGTTTTTGCGCGCCCCCGGGCGTGGCAGGTGCTGGATGCCGGGATTGGCATCGTCATGCTGGGTATCGCACTGAAACTTGTTATCATGTGAAGGGTTGTTCCCGGCCGGGTTTCGGTGTTCAACCTTGAACATGACTTCATCCACCGTATCGTCCCGCCCGCTTGCCGGCATGTTCTGGATGTTCGCCGCCGGCTTGTCCTTTGTCGTGATGACCGCGCTGGTGAAGTCGCTGGGCACATCGATGAATTCCATCCAGGCCGCCTTCCTGCGGTATGTGCTGGGTTTGGTGTTTCTTTTGCCAGCCATGCGGTCGATCATGTCGACACATCTGACACCCCGCCTGCTGACGCTGTTCGGCCTGCGAGGGGTCGTGCATGCGGTTGCGGTCATGCTCTGGTTCTTTGCCATGACACAGATACCATTGGCCGAGGTCACCGCCATGAATTACATGACGCCGGTTTACGTCACCCTGGGGGCGGCCCTGTTTCTGGGTGAAAAACTGGCCTTTCGCAGGATTGCAGCCATTCTGGTCGCTCTGGTTGGCGTCCTGATCATCCTGCGGCCCGGTTTTCGCGACGTGTCATCAGGCCATCTGGCCATGCTGGGAACGGCCCTGACACTTGGGGGGTCGTATTTATTGGCCAAGATTCTGGTGCGTGATGTACCGCCATCCGTCGTCGTGGCGCATCTGTCGATCTGGGTGACCATAGCCCTGATACCATTTGCGGTCGCCGTCTGGACGCAGCCAAGCCTGCGGGATCTCGGGGTTCTTTTTCTGGTGGCCAGCTTTGCGACAGCCGGGCACTACTTCATGACCTTGGCACTTCAGGCGGCGCCAGTGGCCGTCACGCAGCCGGTGACGTTTCTTCAGCTGATATGGGCCACGATCCTGGGCGCCGCAGTGTTCCATGAAAGCGTTGACGTGTGGGTTGTCGCGGGCGGCACGCTGATCCTTGCCGCCGTAAGCTTTATCTCATGGCGCGAATTCGTGTTGAACCGCCGGGACTTGACGCCTCCGAGTATTGCGCCGAAGCTGTAACGACAACGCTCCCCGATTTTTCATTAATTGACGAGTCAATAAAAACCCCCTAGCGTGGTCCCGTGACGCCTGCTCAAGGGGAGAACGATGCCAAAAGTCGGAATGGAGCCAATCCGCCGGGATGCGATTGTTCGTGCGACAATCGCTGAATTGGGCGTGAAGAAATCCCTTGATGTAACCGTCAGCCAGATTGCCAAGCGTGCGGGCATGTCCAGCGCGCTTGCGCACCACTATTTCGGCGGCAAGGATCAGATCTTTCTGGCTGCCATGCGGCAGATCCTGTCGGACTTCGGCAAAGAGGCGCGAGGCGAGTTGAAAGCAGCCGCGCCGGACGACAGGGCGCAGGCGATCGTCAGGGCGTGTTTTGCGCCCTCTTGTTTCACACCCGATGTGATCGCGGCCTGGATGACCTTCTATGTGTTGGCTCAGACCAATGATGACGCCCTGCGCCTGTGGCAGATCTACCAGGCCCGCATCAAATCCAATCTGACCCACGCCCTGCGGCACAAGTTGGCCGACCCTAAAGAGGCGGCCGAGAACATGGTTGCCCTGATTGATGGTCTGTACATCCGCGCCGCACTCAGCGCCCCCGAAGAACCGCAACTGGCCGTGAGCCACGCGATGCGTGTGCTCGACACTCTGCTCGAGGCTGAAAAATGACAAAACCGAACATTCTGATCCTGATGGTGGATCAGTTGAACGGGACTCTCTTTCCAGATGGTCCCGCTGACTGGCTTCACGCTCCGAACCTGAAGAAACTGGCGGAACGGTCAACCCGGTTTGCCAATGCCTACACGGCGTCGCCCTTGTGTGCGCCCGGGCGGGCCAGCTTCATGTCCGGTCAATTGCCGTCGCGCACAGGGGTCTATGACAACGCGGCCGAGTTCCGCAGCGACATCCCCACATACGCGCATCACCTGCGCCGCGCGGGCTATTACACCTGCCTGTCCGGCAAGATGCATTTCGTCGGCCCCGATCAGTTGCACGGGTTCGAAGACCGCCTGACCACCGACATCTATCCGGCCGATTTCGGCTGGACCCCGGATTACCGCAAGCCGGGTGAACGGATCGACTGGTGGTATCACAACATGGGGTCCGTCACCGGCGCGGGCGTTGCCGAGATTTCCAACCAGATGGAATATGACGACGAGGTCGCCTACAACGCCAAAGCCAAGCTTTATGATCTGGCACGCGGCAAGGATGACCGCCCATGGTGTGTGACCGTCAGCTTCACCCATCCGCATGACCCATACGTAGCCCGTCGCAAGTACTGGGATCTGTATGAGGATTGCGAGCATCTGCTGCCCGAAGTTTCTGATATCGGCTATGACAATCAGGACCCGCATGCTCAGCGGATTTTTGATGCCAATGACTGGCGCAGTTTCAACATCACCCAAGAAGATATCCGCAAATCGCGCCGCGCCTATTTCGCCAATATTTCCTATCTGGACGACAAGATCGGCGAAATCCTCGAAGTGCTGGAAACGACCCGGCAAGAGGCGATCATCCTGTTCGTTTCGGATCACGGCGACATGCTGGGCGAACGCGGCTTGTGGTTCAAGATGAACTTCTACGAAGGCTCGGCGCGTGTGCCGCTTATGATCGCGTCGCCTGATCTGCCCGCCGGCCGGATAGATGCTCCGGTATCAACATTAGACGTGACGCCGACCCTGGGGGCGCTGGCCGGCGTAGACATGGCCGAAATCGCTCCCTGGACCGATGGCGAAAACCTCGTGCCATTGGCGCTGGGCGAAGAACGAACCGCACCGGTGGCCATGGAATACGCGGCCGAGGCATCCTACGCGCCATTGGTCTCATTGCGATATGGCAAGTGGAAATACAATCGCTGCGCATTGGACCCCGATCAGTTGTTTGACCTTGAAGCCGACCCGCACGAACTGAACAACCTGGCCGACAGCCCCGAACACGCAGGTACGCTGCAATCACTGCGCGCCAAATCCGAGACCCGTTGGGATCTGGATCGCTTCGACGCCGATGTCCGCGCCAGCCAGGCGCGGCGCTGGGTTGTGTACGAAGCGCTGCGGCAGGGCGGCTACTACCCGTGGGATTATCAGCCGCTGCAAAAAGCGTCGGAACGCTACATGCGCAATCACATGGATCTCAACATCGTCGAGGAAAACGCCCGGTTCCCGCGCGGCGAATAACCTCTTCATCTTTTCGAAAGTACTCCCGCCGGAGGCATCCAACCTTCTCGGTGGGGCAGGAGTTGTGGAAATGGAAGCAGATTTTGTCATCGTCGGCGCAGGGTCCGCAGGCTGCGCAATGGCATATCGTCTGAGCGAGGCGGGGGCCTCGGTTCTGGTGATTGAACACGGCGGCACCGATATGGGGCCGTTCATTCAGATGCCGGCGGCGCTGAGCTATCCGATGAACATGTCGCGCTATGACTGGGGGTATCAGTCCGAGCCCGAGCCGCACCTGAACAACCGTCGCCTGGCCTGTCCGCGCGGCAAGGTGATCGGCGGGTCGTCCTCGATCAATGGCATGGTCTATGTTCGCGGCCACGCGCGCGATTTCGACACCTGGGCCGAGATGGGGGCTGACGGTTGGTCTTACGCGGATGTATTGCCTTATTACAAACGGATGGAGACCTGGCACGACGGCGGCCATGGGGGCGATCCGGCTTGGCGCGGCACTGACGGTCCGTTGCACGTGTCGCGCGGCCCGCGCGAAAACCCGTTGTTTCAGGCCTTTGTGGACGCAGGTCAGCAGGCCGGTTACGAAGTCACGGGTGACTACAACGGTGAAAAGCAGGAAGGCTTTGGCCCGATGGAGCAGACCGTCTGGAAGGGGCGGCGCTGGTCTGCGGCGAATGCCTATCTGAAACCCGCGCTCAAGCGGGACAATTGCGATATCGTGCGCGGTCTTGCGTCTCGGGTTGTCATGGAAGACGGTCGCGCCATTGGGGTCGAACTGATCCGTGGCGGCAGGAAAGAAGTCATCAGGGCCCGGCGCGAAGTCGTTCTGGCTGCATCGTCGATCAATTCGCCCAAGCTGCTGATGTTGTCCGGTATCGGCCCAGCAGCGCATCTGGCCGAGCATGGGATCGACGTCGTGGCGGATCGCCCGGGGGTTGGTGCCAACCTACAGGACCATCTGGAGCTGTACATTCAACAGGCGTCGCTGCAACCGATCACGCTCTACAAGCACTGGAACCTGGTCAGCAAGGGCCTGATCGGGGCGCAATGGCTGTTTACCAAAACGGGATTGGGCGCATCGAACCAGTTCGAAAGCGCGGCGTTCATCCGGTCGAAACCGGGCGTGGAATACCCCGACATTCAATACCACTTCCTGCCGATTGCGGTTCGCTATGATGGGCAGGCCGCTGCCGAGGGGCACGGGTTTCAGGCGCATGTCGGCCCGATGCGGTCGCCGTCACGCGGGGCGGTCACATTGCGCTCGGCCCAAGCCGCAGACGCGCCGGTGATCAAGTTCAACTACATGAGCCATGAAAAGGATTGGGAGGATTTCCGCACCTGTATCCGACTGACCCGCGAAATCTTTGGACAAGCCGCCTTCAAGCCCTTTGCGGGCAAAGAAATCCAGCCCGGTGCCGCGGTTCAAACGGATGAAGAACTGAACGCCTTTATCGCGGAGCATGCGGAAAGCGCTTATCACCCCTGCGGCACCTGCCGGATGGGGCGCGCGGATGACAAGAACGCGGTGGTCGACCCCGAAGGCCGTGTCATCGGCGTGGACGGGTTGCGCGTTGCGGACAGTTCCATCTTTCCGCAAATCACCAACGGCAACCTGAATGCGCCGTCGATCATGGTGGGCGAAAAAGTGTCGGATTCGCTTTTGGGCAGGGATCCGTTGCCGAAGGCCAATGATCGTCCGTGGATTCACCCCAACTGGGCGACCGCTCAACGTTAACCTATCCAAACGGCCCCCGGTTGAATGTGTGTGAAATACCGCGCATATCGGGGGCATGTTAAGGATTTGTTTCATTTTTGTTCTTCTGGTGCCGGGTCTGACTCATGCCGCAGAACAGTTTACAGGTCGGGTTGACGTCGTTGATGCGGATACCTGGCATGTCGGCGGTGTCCGGGTGCGGCTGCACGGTATCGATGCGCCCGAACTGGATCAGACCTGTCAGGATTCCGACGGATCAAACTGGCCATGCGGGGCGTGGGTCACTAATATGGTTCAGAACCAGTTTCAGGGACGGATGACCACTTGTGTCCCGGTGGATCGGGATCGCTACGGTCGCATCGTTGCCCGGTGCAGCGTGGAACGCGAAGATGTCGCTGCCCGGATTGTAGAGCAGGGCTTGGCCTTTGCGTACCGCAAATATTCGGACGCGTACGCAGGTGCCGAGCAGGTCGCGAGGATTGGAAACAGGGGATTGCACAAGACACAGATTCAGGTGCCTTGGGTGCACAGGGCCCGCAAGAAGCCGAAATCCTCTGAAACATGCCTGATCAAAGGAAATGTTTCGTCAAAGGGCGAAAGGATCTTTCACGAACCGGGCCAGAGGTACTATGCCAAGACCCGGATCAGTGCAGCCAAGGGCGAGCGATGGTTCTGCTCTGCTGCCGAAGCACGTTCTGCGGGTTGGCGTGCTGCGCGGCGCTGAATTCTGAATTTTTCCTGTATGAAATTGATCCGCGTCAAAGAGGGCACCGCGTCACGCTTCTACCACTGATATGCAACGACATATGAAGGAGCGAACAGACATGTCCCACACCCCGCATGAACTGGCCGAAGAGTTTCCGGACAAGGTTGAACTGATGAGCCAGCTCAAGCAAACGGACGCGCATTTTGCCCGTCTGGCTGATGAGTATCACGAGGTCAATCGCGTTGTGCATCGGGCTGAAACCAACGTCGAACCCATGGAAGAGCTGGCCGAAGTTGATTTGCGCAAGAAGCGGGCAGCGCTGAAAGACGAAATCTGGGCGATTTTGTCCAAGGCCTGAACGCCAGTGCCGGGGCACTCGCTGCCCCGGCCCGGGTCGGGGCTCTCCCGGTAGAGTTTCGGCCATGGGACATCAGGTGACTTCGTATGGCAGGGTGCCGCGCGTATGGGTATCGATGCTGAGGCGGCGTTCCAGCGGCGGGACCGAACGCTGGTGGCAGTTTTGGCGCTCGCAGATGCGGCAGGAAATGCCGATGGGCTCGTAGGCGCTGGCGTTGTTTATGTCGAGGTTGTCGGCATACACGAGCGCCGGGGCATGGCGCACCTCGCACCCCAGCGCAATTGCGTACCGCCTGACCGGTGCGCCGAATGAGCCGCCTGATTTCGACACATCCCGAGCCAGCGAGATGTAACGCACACCATCCGGCGTTTCTGCCAGTTGCCTCAGGAAATGGCCCGGCGTTTCAAAGGCCCGATGCACGTTCCAAAGGGGGCAGGCGCCACCGAACCGCGCAAATTGCAGGCGCGTGGCCGAGTGCCGTTTCGTGATCGTCCCGGCCTGATCCACGCGGACAAAAAAGAACGGGATACCTTTTGCGCCGGGGCGTTGCAGAGTCGACAGTCTATGCGCAACCTGCTCGATCGATGCGCCGAACCGGTTGCTGAGCAGCTCCAGATCGTGGCGCTCTTCCTGAGCGGCGGTCAGAAATGCGGAATAGGGCATCAAGGACGCGCCGGCGAAGTAATTGGCAAGGCCGATCTTGGCGATGGACCGCGCCTCGTCGCTTTGGAACTTGGCAAAATCCAGTGTCGCTTCCAGCAGTTTGTCCTGACTGATCAATGCCACTTGCAACAGCAGTTGAAACACTTGCGTTTGCGGAGTCGAGCGGGAGGAAAGGCGCAGGATTTTGCTTTCGGCGTCATAGGTACGCAAAGGGGCGATGTCAGAGAACATCACCTGAATGCCACGCTCAGTCAGGCTGTTCAAAGCGGCCTGCCGGATACTGCCCGGGCTTTCCGCGCGATTGGCGAACAGCTCTGCCGCCCGGTCCACGGCGTCGATATAGTTGTCGCAATAATGGAAGAAGTCTCGCACCTCTTCCCAGGGGCTGGCCTGCATTCGGGCGTCTTCCCGTCCCAAAGCTTCGTCCAGAGAGGCGAGACGCTCATGTGTTTGGCGGTAGGTTTTGTGCAGCTCGATAAATGCGCGGGCCAATGCCGGGGCGTTTGATGCCGTCAGGCGTAAATCGGCAAGTGGCGGCAGAATATCCGCAAAAACCGGGTCGGCCAGAGCCTCGCGCATATCCGACACCAGTCGCTCACTGTCGCCGGTGCTGAGCTCGGTGACATCCATGCCGAATTCTTGCGCCAGAGCCAACACAACCGTGGTCGAAATCGGCCTGTTGTTGTTCTCCATCTGGTTCAGGTATGGGAGTGAAACACCCAGCTTCGCAGCGAATTCGCGTTGTGTCAGGGTCAGTCGCGTGCGCATTTCACGCAGTTTCGCGCCGGCATAGAGCTTTTGGGTGGCCATGAGGTGCCTTTGCAAGTTTTCTTTTTTGGAAGATTAACTTTGCAAAGTTTTCGGGGCAAGTCGTTACAGCCCCAATTGCCGCTCTCGCCGAATGACGGATCCAATTGCGAAAATCGCCAGAACTGCGGAGGTGAGCATCAGCCAGAGCAAGGGCATGGCGCCGGTTTCCCGGGTCAGCAGGGTGCCTGCTAGCGCGCTCAGGCCTGCGCCGCCGCCCAGCATGATTGCGCCGCTCAACCCCGAGGCGGTTGCCGCCAGATGCGGACGAACCGACAGTGCGCCGGAAGTTGCATTGGGAATGGCCATGCCGTTTCCGACGCCCACAAAGGTCATCAAGCTGAAAAAGCTGAGGGCGGTGCCCAGACCTGTGAGGAACAAGGATGCCGAAAGCGCAACGCCCAAGGCGTTCAGCAGGCTGCCCCACAGCACCATCCGGTTGATTCCAATCTGCATGGAAAACCGACCGCTCAGAAAGTTGCCAACAAAATAGCCGACTGCGGGGGCGCCGAAATATATGCCGACCTGTGCCGCGCTTAGACCGAACAGTTCGGTTCCGATAAAGGGCGCACCACCGAGATAGGCAAAGAATGTGCCCGAAGACAACGCGCAGGACAGCGAATAGCCCCAGAACCGTGGCGAGGTCAGAAGTTCAGGATATTCCTTGAATTGCTGAACAAGGGTCTTGCCGCTTTTGGCTGACGTTTCGCCAAAATCCGCGAAGGTCAAGGCAAGCGTCAAGGCGCCCACGGCGAAAGGCAGCCAGAAGTTCGCCTTCCAGCCAAAGCTTTCCTCCAGCAGCCCGCCGATCGCGGGGCCGATCATCGGGACCACGGCCATACCCATTGTCACGTATCCGATCATCGATGCCGCCTGGTCCTGATCGTACATATCCCTTACCGCAGCCCGGCTGAGGACCATGCCGACAACCACGACCGCCTGGCACATTCTGAACGCCAGAAAGATTTCAACGTTGGGCGCATAGATGCATCCAAGCGTGGCCAGCAGGAACAAGCCGATCCCCCACAGCAGAACCGGCCTGCGACCAGCCTTGTCTGCGAGCGGCCCGATCAGGATTTGCAGAACGGCATTGACCAGAAGATACAACGCGATCGACAACTGCATGACCTTGTAATCGGCGCCGAAATACGCTGCCATGTTCGGCAGGCTCGGCAGAAACAGGTTCATGCTCAGCGCAGACAAGCCCGCGAGCAATACAAGTGTCGCCAATGTGGGTGGTGTGCGGCGAACCGCGCGAGAGCTGAACTGCATGGTTCACATGTATAATCATGGAATTCTGGATTGCCAGCCATCCAGTTATCTCAACGAGAGACTTTGCAAGTTTACAGTTATCCAGATTGTTGTTGCTGAATATTTGCAAATTTGCCGAAAAGAGCTTTGGATGAGAGGCGCAAAGGGGTAGGGTCCCGGCAAATTTTACAGGGGATAATCGTCATGAAAGACATCCTTTCCGAGTTGGAAAACCGCCGCAACGACGCGCGACTGGGCGGCGGGCAGAGGCGGATCGATGCCCAGCATGCGCGCGGAAAGCTGACGGCGCGAGAGCGGATCGAGTTGCTGCTGGATGAGGGCAGCTTTGAAGAATTCGACATGTTCGTCAGTCATCGTTGCACCGAATTCGGAATGGAAAAACAAAAACCTGCGGGTGATGGCGTTGTCACGGGTTGGGGCACCATCAACGGACGCATGGTCTATGTGTTCAGCCAGGACTTTACGGTCTTTGGTGGATCGCTGTCCGAGACGCATGCCCAGAAAATCTGCAAGATCATGGATATGGCGGTGCAAAACGGTGCACCGATTGTCGGAATCAACGACTCGGGCGGTGCGCGAATCCAGGAAGGTGTGGCATCTCTGGCGGGTTATGCCGAAGTGTTTCAGCGCAACATCACGGCCTCGGGTGTGGTTCCGCAGATCAGCGTAATCATGGGCCCATGCGCCGGCGGTGCGGTTTACAGCCCTGCGATGACTGACTTCATTTTTATGGTCAAAGACACGTCATACATGTTCGTGACGGGCCCCGACGTCGTGAAAACGGTTACCAACGAGGTTGTAACGGCCGAAGAACTGGGTGGCGCCTCGACCCACACCAGGAAATCCTCGGTCGCCGATGCGGCGTTCGAAAACGATGTGGAAGCATTGGCAGAAGTGCGCCGTCTGGTGGATTTCCTGCCGCTCAACAACCGCGAGAAACCTCCGGTGCGTCCGTTCTTTGATGACCCGCACCGGATCGAGGATTCGCTGGACACTCTGGTTCCGGACAATCCGAATACGCCCTATGACATGAAGGAACTCATCACCAAAATAGCCGATGAGGGTGATTTCTACGAAATTCAGGAAGATTTCGCCAAGAATATCATCACCGGCTTTATCCGGCTGGAAGGTCAGACCGTAGGTGTGGTGGCAAACCAGCCGATGGTCTTGGCGGGATGTCTGGATATCGACAGTTCGCGCAAGGCGGCACGGTTCGTGCGGTTCTGCGACTGTTTCGAAATTCCGATCCTGACGCTTGTCGATGTTCCGGGCTTTCTGCCGGGCACACAGCAGGAATACAGCGGTGTGATCAAGCACGGCGCAAAGCTGCTTTATGCATATGGTGAGGCGACTGTGCCCAAGGTCACGGTGATCACGCGCAAGGCGTATGGCGGTGCCTATGTTGTTATGGCGTCCAAACACCTGCGCGGCGATTTCAACTATGCCTGGCCGACCGCCGAAATCGCGGTGATGGGTGCCAAGGGCGCAACCGAGATCATTCACCGGGCAGATCTGCATGATGCGAAAAAGACCGCACAGCATGTCGCCGATTACGAAGATCGGTTTGCAAACCCCTTTGTCGCCGCCGAACGCGGGTTCGTCGACGAGGTGATCATGCCGCATTCGACCCGCCGGCGCGTGTCCAGGGCCTTTGCCAGTTTGCGCGGCAAGAAGCTTAAGAACCCATGGAAAAAGCACGACAATATTCCGCTTTGATCCATTCGGGGCGGCTTTGTTCGCCCCGGTTGTTGGCACTGGCAGTCCGATTCTGAGCGAAAAATGCTCAAAATTGCGGCGGAATTGACAAAAAGCGACAAATGGTTGAATGATCCGACCCGTCAGACATAGAACCGCGCAGGCCAAAAGCACTGCGCGCGCGATCCCGGAAGGAGGAGCCTGCCTTCGGTGGGTCCGGGATCGTGCCATATGTCTGGTGTTGTGCGCGCTCGGCACTTCCGTTTTTGCCCAGACAGATAGCTCTTTGCCGGTGCCGTCCGGTCAGCCGGTGCATCTGAGCGATGTCCTGCTGGACAACAACCCCGGTGAGCTTTGGGTGCGCTTTCGATTTGTTGCCCCGAAGATCGGAGCCTCAGTGGGACGGATCGGCTATGACGTGGCGTCGAAGGATATGGAGCATCTGTGCCAGATTCTTGCCGTTCCCTACGTGGCTCAGCACGAATTGCAGCCATCAAGAGTTGTCATTTCCCTGTCTGATCGCCCGGTGGAATTCGGCGACACCGCGCCGGACGCGACACAGTATTTTGAAGCCTACCGGCTGGAGCAGTCCCGGTGTATCTGGGAGGGGCTTTGACCATGAACTTACACATTCATGACGTCAAAGCATCTCAGACCAACGGTGCGGCTTTGGAGGTGCGCAACATGATCCCATCCAGGTTCGGGTTCGAACTATTATTGTCTGCAAAACAAAGCTGTGGAGTGTCGCCATGCTGAAACATCGCGGGTTCCCGGGGCGTCTTTCAGGCACCGATTATCAGTTCACAATTCGGCGCGCCAATCCCAAAGGCGTGACGCCGCTGACGCGGCGGGAACGGTTCCGGGATCGCAAACCGGCGGACAAACGTGCCGATGCCGCCTTCATGGAGGCCCTTTGGGCCCATTTCGGCGATCAGCCGTTCGAGCGGGGCAATCTGGATGCCGGACGGCTCAGCTGGCTTTTCGGGCGCGAAGTCATTCCGGCGGAAGACCCATTTGATCCGGCCAGCTATGACGCGATGCTGGTGATCGATGTGGACGCCGCACGTGCGTCCTTTCCCGACGTAATCGACGGGACAGGCTGATCGTGATCAAAGCCGCCGCATATCAGCCCTTCAGGACCGGTTTCGGGATGACCCTGCCCGAATCCGGGCAGGGTCCGTGTGCGGAATCAGAAGTTCAACTGAGCGGCGAGCTGAACGCGGCTTCCATCAAAGGTTCTGCCGGTCGGCGCGTCGTTCCGTTCGCCATAGATGTACTCGGCGCTGAGTGTCAGATCCTCGGTTGCCTTGTAAAATGCGTTGACGTGGATCGTTTCCAGCTCGGTAAACGACAGGGTTCCGGTCGAGGTCGGCAGGTCATAGTCTTCTTTGCCGTATGCAATGCCAACATTCCATTTCGGGCTCAGATCCTGCCGGAATTCGATGGTGTAGCCATCCACGTCGTTGGCCTGGCCATTCACGATGGGATCACCAAGGCCGATCAGGTACGGGCCGAGTGCTTCGCCGTTCACATAGTTGACCTGGAACAGGCCGCCCTGCCACGGGCGAACCGAGCCGGATATCGTGAACCCGGTTTGATCAACTTCGATATTGCCGGATTGCGCCTTGCCATAAAGGCCGGACACGCGCGCGACATATGTCCCGTCATTGTGCTCGGCGGATGCGGTCAAAACCGGATCATCCGAATTCGAACCGCCGACATTCTCTTCGATCGAAACTGCGAAGGACGTGTTCGTTCCGAAAGAGTTGGTATAGCGAACCTGCGGAACCCGTGCGAAAGGAATGCCAACGGGGCCGTTGAATTCCACCGAGGTCGGGTAAGTGTCCAGCGGCATGAAGTTGGTCCAGGTCTGACCGATAAGCCAGTTGTCACCGATGGTGATATTGGCGTGGCGTACACGCAATTCGGCTGTTCCGCCCGAACCGAACAGATCAAGTTCCAGTTGCCCGCCGATATCGCCGATGCCGCTTGGGGTGGTGGTGCGCAGACCGATCCGCGATTGGCGGACGGTGGCACCAAATGTGCCATCGGTCGCAGCCGAGGGTTCCCCGATGACATTCACGAACGCCGTATCCCCCTGATCGAAATCGAAATCGTAGAAGAAGTCGGCCTTCACGTAGCCATAAACATCCAGAACGGTGTTGCCGATGCGGAAGTCTCCGTTGGCGGGGCTGTTCCTGCCAGATTCCAGCGCCTCGACCCGGGCGCGCAAGGCGTCAAGTTCGGCTTGGGTTTGGGCATCCTGGGCAAAGGCAAGCGTGCCGGTCACACTGAGCGTGGAGGCAGCAAGCAGGAGTGCCTTTTTTCTAGTCTTCGTCATGTGGGTATTCCTTTGAGTGCGAGTGTGCACACGGACCGTTTCACGAGGTTCAAACCTTGGGAAATCACGAGAGTGGGAAGTGAAGGCGTTGATTTTTCAAGAAAATGTGTGTTTTCCATTGCGCTTAAACACGACGTCTTGAGCCGCTTGGACAACGCATTGGCGCAAGGCGGTTCTGTATGCCCGTCGCTGGCAGAAGGTCGTGATGCTGCAACCGCGAAACGCGCGGAAAGCAGCTTGATCTGTCACGAAACTGTGACGGCAAAGCGGCCTCAAACGCCCGAGAAGTACCGAACCGGTATCGGCGCGAAGTTGCGCGGCATTTCCCGGTGTGGGCAGATTCCAGCCGAAATCCCGATCGGAAACAATCCTGTGTTTGCTGGCAATATTGTGCTGTGCAAACTGGATAGGCCGTGCGGCTCTACTTTGCCTGCGCCGCACATGCACCTACTATTCCGTACCCCTTCCTTGCGCGGGCAGGCTTGTGTTCCCCACATAGTCCTGTCCGCGTTTTTCTTTTTGCCTGTATCGGACAAAAAAAGGCAAAATCCCGCACAAAACTCGTCTGCGCACCCGTTGATATTGAATAACAGGGCGTGTTTCGCGCATCTGACCCCAAAAGAACCAAGAAACCAAAAAGGGCAGATACAATGCGATTCTCACGCTTCATCCTTGCTGCGGCGACCTGCGCGGGCCTGGCCGCCTGCGGAGACACCACGGGCGAACAGGCAATCCTCGGCGGAGGTGCCGGGGCAGTGGGGGCGGCGGTCCTCAACGCGGACCCGTTGTTTGGCGCAGCCGTCGGCGCGGCGGGCAACGTGCTGTACTGCAAAACGCAGAACACCTGTAACTAACGCATATTTTGCGGGGCGCATGTCGTCCCGCCCGTCATCGCGGATCACGCCGTCGTGGGGATTGTTCCCTGCGGCGGCGTTTTGCGTTTCCAGAACACCAAGCCAAAGGACGTTCCATGTTCAATAAGATCCTGATCGCCAACCGGGGCGAGATCGCCTGCCGGGTTATCAAGACCGCCCGCAAGATGGGTATCGGCACCGTCGCCATTTTCTCGGACGCGGACAAGAACGCGCTGCATGTGTCGATGGCGGACGAAGCCATTCATATCGGCCCGCCACCTGCAAACCAGTCTTACATCGTGATCGACAAGGTCATGGACGCCATCCGCCAGAGCGGCGCGCAGGCGGTCCATCCCGGTTATGGCTTCCTGTCCGAAAACGCCAAGTTTGCCGAGGCGCTGGAAGCCGAAGGCGTGGCGTTTGTCGGTCCTCCGAAAGGCGCGATCGAGGCGATGGGCGACAAGATTACCTCGAAGAAAATCGCTCAGGAAGCAAACGTGTCGACAGTTCCCGGATACATGGGGCTGATCGAAGACGCGGAAGAGGCGGTCAAAATCTCGAACCAGATCGGCTATCCTGTCATGATCAAGGCCAGCGCCGGGGGCGGTGGCAAGGGCATGCGGATCGCGTGGAATGATGACGAAGCGCGCGAGGGCTTCCAGTCGTCAAAGAACGAAGCAGCAAGCTCGTTCGGGGATGACCGGATCTTCATCGAGAAATTTGTGACCCAACCGCGTCACATCGAAATTCAGGTTCTGTGCGACAGTCATGGAAACGGTATCTACCTGGGCGAGCGCGAATGCTCGATCCAGCGCCGCAACCAGAAAGTCGTGGAAGAGGCACCGTCGCCGTTTCTGGACGAAGCGACGCGCAAGGCCATGGGGGAACAAGCCGTGGCGCTGGCCAAGGCCGTGGGCTATTCCAGCGCAGGCACAGTCGAGTTCATCGTTGACGGTGAAAAGAACTTCTATTTCCTTGAAATGAACACGCGCTTGCAGGTGGAACACCCTGTTACCGAACTGATCACAGGTGTTGATCTGGTCGAACAGATGATCCGCGTGGCAGCGGGTGAAAAGCTGTCGATCACGCAGGACGACGTGTCACTGACCGGATGGGCGATCGAAAACCGCCTGTACGCCGAGGATCCGTATCGCGGCTTCCTGCCCTCGATTGGCCGTCTGACCCGGTATCGCCCGCCTCAGGAGACGGCAGCCGGACCGATGCTGGCCAACGGCAAATGGCAGGGGGATGCGCCCGAAGGCGATGTTGCCGTTCGAAATGACACCGGCGTCTATGAAGGCGGTGAGATCAGCATGTATTACGACCCGATGATTGCCAAACTGTGTACCTGGGCTCCGACCCGTGATCAGGCGATCGAGGCGATGCGCGTGGCGCTGGACAGTTTCGAGGTTGAAGGCATTGGCCACAACCTGCCGTTCCTGTCCGCCGTGATGGATCATCCGAAATTCATCAGCGGCGATATGACCACGGCCTTCATCGCCGAGGAATACCCCGACGGGTTCGAGGGCGTCGAACTGGCCGAGGCAGACCTGCGCCGGATTGCGGCGTCCTGCGCGGCCATGCATCGCGTCGCTGAAATTCGCCGGACCCGGGTGTCGGGCCGGATGGACAATCACGAACGCAAGGTCGGCACCGATTGGGTCGTCTCCTTCGGGCGCGAGATCCAGTGGCCCGTCAAGGTTGACGCGGATCAGGATGGGGCCACGATCAGGTTTGACGACGGTCAGGAAATGCGGGTGACGGGTGATTGGACTCCGGGCGATCAGCTTGCTGTCATGACGGTCGATGACGCGCCGCTGGTCATGAAGGTGGGCAAGATCTCGGGCGGGTTCCGCATCCGTAACCGCGGCGCGGATCTCAAGGTGCAGATACGTACCCCGCGCCAGGCCGAACTGGCGCGTCTGATGCCTGAAAAACTGCCGCCGGACACTTCGAAAATGCTGCTGTGCCCGATGCCCGGCCTGGTCGTGAAGATCGACGTCGAAGTGGGGCAAGAGGTGCAGGAAGGCCAGGCGCTGTGCACCATCGAGGCGATGAAGATGGAAAACATCCTGCGCGCCGAGAGGAAGGGCACCGTTGCCAAGATCAATGCAGGCCCCGGCGACAGCCTCGCCGTGGACGAAGTGATCATCGAGTTCGAGTGATCATGATCGCGCTTTTGCCATACCAGTCAAAGCCTCCGGCATTCCGTGCCGGGGTCTTTCGGGCTGGCGAAAGCGTTCAGCCGCCTTCGCGCCGTTCGCGGATTTCGCGTTCGCGCAGGGGTGTCTTGTCGATGGACCGGCCAATCTCGCGCACGCTCCACGGAGAAGGTTTGCGCAGTTTGACCACGCCGTCCTTGTCGACGAATACCATCTGGAACCCACGCGGGCGCAGCTGTGACCGGATCGGCGACCGCGCCGATGGATCGGTATCGGTCAGAACCACCACGTCACGCTCACGCATTGCGGCTTCACCTTCGAGCAACATGTCGATCTGTTGCTGGAACCGCGGGTCCGCCGGCGTGTCGGCAAAGACCACGATCGGGCGGCTGACCCAGAGAAAATCGCTGAGTTCGCTGTCACCTACCGGGCGGACAAAACTGTCTTCCGTCGTCGCCGTGCCATCCGCCGCCCAGACGGACAGCGGGATTAGTGTCGAAAAAACAAAGGCAAGCGTGCGTGTCATGTGGCCTCCTGTTCCTTCGAATATAGCCTCTGTGCCACCGATTGCGACCGACGATTTGTACCAAACACTCAAAATGTCGCGCTTGCGCCTGAATGAAACGGCCAAGCGCAAGACCTCAATGCGGAAGCTATCGACTGCCGCCATCCGAATTGACGAGAGGAAACCGAAATGACCGACACCAAGGATTGGAAAGCGCTGGCCGAGAAAGAGCTGCGCGGACGTCCGCTGGACGACCTGACCAAAGAGACGCTGGAGGGCATCGCGGTCAAACCGCTCTATACGCAGGAAGACACCGCCGGTTTGCCGCATATGGGTTCGCTGCCGGGCTTTGGTCCGTTTACACGCGGTGTGAAGGCCACGATGTATGCGGGCCGTCCCTGGACGATCCGTCAGTATGCGGGCTTTTCGACTGCCGAAGAATCCAACGCCTTCTATCGCCGCAACCTGGCGGCGGGCCAGCAGGGTGTTTCGGTCGCCTTCGATCTGGCCACCCACCGCGGCTATGACAGCGACCATCCCCGCGTGGTTGGTGATGTTGGTAAGGCTGGCGTGGCCATCGACAGTGTCGAAGACATGAAGATCCTGTTCGATGGCATCCCGCTCGATAAGGTCTCGGTCTCGATGACCATGAACGGCGCGGTGATCCCGATCCTGGCGAACTTCATTGTTGCGGGTGAAGAACAGGGTCATGACAAGTCCGTCCTGTCCGGCACCATTCAGAACGACATTCTGAAGGAATTCATGGTGCGCAACACCTATATCTACCCGCCGGAACCTTCGATGCGGATCATCTCGGACATCATCGAGTATACCTCGAACGAGATGCCCAAGTTCAACTCGATCTCGATCTCGGGCTATCACATGCAAGAGGCCGGCGCGAACCTGGTGCAGGAGCTGGCCTATACCCTGGCTGACGGGCGCGAATACGTTCGGGCCGCGACACAGGCCGGGATGGACGTGGACAAGTTCGCAGGCCGGCTGTCGTTCTTCTTTGCCATCGGCATGAACTTTTTCATGGAGATCGCCAAACTGCGCGCCGCGCGCACGCTGTGGCACCGGGTCATGACCGAGTTCGGCGCGAAATCCGAACGGTCCAAAATGCTGCGCACCCACTGCCAGACGTCAGGTGTCAGCTTGCAGGAACAGGACCCCTACAACAACGTGATCCGCACCGCCTATGAGGCGATGAGCGCGGTTTTGGGCGGCACACAGTCGCTTCACACAAACGCTCTGGACGAGGCGATCGCGCTGCCCACCGACTTTTCGGCGCGTATCGCCCGGAACACGCAGCTGGTGTTGCAGGAAGAGACCGGCGTGACCGATGTGGTCGATCCGCTGGCGGGGTCCTATTACGTCGAAAGCCTGACCAATGAACTGATCGAGAAAGCCTGGGCCCTGATGGAAGAGGTCGAGGAAATGGGCGGCATGACCAAGGCCGTGGCCAGCGGCATGCCCAAGCTGCGCATCGAGGAAAGCGCCGCGCGCCGCCAGGCCATGATCGACCGGGGCGAAGAGGTGATCGTCGGGGTCAACAAGTATCGCAAGGAACAGGAAGACCCGATCGACATTCTGGACGTCGACAACGTGGCCGTACGCGAGGCCCAGGTCGCGCGTTTGGAACGCATCCGTGCAACCCGTGACGAGGCCGCTTGCCAACAGGCGCTGGACGCTTTGACCAAGGCTGCCCAAGAGGGCGGAAACCTGCTGGCCGCTGCGGTCGAGGCCGCCCGTGCCCGCGCATCCGTAGGAGAGATCAGCATGGCAATGGAAAAGGAATTCGGCCGCCACCGCGCCGAAGTGAAAACCCTGGCCGGCGTTTATGGGGCGGCCTATGAGGGTGACGAAGGCTTTGCCGCGATCCAGAAATCTATCGAGGAATTCGCCGACGCCGAAGGCCGTCGCCCCCGTCTGCTGGTGGTCAAGATGGGGCAGGACGGTCATGACCGTGGGGCCAAGGTCATTGCAACCGCCTTTGCCGATATCGGGTTCGACGTGGACGTGGGCCCCTTGTTCCAGACACCGGCCGAGGCCGCGCAGGACGCGGTCGACAATGACGTGCATGTGGTCGGCATCTCCTCGCAGGCGGCAGGGCACAAGACATTGGCCCCGCAACTGGTGGAAGAGCTGAAAAAGGCCGGGGCCGAGGACATCATCGTGATCTGCGGCGGGGTGATCCCGCAGCAGGATTACCAGTTCCTTTATGATCATGGGGTCAAGGCCATCTTTGGCCCGGGCACCAACATTCCCGAGGCCGCTCAGGACATCCTGCGCCTGATCCGCGAAGCGCGCGGCTGACGAAGGTCAGGTTTTCTTCGAAACATCTTGCGATTGCGCCTCTTTGGCGAAAACATACGGCCAGATCCGCAAGGATCTGGCCGTAATACTTGCAGGAGGTGGCGCATGTTACTGGATCATCTGGCCGTCGCGGGTGAAACGCTGGAAGACGCAACTGCCCATATCGAACAAGCGCTTGGCGTTGCGCTGCAACCCGGCGGCAAGCACGAGACGTTCGGGACATACAACAAATTGCTTGGCCTCAGGGACGGTCTCTATCTGGAGGCGATCGCGATCGACCCGCAGGCGCAAACTCCGGGCAGAACGCGATGGTTCGATCTGGACCGCTTCGAGGGCAGCCCGCGTCTGACCAACTGGATTTGCAGGGTCGACGATATCGAAGCCTCGCTTTCCGTGTTTCCCGATGGTGTCGGGCAACCGATCGACCTGACCCGGGGGGCGTTACGATGGCGCATGGCGGTTCCGCCAACCGGGCGCTTGCCGTTCGACAATCTGTTTCCCGCACTTATCGAATGGCAGGGCGACCTTCACCCGGCCGACATGCTGCAAGACAGCGCCTGTCGGCTGCGACGTTTGGTTGTGTACCACCCGGATGCATTGACGCTGGCCAGACATCTGGGTGCATTGGAATATGTGGTGTTCGACACCGGCCCGGCCGCGCTCAGGGCTGAATTCGAGACGCCCCATGGGGTCCGGGTGCTGGAATGATCATTCGGCGGGCCGTGGGGGCTGATGCGCCCGCAATCGCCAGGATCACCAATGCGATCATTCGCGAGTCCCTGATCACGTTCACGACCGTTGAGCGCAGCACGACGCAAATCACCGAGGACATCGCGGCGCGGGGCACCGGATTTCTGGTCGCCGAACTTGATGGGCAAGTTGTTGGTTTTGCCACCCATGCCCCGTTTCGTGCGGGGCCCGGATATGCGCAGACGCGCGAACACTCGATCCAGCTGTCACCGGACGCGCGCGGAAAGGGCGTTGGGCGTGCTTTGATGCACGCGCTGGAGCAGGTCGCACAAACCGAAAGGGTGCATGTGCTGGTCGCAGGCATCTCCTCGGCCAATCCGGGCGCTGTGGCGTTCCACGCGGCGCTGGGCTTTTCGCAGGTTGGTCGCATGCCCGAAGTAGGGTTCAAATGGGGTCAACGGCTGGATCTTGTGCTGATGCAGAAAATTCTTTCGCCTGAGTGATCTGTCGCACCTGACAGTCCCGGATTGTGACGCTAGTGTATGCCCATGTCGATCTGGACCCGCATATCCGAAGCGCTCAGTGCGCTGGCCCAAGGCGAAAGCCTGACCGCAGTTTTTGAAAAGCTGCGTTCGCCCCCGGAACGTTCGGTGGCTTTCACGATTGCAGTGATTGCGCTGGGTGCAAAAATGGCCAAGGCAGACGGTCAGGTGACACGAGACGAGGTTACGGCATTCCGCGATGTGTTCCAGATCGCGCGTGAAGACGAGGAAGGTGCCGCGCGGGTCTTCAACATGGCCCGCACGGATGTGGCGGGGTATCAGGACTATGCCCGCAAGATCGCCCGGATGTTTGCCGAAGACAGCACCACGCTTTGCGACCTGATGGAAGGGCTGTTTCACATCGCCATGGCCGATGGGTTCTACCACCCCAATGAGAACGCGTTCTTGGAAGAAGTGAGCAAGATCTTCGGGCAGACCGACGCTCAATTCAAAGCATTGCGGGCGCGATTTGTTCCGGATGCGCCAAAAGATCCTTACACGGTTCTGGGTGTGCCGCAGGACATGCCATTGCCCGATATCCGCAAAGTCTGGCGACACTTGGTCCGCGAAACGCACCCGGACGCCATGATGGCGCGCGGTGTCCCGGAAGAGGCGATCAGACTGGCCGAGAAAAAGATGATCGACATCAACCGCGCCTGGGATGAGATCAACGGCGCGCGGGCCTGACAGGATGCGGCTGGCGACCTACAATATCGAATGGTTCGCCAATCTTTTTGATCAAAAAGACAATCTGATTGTCGATGACACCTGGTCCGGGCGGCATGACGTCACCAAGGCGCAGCAGGTCGAGGCGATTGCAAAAGTGCTGACCGCGATTGACGCAGACGCGGTATTGATCGTCGAGGCTCCGAACACCGGCAAACGCCAGAATACGGTGCGGGCCCTGCAAACCTTTGCCGAGGCTTTTGATCTGCGCACCTCTGACGCGGTGATGGGGTTTGCCAACGACACCCATCAGGAGCTGGCGCTGCTTTACGACAGGACCGTTCTTACCGCGCGCCATGATCCCAGGGGTGACATCGACGACCCCTTGGCCCCCCGGTTTGATGGCGAGTTCAGAATCGACCTGGATATAGATGCGACCGAGGATGTTGTGCGGTTTTCCAAACCACCGATGGAATTGGCGGTGACCACGCAATCGGGCCGCGAGGTCCGGCTGATCGGAGCTCATTTGAAATCAAAGGCTCCGCATGGGGCTGGGTCGCGGGATGAGGCGATCCGTATCTCGATTGCCAACCGCCGCAAGCAATTGGCACAGGCGGTCTGGCTGGCAAGGCGGGTCGAGATGCACGTTGCAAACCAAGAACCCGTCATTTTGCTGGGAGACCTGAACGATGGCCCCGGGCTGGATGAGTTCGAACACCTGTTCGGCCGGTCTTCGGTCGAGATTTTGCTGCAAGCGGGTTTGTTCGATCCGCACGCGGTGACGGCTCATGGTTTTCGGCCCGGATCGATACCTTCCACGGCCCGCTTTGCCCGTCCGGAAGAAGGCAGGTTTCTCGAGGCTCTTCTGGATTATATAATGATTACCCAGGATCTGCGTGCCTACCGTCCGGCCTGGCGTATTTGGCATCCGTTTCGCGATGCGTTCTGCTGGTCCGCACCGGACCTGCGACAGGCGCTGTTGACGGCGTCGGATCATTTCCCGGTCACGCTGGACATCGACCTGTGACCTTTCACGCCTGCTGCAGGGGGACTATATATCAGGTATGAAACACGTTTTGCTGATCAGCATGATCACGGCTGGCATTGCCGCACCCGCCATGTCGCAGGAGGACAACAGCAAATCCCTGATGGAGCAGGGGGCCGAGCTGTTCTTCGAAGGTCTGCGCAAGGAAATGGAACCGGCGCTGGATGAGCTGCTGGGCCTCGCGGATGAGTTTGGCCCGGCGATGCAGTCGTTCTTGCGGGAAATGGGCCCGGCACTGGCCGAGCTGGGGGCCGAGATCAAGGACTGGAGCGCTTATGAAGCGCCCGAGATCTTGCCCAATGGTGACATCATCATCCGCAGGAAACAGGCCGAGGGACCGCCAGAGCCTGAAAACGAAGATGAAGCGTTGCCCGAAGGCGCAACTGATATCTGATCGGATCGATGGTCAGCCCCTGATGATCACGCGCGTTTCGGATTTCAGGGCGTTTGCCAGAGAATCCAGGCGCGCTTCGGCAACTTCGCTGAACAGGGGGGCCGCTGCTTCGGGCAGGTACAGCTCCAGCTCGCGCTTTTTGGGATAGAATTTCAGGCGACCCATATTGGCGTCATTATGCATCCACAGCATCGCGCCAAAGCGCATGGCCTTGCCCAGAATCTCGGCGTCTTTTTGGCCTTTTTCGTCCAGCAGATCATACAGGGGCGCAAAGCGGTTGCCCTCGCGTTTGTTGCGATACCGGTGCTGCAAGGCCAGCCCGATAAAGACACGTTCCGAATGCTTCAAACCGCCCAGATTGGCGCGGGTGACATTGTCGAAACAGACTTCGGCCCGGTAATCGGGATGAGCACGCCAGCTGACATCGTGCAGCAGGCACGCAGCCTTGATCAGCCGAACGCTGCTGGGGGGCGCTGATTTGAACAGCGGCATCACGAAATCATAGAGGTTTCGGCCAAATCCGGGCAGGCGGGCATCCTTGGATTCGGCAAAAAGGCTTGCTTCGATCAACGGGTCCCGGTCGCGCAACTCCTGCGACATCTGTTCATACAGCAATCCTTCACGGATCCCGTAGCTGGAAATGGCGATGTCCTTGGGTTTGAACGTTCGGATCAGCCGGGCCAGAACGTCCATTGCGTAAGGGATGAGCGACATGCGCGAGCTGGATACACCGGCCTGGCTGCGCAGTTTTTCATGATCGCTCTTTTCAATGAACTTGATCGTTTCACGAACCTGTTTTGTCGTCATCCGGTATTCATGCAGCACGTTCAGCGGATAGCCGCGCCGCAGCATGTCCAGCCGGGCAAAGGCCCGCCAGCTGCCGCCAACCAGAAACAGACGATCCCGCTGCGGACCCATCTCATCGCGCAGCTTTTCCATGGTACTTTTGATATGAGCCTTGCGTGCACGCCGTCCGCCCTTGATATCGCGCAGTTTCAGTGGCCCGAGCGCCGAGGTCAGGCGGCGGCCCACCTGACCGTCCCCGATCTCGGCCAGCTCCATCGAAGACCCGCCGATGTCGCAGATCAGGCCATAGGCGCCGGGCCATCCCAGCAGCACACCCTGAGCTGAAAAACGGGCTTCTTCTTCCCCGGTGATGACTTCCACGTGCAGCCCGGTTTCCGCCTTCACCTGATCGCAGAAATCCGGTCCGTCCTTTGCCTCGCGCACAGCAGCCGTGGCCACGACATGCAGACCCGGCAATTCCAGATCAACCGCCAGATTCTGAAACCGTCGCAGCGCCGCCAGCGCGCGTTCGCGCCCACGCGGATTCAGCCGCCCGGTCTCGGACAGGCCCGCGCCCAATTCGCACATGACCTTTTCATTGTAGAAATAGGCCGGTGATCGGGCCGCACCGTCAAAGATGACCATCCGGACCGAGTTGGATCCGACATCGACAACGCCGACACGCGACAAAGCCCGGGTTCCGGGCTCGTCGAATAGTGGCTTTCCGAAAGGTCCCCAGTCAGGGATGTCGGTTGCAGCGGTCTGATCCATGTGTCTTCCAGGTAATGCTGTGTGAGGATGCGAAATTGGCGGGTGCGGGTCAATCACCCGTCTCGATCTCATCCGGGCTCATGTTCAGAACCCGCACGGCCAGGGAACGGGTGATATCGCGCTTTTCCATAAGGGCCAATTGATCCAGTTGCGCCACCACGTCGGCCGCAGTTTCAAATCGCCGATCCATGTGTTTGACGAGATAGGCGATTACCTCGGGACCGGGGTTCAACTGCCGATCTACGAACAGTTTGGCCAGAACCGCGCCCAGCAATGCATCGTCGGGCGGGTCCAGCGCCACGTGATGGGCACCTTCGACCCGGCTTTGCAGGTCCGCCAGCGGCAATTCCCAGAATTTCGGGGCCAGCCGACCTGTCATCAACAAGGCGTGCCCTTCGGCCAGAACCAGATTGTGCAGGTGAAACAGCGTTTTCTGCTGTTCGGCATCGTCGGCGATCATGGGCACGTCTTCGACGGCAATTGGCCTGCTTGCCAGATCCGGGACGTCGTCATACCGCAAGTCGGCGGCCTGAATGATGCGTCCGCCGGTTTCCGCGGCCCAGACATGCGCCAGATGGGTTTTACCTGCGCCAGCCGGGCCAGTCAGAACAAGCTTGTTTCCCGGCCAGGATGTGGCCGAGATCATCGCCACAGCCAAAGCATTGGCAGGCGACACAAAGAAATCCTCACGCCCGAGCGCAGTCTTGGCGGGCAGATCAAAGCTGAGTTGTCGGGGCATTTACTCGGTTTCCTGATCCTGACCTTCAAGACCGGTATAAAGTCGGCTGTCCAGGTACAGCGATGTGGCAAATCGGGCCAGCACGCCCAATGCGGCGGCCACGGGCACGGCGATCAGCATACCGACAAAGCCGAACAAAGCCCCAAAGACAGACAGGGCCAGCAGCAGCCAGACCGGGTGCAGCCCGACAGAGTTGCCCACCAGCTTGGGTGTCAGGAAATTCCCCTCGGTGACCTGTCCGATGGCAAAGATGCCCGCGATCAGCCCGATATGCGCCCAATCACCCCAGAACTGAAACAGCGCCAGCCCGATCGCCAGCGAACCACCGATCAGGGCGCCCAGGTAAGGGATGAACGTGACCAATCCGGCAATGAAACCCACGATCAGGCCAAATTGCAGACCGGCCAGCATCAGGGCAACCGCATAATAGGTGCCAAGGATCAGGCAGACCGTTCCCATCCCGCGCACGAAAGAGGCCAGCACGGTGTCAATCTCACCGGCCAGCCGCCTGATGGTGGGGGCATGGTCACGCGGCAGGAGTTCTCCGATGCGAGCGATCATGCGATCCCAGTCCAGCAGCAGGTAAACAGCCACGACGGGTACGATCACCAGCAAGACGACGATGTTGATCGCAGATCCAAGCGACGCGAGAACCGTTTGCAGGACATCCCCGGTCTTGGATTTCAGCATGTCGCCGAAGGACACCAGCATCTGATGAGTGTTTGATTCCCGGTCCAGCAGCGACGGGAACTGTTTTTCAATGAACCCGCGCAATTGCTTGAACAGATCGGGCAGAACGTCGATCAGATCCAGCAGCTGGGTAATCAGGGCAGGTACGACCATCAGGACCGCCAACATAAATCCCAGAACGCCGATGACGGTGATGATGGCTGTGGCTGCGACGCGCGACAGGCCCAACCGCTCCAGTCGATCCGCAACGGGATCAAGAAAATACGCAATTGCTCCGCCAATGACGAAGGGCAGCAGGACATCCCCCAAGGCCCAGAGGATCAAAACAAAAACCGCAGCGGCGATGCCCCAGTATCTCAGCTGATCCTTTACCGGCAAAGCCATGGCAATCCCCTTGTTCAGGCCCTTGCAGGCGTTCTTGGCGCATCAAAGCCCATGATGCAAGCGCTTCATTGGGAAGGGCTTTGCCGGTATCAATCGTACAAGGTCCCCAGTTCCGGGGTGTCTTCTTCTGCGGTTTCATCGGGCCAGTTGGTGCGCCAGATTTCCGCCGACCAGTGACCACAATGAACCGCTGGGCGGTCAAAGCCGGGCAGGGCGGGCAACAATGGCTCAACAATGACGTCATGGCGGGGTACGGCGAAATAGGGGAACGAGTACCGTTCCTTGCCCGATCTGTTCACCACCCGGTGTGGCGTGGACTTCAACCGCCCGCCTGACCACAGCTCCAGCATGTCGCCGATATTCACCACAAAACCGCCGAGTGGGCAGTCAGGTGAAATCCACTTGCCGCTGCGGGTCTGCACCTCGAGCCCGCCCACCGGATCGGGCGCGATGATGGTCAGTGCGTCCGTATCCTTGTGCGGATGGATGCCATAACCCGCTTCATCCGCAGCCTGCGGGGGATAGTGCAGCAATGTCATATTGGTCATCGGGTTTCGGAACGCGTCGCGCAAAATGCCAGAGGTCAAGCCTAGGCCGGATTCCAAGGCGCCCAACAACACATCAGTGACCTGATCCAATTGACGCCAATAATCCAGGATGACCTCTTTTGCCTCGGGGACTTCAGCGGGCCACAGGTTCGGGCCGTACAGGGCACACTCGGCGCGCACGGGGTCGGTGGCGGCAACCTCGTGGTGCAGCTTGTAACCCTCGTATTTGTCGGCTTTGCCGGATCCATCGTTGGGTGTGAAAAAACCCATCGGGATATAACCGCGATAATTCTCGCGTGTGATGGCCTGATCCCATTTGCGGGCTTCATTGATGGCAAAGATCTCTCGTGTGGTCTGACGGACCTGATCCACCGTCTGCTGGGACACACCTGTTCCGGTGATGGACAGAAACCCGATCCCCGTGCAGGCCTCAATAATGCTTTGTACCGTTGCATCAAAGGCTGCGCTGCCAGGATCGGACAGCGGCGAGATGTCTATTGTCGGAATTCTGTCCATCAGTGAATCCTGACCCCCTGACGCTCTAGTTCCGTGTGAACAGGTGCCAGGTTCAATTGATCCAGGTCCTGATTGCTTTTCAGCGACATCGCGGCTGCAACGCCCGCGCCCTGACCCATGACGGCGCAGCAGGCCATGTTGCGCGTGGCGGCATGGGCTACCCGGTCGGCACCGTGTGACCGCCCCGCGACCAGCAGGCCCTTGACGCCCCTGGGCAGCATCGAGCGGTACGGGACCTGCATGTACCGCCCCGTGGTCGGCAGGATCAGGATGCCATACCCGTCGATGAATTCGGGGTAGATGCCGATCGTATCCTCGAACCGGCCCTGATGGCGGGCGTCGTTTTCGGTCATGTTGTATACCGCATCGATTTTGCGGGTGTCGCGAATGCCGATGGTCATACCGAAATTCCGCAGCCGAGCGTTCGCGCAGCCGGGCATGAACCGGCGCAGGGCTTCGATGGCCAACATTGACTGGCGCCGACCTTCGATTTCACCGCGCGTCAGGCTGTCGGGGTCGGTCCCGTCGATCCCGGCCAGGTGAATGAGGTTCATGTAGGTCAGTTCGCCCGTGTCATGCATCGCGCCCCAGGTGCCGGCGATGGTGTTCAGATGCGGCGGGATCAGCCCCTGATCGATGGCCTGCTGGAAGGGCTTGTGCACGAAGGGCGAGAACATGTCGTCCTCTTTGCCGCTGGTTTCGATGTTCCACTCACCGCCGCCGCCCCAGTCCTTGTAGGTCTGCGGGTCGGCCTTGACGCCCTCGATAAAGGCGCGCTTGTCCACTCCGGCCAGGTGGAACATGACAGAGGCGGCCATCATGTCCTCCCGTGGCGTTTTATGCGTCGGGGCCCCCGCGCGATGGGCCACATCGGCGTCGCCAGTTGCATCGATTACCACCTTGGCCAGTATCGCCTCGCGCCCGGCCTTGGATTCGGTGATGATGCCGATGATCCGGTCCCCTTCCATGACGGGGGCGACGAATTGCCGGTGCAGCATCGGGTGAACACCCGCCTCTTCGACCAGCTTGTCCGCCACCAGCTTGAACCCTTCGCTGTCCAGTTCATAACTGAGCGACTGGCTTTCGGGCACCGCCGCGCCCATCTCTTTGGCGCGGGTTTCGAATTCCATCCCGATGCCGCCGGCCTCGACGGTTTGCTCGTGCCGGTACCACGCGAATCCTTCGACGCCGACGGCGGTGATGTTGCCGCCCATGCACCCGAACCGGTCAACCAGCGAGACGTCCACACCTGTCCGCGCTGCGGCCAGTGCTGCGGCCAAACCTGCAGGACCGGACCCGACGACCAGCACGTCTGTAGAGTGGACAACGGGAATGCTGCGGGCGGGTTCCTGAATGGTCTGCATCAAGGCCTCATGGGTTTTGAGTTAGCGCCACAATTGGAATTCCCGATTGCAGGGTCAATCAAAAAACCGACTGACGCGAAGTCGCAAAAACACCAATGCCCGATTGCCCCCGGCGGTGGTTTGACATAATCACCTTTGAAGTCGAAATTTACCTTTGAAGGTTAACCCATGCGCCTCAGCCGTTACTTTCTGCCCGTTCTCAAGGAAAACCCGTCCGAGGCCCAGATCGTCAGCCATCGGCTGATGCTGCGTGCCGGGATGATCAAGCAGGCCTCTGCCGGGATTTATTCCTGGCTGCCGCTGGGCTTCAAAGTGCTGCGCAAGTTGGAAAATATCGTCCACGAAGAACAGGCGCGGGCCGGTCACATCGCGATTCAGATGCCCATCATCCAGTCGGCGGATTTGTGGCGCGAATCCGGCCGCTATGACGATTATGGTCAGGAGATGCTGCGGATGAAGGACCGGCATGACCGGGACATGCTGTTCACGCCCACGGCAGAAGAACTGGTGACCGATATCTTCCGTGGCCACGTGAACAGCTACAAAGACCTGCCGCTGACCCTCTATCAGATCCAGTGGAAATTCCGCGACGAAATCCGCCCGCGTTTCGGCGTGATGCGGGGCCGCGAGTTCTATATGAAGGACGGCTACAACTTCGACCTCACCAAGGAAGACGCGCTGCACGCCTATAACCGCCATCTTGTCAGCTATCTGCGTACCTACGAGCGTATGGGCCTTCAGGCGATCCCGATGCGCGCGGATTCCGGGCCCATCGGCGGCGATGATACGCATGAATTCCTGGTGCTGGCCGATACCGGTGAATCCGAGGTCTTCTATGACAGCGCCGTTACCGACCTGACCTTTGGTGATCGTGAGATTGACTATGACAGCCGCGAACAATGTCAGGCGATCTTGGAAGAGTTCACCTCGAAATACGCGCGCACGGATGAAACGCATGACGAGGCGCTGTTCAATCAGATCCCCGAAGAACGCCGCCGCGTGGCGCGTGGTATCGAAGTTGGGCAGATCTTCTACTTCGGCACGAAGTATTCCGAGCCGCTGGGTGCGACCGTGCAGGGCCCGGATGGAAAACCGGTTCCGGTGCATATGGGCAGCCACGGGATCGGTGTCAGCCGTCTGGTCGGCGCGATCATCGAAGCCAGCCATGACGACAAAGGCATCATCTGGCCCGAGGGCGTGACCCCGTTCCATTGCGGCATCGTGAACCTGAAGCAGGGTGATGAAGAAGCGGATGCCGCCTGCGACAAAATCTATAACGCTCTGACGGCCTTGGGGCTGGAGCCGCTTTATGATGACCGCAATGAACGGGCAGGGGGCAAGTTTGCGACCATGGACCTGATTGGTCTGCCCTGGCGGATCACGGTCGGCCCGCGCGGTCTGAAGAATGGCGTTGTTGAACTGACCTGCCGCCGGACCGGCGAAAGCGAGGAACTGAGCCCCGAGGCGGCCGTTACCAAAGTTGCTGAAATCTACCAGCAGATTGCTTGAGCACCGTCACCGGTGACGGGTTTTGGTGTCACGCAACGCGGATCCGTTTCACCAGGGTGGCCATGCGATTGCATTGGCCACCAGATGTGATCTGACCAATTCGATTGGTTGAGACGTCAGTCTTGGTCTGCCGTCGGGCGCGTTGCCAGGATGTCCCCATTGGCCCCGTCGCCCCGTGCCACCACGATCGGACGACCCAGCCGGTTGACCAGTTCGCGAAACTCAAGGCCCAGAAACCGCAACCCGCAAACCCGCGCGTCGGTGGTTCGATCCGTGACACACAGACGCCCTTGCCGGAAAACCAGACGGTACCCTTTGTCTTTCAGAATATCCGTCAGATTGCCCCAGCTTGCCGCGCTGGCAAAGATTGGCCGAATGGCCGCACGCAGCAGCGCCGCTGTTTCACAATCCAGTTCTGTTGATGCTTGGCGGGACGGAATTACCCCCGCACCGTTGGTTGAGATTTGAAAATTCATTGAGCGACCCCCGCTCCTTAAATGTGTTCCCCCACAAGTAGGGTGACAAAGTTTCTGAAAATAATCAAAAAGAGTAATAAAATTTCGCGCCTATTGTTGCTTTTTCGATTCAGGAGTTCACAAAGCGCGATGATTAACTTCATACATGAAACAATATCAGTTTGTCTGTGATGCGCTTCACAACTCATGGTGTAACGCCAGCTTCCGAAGTCATCCGATTGGCTCAATCGTTCCAGTTGCGCACCGAGTTGATTCGGCTCATTCAGGCTGAGGAGTCGGGTCAGAGGGACAACCGGCTTGACCATCGGGTGAAATGCCGAAACTGTCCCCGCGAACAAGAACACCCCGGAGCAGGTATGGCCAAGACACCCCCGCCCTTTGCCCCTTTTGAATGGAAAATCGCATGGCGTTATCTGCGGGCCCGCAGGGTCGAGGGTGGCGTCAGTGTGATGACCTGGATTTCCCTGATCGGGATCACACTGGCAGTGTTTGCCCTGATCGCGACATTGTCGGTCCGGTCCGGCTTCCGTTCCGAATTCGTCGGCACCATTCTGGGCGCAAACGCGCATGTGACGGTCTATTCGTCAGGCGAGATCGATGCCCAGGGGCGGGTGGATCGCACGATCGCCGACTACGAAGAGCGCGCGGCCCGTATCGCACAAGTGCCCGGTGTTCAACGCGCGGCTCCTTTGGTGAAGGGGCAGGTGCTGATCACCAACCGCGACCGCAGCAGCGGCGTTGAAGTGTTTGGAATGCGACCCGACGATCTGGTTGATCTGCCGGGTATTGCCCAGGCAGAGCAGGCTGTGGGGGACTTGTCAGAATTTCAGACGGGTCAGGATGTCATTGCAATTGGGTCAGGCGTGGCGCGCAGCATAGGCGCCACCGTGGGGGACGTCGTCAAGTTGACCTCGCCCAACGGGGTAAAAACCGCCTTCGGTACGTCGCCCCGCGTAAATGCCTATCGCGTTGTCTATGTGTTCTCGGCGGGGCGCTATGACATCGACCGAACGCGTGTCTACATGCCGTTTTCGCAGGCGCAGAGTTTTTTCAATCGCGAAGGTGTGGCGGATGAGATCGAAGTGATGGTGGAAAAGCCCGAGGAACTGGGCCCGATCCTGATTTCCATTCTCGAAGCATCGGGCGAGCGCAGCCAGATCTGGACCTGGCAGGATGCATCCGGTGGGTTCCTGCGGGCATTGGAAGTCGAAGACAACGTGATGTTCATCATCCTCTCGATCCTCGTTCTGATCGCCGCGATGAATATCGTCTCGGGCCTGATCATGCTGGTCAAGAACAAGGGCCGCGATATCGGCATCCTGCGCACCATCGGTCTGAGCGAAGGGTCGGTGCTGCGTGTGTTTTTCATCTGCGGCGCTTTTACCGGCCTGATCGGAACGGCTTTGGGAGTCATCCTGGGGTGCCTTTTTGCGATCTATATCGATCCGATCTTTTCGTTCGTGAATTACGTGATGGGCGGTGGCGTCTGGGATCCGTCGATCCGGGGCATCTATGCTTTACCCGCCGAGCTGCACCTGAGCGATGTGCTCAAGGCCATCGGCCTGTCGCTTGGCCTGTCCTTTGTCGTCACCTATTTTCCTGCCCGTCGAGCGGCGCGGCTGAACCCGGTCGAGGCGTTGCGCTATGAATGATGTCACATTGCGTCTGAAGGGTCTGACCAAGACCTATCTGAAAGGCAAGCCGGGCGAAGTGCAGGTCTTGCGCGGAGTTGATCTGGATCTGCGCGCGGGTGAGGCCGTAGCCATGGTTGCGCCCTCTGGGGCAGGTAAATCAACGCTTCTGCATATCGCCGGTCTGCTGGACATGCCCGACGAAGGAACCGTCGAAATCGGCGGGCAGAATGTATCGGGCAAGGGCGACCGGACCAGAACCGCACTGCGTCGGCAGGATGTCGGGTTCGTTTATCAATTCCACCATTTGCTGCCGGAATTCACGGCATTGGAAAACATCACCCTGCCGCAACTGGCCAATGGTGTGTCGGACAAGGCCGCACAGGCCCGGGCGCTGGACCTGCTGGACCGTGTCGGCGTCGCCGCACGCGCCAGCCACCGCCCCGCAGCGCTCTCTGGCGGGGAACAACAACGGGTGGCATTCTGCCGGGCCTTGGCCAATGCGCCCCGTGTTTTGTTGGCGGATGAACCGACGGGCAATCTGGACCCCGAAACCTCGGATCAGGTTTTTGATACATTGATGAAGCTGGTGCGGGACGAAGGGTTGTCGGCGTTGATCGCAACGCACAATCTTGACCTAGCGGCGCGCATGGACCGGATGGTTCGGCTTGAGGGCGGGGTGCTCAGGCCAGTTGAGTGATCGCAACACCAATGGCCATGACGGCGATCCCGCCCATCCGCATGAGCGTAAGCGGTTCGACCTGTGCGCCGAACAGGCCGAAATGGTCGATGGCCGCAGCGCTGATCAATTGCCCGAGCAGCACAAAGAACACGGCATTGCCCACCCCGAAATGCGGTGCGACATGGGTGATCGACAGGACATAGAAAGCAATCAGGACACCTGCAAGCAACAGGTGTTTCGGCGCATTGGCAATCTTGGACAAGGCCGCAAATCCGGGAAACAGCGCCATGACCAACGCCGAGGCGACGAAGGCGATGGCAAACAGCACAACAGCTGCCGCTGTTGGCGACCCGATGACTTTGCCCAGCGCCGCGTTAAGCGCGGCCAGGATCGGAATTCCAAATCCGGCGGCCAGCATGATGGCGGCGTATTGTGTCATTGCCCGAACCCTCTGTACCTTTTTCGTTGATCTGGATCATTGCGCCATGACGGCCATCGGGCAACCCTGCAAATGCCAATCCAGGCAGGAGGATACGATGTTCAAGGCAACAATCAGTGTGCTGGTTCTTGGGGTTTCGGCTGCTGCCTCGCAGGCCGCCTGGGCTCAGGACGCGAAGACCGGAGAAGAACTTTATATGCACCATTGCGCGACCTGCCATGGGATCGATGCAATGGGGCAGGGTCCGATGGCGGCCGTGCTGGTGGTTCAACCAAGCGATCTGACCGCTTTGTCCAACGAGGAAGGCGTGTTCCCGACTGCCCGCGTTGTCGCCCGCATTGATGGTCGGGACCCATTGGTCAGCCATGGTAGCCCGATGCCGGTTTATGGTCCTTACTTTGACGGGCAGGACACATCCATGAAAACGCCGCAGGGGCAGCCAATTCTGACGAGCCAGCCCATCGTGGATCTGGTGGCCTATCTGGAGACCCTTCAGCAGAACTAGGTTCCGCTGCAAATCCCGTCGATCTCGGCCTCGCTCCACGGAAGCAGGATTGCGCGCTCTCGCCCTTTTTGCGGAAGCGGGGACAGGTCAAAATGCGCGCCCAGCATCGTGTGCAGCCGTTTGGTTCGGGTGGCCTGAGGGTCCAGCGCACGGCAGCAAACGTATTCCTCGACGATGGCGCCCTGCTGTTCAAACCCGTAGGACAGGAAGTCCGGCGAGGTTTCGAGGTCAAAAAGATACGGGTCGCTGCGCCCACCATGTTCCGCCGCTGCTCGCAACGGGTGGTAACCGGTGGTCCGGCGATTCTGCCACTGCCAGACATGCGTCAGTTCATGGGCCAGCAGCATCGCGGCCACCAGGTTCATCTGATCCGGGAAATCGGACATGTAGTCTTCCAGATACCAGTCGCGCGCAAAGTAGACCTTGTTGAACAGGGCCACGGCTGCTGGCTTGCCTGTCACCAACCCGGGTTCCACCGGAGGAAGGATACGCTCGCGGCAGGCCAGACGTGGGCGCTCCTCGCGGAAATACGTCACATTGGCAACCGGCGCACCTTGGACCAATCGCACGCTGTCAAGGTTCAGGGTTTCGCCCTGAATGGCATCCGCAAAATCACGCTCTTGCTTTGTCAATTGACGACCGCAGGAGGGCAGCAACAAAAGAGCACACAGGAATACGCGCAGAACCATGAGGTGAATCCTAGTCCGCCGCCTGCAATCCGCAAACCGTTTTCACAGGCTCATGGCCAGAACCCGGCTGATTTCCGTCAAAGACCGGCCGGATTGATCCATCCAGGAATTGAAGGCCCGTTGCACCGCCGCCATGGCTTTTTTCGACGTGGCGGGCTTGTCGATCACGCCTTCGGCGATCAGACGGGCGGTCACGTCCCGAGACAGAATGAAACTGTCGCGCCCCGCAAAGCGCATCGCATATTGCGCCGAAGCCCCGCCAAGACGGGATCCGCGTTTGGCCAGCATGGCAAGAAGGCTGACATAGTCATCCGAGGGCCAGCCCCCCAGAACCTGGCCTGCGCCGCCTTCGTCGCGCAGTTCCAAAAGGAACGCCGCGTTGTCCCGCACTGCTGCGATCTTGGTTCCATTGCGGACAATGCGTGTGTCTTGCAGCAGGGAATCGAACTTTTCATCATCCATGAACGCACACCGGCCCACATCGAAACCGTCAAAGGCGGCCTCGAATCCATCCCATTTGTTTTCGATGACCTTCCAGTTGAAACCGGCCTGAAAGACGCATTTCGTGATGATCGATAGCCACCGGTCCTCGGGCATCGCCGCCAGTTCTTCGTGGCTTTTGGGCTTGGTCAGCTGTGCTTCAAAGGCTTCGACCCCACCGTGGCGAGAGGCGGCAATATCAAAGATCTCTTCAAATGAACGCATAGACCCAACCTCAAAGCTGTCATGTGAAGAGTGTTTTGTTTTGCCTTCCTTTTGCAATGAGAATTTTGAGTGTTTGAAACTCACCCGACCGGAATTGAAACTCGGCCCGAACAAGAAAAAACTGTGAACTGTCAAAGAAATCCTCGACAAACGGGCTTAAAACGGTTTGTGATTGACTCGTCAGTCAACATTCCGGGCCCGGGGCTAGGGATAATGACGGGTCGGGCAGGGGCCTTTGCGGCGTCTGCGGGGAAACATCAACGGTTTGGCGGAAAGAAAACCGCGCCGTTACAAACTGATCACTTTCCTTTTCCGACTGAATTTGTGCATGTTGCGACATGGTATTGTCATCAGACAAAGATACCGGCGGGAAAAACCTCGCCGGGGTGGGCAAAACAAATAAGACAGGGAGAAAATCCATGAAAAAACTGAGTGTAAGCCTTATGGCCCTGACCGTTGCCGGTGCGGCGCATGCGGCGGACATGGGCGCCGTGGACGAGCCGATCAAACTGGCGATCAACGAATGGACTGGTCAGCACGTGACCACGCATGTGGCGGGTGAGATGCTCAAGGCAGCCGGTTACAAAGTGGAGTATGTGACCGCCGGCATGATGAACCAGTTTCAGGCTCTGGCCGATGGAGACATCGACGCGACGCTGGAAATCTGGTCGTCCAACGTGTCGGATGAATATGCCAAGAAGATCGAGGAAGGCACTGTTGTCGAAATCGGCGATCTTGGCCTGGATGCCAAGGAAGGTATCGCATACCCGGCGCATGTCGCTGATCTGTGCCCTGGCTTGCCTGCGTGGGAAGCGCTGAAAGACTGCGCACAGGTCTTTGCCACGGCGGAAACTCTGCCCGGTGGCCGTCTGGTCGATTATCCGGCCGACTGGGGCACACCTGGCGCGGATCGCATGGCCGGCCTTGAGCTGCCGTTCAAGGCTGTTCCCGCCGGATCCGAAGGCGCATTGATCGCCGAACTTCGGGCTTCGACCGAGCGCAAGTCGCCACTGTTGATCACATTCTGGCAGCCGCACTGGGCGATGTCTGCCTATGACGTGCAGTTCGTTGAACTGCCCGCAGGTGAAGAGGCATGCTTTAACGATCCGGCGTGGGGTCCGAACCCGAACGCGGTGAACGATTGCGACTTTTCGCCATCGCGCATCTTCAAAGCCGGCTGGAGCGGTATGGAAGAGAAATGGCCCGCCGCCTATGAAATCCTGTCCAACTATCAACTTGCGGTCGAAGACCAGCAGCCGATGATGGGCGCGATCGATGTTGACGGCGGAAAGGTCGAAGAAGTCGTCGCCGTCTGGATGGCCGAGAACGAAGGCAAGTGGCGTCCGGTCGTAGACGCAGCAATCCAGTGAGCGCATGTAAGTGACTGACGCGAACATGCCAGCCATCGCCTGCCGGAATCTCTGGCAGGTCTTTGGCCCCGGCGCTGACAAAGCCCTGACCGACGCGCTGTCTCGGTCAGGGAACGACGCCGAAAAAGCCGCCGCCGACCTGCGGGAAAGCGGGTATATCCCCGCCGTTCAGGACGCCAATTTCGAGGTCAAGGAAGGCGAGTTGTTCGTCATCATGGGCCTGTCGGGCTCGGGTAAATCCACTCTGATCCGCTGTATCTCGCAACTGTTGCCCGGCACCGGCGGTGAAATTCGGGTGGACGGCGAGAATGTCATAGGCGCCTCGAAAAAGGCCCTGACCGAGCTGCGCCGAAAAAAACTGGGCATGGTGTTCCAGCATTTCGGCCTGTTCCCCCACATGACCGTTGCTGAAAACGTCGCATATCCTCTGCGGGTGCAGGGCGTAGGCAAAAAGGAACGGCTGGACCGCGCGCAGGAAGTGATCTCGCTGGTCGGCCTGGAAGGGCGCGAAGACAGCTTCCCCCGGCAACTGTCAGGTGGTCAGCGTCAGCGCGTGGGGATTGCGCGATCTTTGGCCGTGAACCCCGATATCTGGTTTCTGGACGAGCCGTTTTCTGCGCTTGATCCACTGATCCGTCGCCAGTTGCAGGACGAATTCCTGCGCATACAGGCGACCCTGAAGAAGTCCATCGTCTTCATCACACACGATATTCAGGAAGCGCTGAAGCTTGCTGACCGCATCGCCATCATGCGGGACGGCAAGATCGTACAGATCGGCACGCCCACGGATATCGTCCTGCGACCCGTTGATGACTATGTGCGCGAGTTTTCCAAGGATGTCGCCAAGGGCCAGCATGCCAAAGTCGCCTCGGTCATGCGGAGCGAGGCAGAATGTGGCCCGGATGATCCCGGCCTGACCACGTCGATGACACTGGACGCAGCCCTGGCCCATTGCATGGAGTTGTATGAACCCGTGCCGGTGCGGGATGCCGATGGCAATGTCGTCGGCACGGTGCACCCGTCTGATCTGGCTGCCGCACTTCAGGTGGATGAAACATGACCGCCTTGACTGACTTTCCGACGCAACGCAGCGCGCAGTTGACGGCCGGTGCCAAGGCCGCCCTGATCACGGTTATCGTCGGCGCGGTCTGCCTTGCTCTGGAGGGCATCGCCCCATGGCTGGTCAAATGGCCCGCCGCGTGGGAATTGCCCGCAACCCAGTGGGTAGGCGCGTTTCTGGACTGGTTTCTGAACCTGATCAAACCAGCGATGCGGTTGTTCTCGGATATGATGACCTATCCGATGAACTGGGCGAATTTCGTGCTTGGCAACACGCCATGGCCCATCCTGATCGGGATCGTGACCGCGCTGGGCTGGTATCTGGGCGGCTTGCCCATGGCGGCGCTGGGCTTTCTGGGCCTCAGCTTTGTGTTGGCGTCAGGCTACTGGGCTGAGAGCATGAACACGCTGGCCTTGGTCGCGGTATCCGTTCCGGTGGCGTTGATATTGGGTGGTGGCATCGGCATCCTCGCCAATGAGGTGCCGCGGGTGAAATCCTTCGTTCAGGCCGTTCTGGATGTGATGCAGACCGTGCCGACCTTCGCATATCTCACGCCCCTGTTGTTGCTCTTTGGCTTTGGCCCCGTCGTCGGTCTGATCGCCTCGGCCATCTATGCAGCGCCGCCCATGGCGCGCAATGTGATGCTGGGGTTGGAGCGGGTCGAACCCGAGATCAAAGAGGCCGCCATCATGTCTGGTGGCACCCGGTTTCAGCAACTGTTCCAGGTGGAAATCCCGGCGGCTGCGACGCAGATCATGGTGGGCGTGAACCAGTGCCTGATGGCGGCGCTGTCGATGGTGATCATCGCCGCCGTCATCGGTGGGTTCAACGACATCGGCTGGGAGGTCCTGCTGACCATGCGCAAGGCGCAGTTCGGGGAATCTCTGATGGCGGGTTTGGTCATCGTGGTCTTTGCCGTCGTCATAGATCGCATGAGCGGCACCCTGGCGACCGAGCGCAAACGTTATGACAGCCGGGTTGTCTGGGCGATGTTGGGTTTCGCCGTGGTCTTCACTGCCGCCTTCTGGGCCTGGCTGCCGAACCCATCCGAACTTACCTTGCTGGACCCGATGGCCGAGGCCGTGGACAGCGGCCTGACCGCGTTCACTCAGGCCAATGGCCCGTGGTTGGATGCGCTCAAGAACAATTCACTGTTCTATGTGCTGCTGCCTTTGCGGATCGGTCTGGATCAGGCTGTTCTGCCCTTTACCTGGGGTTTCCAGTGGACGCCGGGCATGAGCTTTGGTCTGTTCGCCGCTGGTGCCGTAATTGCACTGCTGATGGCGTGGCGTGGCCGGCTGACAGGAGGTCTGATCGTGCTGATCCTGATCGGGATGCTGGAAACCGGCATTGCCAACCTGCCGTGGCCCTTTGTCCTGACCGGCGCCGCTGCTCTGGGCTGGATCGCGGGGGGCTGGCGTCTGGCGGCGCTGTGCGTGGGGCTGCTTTGCACCATCCTCGTTTCGGGCCTGTGGGAGAGGGCGCTCTTGTCGCTCTACCTCAGCGGTGCGGCGGTGTTTTCCTGTGCCGTGGTCGGCGGCCTGATCGGCCTTGCCAGCGCGGTCTGGGAACCGGTCTGGAAAGTGGTCCGTCCGATCTGCGACATGTTGCAGACAATCCCTCTGTTCGTGTTCCTGATCCCGGTCCTCATGGTGTTCCAGATCGGCGAGTTCTCGGCCTTTCTGGCGATCTGTGCCTATGCGATCGTGCCTATGATCCGCTACACGCGGCACGGGCTGGTCAACACGCCGGACGAGATGATGGAGGCCGCGATTTCAAGCGGTGCGACCGAGTGGCAGATCATGCGCGACGTGCGCGCGCCTTATGCCGCGCCCACGATCCTGCTGGGACTGAACCAGACCATCCTCTATGCCTTTGCGATGCTGGTGATCGCCGCCCTGATCGGCACCACCGGTCTGGGCCAGTCGATCTATCTGGCGCTGGGTCAGGCGGATGTGGGCCTTGGCATTTCGGCCGGGGCCGCGATGGCGATTCTGGCGCTGATTGCCGACAGGATCGTGCAGGGGTTTGCCGAAGAACGCCGCGCGGCGCTTGGGTTGTAACACAGCACAGGGGCGGTGCCCCCGCCCCTGTGCTTGACTTGATTTCGGACAAGGATACCACCGCAATCCTGATCTAGACCGATCCCAATAACGCGGAGATCACCATGACCGGTTGGGTCCTATTCCTTGCAGCACTCATCACCTTCCTTCTCAGCCACGCGATTCCCGTTCGGCCCGCCATACGCGGACGGCTGATCGATACACTCGGACGCCGGGGGTATTTCACCGCTTATTCGGTTCTGTCGCTGGCCGTCCTGGCGTGGTTGATCATGGCCGCTGCAAACGCCCCTTATGTCGAGGTCATCCCGCCATTCGCGGTTTTGCGCTGGGCGCCGGTTCTGATCATGCCGGTGGTCTGCTGGCTGGCTGTCGCGGGGCTGATCATTCAGAACCCTTTCTCTTTCGGAGGGCTGGGCAATCGGCCCTTTGACCCAGAGCGGCCCGGTATCCTGCGCACCACCCGACACCCGATCCTTGCCGCGCTGATGCTGTGGGCGGTGGCACATCTGCTGGCCAATGGCAGCCTGTCACATGTGATTCTGTTCGGCCTGTTTGCCGGTTTCGCGGCCATGGGCATGGCCCTTGTCGACCGCCGCAAGTCGCGGGAAATGGGCTTTGAATGGGTCCGCTTGTCCCGCAACACGGCGCGGTTTTCACTGCGCGCACCGCGCCCCTGGCCACGTCCCGGGGTGTGGCTGGCCGCGCTTGCCGCCTATGCGGTTCTGCTTCACCTGCACGCTCCTGTGATTGGCCTGTCCCCGCTTCCGTGAACGAGGGAGTGGCCGGGCGGTGCCTTGCGTGCTATTTGAAACGTCACAAACGAATTACAAGAGGTCCAAGATGCATCTGGCCTATGTCACCACCACCGATCGCGGCGCGACAGACCGCCTGCTGAGCGCCGTTGCGGAACGTCTGCTGGCGTCCGGCGCGAAACTGGCCGGTGTCGTGCAAACGAACACGGAATGTGCCGACAGCAGCAAATGCGATATGGACTTGCGCGTGCTGCCCGACGGTGAAACCATCCGCATTTCGCAGTCGCTGGGCACCCAGTCACGCGGCTGCCGTCTGGACCCCGCAGCGCTGGAACAGGCGGTGGGATATGTGACTGCCTCGCTTGAGGATGCGCCACAGCTGCTGATCATCAACAAGTTCGGCAAGCATGAATCCGACGGTCGAGGGTTCCGCCCCGTGATCGGCGAAGCGCTGGCGATGGACATCCCGGTTCTGGTCGGCGTGAACGGTTTGAACGAAGAGAAATTCCAGACCTTCGCGGATGGTTCCGCGGAAGCCCTCCCGGCGGATCTGGATGCAATCGAGGCGTGGTTCAACAAGGTCTCGGGACTGCGCCCGGCGGCGGAGTAGAACCTTCCAAATTTGTTTGAGAGACAAAAAACGGCGCTGATCAACTATCAGCGCCGCCTTTTTTTCATGTTGGGTGCAACTAGGTTGTCTTAAGCCTGCGGTACCCGAACAGGCCCAGAACGGCCCCGATCAAAAGCAGCCCGCTTGCGGGCAAGGGGACCGGTGCAACCTGCAAGTTGTCCACATTGAATTCGCCACACCATTGGTCGCACCAAACGGTATTGGATCCAAGGCCAAAGGGGAATTTGACCGCGTTGGGGACGTTCAGCGTGATCAACAGTTGATCAATGGCGGTGAACCCACTGGAAAAACCAAAAGTGCTCAAAGCCGAAGGTCCGAACGTCTGCGTCGCAACTGTGGCACCGTTCAGAAGCCCCGAAAATGTCAGGGTCGGGACTGTCGCAGTACCCGCCTTGAGCCACTGGTTGTAAGCCTGCGTTCCAAGCGCGGGTGCAGGGCCGCGACCGGTCTTGAACACACGCGACAAACCAGACAGATCCACGGATTGTGCCGTAAATCTCGTCCCGTTTACGGCCTGCACCACCGTTGACAGCACACCGTTGTCGTCGTGGAAGTTGATCTGATTTCCAAAGTTGTAGACAGGGGCATAGTCAAAAGTGAAACCCTGGCTGGTTCCTTGAAACGTTGTCAGCCCGCTTTGAGGATCATTCGGAAAGTTGTTGTCAAATGTAATAGTCAGCGCATTCGCTGCGCCCGCGACACAAACGGCAAGCGCCGCCAAAAGCAGTCTCATAACAAGTCCCTCGCAAAAACGTGTTCAGACTAGCGGGCGATGCCCGGTTTCGCAACTTTTACGAGTCTTTGCAGCCGTCATTGCGCATAAGCATGCACATAAGCACGCGCGGGCAATGCATTCTGACCATCTTTGAAACCTGCTGGAAAGATGGTGGGCGACCCTGGAATCGAACCAGGCGTGCGTCTCCGCGAGGGAGTTACAGTCCCCTGCCACACCTTGCGGCCTGTCGCCCACTGTCAGGCGTTGCACCTGACGTGGAGGCGTGATTACTAGCGCACCAAAGGAGCGTCAACAGGAAAATTTCGCTTTGGCGCAGGAAACCGAACTCTTGGCCCGGAGGCCTGAAAAATGAAGAAACCCAGATGGGTCGTTGAAAAGGAACAGGCGCGCAAGGCCGCGGCTGCTGAAACCGTTTGGCTGTTCGGTCTGCATGCGGTTCGCGACGCTTTGATGAACCCCAATCGGCAGAAACTGCGCCTGATCGTAACGCGCAATGCGCGGGATAAACTGGCGGAAGCGATTGAATTCTCTGGTATCGAGCCCGAGATGGCTGATCCGCGCAAGTTTACAGCGCCCATTGATGCAGGCTCGGTGCACCAGGGGGCCGCGCTGGAGGTGAAACCACTGGACTGGGGCGGTCTGGCCGAAAACTGCATCGGTCGGGAAAACCCGCGCGTCATTCTTCTGGACCGCGTCACGGACCCGCACAATGTCGGCGCGATTCTGCGCTCGGCCGAGGTTCTGGGTGCCAGTGCCGTGATTGGCACGCGCCACCATTCCGCGCCCGAGACCGGGGCACTGGCAAAAACCGCCAGCGGCGCGCTGGAGCGTCAACCTTACCTGCGGATGCGCAACCTTGCCGACACAATTGTTGAACTACAGAATATGGGATTTCTGGTCCTTGGGCTGGACGGAGAAGCAGACGTGACGATCGAAGGCGCGCTGAGCGACGGTCGGGACCGCCCCGTCGCACTTGTTCTTGGGGCGGAAGGCCCGGGATTGCGCCAAAAGACGAAGGAAACCGTAGATCAATTGGTGAAAATTGACGCAGCCGGGGGATTCGGATCGCTGAATGTCTCAAATGCGGCGGCAATCGCCCTATATGCATCCCGGCCCTGACAAAAAAGGAGAGCGCTATTCCCGGTCCATCAAAAATCGCGACCTGCTGCTATTGCGGGACCCGGGCAGCGTTGGTCCTGAGGGGCAAGGAGCGGCACGAGCTGAGCTGTTCCAGTTGTGGCGCACCTCTGCATGATCTGAAGATGCTGCCCAAGCGGAAGGCCGCGCCTTCCAAAACGGTGCGATCTGCGGTTTCTCACACCCCTCCGCGGAAGGCCAAGCGAAAAAAGAAGAAAAAGAGCATGTTCTCGCGCGTATTCGATGAAGCCTGGGATGTGATCGAAGATATCTTTGATTGAACGAATTTGGGTGAAGATCGTTCACATCCACGTCAACAGGGGTTCCGCATGCAGCAAAAAATTGCATCTTCATACCCCAGTGAATTCAGATTCTGACATGACAATGCTGACCCGACGTTCCACACTTGGCGCGCTGTGCGCTTTTTTTCTGGCGCCTGCCACGTATGCGCAGGAAAGGCCCGTGTACTACACCACCGAAGGGGTGGCGTTGGCCGGGTATGATGCCGTGTCCTTTTTCGACAGTTCTTCGCCCATCATGGGCATGCCCGAGAATTCCGTGATGTGGAAAGGAGCGCGGTGGCATTTCACCTCGCAGGAGAACCGCGAACTTTTCGAAAGCAACCCCCGTGCTTTCGCGCCGCAGTTCGGCGGGTATTGTTCATATGCGATGGCGATGGGCGTTCTGAAGAGTGCAGACCCCAAGGCCTGGAAAGTTGTGGATGGTCGTCTGTACCTGACGCACTCGATCGAAATCGAAGAAGTCTGGCAGCGGGATCAGGCAGAATACATTGAGATGGCTGAACAAAACTGGCCGGCACTCCTCTATCAGGAATGAGCGGGAATCAGGTAATCGTGAAGAGTCATCACAAAAATGCGCCGCCCCTCTTTTTTTTCCCAAATATATGCCTAAATGTCACAGTGACCGCGGAATGGAACTGCCGCGGGTCATTTCACTGTCCCTCGTTCCAACAACTGGCGCCCAAGACTTCTTGGGCGCTTTTTTCTTTTTGGAACCCTGCTAAGGATAGGGCATGCCAGACTATTCCGATCAGCACCTGAGAACCATTCTGCAACGCACCAAGACCGTTGCCGTTGTCGGGGTGTCCATGAACCCGGTGCGACCCAGCTATTACGTCGCCCGCTACCTTTCGTTGAAAGGGTTCAACGTGATCCCGGTCAATCCGGGCCATGGCGGGAAAGACCTGTTTGGCCAGACGGTACGAGGCAGCCTTTCGGAAATATCCGAACCCGTGGACATGGTAGACATCTTCCGGCGGTCCGAATCCGTGCCGCCCATTGTGGACGAAGCGTTGGATGCATTCCCGACGCTCGGCACGATCTGGATGCAGATCGGGGTTGAACACCCCGATGCGGCAGCCAAGGCCGAGGCCCGCGGTGTTGACGTGGTGATGAACCGCTGTCCGAAGATCGAATATCAGCGCCTGTTTGGCGAGCTGCGCATGGGCGGGTTTTCCACCGGGATCATCTCGTCCAAGCTTTAGGGCGTTGCTGGCTGATATGGTTTCAGGCGGGCCACCTGTTCCTGACGTCGTTTTTCCAGCACGACGTCACGTGGCACCCACTCATAACGGGTATCCTCGACAAGTGGTGTCCAGAACAACACCCCGCCATAGCGCCAGGGGTCCAGCACGACGCCCTCATACAACGACTCTCCCTTGCGACTGATAATCGCGGTGCTGTGGTCGATCCTCAGTGGATTGTCGGCGTTGGCGATGGCGCGGTGCAATTCCAGCGTCTGGAAGTTTTCCTGTTTCAGGCGACGCTCGATATCCTCGGCCCAATGCCAGCACAGACCACGCGGGCGCAATCCCTTGTTGACCTTTGCATTGTGGATCAGCGGCGGATCGGTGATCTGGTATTCGTCCACCAGCTGCGCGGTATAGGAATAGGCGACTTGCGCCGCCCGGCGGGCCTCTTCAGGATCGATATCCGGGCCAAGCCGCTGAATTTCGTCTGTCAGGCGTTGTACCTCATCCCCGGTCGAGGGGGGAGGCGCCGCACATGCCGCAACGATGGCAAGCGTTGCCACAAGCATCAAAACTCGGATCATGTCGCGCCCTCGGCCTGTCAGTCTGACGCCCGAGTATAGCGGCCATTGTAACGGCGCGGAACCCGGCCCTTACCCTTTGGGGCGGGCGGCTTTTTCGGCAATTCCGCTGATGCCCTGACGGCGCGCAAGCTCGGCCAGGACATCTTCCAGCGCCACGTCTCGCGCAGCCAGCATGACCAGCAGGTGGTACAGCACGTCTGCGGCTTCGGCGGTCAGCTTGGCCTGATCGCCCTTCGTGGCTTCGATGATGGCTTCGATGGCTTCTTCACCAAATTTCTCGGCGCATTTCTCGGGACCCTTTGCAAGCAGCTTGGCTGTCCAGCTTGAATCCGGATCCGCCCCTTTACGTGCCTCGATCGTGGCAGCAAGGTCGTGTAGAATACTCATGTCAGCCTCATCGGAATGCCAGCGGCGGCCATATGTTCTTTGGCTTCGCGGATCGTGTATTCGCCGAAATGGAAGATCGAGGCAGCAAGCACCGCACTCGCGCCGCCTTCGGTGACGCCTTCGACAAGATGGTCCAGATTGCCGACACCGCCGCTTGCGATCACGGGCACGTCCACAGCATCGGAAATTGCACGGGTCAGGGGCAGGTTGAAACCAGCCTTGGTGCCGTCGCGATCCATCGAGGTCAGCAGGATTTCTCCGGCGCCTTTGGCGACAACGGTTTTTGCGAATTCTACCGCGTCAATGCCCGTGGGCTTGCGTCCGCCATGGGTGAAAATCTCCCACTTGCCGGGACTGACCGTCTTGGCGTCGATCGCGCAGACGATGCATTGGCTGCCGAATTGATCTGCCGATTCCGCGATTACGTCGGGATTGGCAACGGCAGCCGAGTTGAAGCTGACCTTGTCTGCCCCGGCCAGCAACAGGGCGCGTACATCATCTTTGGTCCGAACGCCGCCGCCGACTGTCAGAGGTACAAAGCACTGCTCGGCCGTGCGCTGTACCACGTCGAACATGGTGCCGCGGTTTTCGTGGGTGGCGTGGATGTCCAGAAAACAGATCTCGTCCGCGCCTGCGGCGTCATACGCCTTGGCCGATTCCACGGGATCGCCGGCATCGCGCAGACCGACGAAATTCACGCCTTTGACCACGCGGCCATCGGCAACATCAAGGCAGGGAATGATCCGGGTCTTCAGCATCTGATCGTCCTTCTTTGCCGGACCTTTACCGACAAAGCGCCGCTGATGCCACAGACGTTTTGACGCCCATGGCCCGGATCGCACCGGCCATGGGCAGCCCGGGTGTCCAGCTTCAGTGATCCTGGTTCTTCAGCAGTTTCAGCGCCGAGAGCAAGTTTGCCTTGTCATCGGTCCAGGGCTGCGCACCGTCGGTTTCAACGACTTGCCAGTTTCCGTCCTGCACAAAACTCTCAATTCGGGATTTGTCCGGGCTCAGGATCACCACGCTGCTGGTGGCGGCTCCGGTTTCAACCTGCTCTTCGCCCACGGCCAGCCTTTGATGCGCAGCTGTCAGGTTCAAACTGTCGGCAATTCGGGCCAAAGGCTGGACCAGATCGTAGAACCGGTTCGTGATGTGGAACACCAGAACCCCATCGTCTGTCAGGCGGCTCGTGTACATCTCTACCGCCTCGCGTGTGATCAGGTGAAGCGGAATCGCGTCCGAGCTGTAAGCATCCAAGACCAGGATATCGAAGGCAAATGGCTTTTGCTTAAGAACGATCCGGGCATCACCCAGATGGGTTTCGGAATCGGGTGTGCATTCCGACAGATAGGTGAACAGCGAAGGGTCGCGTGCGATCTGGTCAACGGTCGCGTCGATCTCGAAGAAGTCCCAGTTTTGCGAAGGCTGCCGGTAACAGGCCAGCGCCCCTGTTCCCAGACCGACAATTCCGATGCTGCTGGATTGTTTGCCGAAGTCCGACGTGATGACCTGCGCCATTGGTCCTTCGGGGTGATAATAGGACAGCGGTGTGGGCCGAGTGCCATATTCGGACTCGCGTTGCCAGCCATGCACCGTGGTGCCGTTCTTGTAGACGCGGTAGCCCTCACTTGAATACACCGAATGCACGCCGAAAAAGCTGCGATCTTCGAACACCGGATTGTTCTTTACTGCAAATGCAGGCAGCAGAACGACGGCAAGAACCACCGGGATACGCATGGCCTGTGCCCGGAACAGGTACAGCACCGCAAATATCAGCACGAACAGGGCGCCTGCGCGCGGGATGTCCGCACTCAGGGCCGCGACGCCCCGTGTTGCACCCGCGATGACGAGGATGAAAACACTTGCCGCAATGCCCATGATGACGTGGCGAAGGGCAAATCCCGGCGCGCGGACAAGGAACAATCCTCCGGCCAGGATCATGGTGATTGGCGCCTCCAACTCACGTGTGAAGGCAATTGGCGCAACGATCGAGTTGAACAGACCGCCAATCGCTCCGCCCACGGAAAGGGCGATGTAGAACACGGTCAACTGCTCGGCTGACGGACGCATGTCGTAAAGCAGGCGGTGTGCAAAAAGAGCGATGACGAACAACACCGGGACATAGAGCAGGATAACCACCGGCGCGTCATGTTCGCTGACCACTTTGGACACCAGTACGACACCCGCCGCCAGCGCCGCCAGCATGGGCAGGTTCAAGGCGTCAAGCGTCAGGTGTTTCCATTTGGCGAAGGCAATGATGAAGGACAGGATGTAGACCGCCAGCGGAACGACCCAGATCAGCGGGAGAGCACCAAGGTCCGTGCTGACCCGCGTTGTGAAGGACAGCATCAAGGAAGAGGGGATGAAGGCGACGAACACCCAGATAGCCATTTGCCGCAGGGTGGGGAAACTGGCCTTGAGTGCTGTTTGCACCGAGGACTCTGTGTGACGTGATCCCCGCAGGGCGATCATGCCACTGCCCAGCAAGAGCGCCCCGAACAGCACGAAGCCGATCAGCCAAACGCGGCTGATCTCAGCGGCGCCAAAAAATGGGTCTGCAACCAAGGGGAAGGCCAACAACGCCAACAAGGATCCGACATTACTGGCGCTGTAAAGGAAATACGGATCATCTGCCGAAGGCCCGCCCGACTTGGCGTACCAGGCCTGCAACAGGGGCGCATTTGCCGACAATACCGCAAAAGGTACACCCACACCTACGGCGAACAGGCCAAGCGTTTGCAGCGCGGTCGAGGTCGAGGCGTCATAGCTCCAGCTTTCGTTGGTGGACAGCGGCAGGAAAGTCAGCGCTGCGACCCAGAATGCAAAATGGGTGATGATCTGCCAGCGCAAGGGCAGAAACTTGGTCAACAAATGCGCATAAACATACCCGAGTATCAGCACCACTTGAAAAAACAGCATTGCGGTCGTCCAGACCGCCGGCGCACCGCCGATCTTGGGAAGAACCAGCTTGGCAAAAAGCGGCTGGACAAAGAAAAGCAGACTCGCGCTCGTGAAAATCGCCGCGCAGAAGATCGCAATGGTTGCTGATCTGAATCTGGACGTGTTGGGAACTTCTAGGTTGGAAATACTCACGTGTACCACCCGGGTTGTTGTGTTTGACGAAGGAATTAAGCGGGGATTCCGCCCGATTTATGGCTCAACGCAGTAAAATGTTTGGCTTCTGGTCGGATTGTTCGCAAAAACAAGGGTAAAATGAGCATCTCCAATTCAGGCAAGGCTTTGCTGATGCCAGACTTGTGATTGTCAGAATTCCAAAACCTGTGAGAATTGGGGTGAATATTACAGAAGGAAAACCGATATGCGTAGCTTGATACTTGCTTCAATTCTTTCGCTCGGAGGGGCTTTGGCCGCCATGGCTGACGACATCATCAAAGTTCAAACGAACAAATCCGTAGCCGAAGCGCTGGATGCGCTGGAAGCGGCGGTTGGCAACGCAGGGGCCACCGTCTTCGCCCGCATCGACCACGCGGCCGGGGCGGAAAAGGTCGGTACGCCCATCCCGGCCAATCAAGTGCTGATTTTCGGCAATCCTGCGCTGGGCACGCCGGCCATGCAGATCGATCCGCGTGCAGGATTGTTCCTGCCGCTCAAAGTGCAGGCGTACGAGGATGAGAACGGTCAGGTCTGGTTGGCCTATGAAGACCCCAAGGAAACGATGGACGAGTTGGATGACGTCGAAAAGTCACCAGTCATCGAGAAGATGCGCGGTGCGCTCGCCAAGTTGACCGCTGCCGCCGCGGGTTAAGACCGTTTTGGATCTGCGCTTGCGCTTTTCACACGCGCAAGCGCGTTTCGCGCGATCAGGATGTGAAACGGCAGGATCGCTGCAAGGTACAGGTGCCCGCCAAGGTTATGGCGACGGACCCACGTGGCCAGCGAGATGCGACCGTTTTCCGACAGGACGGAAACCCGGAAATCCAGGTGGCGATCGTTGAAACCTGCGATCACCTCGGTCCTGTCATCATGTTCAACCGGGAAAATACCCAGCTTGTCGTCAGCATCCGGGCCGGTCGTACTGAGGTCAAAGGGTGTTACCAGCAGACCGCGCAGCCGAAGCAACGCCATCGCCCATCCGGGGAACGCGGTGATGATTTCCGCGGCCCGGCGCGGTGGAAGATTGGATTCGACGCTGAAGCAGTCCAGAAAGTCGCCGGTTTTGTACCGTTCGTGCAGCAGGCTTTGCGCGGACAGATCGGAACGCTTTACCGGCGAATGGAACATTGAACTATTCTCTGAGCGTCGTCAGAGCCTCTTTCAGATCAATCGCCCCATCATAAAGCGCACGTCCGGAAATGGCACCGTTCAGGGCTGCGCCACAATCGCGCAGGGCGATCAGATCGGCGATCGAGGACACGCCGCCAGATGCGATGACCGGAATATCAACCGCTTTGGCAAGCTCTGCGGTGGCCTCGACATTGGGGCCCTGCATCGCGCCGTCCCGGTTGATGTCGGTGTAGATGATCGCGGCCACGCCCGCGTCTTCGAAGCTGCGGGCCAGATCGGTTACCTGAACATTGGTTTCTTCGGCCCAACCCTTGGTGGCAACCAGACCGTTGCGCGCGTCGATGCCCACGGCGACCTTGCCGGGAAAGGCTTTGGCCGCTTCGCGCACCAGATCGGGGTTCTCGACCGCGACCGTGCCCAGAATAACCCGCGCCAGACCCTTTTCGATCCAGGTTTCGATGGTCGCCATGTCGCGGATGCCGCCGCCCAATTGCGCGGGCACGTCGCAGGCTTTCAGAATCGCTTCGACCGGGGCGGCGTTGACCGGCTCACCTGCAAAGGCGCCGTTCAGATCGACCAGATGCAGCCACTCGCACCCGGCCTCGACAAAAGCGCGCGCCTGCGCGGCGGGGTCTTCGTTGAACACGGTGGCTTTGTCCATTTCACCACGCAGCAGGCGCACGGCATTGCCGTCTTTGAGGTCGATGGCGGGGTAGAGGATCATGTCGGGCGGCCCTATATCTGTGTTGCACGCGCGGGATATCGCACAGGCGGGGCAGGGGATGCAACGCGACGCTGGGTCATTCTTGCCCGCAGCTGGTTGCCGGGTCAGACTGCTCGCAAAACAGGGAGACAATCATGAAGAGATTTACTTTTGCAGCGGGTTTGATGCTTCTTGCGACCAGCGCAATGGCTGCGGATCCCGTCGACGGTCTGTGGAAGACCGCACCGGGTGATACCGGCGGCTATCTGCACGTGACGATTTCCGCATGCGGCAGTGCGATCTGCGGAACCATCGACAGCGCGTTTGATGCGGATGGCAACGAGCAGCTGGAATATGAAAACCTTGGCAAGCAGATCATCTGGGACATGGTGCCCGAGGGTGGCGGAAGCTATGACAGCGGCAAGATCTGGGCACCGGACCGGGACAAGACATACAACTCGAAAATGTCGCTGGACGGCCAGAACAAACTGACCGTCAAAGGGTGTGTGGCGGGCGGTCTGATCTGCCGCGGACAAACCTGGACGCGTGTTCAGTAGGGTTCAGGGTTTCCAGGTCAGGAAGTTTCCCAGCATGCGCAGGCCAACGTCCTGACTTTTCTCGGGGTGAAACTGCATTCCAACCATCGTGTCGCGGCCAATGACGGCCGTGACCTCCTGCCCGTAATCCACATAAGCCAATCGCTGTGCCGGGTCGGATACCCGGAAGTGGTAAGAATGCACGAAATAGGTGTGATCGCCGGATTTCACCCCGTTGAACACCGGGTGATCGCTGTCCAGAACAAGATCGTTCCAGCCCATATGCGGCACTTTCAGCGATGTGTCTGACGGCTCGATTCTGACGACATCGCCGGCAATCCAGTCCAGACCATCCGTTTCGCTGTATTCATGGCCCTTGGTTGCCATCAACTGCATGCCCACACAGATGCCCAGAAACGGGCGGCCTTTCTGTTCGACCGCCTCGACCATCGCGTCATAGATACCCTTGTGACCACGCAATTCGGCAGCGCATGCCGGAAACGCCCCGTCGCCGGGCAGAACCAAGCGATCCGCACGTGCCACAACATCCGCGTCCGAGGTGACGACAACCTCGCCCGCGCCGACCTCCTGCGCCATGCGCTGAAACGCTTTTTCCGCCGAGTGCAGGTTGCCGCTTTCGTAGTCGATAATGGCGGTCAGCATTTACAACGCGCCTTTGGTCGACGGAATCGCGTCTGCCTTGCGCGGATCGGTTTCGACGGCGTCACGCAGCGCGCGCGCGACGGCCTTGAATGCGGCCTCGGCGATGTGGTGGCTGTTGAAACCGTGCAACTGGTCGATATGCAGCGTGATGCCTCCATGGGTGCTGAGCGCCTGAAAGAACTCGCGCACAAGTTCTGTGTCGAATGCACCGATCTTCTGCGTCGGCAGGTCCACATTCCAGATCAGATAGGGGCGGCCCGACAGGTCCAGCGCACAGCGCACCTGAGCGTCATCCATGGGCAGGTGGCATTCTCCGTACCGCCGGATACCTTTCTTGTCGCCCAGGGCCTGCGTCAAAGCCTGCCCCAGCGCGATGCCGGTATCTTCGACCGTGTGGTGATCATCAATGTGGTAATCGCCCTTGGCGCGGATCGTCATGTCTATCAGGGAATGGCGCGCCAGTTGATCCAGCATGTGATCAAAGAAGCCAACTCCGGTCTGGTTGTCATATGTACCGGCGCCATCCAGATTGATCTCTACCGAGATTTCCGTTTCGGCAGTCTGGCGGCTGATCTTTGCGCTGCGCATGGGCGAATTCCTTTTGCTACAGGCGCGCTTATAGACGGGGATGGTCGTGGTTTTCCAGACCATGCGTTGCGATCGCTGCAAACTGTTGCAGGGGATTGCACCCGGCTTGGCCCCGTGTCAGCTTGCCAACAACACGAACCGATAGGGTCAAACCATGTCCACCTGCGTTTTCATCCAGATCCGCTGCAAGCCCGGCACCACCTACAAGGTCGCCGAGGAAATCGCCCTGCGCGAAATCCACTCCGAACTGTATTCCACCAGCGGTGAATATGACCTGCTGCTCAAGCTCTATATCCCCGAAACCGAGGATGTGGGCCATTTCATCAACGAACACCTGCTGGTGATTCCCAATATCGAACGCTCGCTGACCACAATGACGTTCAAGGCGTTTTAACCCAGTTCGAATGTGGTGACGCCAAAGACACGGTCCAGATCGATATCCGGCGTGTGGTCGGAATACATCCGGGCCGTTTCAAACACCTTCTCAAGACCCAGCGCATCCGCCAGCGCAAAGGCGGCGGCGTTGGGCCGCGGCATGTCGATGAACACGTCATGCGTGGCGTGATCGTCGGGGATGGCTTCCAATACCGAGGCCAACAGGGCTTGCGCAATCTCGGCGTCGTCCGCAAACAACGGCCCGATCTTGTATCCGCTTTGACAGGGCCGCAGGGTCGCATAGCCCCGGATTACGCCATTCTCGGCAATCACGCGCGAGGCGTGGCTGGGCGCGCTCAGCCAATCGCGCAGGAAGATGTTGCGCGGGGCAGGGAACATCTGCCGGTCATAGGCGGCTAGATCGTCCGAGAGGCTGTGCAACTCCTCAACCCGCGCAGCCGGTTGCGCCCCGAGCGCGGCCAGAATCCCGCGTTTTGTCCCGCCAAAGCGGTAGTTGTTATAGGCAAAGGTAAAACCGGACTTGCGATAGTTATCCTGCTGCTCGACGACACCATCCAGACCGGTGTTGTCCGCATTGCAGTTTTCCAAGGCGTGCCGCCAGATTTTCAGCCCGTGGCCCGATCCGCGAAACTCGGGCCGGACGATGTAGAACCCAAGGAACGCAAAGGCGTCATCATACTGAACGACCGAAATGGAAGCGATCATCTCGCCATCCAGGAACCCGCCGAGAAACCCGCGGGGATCCGTGCCGTGGAAGCAACGAGCATCGTGATACCCCGGGTTCCACCCTTCGCGCCCGGCCCAATCGACGGCCTTTTGCACCTCGTCAACGGTGAGTGGGCGGATGACGTAATCAGACATGGGTGAATCCTGCGTTGGGCGATGCAACCAGAATGACGCAATGTCTTGTGAAGAACCAGCATGTATGGAGAGTTCTGTATCTGGAGCGGGCGAGGCGATTCGAACGCCCGACCCTAACCTTGGCAAGGTTATGCTCTACCCCTGAGCTACGCCCGCATCAGATACATATGTGGTCCGAAGACCTCTCAATGGAGCGGGCGAGGCGATTCGAACGCCCGACCCTAACCTTGGCAAGGTTATGCTCTACCCCTGAGCTACGCCCGCGCCGTTGAGTGAGGAGGGATTTATAAATTCCCACGCGGGGCTGCAAGCGGAAAAACACAAAAATGAGAAAAAAGTATTTCGACGGAACCCGGCATCCGGCCCGTTCAATCTCAAACACGGATCAAAAAAGGACACAGGCAGAGGGGCTTTCATGATATCCGTTGCTGACATGAAGATAATGGCGCTGGCCGCGATGATCTTGCTGGTCGCCGTGATGCCGGAATCGGACGATCACGAACACAATCGGATCACGCCCGTTTTGTTGAAAGCGCCCCATGTGATGACGACGGAACTGACGGGATAGCACCCGCCAGCTGTCCTACAGCGCCAGAATCAGGTTGGCGATGGCCGCAACCAGAATGGCCAGGAACGTCAGGCTCATGCCAGCCTGCCGCAGGATGACGATCTGGGGCGTGCGCCCGAATCCGTACGCGTGCAGCAGACGCCCGGCCAGCAACATCAAGCCCAGTCCATGCAAAAGCAAACCTCCGGCGCCCTGCAATTCCACCATGGCGATCAACAATAGGGCGATTGGGGCGTATTCGGCGCAATTTGAATGTGTCCGTATCGCCTTGATCATCAATTTGCTGCCCCCATCCCCGACCGAGATTTTGTCGCTGCGGCGCTGAAGGATCACTTTGACGCTGAGTGCAACGTAAAGAATAGCGATCAGGGCCGCATAGATCGGGGTGATAGCAAGCATGGTGTGTCTCCGCTCCGGCATAGAAAAAGGGCCGCGTGGTTTCCCGCGCGGCCCTTTGAACTGTAACCGGTTCGGCAGCTTATTCCAGCTCGATCAGAAGGTCCTTTGCGTCAATCTGGCCGCCGGGCTGCACATGAACGGCCTTGACGGTCGCATCGCGCTCGGCGTGGATGCCGGTTTCCATCTTCATCGCCTCGATGGTCAGCAGCATGTCGCCTTCCTTGACCTGCTGGCCCGCTGTTACGGCGACAGTGGCAACAACACCTGGCATCGGCGCACCGACATGATCCGGGTTGCCGACCTCGGCCTTGGGCCGCGCCTGCGTGGTCGAGGTGACCAACCGGTTCGGAACCCGGATCACGCGCGGTTGACCGTTGAGTTCAAAGAACACTTTGACCTCGCCCTTTTCATCCGTTTCGCCAATGGCCTGACAGCGGATTTCCAGCGTCTTGCCGGGGTCGATTTCCGCGGTGATCTCCTCGCCCGGCTCCATGCCGTAGAAGAAGGTGCGCGTTGGCAGCGTACGGACCGGGCCGTAGACCCGGTGGCGACCCATGTAGTCCAGGAACACCTTGGGATACATCAGGTATCCGTTAAGATCCTCGTCATCGACCTCTTTGCCTTCCAGCTGCTTGGACAGCTCGGCGCGGGTGGCTTCAAGATCGACCGGGGGCACATCCTTGCCGGGTCGTTGGGTGTTGGGCACCTCGTCTTTCAGCACCTTCTTGATGATGGTCTCGGGGAAACCGCCCGGAGGCTGACCCAGATTGCCGCGCATCATATCCACGACCGAATCGGGGAAGGCCACATCGGTATTCGGATCCTCGACCTGTTCACGGGTCAAGTTCTGGCTGACCATCATCAACGCCATGTCGCCAACGACCTTGGAAGACGGAGTGACCTTGACGATGTCACCGAACATCTGGTTCACGTCGGCATACATCTGTGCCACTTCGTGCCAGCGCTCTTCCAGGCCCAGGCTGCGCGCCTGTGCCTTGAGGTTGGTGAACTGACCGCCGGGCATCTCGTGCAGGTAAACTTCGGACGCCGGGGCCTGAAGGCTGGATTCGAAGGCCGCATACTGGCCACGCACAGCCTCGAAGTAATCGCTGATTTCACGGATGGCCTTGATGTCCAGCCCGGTGTCGCGGTCGGTATGGCGCAGCGCCTCGACCACGGTGCCCAGCGTCGCCTGGCTGGTGTTGCCCGAGAAGCTGTCCATCGCGCAGTCAACAGCATCCACGCCCGCCTCGGACGCGGCCAGAATGGTCGCGCTGGCAATACCGGCGGTGTCATGGGTGTGGAAGTGTATCGGCAGCCCGACCTCTTCTTTCAGCGCGCGGATCAGGATCTTGGCCGCAGCCGGCTTCAGCAGGCCCGCCATGTCCTTCAGGCCTAGAATATGCGCGCCGGCGTCGCGCAGTTCTTGCGCCATGCCGACATAGTATTTCAGGTCGTACTTGGCACGATCCGGGTCAAGAATATCGCCGGTGTAGCAGACGGTACCTTCACAAATTTTGCCGCTTTCGACGACCGCATCCATCGCCACGCGCATGTTCTCGACCCAGTTCAGCGAGTCGAAGACGCGGAACACGTCAATTCCTGTCGCCGCCTGACGCACGAATTCCTGCACCACGTTGTCAGGGTAGTTCGTATATCCCACGCCGTTTGCGCCGCGCAGCAGCATCTGGGTCATCAGGTTCGGCATCGCCTCGCGCAGGTCCCGCAGGCGCTGCCACGGGCATTCCTGCAAGAAACGGTAGGCGACGTCGAATGTCGCGCCGCCCCAGCATTCGACCGAGAACAACTGCGGCAGGTTCGCCGCATAGGTCGGCGCCACCTTGATCATGTCGATCGAGCGCATCCGCGTCGCCAGCAGAGACTGGTGCCCGTCGCGCATGGTGGTGTCGGTGATCAGCAGTTGGCGCTGCGCCTTCATCCAGTCGGCCACCGCCTGCGGGCCCTTCTGCTCCAGCAGGTTGCGGGTACCCATCTGCGGTTCGGCCTTCAGCGCCGGAGGCCTGGCCTCCTTCAGGTCGGCGCGCGGGCGCGGGCGGTCCTTGGTTTCGGGATGCCCGTTCACGGTGATGTCCGCGATATAGGTCAAAACCTTGGTGCCCCGGTCGCGCCGCTTCTTGAAGGTGAACAGCTCGGGCGTGGTGTCGATGAACTTGGTGGTGTATTCGTTCGACAAAAAGGTTGGATGCTTGAGCAGGTTGATGACGAAATCGATATTGGTGCTGACACCACGAATTCGGAATTCTCGCAAGGCACGGTCCATCCGGCTGATCGCTTTTTCGGGCGTCGGGGCCCAGGCGGTAACCTTGGTCAGCAGCGAGTCATAATACCGTGTGATCACACCACCCGCATAGGCCGTGCCGCCATCCAGACGAATGCCCATACCGGTGGCCGAGCGATAGGCGGTGATGCGGCCATAGTCGGGGATGAAGTTGTTCTGCGGGTCTTCCGTCGTGATCCGGGTCTGCAACGCGTGGCCGTTCAGTTGTACGTCTGCCTGGCTTGCAGCGCCGGTCGCCTCTGCCAGAGGTTTGCCCTCGGCGATCAGGATCTGCGCCTGCACGATGTCGATGCCGGTGACTTCTTCGGTGACGGTGTGTTCCACCTGCACACGAGGGTTCACCTCGATGAAATAGAATTTGCCGGTGTCCATATCCATCAGGAACTCGACCGTGCCGGCGCATTCATAGTTCACATGAGCGCAGATACGGCGGCCCAGTTCACAGATCTCGGCGCGCTGTTCGTCGCTCAGATACGGGGCAGGGGCGCGTTCCACGACCTTCTGGTTCCGGCGCTGGACCGAGCAGTCGCGTTCATAGAGGTGATAGATCTCACCGTGTTTGTCGCCCAGGATCTGCACCTCGACGTGGCGCGCACGTATGATCATCTTTTCCAGATAACCCTCGCCATTGCCAAAGGCGGCTTCGGCCTCGCGACGGCCTTCCAGCACTTTCTCTTCCAGCTCGTCTTCCGACTGAATCGGGCGCATCCCGCGCCCGCCGCCGCCCCAGGACGCCTTGAGCATCAGCGGATAGCCGATTTCGGCGGCCTCCTTGCGGATCGCGTCCATGTCATCGCCCAGAACTTCGGTGGCAGGAATGACCGGAACACCTGCTTCGATGGCTACGCGCCGCGCGCTGGCCTTGTCGCCAAGCGCGCGCATGGTTTCCGCCTTGGGGCCGATGAAGGTGATGCCGTTCTTGACGCAGGCATCGACGAAATCCGGGTTCTCGGACAGCAGGCCATAGCCCGGGTGGATCGCGTCGGCACCACATTGCTTGGCGACACGGATGATCTCGTCGATCGAAAGATACGCGGCCACCGGCCCCATGCCTTCACCGATCTGATATGCCTCGTCCGCCTTGAACCGGTGCAGGCCCAGTTTGTCTTCTTCAGCGTAAACGGCGACGGTTCGTTTTCCCATCTCGTTTGCTGCGCGCATGACGCGGATGGCAATCTCGCCGCGGTTGGCGATCAGGATCTTGTTGAAGTCTGTCATGATAGGTCCCGGTCTTTTGTGTATGGGCGTCTTTTTGGGCGGAGAATACGCGCAGGTATATCCGTTCTTCTGGGTAGAACCGGCATGTTATCGCTCGCAAACGCCCTATGATCGCAGCGCCCTTATACTTTTGCTGCGCCGCAGCATCAAATGTTTAACGTTAACTCTCGATCTGACACAGGCTTGCCAGGCCCATCTGGCCCATATTTGCATGCAGGTCCTGCCTGAGAATCTCGATGACATGTGCAGGCCCCCGCGCGCCAAGTGCCGCGAGTCCATACAAAAAAGCCCGCCCGAGCATGACGAAATCCGCGCCCAGTGACATGGCCCTCAAGATATCCAGGCCACCTTCGACGCCGCTGTCGAAGATCAGGGGCAGGCGGGTCGCATCCCGGATAGAGGGAAGAACCTCAATGCTGGCCGGGGCCGCATCAAACTGACGACCGCCATGATTCGACACCCACAAGGCGTCGACGCCAACCTGTTCCAGCCGGCTCGTATCCTCCGGGCGCAGGACACCTTTCAGGACAAGCGGACCGTCCCAGTGGTCGCGCAGCCATTTGACATAGTCCAGATCCGGCGAGGTTCGAAGCAGGTAACCGATATGAGCCGTGGGCGGCAGATCTCCGGGGTTTTCGATATATTTGTCCAGCGTTCGCATGTGCGGCACGCCGTTGCGCAGCATGCCGATGGCCCAGGCGGGCCGCTGGGCGATCTGCGCCAGAATGCGCGGGGTCAGCTTTGGGGGTTGCCGCAGGCCCGATCGTGTCTGCCTTTCCCTGCGCGATGCGACGGGAACATCCGCGGTGAGGACCAGGGTTTTGAACCCGGCCTTGCGGACCCGGTTCAGCAGGTCCTTTCGAATATCCGGATCTCGGGGCGGGTAAAGCTGGAACCAGGCATTGTCCCCAATATGCGGTGCCATGTCTTCGGGGCTTTGGCTGGCCACTGTCGACAGAGTATAGGGAATACCCGCCTTTGCGGCCGCGCTGGCAAGCAGCTGTTCGGCGCGGGGCCAGACCAGCCCGGACATGCCGATCGGCGCGATTCCGAAAGGCAGCGGATACGAAGCGTCGAGAAACGTCTTTGACGTATCAAAGTCCAGCTCGCCATGCAGGATCGAGGGGCAGAGGCGCACACCATCCAGGGCCTGGCGGTTCCGGTGCAGTGTCGTCTCAATCCCGGTTCCACTGTCGATATACTCCCACACGAAATGCGGCAGGCGACGGCGCGCACGGTGTTTCAGATCCGGTATGCCGGGATAGGTGCTGTGCAAGTCCATGCAGATTGATCCGACCTGCCATGCGATTCGGCAAGTTTTTTAAGCTGCATCCTTAGGTGGTTGCCGGTTTTCAGGCGGCGTTTTTTTAATCTGGTTCCCGGTGCCGCTTGCAACATACACTTGGTTGCGCCCCTTGTCCTTGGCGACATAAAGCGCGTCGTCGGCCGCGCGCATCAGGTCCTGCGGCATGGTGCCGTGGGCCGGGTAATGTGCGACCCCAACCGATATCGTAATGCGCGGCAAGGCCTTCTCGCCATATCGTACGGTAACGGCTTCAACCGCCTGGCGCAGTTGTTCGGCGCGGGTCATGGCATCTTCGGGGCTGTTGTCAGGCAGGATCAGCATGAACTCCTCGCCACCGATGCGGCAGGCGACTTCGTCCCGGTCGCACCCTTGCTCCAAGGCGGCGCCGACGGCGCGCAACACCATGTCGCCCGCATCATGCCCATGAGTATCGTTGAACTTCTTGAAGTGATCCACGTCCACCGCGATCAGGCTTAGTGCGGCGCCCGTCTGCTGGCTGCGGCTGATGGACTTGCGCAGCATCTCGGTCATATGGCGGCGATTGAACAGCCCGGTCAGCGGGTCTCGTACCGATTGGTCGTGCAGCTGATCCCGCATGCGGACATTGGCGATCGCCATACTGATCTGTTCGGCGCATAATTGGGCCAGCTTGCGGCTCTTGTTGAAACAGTCTTCGCGCCCCTCAAGTGCCCGCAGATGCAAAAGACCAACGGTTTCGCCATGGGCCAGAATGGGAAAGCAGAAATAAGGTCGCCCGTCATGCGGTTCGGCGTGTTCGCATACAAAATCAATCTCGGATGCGCCGAACTCGTAGGTCCGGCCGCGCCGCAAGCCCCAGCAACCTTCGGGATGAATGTGGGATTTATGAGTTCCACCGTTCCAGCCGGCGCAGCCATCCAGCACGTCGCGTGAGTTTGAGTAGACATACACGCTGCCTTCGGCCTCTGGCAGGATATGGGTCATGAAGCGGGACACCATGTCGAACAGTTCATCCAGTGACCGGCTTGATTGCAGCCATTCGTTCAATTCACCCAGCAGGCGGACCTCGCGGGCCAGGCGCAGCTGTTCGTCCATCAGTTCCCGCTCTTTTACGGCCCGTTTGCGCAGATCGCGAACCTGTCGACGGTTGGTGCGATGAACAATCAGGATAACTGTCGTCAGCGCCAGCAGGGCTATCCCGCTGAGCAGCGCAAGCGACAGGCGAACGCGCGTGATGAACAGGTTCCGCAGGTCAGTTATGTCGGAATAGAACTCGATCGCGCCCAGGAACGTCGCATCCTTGATGATCGGCGTGTAGACCTCGGCCACATGGCGGCTGCTCAGTTCCGAATCCCCGGAATTGTCGACAACAAAGGAATCGACTTCGGTAATCGGCTTCTCTTCGTGTTTGTAATAAAGGCCCCCGGCGGCGACGATCGACTGGAAATAGGGTTTCTCATTCACGAACCCGACGTCGCTTGCACGGGTCGACCAGAACACTTGCCCCGACGCATCAAACAGCTTGAAGCGGTAAATGTCTGTGGTTTCGGGCAGTAACTCCAGAAACTCCTCGTCATGCTCGCTCAATGTGTGGAAACGGAATGCCTGTTCAAGATCGTTCAGATGGCTTTCGACCTGGCGGCTCATCCGCATCGCGGTTTTTCGCAGGTCTGCTTCCAGCATGCGATCAACCACTGGCGCCGGGACGGCATAGATCCCCCAGCCCGCTGCTGCCGTCAGCACGAGCAGCATCAGGGCTACGCCTATCATTTTAAGCCTCGAGGACTGACCTGTCAGTTTCGCTTGTTTCATATGTCCGCTCCCACAACACACGGCCAAGCATCCCAGTCAGGATTTTACAGAGAGTTAACGGGGGTGCAGGGCGGTGGCGTGTTTGTTTAGAATTGAACATAAAAAGAAGTGCGAAAAGTCTGCGAACAAGCCGTGAACAAACCCTTTCCCTTCGCGCTTTTCCAGCGTAGTTTGGGGCCATGAGCAGTTTTGACGAAATGGACGCCTTCGAGGGCGCTTCGCTGTCGGCGCGGGCCATGGCCGTGCGCCCTTCGCCCTATCTGGATGAGCTGAACCCGGCACAACGGGACGCGGTCGAGCGGCTGGATGGCCCGGTTCTGATGTTGGCCGGTGCCGGCACCGGCAAGACCAAGGCGTTGACCACCCGTATCGCGCATCTTCTCAACACCGCGCGCGCACGCCCGAACGAAATTCTGTCGGTCACGTTCACCAACAAGGCCGCGCGCGAGATGAAGGAACGGGTTGGCCGCCTGCTGGGACAGCCCGCCGAGGGGATGCCGTGGCTGGGCACCTTTCATTCGATCTGCGTCAAACTGCTGCGCCGGCATGCAGAGCTGGTCGATCTGAAGTCGAACTTCACCATACTGGATACCGACGACCAGCTGCGCCTGCTCAAGCAGTTGGTGCAGGCCGCAAATATCGACGACAAACGCTGGCCTGCGCGGATGTTGCTGGGAGTCATCGACGATTGGAAGAACCGTGCGCTGACACCCGACAAGGTGCCAGCCGCCGATGCCGGGGCCTATGACAACAAGGGCATTGAGCTATATGCCCAATACCAGACCCGCCTGCGAGAGTTGAATGCGGTGGATTTCGGCGATCTGCTTCTGCACATGGTTACGATCTTCCAGACCCATCAGGATGTTCTGGAGCAATACCAGCGCTGGTTCCGCTATATCCTGGTGGACGAATACCAGGACACCAACATCGCCCAGTACCTGTGGCTGCGGCTGCTGGCGGGTGGGCACAAGAACATCTGTTGCGTCGGCGATGACGACCAGTCGATCTATGGCTGGCGCGGTGCCGAAGTGGGCAACATCCTGCGGTTCGAAAAGGACTTTCCCGGCGCGTATGTGGTGCGGTTGGAACAGAACTATCGCTCGACCCCTCATATTCTGGCCGCCGCCTCGAACGTCATCCGCGGCAATGAAAATCGTCTGGGCAAGGAGCTTTGGACCGATGCCGAGGAAGGCCACAAGGTCAATCTGATCGGCCATTGGGATGGTGAAGAAGAGGCCCGCTGGATCGGCGAGGAGATTGACGCGATGCAGGGCGGTACGCGTGGTATTCGCCCTATGAACCTTGATGAGATGGCTATCCTTGTCCGCGCCAGCCACCAGATGCGCGCCTTCGAAGACAGGTTTCTGACCATTGGTTTGCCCTACAAGGTGATCGGCGGCCCGCGATTCTATGAACGGATGGAGATCCGCGATGCCATGGCCTATTTCCGGCTGGTGGTTTCCCCCGAGGATGATCTGGCCTTCGAGCGGATCGTGAACACCCCCAAGCGCGGCCTTGGCGACAAGGCGCAGCAAACCATCCAGATGACCGCGCGCGAAAATGGGGTGTCACTGGTCGAAGGGGCTCGGATTGCCGTCGATAACGGGTTGATCAAGGGCAAGGGCGGCAAGGCGCTGCGCGAACTGATCGACGGTCTGGCGCGTTGGAATGCGATGACGCGTGGGCCGCGGATCGAGGTGGACGACGATTCGGTGATCGATAACGGTTCGCCCATGCGATTCGGCGCACCCGAGCATACGCATATCGAACTTGCGCAGATCATTCTCGACGAATCCGGCTATACCGCCCATTGGCAGAACGACAAGACGCCCGAAGCGCCGGGGCGCCTTGAAAACCTCAAGGAACTGGTCAATCAGCTGGACAATTTCGAAAACCTGCAAGGGTTCCTCGAACATGTCAGTCTGGTGATGGACAACGAACAGGACAGCGGTGGGCCCAAGGTCTCGATCATGACCCTGCACGCAGCCAAAGGGCTTGAGTTTCCCGCGGTCTTCCTGCCGGGGTGGGAGGACGGTCTGTTCCCCTCGCAACGGTCGATGGACGAATCCGGGCTCAAAGGCCTCGAGGAAGAACGCCGTCTGGCCTATGTCGGCATCACTCGTGCCGAGGAGGTGTGTACCATTTCCTTTGCCGCCAACCGGCGGGTGTTCGGGCAGTGGCAGAACTCGATGCCCTCGCGCTTCATCGACGAGTTGCCGGAAGAACATGTCGAGGTGCTGACTCCTCCGGGGCTCTATGGTGGCGGCCAGCCCACTGCGGGCATTGAAACCCGCGCGGCCGAAGCGAATGTCTACAACTCGCCGGGCTGGAGGCGGATGCAGGCGCGCCAGGGGCAATACGGTATGTCTCAGCCGCGCGAATCCCGCAACACGGTGATCGACGCGACCGCCGTGGCCAGTTTCACGCTGGGGGAACGGGTGTTCCACCAGAAATTCGGCTATGGCGCGGTTGTCGGGATCGAGGGCGACAAGGTCGAGGTCGAGTTCGACAAGGCCGGCACAAAGAAAGTGGTCTCGCGTTTTCTGACCAACAAGGATGACGTCCCGTTCTGAGGCGTCTTATCCCTTCGACCAGAACCAGATTGATCGAGGCGGTAACTTGCCGGATCCTCGCCAGCCCGATGTAGTCGCGGTCGTCTTTCCAGGCTTTCGCCATGGCAAGGTCCGGAAGCTCCATCAGCACAATGCCACCTTTGGGCCAATCGCCTTCGATCCGTTCGATCGGTTTCGATGAAACGGTGAGCAGTCGGCCTTTGTGGTGGTCGAAGTTCCGCATCAAACCCGCCGGATCATCCTGTTACCCATCCGGGTCGTGGGTGTCGATCTGCGCGTTGAAACAGGCGGCTATCGTTTCCTCGGGATCAGAAATCAGCGGGCCATCTTGCACTGGTGTCGAAAAAAAACGGCGGTTCCCAGGGAGGAGGAAGGGGAACCGCCGTCTTGTCAACATCAGAGCAGGGAGGAGGAGAGCCCCGATGTATTCGAACCCGGGTTTGAACCCGGTATGAGGAAGACGCGGCGACGTCAGGGAGGAGGAGGACGTCGCCGCGCGCTTTCAACATCAAGGCAGGGAGGAGGAGAGCCTCGATGTATCAGGATCCGGCGGGTTGAGGCCGGTATAGGGTGCGGCAACGTCAGGGAGGAGGAGAGACGTTGCCGCTGATAACAGACCCTAAGGGAGGAGGAAGGGCCTGATCTCGGTATTCGTGGCGCGCTTATTGCGCGATGTGATCGTTGGCGGCCTGCATGGCCACCCGACGGATCATGGACCGATGCAGGCCCAGATCGGCCAGTTCACGGTCCGACAGCCCTGCCAGCTCATTGACGGTCTGGCGATACATACGATAGCGGGCAAAACGCGCCTTTACGTTTTCGATCAAAGTTGCGATCCCGAACGCCGATGCGCTCTTCGAGGCTGTATGTGTGATTGCGACTGCCATGCTCATCATCCGTATTCATTTGCTTTGCCGATAACGCTCGGCCCTTGCTTGAGGTTGAAAATAGGCAAATGCTGCGATTGCACAATAGGTCGCATCGTCAATGCTGCTATGCAGCAAGCGCATAGATTGGTTCAATTTTTTCCTTCAACTCGAAATGCGCCTTGAATCATTGGGCCTTCCCTTGGGTCACGGGTGACGGCGGAAACATGGCCTTCCGACGGCTTGCCTTTTAATTGAGCGGTGTTGGCTGGAATTTGTGCGCAACAAAACCATTCAAGACGTGCGTGTGACCGAAGCACCAGGCAAGGCGCGGCGGTTCAGCTATTCCCTGGTGCACGATTTGCCGGTCTCGCAGGTCGCGGAGTGTACTGCCCGAATGCCACGGGACTTCATGGGCCAATGTGGTTGTCGAGGGGATGTCCCGCCGGAATTGCGCGCGAAATGCGAATGATTCTGCAAGATTGCTGCCCATGGATGCCGGGTTTTTCCATCCTGAATGCCAATCATTCAGTTTTTTCGGGAAATCATGGGAAAAAAATTTCAGCTTCATATTGTCTATATCTAGGGGGCGTTGTGACAGTGCCTCCTACAGTTGGTGTTGTTGCGCTCAAATTTCATGGTGATATTGTATCCCCAGGGTGATTCAGAGAATACGATTGGCGAAATTCTTGTTGATTTCCATGAATTCCCATGGCATCCCTAATACATCCGATGAGGACGAGGCAGCAGGGGCACCAAACGACCCCGACCAAAAATAATCAGGTTTCATACAGGCATCTCGCTTTCATCAATCAAGAGATCCGGCGCGCGGGCGAGCAGACATCCCCCCAGGTGGCGCGTGCAGCTGGACATCCCGCACAGCGGGTCAATGCGGCGGGTTGATCAGTGGCAGCAGATCAACCCGCCGTTTTTCATCCGGGGGGAACGCGAATTTCAAGTGGGGCGCAAGCGAAAGGGACAGTCGTCTTGGCGCGCAGGTTCAGAGGTGAAAGCCACCATAAGGTGGATGCGAAAGGCAGGGTGTCGATCCCGGCCTCGTTTCGCCGTGTGCTTGAAGCCTCCGATTCCAACTGGCAGCCCGGCGACAATCCAGAGCTTGTGATCGTCTACGGGGATCATCGCCGCAAATACCTGGAATGCTACACGATGGAGGCGATCGACGAGGTCGATGCCAAGATTGACGCGCTGCCACGCGGCTCGATGAAGCGCAAGATGTTGCAGCGCCTGTTCCACGGGCAGTCCTTCCCGACCAATGTCGATGAAACCGGGCGGCTGGTCCTGCCGGCAAAGCTGCGCAAGAAGATCGGTCTTGAGGGCGAGGCGTTTTTTATCGCCGCCGGGGATACTTTTCAGATCTGGAAGCCCGAGACCTACGAATCCGAGGAACTGGCGGCGACCGAGGAATGGCTCGACGGCCTTGGCGACGATGTTGACCCGCTGCAATTCCTCGATGAAGTCGAGGGCGGGTGACGGCATGGCGGCCGCGGATCACCCACAACCGGACGCGCCTCACATCCCTGTCTTGCTGCGCCCGCTCCTGGCGGCGGTGGCGCCGGTCACGGGCGTCTGGCTGGACGGCACCTTCGGCGCAGGCGGGTACACCCGCGGATTGCTGGACGCCGGGGCCGACAAGGTGATCGGTGTTGATCGCGATCCGCTGGCTTTTGAGATGGCGTCAGACTGGGCGGGCGCGTATGGCGACCGGCTGGTGATGCAGCCCGGCGTGTTCTCTCGTATGGATGAATATGCGCAGGATCTGGACGGCGTTGTGCTGGATCTTGGCGTTTCCTCGATGCAGCTGGATCAGGCCGACCGTGGATTTTCCTTCATGAAGGATGGCCCTTTGGACATGCGCATGAGCCAGGATGGCGAAAGCGCTGCCGATCTGGTCAATACCGCGACCGAGGCGCAATTGGCCGACATCCTGTTCCATTATGGTGAAGAACGCGCCAGCCGCCGGATTGCCAGGGCGATTGTCAAAGCGCGCGCGGAAGAGCCGATTACCACGACCCTGCGTCTGGCCGAGATCATCGAATCCTGCCTGCCACGTCCGAAACCGGGGCAATCCCACCCGGCCACGCGCAGCTTTCAAGGGCTGCGGATCGCCGTGAATGCAGAATATGAAGAGCTGTTTCAGGGATTGATGGCGGCTGAACGTGCATTGAAGCCCGGCGGGCAATTGGCTGTCGTCACGTTCCATTCCATCGAAGACCGGATGGTGAAACGGTTTTTCCAGTCCCGCGCGGGAAAGACGGGGCGTGCGAACCGCTATGCACCCGAGATTGAACAGGAACAGCCTCAATTCACGTTGAAGACCCGCAAGGCGGTGGGTCCTGACGAACAGGAGTTGCGGGAAAATCCGCGTGCACGGTCAGCCAAACTGCGCGTGGCGATACGAACCGATGCTCCGGCGGGGGAAATCGAATCGCGGGCCATCGGGATGCCGCAACTGGGGGAAAGGGCAAGATGAAGAGTGTTTTGTATGTGTTGACTGCTCTGTCCGTATTCGGCCTTGCTTTGTGGGCCTATCAGGAAAACTACCGAACCCAACAAGTGGTCAAGGAAACGCAGTCTTTGCAGCGCGAGATCGGAATGGCACAGGTGCGGCTGGCCGTTCTGAACGCGGAATGGGCCTATCTGAACCGCCCGGACAGGCTGCGCGAACTGGCCGACCTGAACTTTGGGCGCCTTGGCCTGCTTCCGTTGCGGGCCGAGCAGTTCGGACGCGCGGATCAGATCGCCTATGCCGAAGACCCGGACCTGCCTGTCGTTGATCCGATTGAATTGCAGGCCATCACCGATATTCAGGCTTTGGGCGAGGTGCAGATTCCATGACACGCACCCCTCTGCGCCCCCTGGCCCGAATCCTTGATGCCCGCGCCCGGGGCGAAAACCCCAAGGCAATCGAGCGTGAAAACATCCGCAAGCGCCACGAAGAGATGAAAGATCGCGCCCGCGCCCGCGCCGAAGGGCGTCTGCTGGTGCTTGGTCTGTTCTTCTTCTGCGCATTTTCAGTTGTCGGTGTCCGCATGGGCATGTTGGCGACCTCGGAAGCACAAGAGCCTCTGGCCAGCGCGCCGGGAGCAGCGATTGCCATGCAGCGCGCCAACATCGTCGATCGCGAAGGGCGCATACTGGCCACCAATCTGGACACCTATTCCGTTTACGCACAGCCCCCTTTGATGATCGACCCCGTTGCCGCCGCAGACCAGTTGGTAGCGATTTTTCCTGATCTGGACAAAGAGCGGCTGATCAAGGACTTCACCGGCAACCGCAAATTCCTGTGGATCAAGAAACGCATTTCGCCCGAGCAGAAGCAGGCCGTGCACGACATCGGTGATCCCGGCATCCTGTTCGGCCCGCGAGAAATGCGGCTTTACCCCAACGGGCGGCTGGCCGCTCATATCCTGGGCGGGGCCGGTTTTGGGCGTGAAGGCGTCAGCGCCGCCGAAGTGATCGGCGTGGCCGGAGTGGAAAAGCAGTTCGACGATTATCTGCGCGATCCGGCCAACGGCAACAAGCCGCTGCAACTGTCGCTGGACCTGACCATTCAGGCCGCGGTTGAACAGGTTCTCGATGGCGGCATGAAGATCATGAATGCCAAGGGGGCCTCGGCCGTTCTGATGAATGCGCATACGGGCGAGGTCATTTCAGCTGCTTCGCTGCCTTCTTTTGATCCCAATGACCGCCCGCGCCCGCCGACCTCGGGCTTTGACCCCTCGGACAGCCCGCTGTTCAACCGTTATGTGCAAGGCGTGTACGAACTGGGGTCCGTTTTCAAGATTTTCACCGCGGCCCAGGCCGTTGAACTTGGATTGGTGAATTCGAACACCATCATCGATACGTCCGGGCCGATGAAGATCGGCCGCTTTCCCATCGGAGAATTCAACGGCAAGAACTACGGCAAGATCAGCGTGGCGGATGTGATCGTCCACAGCTCGAACCGTGGCACGGGGCGTCTGGCCTTGCAAATCGGGGCCAAACGGCAGCAGGAGTTTCTGGACGCGCTTGGCATGTTCGATCCGACCCCTTTCGAGATTGTCGAAGCCAAGGGCGGCGTGCCGCTGAAGCCGAAGAAATGGGGCGAGCTCAGCACCGTGACAATTTCCTATGGCCATGGCCTGTCGACCAGTCCGATGCATCTGGCCGCCGGATATGCTGCGATTGCCAATGGCGGGCATTACGTCAGCCCGACCATCCTGCGCCAGAACGGCACGCAATACGGGCCTCGTGTCATGTCACAGGACACCGCACGTCAGGCGCAGAAAATGCTGCGCAAGGTGGTAACGGACGGCACCGCCAGTTTCGCCGAGGTCAAGGGCTATGACGTGGCGGGCAAGACCGGTACGGCCGACAAGCCCAAACCGCGCGGCGGGTATTACGACGACAAGGTCATTGCCACCTTTGCGACGATCTTCCCGGCCTATGACCCGCAATACGTTCTGATCGTCACGTTGGACGAACCTTCGATCGTGGCCTACGGTGAAAAGCGCCGCACGGCCGGTTGGACTGCGGTGCCTGTCGCCGCCGAACTGATCGGTCGCGTCGCACCGTTGTTGGGGCTACGTCCCCGGCTTGAGCCTGAGGCGGGCGCTGCTATAACGCTGACCTCAAACTAGGCTGTCCGGCAAGAGGTGGGTCATGGGCACAAGGACGAAGAAACTCAGCCAGCTGGCCCTGACCGCAAGAGAGGGCGCAAACCCGGATATCACTGGTCTGGCCGTTGACAGCCGCGAGGTGAAAGACGGCTTTCTGTTTGCCGCGCTGCCCGGTTCCCGCGTTCATGGCGGAGAGTTCATCCAGTTTGCCCTGCGCATGGGGGCCGCTGCGATCCTGACCGATGCCAAAGGGGCAGAGATTGCCGAGGCCGAACTGGCAGCCTCGGACGCAGCGCTGGTCGTGGTGGAAGACCCGCGTCAGGCGCTGGCCGGTGCCGCGGCGCTGTGGTTCGGGGCGCAGCCGCAAACCATCGTGGCCGTCACCGGAACGAATGGCAAAACGTCTGTTTCCACCTTTGTCCGGCAGATCTGGACCGAGCTTGGCCATGCCGCCATCAACCTCGGCACCACCGGGGTCGAGGGTGCCTGGACAGCGCCGCTGGCCCATACCACGCCCGAGCCGATCACCTTGCACCGCTGTCTGGCCGAGGCGGCCGAGAACGGCGTGACCCATGCCGCAATGGAGGCGTCGTCCCACGGCCTTGAACAGCGCCGTCTTGATGGCGTTCACCTGACCGCCGCCGGTTTCTCGAACTTCACGCAGGATCATCTGGATTACCACGAAACCTTCGAGGCTTATTTCAACGCAAAGGCTGGTTTGTTCGACCGGGTTTTGCCGCAGGACGGAACAGCTGTCGTCAACCTGAGCGACCCTAAAGGGGCTCAGATCAGGCGGATTGCCGAGGCACGTGGTCAGTCGGTGCTGACGGTCGGGCTGGGCGATGCTGACCTGTGCCTGATCAACCAACGGTTCGACGCCACGGGGCAAGACCTGCGCTTTGCGTGGCAGGGCCGAACGTTCCAGACCCGCCTGAACCTGATCGGCGGGTTTCAGGCCGAAAACATCCTGCTGGCCTGTGGGCTGGTGATCGCAGCCGGGGACGGCCCCGAACGCGTTTTTGAAACTCTGCCCCACCTGACGACGGTTCGCGGGCGGATGCAACTGGCCGCCACGCGTGACAATGGCGCGACGGTGTTCGTGGATTATGCCCACACGCCTGACGCTGTCGCCACAGCACTCAAGGCGCTGCGCCCGCATGTGATGGGCCGTCTGATTGCCATTGTTGGCGCGGGCGGGGATCGCGACGCCACCAAGCGCCCGTTGATGGGCAAGGCGGCAGCCAACCACGCAGATGTGGTCTTTGTCACCGACGACAACCCGCGCAGCGAAGATCCTGCTGTCATCCGTGCGGCCGTGATGGCGGGCGCTTCGGAGGCCGCCGGCGAAGCCAGCGTGACCGAAGTCGGCGACCGCGCCGAGGCCATCCTGCGCGGCATCGATGCGCTGCAACCGGGCGACGCTCTGCTGATTGCCGGAAAGGGCCATGAATCCGGACAGATCGTGGGGGATCAGGTTCTGCCCTTCGACGATGTGGAACAGGCCAGCATTTCCGTGGCAGCACTGGACGGGAGGGTCGCATGACGCTCTGGACAGCATCCGATGCGGCCGAAGCGACGGGCGGTCAGGCGACGACCGACTGGGCGGCAAATGGTGTCTCCATCGACACCCGCACCCTTCAGCCCGGCGATCTGTTCGTGGCGCTGAAAGCGGCGCGGGACGGGCATGATTTCGTAGCTCAGGCGTTGGAAAAAGGGGCAGGTGCCGCGCTGGTTTCCCGTGTTCCGGACGATGTGCCAGACGGGGCTCCTCTGCTGATCGTCCAGGACGTGCAGGCAGGTCTTGAAGCGTTGGGTCAGGCGGCACGGGCCCGAACGGATGCGCGCGTGGTCGGCGTGACGGGCAGTGTGGGTAAAACGTCGACCAAGGAGATGCTGGCGACAATCCTGGAAACGCAAGGGAAAACCCACGCCAGCGTCGCCAGTTACAACAACCATTGGGGCGTGCCCCTGACCCTTGCGCGGATGCCCCGCGACACCGAATTTGCGGTGATCGAGATCGGCATGAATCACCCCGGTGAAATTGCCCCGCTGGCCAAACAGGCCCGCCCGCATGTGGCGCTGGTGACGACCGTGGCGGCGGTGCATCTGGAAGCCTTCGAGTCGGTGGCCGGCATTGCCCATGAAAAAGCGGCGATCTTCGAAGGGCTCGAACCCGGCGGGGCCGCGATCGTCAACGCAGATATCGACCACGCGGACATCCTGCGCCAAACCGCGCTGGAGCAGGGGGCAGGGATTGTCGATTTTGGCCGGAACGCAGCGGATTACCGGCTGACCGATGCTCGGGCAGTAGCCGATGCAGTGAAAGCCGAAGCCAAGGTTGGTGATCACGTGATCCAATTCGAGGTGAACTCTGCCGGTACGCATTTCGCGATGAACGCGCTTGGCGCTTTGGCGGCCTGCGTCGAATTGGGGGTCGATCTGGAACAGGCCATCGCGGGCCTGAATGCGTGGTCACCCGTCAAGGGGCGCGGGGTACGTGAAAGCTTGCCATTGTCAGGGGGTGGGCAGATCGAGCTTTTGGATGACAGCTACAACGCCAACCCGACCTCGATGGAGGCTGCGCTGGATGTCTTGGCCGCCTCCAAAGGCACCCGCCGCATAGCGTTTCTGGGTGACATGAAGGAACTGGGCGCCCAGGAAGAGGCCATGCATGCCGCCATGGCAGATATCAAGGCGATGGCGCATGTGGATCAGGTTCATTGCATCGGGCCGTTGATGCAGGCGATGCACCACGCGCTGCCAGAAAAGAAACGTGGACTCTGGTTCGCAACCAGCGCCGAAATGGCCGAACATCTGCCTGCGTTGATCCGGGATGGCGACACGGTGCTCGCCAAGGGCTCACTCAGCATGGCGTTGGCCGAGATTGTTGACGGTCTGCGCAAAATGGGGCAAGGGGGCGCGCTTGATGGGTGAACATGCCCGCGCGCCGCGTGTGAGAAAGGTATTGTCATGCTGTACTGGTTGACCGCTCTGTCGGACGGAGGGGATTTCTGGAACCTCTTCCGGTATATCACCTTCCGTGCAGGCGGTGCCTTCATGACCGCGCTGATTTTTGGGTTCATCTTCGGAAAACCCCTGATCAACGTGCTGCGCAAGAAACAGGGCAAGGGCCAGCCAATCCGTGACGACGGCCCCGAAGGGCATTTTTCCAAGGCAGGCACACCGACGATGGGCGGGTTGCTGATTGTCGGCGCTCTGGTCACGTCAACCCTTGTCTGGGCGCGGTTGGACAACCCGTATGTCTGGATGGTTCTTTTTGTGACCTTGTCATATGCGGCCATCGGGTTTGCGGACGACTATGCCAAGGTTTCAAAACAGAACACGCAAGGGGTTTCGGGCCGGATGCGTTTGGCTTTGGGCGTGATCATCGCCGTGCTGGCCTCGCTTTGGGCGACGTTGCACCATCCCGAAGCCTTGCAGAACCAACTGGCCGTACCCGTCTTCAAGGACACGCTGGTCAATCTGGGCATCTTCTATATCCCCTTTGCGATTGTCGTGATCGTGGGGGCCGCCAATGCGGTGAACCTGACCGACGGTCTGGACGGGCTGGCCATCATGCCGGCGATGATCGCGGCCTCGACCCTGGGCGTGATTGCCTATGCGGTGGGTCGGGTCGACTTCACCGAATATCTCGATGTGCATTACGTCCCCGGTACCGGTGAGATCTTCATCTTCACCTCCGCGCTGTTCGGAGCCGGCCTCGGGTTTCTCTGGTACAACGCCCCCCCGGCGGCGGTGTTCATGGGCGACACCGGCTCGCTGGCCCTGGGCGGCGCATTGGGTGCCATCGCTGTGGCCACCAAGCACGAGCTGGTTCTGGCCGTGGTCGGCGGCCTGTTCGTGGTCGAGGCGCTGAGCGTGATCATTCAGGTCCTCTATTTCAAACGCACGGGCAAGAGGGTCTTCCTGATGGCCCCGATCCATCACCACTATGAGAAAAAAGGCTGGGCCGAGCCGACCATCGTGATCCGCTTCTGGATCATCTCGCTGATCCTGGCGATGATCGGTCTGGCGACGCTGAAGGTAAGGTAGTATTAAAGAGCAAAATAACAAAATGACAAAAACTGAAGTTAATTCTGCAACTGAGAGTTCTCTTGAGCAACGTTGGAACTCGTTCGGGCAAATTTGCTCGGTGCTTGGATTCGTTTTGGGATTGTTTGCAGTTTTTGGCAATCTGCCAGGTTGCTATTGGTCATTGACGCTTCTCGCTTTGTCTTTTGCCGGGCTACTTCCGATTTACGCTCTGCTAGAGCGATACATCCCTGTTATGGCCGCTCGTCTTTTGGTGGTTATTATTTCGCTACTATTTCTCTGCGCCGTTCAGTTCTTTTGGGTGAAGTCGGGGAACACCGCAGTTTGCACACAATCAGAGCTGCAGTCTCTGTTCTTTTGGAGCGGATGAGTTTGACAATAAAAAGGCGAACAAAATGATCCCGGTCAAAGGCTTTACAGGACAGAAAGTGGCCGTTCTGGGACTGGGCCGGTCCGGTCTGGCCACTGCACGTGCCTTGCACGCAGGCGGGGCGGAACCGGTGTGCTGGGACGACAACCCGGCCGCCCGTGATACCGCAGAAGGCGAGGGTTTCTCCTGCGCCGACCTGCGCAAGCACGGGGCGTTTGACGACATCGCGTCGCTGATCGTCTCACCGGGCATTCCGCATCTCTATCCTGAACCGAACCCCGTGGTGGCGGCAGCCCTGGATGCAGGCGTGCCTGTGGACAATGACATCGGCCTGTTCTTCCGCTCCTTCGCGGGGGCGGAATGGAACGGTTACGACACGCCGCCGCGCGTGATTGCGGTGACGGGATCGAACGGGAAATCGACCACGGCGGCGTTGATCCACCACATTCTGACCGAGGCCGGGCGCGAGGCGCAGTTGGCGGGCAATATCGGGCGAGGTGTTCTGGATATCGATCCGGGCGGAGATGGTTCGGTCGTGGTGCTGGAGCTTTCCAGCTATCAGACGGAACTGGCCCGCGCTCTGACCCCCGATGTGGCGGTGTTCACCAACCTGTCGCCCGATCATCTGGACCGCCACGGCGGCATGGGTGGATATTTCGCGGCCAAACGGCGCCTCTTTTCCGAAGGCGGCCCTGACCGTGCGATCATTGGCGTCGACGAAACCGAAGGTGCGTTTTTGGCCGGGCAACTGGCCGAAGGGCCATCGGATGACCGGGTGATCCGTGTCTCGGTGGCGCGGAAGCTGACCGGGCCGGGCTGGCAGGTCTTTGCGCGCAAAGGGTTCCTGTCGGAATACCGCAAGGGGCGGCAGGCGGGGTCTATCGACCTGCGCGCCATCAAGGGCCTGCCCGGTGCGCATAATCACCAGAATGCCTGCGCGGCCTACGCCGCCTGCCGGTCGCTGGGCCTTGCCCCGCGCGTGATCGAGGATGCGCTGCATTCCTATCCGGGTCTGCCGCATCGCAGCCAGATCATCGCCGAGGCCGATGGGGTTACCTACGTCAACGACTCCAAGGCGACCAATGTCGACAGCGCCCTGAAGGCATTGACCGCGTTCAAAAAGATCCGATGGATTTGCGGCGGTCTTGAGAAAGAGGGCGGCATATCAGCCCTGAACACGGCGACGGGCGAGGTCATCAAGGCGTATGTGATCGGACGCGAAGCGGCCGGTTTTGCGATGCAGCTTGAAGCAGACGCGCAGGTCTGCACCACGATGGAGGCCGCCGTGGCACAAGCCATGGAGGATGCCGAGGCTGGTGACACGGTGCTGTTGGCACCGGCCGCCGCCAGTTTCGATCAGTATGACAATTTTGAGCAGCGCGGCGATGACTTTGCAACGCAAGTCAGGCTCAGGCTGACGGAATAGCCATTTGCAATAGATCGCCGGCTGGGCCAAGCTTGGATGTTATCAGCTTGACGCGGCATCACTATTGGTTTTGCCTGCCTCCAGATTCAACACGAGGTTATGACTATGCCATTTCGTAGACTTTCTCTGATCCTGCCTGCCATTCTTGTTGCGGGGGCCTGTACCAATACGGGTGCCAACTATCAGCCCATTGTCGACGGCCCGGTCGGTCCGAACTACAACGTGGACCTGCAACAATGCCAACAACTGGCGGCATCGCAGAGCAGCGTTGATGGCTCTACCGCAGGGAACGCGGCAATTGGCGCAGCGGGTGCCGCGGCCGTTACCGGGATCGTTCAGGACAGCAGCGACAATCTTGGTCGCGCGGCTGTGGCAGGTGCCCTGGTAGGTGCTGGCGCAGACGTCATCAACAAAAACCAGAACAAGGAAGTGATCGTGCGCAACTGCATGCGTGGGCGCGGGTACAACGTCGTAGGCTAACGCCCTGCGGCAATTGCAACACCTGCGGCATGGCCTGACGACCATGCCCACTGGAAGTTGTAGCCGCCCAACCAGCCGGTGACATCCACCGCTTCACCAATCGCATAGAGGCCGGGGACATCCCTGGCCTCCATCGTTTTCGAGGACAAATCATCCGTGTCGATCCCGCCCAAGGTGACTTCGGCGGTGCGATACCCTTCGGTTCCCGACGGCACCAGTTGCCACGCGGACAAGGCCGCGGTCAGCTCGGCCAGTTTCGCGTCCGACTGATCCGCCAGCTTCCCGGACATCGGAATGATCCGGCACAGGTGATCGACCAGCCGGGCCGGCAGATGCCGCGCCAGTTCAGTGGTCAGCGCCTTGCGCCCTGCGCTTTGCCGCTGTGTGCGCAACAGATCAAGCAGAGGCAGATCGGGGATCAGGTTCACCCGGATCGGCTCACCTTCGCGCCAGTAAGACGACAATTGCAACACTGACGGTCCGCTGAGGCCGCGATGGGTGAACAGCAGCGCCTCGTCGAAGCTGGCGCGATCATTCGACAGTCGCACGGGCAGTGAAACACCGGACAGGTCCTTGAACCGCCCGTCCGAGAAGGTGAACGGCACCAGCGCCGCCCGCGTCTCGGTCATCCGCAACCCGAACTGGCGCGCGATGTCATAGGCCAGCCCGGTTGCGCCCATCTTGGGGATCGATTTCCCGCCCGTTGCCAGCACCAGATTGGTGCAGGTCAGATGCTGCCTTTGCCCGTCACGCTCCACCTCCAGTGCAAAGCCGCTTTCGGTCTTGCGCAGATCACGCAGCGAGGTTTGAACCCACAGCTCTGCTCCTGCACCGCTCATTTCATCCAGCAACATCCGGATGATCTGTTTCGAAGAGCCATCGCAGAACAGCTGGCCCAGGGTTTTTTCATGCCAGGCGATGTTGTGACGTCCGACCAGATCGACGAAATCCCATTGCGTGTACCGTGCAAGGGCGGATTTGCAGAAATGCGGGTTCTGCGACAGGAAATTGCCCGGCGCGGCATGCATGTTGGTGAAATTGCAGCGCCCGCCACCCGAGATGCGGATTTTCTCGCCGGGTGCCTTGGCGTGATCAATCACCAGCACGCGCCCGCCGCAATGGGCCGCACACATCATGCCGGCAGCCCCGGCCCCAAGGATGATCGTGTCGTAGGTCATGGGCGGGGGATGGCGTGGATTAATCGGGATGGCAAGGCCTCATGCCGAAGTAGTGCATGAGACGCACTGCCCGCGCATTCCCAGATTTGAGGTCAACCGACATGCCGATTGCCAGATGTTCAGCGCGCTGTCATGCTGCGGCTTTAACGCAAAGAGGCTTTGACAAAACAAGCTGACAAAAGGAATTTCCAATGCAGTTTCCCGAATTTATTTCGTCATTTCCAAAACTGGATGTGCCTTTTCCTGAAGACGTGGTGCAGACGGCCGTCATTCGATCAGATGCAGGGCTGGTCGCTTTCTTCACTTTCCTCAAGGACATGGAGCTTCCCCTGCATTCGCATGGTGCCCAATGGGGGACAGTGGTCGAGGGGGAAATTGAACTCACGATCGGTGGCCAGACCCGCATCTACCGCCCCGGCGACAGCTACTCGATCCCAAGCGGAGTGGAGCACGGAGGGACCATCAAGGCGGGGTCTCGTGTCATCGATGTGTTTGAAGAGCCCGACCGATATCCGATCAAAGGTTAGCGCAATGAGCAACACCTAGTAGGTTTCATCACACGCCGCTCGACCAAGTGGCGCGGCTAACATTGCGATATCAAAGGTCAGCCAGATGCAGAAGGGGGACACCTTGGGCATGGCAGGTTGATTTCTGCCTTATTGCTTCATTCTGCTAGCCCAAAAACAAAAATCCCTGTAAAGTCTCAAACAGACCCCGAAAACGGGGCGTTGACGAGGCAGAGAGTGGCGGTATCTCATGACTGAGATGGTGTATGGCGCGGTCCAGGACCAGCGCGGCGAACCGATTCTACCGAAATGGTGGCGTACAATCGATCGCTGGACGATGTCCTGCGTTCTGATCCTGTTTGCCATCGGTCTGTTGCTGGGGCTGGCGTCTTCGCCTCCGCTGGCCGGGCGAAACGGGTTCGATCCGTTCCATTATGTCGAACGTCAGGCCATCTTCGGCGGATTGGCGCTGATTGCGATGCTGCTGACCTCGATGATGTCGCCGACGCTGGTGCGGCGGCTGGCGGTGCTGGGCTTTCTGGGGGCATTCGTGGCGCTGGTTTTCCTGCCCGTGTTCGGAACTGATTTTGGCAAGGGCGCGGTGCGCTGGTACTCGCTGGGGTTTGCCTCGCTTCAACCGTCCGAGTTTCTGAAACCCGGCTTCGTCGTCGTCGCTGCATGGCTGCTGGCTGCCTCACAAGAGATAAACGGCCCGCCGGGGCGAATCTGGTCGTTTGCCCTGTGCATGGCGATAGTCGGCATGCTGGTGATGCAGCCTGATTTCGGCCAGGCCTGCCTGATCCTGTTCGGCTGGGGGGTGATGTACTTTGTCGCCGGGGCGCCGATGCTGCTGCTGGTCGGAATGGCCGGGTTTGTTGTTCTGGGCGGTATGTTCGCCTATTCCAATTCTGAACATTTTGCCCGCCGTATCGATGGCTTTCTGAATCAAGAGGTCGATCCGACCACGCAGCTGGGCTATGCCACCAACGCCATTCGTGAAGGTGGTTTGTTCGGTGTCGGCGTGGGTGAGGGGCAGGTCAAATGGTCTCTGCCGGATGCGCATACCGATTTCATCATTGCCGTCGCGGCCGAGGAATACGGCCTGATTCTGGTGCTCATCATCATCGCGCTTTATTCGTTGATCGTGGTGCGCTCGCTGCTGCGCCTGATGCGGGAACGCGACATGTTCATCCGTCTGGCGGGCACCGGTCTGGCGTGCATGTTCGGCGTGCAGGCGATGATCAACATGGGTGTTGCGGTACGTCTGCTGCCCGCGAAGGGCATGACGCTGCCTTTTGTCAGCTATGGCGGCTCATCGCTGATTGCAGGCGGTATTGCGGTCGGAATGCTGCTGGCCTTCACCCGTAACCGCCCACAGGGCGAACTTGGCGATATTCTGCGCGGACGAGGATAATGGGGACTCCATACCTGTTGATTGCGGCTGGTGGGACCGGGGGCCACATGTTCCCGGCTCAGGCGCTGGCCGAGGCGATGCTGAACAAGGGCTGGCGTGTGCGGCTGTCTACCGATCCGCGCGGCGCCCGTTATACCGGAGGTTTCCCGCATTCGACCGAGATTGTCGAGGCATCCTCGGCCACTTTCGCGCGTGGCGGTCTGGCGGCCAAGGCCATGGCCGGCCCCAAGATCGCCGGCGGCGTGGCTGGCATGGTATTCCAGATGATGCGGGACAAGCCCGATGTTGTTGTGGGCTTCGGCGGGTATCCTTCGATCCCGGCGCTGAGCGCGGCGACCATGCTCAAAGTCCCGCGCATGATCCACGAACAGAACGGAGTGTTGGGACGTGTGAACCAGGTGTTCGCCACCCGTGTCGCGCAGGTGGCCTGCGGTGTCTGGCCCACGGACCTGCCCGAAGGCGCACATGGCATCCACACTGGCAACCCGGTCCGGTCCGCCGTTCTGGACCGCGCCGCAGCCGGTTACATTCCGCCCGGTGATTACCCGATGTCGGTCCTTGTCATGGGCGGGTCGCAAGGTGCCCGCATCCTCAGCGATGTTGTGCCCGGAGCCATCGCCGCACTGCCCGAAGACATCCGCAATCACATCCGCGTCTCGCATCAGGCGCGGGACGAGGACGGCGAGCGCGTCACAGCCTTCTACAACGAACACGGCATTCGCGCCGATGTGCAGCCCTTCTTCGACGATGTCCCCCGTCGCATGTCGGATGCCCAGCTGGTGATCTCACGGTCTGGCGCGTCCAGCGTTGCCGATATCTCGGTCATCGGGCGCCCGTCGATCCTGATCCCCTTTGCCGCCGCCGCCGGAGATCATCAGACGGCGAACGCACGTGGGTTGGTGCAGGCGGGCGGGGCCATCATGATCCCGGAAAAGGCACTTGACGTTCCTGCGCTGACACAGCAAATCACCACGGTTCTCACGAACCCCAAAGCCGCACAGAAAATGGCCCATGCCGCCTTGTCCGTCGGGGCACCTGACGCCACCGAGCGTCTGACGGCCCTCGTCGAGCAATTGGCGCAGAAGGAGACCGCATGAACCCAGCAACCAAACTGCCGCAGGACGTAGGGCCGATTCACTTCGTGGGGATCGGCGGGATCGGGATGTCAGGTATCGCCGAGGTGCTGCTCAATCTGGGGTACCGGGTGCAGGGTTCGGACCTCAAGGCATCGAAGATCACCGACCGGCTGGCAAGTCTGGGGGCCGAGATCTTTGTCGGTCAACGCGCCGAAAACCTTGAAAACGCGGCCGTTGTGGTTGTTTCGACCGCGATCAAACCGGGCAATCCGGAACTGGACGAAGCGCGGGCACAGGGCCTGCCTGTTGTCCGCCGGGCTGACATGCTGGCCGAACTGATGCGGCTGAAATCCAACATCGCCATTGCCGGGACCCACGGCAAGACCACCACGACCACCATGATGGCCGAACTGATGGTGGCAGGGGATTTTGACCCGACCGTGATCAATGGCGGCATCATCCATGCCTATGGCTCGAATGCCCGTATGGGACAGGGCGAATGGATGGTGGTCGAGGCCGACGAATCCGACGGCTCGTTCAACCGCCTGCCCGCGACCATCGCCATCGTCACCAATATCGACCCCGAGCATATGGAGCATTGGGGCGATTTCGACAAGCTGCGCGCGGGCTTCCATGAATTCGTCTCGAACATCCCCTTCTACGGGCTGGCCGTGTGCTGCACCGACCATGCCGAGGTGCAGGCTCTGGTGGGCCGCATCACCGACCGCCGCGTGCGCACCTATGGCTTCAACGCGCAGGCCGACGTGCGGGCCGAGAACCTGACCTACAAAGGCGGCGTCGCGCATTTCGATATCCACCTGCAATACGAAGACAAGGTGATCGAAGGCTGCACCCTGCCGATGCCCGGAGACCATAATGTCTCGAACGCACTGTCCGCCGTGGCCGTTGCCCGCCATCTGGGCATGAAAGCCTCGGAAATCCGCGACGCGCTGGCCAATTTCGGCGGCGTCAACCGTCGCTTCACCAAGGTCGGGGAAGTCGACGGCGTCACCATCATCGACGATTACGGCCACCACCCGGTCGAGATTGCCGCTGTTCTGAAAGCCGCGCGCCAGGCGACCGAAGGCCGCGTGATCGCGGTGCACCAACCGCACCGCTATTCGCGCCTGTCCAACCTGTTCGACGATTTCTGCACCTGTTTCAACGACGCCGATGTCGTGGCCATTGCCGACATTTTTGCCGCCGGCGAAGACCCGATCGAAGGCGCATCGCGTGATGATCTGGTGCAGGGCCTGATCCGTCACGGCCACCGCCACGCCCGCGCGCTGCTGGACGAGGCCGATCTGGAACGGCTCGTGCTGGAACAGGCCCGCCCGGGCGATATGGTTGTCTGTCTCGGGGCTGGCACGATCAGCGCCTGGGCCAACGGCCTGCCCGAGAGACTGCAACGAAAACAAGCTGTTTGACGCCCCTTCTGTTTGGCGCACAACCTGAAAGTGTGGTAACCTGCCCGCAACCGTCGCATACCCTCGGAGGGGACAAGTGGACTATTCGATGATCCTTGCCGCCCTTTGGGTGATCTGCGCCACGATCGTGGCGTTCTTGCCGATGCGAATGCAGTTTCCGCCCGGCGTGACCCTGCTGATCTGCGCTCCGGTTCTGATCGTCTGGCTGGGATATGACCACGGTTGGTTCTGGTCCGTTTTTGCCTTTGGCGGTTTCGTTTCGATGTTCCGCAACCCGATCCGGTTCTATTGGCGGAAATGGGTGCGAGGGGAGGTCATGGAATGAACTGGTCCATCGCCCTTGCCGGTCTGTGGGGCGTTTCCGCGAATCTGCTGGCAATGATCCCGAGCAAAGACAACCATTGGACGCGCGCCTATATCCTGATCGCCGTGGGCATTCCGATTCTGGGGTATGTCACCTATCAGAACGGCCCGTGGATCGGCTTGCTGGTGCTGGCCATGGGGATGTCTGTGCTGCGCTGGCCCGTCATTTATCTGACCCGTTGGACAAAGACGAAAATGCAGGGCATGAAGGCGGCTGACAAATAACCGGCCAGTTTCAGGAGATCCGCCATGGCGTCGGTCGCTACATTTGCCTATCTGCCGCTTCTTTCCTTCCTTATCGGGGCCACTGCCGGTTTCACGGCGGGCCGCTGGTTGGGCCTGCGCGGCCTGTTATGGGTGATCGGTCTGGCCTCGGCCGTCGGCTTGGCGTTGATCGTGGTGCTGGCCGGTATCGGAACCGGCGAAGAAGAACAGGCGTTCGGCCCGCTGGTCTGGCTGACCGCCGGCGTTCTTCCCTTTCTGTTCGCCGCGATCATGGGCGGTGTGGGCGGACGCAGCCTGGCGGTGCGTGCTGACGCATGACAACGTTTCCCGTTCCGAAAGGCCGCCTGTCGCGCGCGCGGCCTCTCTCTGACCTCACTTGGCTTCGCGTTGGCGGCCCGGCCGATTACCTGTTCCAGCCTGCCGATATCGAAGACCTGCAAGCGTTCCTGCGGGAACTGCCCGCAGAAACCCCGATCTTTCCGATCGGTGTCGGTTCGAACCTGATTGTTCGGGATGGGGGTCTGCGGGCCGTTGTGATCCGGTTGGGGCGCGGGTTCAACACGATCTCGGTTGACGGCAATACGGTTACGGCAGGGGCTGCGGCGCTGGATGCGCATGTGGCGCGCAAGGCGGCGGACGCGGGCGTAGACCTGACCTTTCTGCGTACCATTCCCGGCTCGATCGGCGGTGCGGTGCGCATGAATGCGGGCTGTTATGGCAGTTACACGGCGGACGTGTTGCGCAAGGCCACCATTGTCACCCGGCAAGGGGATCTTGTGGAATTGACGCCCGAAGACTTGAACTTTCGCTATCGCCAGACGGACCTGCCGGAAGGCGCGGTGCTGATTTCGGCTGTGTTCGAGGGCCCTTCGGGCAATCCCCAAGACCTCCATGCCCGGATGGCGGCGCAGTTGAAAAAACGCGACGAAACCCAGCCCACCAAGGACCGCAGCGCGGGGTCGACCTTCCGCAATCCAGCCGGGTTTTCCTCGACCGGACAGGCGGATGACGTGCATGATCTCAAGGCGTGGAAGGTGATCGACGATGCGGGGATGCGCGGTGCGACGCTTGGCGGCGCGCAGATGAGCCCGAAACACTCGAATTTCCTGATCAATACCGGTTCAGCCACCGCTGCCGACCTCGAAGGCCTTGGCGAAGAGGTGCGAAAAAAGGTTTACGAAACAAGCGGCATCACGCTAGAGTGGGAAATCATGCGGGTCGGAGATCCGGTGAAAGAATAAAGCCCGGACCGTCAGACCAAAACAGGCAAAATCAGGCGACGGATCAAAGGCATAAACACAGTACGGACCACCATATAAGGTCCGGGGACATTGAGGCGCACGTTGGGTATGTCGAGCAGGACAAACCCCAAAGTGGCGGTATTGATGGGTGGCCCCTCGGCGGAACGCGAGGTGTCTCTCAGCTCTGGGCGCGAATGCGCAGCCGCCCTTGTGGGAGAAGGCTTTGAAGTGGTCGAACTGGACGCAGGTCCCGACCTCTGCGCGCGCCTTGCGGACATCAAGCCGGATGTGGTTTTCAACGCCCTGCATGGCCGCTGGGGCGAAGATGGCTGTGTGCAGGGCCTGCTGGAATGGATGCGCATTCCCTACACGCATTCCGGCGTGTTGGCCTCGGCGCTGGCAATGGACAAACAACGCAGCAAGGACGTCTATCAGGCCGAAGGTCTGCCTGTCGTTCCAAGCGTGATCGTTCCCAGGCTTGAGGTGATCGAAGCCCACGTGATGGAGCCGCCCTATGTGGCCAAGCCAAACAACGAAGGCTCCAGCGTCGGGATTTACATCGTCCACGAAAATGCCAATGGCCCGCCGCAGCTGTCCGAAGACATGCCTGATCAGATCATGGTCGAGAAATATGTCGCGGGGCGCGAACTGACCGTAACGGTGATGGGCGACCGCGCCCTGACCGTGACCGAGATCATGACCGATGGCGGTTGGTATGACTACGATGCCAAATACAAACCCGGCGGGTCATGGCACGTTCTGCCTGCCGATGTGCCACCGGACATCTTTGATCGCTGCATGGATTATGCCGTGCGCGCGCATGTTGTGTTGGGGTGCAGAGGCGTCAGCCGCACCGATTTCCGCTGGGATGACCGCTTGGGTGCCGATGGGCTGTTCCTGCTTGAGACGAACACCCAGCCCGGCATGACGCCCACATCTCTGGCCCCGGAGCAGGCCGCCCATCTGGACATGACATTCGGCCAACTTTGCGCCTGGATGGTGGAGGACGCCTCATGCGACCGCTGACCGCCAGCCGCGCGTTGGAAATCCATCGAACCAAACCTGTTGCAGGGCCGGATGCGGATTTCGCTTCGGCCGACACGGACTCGCACGAGGCCGAACCGCTTCTGCGCCTGCGTGGCGCGCGGGTGTTTTCCCGCACGGCCCGCCGCAGCGACCCGGCGCCGTCGCGCCTCAGCTACCGGCTCCAGCGCTGGATGCTGACGCCGGGCATTCGCCTTGGTGTCAAGGTCGGCCTGCCGATCTGCGCCATCGCTGCCGCAGTTGGCATCTTCTTTGCCTCGCAGGACCGGCGCGACGCACTGGCCGCTTACATCGCCGATGTGCGCACTTCGATTCAGGAGCGCCCCGAATTCATGGTCAACCTGATGGCCATCGATGGGGCGGGAACCGGCCTGTCCGAGGATATCCGCGAAATCGTGCCGCTGGATTTCCCGATCAGTTCCTGGGATCTGGATGTTGAACAGATCCGCGACACGATAACCGGGCTGGACCCGGTAAAATCCGCAACCGTCAGAATCCGCCCCGGAGGCATCCTGCAAGTCGATGTCGTCGAGCGTCAGCCAGTAATTGTCTGGCGAACGCATGACGGGCTCGAACTGCTCGATGAGACAGGCGCGCATGTCAAGGAAGCTGCCTCTCGCAAGGACCACGCCGATCTGCCGCTGATCGCGGGGGCGGGCGCCAACGATCACGTGGGTGAAGCGCTGGAACTTCTTCAGACCTCGCGCAGCCTGGGCAATCGCGTGCGCGGCTTGGTGCGCGTGGGAGAGCGACGCTGGGATCTGGTGCTGGACCGCGGTCAGCGCATCATGCTGCCGACCGAACGGCCGGTGCGGGCGCTGGAACGCGTGCTTGCCGTGAACGAGGTGCAGGACCTTCTGGAACGTGACGTGGCCGTGGTCGACATGCGCCTCGGGCAGCGTCCGACCATCCGAATGACCAAAGCCGCCAGCGAAGACTGGTGGAACACAAAAGTGACAGTGAGTAACGGGCAGTAACGACCATGATGACCGATCTTTATCAGTCCCAACGCGCCATGCGTCAGATGCGGCGGCAGGCTTTGCAACGCGGTGTGATTGCGATTCTGGATGTGGGCAGTTCGAAAATCGCCTGTCTTGTGCTGCGCTTTGACGGAACAGGTCGGCTGAGCGAGGACAACACCATCGGCTCCATGGCGGGGCAGACGGGCTTTCGCGTCATCGGCGCCGCGACCACCCGGTCGCGGGGCGTCCAGTTCGGCGAAGTCACCGCCATGCAGGAAACCGAGCGTGCCATCCGCACCGCGCTTCAGGCCGCACAAAAGATGGCCGATATCCGCGTCGACCATGTGATCGCCTGTTTCTCGGGCGCGAACCCGCGCTCTTACGGGTTGGATGCACAAGTCGATCTGGACGGTCAGATCGTGACCGAGGCCGAAGTGGGCCGCGTTCTGAACGCCTGCGACGTGCCGGATTATGGAGACGGGCGCGAAGTGCTGCATGCTCAACCGGTGAATTTCGCGCTCGACAACCGTTCGGGCCTGATCGACCCGCGCGGGCAGATGGGTCAGAGCCTTGCAGTCGACATGCATATGCTGACCGTGGATTCGTCAGCGATCCAGAACATCGTGCGCTGTATCAAGCGCTGCGATCTTGAACTCGCGGGTATTGCCAACTCGGCCTATGTCTCGGGCATCTCGGCTCTGGTCGAAGACGAGCAGGAACTGGGCGCGGCCTGTATCGACATGGGCGGCGGCACCACGAGCGTTTCGATCTTCATGAAGAAGCACATGATCTATGCTGATTGCGTGCGCATGGGCGGCGATCACGTGACCGCCGATATCTCGATGGGTCTGGGTGTGCCTGCCGCCGTGGCGGAACGGATCAAGACATTCAATGGTGGCGTTCATGCCACCGGCGCCGACGACAGGGATATGATTGATATCGGTGGTGACACCGGCGACTGGGAACACGACCGCCGCACCGTCAGCCGCGCCGAGCTGATCGGCATCATGCGCCCGCGTGTCGAGGAAATTCTTGAAGAGGTCCGCGTCCGGCTTGACGCCGCCGGGTTTGAACACATGCCAAGCCAGCAGATCGTACTGACCGGCGGCGGCAGCCAGATCATGGGGCTGGACGGGCTGGCCACCCGCATTCTGGGCCAGCGCGTGCGCCTTGGCCGCCCCTTGCGCGTGCATGGCCTGCCGCAGTCAGCCACCGGGCCCGGGTTCTCATCCGCTGTCGGCCTCAGCCTGTTTGCGGCCCATCCACAGGACGAATGGTGGGATTTTGAAATCCCGGTCGACACCTACGCCGCGCGCCCGTTCAAGCGCGCCGTGCGGTGGTTCCGTGACAATTGGTAGGCACCTGCGCGGGGTTGCGCTGGGCGCGGCCCTGCTGCCTTGCTGGGCATCGGCCCAGACCATGATCACGCCCGAGGCGTTTCTGGATGCGGCTGTCGGCAAAACCCTCACGTTCTATGAAATTCGCAGCGGCGGTCTGGTCGGAACGGAACAGTTCCTGAACCGAAGAGTATCGGTCTGGCGCGAAGAGGGGCAGGGCTGTGTCTACGGGCAGATCACGACGCCAAACGGTCAGTTGTGTTTTCTGTACGACAATGACCCGGACGGCATTCCGGTCTGCTGGTGGCCGTTTTTGCACGAAGGCCACCTTATGGTGCGGCTTGCCTCTTTCGTCGATGGGGAAATCCAGGAAGTGCGCTCCATGACCGAGCGCGGCCTGAACTGCCCAGGTGCTCCGCTCAGCTAAAGAAACCGGTTGCAGCGTGTCGATTTATCCCTCAAGATATCCACAAGGCCCGAAAGAGGCCTCGCGGCAGGACCTGAGCAGTTTTCCGCAGTGTAGATGACAGTTGATCAGAGCGCGATGAACGAATGTGTCCTCGCGTTCATGCCGGTTGTCTAGTGATGGTCGCCGTTGTTTCCGCTATATCTGGCATGACCTGCGAAATGCCGCCGGTTTCTGCCTTATTTCCTCCATATTTTGTGGGAAAACGCGATTTTTGACGTGACCTTTTGGCATCAGGCCGCTAGAATCGAACAAGGATAGGTAAGAAAAACACCGCTTTGGCGGAACATAAATACAGGCGGACAGAGCATGACATTGAATCTTTCGATGCCCGGGCACGACGAACTGAAGCCTCGGATTACAGTATTTGGCGTTGGCGGTGCAGGCGGGAACGCCGTCAACAACATGATTGAAAAACAGTTGGACGGCGTTGATTTCGTGGTCGCCAACACCGACGCGCAGGCACTGCAACAAAGCCAGTCTTCGGCGCGGGTGCAACTGGGCGTGAAGGTCACCGAAGGTTTGGGGGCAGGGGCCCGCCCGACCGTCGGCGCGGCCGCCGCCGAGGAAAGCATCGAACAGATCGTGGACCACCTTGCCGGCGCGCATATGTGCTTCATCACCGCCGGTATGGGCGGCGGTACCGGAACGGGCGCTGCTCCGATCATCGCGCAGGCCGCCCGCGAACTGGGTGTTCTGACCGTCGGTGTCGTCACCAAGCCCTTCCAGTTCGAAGGCGCCAAGCGGATGCGTCAGGCCGAAGACGGCGTTGAGGCATTGCAGCAGGTTGTCGACACGCTGATCATCATCCCGAACCAGAACCTGTTCCGCCTGGCCAATGAAAAGACCACCTTTACCGAGGCGTTCTCGATGGCTGACGACGTTCTGTATCAGGGCGTCAAAGGCGTGACCGACCTGATGGTGCGCCCCGGCCTGATCAACCTCGACTTTGCCGACGTTCGCGCCGTGATGGACGAGATGGGCAAGGCAATGATGGGTACCGGCGAGGCAACAGGTGAAGACCGCGCCATCCAGGCGGCGGAAAAGGCTATTGCAAACCCGCTGTTGGACGAAATCAGCCTCAAGGGCGCCAAGGGCGTGCTGATCAACATCACCGGGTCGCACGACCTGACCCTGTTCGAACTGGACGAAGCCGCAAACCGCATCCGCGAGGAAGTGGACCCCGAGGCCAATATCATCGTCGGCTCGACGCTGGATACCGCCATGGAAGGCGGAATGCGCGTGTCGGTTGTCGCGACCGGCATCGACGCCAGCGAAAAAACGACCGAAGTCCCGGTGGCCCGCCGTTCGATGTCAGAACCGCTGACCCGCACGGTTTCGGCTGAAGAGCATATTCAGGAAGAAACCCGGGTAGCTGCCGACGCAGCAGAGCCCGCCCCGCAACCGGAAGAAAACCGCGAACCTTCGCTGTTCGAAGCCGCTGAAGAGCCGGCGCAACCGCAATTCCAGCCGCGCGACGAGCGTGACGATGACGGCTTGCCGCCACCCGCTTATCAACCGCGTGTGGCCGAGTTCGAACCGCAACCCGAGCATGTTGAACCCGCGCCCGAGGCATTCGTGGCGCCGCGCGGACATGCCGCCGGCACCCCGTCGCCCGAAGCATTGCAGCGTTTGCAGGCCGCTGTGCAGAAGGTTCCGTCGGCGCAGCAGCGTCCGGCAGCGCCCCGTCAACCCGAAGCGGTTTCGCAGCCGGAACCCGAGGAACGGTCGCGTTTTGGCTTCAATCGTCTGATCGATCGGATGACCGGTCATGCCTCGGATACACCGGCCCAACCGCCGCGGCAGCAGCCCGTTTTGCGACAGTCCGAGGCGACCGCGCCGATTCAGGAGGAGGCCGATCCGGATCAGGACCGTATCGAAATTCCGGCCTTCCTGCGCCGTCAAGCCAACTGATCGCGGTAACAAAATCCACTCAAGGGGCTGCCATTTGGCGGCCCTTAATCGTTTATTTACAGTATCTTGCAGGCATGTAAGCAGGGTTTTGCCGATCTGTTACATACATGTTTCAATCGGTTGCAAAGAGTGAGTTGAGCCTTGACGCGGGCTTCCTTAACTGGGTGTCCAACACGGCCCAAGCAGGCTGGACACCACTCACCGAGGCCCATTTTGCAACATACGCTCAAATCTCCGGTCACGTTTACAGGCGTCGGGCTGCACAGCGGCAAGCCGGCGACCATGGTCCTGAAACCGGCGGCAGCGGGTCACGGCATCTGGTTCAAGCGGACGGATATTCAACTGGGCGATGCGATGATTCCGGCGCTCTACCATGTGGTCGAACGGACCCCGCTTTGTACGCGACTGGTGAATGATGCCGGCGTTTCGGTTTCCACCGTCGAACATATCATGGCTGCTCTTGCCGGGTGTGGCGTGCACAACGCGCTCATCGAGATCGACGGTCCCGAAGTTCCGATCATGGACGGGTCCTCGATTGACTTCGTGCGTGGCATCATGGCCAGGGGCGTGCGCCGTCAGGCCAGCCCGGTATTGGCCTATGAGGTTCTGAAAACCGTCACCGCATCCCGTGAAGGGGCCAGCGCCAGCATAGCACCCGCTGACGGGCTGATCATCGACTTCCACATCGATTTCGAAGACAGTGCCATCGGCAGCCAGAGCAAGACGCTGGACATGCGCAACGGTTCCTTCGCGCGTGAACTCAGCGATTGTCGCACGTTCTGCCGTCGCACGGATGTCGAGGCGATGCGCCGAAACGGGTTGGCTTTGGGCGGCACGCTTGAAAATGCCGTGGTCGTTCAGGGCGTCGAAGTTCTGACACCGGGCGGTTTCCGCCGGGTCGACGAGGCGGTGCGCCACAAGATGCTGGACGCCCTGGGTGATCTCTATCTGGCTGGTGGGCCGATCTTGGGTCACTTCACCGGAAACAAGTCGGGTCATTCGCTGACCAACACATTGCTGCGCAACCTGTTCGAAACGCCGGGCGCCGTGCGTCCGGTGCTGTGTACGCCTGAACAGGCCGCGCGCCTGCCGGGGCAGGGGCTTGTCGTCAACGAAATCCCCGAAGTGGCCTGATCAGATCAACTCTGACGACATTTGCACCAGAAGTCGCATAAGGCGTTTTGCACCGGAATTTTCTGTGCTAGACCATGGCTCAAATCGGGGCAAACCCCATTAAGCAAGACGACAAGGATGGGCGGTATGGTTGGCAGCAAAGCGGCAGTCAGATTCGCGGGTGCGATTCTTCTGGCAGCAGTTTTGACGGCATGCGGCAACGCCGGCGGCCTTTTTGGTCGCAAGGGTGCGGACCGTGAACAGAACCTGGAAGGGTTTACGCCGGAACAGATATATACCCGTGGTGAATACGAACTGTCGCAGAATCGCTCGGACGACGCGGCGTGGTATTTCTCGGAAGTCGAACGTCTGTATCCGTATTCCGACTGGGCCAAGCGTGCGCTGATCATGCAGGCGTTTTCGTTCCATTCGGACCAGAATTACGAAGAAAGCCGTGCGGCGGCGCAGCGTTATATCGACTTCTATCCGACGGATGAAGATGCGGCTTATGCGCAGTATCTGCTGGCGCTCAGCTATTACGACCAGATTGACGAAGTCGGGCGCGACCAGGGCCTGACCTTCCAGGCGCTGCAATCTCTGCGGACCGTGATCGAGGTCTATCCAGACAGCGAATACGCCACATCGGCGGTTCTGAAATTCGATCTGGCCTTCGACCATCTGGCGGGCAAGGAAATGGAGATCGGGCGCTATTACCTGCGTCAGGATCACTATATCGCGGCGATCAACCGGTTCCGTGTTGTGGTCGAAGACTTTCAGACCACATCCCACACCGCCGAGGCATTGTATCGTCTGGTCGAGGCCTATCTGTCGCTTGGCCTGCTGGACGAGGCGCAGACCGCAGGTGCCATTCTTGGTTACAACTACCAGTCCTCGGAATGGTATGACGATGCGTACAAACTGTTGACCTCTCGCGGGCTTGATCTCAAGAGCCGCGGTAACAACTGGCTCAGCACGATTTATCGTCAGACCATCAAAGGTGAATGGTTGTAATCGCGATGGCCTCGGGTCCGGGACGCTGAAGACCTCATGCTGCGCGCCCTTGATATCCGCGATATGCTGATCATCGACCGGCTGGAACTGGGCTTTCAGCCGGGCTTGAACGCCTTGACCGGCGAAACCGGTGCGGGCAAATCGATTTTATTGGACTCACTGGGTTTCGTGCTTGGCTGGCGCGGTCGGGCCGAACTGGTGCGGCAGGGTGCCGCGCAGGGTGAGGTCGTCGCCGAGTTCGAGCTTTCTGCCGATCATCCCGCACATGCGGTTTTGGCCGAAGCCGGTTTGCCGGGGGGGCAAGAACTGATCCTGCGCCGCGTCAACACGGCCGAGGGGCGCAAGACCGCCTGGGTCAATGATCGCCGGTGCTCGGGCGAAGTTCTGCGGGCGCTGTCCGAGACCCTGATAGAACTGCACGGACAGCATGATGACCGCGGTTTGCTGAATCCGCGTGGTCATCGGGCGATGCTGGACGAATTTGCACAGGTCTCGGAGCAGCTGTCAAACGTGCGAACCGCCTGGGTCGCGATGTCCCGTACCCGCAAGGCGCTGGCCGAGACCGAGGCCGCTCTGGCTGCCGTCCGCAGCGAGGAAGAATTCCTGCGCCACGCGGTCGCCGAGCTTGACCAGCTTGACCCGCAACCCGGTGAGGATGCCGAACTGGATGCCCGCCGCCGCATGATGCAAGGGGCCGAGCGGATTCGCGACGATGTTGCGCGAGCCTTTGCCCTGTTGTCCGGGGACGGGGCGGAAGGGGCCATGTCCGACGCCATCCGCTGGCTGGAAGGTGTCTCGGACAATGCGGGCGGCCAGTTGGAAGAACCGATTGCAGCGCTCGGGCGCGCGATGATCGAATTGGGCGAGGCGCAGGATGGCGTGAATGCCTGCCTTCAGGCGCTGGACTTCAATCCGGCAGAATTGGAACAGGCCGAGGAACGCCTGTTTGCCATCCGGGCGCAGGCCCGCAAACATGACGTGGCCCCGGATGATCTGGGTTCGTTTGCCGACACTCTGCGTGACCGGTTGAACCGGTTGGAGGCAGGAGATGCCGACCTGGCAGACAGGCGCGCAGCCGTAGAAGCGGCGCAACAGGCCTATGACGCCGCCGCCGCCGACCTCAGCGCCGCGCGCAAGGCGGCCGCCGGGCGGCTTGACGCGGCCGTCATGGCGGAACTGGCCCCGCTCAAGATGGAACGTGCCGTGTTTCAGACCGAAATCACCCCGGCTGAACCCGGCCCCGAAGGCACCGACGCAGTGGCCTTTACCGTGGCCACCAACCCCGGTGCGCCGGCGGGGCCGTTGAACAAGATCGCCTCGGGGGGTGAACTCAGCCGCTTCCTGCTGGCCCTCAAGGTCTGCCTGTCTGGCGACGACGGTGCCCGGACGATGATCTTTGACGAGATCGATCGCGGTGTCGGTGGGGCAACCGCTGATGCGGTCGGGCGCAGGCTGGCGTCGCTGGCGCAGGGCGGGCAGGTTCTGGTTGTCACACACTCTCCGCAAGTCGCCGCGCGGGCGGCGCATCACTGGCGGGTGCAGAAGCAGGTCACCGACGGACTAACCCTGTCCACCGTCATTCCTCTGGCCGAACCGGATCGGGTGGACGAGATCGCGCGCATGGTGGCCGGCGATACCATCACCGAAGAAGCCCGTGCCGCCGCCCGGGCTCTGTTGCAGGCCTGATGGGGCGATGGCGTGAATTGGTGCTCACACTGTCGCTATCTCACTTTTATATGGACGCTCCGTGGCTTACTAAGGGTTAAGTGATGATCCCCGAGGGCCAATGACCCAATCGACCCGCACCGTTCTGCGCAACCAGTTCAATCAGGCTCTGGCCGCGATCAAGGATGCGTGGCGGGTCATGCTGCGCCGGGGGCCAAGCCAGATCCAGTTCTGGTTCATTGCACTGGCCATCGGGATCGCGGCGGGTTTCATGGCGCTTGGCTTCCGCAAGGCCATCCGTGCGTTGCAGGCCTATCTTTACGATACCGATGACATCCTGCTGCTGCACAGCCACGCCGAGAAACTGCCTTGGTTCATGGTTCTGATCATTCCCATCATCGGCGGTTTGATCGTCGGTGTGATCCTGAACCGGTTCACCAATGACGGCCGCGTCCGGTCGGTTGCCGACGTGATCGAAGGTTCGGCCATCACTGACGGGCGGGTCGAGGTCAAGGCGGGCATCGCGTCGTTTTTCGCCTCGCTGATCACGCTCAGTTCGGGCGGGTCAACGGGGCGCGAAGGCCCGGTGGTGCATATGGCCGGGGTCATTTCCACATGGGTCAGCAACCGCATACATGCGGATGGGATCACGGGCCGTGACCTGCTGGGCTGCGCCGTCGCTGCGGCCGTGTCGGCCAGCTTCAACGCCCCCATTGCCGGGGCATTGTTCGCGCTCGAGGTCGTACTGCGCCACTTCGCCGTTCACGCCTTTGCACCCATCGTCATCGCCTCGGTCGCGGGAACGGTGATCAACCGGCTGGAATATGGCGACGTTACCGAGTTCACGCTCGAGACGCCGGGATCGCTGCAATTCTATGTCGAACTTCCGGCCTTCCTGATCCTGGGCCTGATCTGCGGACTTGTCGCGTTGCTGCTGATGCGGTCGATCTTCTTTGCCGAGGATATCGGCAGCCATATCCAGAACCGTCTGTCAATTCCGGGCTGGCTGCGCCCTGCGGTGTCCGGGGCGATGCTGGGGCTGATGGCGATCTGGTTTCCGCATATCATCGGCGTGGGGTACGAGACGACGATTCGCGCCCTGACCGGTGATCTGGTGCTGACCACGGCCATCCTGTTTGCGGTGACCAAAACGGTTGCGGTGGCGATTACCATGGGCGGGCGCATGGGTGGCGGTGTTTTCTCGCCTTCTCTGATGGTCGGCGCGCTGACCGGGCTGGCCTTCGGTCTGATCGCCACCGGGTTGCTGCCGGATGTGTCGGGCACGCACACGCTTTATGCCTTTGCCGGTATGGGTGCCGTGGCTGCGGCGGTGCTGGGGGCGCCCATCTCGACCACTCTGATCGTTTTTGAACTGACCGGCGACTGGCAGATCGGTCTTGCGGTTATGGTCAGTGTGTCCATGTCCACTGCGCTGGCCTCGCGCCTGGTGGACAGGTCGTTCTTCCTGACCCAGCTGGAACGACGCGATGTCCACCTGGCCGCGGGGCCGCAGGCGTATCTGCTGGCAATGCTTCGCGCCGGTGCCGTGATGCGCCCGCTTGGGGATCCGCGGTCGATCACGAAGGAAGAGGCACAGGGGCTGATCGACCAGGGCCTGTGCATTCAGGCCAGCGCCACGCTGGAAGCCGCCATGCCCTACTTTGATCGTGACGACATCCCCTGCATTCCGGTTATCATTCTGGAAAAAGACGGATCCGAAACACCGGTTGGCGCGCTCTATCACGTCGATGCGCTCAAGGCGTATAACAGGGCGCTTGCGGCCACGGCTGCCGAAGAGCATTCCTGAGTTTCACTCACCATACACGCTGGCTGCGTCGCCCAGATAATTGTCCCACGCAAACCAGTACGATATATGCCCGGCGACCCGAGGCAAACGCGTGCCATCCGGCCCGATCAAAGCCTCTTCCGTGACGGTCCACCCATTCCCCGCGCTATCCTGCAATCCGTCTTGCGTCGCCCGGAACACATGAGATTTTCGTTCATAGGCCCGCACGCTGCGCTCTTTGGGATCGCCAATCAGAACCAGAGGTGTCTGGCCGATTGCATCGTTGATCACCGGTTTGCCCTTGAACACATCCAGAGGCCAGGCGCGGGCGGCACCAAACTGGCGCACGGCAAAGATGTAATCCTTCTGCCGATGCCGGGACTGATCCACAGTGGCCGGGAACATCAGCTCGCTCGAGGCGAAATAGTCGCGATAAACCACCCCTGATCCGTAATTGCGCCGATGCCCGGTGTTCAGCGACAGAACACGGGTTTTGGGATGCGAGGTCCTCCAGCTGTCCCATGTCGTGATCACAACCGGGCGCTGTTTCAACGTGGTGCCGCTGTTGGCCAAAGGCCCGACCACAGGCTTGCCGGTATACTGGTTCCACAGCGAATGCGTTTCGCGGTCAAACATCAGCTTGTTCGAGCGATAGAGGAAACCTGACGACCCGAAAATGAACGGCTTTCGCCGCCCCGCCACCTGAGTTTCAAACAGGATGCCCGACCCGCAAAGCGTGCAATAGGCCAGCGCCACGGGCACGCCTCCGATCACCTCGTTGAACATCTCGTGCCATCCCATGATCCGAAGGGGATAGGCGCGCTCATCGCCGTTGATGGCGACGCCGAACACCAGATCATCGCCCTTCAGATACCCCGCATTCGAAGCCGAGATCAGGGTTGGGTTGTCCAGCGACGGAATGCCATCCTTGTACACACCGCCCCAGGCGATCTCTTCCAGGCGGATCTTCATCCTGCCGCGTTGCAGATACTCAGACCGCAGGAACAGATCGAAATTCGGGTCGATCCCCAACAGAACTTCGCGCTTGAACGGGATCAGCGAAGGATGAGGGACAATCTGCGGGTTTCGTTCCTGCCACAGCATCCACGCGAACCAGTCGTTGCCATGACGCTGCCCGGTCAGGGCCTCCATCACCTCGACAATCTCATCCCGCCGCCTGTCGGCATAGCGCATCGCGGTCAGCAACCCGGCCACAACATCCGGCTGGCCGCGGTCCTTCAGATACGCCATCTGCGCCTCAAACGCGGTCCGACGCCCGTTCAGCGTGCTGCGCAACGCCTCCAGAACCGGATCCTGCTGCGCCCAAAGCGCGTCGGGTGCCATTGCACCAGCCCCGATCATCCCAGCAAAACCGCGACGTGACATCGCCATGGAAGCCTCCGGTGTTACCCCGGAGCAAGTGTGCCGCAAATACCGCTCACGTGCATGCCACAGCTGCGTGAGGTGGGCGCTGGGGCTGGCGTTAAATCTGCTCCACCTTTACCGACTCGACCGGATAAAATGCCAGATGGTCCCTGATCTCGGCCACCGCCTGAATCGGATCCTCATAGCTCCAGACCGCATTGGCGGTCACGGATGACTTGTTGACGATGGAAAAATGCGTCGCGTCGCCCTTGCCGGGGCAGTGGGTCACCTTGTCGGTCCGATCCAGAAACGCCATCGCAATATCGTTGCGCGGAAAATAGATCACGGGATCCTTGTCGCCTTCAAGCAGTTCCAGCGCGTTGTTCGTTTCGCCCAGGATCGCACCGCCCGAGCGGACAGTCCATTTGCCCGGCGCTTTCCGGATCGTGATCTCAGCCATTCCATTTCCTTCCGTCGTCGTATCAGGGCCACCCCTCTGCCTGTTCTATGTAACAGACCAGTGTCAGACCGGAGCAGTTGCGGCATCCAACCACAGTTGCGCGTCATGTCCCAGCCTTGGGCGGATTTTTTCCGCAACGTCGCGGTGATAGGCATTCAGCCAGTCGCGTTCGTCGGTCGTCAACATATCGACCATGATCAGCCTGCGGTCAATCGGCACAAAGGTCAGGGTACGCCAGTTCAACATTGCGCGTTCGGCGTCGCCAGAGGGCAGGGCGGGCGCCTCTTCGACCACCACAAGGTTCTCGATGCGGATGCCAAATGCGCCTTCCCGATAATACCCGGGTTCGTTTGACAGGATCATGCCGGGTTGCAGCGGTACATGGCTGACTTTCGACAGCCGCTGCGGCCCTTCATGCACGCTCAGATAGGCGCCGACCCCATGTCCGACCCCATGGTTGAAATCCTGTCCCGCGGACCACAGCGGCACACGGGCCACACATTCGATATCCCGCCCGGCAAGGCCGGCAGGCCAGCGCAGCATCGACATGGCAATCATGCCCTTCAGCACCCGGGTAAAGCAGGTTTTTTCCTCGGCTCCGACGTCACCGATGGCGATGGTTCGCGTGATGTCGGTGGTGCCGTCCAGATACTGCCCGCCACTGTCCAGCACCAGCATATGTCCGTTTTCCAACCGGCTGTCAGTCTCTTCCGTCACGCGGTAATGCATGATCGCGCCGTTCGGACCCGTGCCTGCAATGGTATCGAACGAGATGTCCTGAAGCGCATTGTCCTTGCGCCGGTTTTCCTCCAACCGGGTGACAACCTGTGTTTCGGTCACGCTGCCCGGGGCCTGTTGGTCCAGCCAGCACAACGTCTCGGTGACCGCCACCGCATCGCGCAAATGCGCCTCGGCGCTGCCCGCGATTTCAGCCGGATTCTTGCAGGCTTTGGGCAGGGCGCAGGGATCACCGCCATCCGTCATCGCATCCCCCAGCGCATCCGCCACGATCTGAGGCACCGAAGCGGCATCCACCTGCACCGGACCGGCCAGAGCCGCAACCGCATCCAGAAAATCGCCCACAGCGCGCAAAGTCACCTGAGAACCCAGATGATCCCGCACCCCGGCCAGTTTCTCTGCCGCCATGAACAGATCGACCTGACCTCCTGCATGAAGAATGGCAAAGCCGTGGGCCACCGGATTATAGGCGATATCCGACCCACGGATATTCAACAGCCACATGATCGAATCCGGCAGGGTGATCACCGCTGCCGTGTGCCCGGCCCGCCTAAGGTCTTCGGCCAGACGGGCGATCTTGCTGTCCGCACCTTCCCCGGCAAACTCGATCGGATGGGCCTTGACCGGGTTCATCGGTGGGGCCGGCTGATCTGGCCAGATCCGGTCCACAAGGTTTTCGCATCTCACCAGTTTGATGCCCGATCCATCCAGATCACTCAATGTGCCGGAAATCTGCCCCGCCGCATGCAGCCACGGATCAAAACCGATCTTGCCGCCGTTGGGCAACTGCTGTTTCAGCCAGGCGCTCAGGCTTACCTCGGGCCAGGGGACCGGGGTGAAATCTTCGGCAACCTGTGCCTTGACCTGGGTGCGATACCGCCCGTCGATGAAAACCCCGGCCACGTCGCGCAGGGCGGCGCAAAACCCGGCCGAGCCCGTGAACCCGGTCAGCCAGGCCAGACGTTCATCGCGCGCCGCGACATACTCTCCCTGATGCGCATCCGCCCGCGGGATCAGAAACCCGTCCAGCCCTTCTTGCACCATCTGTTCGCGCAAGGCGGCCAGCCGCGGTGGCCCCTGTTCCGGGCGGGCGGTCACTTCGAAGGATTGGAACATGGGCGGCCTCATTCACAGCATTCGTGCGTGACCCTGAGGCGCATTTCAAAAAATGTCCAGGCGGGAACACCCCGCCTGAACAGGCCGATGATCAGCAACGAAAAACGCGTCTCCCTCGGGGAAATTGGCCCGCTGGGCAGAAGATCAGCCTCAGCCGGCCTTTCTCATCCCCATGACCCGCGCCCGCGCCCGCGGGTCGCTGTCAAACAGAGCTGCCAGTTGTTCGGTCATCGCGCCGGCCAGTTGCTCTACGTCGGTAATCGTCACCGCCCGGTCGTAATACCGGGTCACGTCATGGCCGATCCCGATGGCCAAGAGTTCGACCATCTTGCGCTTTTCGACCATCGCGATCACGTCACGCAGGTGTTTTTCCAGATAGTTGGCCGGGTTCACGCTCAGTGTCGAATCATCGACCGGCGCACCGTCCGAGATCACCATCAGGATCTTGCGTTGCTCGCGCCGTGCCAGCATCCGGCGATGTGCCCATTCCAGGGCTTCACCATCGATGTTTTCCTTCAGCAGGCCCTCTTTCATCATCAGCCCCAGATTGGGCCGCGCACGACGCCAAGGGGCGTCCGCGCCCTTGTAGATGATGTGGCGCAGGTCGTTCAGACGGCCCGGCTGCTGCGGGCGGCCATCGTTCAGCCATGCCTCACGTGCCTGACCGCCTTTCCACGCCCGTGTGGTAAAGCCCAGAATTTCGACCTTTACGTTGCACCGCTCCAGCGTCCGCGCCAGAACATCCGCGCAAATGGCCGCGATCGAAATCGGCCGACCCCGCATCGACCCCGAATTGTCCAGCAGCAGCGTCACCACCGTGTCGCGGAACTCGGTGTCTTTTTCGACCTTGAAACTCAGCGGAGTGGTGGGGTTCGCGACCACACGTGCCAATCGGCCCGCGTCCAGAATGCCTTCCTCGCGGTCGAACTCCCAGCTGCGGTTCTGCTGCGCCTGCAAGCGGCGTTGCAGCTTGTTGGCCAGACGCGATACCGCCCCTTTCAAGGGCTCCAGCTGCTGATCCAGATAGGCCCGCAGACGTTCCAGCTCGGCCGGTTCCGCCAGATCCTCGGCGGCGATCTCTTCGTCATGGGTGTCCAGATAGACCTTGTAATCCGGATCCGCTTCGGATGCGGGCGGCGGGGCAGGCGGCTCCAGCGGCGCCTCGCCATCCGGCATCTCAGCCTCGTCGCCCATCTCATCTTCGGCCATTTCGTCCATCGAGACCTGGGCCTGAGACTGATCCTGCTGCTCTTCCTGCGTCTGCTCAGGTGTTGCGTCCGCGTCCTGTTCGTCCTGATCATCCTGACCGGTGCTGTCGGGATCGGGCTGTTCCTCCGCGTCTTCCTCGGCCTGGTCTTCCTGTTCGTCGTCCAGCTCGTCCGGGTCTTCCCCAAGCTGGTCGCCATATCCCAGATCCTTGATCACCTGACGGGCGAATTTGGCAAACTCCGCCTGATCCGAGAGGATTTCGTCCAGATTTTCCAGCGTTCCGCCAGCTTGCTCTTCGATGAACCCACGCCACAGGTTCATGATATTATCAGCGGCAGAGGGCAGATCACGCCCGGTGGCCAGATGTCGGATCAGGTACCCTGCTGCAACCGACAGAGGTGCATCGGCGGGTTGCTTGCACTGATCATAGCCCCGCCGGATCGCTTCATGCCCGATCTTGACGTCAATATTGCTGGCGGTGCCCGGCATGTCCCGCGCGCCCATCGCTTCGCAACGGGCGGTCTCCATCGCTTCGTACAGATCCCGCGCCATATCACCCGGTGGCGCATAGCGCGCATGGGTCGCGTCGTCATGATACTTGCGCTGCAATGCCAAGGCATCCGCCGTGCCACGCGCCAACAGCACTTCTTCGCGCGTCATCCGGCGCGAGACCTGTGGCAGCCGCATCGACTCGCCCGACATGCCCGAAGGGTCGACCGTATAAGTCACCGACAGCTCGGGATCATCGGCCATGACCTTGGTTGCTTCGGCCAGGGCCTTCTTGAACGGATCAGCAGGGTTGTCGTTCTTCTGTGCCATGTCCTTAAGCCCTCATCAAAATGACCTGCCCGGCGTTGAAAACTGTAACGGATCCGACTTCATCTGGCCAAAAATATCCCCGCCGGAGGCATTGCGCCCGGAACGGGCGCAATTCGGGTGCTTACCCCAAGCTTGCGCTCGCGGCGCTCTCAGGCAACTCCTCATCGAAGCAGCGCTGATAGAATTCGGCCACGGTCTGACGCTCCAACTCATCGCATTTGTTGAGGAAGGACAGGCGGAACGCATAGCCCACGTTGCGGAAGATCTCGGCGTTCTGGGCCCAGTTGATCACGGTCCGCGGGCTCATGACGGTGGACAGATCGCCATTCATGAAGGCGGTTCGGGTCAGGTCGGCGACCGTGACCATCTGGCTGACGGTCTTGCGGCCCTCGGCGGTGTTGTAATGCGGTGCCTTCGACAGAACGATCATCGTCTCGGCGTCGTGGCTCAGATAGTTCAGCGTCGAGACCAGCGACCAGCGGTCCATCTGCGCCTGGTTGATCTGCTGCGTGCCGTGATACAGGCCCGTGGTGTCGCCCAGACCGACCGTGTTGGCGGTGGCAAACAGGCGGAAATTCGGGTTCGGGGTGATGATCTCGTTCTGGTCCAGCAGGGTCAGCTTGCCGTCATGCTCCAGCACACGCTGGATGACGAACATCACGTCGGCGCGGCCCGCATCATATTCGTCGAACACGATGGCCACGGGGTTGCGCAGCGCCCAGGGCAGGATGCCTTCGTGGAACTCGGTCACCTGCTTGCCGTCGCGCAGCTTGATCGCATCCTTGCCGATCAGGTCGATCCGGCTGATATGGCTGTCCAGGTTCACACGAACGGCGGGCCAGTTCAGACGGGCGGCGACCTGTTCGATATGGGTCGATTTGCCGGTGCCGTGATAGCCTTGGATCATGACGCGGCGGTTATGGGAAAAGCCCGCCAGAATCGCCAGCGTGGTTTCCGGGTCGAACTTGTAGGTCGGGTCGATGGCGGGCACACGGTCTGTCGCTTCGGCAAAACCCTTCACCGCCATGTCGCTGTCAATGCCGAACACGTCACGGACCGAGATATCCTCGGTAGGTTTTGCGTTGATATCGATCGATCCGTCAGCCATGCGCCTAGTCCTTATCCTTTGGCCCGTTCACCGGGTATGAACCCGTGTGTGGTGCAACATATTGCAGGCAAGGGCAAGGGAAAGAGGAACACGTCCAAAGGTGCGCATGTTTTTCTTGCAAACTGGCCCTATCTGTACACCGGACAGGTGTACCAAGCAGTGTTTTCCGGACAGGTGGACCGATCCCGCCTCAGAGTGAGAACCAAAGTTCACCCTTTTGAAAGCCGCCTTTCACGAGGCGATCCGCGTTCAACACATCCGGATACTCGTCCGCCCAATCCCGAAACCGGTCATTTGTGACGATGCGCGCCTGGCTGTCCCGCGCCGCCTGCAAGATCAGCGGGTCGGCGGGTGTTCCTTTGGGGGCCACCATGACCTGCCTGGATCGTAGGCCCAGGGCGCGGCTCAGCATCCGGTCGTCCATATAATCACCTTCGACCTTGTACCCGACATTCGCATCGAACATGACGCCCGGTTTGAATCCGGCCTGCTTCAAAGTTTCAAGGACCTTCTTCAACGTGTCCAGATCCGGGGTGCCGTCTTTCCAGTGCATGACGTTCGAGCCATCCACGATGATCCATGTGTTGGCTCTGCGCCAGCTGAACCAGGCCCGTATGAACAGGATGGCGCTGGCCATCACGCAAATCAGCGCCAGAAGGAACAGCCAATCCGCATCGGTCGGAATGAAACTGGCGACGATGAGTCCGCTTACCGAGACGAGCAACAGGCAAATGGATGTGCGCAACGAAACTGATCCCTGGAAATTCCTGTCCCAAATCTTCCACCACTTTCGCCGGGATTGAAACAGGTTTCCATACGGAAATCGCACAGTTTTTTCAGCTTGTGTCATCCGCGGCACCCAACCATTCAGGTTGCGCGTACCGCGAAGGTAAAGCAGGCAAAGCCGTGACCCTTACTTGAAGTTCCGGCTGTCCTTGATCTGATCCCAGGCCCAGACAACTTCCTGCAACTGCTCTTCCTGCGAGCGGTCGCCGCCGTTCATGTCCGGATGCAGCACTTTGATCAGCTTCTTGTACGCTTTGCGAACCTCGGCCTTGGTCCAGCTGTCCTTGGCCTCGAGAATCTCGATCGCACGGCGTTCGGTCGGCGGCAGGCGGCGTCCGCTGCCCGTGTTGCGGCCCTTGTTCTGCGTGCTGTTGGCGCCGAGCACCTGATGCGGATCCTCGATCCCCAAACGGGCCCAGGCGCGCGCTTCGGGGTCGCCCATCGGCTTGGTCTCGCGCTCCCAAACCTTGTCTTTCGATCGCTGCGCGTTCAACTCGGCCTCGGTGGTGCCGTCAAAGAAGTTCCACTTCTGGTTATATTCCCGCACGTGTTGCTGGCAGAACCAGAAATAATCATCCAGGACATCCGGTGCCTTCGGCGCACGGAACTTGCCCGGCTCGTCACATCCCTCGTGATCACACACCCTGACAGAGGTTTCGGACGCACCTGACATGCCTCGACGACCCCGCGGATTCTTCTTCTTCGCGCTGGAAACGGACATATCGAATCCGAAGGGGTCTGATTTCGCCATGCTCTAATCCTCAAGAACGCGTCTTTTCGACTCGGAGGCAGCAGTTTAATCTAAGCAGCCGAAAGTAGAAGAGGGGTGCGGCAATATTTTTGCCGCTGAGCGAAAAAATGAGCGTGACCGACGAAATCCGAACCCGCCTGCAAGCCGCCTTTGATCCGCGCGAGCTGGAAGTGATCGACGACAGCGAAAGCCACCGGGGCCATGCGGGCTATCAGGAAGGCGGTGAAAGTCACTTCAACGTCCGCATCCGCGCCAGCGCATTCGAAGGCAAATCCCGCGTCGCCCGCCACCGCGCCGTGCACAAGGCGCTGGGCGACATCGTGCCGCGCATCCATGCGCTGGCCCTGGATATCGGCGTCTGAAGACCTTTGCGTGTCAGTCCGCCTTCATCTGTGCGGACGGCGTCGATGCCGAGATGGAATATTCTTCCTCCGTCATGCCCTCTTCGATTCCCTCGAACAGGGGGGTCGACAGGTATCGCTCGCCCGTGTCCGGCAACATGACCAGCATGACAGAGCCTGCCGGTGCGGATTCCGCCAACTTCATGGCCACCGCAAAGGTCGATCCTCCTGAAATCCCAGTGAAAACACCTTCCTCCGAGGCAAGCCTGCGCGACCATTCTATCCCTTCGGGTCCTGAAATGGGGATCAGCTCATCATAATAGGAATTGTCGATGGCTTCCTGAAGGACCCACGGGATGAAATCCGGTGTCCAGCCTTGAATCGGATGAGGTTCGAAACTGGGGTGGCTTTCGGTCGGCTGGTGATCATCGTTTCGGGTGTTGACGTAACCCGATGACACGATGGCTGCATTGGCCGGTTCGGTCAGGATGATCCTGGTGTCGGGCCGCTCTTTCCGCAATACACGCGAAACACCCGAAACGGTGCCGCCGGTCCCGTAGCCCGTCACCCAATAATCCAGCCGTTCGCCTTCGAAATCGGCAAGTATTTCCCGCGCCGTCGTGTTCTCGTGAATATCGGCATTGGCAGAGGTCTCAAACTGGCTGGCAAGGAACCATCCGTTTTCCTCGGCCAGTTCCTTGGCTTTGGTATACATGCCGAACCCTTTTTGCGCCTTCGGGGTCAGAACAACCTTTGCGCCCAGAAACCGCATCAGCTTTCGCCGCTCGACCGAGAAGCTCTCGGCCATCGTCACGACCAGTGGATATCCCTTGGCCGCGCACACCATGGCCAGCCCTATCCCGGTGTTGCCGGATGTCGCTTCGACAACGGTTTGCCCGGGTTTCAGCCGCCCGTCACGTTCCGCGGCCTCGATGATGTTCAGCGCCAACCTGTCCTTGACCGAGCCTGCCGGGTTGAAGGCCTCGAATTTCACATAGACGGTCACATGCTCTGGCGCGATCCGATTGACCCGAATGCAGGGCGTGTCACCGACCGTGTCGAGAATGCTGTCATACAGGCGTGTCCGCCCTTGTGTCTGTCGAATAGCCATTTCGATGTCCCTCCAGAATACCCGGCTAACATGCCACAGATTTCCCGAGGGTGTAGCCCTTATTGCGTGCCAATACCGTTATGAGGACACGGGCCGTACCCGGATTGACTCGCGATACGTCAAAGAGAAAACGGACGTTCTGCAAAAGACCACAGGTCGATTGCATTCGGTCCGTCGTCCGTACCAGTCCCCAAGCCTATGTTTTCGAAGGGCCGCTTTCATCAGCGGCGTCATCAGACCGCTTCAGCGACAAAGGTGGCTCGTCCGGCTCTGCGGCAATTGGTTTCGGCGCCTGCACCTCGTCGGGGCCCGGAACCGGCTGGGCCAGCGGGGTGTCATCCATCTCAGGTATTGCGCCGACCCACGAGGCATCGACTTCTTCTTCTACCACGCGGCGGAACACCAGAACATTGCGCCAGTTCGTGGTCGATCCGGTCAGGCCCGTGCGTTCCTCGCTGGGCAGCAATTCGGCCCGCTGGTATTCCCAGCCATCCTGACCCATCTGATTCAGCAGTTGCTCGACCGAGACGGCAAAGCGGCCCTCGGCCGTTTTCACGCCTTTGGCTTTGACACCTTTTTGCGGGGCGGGGATGACCTTGTATTCGTAGCGCTTCATCTACTGTTCCTAAATGCGTTTCCGCGCCAACTTAACACGCTGCCCCCCGGGTGAAAGGGCCCTTGCCCATCCGGCGGATTTCAGCCCTGACCATTCGCTTCGGTCTGTGCCGCCTTAGCCACAACCGACAGGCACAGTTCCGTCGCCAGCGCCATGTCCTGCACTGAAATCCATTCCAACGGGCCGTGAACGCACTGCATCCCGGTGAAGATGTTGGGGCAGGGGGTGCCGAATTCGGTCAGGCGCGATCCGTCCGTGCCGCCCCTGATCGGTACCGACAGCGGTTCAATCCCCAACTCGCGACACGCATCCCGCGCCAGCTCGACCGGAGTCATGTCGTTTTCCAGCCAATAACGCATGTTGCGGTACTGGTGGCTGATGTCGCAGCTGATGGTCGCGCGCGGTTCGGTGGCCTGCACGGCGGCGCAGACCTGCCGCACGATGTTTCGTTGCGCTTCCAGCCCGTCCATCTCGAAATCACGCAGGATCAGCTTGATCTCCATCTCGGATGATCCGCCGTTCATGTCCGTGACATGGATGAAGCCTTCGCGCCCGTCTGTGGTTTCGGGCGTCATGGTGGCCTGAGGCAATGTCTGCACGATCTTCGCCGCCAGATGCGTGGCATTCACCATCTTTTCCTTGGCCAGGCCGGGATGGATCGAAACGCCCTCGATCCGGATCACGGCGCGGTCGGCCGAGAAGCTTTCATACTCGATCTCACCCGCCTGCTGCCCGTCCAGCGTATAGGCAAAATCCACGCCCAGATCCTTGGGCAGCTGTTCCGTGACGCCCCGGCCGATCTCTTCATCCGGTGTGAACGCGATACGGATCGGGCCATGTGGAATGTCCTGATTTTCGACCAGGTGCCGCGCCATCGTCATCAGAATCGACACACCGGCCTTGTCATCCGCGCCCAGTAGGGTTGTGCCCGATGCGGTGATCAGGTCATGGCCGATCTTTTTGGCCAGATAGGGGTGGTCTTCCGGGGAAAGAACCAGATCCGGGTTGTCGGGAAAGGTGATGTCGCCACCGTTATACCCCTTGATCACCCGCGGCTTGACGCCGGTCGCGTTGAACTGAGGGGCCGTATCGACATGGGCCAGAAAGCCCACGGTCGGTCCCGGCGCCGTTCCGGGAATGGTGGCGACGACAACACTGTCGCCCGTCATCTCGACATCCTGCGCGCCGATCTGGTTCAGTTCATCGCGCAACAGGTTCAGCATGTCGAACTGGATCTGAGTGCTCGGGGTCGATGGGGATGTCTCGTCACTTTGACTGTCGATGGCGGCGTAACGCACCAGCCGGTCTTCGAGTTCCTGATCAAATCTGCTTTGCATAATACCTCACCTCTCGGTGACGGAGGAAAGGGCGCGAACAGCGGGAAGTCAAGCCGATGGCTTGACCCCAAGTCTTAAGATTTCGTGAGAAACCGGATTGTACAAACCCGCCAAAGACGGCCGGCAGGCTTGTACAAAACGAAAGGTTTACGACCCCAGCTTCTTGCTGACCAGTTCGTTGACGGCTTTCGGGTTGGCCTTGCCGCCGGTGGCTTTCATGACCTGACCCACGAACCAGCCGGCTAGCTTCGGGTTCACTTTGGCCTTCTCGACCTGTGCCGGGTTGGCTGCGATGATTTCGTCCAAAGCGGCCTCGATCGCGCCGGTGTCGGTCACCTGTTTCATGCCACGATCTTCAACGATCTGCGCCGGATCACCGCCTTCTGTGTAAACGATTTCGAACAGATCCTTGGCAATCTTGCCCGAGATCGCATCCGACGAGATCAGGTCGATGATCCCGCCCAATTGTGCCGGTGACACGGGTGAATCGGTGATGTCGTGGTCTTCTTTCTTCAGCCGACCGAACAGTTCGTTGATGACCCAGTTCGCGGCCAGTTTTCCGTTGCGGCCCTTGGCCACTTCCTCGAAATAGGCGGCGGATTCAACCTCGGCGGTCAGAACCGAAGCATCGTAGTCGGTCAGGCCGAAGTCTTTGATGAAACGCGCCTTTTTGTCGTCGGGAAGTTCCGGCAGCCTGGCGGCAATGTCATCGACCCAGGCCTGCTCGATCTCGAGCGGCAGCAGGTCAGGGTCGGGGAAATAGCGATAATCATGCGCTTCTTCCTTGGACCGCATGGAACGGGTTTCGCCCTTGTCCGGGTCGTACAGGCGCGTTTCCTGCTCGACCTCGCCGCCGGCCTCGACGATGGCGATCTGACGGCGGGCTTCGACCTCGATCGCCTGCTGGATAAAGCGCATCGAGTTCATGTTCTTGATCTCGCAGCGCGTGCCGAGATGCGAAAAATCCTGTGTTTCCTGATACTTCTCATAGGCGCCGGGCAAACAGATCGAGACGTTCACGTCCGCGCGCAGGTTGCCGTTTTGCATGTTACCGTCGCAGGTGCCCAGGTAACGCATGATCTGGCGCAGCTTGGCGATATAGGCCGCGGCCTCTTCCGGCCCGCGGATGTCAGGGCGGCTGACGATCTCCATCAGGCAGACGCCGGTGCGGTTCAGGTCGACGAAGGACATATGCGGGTCCATGTCGTGGATCGATTTGCCCGCGTCCTGTTCCATGTGGATACGCTCGATCCGCACCTTTCGCGCGGTACCGTCGCCCAGTTCGACCAGCACTTCGCCTTCGCCCACGATGGGGTGGTAGAGCTGGGAAATCTGATACCCTTGCGGCAGGTCGGGGTAGAAATAATTCTTGCGGTCAAAGGCCGATTTCAGATTGATATCCGCCTTCAGGCCCAGTCCGGTGCGCACTGCCTGTTCCACGCAGTATTCATTGATCACCGGCAGCATCCCCGGCATCGCCGCGTCCACGAAGGCCACGTTTGAATTCGGCTCGGCCCCGAATTGGGTGGATGCACCCGAAAACAGCTTGGCATTGGATGAGACCTGAGCATGCACCTCCATCCCGATCACCAGTTCCCAATCGTGCTTGGCCCCGGCAATGGTTTTGGGTTTGGGCATTTCGTATGTCAGATCGAGCATGGCGCGCCTCATTTCCGCAGAAGTCTAAGCCTGCGTATTAGGCCCGGCAGGGCCTAGGGGCAAGGGGGAATCCTGTCGTGTTCAGTTCTGGGAAAACCGCAGGCCCGAAGGTGTGAACGTCACATCCATACCGCTGCGCAATTCTTCCCGGAACAGATCCGAGATGGCGCGCAAGGCATCGCGCTGACCGCGCGCAGCAAATCTCTCGGGCGAGTTTATGCGGACAGAATTGTTGAAGCCGTTGGCCGCATGCGCCCAGATCAAGGGGTGCAATTCCGTCAGATGATCGCGGATAAGCCAGTTTGCCGTGTCGCGCATCTGAGACCGGACAAGGTCGGCCTGATCGTTCAGGCCAAATCCGTTCTGGACGGTGATCGCGCAGTAGGATGACAGCATGTTGATCATCTGCTGATCGGGCCGCAGGCGTACGATATCACGCAGACCTTCAAGGAAATACTCGATATCGACGCGGGCACAGGCCTCTTCGTCCAATGCGATGGCGTCGAACTGAACCCATGAGTATCCGCCCGCGCCCCAGATATCCTGTGTCCTGGCGGCCGTGCGCAAGGCTTGCAGCTCCAGCTCTTCGTAGCTGCCGAACCAGCGGGGCAGAAGGTGGCTGCCCATCGCGCGCATGTGGCGCTGATTGCGTGGATCCAGCGTGATCAGGCGTTCATATTCGTCAGACACCCGCGCGTTGGATTTGCGTTGACCAGCCAGTAGCGCACACCCGGCCGCAGCAATCAGGGGGCTGTCGGGGGCGTTTTTCCTGCACTTGGGCAGGATCGCTGCGGCACGGTCGAAATGAGCGGCGCAGCGTGACCGGTGCAAGGGTGGCAGCGTCGCGTCCGAGGCCGTGCCGCGCCAAGCCCATGCCAGATCGATATGGGCAAGGGATACGACGGTGGCGATCATTGGATCATCGGGGTTGTCCGCCATCTCGCCTTCAAGTTCCGAGATGCCCCCCAACAAGTCGTAATCCGAGATGGCCTTGCCATCCGAAAGCGCATGTTCAGCGGCCAGAACCACGTCAGATCTGGCACCGAACGCCAACAGATCGGCAACCGGCATACCATCTGAAACAGCGGCGCGACCCTGATCGGCCACGCGCATTTCCTGCGACAGCTCTGCCCACCGGTCCTGCCGGGCGAGGTAGCGGCCATGTTCGATCGTGGAATGTCCGATCAGATCATCGCGGTCGGATCTTGCAACGGGAATATTGAGCTGACCCTGCTCGGGCAAGGCTGCCGCAAGCGCGGATTTTGTCGCGCACAGGTCTGCTGAAGCATTTGTAGGACTGGCTGTGGATGGGGCGAACAGTGCCCTTAGCGACCGAAACATGGCGAAACTCAAAACTGAAAAAACTGATAACTGACACCGAAGTCTGGCGGGAGATCGGGTTCAAATCAAGTAAATTGCCGAATAATTATCCTTTTTAGTGTCCAATTCACCCTTCAATGGTCCAGTGTTTCAGAAAACGGTGAAATGATGCCGTTCCACGCGAATTCCGGCTTGGTTTAGAAGGGTTTCCAAATCCCGATGCGGCGGAAGCGACTCATCCGGCAGACGGATTCGTTTGCCGGAATGCAGAACGATCGACACTCGAACCGAGAAATCCCAACGGGTGTCAAAGCGGAAATGGTCGATGTCGCGCAGCGCGACCTCTGCCTGCCGGTTCCCCGTGAACCAGCTCAGTGCATCCTGATCCAATTGCATGCCCGCGCGGGTGTTTTGAACCACGTCCCAAAGTGCGGGCAGGATGGCCAGGGACAGCAGCCCAGCGATCCACCAGGCCGCGTCAAACAGGACCACCAGCGCCAGCAACGCCGCATAAACACCGGCCAGGATGGCCAGCGTTCGCAAACTCCGGTTGCTGCGGGCAAAGCTGTAAGGCGTCATGCGCCGAGGATGCGGGACACCATTTCGGTCGTGTCCCGCGACAGGTTCGGTGTTTCCGCGATGCGGGAAAGCTGCGCCCGCATCAGGGCCTGACGATCCGGATCATACCGTTTCCAGGTCTGAAACGCCGAGCACATACGCGCAGTGGTCTGTGGGTTCACCGGATCCAGACGGATCAGCCAGTCTGCAAGCAGGGCGTATCCGGCGCCATCCGGCTGGTGGAATCCTGCGTGGTTCATCGCCAGGGCCCCCATGACGGCGCGGAACCTGTTCGGGTTTTTCCAGTTGAAATCCGAATGCTCGGTCAGGGTCGTGGCAATCGCGGGTGTCGCCTCGGGTGCTGCCATCGCGACTTGCAGGCCAAACCATTTGTCCATGACCAGCCGGTCATGCTGCCACTTTTCGTAGAATGCGTCCAGCTGCGCCTCACCCTTGCGGGCGCGTAAAAGGCAAGACAGCGCAGTCAGTTGCAAAGTCATGTTGTCGGCTGTGTCGTACACCTCAGCCGCCATCGCCCCACCATCCAGACGAGAGGTCAATGCCAGCGCAGCGCTGCCAAGTGCCCGTTTGCCGGACTGCTCGGCGTCCGGGCTGTAGGGGCCGTCCACAAAGGCCTCACTGTGCAGGCGGGGCAGCAAATCCTGCACGTTCTGGGCCGTTGCCTGCCGCAGCGTTTCCACCGCGGCCCAGATCGCCATGGGGTCGGGCGTGTGACCGCGGTCATGCAGGGCCGCTGCCAATTCCGACTGTGTCGGCAATCCCAGCATCAACGCACGATAGGCCGGGTCCAGTTCGTCATTGCGCAGCACGGCCAACACTCCGTCAAGGTAATCGGTATCCGGTGCCGCATCCTGAAGGATCATCCGCATCAAAGTGTCTTGTGCCAGATCTCGCCCTGCCTGCCATCGGTTGAACGGGTCCGTGTCATGCGCCAGAAGAAATGCACGTTCTGCGTTCGACTGGTCATGCTCCAGAATAACAGGTGCCGAGAAATCGCGCAGGATCGAGGGCGTGGGTTTCGCCGCCAGGCCGGTGAATTCAAAGCTCTGTTCGGCCTGTGTCAGTTCCAGCACTTCGGTCGCGCGAACCTCATCGCCGTTGGGCCCAAGCAGGCCAACTGCAACCGGGATGACCTGCGGCAGTTTCTGATCCTGTCCCGGCGTGGGGTCGGTTCGCTGTTTCAGCGTAAGTGTATAGGTGCCGTCGGCCCAGTCTTCCTTAACCCTGACGCGCGGTGTGCCCGACTGGCTGTACCAACGTTTGAATTGTGTCAGATCGCGCCCAGTGGTGTCTTCGAAAACCTTCAGCCAGTCCTCGATCGTGCAGGCCTGACCGTCATGGCGTTCAAAATACAGATCAAGCGCCTTGGCATAGGCCGCATCCCCGACCAACCGTTTCAGCATGCCGATGACCTCGGCGCCCTTCTCATAGACAGTGGCGGTGTAGAAGTTGTTGATTTCCTGAAAGCTTTCGGGGCGCACAGGATGCGACAACGGACCGTTGTCCTCGGGGAACTGCCGGGCACGCAGGTCTATCGCGTCGTGGATGCGTTTCACCGGGGCCGAGCGCATGTCGGAGGTAAACTGCGCATCCCGGAATACTGTCAGACCTTCCTTGAGGCACAGTTGAAACCAGTCGCGGCAGGTGATGCGGTTGCCGGTCCAGTTGTGAAAATACTCATGCGCGATGATCGCCTCGATCCGTTCGAAATTGGCGTCGGTCGAAGTTTCCGGGCTGGCCAGAACGGCGGACGAGTTGAAGATGTTCAGCCCCTTGTTCTCCATCGCGCCCATGTTGAAGTCATCGACGGCCACGATGTTGAAGACATCCAGATCGTATTCACGGCCATAGACGTCCTCGTCCCACTTCATCGACTTCTTCAACGCCTCCATTCCAAAAGCGCATTTCCCCTCGTCTCCGGGACGGACCCAGAGGTTCAGATCGACGTTGCGACCTGACTTGGTGGTGAACTGACCGGGATGTGCGATCAGGTCTCCGGCGACCAGGGCGAACAGATAGGCGGGCTTGGGCCATGGATCGACCCATTCCGCCCATCCTTCACCCTTGCCCGATGGGTTGCCGTTCGACAGCAGAACCGGCAAGTCGCCATTGATGCGCACGGTAAAGGTGGACATCACGTCCGGCCGGTCGGGATAGAAGGTGATCTTGCGGAACCCCTCAGCCTCGCACTGGGTGCAGTACATGCCGTTCGACATGTACAGACCTTCCAGCGCTGTGTTGTTGCCGGGGTCGATTTCAACCTCGGCTTCCCACAGGAACGGCGCGTCGGGGACATCCGCGGTTAGCCCCTTGTCGGTCACGTCTGGCGTGATCTGGGCCCCGTCAATGGCGGCGCGGATCAATTTCAGTTCTTCCCCGTGCAGAAAGAATGTGCGGTCAGTGGCGTCAGGATTGGGCCGGAACGCAATGCGCGAGGTGACGCGCGTGGCGTGCGCGGCCAGATCAAAGGTCAGGTGCACGCTGTCCACCAGATAGCCAAACGGTGTGTAGTCTTTCAGGTAGATCGTGGTGGGAGCAGCGTCGTGCATCTTGGGCCTCGTATCTGTTCGGGACTGGCGCGACGTTAGGGGCTTCGTTCGGGCGCTGCAACCGGCCCTGCCATTGCCTTGAGGTTTTTGAAACAGCTTCAAGCCGAAGCGAATGCCCCAAATGACGGGATGAAAGTTGCCTATCGGAAACTTTCCGCCTAAGTCACAATGCATACAATGGCGCACAATCGCGGGAGAGCAGGAATATGACGGACAGACAGACCCTGAGCGGATTGCAGATCGATCCGGTTTTGGCTGAGTTCATCGAGACACAGGCGCTGCCGGGAACGGGCGTCTCTTCGCAGAGGTTCTGGGCTGGCATGGCGCGGATGGTGAACGAACTGGGGCCGAAAAACCGTGAGCTGCTGGCCAAACGGGCCGAGATCCAAAGCCGCATCGATGGGTGGCACATGTCCCGAAAGGGGCAGAACACCGATGCCGCTGAATATGAGGCTTTCCTGAAAGAGATCGGGTATCTGGTCGAAGAAGGCGACGAGTTCCAGATTGAAACGGCCAATGTCGACCCCGAAATCGCCCTGATCCCGGGCCCGCAACTGGTTGTTCCGATTACCAACGCACGCTTTGCCCTGAACGCGGCCAACGCGCGCTGGGGCAGCCTGTATGATGCGCTTTACGGAACGGATGCAATGGGGGATCTGCCAGCAAGCAGTGGCTATGACGCGGCGCGCGGCGCGCGGGTGATCGCATGGGCCAAAGCGTTTCTGGATGATGCTGTGCCTCTGGCGTCTGGATCATGGGCGGATGTCACCGAATTGAGCGTCACCGACGGTGCTTTGACCCCTGCGCTGGGCGATCCTGCCCAATTTGCCGGGTTCGGCGGCGCGGCGGACAAGCCCGACTTTGTGCTGTTGAAAAACAACGGTCTGCACATCCAGATCATGATCGACCCCACAAGCAACATAGGCGCGACCGACCCCGCAGGCGTTGCAGATGTCCGGCTGGAATCCGCGCTGTCCACCATCATGGATTGTGAAGACTCGGTTGCCTGCGTCGATGCTGCCGACAAGGTTGTGGCCTATGGCAACTGGCTGGGCCTCATGAAAGGCGACCTGACCGAAGAGGTCTCAAAGGGCGGCGCCAACTTCACTCGAAAACTGGCCGAGGACCTGAACTTTACCACTCCGTCGGGTGATAAGGCCAGGCTGAAAGGCCGGTCCTTGATGCTTGTGCGCAACGTGGGCCACCTGATGACCAACCCGGCCGTACTTGACGCAGAAGGGCGCGAGATCGGCGAAGGTTTGATGGATGCTCTGTGTACCACCCTGATCGCCATGCACGACCTGAAGCAAGACGGGGGCAACTCTGTCGAAGGCTCTGTCTATGTGGTGAAGCCCAAGATGCACGGGCCCGAGGAAGTCGCGTTCTCGGTCGAGATTTTCGACATGGTCGAAGACATTCTGGGCCTGCCGCGCAATACCGTGAAACTGGGCATCATGGATGAAGAACGACGCACCTCGGTCAACCTCAAAGAGTGCATTCGCGCCGCAAAATCACGGGTCGCCTTTATCAACACGGGGTTTCTGGACCGGACCGGCGATGAAATACACACCTCGATGGAGGCGGGTCCGATGCTGCCCAAGGGCGACATGAAAAATACGCCATGGATTGCGGCCTATGAAGATCGCAACGTCGATATCGGGCTGGCCTGTGGCCTGAAGGGCAAGGCACAGATCGGCAAGGGCATGTGGGCCATGCCGGATCGCATGGGCGAAATGCTTGAGACCAAGATCGGCCACCCGATGGCCGGAGCGACATGCGCCTGGGTGCCGTCACCCACGGCCGCGACCCTGCACGCTACGCATTACCACAAGGTCGATGTGCTGGCCCGTCAGGACGAGCTGGCCGCAGGCGGTTCGCGGGGCACTTTGAGGGATCTGTTGACCATCCCTTTGCTGGCTGGACGCAACCTGAGCGACGAAGAAATCACGCGTGAACTTGAAAACAATGCGCAGGGTATTCTGGGTTATGTCGTGCGTTGGGTCGATCAGGGCGTGGGCTGCTCCAAGGTGCCCGACATCAACGATGTCGGCCTGATGGAAGACCGCGCGACCTGCCGGATTTCGTCACAGGCGCTGGCCAACTGGCTGCATCACAGCATCGTGGATGACGCCCAGGTCATGGCCGCTCTGCAAAAGATGGCCGCCGTCGTGGATCGCCAGAATGAAAACGATCCGAATTACACCCCTATGGCTCCGGGATTTGACGGCATCGCCTTTCAGGCGGCCTGCGATCTGGTGTTCAAGGGCCGGGTTCAGCCCTCGGGCTATACCGAGCCGGTCCTGCACGCGCGCCGGCTGGAGTTGAAAGCCAGCCAAAGATAACCCCGGCAAAAGCCCACAGACCAATCGTTTGCGGGCTTTTTCGAACTCCAATCCGACAAGAGGATCATCAGATGTCAGTTTCCCTACGCAAAGCCCGCACCATCATCCGCAAAACCCTGGAGAAGGGCCGAGAGATGGAGTTGAAGCCGCTCTCAGTCGTGGTTCTGGATGCCGGCGGGCATGTCATCGCGTTCGAGCGCGAGGATGGTGCTGCACCGGGCCGGTTCGGGATTGCGCAGGGCAAGGCCTATGGGTCGGTCATGTTGGGAATGGCGGGCACCGCGCAGATGCAGCGCGCCGAAGCGCAGGCCTATTTCATGGCCTCAGTGAATGGCGTCTATGGTGGTCAGGTCGTGCCGGTTCCGGGTGGCGTGCTGTTGCGTGATCGCAAGGGGGCCGTGATCGGCGCCGTCGGGGTTACCGGCGACACATCTGACAATGATGCGCTGGCCGCAATAGCGGGGATCGAGGCGGCCGGCCTGATCGGTGAGATTTGACAAGAGCGTTGTATTGATACGTTTTTCCAGCTGGGCGGGGAAATTATGCCCCCGCTTGGCGGCTTCTTGGAAAACGTTTCCAATTAAACAGGGCGGATCAGAACGTACAGTGCGTCTTCGAACACGTCCCTGCGCTTTCATGCAGGGCGTGTATTCTTGCACGTTAAAACCGCTGCCGCTAGCTTCCTTGACAGGCACAACAACAGCAGGGAAAGCGGAATGTCTCGGCCTGTCGTCGGTATCATCGGCAACTCGTATCTCATGAACGACCAATACCCCACACATGCTGGGGGAACGATGAATTCGGATGCCGTGGCCAACGTGTCAGGATGTCTTCCCTTGTTGATACCCGCAGATCCGCGTTACGTTTCGGTAGATGAGTTGCTGAAGGTCTGCGACGGCTTTCTGCTGACGGGCGGTCGCCCGAACGTGCACCCGGAAGAATACGGGGAACCTGCAACCGATGCACATGGCGAATTCGACCGGGCTCGAGACGCCATAACTCTGCCGCTGGTTCGCGCCTGCGTAGAAAGGGGGCAGCCGTTTTTGGGCATCTGCCGGGGGTTTCAGGAAGTCAACGTTGCCATGGGCGGAACGCTTTATCCCGAGATACGCGATCTGCCGGGGCGGATGAACCACCGGATGCCACCCGATGGAACCCTGGAAGAAAAGTTTGCTCTGCGTCATGTGGTGACACTGGAAAACGGCGGTGTTTTCCACAAGCTGTTCGGCGCAACCGAGGTCATGACCAACACCTTGCACGGTCAGGGCATCAAAACGATTGGGCATCGCGTTGTCATTGACGGCCATGCACCGGACGGGACGCCCGAGGCGATCTATATCAAGGATGCGCCCGGCTTTACCCTGTCGGTTCAATGGCATCCGGAATGGGACGCGATCAATGACCCGGTCTCGCGCCCCCTGTTCGAAGCCTTCGGCGATGCGGTGCGTGGATGGGCCGCCGGAACGGTTCATCAGGCAGTTCAAAAATCTGCCTGAATTACACCGGCCCGACGAGGGGGAAAATCGGGCCGGTGCCGTGCGATCAGACCAGCAGGTTGAACTGATTGATCAGCGGAAGGGAACGTGCGCGCTTGCCCGTCAGGTCGAAAAGCGCATTGCCGAGCGCCGGCATCGAAGGCGGTGTTCCGGGTTCGCCCGCACCGCCCATATGCCGATTGGTTTCCAAAACGCGCACCTCGACCTGCGGGGCTGTGTGCATCCGCATCGCGTCATAGTCGGGGAAGTTGAACTGCTCGACTTCGCCGTCCGCAAAGGTGATCTCGCCGAAACATGCGGCGGACAGGCCGTACATCATGCCGCCGAACATCTGCGCCTTGACGTTTTCCGGGTCCAGCGCCAGCCCCATGTCGCAGGCAATCCAGGCCTTGCTGATGCGGATGGCGCCGTCTTCGTCGACCACTTCGATGACCTGAGCCACCGGGGTGCCGAAGCTGTATGTGAAGGCCACGCCCCGGCCGACGCCTTCGGGCGTCTGACCCGTCCAGCCTGACATCTCCTTCACGGCTTCCAGACATCCCGCCGACGGCGCATGTTCGGTCTTCATCAGGTCCAGCCGGAACTCCAGCGGGTCACGGCCTGCGGCATGGGCCATCTCGTCCATGAATGTCTCATGAAAAAAGCCGTTGTGGCTGTTGCCGACCGAGCGCCAGAACCCCACCGGGACAGCCAAATCGGCAATGTGGCCGCTCATGCGGTAATTCGGTACCGCGTAGGGCTGGTTGAAGAAACCTTCGACCAGCACTTTGTCGGGGCCGCCGCCGGGGAACCCGGTGTAGCGCTCGACCGCCTGTTGGGTCGGAGATTGCGCCGCGACCTTGCCGTCAATGACCACGGCCTTGCCGTCCTGAACCGCGCCGCGCATCCGGGCGATGGCGCCGGGGCGGAAATAGTCGTGACGCATGTCCTCTTCACGGCTCCAGGTTGTCTGAACCGGCGTGCCGGGCATGGCCATGGCAACCTTGGTGGCGATTTCGCCGAAATCCAGTTCGCCCCGGCGCCCAAACCCGCCACCCAGATAGGTGGTGTGGATTTGGACGGCTTCGGTTTCCAGACCGGCGGTGTTGGCGACGCGGAACTGGATCAGGGTCGGGGCCTGGTTGCCGCACCACAGTTCCAACGCACTTCCCGTATAGAGCGCGGTGGCATTCATTGGCTCCATCGTTGCATGGGCCAGATAAGGCACGCGATATTCGGCGGTGATTTCCGTTGCGTTTTCCGGGCTTGCGCTGACATCGCCGTCGTCGCGCATGGTCGAGTTCGGTGCCTCGTCAAACGCCTCGGCGATCCTGGCAAAGATGCCCTCGGTATCCGGCGGATAAGGCGCGTCGCCCCAATCGACGTCGATGGCCTCGACTGCCTGATTGGCCAACCATGTGTTGCTTGCGATCACGGCCACGCCTGTGCCCAGATCGACGATCTTCTCAACCCCGGGCATGGTTCTTGCGGCGCTGTCGTCAAAGCCGTTCATCGCGCCGCCCAGTTTGGGATTCATTCGGACGCTGGCGAATTTCATACCGGGCAGGCGGACATCGACGCCGAATTCAGCAGTGCCCGTCGCCTTGCCCACCATGTCGAGACGCGGTTGGCTTTGGCCCAGATAGCGCCATTCAGACGGGTCTCGCAACGGCACCTCAACGGGTTCCAGCCCGGCGGCATCCTCGGCAAGCATTGAATAGGCGATCTTGTCGCCGTTGGGGGCAATGACATGGCCCGACGCCGTTTTCAGGTCCGAGGGGTCGACCCCCAACCGGTCTGCGGCAGCGCGTTTGAGTGTTTCACGGGCCGAAGCACCGGCTTGCCGCATCCGGTCGAACCCATCTTTCATCGAGGTCGAGCCACCCGTGACTTGCAGGCTGAGCGTTTTGCCCAGTACCCCGAGTGCCTCGCCCAGATTGTGCTGGAAATTCGAGATATCGTACCCCTTGTTCGGCAACCCTTCGCCCACAAGGGCCGAGTTGTAATAGGCCGCCGCAGCGGGACCATGCAGAACGGTGATCTGATCCAGATCGACATCCAGTTCTTCGGCGATCAGCGCGGCCCATGTGGTTCGGACGCCCTGGCCCATTTCCGCGCGGGGCGCAAACAAGGTGACGCCATTCTGGTCAATCAGCACAAACGGGTTCAGCGCTGCCTCGCCTTCACCGGGCTTCAAGGGGTTGGCCGCGGGGCGGGTAACGTAATAGGTGCCAAAGGCCACGCCGCCAACGATCGCGGCAGAGCCGATCAGGAACGTACGGCGGAGGATTTTTCCAACGGAAGCCATTGCTTACGCCTCCTTCAGCTTGGATGCCGCGTCATGGATTGCTGCGCGGATAAGGGGATAGGTGCCGCAGCGGCACAGGTTGCCCTGCATCGCTTCGTCGATGTCTGCGTCAGTGGGGTCCGGGTTTTCCGCCAGCAATGTAGCGGCCTGCATGATCTGGCCCGACTGGCAGTATCCGCACTGCGCGACCTGATGTTCGATCCAGGCCTGTTGGATCGTGGCCAGCGCGTCCGGTGAGCCGAGCCCTTCGATCGTGGTCACGTCACCCCAGACATCCGACAGCGTCACCTGGCACGAGCGCACGGCCTCACCATCGATGTGCACGGTGCAGGCCCCGCATGCGGCCACGCCGCAGCCGAACTTGGTGCCGGTCAGGCCGACCTCATCCCGCAGAGCCCAAAGCAGGGGGACGTCATCTGGCAAGTCCACCTGGTATTGCTTGCCGTTGATCTTCAAGGTCGTCGCCATGGCGCACCTCTTGTTGCTGTGGCTGGTTTCTGACATAATTGCGTAAAAGTGTCAGGGTGTCAATTGACAAATTGGACAAAAAATGTCAGGGCTTCGGATATGAAAGACAATGGTGACGGCTCACGGCAACAGGCGATCCTGAACTCGGCGTTTCAGGCGTTTTCCACTTATGGATACCGAAAGACCTCGATGGACGACATCGCGCGCGGCGCGGGGATGTCCCGGCCGGCGGTGTATCTGCATTACAAGAACAAAGAGGCGATCGTCAGCAAACTGACCGAGCTGTATTATGCCGAAAAGAGCGTTGCGGTGGCCGAAGCGCTGGCCACCCAGGGTTCGGTGCCCGAGGTTCTGAGCCGCGCGATTCAGGCGCAGACCGAGGGGATGGCAAAAATTCTGGCCTCGCCCCACGGGCTTGAGATACTCGACAACACAAAGTCCCTGTCCGGGGAAATCATCGCGGCGGGCGAGGCCAAGCTGGCCGCGCTTTATGCGGACTGGCTGGTGCAACAGGAAAAGGCGGGCCGGGTTCGCCTGCTGGCTGACGCGGCAGAGACCGGTCGGACGATCACGGCCACGCTCAAGGGGCTGAAGCTGATTGGTGCCGGCGCCGAGGTCTATGAACGGCAGGTCGCACAGGTCGCGGCCCTTTTCGGCGCCGGACTCGAAGTCAGGTAACGCGCTGACGGATCTTGTATTCGGGCGTGTCCCACAGGCGGTTCTGCATGATATCTGCCATAATCCCGACGGCGCGTTCAACATCGCCTTCGTCGATATACAAAGGTGTAAAGCCGAACCGCATTATGTCGGGTGCTCGAAAATCTCCGATCACGCCACGGGCGATCAGGGCCTGCATGGCGGCATAGCCTTCCTTGAAACGGAACGAGATCTGACTGCCACGCTGCTGCGGATCACGGGGGCTGGCCAGTTGCAGATCCGGGCAGGTTGCCTCGACGCGTTCTATGAAAAGCTCGGTCAGTTCAACAGATTTGGCGCGGACGTCGGTCATGTCCGCCAAATCCCAGATGTCCATGGCGGCCGACAAGGCCGTCATCTGGATGATGGGCGGTGTTCCCACCCGCATCCGCTCAATGCCGCTGCCGGGGCGGTAGTCGAGATCGAAGGCAAAGGGTGCTTCGTGCCCCAGCCATCCGGACAGGGCGGGGCGTGTGTTGTCTGCCAATCTGGGTGCGACATAGATGAAGGCTGGTGCGCCGGGTCCCCCGTTGAGGTATTTGTACGTACACCCGACCGCGAAATCGGCGTTGCATCCTGAAAGGTCTACGGGGATGGCCCCTGCGGAATGGGCCAGATCCCACACCGTCACTACGCCGGCGGCATGCGCCAGTTCGGTCAGCGCCCTCATGCCGTGCATCCGGCCCGAGCGGTAATCCACCTCGGTCAGCATAAGAACGGCGACCTCTTCGGTGATTGCGTCGGCCACGGCTTCGGGATCGACAATCCGCAATTCGTAGTCGTCGCCGAGTGACCGCAACAGGCCATCCGCCATGTACAGGTCCGAAGGAAAGTTGCCGTTATCCGACAGAACCACTTTGCGATCCGGATTCAGTTCAAGGGCCGAGGCCAGGGCCTGATAGACCTTGATCGACAAGGTGTCGCCGGTCACCACGCTGCCGGGCTCTGCTCCGATCAGGCGGCCAATCCGGTCACCAAGCCCGGTGGGCAGGCCCATCCAACCTGCCTTGTTCCATCCGGTGATCAGCATCTGGCCCCATTCTTCGGTCAGCATCCTTTGTACTCGCGCGCCTGCCGATTTCGGCAGCGGGCCCAGAGAATTGCCATCCAGATAGATGACGCCCTCGGGCAGGTCGAACATGGCTTTGGTTGCTGCAAAATCAGTCATGAGGGCTCGCTAACTTGTGTGAACGTCGGTGATTGCTTTTGAGGTAGTCGATCCTCAAATGTGAGTCCATGCGATGCGACATACTGGTCTTTTGCCATTTTGACCCAAAAGCGGTAGGACATCGCTCAGATGCGACATGTACTCGATCTTGTCGTCACTCAATGAGGGCTCTGCATGCGCTGGATAGACGTGCCGCCGGTTTGGCTGATTGCTTTTGCTGCGCTTGCCTGGTTGCAGGGCAAGTATCTGAAATTCGGCCTGTCGCTTGAGGGCGGTTTGACGGACCTTCTGAGCGGGCTGTTGATCGGAGGTGGAATCCTGATGGCTGTCCTGGCGGTGGTCGAATTCCGCCGTCACAAGACAACTGTTGTTCCTCATGAAACACCATCGTCGATGGTGCAATCCGGCATCTACAAGCGCAGTCGCAATCCGATCTATGTGGGCGACGTTCTGATCCTTGCAGGTCTTATTCTTCGTTTTGACGCCGTATTGTCTCTGGTTCTTGTGCCAGTCTTCGTCTGGGTGTTGGAGCGTCGGTTCATCCTGCCGGAAGAAGATCGCCTGCGTCGAACCTTTCGCGCCGACTTCGCGCGTTATGAACGCAAGACACGGCGTTGGATCTAGGGTGAATTCTGCAATGACATCACGTCAGGAATGCTGCGCTTGCGAAATAATGTTGCGCAGGATACATCTTTGCTTAACAAAGAATACCGATCACCCGCTCAGACAGATTAAGAATTAGGGGGACTGCCAGTGAAGATAGGCACGCCAAAGGAAATATTGGACGGCGAAAACCGGGTCGCGATGACTCCGGATTCGGCCGTGCAACTGCAAAAACTGGGCTATGAGTGCCTGATCGAAAAAGGCGCAGGTGCTGCTGCCGGTTTTTCGGACGCGGCGTATGAGGCTGTGGGCGTTGAGGTTGTCAAGACCGCGGCATCGCTGTGGAAGACCGCAGATATCATCGCCAAGGTTCGTATCCCGACCGAGACGGAGCTGAAACGTCTGACCAAGGGCAAGACGTTGATTTCCTTCTTCAATCCTGCCGGAAACGAAGAAGGAATGGAACTTGCCAAGTCCAAGGGCGCAAACGTGATCGCCATGGAAATGGTGCCGCGTATTTCACGCGCGCAGAAGATGGACGCATTGTCGTCGATGGCCAATATTGCCGGCTATCGCGCGGTGATCGAAGCCGGCAACAACTTTGGCCGTTTCTTCACCGGTCAGGTGACTGCGGCAGGTAAAGTGCCGCCTGCAAAGGTTCTGATCGTCGGGGCCGGTGTTGCCGGGCTTGCTGCGATCGGGACGTCGACCTCGCTGGGTGCAATCACCTACGCGTTCGACGTGCGCCCCGAGGTGGCCGAGCAGGTCGAATCGATGGGGGCGGAGTTCGTCTATCTGGATTTCGAAGAAGAACAGCAGGATGGAGCGGCCACCGGTGGGTATGCGTCGGTCCAGTCAGAAGAGTTCCGCAATGCGCAGTTGGCCAAGTTCCGCGAACTGGCCCCGGAAATGGACATCGTCATCACCACGGCCCTGATCCCCAACCGCCCGGCGCCAAAGCTGTGGCTGGAAGATATGGTCAAGGCAATGAAGCCGGGCTCGGTCATCGTTGATCTTGCGGCAGAGCGCGGCGGGAACGTCGAAGGTACCGTGCCGGACGAAAAGGTCGTGACGCCCAATGGCGTGACCATCATCGGCTATACCGACTTCCCCAGCCGGATGGCGGCGCAGTCTTCGTCTTTGTACGCCACCAACATTCGTCACATGATGACGGACCTGACACCCAACAAGGACGGCCAGATCAATCACGACATGGAAGATGACGTGATCCGTGGCGCGACCGTGACCTATGAGGGTGAGATCACCTTCCCGCCGCCGCCACCCAAGGTGCAGGCGATCGCGGCGCAGAAGAAGCCCGAGGTCAAGGAACTGACCCCGGAAGAGAAGAAGGCGCAGGAGATTGCGGCCTTCAAGGCGCAGACCAAGCAGCAGTTCACCCTGCTGGGTGTCGGTGGCGCGCTCATGCTGCTGGTGGGGCTGATCGCTCCGGCCAGTTTCATGCAGCACTTCATCGTCTTCGTGCTGGCCATCTTTGTGGGCTTCCAGGTGATCTGGAACGTCGCGCACAGCCTGCACACTCCGCTGATGGCGATCACCAACGCGATCTCGTCGATCATCATCGTCGGGGCTTTGATGCAGATCGGATCGGGGTCGTTCCTGGTCATTCTGCTGGCGGCACTGTCCGTCTTCATGGCCGGGATCAATATCTTCGGCGGTTTCCTCGTAACCCGGCGCATGCTCGCCATGTTCCAGAAATCTTAAGGAGGCCGGGCACATGGATTATGGCTTCACCACTGCCGCCTATGTTGTTGCGGCTGTCCTTTTCATCCTTTCGCTCGGCGGTCTGTCGAACCAGGAAAGTGCCAAGCGCGCGGTCTGGTATGGCATCGTCGGCATGGCGCTGGCGGTTTTCGCCACGCTGGTCGGCCCGGGTTCGGGCCTGTGGTTGCTGTCACTGCTGCTGATCGCGGGCGGTGGTTTCATCGGCCAGTATGTTGCACAGCGCGTGCAGATGACCGAGATGCCGCAGCTTGTTGCGGCGATGCACTCGCTGGTCGGTCTTGCGGCCGTGTTCGTCGGTTTCAATGCGCATTTCGAGATCGGCAACGTGGCGCAGGTCATGGCCATTGCTGACAGCGCCAGCCAGGCGGACCTGTCCGATCTGGGGTCTTTTGCCAAGCTGATTGCCAAGAAAACCCCGGCTGAGCTGGCTATCCTGCACGTGGAACTGTTCCTGGGCATCTTCATCGGTGCGATCACCTTTACCGGGTCGGTCGTCGCCTATGGCAAGCTGGCGGGCAAGGTGACCTCGGCAGCGACAAAGCTGCCCGGTGGCCACGCACTGAATGCGGCGGCGGCGGGTCTCTCGCTGATCTGCCTGATCTGGTACACTTCGACAGGGGGCCTGTTCCCGCTGATCCTGATGACGCTGGCGGCTTTGTTCATCGGCTATCACCTGATCATGGGCATCGGAGGCGCCGACATGCCGGTGGTTGTGTCGATGCTGAACAGCTACTCGGGTTGGGCAGCCGCGGCGATCGGTTTTTCGCTGGGCAACGACCTGCTGATCGTGGTTGGTGCGCTGGTGGGCTCGTCGGGTGCGATCCTGTCCTACATCATGTGCAAGGCGATGAACCGCCACTTTGTCAGCGTGATCCTGGGCGGCTTTGGCGGACCTCAGGGCGAACAGATGGCCGTTGAAGGCGAGCAGATCGCCATCGAGGCCGACGGTGTGGCCGCGGCCCTGAACGACGCGGACAGCGTGATCATCATCCCGGGCTATGGCATGGCCGTGGCACAGGCGCAGCAATCGGTTTCCGAACTGGTGCGCAAGCTGCGGGCCAAGGGCAAGAATGTTCGTTTCGCTATTCACCCCGTTGCGGGCCGCTTGCCGGGCCATATGAACGTTTTGCTGGCCGAAGCGAAGGTGCCGTATGATATCGTTCTGGAAATGGATGAGATCAACGATGACTTTCCGGGCACCGATGTGGCCATCGTCATCGGTTCAAACGACATCGTGAACCCTGCGGCGCAGGAAGACCCCAACAGCCCCATCGCCGGCATGCCGGTTCTGGAATGTTGGAAAGCCAAGCAGGTGTTCGTCTCGAAACGTGGTCAGGGCACCGGGTACTCGGGTATCGAGAATCCTTTGTTCTTCAAAGAGAACACCCGGATGTTCTACGGCGACGCCAAGGAGTCACTGGACAAGCTGCTGCCGATGATCGATTGATCGTCGCGTTGGATCAGATTGCAAAGGGCGCCTTTGGGCGCCCTTTTCTTTGTGAATGTGCATGGGGGCGTTGCCCCCAAACCCCCAGGATATTTCCAGCCAGATGAAGCAGGCGGAGTGTGGTAGTCTGGGGTGCCGACAAAGATGGCAGGAGGTCGAAGATGGAGAAGGTGAACGGTATCGGCGGTGTGTTCTTTCGCGCCCGCGACCCAAAGGCGTTGAGCGCCTGGTATGAGAAGCACTTGGGCGTCAATCACTATGACCCCGTGCCCTGGAAGCAGCGTGAAGGCTATACGGTCTTTGCGCCATTCGCTGAGGACACCGAGTATTTCGGACGGGCCGATCAGCAGTGGATGATCAATTTTCGTGTCGATGATCTGGCCGCGCTGACGGCGCAGCTTGAGCAGGCTGGAATCACGGTGGAAACCAATCCTGACTGGGACAGCGAAGTTGGAAAATTTGCCCGCATCCTTGATCCCGAAGGCAACCCCATCGAGCTGTGGCAGCCAAATCAATGAGATAGCGGTGTTGTATACCGTTGTATCCTTGTAAGTGTATGAAATAAAAAGAGAATTGATGTCTCGTTTGTGTGGCGTATAGTGCGCGTGACGAGGCGGAGCCCTGAATGACACCGATAGATGACCATCCCCTTCGCTATGCGCTGGCCAATGAATTGCATGCTCGACCGTTTCCGGTCGCGTCAATGCCCTGTACTGTGGTCTTTCTGGCGATCAAGAAACCAGAGGCTGCGGTCGCTCGTGATCGTCGTGAGGATTTGGCTCATTTGATCGACCTGCTGGACCGCCACGGCGCGCAGCATCCTCAGCCTGATGCAACACATTACGCGGGTCAGATTGGTCGCCACTGGTTGAAGTGGGAGCAGCATACCGAATTCGTGACCTACACCGCGATCGCTCAGAACGTGAGTGATCGCGCGTTCAACCCGGCCGACTTTGAAGTCTTTCCGCCTGATTGGCTGATGGCCAGCCCGGGGCAAAGGGTAACGTCGGCGATGGTGCGCGTCGTTGAACGCGAAAGTGACGATGTGGTAAAGTCAAGGCTGCTGGATTGGTTCGAGCCGGAAAGCCTGGCCGTGGCCAGAGTATTGGACGATGCCGCCATTTGCGCCAGTGACTTTCGTATCGATCCGGCAGGTCATATGCGCTTTGCCTTGTTCGTGGCCGAGGGCACCGGACGGCGCCGGACGGGACGCATTATTCAGCGCCTGTGCGAAATCGAAACGTACAAGGCGATGTCGATGCTGGGTTTCGCGCGCGTCAAGCAACTGATGCCGCGCATCGGGGAACTGGATGGGCAACTCACCCGGTTGATGGGGCAGATGACCGACAACTCGGCGCAACCTGACGTGCTGTTGCAGGATTTGCTGGCAACGTCGATCGAGCTCGAAACACTGTCGGCCCGATGTTCTTTCCGGTTCGGTGCCACCGGGGCGTATGAGGCCATCGTCAACCAGCGAATCGAAGTGTTGCGAGAAGAACGTTTCGAAGGCGGACAGAATTTCGCCGATTTCATGATGCGCCGCTATGACCCTGCAATCCGCACCGTGAAATCCACGGAACGCCGCCTTCAGGCCTTGTCGGACCGGGCGATCCGCGCCGGTGAGTTGCTGCGGACAAGGGTGGATGTGGAACGCAGCGCGCAAAACCAGGCGTTGCTGGAAAGCATGGACCGTCGGGCCGATCTGGCATTGCGGTTGCAACACACGGTCGAGGGGCTTTCCGTGGTCGCCATCAGCTATTATGCGGTTTCGCTGGTCAGCTATCTTTTGTATCCGTTGACGGCCTCTGGCATCAGCAAGGGCATGCTGACGGCGGCGGTTACGATCCCGGTTGTCGTCGCGGTGTGGTACGCGGTCCGACGCATCCGCAAACGGCTCGGTTGAGCGGCAATTGCCAGGTTTCGTCTGGCCTGTAGAACACGGGCACTTGGCACGCAGAGCGAGGGAGTCATATGATAAGCGTAGTTGCAGCATGGCGCGCTGTCGCTGCCATGTTCATTCTGAATGGCGCCCTGTTCGGAATCTGGGCGTCACGCATTCCCGCCATACGTGACAGGTTGGAACTGTCCCATGAGGCACTGGGATTCGGCCTGTTGTTCATGGCGGCGGGGGCTGTCTGCTCTTTCCCGATAACCGGGCGGCTGACGGATCGTTTCGGTGCTGTTGCAATCACCCGGATCATTGCAGTTCTGTACACTGGGTCGCTGATCTTGCTTGCCCTGGCTGATGGGCTTTGGGGGTTGGCTGTGTTCCTGTTTGTCTTTGGCGCCTTCCACGGATCGATGGATGTTGCGATGAATGCATGGGCCGCCGAGGTAGAGCAGGCATATGACAAACCCGTAATGTCCTCGTTCCACGCAATGTGGAGCCTTGGCGCCGGTCTTGGCGCACTCAGCGGGTATGTTGCGGTTCAGATGGGGCTGACGGTTCTTGTGCATTTCCTGCTGGCGGGCGGCGTGGTTGTCGGCCTTGCGCTTGCGTCATCCTGGGTAAGCTGGAGCTCGCGCCGATCCAAAGGGCCTCAGTGTACGGTTTTCGCCTTGCCATCCGGCGCGCTGATACTGGTTGGCATAGCCGCCTTGTGCGGAGCATTGGGCGAAGGGGCCGTCGCGGACTGGAGCGCGATATATCTGCGTGACATCACGGGGGCGACCGAAAGCGTCGCTGCCCTGGGCTATGCGGTGTTTTCAGTGACCATGGTGGCGTTTCGACTTGCAGGTGCCGTTGTTATCACCCGGTTCGGTCCGGTCGTTTCCGCCCGGTTCGGCGGTATTTGCGCCGCGTTTGGTGTTTTTACGGTGGTTTCTGCGGCGACGCCTTTGACAGCGTTGGTCGGGTTTGCCTTGATGGGAATTGGCTATGCCGTGATCATGCCGCTGGCATTCAGCCGGGCGGCCAGCGATCCGAATGTGCCACCGGGGCAAGCCATCGCAAGTGTAGCGACATTGGGGTATGGGGGGCTGTTGATCGGTCCGCCGTTGATCGGTCTTCTGGCGGAGTTGTTCGGCCTGCGTTTGGCTTTTGCCGTACTGCTGCCATTGGCCGTTCTGATCGTGCTGTTGGCCGGCGCGCTGAAGCGCGCCGGCTCGGTTTAGTTCAACGACCGCGGATGCGCGGATCCAGCGCGTCGCGCAGACCGTCACCCAGATAGTTGACGCTGAGAACGGTCAGCGAGATTGCCAGACCCGGCCAGAACACACGCTCGGGGTATTGCTGTAGATAATCGACACCGTCGAACAGCAAGCGACCCCATGTCGGGAAGTCGGGCGGAAAGCCCAGACCCAGGAACGACAACGCGCTTTCGGTGATGATGGCCGTGGCAATGCCCAGCGTCGCCGATACCATGATCGGAGACAACACGTTCGGCAGGATATGCCGCGTGATGATCTGAGTGTTGCTGGTGCCGATGGACCGGGCTGCCAATACGAATTCACGCTCTTTGATGGCCAGCACGTCACCGCGTACGATCCGCGCCGTGGGCATCCACGAGGTGATGCCGATGGCGCAGACGATCAGGATGAAGATCCCGCGCTCCAGCCCGAACGCGGCCGACAGGGGCTCGCGGAACAGCAGCATCATGACCAGCAACAAGGGCAGCAGTGGCAGGGCCAGAAACAGGTCTGTCAGACGCATAAGCGGACCATCCAGCCGTTTGAAGAACCCGGCCAGAACGCCGATGAACGATCCCAGAAACAGTGCCAGCAGCATCGCGGTGATGCCCACCGATACCGAGGTCTGACCGCCCGACATCATGCGGGCGAGAATATCCCGGCCCAGTTGGTCGGTGCCGAACGGGTGCGCCCAGCTTGGCCCCTGATTGCGGGCCCGGATATCGATCTGCGTCGGATCAATGCTCCAGAGGTAGGGGCCCAGATACACGCCCGCTACGATGAAGATGAACAGGATCGCCCCGATCATTGCGCCCTTGTGCGTCTTGAACTGATCCCACACATCGCGCCATTGGCTGCGTGGCGGGGTCGTGAGTTCCTCCATCACATCAGCGGTTGGCAGCGCGGTGGATGCTGGGGCCAGACCTTCGTCGGGGATCAGCGTGTCTGATTTGTCGTGATCAGTCATAGCGAATCCTCGGGTCCAGAATGCCATACAGGACGTCGGCGATCAGGTTGAACAGCACGATCAGCACGGCAAAGATGAAGGTCAGGGTTTGCACCATCGGCAGGTCATTGGCCTGGATGGCCCCGATCAGCAACTGACCGATACCATTCACCTTGAAAACCTGCTCGGTGATGATGGCGCCGCCGAAGATGGCCGGGATACCCAGTGCAATGACCGTGACCACCGGGATCATCGAGTTCCTCAGGACGTGGACCATGACCACGGTGTATTCGCTGAGCCCCTTGGCGCGCGCGGTGCGGACGTAGTCCTGATTGAGGTTGTCCAGCATCGAGGCGCGCATGAATCGGCTGAGCTGTGCCGTGATCTGCAACGCCAGCACCATGACCGGCATGATCATCTGCTTCAGCTGCACGACGAAGCTGTCCCAGCTGTTGACCACATGCGTGGTGTCATAGATCGACGGGAACCAGCCCAGTTGGACCGAGAAAATCACGATCACCAGAACGCCCGAGAAAAACGGAGGGACCGAGAAGCCGACCATCGACACGAAGGTGCCCATCTGGTCGAACCAGGAATACTGACGATAGGCCGAATAGATGCCGATGGGCAGGGCGATCAGGATGGCGACCACATAGGCGGTGCCGACAACCCACAGAGTCTGCGGGATACGCTGAACAACGATGTCCATGACGGGCGAGCGGGTCTGCCAGGATATCACGCGCAGGTCGCCTTCGGAAAAGGTTGTACCGAACATCGAGTCGATCAGGACCTGCGGTTCGATCCAGAAGAACTGCACGATCCACTTCCAGAACCGGATATGCATCGGCTGGCCAAGGCCAAGCGCCTCGCGCATCTTTTCCTTGACTTCGGGGGGAACGGTGAGCGGAACCTGCGCCATCGGATCGCCGGGTGCGAGTTCGAGGAGCAGGAAGATGACGAGGCTGATGAACAGCAGCGTTGGAACGGCCAGCACCAGTCGTCTGATTGTGAAATTAAGCATTAAGAGGCGCCTTTATATGCGTCTTCTTGTTGGGGTGGGATGCAAATGACCGCGCCCCGATAACGATCGGGGCGCGGTTTTGCAAGGTCAGTGCTTAGGAACCGGTCTTGCGGTACCAGTCCGCAATGTTCCACAGCTCGCTGTCCCAAACGTTCAGGACAACGCCACCCAGGGTGTTTGCGTGCGCCGACAGACGACCACGGTGAACCAGCGGGATCATGCCACCGTTTTCAACCATGATGTCGTTCAGCTTTTTCGCGATCTCGGCACGTTGCTCAAGACCCGCGGTTTCAGCCAGCTGAGCGTGCAGCTTGTCGAACTCTTCGTTGCAGAAGCGGCTGATGTTCTCGCCCTGCCACTGCGTCTCGGGGCGCGGTGCCTTGTCGCACAGGCCGTTGCCCAGATAGGATTGCGGGTCGGTGCCGTTGAAGGTGTTGGCGTACATTTCAACGTCGGCATAGAACTTCTGGAACGTATCGGGCGAGCCCGGGTCACCACCGAAGAAGACCGATGCGTTGATGTTGCGCAGTTCGGTTTCAATGCCGATCTGGCTCCACCATTCCTTGATCAGCGCCTGGAAGTCCTGGCGGACGGCGTTGGTCGAGGTCTGATAGACGATCTTCAGCGGAACGCCGTCCTTCTCGCGGACGCCGTCGCCATCGGTGTCGACGATGCCGGCATCATCCAGCAGTTTCTTGGCGCCTTCGATATCTTGCGTGTCGCAGGTCATCGAGGTCGAGTTGAATGCGGCAGGGGCCGGAACCCAGTTGCAGGTCACTTTACCAGCCTGACCATAGCCGATTTCCACCAGCAGCGGACGGTCGATGGCCATCGACATGGCTTTGTAAACGGCCGGATCCTTCAGGAACGGGTGCGGGTGCTTGGCCGTCGAACGCTCGCCTTCCGGCAGCTCGGGCGACGGGTTGGTCTGGTTCAGCATGATGCGCTCGACCAGCGGTCCGAAGCCTGCAACCGGCGTACCTTTGCCGCCTTCCTGCATCTGTGCGATCACTTCCGGAGCCAGTTGCAGGTTCCAGGCATAATCAAACTCACCGGTTTCCATGACGGCACGACCAGCAGCTGTCGCGTCACCGCCGCCTTTGAAGGTCACGGTCGCAAAGGCCGGTTTGTTCGGGTCACGATAATTGTCGTTGGCCTTGAATGTAATCACGTCGTTCGGTTTGAACTCGGTGACGACAAAGGGGCCGGTGCCGATGGGGTTGAAGTTCTGGTCGGTGCATTCAGGTGCTTTCGCACCAAGGCAATCGGCGAACTGTGCGGCCTGAATGATCGGGCTTTCACCGCCGACGAACGGACCATAGGGGAAGGGGGTCGGTGCGTCGAAAGTGACTTTGACGGTCAGGTCATCAACAGCCTCGACTGAGGTGACGCCTTCGAACTTGGTCACCTGCGCGCAGCCACCTTCCGGGTGCATGCAGTAATCGGCGGTGAACTTCACGTCAGCAGCGGTGAACGGAGTGCCGTCCGACCATTTGATTCCCGGCGCGATTTTCCATGTGATCGACGTCAGATCTTCGCTGACACCGCCATTTTCCACGGTCGGGATTTCAGACGCCAGATATGGCACCATGTTGCCGTCCTGGTCGTAGCGGGCAAGCGGCTCGATCACCAGCGAGGCTGATTCCACGTCTTTCGTGCCGCCGGACAGGAACGGGTTCAGGATCGACGGGGCCTGCCAATAGATGATGCTGACATTGCCGTCCGAACCGCGCTCGGCAAAGGCCATCGGGGCCATTGCCGTGCTTGCGATCGCACCTAGCAAAAGGGTTTTGATTTTCATAAGTCACTCCCGAATTGGACACGTTCGTGTCTCGATTATCTCCGCAAGGCCTGCGGGTTTGGCGTTGCCGCTTCGGGGTAAGGTTTTGATCATTCGTGATAATAGCGCTAACGGTTTCCGTCGGCGCTGCCTCCCCAAGGCGGTTACGCTGGGTATCGAAACAGAACTTGAGAAAAATGCAAGTGGTGCCGTCGCGAAAATGTGTAATGGGTTTGACTTTTCCCGGTGGCCCGCCGTAGCGTTCGGCATTCAGAACAAGAACAACGTCGTCAAGGGAGCGCGCACGTGCTGGATCAGCCTATTGCTCAAATCAAAAAACTGCGGGTGGAGTTTCAGACAAAGGACGGTCCCGTTGTTGGAGTTGAGGACGTCTCGTTCGAGGTCAAGCCAGGCGAAACCGTTTGTATCGTTGGCGAATCGGGCTCGGGGAAGTCGGTTTCATCGTTGTCCTTGATGCGCCTGGTCGAGTTCGGTGGCGGCGAAATCGCGGGCGGCGAACTGCTGTTTGATCGTCGCGATGGCGAAAAAATGGACCTGGCCAAGGCCGATCAGGATCTGATGAAGCAGATTCGCGGCAACGAGATCGGGATGATCTTTCAAGAGCCGATGACCGCGCTGAACCCCGTTTTCACTGTTGGTCGCCAATTGACCGAAGGTCTGCGTATCCACAAGGACATGACGAAAGCGCAGGCAGAAGCGCGGGCGCTTGAATTGTTGCGCCAGGTTCGCATACCTGAACCTGAGCGGCGTCTGAAACAATATCCTCACGAGTTGTCGGGCGGGATGCGCCAACGCGTCGTCATTGCGATGGCGATGGCCTGCGAGCCGCGCCTGTTGATCGCCGACGAACCCACCACAGCGCTGGACGTGACCATTCAGGCCGAGATCCTGGCCTTGATGGACCGCCTCAAGCGGGAAACCGGAACTGCGGTGATGTTCATCACCCACGATATGGCCGTGGTTGCACAGATGGCTGACCGTGTGGTTGTCATGTACCGCGGCAACAAGGTCGAAGAAGGCACTGTCAAGGAAATCTTTGAAAACCCGCAGCACGACTATACCAAGGCGTTGCTGGCCGCAGTGCCGAAACTGGGCGAGATGCAGGGGAAATCTGCGCCCGAGCCGATGAAGCTGCTGGGGGTCGAAGGGCAGAATATTGCACCAATTCCGGGTACGGAAGAGGTTCTGCTGACCGTCAAGAACCTGACGACCCGGTTCCCGGTCAAGGGCGGGCTTTTGCGGCGCACGATCTCGAACGTTCATGCGGTCGAGGATGTCTCGTTCACACTGAACAAAGGTCAGACGCTCAGCCTTGTCGGCGAATCCGGGTGCGGCAAGTCTTCGGCTGGGCGCTCGATCCTGCGGCTGGTTGAGCCTCTGGCGGGCGAGATTGATCTGGACGGTGTCGACATCATGAAGCTTGACCCATCTGGTTTGCGCAAGGCCCGGCTGGACATGCAGATGATTTTCCAGGACCCGTTCGCATCGCTGAACCCGCAGATGCAGCTGGTCGATCAGGTGGCCGAGCCGATGCGCAACTATGGCGTGGCGTCGGGATCCGAGCTTCAGGACCGCGTGGCACAATTGTTCGACAAGGTGCAATTGCCGCGCAGCTTCATGCGTCGGTTCCCGCATGAAATGTCGGGCGGTCAGAGGCAACGGATTGCCATCGCGCGGGCTCTGGCCCTGAACCCCAAGCTGATCATCGCGGATGAGGCGGTCTCGGCCCTCGACGTGTCGGTGCAGGCCCAGGTTTTGAACCTGATGATGGAATTGCAGTCCGAACTGGGCCTGTCTTATCTGTTCATCAGTCACGATATGGCCGTGGTTGAAAGGGTCAGCCATTATGTCGGGGTCATGTATCTGGGTCGTATTGTCGAACTTGGGCCCCGGGCGCGGGTGTTCGAGAACCCGCAGCATCCCTATACACAGGCGCTGATGAAGGCGGTTCCGATCGCGGACCCGAACAAGCGGAAATCGGAAAAGGATCTGAATTTCAAACCGATCCCTTCTCCGATTCATCCCACTGACTACACGCCGGAACCTTCGCAATATCAAGAGGTTGAGGCAGGGCACTTCATCCTGACCACCGACAGCGGGTATTGACCCCAATGGCGAAACGCCTGACGCCGCTTGAGATCATGACAAAGCTGATCTCATTTCCGACCGTAAGCCGCGACACCAATCTGCCGCTGGTGGATTGGGTCGAGGAATATCTGCAAGGTCATGGAATCGCGCCCCATCGGTGGCCGGACCCGGATCAACCGCACAAGGCCGCGATCTTTGCGCATGTGGGTCCACTGGAAGAAGGCGCGGTGGTTTTATCTGGCCACACGGATGTCGTGCCGGTGGACGGTCAGCCGTGGGATACCGATCCTTTCACGGTGACCGAGAAGGACGGCAAATACTTCGGTCGCGGCACCTGCGACATGAAGGGGTTTGACGCCCTGGCGATCTGGGCCCTGGTCGAAGCGCATTACGCTGAAATAAAGCGGCCGCTGCAACTTGCGCTCAGCTTTGACGAAGAGGTCGGATGCACCGGTGCGCCGCCCATGATTGAGGCAATGCAACAGGTTTTGCCCAAGGGATCGGCAGTGATCGTGGGTGAGCCGTCGATGATGCAGGCAGTGACGGGGCACAAGGGCGGGTTCGGCATTGATACACATATTGTCGGGTTCGAAGTGCACAGCTCGATCATGCATACCGGCGTGAATGCGATCATGGCGGCGGCGCCTTTGATCGATTGGGCAAATCATAGAAACGCCGAGAGCATGGCCGCTGAGCCGAGCGAAATCGCGGCTGTTTTTGACCCGCCGTGGACCACCTGTCATGTCGGCATGATCGAAGGCGGGACAGCCCACAACATCACTGCAAAAGACTGCAAGTTCATGATGGATTTCCGCACGGTGCCGGACGAAACGCAGGCTGAATGGCGCGAGGCCTATATCGAACAGGTTCGCCAGGTCGAAGCACGTATGCAGGCCGTTCACGCCGATGCGCGTATCGAACTGTCTGAGCATTTCGCGATCCCGGGGCTGGTGCCTGAACAGGACGGAGAAGCCGAAGCTTTGGTGCGCGCCCTGACCGGGGACAACGCAAGCCACGTCGTCAGCTACGGGACCGAGGCGGGGCAGTTTCAGGAGGCCGGGTATTCAGCCGTGATCTGCGGCCCCGGCGATATCGCGCAGGCGCATCAGCCGAACGAGTTCATATCAATCGCGCAGTTCGATGCGGGGCACAAGTTTATGCAACGACTGGTTGAAAAGCTCGGCGCAGAGTAGCATTCAACACAGCATCAATTGTTCAGAGGAAGGTCTTGAGATGCCTGTCAAAAACAGACTTGCGGAAATGCACGGCGATATTGCCGCGTGGCGCCGCCATCTGCATGCGCATCCTGAATTGATGTATGACGTGCACGAAACCGCTGCTTTCGTTGTCGAGCGCCTCAAGGAGTTTGGTGTTGATGAGATCACTCCGGGAATTGGCAAGACCGGTGTCGTGGCCGTTATCCGGGGGCGGCAGGATACGACCGGGCGCGTGATCGGACTTCGTGCAGATATGGACGCATTGCCGATCGAAGAGGCGACGGGGTTGGATTATGCGTCGACCGTATCGGGCAAGATGCACGCCTGCGGGCATGACGGGCATACCTCGATGCTGCTTGGGGCCGCCCAGTACCTGGCCGAAACGCGAAACTTCGATGGCACCGTGGTTCTGATTTTCCAGCCGGCAGAAGAAGGCGGCGCGGGTGGCTTGGCCATGTGTCAGGATGGTCTGATGGACCGCTGGGGCATTGATGAGGTCTATGGCATGCACAACATGCCGGGCTTGCCGGTGGGCGAATTCGCGATCCGACCCGGCGCATTGCTGGCCTCATCTGATGAATTCGAGATCACGATCACCGGCAAGGGCGGACACGCGGCTGCACCGCATGACGCGGTAGACACCACGCTGGTAGCCTCGCATATCGTTGTGTCGTTGCAATCCGTCGTGTCGCGCAACGTCGATCCGATCAAACGCGTGGTGCTGACTGTGGGCACGTTCGAAACGGACAGCGTCGCGTCGAACGTGATCGCGCATACCGTCCGTTTGCAGGGGACCGTCCGGACACTCGACCCAGAATACCGCGCGATTGCAGAAGAGCGCGTGCGCAGGATCGCCGAGGATACGGCCTCGGCCTTCGGCGCAAAGGCGGATGTCGTCTGGACGCCCGGCTATCCGGTTACGGTCAACTCCGAGGCTGAGACGGCGTACGCTGCCGAGGCGGCCGAGGCCGTAGCGGGCAGGGTCAACGACGGCACTGATCCGATCATGCCCTCGGAAGATTTTGCCTACATGCTTGAAGAACGGCCCGGAGCTTACATCTTTATCGGGAACGGGGACACGGCCATGTGCCATCACCCGGAATACAACTTTGACGACGACGCGATTCCCGCCGGTTGCAGTTGGTTTGCCGAGATTGTGGAACGACGATTGCCGGTCGTATAAATCAGGGAGAGTGCCATGCCGATCAAGAACCGCCTTGCAGAGATGCACGAAGAGATCACAGGCTGGCGGCGTGACATTCACCAACACCCGGAAATTCTGTACGACACGCACCGCACCAGCGCGCTGGTGGCGGAAAAGCTGAAGGAATTCGGCTGTGATGAGGTCGTGACAGGCATCGGTCGCACCGGAGTGGTCGGGGTCATTCGCGGCAAAAGCGACACGCAGGGCCGCGTGATTGGCCTGCGTGCCGACATGGATGCCCTGCCGATGCAGGAACAGACCGGGCTGGACTATGCCTCGAAGACACCTGGCGCGATGCATGCCTGCGGGCATGACGGGCATACCGCCATGGTTTTGGGAGCGGCAAAATACCTGTCTGAGACGCGCAATTTCGATGGCACCGCAATCGTGATCTTTCAGCCCGCCGAAGAGGGCGGGAATGGTGCCGAGGCCATGTGCAAGGACGGTCTGATGGACCGGTTCGGCATTCAGGAAGTCTATGCGATGCACAACGTACCGGGCCTGCCCACCGGGCAGTTCGCGATCCGTTCGGGCCCATTGCTGGCTGCGGCGGACGAATTTGACATCTATCTTGAAGGGCGCGGAGGTCACGCTGCGAAACCCCATGAGACGGTCGATACGACGGTGATGCTGTCGCAAATGATCGTGGCATTGCAGACGATCGTGTCGCGCAATGCGGATCCGATCCTGCAAGCCGTGCTGTCGGTGACGTCCGTTGAGACGTCTTCGACAGCGTTCAACGTGATCCCGCAATCGGCGCGGATACGCGGCACGGTCCGGACCCATTCCAACCAGATGCGTGATCTGATCGAACAGCGCCTCAAAGAGGTCGCCGAAGGGATTGCTGGAACATTCGGTGGTTCGGTGAACGTCGATTACACGCGTGGCGTTCCGGTGACGATCAACGCCGAAACTCAAACGGGATATGCGGCAGAAGCCGCGGTTTCGGTCGGGGGCAGCTGCATCGAGGCGCCGATGGTCATGGGGGGCGAGGATTTCTCGTTCATGCTGGAAGAACGGCCCGGAGCCTTCATCGTTCTGGGCAACGGTGACAGCGCAGGGTTGCACCACCCTGAATACAACTTCAACGACGAGATCATCCCGATCGGATGCTCGTGGTTTGCAGAAATGGTCGAGCGCCGAATGCCGGCGGCTTGAACTGAATTAGGAGAGAGAAGACATGCCAGTCAAAAACCGCTTTGCCGAGTTGCAGGATGAGATCACCGCCTGGCGACGGGATCTGCACGAAAACCCGGAAATCCTGTTCGAAACGCACCGCACCAGCGCAATGGTGGCCGAGAAGTTGCAGGAGTTCGGTTGCGATGAGGTCGTCACCGGCATCGGGCGCACCGGCGTTGTTGGCGTGATCAAGGGCAAATCGGACAGCAGCGGCAAGGTGATCGGTCTGCGGGCGGATATGGACGCGTTGCCGATTCATGAGGCGACGGGATTGGACTATGCCTCGAAAACACCGGGCGCGATGCATGCCTGCGGCCATGATGGCCACACGGCGATGCTTTTGGGTGCTGCGAAATACCTGTCGGAAACCCGAAACTTCGATGGCACGGTCGTTGTGATCTTCCAGCCTGCCGAAGAGGGCGGCGGCGGTGGTCGTGAAATGTGTGAAGATGGCATGATGGACCGCTGGAATATTCAGGAAGTCTACGGCATGCACAACTGGCCGGGACAACCTGTGGGCAAGTTCGCCATCCGTCCCGGTTCCTTCTTTGCCGCAACCGATCAGTTCGACATCACTTTTGAAGGGCGAGGTGGTCATGCGGCCAAGCCGCATGAAACAGTAGATACCACGGTTCTGGCTGCGCAGGCGGTTTTGGCGCTTCAGACCATTTCCTCGCGCAATGCCGATCCGATCGATCAGGTCGTGGTGTCGGTGACGTCGTTCGAGACCTCGTCGAAAGCGTTCAACGTGATCCCGCAAACCGTTCAGATCAAAGGAACCGTACGCACCATGAGCAAGGACATGCGGGATCTGGCCGAAAAGCGGATCAATGAGATCTGCAATGGAATCGCGGCCACGTTCGGAGGCACCGCAAACGTGACCTACATCCGCGGGTACCCGGTGATGGTGAACAGTGAAGAACAGACTGAGTTCGCCGCAGCTGTTGCCCGGTCGGTATCCGGCGATTGCGACGATGCGCCTTTGGTCATGGGAGGCGAGGACTTTGCCTTCATGCTGGAGGAACGTCCCGGGGCCTATATTTTAGTGGGTAACGGCGATACAGCCATGGTTCACCACCCGGAGTACAACTTCAACGATGAGGCGATTCCCGCCGGTTGCAGCTGGTGGGCAGAGATCGTTGAGCAGCGGATGCCGGCGGCCTGATCGGACGAGTGGGGGCTCTGCCCCCACACCCCCGGGATATTTTCGGCCAGATGAAGAGGGATCCTGCACTTTCAAGTCAGGTTGAGCGAGCTGCACAGTGTTTCCACGACGGAGTCCAGCGCGTTGCTTTGGGTCTTGACGCAGGATTGGGCGGCGTTGCGGGCCTGGGTCAGGGCTTGGTCGTCTGAAAGCCAATGATCGACCGCCGCAGAGAGATCCTTTTCGGTTCGAACCTCGATGGCGCCACCGGTTTTGATCAGCGGTGCGAACGTTTCTGCAAAATTGAAGTATCCGGGGCCGGTAATCACGGCGGCTCCGGCCTGTGCCGGTTCGAATGGGTTGTGACCGCCGATGTCTTTCAGGGAGCCGCCCAGGAACACGATGGGACACAGCGCGTACCATGTGCCGGTCTCGCCCAATGTATCTGCGACATATACCTGGGTTTCGGTTTTGATAGGGGAAGTTTCGGATCGGAACGCGGCGTTGAGATCGGAGGCTTCCAGTAGTTTGGCGATATCGCCGCGTCGCTCGGGGTGGCGCGGGATCAGCAACAGCAGCAGATCGGGCCAGCGTTCCAGAAGTGATTGGTGCGCGGCCAGAACGGTTTCCTCTTCACCGGCATGGGTTGAACTGGCGATCCACACAGGTCTGCCAGAAATCTGAGAACCGATGTCATCCAGCGTGCCGTGGTCTATGGGAAGAGGGTCTGACATGGCCTTGAGATTGGTGCCGGGCCGGACGCGGCCGGCAGAGGCACCCATGGCTGTCAGGTTGGCTGCGGTTTTGTCGTTCTGCGTCAGGAACAAGTTGAATTTGTTCAGAATGAACCGCGCCGTTTCGGGGCGTTTTTTCCAACCGGCAACAGACTTGTCCGACAGTCGTGCATTCAGAATGGCCAGCGGAATGCCCCGTTTGGCGCTTTCGACGATCAACCGGGGCCAGATTTCGCTTTCGACGAAAACCCCGCCTTCTGGTTGCCAATGGTTCAGAAAGCGTCGGACCGGACCTGCCGTGTCAAGCGGCGGGTATTGATGCCGTGTGCGGGGCGGCAGGCGTTTTTCGATCAGAGCCGCTGAGGTCGGGGTGCCGGAGGTGATCAGAAACTCGGCTTCGGGCAGGCGGTCTGCGAGCCGTCTGATCAGGCTGAGGACCGACAGGCTTTCGCCGACGCTGGCGGCGTGGAACCAGATCAAACGCCCATTTGGCCTGGGCAGGCTGGCATGGCCAAGGCGTTCTTGTTGTCGCTTGACTGGTACGTTTGCTGCCCGCAGCTTGTTCCGAACGACCCGCCATACCAGGGGCGCGGCAAGAGACGTGAGGGCGCAGTACGCATGGTACAACGCCGTGGGGCGGCCGTCGTGATCCGGCATATCAGCCGCCTGTGTGACTCATGTGACGGCTCATCCGGCCATCGACGGCTTGGCGGGAATAGTCGAAGTCATGCCCTTTGGGCTTGAGATTTATGGCGGATCGGATCGCGTCTTCAAGTGGCTGTTCGGTATCGGGATGATCGCGCAGGGCGCCGCGCAGGTCGGCCATGTCTTCCTGACCCAGGCACATGTAAAGTTCGCCCGTGCAGGTCAGCCGGACCCTGTTGCAGCTTTCACAGAAATTGTGCGACAGCGGCGTTATGAAGCCGATTTTCTGGCCGGTTTCCTCGAGCCGCACGTAACGGGCCGGGCCACCGCTGCGTTCGGCCAGATCGGTGACCGAATAGTGGTTTTCGTATTCTTTCCGCACGTCCTTGAGTGACCAGTACTGATCCAGGCGGTCTTCGTTGCCGATATCACCCATCGGCATGACTTCGATCCAGGTCAGATCCATATCCCGCTGGGCGCACCATTCCGTGATTTTCGGAAGTTCGGGTTCATTGAACCCTTTCAGGGCGACGGCGTTGATCTTGATCCGCAGTCCAGCCTTTTGCGCGGCGTCAATTCCGTTCAAAACCTGTTTCAGGCGCCCCCAGCGTGTGACCTTGGCGAACTTGTCATCATCCAGAGTGTCCAGCGAGACATTCACCCGGCGCACACCGGCCGCATACAGATCATCGGAAAATCGGTGCAGTTGCGACCCATTGGTTGTCAGCGTCAGTTCCTTCAATGCACCGCTGTCCAGGTGGCGTGTCATCGAGTTGAAGAACGTCATGATGTTGCGACGCACCAACGGCTCACCACCCGTAATGCGCAGCTTTTCGACCCCCATCCTGACGAAGGTCGAACACATCCGGTCCAGTTCCTCCAATGTCAGCAGGTCTTTTTTGGGCAGAAAGGTCATGTTCTCGGACATGCAATACACGCAGCGGAAGTCGCAGCGGTCCGTGACGGAGACGCGGAGATACGTGATGGCGCGGGCAAACGGGTCGATAAGCGGAGCTGTCATGATGTAATAGGTAAAGCCGGAACATGGCCGCGACAAGGGCGAACTGTGCTTTGCGCTGGAACAGGTGGGCGCGGGGCTGTAGGTTTCCGGCATGAAGAAAATACTTGTTTTGACATGCGCAATGACGGCCGGATGCGACGCCGTGCAGTCAACGACTGACCGAGTGTTCGGCGGGGGCGACACGCCCGTCCAGACGGTGCCTGACGCGGAAACTGGCACCGCAGTTGCCGAAGAGGTGCTGCAACCCGAACCGGTTTCCGCGCGCCCGAACTGGGTTGGGGCGAAAACCACCATCGCCGGGCTCGGGGATCCGACCACTCCGGGGCGCTGGATGCAGACACCGCTGGTGGACAGCGAAGTTACGGCGCGTGTCGTCGTGCCGCGAACCGGGGCGCAGGCCTATATCACATTGGTCCCGGTTTCCGGTCCGGACAGCAGCGGCAGTCGCTTGTCTCTGGACGCCATGAGGGCCCTGCTGGTGCCCCTCGACGAACTTGTCGAGCTTGAGGTCTATATGGATTGATTTTTAAGGTATTTGCCTGCCTCGCGGCGGGCAAATGGCTTCATGGCATCACCGTGCTGTTTCAGAAAGGCGATCACGCGTTCAGGGTCATGTTTGGACAGTTCGCGCAGCCACCAGGCGATGGATTTCTGAATGAACCAGTTGCGGTCCGGAACATATCCGGCAGCCCAGCCAAGGATCCGATCACGGCGGTGCAGATCCTCAGGCTTAGGGTGGTTCTGTTTGGTCCAGGGCAGGGTTGCGACCAAGGCTGCGCGCCGGGTCCACATGTGATCGGACCGGGTCCAATGTTCGACCTGATCCAGTCGGTCAGGATCTGCTGAAAGTCGCTTTTGCATCGCCATGCACGCGTGATCCGCAACGGCCCACGCATCGAAATCCGGCAGCCAGCTTTGAAGCAAGTCCCAAACCGCCGCGTCTGGTCTGATGCGCGCCTGAGTCAAAAGCTTGGATGCAGCAAGACGCCCTTCGTGGATGTTCGTTCGCCATAATGCGTCCGCCAATGCGATCCGCGCCGGCACATCCAGTTCTTGCCGCCACGCCTTGGTCAGGTCGTTGAGAACCGGGTTCGCGACGCCCAGATAGATGCGATCCGCCTTGTGGTAACTGGCCATCTGGGTCGCCCGTTCGGGGTCACCATGCGCGTTGATCTGATCGAGATATCCACTCAGCATCGGACTCACATCGGTACGCCGGTTGGCTTTCCATCAATTGTCTGGCCGTTCCTTTCCACCCAGTAGGTACGGATTTCCTCGTCTGATTTTCCATCCACCCATTTCTGCATCGTGTCGCGGTCGGATTGGAATTCCATGAAAGGCACGGCATAGCCGCACGAGGTCTGCACCATGTCGATCGACTGGTCATAGATTTGTCGTGCGCTTCGGTGATTTGGGAACAGGCCGGCAAGGTCGTTCCATCCATCATCCCCGACATGCAGGCAACGTGCCGTGCCATAGGTGCGCAGGATCATCGGACGTGTGGTGAAGGAACACCACATCAGCGTCATCCTGTTGACCTGCAAAAGATGCCCCGCCGTTTCATTGCCACTGCCGGTCAGGTTCATCCAGACGATGCGGTTCGGCCCCAGTACCCGCAGCGAATCCATTCCCTTGGGGGAAATATTGACCCGACCTTCGGCCCCGGCGGTGCCGACGAAGAACATATGCTGGTCTTCGATGAACCTTTGATGCGCTTCATTAAGCTGCGGGAACTGCTTGGCCATAAATCACTCCACCGTGACCGACTTTGCCAGATTGCGCGGCTGATCCACATCCGTGCCCTTGGCAACAGCCGTGTGATAGGCCAGCAATTGCGCGGGAATCGAGTAGAGGATCGGTGCAAGGCTGGTGTGAACATGTGGCATGCGGATGCTGCTCCAGACACCGTCGCCGGCCTCGTCAATGCCATCATCATCAGAGACAAGGATCACTTTGCCCTTGCGCGCCATCACTTCCTGCATGTTCGAGACGGTCTTGTCGAAAACCGTGTCACGCGGGGCCATGACGACCACAGGCATATGCTTGTCGATCAGGGCGATGGGGCCGTGTTTCAACTCTCCCGACGCGTATCCTTCAGCGTGGATATAGCTGATTTCCTTCAGCTTCAGCGCGCCTTCCATTGCCAGCGGATACATCAGACCACGGCCCAGAAACAGGACGTCGCGCGCCTCGGACAGGCGTTGGGCGGCCTTGCGGATCGCCCGGTTCTGATCGAGTGCCGCGTTCAGCACGGTCGGCAACCCACGCAGCGCGGCGGCATGATCGGCGATGTCCTCATCCGTCAGCGTGCCCCGGTCTGCGGCAGCCTTGAGCGCCAGCATCAGCAGCACGCTCAACTGGCAGGTGAAGGCCTTGGTCGAGGCGACACCGATTTCGACACCGGCATGGATCGGCAAGGCGATATCGCTTTCCCGTGCAATCGAGCTTTCGGGCACGTTGACGACCGAAACGATCTTGTCTGCCTTGCCCTCGCAATAGCGCAACGCGGCCAGCGTGTCGGCGGTTTCGCCCGACTGGCTGACGAACAGCGCCAGTGTTCGGTCGGTGATCGGCGGTTCGCGATAGCGGAACTCGCTGGCGATATCGACTTCAACGGGCATCTTCGCCAGTTGCTCGAACCAGTATTTCGCGGTCAGGCAAGCGTAAAACGCGGTGCCGCAGGCCACCATGGTCAGACGGTCCAGTTTGCTGAAATCCAGATCCGTGTCCGGCAGGACCACGCGGTCGCCGCCCGTGGGCAGGTAGGACCGGATCGCCTCTGCCACGACAATGGGCTGTTCAGCGATTTCCTTGGCCATGAAATGCTTGTGCTCGCCCTTGTCCGCGCGTGCGTGATCCAGTTTGATCTTGCGCTTTTCCCGGTTTGCCAACTCACCGGCCTCGTTGCGGATTTCAAGTGACGTCCGGGTCAGAACCGCGCGGTCGCCTTCTTCCAGATATGTGATCTGGTTGGTCAGCGGGGCCAGGGCGATGGCGTCAGAGCCCACATACATCTCACCATCCCCATGGCCGATGGCCAGTGGTGATCCCTTGCGGGCCGCCACGATCAGGTCGTCCTCTCCGTCGAACAGAAAGGCCAGTGCAAACGCGCCTTCCAACTGGTCGATCGTCCTGAACGCGGCCTCAACCGGGGACAGGCCCGAGTTCAGGTGGTGTTCCGTCATAAGAGCGACCGTTTCCGTGTCGGTTTCGGTCTGGAAATCAACACCATGTTCGGCCAGTTCGGCCCTCAGGTCGCGATAGTTTTCGACGATACCGTTATGAACGACGGCCACAGGGCCCGCCTTGTGCGGATGTGCATTGTTGACCGATGGGGCACCATGTGTGGCCCAGCGGGTGTGGCCAATGCCGGATTTTCCGGGAAGAGGATCATGCACCAGAAGGTCGCTGAGATTGACCAGCTTGCCAACCGCGCGCCGCCGGCCCAATGCGCCGTCGTTGACGGTTGCAATCCCGGCGCTGTCATAGCCGCGATATTCCAGCCGTTTCAGGGCTTCTACCAGAATGGGGGCGGCCTCGTGCTGCCCCAAAACACCTACTATTCCACACATATCTCAGGCCTTTTTATCGCGGCGAGCCTTCTTCGCCTTCAACATGTCAAACAATTTACGCGCATATCCGGGCTTGTTTTCCTGCTTGGCGCGGGCCACGGCCAATGCCTCGGGGTCCACATCCCTGGTCACGACGGTGCCCGTCGCGGTCATCGCGCCGTCGCCCACAGTGACCGGGGCCACCAGCATGGTGTTCGAGCCGACAAAGACGTTCGCACCAATCGTGGTTTTATGCTTCATCACGCCGTCATAGTTGCAGGTGATCGTCCCCGCGCCGATGTTGGTCGCAGCGCCAACCGAAGCGTCTCCGATATAGCTGAGGTGATTGACCTTCGCGCCTTCGGCGATTTCGGCATTCTTGATCTCGACGAAATTGCCGACCCGCGTGTTTTCAGCGAGTTCGGCGCCGGGGCGCAGGCGTGCGTAGGGGCCGACGACAGCGCCCCGGCTGACATGGCAGCCCTCAAGATGCGAAAAGGCCCGGATCGTCGCGCCGCTTTCAACCGTGACGCCCGGTCCGAACACCACATTCGGTTCGATCACCGTATCGCGCCCGACCACCGTATCCGCAGCCAGGTACACCGTCTCTGGGGCCATCAATGTGACGCCCAGGTCAAGAAGCTCAGCTCGCGCGCGCGCCTGAAACACGGCATCTGCGGCGGCCAGATCAGCGCGAGAGTTCACGCCCAGCGTCTGCGCCTCGTCGCACGCGACAGCGGTCACGTTCAGCCCACGGCGGCGCGCAATTTCAACCACGTCGGTCAGATAGTACTCGCCCGCAGCGTTGTCGTTTCCGACCTCGTCGATCAACGAAAACAGCAGCTGCGCATTGCAGGCCAAAAGCCCTGAATTGCAGAATGTTATGGATCGCTCTTCATCTGACGCATCTTTGAACTCGACTATACGTTCCAGCACATCGCCATTCATGACCAGCCGGCCATAACGGGCAGGGTCGGCTGCTTCAAAGCCAAGAATGACCAAGTCATTCCCGGACCGCGCCTCGATCATCCTTTCCAGCGTGTCGGGCTGCAAGAACGGGGTGTCGCCGTAAAGAACAACCACATCGCCATCGAAGCCGTTCAATGCGTTCCGGGCCTGGGCGACCGCATGGGCCGTACCCAACTGGTCTTCCTGAACGGCGATTTGCACATCTTCATCCTCGGCCATTGCGGCCTTTGCCACAGCTTCGGACCCGTGGCCGGTAACGATCACAGTACGTTCGGGCGACAGGACAGATCCGGCGCGCATCGCATGGATCAGCATCGGAACCTGAGCGATGGGATGCAGGACTTTGGGAAGATCCGAATTCATCCTGGTGCCTTTTCCGGCGGCAAGGATGACAAGGGCATTGCTCATGAAATCGTTTTCTCTTTGTGTTTTGTTGCCGTCCGTTTTATCCGCTGAGGTCAAAGGCGCAAGCCGTTCGGCCATCAAACAAGATTGCCGATTGAAACAGGACACGGCGAAAACCTGCCGAGCAAGGGGGCGAAATGCGCACCGTCATCTTCGATCTGGATGGTACTTTGGCGGATACATCCGGCGATTTGCTGGCTGCCGCGAACCATTGTTTCCGCGAGATGGGGCACGGGGATGTCCTGGTCCACGGTGCAGATTCAGGTATAGCGCTGAGAGGTGGACGCATGATGCTGACCCACGGGTTGAAACGTGTCGGGGCCTATGACGAGGATACGGTCCAGGCCTACTATCCGGTTCTGCTTGAAGCTTATGCTCGGGACATCGACACCCACACCAGTTTCTACCCCGGTGCACTACAGGCGGTCGAGATGCTGAGTGACGCGGGTTACGGTGTGGGCATTTGCACGAACAAACCGGAACATCTGGCCGAATTGTTGCTGACGCGCATGGGGGTGCGGGACCGTTTTGCATCTTTGGTCGGGGCCGATACGCTGCCGGTACGCAAACCGGACCCGGCGCCGCTGCGGGAAGCTGCGCGTCGTGCCGGGGGCGATCCGGACTGGTGCGTGCTGGTCGGAGATTCGGATACCGACCGCAACACCGCCAGGGCGGCGGGCGTTCCTTCCGTGCTGGTTACCTTCGGGCCATCGGGGGATGACATGGCGGCTTTGGAACCCGACGCCCTGCTGCACCATTTTGATGATTTGCCCGGCCTCGTGCCTGATCTGATCGGTGCGGCAGCCTGAAACCTTGACCGGACCCTTTCGGAGCCTCAGAACAAGATCATGACCGACATATTCTCTGGCAGCTTTACGCAGCAGGAACCCCTTCCGGAAGATGCAATCGAAGCGGCATTGGCCGTTCTGCGCCATGGGCGTCTGCATCGTTACAATGTCGTCCCCGGAGAGTTGGGGGAAACAGCCCTGCTGGAGCAGGAATTTGCGGCGCAGATGGGGGCAAAATACTGTCTGGCGGTTTCGTCTGGCGGTTACGCTCTGGCCACGGCCCTGCGTGCGGTTGGCGTGCAGCCCGGTGACCCGGTTTTGACAAATGCGTTTACGCTGGCGCCGGTCCCGGGGTCGATTGCCTCGGTCGGAGGGCGGGCAATTTTTGTCGGAGTGACGGAAGACCTGACCATTGATCTGGATGATCTTGAGGCCAAGCTGGATCAGGCGCGTGTGCTGATGCTCAGCCATATGCGCGGACATCTGTGTAACATGGACCGGCTGATGCAGATGTGTGACGCAGCCGGGGTGATCGTGATCGAGGATTGCGCGCACACGATGGGTGCAGCCTGGCGCGGTCAGTTGTCGGGGCGGCAGGGCGCGATCGGGTGTTATTCCTGTCAGACCTACAAGCATGTCAATTCCGGCGAAGGGGGCTTGCTGGTCACCGATGACGAGGAACTGGCGGCCAAGGCCACGATGCTGTCGGGATCCTACATGTTGTATGAACGCCATCTTGCGGCGCCGGGGCCGGACGTGTTCGAACGGATCAAATATACCACGCCCAACGTCTCGGGCCGGATGGACAATTTGCGCGCGGCGATCCTGCGCCCGCAATTGCGGGATCTTGACCGGCAGGTGGCCCGGTGGAACGAGCGCTATCGCGAGATCGAAACCGGGTTGCGCGGCACTCCGGGTCTGACGATTGTCGAGCGGCCCGAGGCGGAAACCTATGTTGGGTCTTCGATCCAGTTCCTGCTGCTGGATTGGGCGCCTGAACGGATAGCCGAAGTCATCAGCCGTTGCGCGGCGCGTGGGGTTGAGCTGAAGTGGTTCGGCGGTGCCGAACCGACAGGTTTCACGTCGCGCTATGACAGTTGGCGGTATTTCGACAGCGAGCGGATGCCGGAAAGTGACCGCGTTCTGGCCGGCGTTATGGATATGCGCGTGCCTTTGACGTTTTCCCTGGAGGATTGTCGATTGATCGCACGGATCATCCGGGCCGAAGTGAGCGCGGTTTATCAGTCTTGACCAAGCGGAGTGCGCCTGCGGCGCACGCTCGATCTTTTGAAACGCCGCCCTTTTGGGGCGGCGTTTTCCGTTTCGGACGCGCTGTCACAAAGATTGACCGGCAGCAGATTCGCTGCTAGAGATTTATTGAACACTTGTTCATTAAAGCGGAGGGAAGACGCAGATGTTCATGGCCACGATGAAGTTTGATCTGGGTGAGGATGTGAATGTCCTGCGCGAGATGGTGCATCGCTGGGCGCAGGAGCGTGTCAAGCCGATGGCGGCCGAGATCGACGCCACGAATGCCTTTCCGAACGAGCTGTGGAAAGAAATGGGAGAGCTTGGTCTGTTGGGTGTCACCGTGCCGGAAGAGTACGGCGGTGCAGGCATGTCTTATCTGGCGCATACGATCGCCGTCGAAGAGGTTGCGCGTGCATCGGCCTCGGTTTCCTTGTCATACGGGGCGCATTCCAACCTGTGCGTGAACCAGATCAAGCTGAACGGCAATGAAGAGCAGAAGCAGAAATACCTGCCGCGCCTGGTCTCCGGTGAGCATGTAGGGGCGCTGGCCATGTCAGAGCCCTCGGCCGGCTCGGATGTGGTGTCGATGAAGCTGCGCGCCGAAAAGCGGAACGATCATTACCGCTTGAACGGCAATAAATACTGGATCACCAACGGGCCGGATGCGGATACTCTGGTGGTTTATGCCAAGACGGACCCCGATGCCGGATCGAAGGGCATTACCGCATTCCTGATCGAAAAAGAGATGAAGGGTTTTTCGACCTCGCCCCATTTCGACAAGTTGGGTATGCGCGGATCGAACACGGCTGAGCTTATCTTTGAAGACGTAGAAGTTCCGTTCGAGAACGTGTTGGGCGAAGAGGGCAAGGGTGTTGCCGTGCTCATGTCCGGGCTGGATTATGAACGTGTCGTACTGGCAGGCATCGGGACCGGCATCATGGCCGCCTGTCTGGACGAAGTGATGCCTTATGTGGCTGAGCGCAAGCAGTTCGGCAAACCCATCGGCAGCTTCCAGTTGATGCAGGGCAAGATTGCCGACATGTACACGGCGATGAACTCGGCACGGGCCTATGTCTACGAAGTCGCCAAAGCCTGTGACCGCGGTGACGTGACCCGGCAGGATGCGGCGGCGTGCTGCCTTTACGCGTCGGAACAGGCGATGGTTCAGGCCCATCAGGCGGTTCAGGCGCTGGGCGGGGCGGGCTTCCTGTCGGATGCGCCGGTCAGCCGGATTTTCCGGGATGCCAAGTTGATGGAAATCGGCGCAGGCACCAGCGAGATTCGCCGGATGCTGATCGGCCGCGAAATGATGAATGAAATGCTCTGAAAGAAAGAACGCCCTGCGGACGAGGAAACCGCAGGGCGTTTTGGAAACGGGATCAGAACCGATGGACGTAGGAAACACCGACCAGCCAGGGATCGATTTCCGCGGTGCCGATGGGGGCGCCGTTGAGCGAGACGTCCGAGTCGATGTCGAACCAGCGCACGTTCAGGCGGATCGCCCCGTGGTCGGTGACCATGTAATCCAGACCGGCCTGCAACGAGACGCCGAAGGAGTCATCGACCTTGATGTTGCCCAGGGGCGATTGCTCGTCGAAGAAGATCGTATAGTTGAGACCGGCGCCGACATAGGGTTTCCAGGCGCTGTTGGTCGGGAAGTGATAGTTCAGCGACAAGGTGGGCGGCAACTGCTTGACCGTGGCCGCGTCCGTACCGCCAAGGGAAACGGTGTGTTTGAACGGGGTCGCTGCCAAAAGCTCGATACCCAGGTTGTCGCGAATAAAGTACTCTGCGGTGAAAATCGGGCGGGTGTCCGCGTCGATCGTCGCTGGTGCACCGGCCAGCGTGCCGTTGTCGGATTTCGGGTCCAGATAGCCAACACCGATACCCAGCGTCCAATCCCCTTGCGACTGGGCCAAAGCCGGAGCCGCCAGTGCGACCAACGCGGTAGACAGTGTCAAAGCGGCGAGTTTCTTTGTCATATTCTTGCCTTTGGTTATGTTGATGCTCTTGGTTTTGCAAAGGCGGTGTCCGGCCACTCTGATCTGCATCAAGTTTGCGTGATGTGTCCGCCCAAGGTCAGGTCGCGAAGCATCAGAAAAACAAGGGGAATTCGCGTTGCTGCACGCTGAGCGCATACCGGGTTTGCGCTCAGGACGAGGCTGGGACATACCGGACCGGCTGAACATGGCGCAGCAATGTCTGAACCATCCGGGTGAACAGGTGGCGCTTATCGATCTGACCGGATCAGGGCGGCGGCTGATAACCTATGGGCAACTGGCACAGATGGCTGATGGGATCGCCCGCGCCCTGCTGGCCCGCGTCCAGCCCGGTGATCGGGTCGGAGTGCTGCTGAGCCAGTCTCCCTGGTGTGCGGCAGCTCATTTGGCGATCTGGAAGATCGGCGCGATTTCGGTGCCCTTGTTCAAGTTGTTCAAGCGGGATGCGCTGCGGTCGCGGGCGGGCGATGCAGGCGTTCAGATTGTGCTGACCGATGCCGAAGGGGTGGATTTGCTGGGCGATCTGGCTGAACCTCTGATCGCATCCGAAATTGGCGTGGCGGGTCCTGCTCTGCCCTATGCCGCGACCGGGCCCGAGGATCCTGCCGTATTGATCTACACCTCTGGTACAACCGGCAGCCCGAAAGGCGCACTGCACGGGCACCGGGTTCTGACCGGGCATTTTCCGGGCGTCTCGATCAGCCACAATCACCTGCGCGACGGAGACTGCCTGTGGACCCCGGCGGATTGGGCGTGGATCGGTGGGTTGTTCGATGTGCTGATGCCTGGCCTTGCGCTGGGCATCCCGGTTGTCGCGGCACGGCTTGAGAAGTTCTCTCCCGAAGCCTGCGCCGAGATCATTGCGCGGGGCGGGGTGCGGAATGTCTTCTTCCCACCAACAGCGCTGCGGATGCTCAAGGCTTCGGATCAGGCGATCCCCGGGCTGCGCTCGGTGGCGTCCGGCGGCGAGCCGCTGGGGGCCGAGATGCTGGCCTGGGGACAGCAAGCGTTTGGCCTGACGATCAACGAATTCTACGGCCAGACCGAATGCAATATGGTCGTATCCTCCTGCGCCGAGGATTTCCCCGTTCAACCCGGCTGCATCGGCAAGCCGGTGCCCGGGCATGAAGTCGCGGTTATCGACTATGACGGCAACCCGACCAGCGAGGAAGGCGATGTCGCCATCCGGCGCGGCTCGGCCTCGATGCTGCTGGAATACTGGAACCGGCCCGAGGCGACGGCTGAGAAGTTCCGGGGTGACTGGCTGATCACCGGAGACCGCGGCGTGTGGGAGGGCGACTATCTGCGCTTTGTCGGTCGTGATGACGACGTGATTACCTCCGCCGGATACCGGATCGGCCCGGCTGAGATTGAGGACTGCCTGCTTACCCACCCGGCGGTGGCAACGGTAGGTGTGGTCGGAAAGCCTGATCCTTTGCGAACCGAGATCGTGAAGGCCTATGTCGTGCTGAAACCGGGAGCCGAGGCTTTGGAGGCCGAGTTACAGGAGTGGGTCAAGGACCGTCTGGCGCAGTATTCCTATCCGCGCGAGGTGGCGTTTCTGGAGGAGTTGCCGATGACGGTGACGGGGAAGGTGATCCGGAAGGAATTGAAGGTGCGGGCGGCGGGGGAAAAACAATGAGACGCAGAGATTCGTCGAGATTGATCAATACACTGTTCATCGTGGCGTTCGTCGTGGGTTTGTTGGCTAAAGCATCTCATGCGTATGAGATCACCTCGGAGCAAAGTGATGGATATTCCATTGAAACCGAATTGATCGAAAAATGCTTGCGACTTGCACGGGAGACTCTCGAAAAGAAAAAGCCTCAGCGAGCAATCCCGGATGCCGTTTACGAGTGCATTGGGATTGCCGCCCAAGATTGCATGGACCGGACTGATTATTCGACCTATGGAATGATCATGTGTTTGGACGCTGAGACCGTTTTTTGGGATAGAATGCTGGACCAAAATTACTCAGATTTGGCGGAATGGGCTGAGAAACTTCATGGCCATGTCCCCCAAGATGATCATGCGTTCAAATGGACCGCACCCGAGACATTAAAAAAGATGCAAGCCGAATGGAAAGTGTATTCCAACGCTGTTTGCCGATTCCGGGCCAGTGATTATTGGGGTGGAACAGCTGCTGGACCGACCAGAGGCGCATGCTGGATGCGCGGAACAGCTGAACAGGCATTGAAGATGGAGCGAGAGATACTTGGCATCTGTAGTTGGCAACAAGGCAGCATCATACGCGAAATTTGCGAAACTCGTGGGGTAGCTGAACAATGAAACTCACATCTAAAGCTTTGCCCGTCTCAGAGGGCTTCAAAGCAAACCGCGCGGCCCATCTGGATGCGCTGGCGCAAATCTCTGCTGCTGCCGAAGCGGCCCGCATGGGCGGTGGCGAGAAATCCCGCGCGCGGCATGAATCCCGTGGCAAGATGTTGCCTCGGCGCAGGGTGGCGAATTTGCTGGACCCGGGGTCTCCGTTCCTTGAAATCGGCGCGACGGCGGCGCACGGGATGTATGGCGATGCCGCGCCCTGTGCCGGGGTGATCGCGGGTATTGGCCGGGTACAAGGGCGCGAGGTCATGGTGGTGTGCAATGACGCCACCGTGAAGGGCGGCACCTACTATCCGATGACGGTCAAGAAACACCTCCGCGCGCAGGAGATCGCCGAGGAAAACCATCTGCCCTGCATCTATCTGGTCGACAGCGGTGGTGCGAACCTGCCCAATCAGGATGAGGTCTTCCCCGACCGCGATCACTTTGGCCGCATCTTCTATAACCAAGCGCGGATGAGCGCGAAGGGTATCCCTCAGATCGCTGTGGTCATGGGCTCCTGCACGGCCGGTGGCGCCTATGTGCCGGCGATGTCGGATGTGACGATCATCGTCAAGGAACAGGGCACCATCTTTCTGGCCGGGCCGCCTCTGGTCAAGGCCGCGACAGGCGAGGTCGTCAGCGCCGAAGATCTGGGGGGCGGTGACGTGCACACCCGCCTGTCCGGCGTGGCGGATTATCTGGCCGAGGATGACGCCCACGCGCTGGCCTTGGCTCGCCGTGCGGTCGGGTCGCTGAACCTGCGCAAACCGCAGACGGTGGATTGGGCCAGCCCCGAGGATCCGGCCTATGACCCCGAGGAAATTCTGGGCGTTGTTCCCGCAGATCTGCGCACCCCCTATGACATCCGCGAGGTGATTGCGCGTCTGGTCGATGGCTCGCGCTTTGACGAATTCAAGCCTCGGTTCGGGGAAACACTGGTGACCGGCTTTGCCCATGTCAAAGGCTGTCCGGTTGGCATTATTGCCAATAACGGCGTGCTGTTTTCCGAGGCGGCGCAGAAGGGCGCCCATTTCGTCGAGCTGTGTTCGCAACGCAAAGTCCCGCTTGTGTTCCTGCAAAACATCACCGGGTTCATGGTCGGCAGGAAATACGAAAACGAAGGTATTGCGCGGCACGGGGCCAAGATGGTGACGGCGGTGGCGACGACCTCGGTGCCCAAGATCACCATGCTGGTCGGCGGCTCGTTCGGGGCCGGAAACTATGGCATGGCCGGTCGCGCCTATCAGCCGCGATTCCTGTGGACCTGGCCGAACTCGCGGATTTCAGTGATGGGTGGAGAGCAGGCCGCTGGCGTTCTGGCCACCGTCAAACGCGACGGGATAGAACGGCAGGGTGGAACTTGGTCGGCCGAAGAAGAGGCCGAGTTCAAACGCCCGACGCTGGATATGTTCGAGGAACAGTCGCATCCGCTCTATGCCTCGGCCCGTCTGTGGGATGACGGCATCATCGACCCGCGCAAAAGCCGCGACGTGCTGGCGCTGTCGTTGAGCGCCGCGCTGAACGCTCCGATCGAGGAGACACGCTTCGGCGTGTTCAGGATGTAAAATGAGCGTGACTTTGAAAGACCTTATGGCCCGCTATCCAGGTGCGCAAACCTTCAAATTCGGCGACAACCCGGTGCTGAGTGCAGAGCTTCTGGCTTTGGTCCGTTCTGGCCGTAAAACAGCGACCTGCGATGCGCTCGGCAACTATCCGGACGGCAGCCCTGAAATGCCGAAGCCCGGTCGACGCGATATTGCGCTGAACTGGGATGACACACCGGCTTTGGTCATTGAAACCGTCGGTGTCTCGATCCAGCGCTATTGTGATGTGACCGAGGAATTCGCTTTGGCTGAAGGTGAGAATGAAACGCTTGAAGGATGGCGGGAAGATCATCGCCGTTATTTCCAACGAAACGGCGGCTTTGATCCTGAGATGAAACTCGTGTGCGAACGGTTCCGTCTCGTCGAAGATCTGGCAGTGGAAGGGTGAAAGACATGTTCAACAAAATCCTGATTGCCAACCGGGGCGAGATCGCCTGCCGCGTCATGGAAACGGCCCAGTCCATGGGCGTGTCCTGCGTTGCTGTCTATTCCGATGCGGACGCGGCGGCCAAACACGTTCAGATGGCGGACGAGGCGGTTCATATTGGCGGCCCCGCCCCGGCGGACAGCTATCTGAAGGGCGACGTCATCATTCAGGCCGCGCTGGATACCGGTGCACAGGCGATCCATCCGGGGTATGGCTTTCTGTCCGAGAACCCCGGTTTCGTGGATGCCGTGCAGGCGGCGGGGCTGACGTTCATCGGCCCTTCGGCGGATGCGATCCGCAAGATGGGCCTCAAGGACGCGGCGAAGGTTCTGATGGAGAAGGCCGGCGTTCCGGTCGTACCCGGCTATCACGGCGACAATCAGGACCCCGAGCATCTGGCCGGTGCGGCGGATGCGATCGGCTATCCGGTTCTGATCAAGGCCGTTGCGGGCGGCGGCGGCAAGGGGATGCGCCTTGTTGAACGCCCTGAGGATTTCGCGACCGCGCTTGACAGCGCGCGGGGCGAGGCCCGGACCGCCTTCGGCAATGATGCCGTACTGGTCGAAAAATTCGTGACCAAACCCCGCCATATCGAAGTGCAGGTGTTCGGCGATGGTACTCATGCCGTGCATCTGTTCGAACGCGACTGCTCGTTGCAGCGCCGCCATCAGAAGGTGATCGAAGAAGCCCCCGCCCCGGGCATGACGTCTGAGATGCGCGAGGCCATGGGTCAGGCCGGCGTGCGCGCCGCCGAGGCGATCGGCTATAAGGGCGCGGGCACGGTCGAGTTCATCGTCGATGCTTCTGACGGGCTGCGCCCCGACAGGTTCTGGTTCATGGAAATGAACACGCGCCTTCAGGTGGAGCACCCGGTGACAGAGGCCATCACGGGGATCGATCTGGTCGAGTGGCAGCTTCGCGTGGCCGCAGGCGAGAGCCTTCCCAAGAAGCAGGATGATCTTGCGATCTCGGGCCATGCGTTTGAGGCCCGGCTTTACGCCGAGGACGTTCCGAAGGGGTTCCTGCCCGCGACGGGAACGCTGACTCATCTGGTTTTCCCAGCCAATTGTCGCGCCGATAGCGGCGTTCGCGCCGGGGACACGATCAGCCCGTGGTACGACCCCATGATCGCCAAGGTGGTGGTGCATGGTTCGACACGTGCCGTTGCACTTGAGACGTTGAACCGGGTGCTGCAACAGACTGAAGTTGCGGGTACCGTTACCAATCTGGCTTTTCTCGGCGCGTTGACGCGTCACAAAGGATTTGCCTCGGGCGATGTCGATACGGGTCTGATCGGGCGGGACCTTGAAACGTTGGTACAGGAAGCCGAGCCGTCGGATGTTACCGCGGTTGCGGCGGCGATGACGGCACTGGACCTGGTGGATGTCGATCCGGAAACCGGGTTTTCGCTGTGGGCGCCGCTGCATCGCGCCGTGCAATTGTCCCGTCGTGACGACGTGCTGGATCTGGACGTGCAGGTCGACGGGCCGGATCGCCAGATTTGGCAGATTGGCGAAAACCGCGTCGTTGCGGAACGCACCGCCGGGCGCTGGAAGCTGAACGGCGCGCCGATGCCTCGCGTTGCCGCACATAACGGGACCCTGACGGTTTTCACCGATTACGGTCAGAGCTTCGACGTCATCGACCCGCTGGACCGGGATGCCAGCGCGACCGGTGACACCAACGTGATCGAGGCGCCTATGCCCGGTCTGGTCAAGGCCGTCTTTGCCACAGCGGGACAAACCGTGCAGAAAGGCGATCGTCTGGCCATTTTGGAAGCGATGAAGATGGAGCATTCGCTGCTTGCGGCGCGGGACGGGATCGTTGCCGAAGTGCTGGTCGAGGATGGTTCGCAGGTCGAAGCCGGGGCTGCCCTGGTGAGGTTGGAGGAAGAAGCTTGACCTGTACCCGCGCAACGCGGCGTGCCAAGGTCAGACGATCTTTGCTTGAAACGACAACAATCCAGAAGAGGGGCGGACATGGGTGAGCTGGTCGAAATCTACGAGGTCGGGCCGCGCGACGGGCTGCAAAACGAAAAGCGCGAAATACCGGTCGCGGACAAGATCGCCCTGATCGACTGTCTCAGCCGGGCTGGGTTTCGCCGGATCGAAGTTGCAAGCTTCGTGTCCCCGAAATGGGTGCCGCAGATGGCGGGATCGGCTCAGGTGCTGGGCGGAATCACCCGAGTGGATGGGGTGCGCTATGCCGCGCTGACGCCGAACATGCATGGCTATGGTGACGCGCTGGCGGCCAAGGCGGACGAGATTGCCGTGTTTGCCTCGGCCTCCGAAGGATTCTCGAAAGCCAATATCAATGCCTCCATCGCCGAGTCGATCGAGCGGTTCACGCCGATTCTGGAGGCGGCGCGCCATATCGATCTGCCGGTTCGTGGCTATGTCTCATGCGTGACGGATTGCCCATACGACGGTCCGACGCCGCCGGAAAAAGTGGCTGAGGTTGCTGATCGGCTTTTCGCGCTGGGCTGTTATGAGGTTTCGCTGGGCGACACGATTGGGCAGGGAACTCCGGACAAGGTCGCACATATGCTTCTGGCGGTGCGCGAAAGGGTTCCGGTGACGCGGCTGGCGGGGCATTTCCATGACACCAACGGGCGCGCGATCGACAACATCGATGCGGCATTGGCGCTGGGCGTGCGGGTGTTCGATGCCGCCGTGGGCGGGTTGGGCGGTTGCCCCTACGCACCGGGTGCGGCCGGAAACGTGGCCACCGAGGATGTTGCGGCACATTTGCAGCGGCTGGGATACGAAACCGGGCTGGATATCGACGTCATTGAAGAGGCCGCGCAGATGGCCAGGGCTTTGAGGGGCTGACATGTTTGAAACGATCACGATCTCGACGGATAAGCGTGGTGTCGCGACGCTCACCCTGAACCGGCCGGAAAAACACAATGCCATGTCGGGGCAGATGATCACGGAATTGACCGAGGCCGCATCGCAACTTGGTCAGGATGACGCGGTCCGGGCGGTCGTTCTGGCCGCGGCGGGCAAGACGTTCTGTGCCGGCGGCGATCTGGGGTGGATGCAGGACCAGATGGCAGCCGACAAAAAGACGCGTTTTGTCGAGGCGCGCAAGCTGGCCGAGATGTTGCAGGCTCTGAACACGATGCCGAAGCCCCTGATCGGGGCGTTGCAGGGTAATGCCTTTGGGGGCGGGGTGGGCATGGCGGCCGTGTGCGATGTCGCGATCGGGGTCGACAGTCTGAAGATGGGGCTGACCGAAACGCGCCTGGGGCTGATCCCCGCAACAATTGGCCCCTATGTCATCGCCCGCATGGGCGAAGCCCGCGCGCGCCGGGTGTTCATGTCAGCCCGTTTGTTCGATGCGTCCGAGGCCGTTGATCTGGGCCTGCTGGCGAAAACCGTTTCGGCAGATCGGCTTTTGGACGCGGTTGAGGACGAAATTCGCCCCTATTTGTCTTGCGCGCCCGGGGCGGTTGCCTCTGCCAAGGCGCTGGTACGCGCTCTGGGTCCGTGCATCGACGATGCCGTGATCGATCAGACCATAGGCGAACTGGTCGAACGCTGGGAAACGCAAGAGGCACGCGAAGGGATCGCGGCGTTTTTTGAAAAACGAAAACCTGCATGGAATAAGTAGGTTTTACCAGGGTCCGCCACGCCAATGCCAAACGCCGGTGCTGCGATTCTATGCCGCGCTGTCAAGCGCAGGTTTGATCGCGAAGGGGGCTGTGTTCGGTTGACCCTCTGACCCCGCAGGGATAGAGAATGTCCAGTCAACACGCCAATTGACGGCGCACCCGACAAGATGCGTGCGCAGGAAAGGAGCTATTCGTGGAAGACCTGCTGCGGGAGTACCTCCCGATTCTGGTGTTTCTGGCCGTTGCCGTGGGCCTTGGGATCGTCTTGATCCTGGCCGCCGTCGTACTGGCCGTCCGCAATCCCGACCCCGAAAAGGTCAGCGCATATGAATGTGGTTTCAATGCCTTCGACGATGCGCGGATGAAATTCGACGTCCGATTCTATCTGGTTTCGATTCTGTTCATCATCTTCGATCTTGAAATTGCCTTCCTGTTTCCCTGGGCCGTGGGCTTCAAGGACATCAGCGATGTCGGGTTCTGGTCCATGATGGTGTTCCTGGGCGTTCTGACCATCGGCTTTGCCTATGAATGGAAGAAAGGGGCCTTGGAATGGGAGTGATGACGGGTGCCAACACTGCCGGTGTCGACAAGGAGGTCGCCACCCAGGCCCTGAACGCCGAGTTGCAGGACAAAGGTTTTCTGCTGACCTCGACCGAAGACATCATCAACTGGGCGCGCACTGGCTCGTTGCACTGGATGACTTTTGGCCTGGCCTGCTGCGCGGTCGAAATGATGCACACCTCGATGCCACGTTATGATGCGGAACGGTTCGGCATCGCACCCCGGGCGTCCCCGCGCCAGTCTGATGTGATGATCGTGGCGGGAACACTGACCAACAAGATGGCCCCGGCGTTGCGGAAGGTGTATGACCAGATGCCCGAGCCGCGCTATGTGATCTCGATGGGGTCCTGCGCGAATGGCGGTGGGTATTACCACTATTCCTATTCCGTCGTGCGTGGCTGTGACCGGGTTGTTCCGGTGGACATCTACGTGCCCGGCTGCCCTCCGACTGCTGAGGCATTGCTTTACGGGCTGATGCAGTTGCAACGCAAAATCCGCCGTACCGGCACAATTGTCCGCTGAGGAGAGATCTGATGAGCGAAGAACTCAAGGAACTCGGCACGCAGTTGGAGCTGAAACGGACTGATTGCGTCCTGTCATGGGACGTGACCCACGGCGAACTGAACGTGGACGTGGCTCCGTCGAATCTTGTGGAATTCGTCGAATTCCTGAAATCTGATCGCAGCTGCCAGTTTTCGACGCTGGTGGATATCACCGGCGTGGATTACCCCGAACGCGCCAAACGGTTCGATGTGGTGTATCACTTCCTGTCGATGTACCAGAACCAGCGTATCCGGCTGCGGGTCTCGATCCGTGAAGAAGACATGGTACCGTCGATCGTTGACGTGCACCCCTCGGCCAACTGGTTCGAGCGTGAGGTGTTCGACATGTTCGGCATCCTGTTCTCGGGCCACCCGGACCTGCGGCGCATCCTGACCGACTATGGGTTCCGCGGGTATCCGCTGCGCAAGGATTTCCCGACTACAGGTTATACCGAGGTCCGCTATGACGAGGCGCAGAAACGCGTGGTCTACGAACCCGTCAGCCTGGTGCAGGAATACCGTCAGTTCGATTTCATGTCTCCGTGGGAGGGTGCGAACTACATTCTGCCGGGGGATGAGAAACAGGGGACAGAATAATGGGTGGCATCTGGTGGCTGATCCTGTCTGCGCTGACCATCATTCCGATGGTGAAGATTTTGCCGTTCTTCGGGATCAACAAATACTGGTGCCTGCTGTGTCTGGTTCCCTTTGGCACGATCGCCCTGCTGTGGTGGGTCGGGCTGAAACTGCAAGAGTTGGAGCGCCGCTGAGATGATGGGTGAGTTGATCATTCTGGGCGCGTTGGGGGTCCTGCTGGCGGGGGCCGCAGCCAAAGCGCTTGAGGCGGAAAAGGTCCGGGTTCGGGCCGAAGCGAAAAAGAAACGAGGGCGTTGATGGACGGCTCAAGATACGATGACGGCAGCACGGACGCGCTGAGCGGAGAACAGAAGATCCGCAATTTCAACATTAACTTCGGCCCGCAACACCCTGCGGCGCACGGGGTTCTGCGCCTTGTGCTTGAGTTGGACGGGGAGATCGTCGAGCGGTGCGATCCGCATATCGGCCTGCTGCACCGTGGCACCGAAAAGTTGATGGAAAGCCGGACCTATCTTCAGAACCTGCCGTATTTCGACCGACTGGATTACGTGGCGCCGATGAATCAGGAACATGCCTGGTGTCTTGCCATCGAAAAGCTGACCGGTGTCGAGGTGCCGCGTCGCGGTTCTCTGATCCGGGTTCTGTATTCCGAAATCGGGCGCATCCTGAACCACCTGCTGAACGTGACCACGCAGGCCATGGATGTGGGCGCGCTGACCCCGCCGCTCTGGGGTTTTGAAGAGCGTGAAAAGCTGATGGTGTTCTATGAGCGCGCCTGTGGTGCCCGCCTGCACGCGGCGTACTTCCGTCCCGGTGGCGTTCATCAGGACCTTCCGCCCGAACTGCTGGATGATATCGAGGCATGGAGCCACGAATTCCCCGCCGTTCTGGACGATATTGATGGTCTGCTGACCGAAAACCGCATCTTCAAACAGCGTAACGCCGATATTGGCGTCGTGACCGAGGATGACATCCAGAAATACGGCTTCTCTGGTGTGATGGTGCGCGGTTCGGGCCTTGCATGGGACCTGCGCCGCGCGCAGCCCTATGAGTGCTATGACGAGTTCGAATTTCAGATCCCCGTCGGCAAGAACAGTGACTGCTATGACCGCTATCTCGTCCGCATGGAAGAGATGCGCCAATCGCTGCTGATCATCCGTCAGGCCATCGCCAAAATCCGCGACTGCCCCGGTGATGTTCTGGCAAGGGGCAAGATCACCCCGCCGAAACGCTCGGACATGAAGACCTCGATGGAGAGCCTGATCCATCACTTCAAGCTTTATACCGAAGGCTTCCACGTCCCCGCGGGCGAAGTTTACGCCGCCGTCGAAGCCCCCAAGGGCGAGTTCGGCGTCTATCTGGTTGCCGACGGCACCAACAAGCCCTACCGCGCTAAACTGCGCGCGCCCGGTTTCCTGCACCTGCAAGCCATGGACCACGTCGCCAAGGGCCACCAACTGGCCGACGTCGCCGCCATCATTGGCACCATGGACGTCGTATTTGGAGAGATTGACCGCTAATGCTCCGCCGTCTTCACCCCGAACAACCCGATAGTTTCGCCTTCACCGCTGCCAACCGGCAATGGGCCGAAGCGCAGATCACCAAATACCCCGAAGGGCGTCAGGCCAGCGCGGTCATTCCGCTGCTGTGGCGTGCGCAGGAACAAGAGGGCTGGCTATCCCGCCCAGCAATTGAATCCGTCGCCGACATGCTGGGCATGGCCTATATCCGGGTGCTCGAAGTTGCATCCTTCTACTTCATGTTCCAGCTGCAACCGGTTGGGTCCGTTGCGCATATTCAGGTCTGTGGCACCACGTCCTGCATGATCTGCGGGGCCGAGGACCTGATCGCGGTCTGCCGCGAAAAGATCGCGCCCAAGCCGCACCAACTGTCGGCGGACGGCAAGCTGAGCTGGGAAGAGGTTGAATGCCTGGGTTCCTGCACCAACGCGCCGATGGCACAGATCGGCAAGGATTACTACGAGGATCTGACCGCCGAGAGCTTTGGCAGGATCCTCGATGATCTGGTGGCGGGCAAGGTGCCGACGCCCGGCCCTCAAAACGGACGTTACGCGGCCGAGCCGTTGAAAGGGCTTTCCAGCCTGTCCGAATATGAAGCCGGCAAGCCGAAATACAACGCAAGCGTCGAACTGGCGACCGATCTGGGCGACACGGTCAAGCGCATCGACGGGACCGAAGTTCCGATCCTGACACCGTGGCTTGGCAAGGATGGCAAGCAGGCGGGTGCGTCGGCTGCTGCGAAACCTCCGAAGGCGCCTGAGGCTCCGAAACCGGCTGTGAAACAAGCGGCCGAGGCGAAAGCCAAACCAGTTGCGAAAGACGTTGAAGCCAAACCCGCGGACGTCAAAGAGGATCAGCCCGAGACCCTGACCGCTGCACGCGACGGCAAGGCAGATGACCTGAAGCTGTTGAAAGGCGTCGGTCCCAAGCTGGAGCAGACGCTGAACGAGCTGGGTTTCTATCACTACGACCAGATCGCTGCCTGGACGCCGGAACAGGTTGCCTGGGTCGATGCGCGTTTGAAATTCAAGGGCCGGATCGAGCGCGATGATTGGATCGAGCAGGCGGCCAAGCTTGCGGCGGGTGAGGAAACCGAATTCGCCAAACGTGCCAAATCCGAGGGCACGTACGAAGACTAGACGGATGCCCGTCCGGGGTATCAGGGAAAGATGGACAAGGACAAGGAACAGGCCATAGCCCGCAAGGGCCGACATATCGGGGTGGTCATCGCCGTGACCATGCTGATCTGGCTTGCGATGAACCTGTTCATTGGCCCCGCGCTGGGTTTGACGACCCGGCACGCTCTGCTGTTTGATCTCGCTGCTCTGGCGGGGTTCATCTATGCGGGGATCAACATATTTCAACTCTGGCGCATGCGTCAGGACAGCTGAAGGTAACACGCGATGCTGAAGGATCAGGACCGGATCTTTACCAACATCTACGGGATGCATGAGCGCACGCTGAAAGGTGCGCAGGCCCGCGGGCATTGGGACGGCACTGCTGGCCTGATCGAAAAAGGTCGCGACTGGATCATCCAGACGATGAAAGACTCGGGCCTGCGTGGTCGCGGCGGCGCGGGCTTTCCAACCGGTCTGAAATGGTCGTTCATGCCCAAGGAAAGCGACGGGCGCCCGTCCTATCTGGTGGTCAACGCGGACGAATCCGAACCCGGCACCTGCAAAGACCGCGAGATCATGCGCCATGATCCGCATACGCTGATCGAGGGCTGCCTGATCGCGTCTTTCGCCATGAACGCCCACACCTGCTATATCTACCTGCGTGGTGAGTACATCCGCGAACGCGAGGCGTTGCAGGCCGCGATTGACGAGGCCTATGACGCGGGTCTGCTGGGCAAGAACGCTGCCGGTTCGGGCTGGGATTTCGATATCTTGCTGCACCATGGGGCAGGGGCCTATATCTGTGGTGAGGAAACCGCGCTGATTGAAAGCCTCGAAGGTAAAAAGGGCATGCCGCGGATGAAGCCGCCGTTCCCCGCAGGTGCGGGGTTGTATGGCTGCCCGACGACCGTGAACAACGTCGAATCCATCGCTGTCGTGCCCACGATCCTGCGTCGTGGGGCGGATTGGTTCGCTGGCTTCGGTCGCCAGAACAACGCGGGCACCAAGCTGTTTGCAATTTCAGGCCATGTGAACTCCCCCTGCGTCGTGGAAGAGGCGATGTCGATTTCCTTCGAGGAGCTGATCGAGACCCATTGCGGCGGCATTCGCGGCGGCTGGGACAATCTGCTGGCCGTGATCCCCGGTGGATCCTCGGTTCCGTGTGTGCGCGGTGAGAACATGCGCGATGCGATCATGGATTTCGATTATCTGCGCAACGATCTGGGCTCCGGCCTTGGAACGGCGGCGGTGATCGTGATGGACAAGTCAACCGACATCATCAAGGCGATCTGGCGCCTGTCGAAATTCTACAAACACGAAAGCTGCGGCCAGTGCACGCCCTGCCGCGAAGGCACCGGCTGGATGATGCGGGTCATGGACCGTCTGGTGCGCGGCGAAGCTGAACTGGAAGAGATCGACATGCTGTTTGACGTGACAAAACAGGTCGAGGGTCACACGATCTGCGCGCTTGGCGATGCGGCAGCCTGGCCGATTCAGGGCTTGATCCGCAATTTCCGAGAAGAAATCGAAGACCGCATCAAGGCTCAGAAATCGGGCCGTATGGGTGCGATGGCGGCGGAGTGAACGGGATGGACATGTTTGCAGAATACAGCCACGCGATTTCATCGGTTGTGCTTTTCACACTGGTGGTTCTGTTCCTGGCCCCGTTTGCAGCTTTGGCCAAGCAGGGCAAGGGCCTCGCGCCGGGGGCGACCCCTGAGCAGGATTATTCTGACAAGGCCTATCGTCTGAACCGGGCCTATCTGAACGGAACGGAAACGCTTCCGGCGTTTGTGGCCGTTGTGACCGCGGCGGTTTTGCTGGGCGTCAGCCCGTTCTGGGTCAATCTGCTGGCGTCTGTCGCTTTGGTTGCGCGGTTGGTGATGCTGGTGGTGCACATCAATGGCATAGGTAAGCCAAACAGTGGCTTGCGGTCCGTGCTGTATGTATTGGGCTGGGCCTGCATGTTGGTGATTGGGCTTATGGCATTGGTGGCGGCGTTCTGATGGCGACCCGGCAGACGAGAACACTAAGAGGGATAGTATGACGGCCCCAAAAACCCTTGTAGTCCTGCTGGCACTGGCAAGCGTGTCCGCCTGCGGCATCATCAAGCCGTCGGAAGATCGTCTTCTGTTCGATGGAAAGTCGTTCAAGGCGAAGGCGAAGCCGGTCGACAAGAAAGCATCGCCTACAGACTTTACCGTTGTGGTGAAAGGCGCGTCTGCGTCCTTGGACGGCGCGCGTGAAGCCGGGCGTCATGAAGGGACCAAGTTCTGTGTGCAGAATTTCGGGTCTTCGCGGATTGATTGGAAAGTGGGGCCGGATACCGAACCGCAAAACCTGCGCATCATTGATGATCAATTGACCTTCGCGGGAAAATGCCAACGGCCATGACGCGCGGTTTTGCATATCACGACATGGATCGCGGGCCGCTATTGCCTAGCAAGACCGGACCAGTTCGTTTTGGAACTTCCAAAACGAAAGGAAAACCCATGTCTTTTGCAAAGACACTCACCCTGGCCGCCTTGATCACGTTTCCTGCCGTCGCAGAAGCAAAGCCGCCCTTGAGGGATGTCAAAGAGATCGACGATGAACTCTATTACATCGCCATCGCAAATGAAATTTCGGAATATTGCCCCTCGATCAGCGGGCGGCGATTGAAAGCGATCAGTGTGATGTGGGGGCTGCGCTCCAAAGCGAACAAACTGGGGTATTCGGACAGTGAAATCCGCTCATATGTCGACTCGGATACCGAGAAAGACCGGATGCGCGCCAAGGGCGAGGCGTATCTGGCTTCGAATGGCGTGACCTATGACAACCCCAACACATTCTGCACTCTGGGGCAGAAAGAAATCCAAAGAAACAGCGCCATTGGCGTTTATTTGAGGGCGAATTGAGAGCCATGTCTGACCTCCGCAAGATCAATATCGACGGACAGGAAATCGAAGTCGATGGCGCGATGACCCTGATCCAGGCTTGTGAACAAGCCGGGGTCGAAGTGCCGCGCTTTTGTTATCACGAGCGTCTGTCGATTGCTGGCAATTGCCGGATGTGCCTGGTCGAGGTCGTCGGCGGACCGCCGAAACCCGCGGCGTCGTGCGCGATGCAGGTGCGTGATCTGCGTCCGGGGCCTGAAGGGCAACCCCCGGAGGTCAAGACGAACTCTCCCATGGTTAAAAAGGCCCGCGAAGGCGTGATGGAGTTCCTGCTGATCAACCACCCTCTGGATTGCCCGATCTGCGATCAGGGTGGTGAATGCGACCTTCAGGATCAGGCGATGGCGTATGGCATGTCCGGATCCCGTTTCAAGGAAGCAAAGCGGGCAGTCGATGACCTGGATCTTGGCCCGCTTGTGGGCACGGCGATGACCCGCTGCATCAGCTGCACACGCTGCGTGCGCTTCACCACCGAAGTTGCCGGGATAACTCAGATGGGTCAGACCGGTCGCGGTGAGGATGCCGAGATCACCTCGTATCTCAACCAGACGCTGGATTCGAATTTGCAGGGCAACATCATCGATCTGTGCCCGGTCGGGGCGCTGACTTCCAAGCCCTACGCCTTTACCGCGCGTCCGTGGGAATTGACCAAAACCGAAAGCATCGATGTGATGGATGCGTTGGGATCGAACATACGCGTCGATACCAAAGGCCGTGAAGTCATGCGGTTCCTGCCGCGCAATCATGACGGCGTGAACGAGGAATGGATCAGCGACAAGACCCGTTTCGTCTGGGATGGCCTGCGCCGTCAGCGTTTGGACAGGCCCTATGTCCGTGAAAACGGCAGGCTGCGCCCGGCCTCATGGCCCGAGGCGCTGACCAGGGCCGCAGAGGCGCTGAAAGGCGCCGATAAGCCTGCCGGAATCGTGGGCGATCTGGTGCCGGTCGAGGCAGCGTTTGCGCTGAAACAGATGATCGAAGGGCAGGGCGGTGTCGTCGAATGCCGCACCGATGGTGCCAAGCTGCCTGCGGGCAACCGTGGTGCTTACGCCGGAACCGCCGCGATTGAGGACATCGATACTGCGGAACGGATCCTGCTGATCGGAACCAACCCACGTGACGAAGCGCCTGTCCTTAACGCGCGCATTCGCAAGGCGTGGGCGCATGGGGCCGAAGTCGCTTTGGTCGGTCCTGCGGTGGATCTGACATATGAGTACCACCATGTTGGCGATGATCGAACAGCCCTGCAAAAGGTCATCGACATGGGCGGCGACGATGAGATCAGGAACAAACGTTCGTTGGTCATCATCGGGCAGGGCGCTTTGCAGGAAGCGGACGGCGCCGCCGTGCTGGCTGCTGCGCAAGCCATCGCGGCCAATACAGAAAGCGGTCTGATCGTTTTGCACACCGCGGCATCGCGCGTAGGTGCGATGGATGTGGACGCCACGAACGAAGGCGGAATGGACGCGATCAGCGCAGCGGATGTGATCTATAACCTAGGCGCGGACGAGGTCGAGATCGGCGAAGGCGCCTTTGTGATCTATCAGGGCAGCCATGGTGATCGTGGCGCGCACCGCGCGGATGTGATCCTACCAGGCGCGGCCTATACCGAAGAAAACGGCCTGTTCGTAAATACCGAAGGCCGACCGCAACTGGCGATGCGGGCCGGGTTTGCTCCGGGTGAGGCGAAAGAAAACTGGGCTATCCTGCGCGCCTTGTCCGCCGAATTGAACGCAACGCTACCGTATGACACGCTGGCACAGTTGCGCACGGCGTTGATCGAGGCGGTTCCGCATCTGGCCCGCATCGACGAAGTGATCGAGAACGACGTGAAAGCTCTCGATGCCGGTACTTTGGGCAACGCAACTTTCCGCTATGCGATCAAGGACTTCTACCTGACCAACCCGATCGCACGGGCTTCACAGCTTATGGCCGAGTTGTCGGCACTGGCACAGGCCCGTAAATCCGAGAAGATCGCGGCGGAATGACCCAGACGTTTTTCATATCGCAGATCGGCGCATCCGGTGCCGGGCGGCAGTTGGCCGCGCCTTGTTTGCGTGTGAAACCGAATATTAAGGGTGGCGCAATGGCGGCAGATGCTGTTTACACCAACGCGCCGACCCAGCCGCAGTTTGCGCAGGCTTCTGGCCTTTGCATCGCGCGCGGAAAACGGAATACCCACGGTGTGAGGACCAATGGCTGAATTCTTTAACACCCCAGGCGGAATAGCCATCATCATTCTGGCGCAAGTGCTTGCCGTTGTTGCCTTTGTGATGATTTCACTGTTGTTCCTTGTTTACGGAGACCGCAAGATCTGGGCCGCTGTCCAGATGCGCCGCGGCCCCAACGTGGTGGGCGTCTACGGCCTGCTGCAATCGGTGGCGGATGCCCTGAAATATGTGGTGAAAGAGGTCGTCATCCCCGCGGGCGCCGACCGGACGGTCTTTATCCTCGCGCCGCTGACATCCTTCGTTCTGGCGATGATCGCCTGGGCGGTGATCCCGTTCAACGATGGCTGGGTTCTGTCGGATATCAACGTTGCGATCCTCTATGTATTCGCGGTGTCCTCTCTTGAGGTTTATGGCGTGATCATGGGCGGTTGGGCGTCGAACTCAAAGTACCCGTTCCTGGGCTCGCTGCGCTCGGCTGCGCAGATGATCTCCTACGAGGTTTCGATCGGCCTGATCATCATCGGCGTGATCATCTCGACCGGGTCGATGAATTTCGGTGACATCGTGCGCGCTCAGGATGGGTCGTTCGGGTTCTTCAGCTGGTATTGGCTGCCGCATTTCCCGATGGTGTTCCTGTTCTTCATCTCGGCCCTGGCCGAAACCAACCGACCCCCGTTTGACCTGCCCGAGGCGGAATCGGAACTGGTCGCCGGTTACCAGGTCGAATACTCGGCCACGCCTTTCCTGCTGTTCATGGCAGGCGAATACATCGCCATCTTCCTAATGTGCGCGCTGACTTCACTGCTGTTCTTCGGCGGCTGGCTGTCGCCGATTCCAGGCCTGCCCGATGGCGTGCTTTGGATGGTTGCCAAGATGGCGTTCTTCTTCTTCATCTTCGCAATGGTCAAGGCGATCACGCCCCGCTACCGCTATGACCAGCTGATGCGGCTGGGCTGGAAGGTCTTCCTGCCGTTCTCGCTGGCTTGGGTGGTTTTCGTGGCCTTTGCGGCGAAATTCGACTGGTTCTGGGGCGCGTTTGCGCGTTGGAGCGTAGGAGGCTGATATGACCCAAATCGACTATACCCGCGCTGCCAAATACTTCCTTCTGCAAGACTTCTGGGTCGGCATGAAGCTGGGGCTGAAGTACTTCTTCGCCCCCAAGGCCACCGTGAACTATCCGCACGAAAAGGGCCCGCTATCTCCGCGCTTCCGGGGTGAACACGCCCTGCGCCGTTACCCGAATGGCGAGGAACGCTGCATCGCCTGTAAATTGTGCGAGGCAGTCTGCCCGGCGCAGGCCATCACCATCGACGCCGAACCGCGCGAAGACGGCAGCCGCCGCACCACGCGGTATGACATCGACATGACCAAATGCATCTATTGCGGTTTCTGCCAGGAGGCCTGCCCGGTCGATGCCATTGTCGAAGGCCCGAATTTCGAATTCGCCACGGAAACCCGGGAAGAGCTATTCTACGACAAGGAAAAACTGCTGGATAACGGTGAACGCTGGGAAGCCGAGATCGCACGCAATCTGGAACTGGACGCGCCGTACCGATGAGTGACACGCCCCAAAATCCGTTCGAGCTGATGATGAAGCAGGCTCAGGACATGGCCAAGGCGATGAACCCGGCGATGGAGAATTTCTCGCCCAAGGGGTTCGAGGCGCTGTGGCCGACCATGCCGAAAGAGGTCATGGAGATGATGTTCGGCAACACCGTCAACAAAGACGGGCTGGATGCCAAGACCCGCCTGCTGCTGACGCTGGCCGGGCTAACCTGCCAGGGCGCTCAGGCGGATGCGGCCGTGCGTCAGACCGTGCGCCACGCACTGGAGGCGGGTGCCAAGAAACAAGAGATCGTGGAAACGATCGGTCAGATGTCGGTCTTTGCCGGCATCCCGGCCATGACCCGCGCGCTGGATCTGGCGCAAGAGGTCATGGGCGACAACGAGGATGAGGATCAATGACCGTCTTTGCCTTCTATCTGTTTGCCATCAGTGCCATCACCGGCGGGCTGTTCACGGTGATCAGCCGCCAGCCGGTGCACTCGGTGCTGTGGCTGATCCTGTCCTTCCTGTCCTCGGCAGGGCTGTTCGTGCTGCTGGGGGCCGAGTTCGTGGCGATGCTGCTGGTCATCGTCTATGTCGGCGCGGTCGCGGTTCTGTTCCTCTTCGTGGTGATGATGCTGGACGTGGACTTTGCAGAGCTCAAGGCCGAAATGGCGCGCTATATGCCGCTGGCCCTGTTGATTGGTCTGATCATCCTGATGCAGTTTGTCATGGCCTTCGGGGCATGGGACAGCGCACAGGGTGCGGCGGCCAATCTGGCCCAGCCGGTCCCGACAGACCGCCACAACACCGAGGCGCTTGGCCTCATCCTTTACGATCAATATTTCCTTCTGTTCCAACTGGCGGGCCTGATCCTGCTGGTGGCCATGATCGGAGCCATCGTTCTGACGCTGCGCCACCGCAAGGACATCAAGCGTCAGGACATCATCGGCCAGATGATGCGCGACCCGGCCAAGGCGATGGAATTGAAGGACGTGAAACCGGGGCAGGGGTTGTGAGGTTCAAAGCCGTGATACCTGGGCTAAGTTTCGCTTTTTTCCCCGCGACTGTTTTCGCAGCGGGTATCGAAGCTTGCGAAGCTCTTCCGATTATGTCGCATCACGTGTTCGAGACGAACCACAGAATCGTTGGCAACGGCGTTGTCTCTTACTCTGAGATTGGCTCTATCTGCACCGACGAATTGGGATGCACACATACTGAGTTTGTTTTGTTTGCGGCTTGTGAAAGCGGTCAAACGATGCGCGTCGTAGCGAAACTTGAACGGGACTTCGACGGTACTCATTTGGATCGCGTCGATGAAGCAAATGAAGTTGTCCAAGTACTAGCATCTGCTGAAACAAGTTATTCGTGGACTTCGGCAACAAAAGCCTTTGAGCGAAAGGCATTCCAGATCGACGACTACATTGAATCGAAAGAAAACTGCGCCTGTGCAATGGCGTTTCCCGAGCTTCGCAACGGGAAAGAGAAATTCGAGGGACTCTAAGACGATGATCGGACTTGAACACTATCTTACGGTCGCGGCGACGCTGTTCGTCATCGGCATCTTCGGTCTCTTCCTGAACCGCAAGAACGTCATCATCCTGCTGATGAGCATCGAGCTGATGCTGCTGGCGGTGAATATCAACCTCGTGGCGTTTTCCAGCTTCCTTGGCGATCTGGTCGGGCAGGTGTTCACGCTGTTCGTGCTGACCGTTGCGGCGGCCGAGGCGGCGATTGGTCTGGCCATTCTGGTCTGCTTCTTCCGCAACCGCGGCACCATCGCGGTTGAAGACGTCAATATGATGAAGGGGTAAGAGAACATGGAAACCACCATCCTCTTTGCCCCGCTGGTGGGCGCGCTGCTCTGCGGCTTTGGCTGGAAGTTCATCGGTGAGAAAGCGGCCATGTGGACGGCCACGGGCCTGCTGTTTCTGGCCTGTTTGCTGTCGTGGCTCGTGTTCTTCACCTTCGACGGGCACACACAACAGATCGAGATCATGCGCTGGATCGAAAGCGGATCGCTGTCGACAAGCTGGGCCATTCGTCTGGACCGGCTGACCGCCATCATGCTGATCGTGGTCACCACGGTTTCGGCGCTCGTGCATCTCTACAGCTTCGGCTACATGGATCACGACCCGCAATGGCGCGAAGGCGAAAGCTATAAGCCGCGTTTCTTCGCCTATCTGTCCTTCTTTACCTTCGCCATGCTGATGCTGGTGACGGCCGACAACCTTGTACAGATGTTCTTTGGCTGGGAAGGCGTGGGTGTCGCATCCTACCTGCTGATCGGCTTCTACTATCGCAAGCCTTCGGCCAATGCGGCGGCGATGAAAGCGTTCATCGTCAACCGTGTGGGCGACTTCGGCTTTGCGCTGGGCATCTTCGCGCTGTTCTTCCTGACCGACAGCATCAATTTCTCGGACATCTTTGCCTCGGCGCCTGCGTTGGCAGAAGAAAAGCTGCATTTCCTGTGGGGCGAATGGACCGCCGTCGAAGTCATCTGTGTTCTGTTGTTCATCGGTGCGATGGGTAAATCGGCGCAGTTGATCCTGCACACTTGGTTGCCCGACGCGATGGAAGGCCCGACGCCCGTGTCGGCCCTGATCCACGCCGCGACCATGGTGACTGCGGGCGTGTTCCTCGTCTGCCGCATGTCTCCGCTGATGGAATTCGCGCCGGGCGCGACCGGGTTCATCACCTTCCTTGGGGCTTCGACAGCGTTCTTTGCGGCGACGGTGGGTCTGGTACAGACCGATATCAAGCGCGTCATTGCGTATTCGACCTGTTCCCAGCTGGGATACATGTTCGTTGCCGCCGGTGTCGGCATGTACTCGGCGGCCATGTTCCACCTGCTGACGCACGCTTTCTTCAAGGCGCTGTTGTTCCTTGGCGCGGGGTCGGTGATCCACGCCATGCATCACGAGCAGGAGATGACGGAGTACGGCGGTCTGCGCAAAAAGATCCCCTATACCTTCTGGGCGATGATGATCGGTACGCTGGCCATCACGGGTGTCGGCATTCCGCTTACCACGATCGGTTTTGCCGGGTTCCTGTCGAAGGACGCGATTATCGAAAGCGCCTATGCAGGCGGCACTGGCTATGCCTTCTGGATGCTGGTGATCGCGGCGATGTTCACCTCGTTCTACAGCTGGCGTCTGATCTTCCTGACCTTCTACGGCAAACCGCGTGGGGACAAGCACACCCACGACCACGCACATGAAAGCCCGATGACCATGCTGGTGCCTTTGGGCGTGTTGTCACTGGGTGCGGTTTTTGCCGGGATGATCTGGTACGGCAATTTCTTCGGCCATGCGGACAAGGTCGGCAAGTTCTACGGTATTCCGGTGGCAGAAGCGTCAGAACATGCCGAGGCCGGTGATCATGCTGCGGCGGATGCTTCGCACGGTGAAGACAGCCATGCCGATGAAAGCCACGCGGCTGACAGCCATGCCGACAATGCAGAACATGGCGAGAAAGACGCGCATGGCGGTGACCATCATTATGTGTTCGCGGGCAAGCCGGGTGAGGGTGCTCTCTATATGGCACCAGACAACCATGTTCTGGACGACGCGCACGCCGCGCCGAAATGGGTCAAGTTTTCGCCGTTCGCTGCCATGTTGCTTGGCTTTGTGGTCGCGTACTGGTTCTACATCGTGAATACGTCGCTACCGGCACGTCTGGCCGCCAACCAGCGTCCTCTGTACCTGTTCCTGCTGAACAAATGGTACTTTGACGAGATTTACGATGCGATCTTCGTCAAACCCACCGTCGCGCTTGGCCGCTTCCTGTGGAAACGCGGTGACGGCAATACAATCGATGGCTTCCTGAACGGAGTAGCAATGGGCGTTGTTCCCTTCTTCACCCGCCTCGCCGGCAAGGCGCAGACCGGGTACATCTTTACCTATGCCTTCTGGATGGTGCTGGGCATCGCGGCCCTTGTGACCTGGATGTCGATCGGCGGAGGGGCCCACTAATGGACTATATCCTTTCGATCGTCACGTTTATCCCCGCCTTCGCCGCAGGCATTCTGGCCTTGTTCCTACAGGGTGACGATGCAGCGGCACAGCGGAACGCCAAGTGGACTGCTCTGCTGGCCACCACTGTGACCTTCCTGGTTTCCATCGGCATCTATACAGGCTTTGACCCGTCGAACCCCGGCTTCCAGATGGTGGAAGAGGGTGAGTGGCTGATGGGCCTCAAGTACAAGATGGGTGTTGATGGCATCAGTGTTCTGTTCGTCCTGCTGACCACCTTCATCATGCCGCTGACCATCCTGGCCAGCTGGAATGTCACGGATCGCGTCAAGGAATATATGGTTGCCTTCCTGCTGCTGGAAACGCTGATGCTGGGCGTCTTCATGGCGCTTGATCTGGTGCTGTTCTACCTGTTCTTCGAAGCGGGCCTGATCCCGATGTTCCTGATCATCGGGATCTGGGGTGGCAAGGATCGGATCTACGCCAGCTTCAAGTTCTTCCTCTACACCTTCCTCGGCTCGGTCCTGATGCTGGTGGCCATGGTTGCAATGTATGCGGACGCAGGCACAACGGACATTGCCGCGCTCATGACGCACCAGTTCTCGTCCGAGGGCTTCAGCGTGCTGGGTATCTATGTTGTCGGCGGCATGCAGACCCTGATGTTCCTGGCCTTCTTTGCCTCGTTCGCGGTGAAAATGCCGATGTGGCCGGTGCATACCTGGTTGCCGGACGCCCACGTTCAGGCGCCCACGGCGGGCTCGGTCGTACTGGCGGCGATCCTTCTGAAGATGGGCGGCTATGGCTTCCTGCGGTTCAGCCTGCCGATGTTCCCGGTGGGTTCGGCCGTGATGACCGATCTGGTGCTGTGGATGTCTGCCATCGCGGTTGTCTACACCTCGCTGGTGGCGCTGGTGCAGGAGGATATGAAAAAGCTGATCGCGTATTCCTCGGTCGCGCATATGGGCTTTGTGACCATGGGCATCTTTGCTGCGAACCAGCAGGGCATTGACGGAGCGATCTTCCAGATGCTCAGCCACGGGTTCATCTCGGCCGCGCTCTTCCTCTGTGTCGGCGTGATCTATGACCGGATGCACACCCGCGACATCGAGGCTTATGGCGGTCTGGTGATCCGGATGCCCGCATACGCGCTGGTCTTCATGCTGTTTACCATGGCCAATGTCGGCCTGCCGGGTACATCCGGGTTCATCGGCGAATTCCTGACCCTGATGGGCGCGTTCCAGGTCAACACCTGGGTAACGGCGGTGGCTGCGACCGGTGTGATCTTCTCGGCGGCTTATGCGCTGTGGCTCTACCGCCGGGTCGTGTTTGGCGATCTGATCAAGGAAAGCCTCAAGGCGATGACCGACATGAGCACGCGCGAGCGGTTGATCTTCGCCCCGCTGATCGTGATGACCATCCTGCTGGGTGTCTACCCGTCGCTGGTGACCGATGTGATCGGGCAATCCACAGCGGCGCTGATTTCGAACTATGACACGGCTCTGGCCGCGGCTGAGGCTGCGACTCAGACAGCCGCTTCGCATTAAGGGAGCTTTGGAGACATGATCCAGGCTGATCTGACAATTATCCTGCCGGAAATCGTTCTGGCGCTTTATGCGATGGCGGCGCTGCTGGGGGCTGTCTATACGACAAAGGACGGGCTGGCGCCTCTGCTGGTCTGGACCACGGCAGGTCTTATGGCCCTTCTGGCAATCTGGATTGCAACTCAGGGTGAAGGTACAAACGTCGCCTTCAACGGCATGTTCGTCGATGACGGCTTTGCCCGCTTTGCCAAGGTTGCCATCCTGCTGTCGGCGGGTGCCGTTCTGGTCATGAGCCAGGAATACATGGCGCGCCGTGATCTGCTGCGATTTGAATACCCGTTGCTGGTGGCACTGGCCGCCGTGGGTATGATGATGATGGTCAGCGCGGGGGATCTGATGTCCCTGTATATGGGCCTCGAGCTGCAATCGCTGTCTCTCTATGTCGTGGCGGCACTGCGTCGTGACAGTGCAAAATCGACCGAGGCAGGTCTGAAGTATTTCGTGCTGGGTGCGCTGAGCTCGGGTCTGCTGCTTTATGGTGCGTCGCTGGTCTATGGCTTCACCGGTACCACGTTGTTCTCGGGCATCATCCAGACAGTTCACCACGGCGATGTTTCGCTGGGTCTGCTGTTTGGCCTGATCTTCCTGATCTCGGGTCTGGCCTTCAAGGTCTCGGCTGTTCCGTTTCATATGTGGACACCGGACGTTTACGAAGGTTCGCCTACGCCGATCACGGCCTTCTTTGCCACGGCGCCCAAGGTTGCGGCGATGGCGTTGTTCGCGCGCCTGTTGCATGACGCGTTCGGCGGCATTGTCAAAGACTGGCAGCAAGTGATTGTCCTGCTATCTGTCCTGTCGATGTTGCTGGGTGCCGTGGCCGCGATCGGGCAGCGCGATATCAAGCGTCTGATGGCGTTTTCGTCCATCGCCCATATGGGCTATGCGCTGATTGGCCTGGCCGCCGGCACCGAGCTGGGTATCAAGGCGATGCTGATGTATCTGGCCATCTACGTGACCATGAATATCGGCACCTTCGCCTTCATTCTGATGATGGAACGTGACGGTAAACCCATCACCGACATTGACGCTCTGCGCCAGTATTCAAAGCGTGATCCGGGCAAGGCGCTGGCGGTGCTGATCCTGATGTTCAGCCTTGCGGGCGTACCTCCGATGCTTGGTTTCTTTGCGAAATTCGGTGTCTGGCAGGCCGGTGTCAGTGCTGGTTTGACCGGGCTTGTGATCGTCTCGGCCATCGCTTCGGTCATCGGGGCCTTCTATTACCTGCGGATCGTGTTCTACATGTATTTTGGGGCCGAGAACGAAGAGCCGATCGAAACCCGGTCGACCCCTGTTCTGTGGGTGGCATTGATGGGGTCTGCGGCCCTGATGCTGATCGGTATCTTCTATCAGTTCGGCGTCGAGGGCGCGGCGGCAGCCGCGGCGGCCACGCTTGTCAACTGATCGTATTGCACAACCGGAAAGAGGGGCTCGGTCGCGCGACCGGGCCTTTTTGATATGACAAAATGGCCCCAAGGCTATGGCCTGCACGAGGTGCAGGAAGTCGACAGTACGCTGAATGAAGCGGCGCGGATTGCTCCGAATGCGCGTGGTCCCGTTTGGATCATGGCGCATCATCAGACGGCCGCGCGTGGGCGGCGCGGACGAAGCTGGGCCAACCCGATGGGCAACCTGGCGGCGACCTTGCTGATGCGTCCTCAGGGCGCACCGGAACAGGCGGCCTTGCGCAGTTTCGTGGCGGCGCTGGCACTTTTTGACGCGTGTGTCGCCGTTACCGGGCGGGCTGCCGGACTGTCGCTGAAATGGCCCAATGACGTGCTGCTGAACGGTGGCAAGCTTGCCGGCATCCTTTTGGAAAGCACTGGGCAGGGGCGTGGTGTGGCGCATCTGTCCATCGGCATCGGAGTAAATCTGGCCAATGCCCCGGATGCCGACGCGGTAGAGCCCGGCGCGCTCCGCCCCGTTTCACTTTTGTCGGAAACCGGTGCACATGTCTCGCCCGAGGACTTTTTGACTGAACTGGCCGCGGCCTACGCCAACTACGAAACCCAATTCGTTACCTATGGGTTCGAACCGATCCGCACCGCCTGGCTGTCCCGCGCGGCCCGGTTGGGCGAGGTCATCACCGCGCGAACCGGAACGTCAGAAACGGTTGGGACCTTCGAAACGGTGGACGCAAGCGGTAACCTTGTCTTAAACACCGCCAAGGGCCGCGTGAGCATTCCTGCGGCGGATGTCTTTTTCTGAGAGGGGCGCAGATGCTTCTGGCCATCGATTGCGGCAATACCAATACCGTTTTCTCGATCTGGGACGGTGAGGAATTCCTGTGCACCCTGCGCACCTCGACCCACCATGCGCGCACGGCAGACGCGTATTTCACATGGTATTCGACGCTGGTGAAGCATTACGGGATCGAAGCGGACATCACCGACGTGATCATCGCCTCGACCGTGCCGCGTGTGGTGTTCAACCTGCGCATCTTCGCCGATCGTTTTTTTGGCTGCCGACCATTGGTCGTGGGTAAACCCGATTGCCTGTTGCCTGTCCCGCCGCGTGTGGATGAAGGCACGGTGCCCGGTCCGGATCGACTGGCCAATGCGGTTGGCGCTTTTGATCGTCATGGCGGCAATGTGGTTGTCGTGGATTTCGGCACTGCAACGAATTTCGACGTCGTCGCTGCCGATGGTGCCTATGTGGGTGGCATAATCGCCCCGGGCGTAAACCTGAGCCTTGAGGCCTTGCACCAGGGCGCGGCAGCACTGCCGCATATCGATATCACCCGACCGGACAAGGTGATCGGAACGAATACGGTTGGTTGTATCCAGTCGGGCGTGTATTGGGGATATTCCGGTCTGATCGAGGGGCTGATCGCCCGGATCAAGGACGAATACGGAATGCCGATGAAAGTCGTTGGCACCGGAGGGCTGGCCCCCTTGTTCGATCAGGCCGACGTGGGGTTCGACGCAATCGAAGATGATCTGACGATGCACGGGCTGACCGTGATCCATCGCTACAACAAGGATAATGGCTCCATATGAGCAGTGAAAGATTGATCTACCTGCCGCTGGGTGGCGCGGGCGAAATTGGCATGAACGCCTATGTCTATGGCTATGGTGAACCGGGGAAGGAACGCCTGATCCTTGTGGATCTGGGGGTGACGTTTCCCGATATGGATACAACGCCGGGCGTTGACCTTATCTATGCCGATGTCTCATGGCTGAAAGAGCGTGCCGACCGGCTGGACGGTGTTTTCATCACGCACGCCCATGAAGACCATGTCGGCGCCGTGGCCCATTGTTACGAAGCCTTGGGTGCGCCGGTCTATGCGCGTGCCTTCACGGCCAATATCGCGCGCCGCAAGATGGAAGAACACGCGCACCCGACCGAGGCGGTGACGACCGTTTCCGCCTGGCCTGAACAGGTGTCCGTCGGGCCGTTCACCGTTGGCTTCCTTCCGGTTTCGCACTCGATTCCCGAAAGTGCCGCATTGGTCATCGATACACCCGCGGGGCGTGTCGTGCATTCGGGCGACTTCAAGCTCGATGCGGCCCCAGTCGTGGGCGAGGCTTTTGATCCTGACCTGTGGGCCGAGGTCGCCAAGCCCGGCGTCAAGGCGCTGGTCTGTGACAGTACGAATGTGTTTTCGACCCATCCGGGACGTTCAGAATCCGAAGTTGGCCCCGAGATCGTCAAGCTGGTCGAAGGCGCGGAAGGCATGGTCGTGGCAACCACCTTTGCCTCAAACGTCGCGCGGGTCAAAACGCTGGCCGAAGCGGGTGCACAGGCCGGGCGTTCCGTCGTTCTGCTGGGTCGCGCGATGCGCAGGATGATCGAAGCCGCGACCGAAACCGGTATTCTTGCGGATTTCCCAAAGGTGATCAGCGCCGAGGAAGCTCTGGACCTTCCGCGTCAGAACCTGATGCTGATCGTGACCGGCAGCCAGGGGGAACGCCGTGCTGCCAGCGCCCAACTGGCCCGTGGCAAATACCGCGGTCTGGAACTGGCCGAGGGCGATCTGTTCCTGTTTTCCTCGAAAACCATTCCCGGTAACGAGCGGGGCGTGATCTTCATCATGAACCAGCTCAGCGAAAAGGGTGTGGATGTCGTCGATGACAGTTCGGGCCTCTATCATGTCTCAGGCCATGCGAACCGGCCGGATCTTGAGAAAGTGCACGCACTGACCGACCCGCAAATTGTTATCCCGATGCATGGTGAGCACCGCCATCTGCGCGAACACGTCAAACTGGCTGAGCAAGGCGGCAGAACCGGAGTGCTGGCGGTGAACGGCACCATGCTGGATCTCAGCGGCAATGCGCCTGTGATCGTCGACTATGTCGAAACCGGTCGCACATATCTGGACGGCACCGTGAAGATCGGCGCCCTTGACGGCGTTGTGCGGGATCGTATCCGCATGGCTTTGAACGGCCATGTTACGGTGACGGTGGTTCTGGACGAAGAAGACGAACCGCTGGGCGAGCCGTGGTGCGACACCATGGGGTTGCCCGAAACCGGCACGTCCCGTGCGGCGTTGGTCGAAGTGCTGGAAGAGGATCTGAACCAGTTCCTGATGCGGGCCGCTGCCAAGACCCTGCGCGATGACGACAAGCTGGAAGAAGAAATGCGGCGCATCGTGCGGCAGACAGCCAAAGCCGAAATTGGCAAAAAGCCCGAAGTGACGGTGGTGGTCAGCCGGATGCGGTGAAACCGATCCCTCAGTCGTGGGTTGGCATCGGATAGCCCCTGAGACGCAGGAACAGGTTGGCTTCTTCGTTGTTTTTGTAGAATGGAACCGACGATGGCGGCTCGGGGGACGTAACCCGGGCCGCTATTTCCGCCAGAACGACCTCGGTGATAAACGGCAGATCCAGATCCCGTGCCCGATCCAATGGCACCCATTGCAGGTGCGACAGTTCATCCGAGGCGTGACTGAAATCATCCACGTCACCTTGCAGGGCTTCGGCGTCGACCAGAAAGAACCGCGCATCGAACCGGCGGGGACGGCCCGGTGGAGTTACCGCGCGAAAGACGAACTGAAGCGCAGCCGCAGTTGGCAGGTAACCCAACGCGGCAAAGCTATGCCAATCGTCAGGAACATGACCGGGCCATGTGCCCGGCTGGCCAAGAACAAGACCGGTTTCTTCCCAAAGTTCACGTATGGCGGCAGCGGCGAGGGCGCGTTGAATCCCCGGCTCGGCCTGTTCGCCCAAACGTTCAAAGCACAAATCCGGCAAGTCCGTTGCCAATGGAACATCCGCGTCAGCCGGATCAACCGCGCCACCGGGAAAGACGAACTTGTTCGGCATGAACGCCGCTTTGGACCCGCGTTGCCCCATAAGGATCGAGGGGTTTGTCCATCTGTCCCGCAGCACGATAACCGTCGCTGCGTCCCGGATGGCGGTTTTGTCGGGTGTCATGTCCAAACTGATCAACTGGTTCGGTTCATGCGGATTTTTCAAAGCCATGCATGCGACGCGCCCACTGATACGCCACCACGGCACCTTTCAGGCGCGGCAACAGGAACAGGGACAGGGCAACGCAGGCGATGGAGAAGCCAATGGCCATCGTCCACGGATCGGGCCGCCAATGCACGTACGACACGTGCAGCGCCGGCGCCAGCAGATGGCCGACCAGCAGGATCGTCAGGTAGGCAGGCCCGTCATCAGCGCGATGATGAAACAGTTCCTGCCCGCAGTTCGAGCAGGAGTCATTGACCTTGAGATAGCTGTGCAACAGTTTGCCCTCCCCGCAGTTGGGGCATTTGCAGCGAAAACCCTTGACCAGGGCGGGCCATGTCTCACGCTCATCTTCAGAGGTCGTCTCGATCGTCTGATCCGTCATAATGTAACTCGCGCATTAATCTTTTGCGGATAATGGGCCTGATCGTGAAATTTTAAAAGGGGGGTGCGTCGCTTTGCAACGTCTGCCCGACACGTCGACTTGGGGCGATTCCGAAACTTTCAAAATAATACCGACTTCAGCGACGGAATTCCTGGCGCAGCCCGTTTGAATGGGTATGAGCGGCGGCACTCGGGCCGCGTCAACAAAAGGAAACGGAAATGAAAAACGTTACATTCATCTCGGCCATTGTCATGTCGGCGGTTGCGATTACCGGTACTTCTGTTCTGGCCGCTGGTCCGGGTGGCCGCGAGCCGGTGTCCTTTCAGGAACTGGACGCCAATGGCGATGGTCAGGTGACGCAACAGGAGATGGAGGCGCACCGCACCGCGCGTTTCACCGAGGCAGACACAAATGGGGATGGACAGCTGAGCCAGGAAGAAATGCAGGCCGCGGCCCAAAAGAAAGCAAGCGATCGGGTTGCCAGGATGTTCGAAAACAACGACGCGAACAAAGATGGCTTCCTCAGCCAGGATGAGTTGCCGAAACCGCGCCGGGCTGCCAAGATGTTTGATCGGATGGATGCGGACAACAGTGGCGGAATCTCGGAACAGGAATTTGCCGATGCCAAGGACCGGATGGGACGGCACCAAAAGAAAAAGCATCACAAGTCGAACGCAAGCGATAACTGATGCAGGATGGAGGACCTGACCTCCCACCCACAAGACGCTCGCGGTGCGGATTGCGCCGCGAGCACTCTCAGCGACGATGCGTTGCTGAGGCAATTCGCCGACGGCGAGGCGGGGGCTGCGCGCATCCTGACCGATCGTTTGGGGCCACGCTGTTATTCGGTTGCATTGCGCATGTTGGGTAATCGGGCCGAGGCGGAAGACGTGACGCAGGATGCGATGATGCGGTTGTGGCAGATGGCGCCGAATTGGGTGTCGGGTCAGGCCAAGGTTTCGACCTGGCTGTACCGGGTGACGTTGAACCTGTGCGTGGACATCAGGCGCAAGAAGACACCCGACAGGTTGTCGGACATTCCCGAACCTGAAGACGGCAAGGCCAGCGTGGTTGACCGTATGCAGGATGAGGCGCGCAAGGATGCCTTGCAGTCGGCTCTGGCCGAGCTGCCCGAGCGGCAGCGACAAGCGGTCGTGCTGCGCCATATTGAAGAGCTGCCCAACCCCGAAATTGCCGGGATCATGGGCATTTCGGTAGAAGCAGTTGAAAGCCTGACCGCAAGAGGCAAGCGCAGCCTGACCGCGATTTTGGCCGGACGACGTGAAGAACTGGGGTATGAAAATGGCGGATGAAGACCTGCAACTGGATCATTTGTTTGCACGGGCACAGCGGCAGCGACCGGCACTGCCGGACGATCTTGCCGTGCGAATCCAGATGGATGCTGAAACTGTTCGCCTCGGTCGCCTTGCGCCTGCGCCGCGCCCGATGCCTTCGATATGGAACAGGTTGATAAGCAGTGTAGGGGGATGGCAGGGCCTTGGCGGGCTTGTCGCCGCAAGTGCTGCGGGTGTCTGGATCGGGTTTTCCGCACCAGCCTTTCTGCCGGACCCGGCCAACCTGTTGGCGTCGGAGGAGACATCCTTCCTCGTGGCCGACCTTGGATTTGACTCGAGTTTTCTGGAGAGCACGGAATGAACGCTGATCCCAAGCCCAAACGCAGGTGGGTTCCTGTCGTCCTGGTCCTGTCACTGGCGCTGAACCTGCTGGTTGTCGGTGTCGCTGTTGGAACGGTATTGCGCCTCAAAGGTGGGGATCATGCCAAATCACCGCCCGGCTTCGGCCCCGCGTTGTACCGGGCCCTGCCCAAGGATGATCGAAAGGCGATGCGGGGCGAGCTGACGGGCCTGCACAAAAAAGGGTCCAAGGGTCGCGCTCAGGATTTTGAAGCGCTCAGTCAGGCTTTGCGCGCAACGCCCTTCGACCCGGTCGCCGTTCAGGTTCTGTTGCAACAACAAGCGCAGGCCACCGCCGATTTGCAGCAGGCTTTGCAAACGCAATGGCTGGCACGTGTGACCGCCATGAGCGATGATGAACGGCAGGCCTATGCAGACCGGTTGCAGGAGGTCGTCAAACGCGGGCCGCATGGGCACAAGAAAAGAGACTGAGCAGATCAGGCGGCACTTTGCCTGATACTCACCTGATTGCGCCCTGCTTTCTTCGCAGCATAAAGCGCTTTATCCGCGGACTTGATCAGGTTTTCCACGCTTTCGGCCGCACAGTCTTGCCGGGTAAAACCGGCCTGAGACAGTTTCAACCCGATACTGACCGTCACATCAACCTGTGCCCCATGGTCCGGTAACAGGAACGGGGACTGACAAATGCTGTCACAAACGGTTTCGGCCAGGTTCAACGCCTGTTTGGGCGAAACATCCGGCACCCCGATCATGAACTCTTCACCACCGATGCGAGCGACAAAGCCACGGGACCCCAAGGCATTTTGCATTCGTTCCGCTGCTTGCGTCAAAACGTAATCGCCGCTTGCATGGCCATGGCCATCATTGATTGCCTTGAAGTGATCCAGATCGGCCAGCATGATGGCAAAACTGCGCCCCGTTCTGGCGGATTGGCGCGCGATCTGATCCAGCGCGCGCATGGCGTAGCGGCGATTGTGCAGCCCGGTCAACGGGTCGATCCAAGATTCCGCGATGCCCCTTTTGAGAGAGACCCGCATCTGATCCAGCCGCGCTTTGCGGGCAATCTGGTTTTCAAGCCGCAGCAGGATCTCCTGCGCGCAGAACCCGCCGAGACAGACGGCATCGGCCCCTCGGTCCAGAGCTTCCGAAGCCTGTCCGGCGTCTTCGTCTTTCAGCACCCCGATCAAAACTGTGTGCCGGGTCACGCCGCGTGATCTCAGGTCGGCAAGGATATTCAGGCCGGCCGGGTTCGACCCCAGCTCAACCACGATCGCATCAGGAACAGACCCGGACAATACACCACGCAGGTTTGACTGAAGATGCCAGTTCAGATCAAATTGACGTTGATCATTCAGGGCCTTTTGCCAAAGGGCGCCGGTTCGGGCCGTGTGGGTCAGAATATCAACCCGCGCCGCTTTGGAGGGTCTGATGATCGTCGGGGCCGGCTCTGCGAAGCCGATCGGTTGCGATCCGTTGCTGACCTGCAAATCCTGAGTGACCGCACGGGCACGCAAAAGGCTGCGAATGCGCGCCAACAATAAGGTGTCTTTGAACGGGTGCGTCAACACATCATCCAGCCCGTCCTTCAACGCCCGCAGCCGAGCGTCCCGGTCATTTTGCGCGGCAATCGCCACGACCGGAACGTCGTCAAGGCCGGGTTCCTTCACGATCGCCTTCTTCACATCCGCAGCGGTTCCATCCGGCAACGTCTGGGCCGTCAGAACCAGATCCGGTTGCGTACGCCGCACCAGTGCGGGCAAACCTTCAAGCTTTTCACCCTGCACCACGTGATACCAGGCCGCCGTCAGCTGTACCTTCAGCATGATGCGATTGGTCGATACCCCGTCGAGGACAAGGATGGTTCCCTGCACAGACATAGTTGTTCACCGTTGATTGCATGCGTGAACAAAGTGTTTATGACTCTGGTTAACAAACCCTTTCCAAGACCGAATCTGACCCAAGTTTATGCCGATATCCTCTGATTCCGCCGAAACTCTTGCACTGACGGCCCTGGCCTGGCTGGTCGGCAATGACGAGCTTTTGCCTGTTTTTCTGGGTTCCACGGGGGCATCGATCGAGGATGTGCGCGATCGGGCAGGCGATCCCGAGTTTCTGGCGTCGGTTCTTGATTTTCTGGTGCTTGACGATTCGTGGGTCATGGCGTTTTGTGACGCCAATTCACTCGCCTATGATCTTCCCGCCCAGGCAAGGGCGGTATTGTCCGGCGGCGCTGAGGTACACTGGACATAACCCTATTTTTCCGCAGGAGCACCGGATGCCGATAGATGCGATCATCTTTGACAAAGATGGCACGCTGTTTGACTTTGCAAACACGTGGGGAGGGTTCGGACGCTCCATGCTGTTGCGCCTTTCCAACGGGGAGGAAGATCGCGCGACCGAGCTTGGCCGTGTCATCGGATATGATTTCGAGCAAGGGAAGTATACCGAAGACAGCATTGTAATCGCCGCCACGGTCGAGGAAATCGCAGAGGTTCTGATTGCCCATGTCGATGGCGTGATCTTGCAGGAGATCATCGATTTAATGAACTCCGAGGCCGCCTCGGCCCCGCAGGTGCCCGCGGTGCCATTGGTTCCTTTCCTGGAAGGTCTGCAAAATGCCGGAATAAAGCTGGGCGTTGCGACGAATGACAGTGAACATCCCGCTTTGCAGCATCTCGAATCTGTCGGGGTAAGGGGGCATTTCGATTTCGTCGCCGGGTATGACAGCGGTCACGGGTTCAAGCCGGGACCGGGCCAGTTGCTGGCCTTTGCCGCCCATATCGGGGTCGAGCCATCTCGTATCGCGATGGTGGGTGACAGCCTTCATGACTTGCAGGCCGGCCGCGCTGCTGGGATGACCACGATCGGTGTTTTGACCGGTTTGGCCGAGGCCGATGCATTGGCTCCGATGGCGGATGTGATTTTGCCGGATATCGGACATATTCCCGAATGGTTGACCAAAATTTGATTTTCAAATCCGGGATTCGACAAAACGGAATGAAAAACCGACATATTCTGTCGCAGACGGAGCGGCCATAGGCGTCTCTTCGGGGCTTGCTTGACGAAAGCAAGAACAGGAGGCACCGATGGCCGAGACCAAGACACGCAAGCGCCGCGGAGGAGGGCGTGCAGGGGCGGCTGCGCGCAGAGGCAGTGCAGCGATTGACCAGATGCCCTGGGACCCGCCGGTCAATATCGATCGACCTACGGAACCTCTGGATCAGGCCGGCATCGAAGCGATCCATGAAGGGGCGATGCGGATCCTCGAAGAGATCGGGATCGAGTTTTACAACGAAGAGGCAATAGGCATCCTGCGCGAAGCCGGTTGTACCATCGACGGCGACAATGTCCGCATGGGGCGGGACTTTGTCATGGAGATGATCGCCAAGGCTCCCAGCCGGTTTTCGATCACCCCTCGCAATCTGGATCGCAAGATCGAAATCGGGGGGAAGAACATCCTGTTCGGCAACGTTTCTTCCCCGCCGAACTACTGGGACATGGAGATCGGGAAAAAAGTGCCGGGCAATCGCGAGATGTGCCGGAATCTTCTGAAGCTGACGCAATACTTCAACTGCATCCATTTCGCGGGCGGATACCCGGTCGAGCCGGTCGATATCCATGCCAGCGTCCGTCATCTGGACGTGCTGTACGACAAGCTGACCCTGACCGACAAGGCGATGCACGCCTATTCACTGGGCAAGGAACGTGTCGAAGATGTCATGGAAATGGTCCGCATTGCAGGCGGTTTGAGCCACGAAGAGTTCGAAGCCGCGCCGCGCATGTACACCAATATCAACTCAACCTCGCCGCTGAAACACGATCACCCGATGATAGACGGATGCTTGCGCCTGGCACGGCGGGGACAAGCGATTGTAGTCACACCCTTTACGCTGGCCGGGGCCATGGCACCCGTAACCATGGCGGGTGCCGTGGCGCAGTCCCTGGCCGAGGCGCTGTGCGCCATTGCGCTGTTCCAATATGTGCGCCCGGGTATCCCTTGTGTGATCGGTACCTTCACGTCGAATGTGGACATGAAGTCCGGCGCGCCGGCCTTTGGAACACCGGAATACATGCGTTCGACCCAGATGACCGGCCAGATGGCGCGGTTCTATGGTTTGCCCATGCGGTCTTCGGGTGTTTGTGCGGCAAATGTGCCGGACGGCCAGTCGGTGTGGGAGACTTCGAACTCGCTTTGGGCAGCCGTGCAATCGGGCACCAATATGGTCTACCACGCAGCCGGTTGGCTTGAGGGCGGTCTGATCGCCAGCCCGGAAAAGTTCATCATGGACTGCGAAATCCTACAGCAAATTCAACGCTATATGAACCCCGAGTTGACCGCCACAGGGCCGGACGAGATTGCCCTGGATGCGATCAGGGCAGTCGGCAATGACGGCCATTTCTTTGGCATTCAGCATACGCAGGATCGCTATACCACGGCGTTCTATCAACCCTTCCTGAGTGACTGGAAAAACTATGAAGGATGGGAGGTCGCCGGCGGTATCTGGACCGCAGAACGCGCGCATCACATGTTCAAGGAGATCATCTCAAGCTTTGAAGCCCCCCCGATGGATGAAGGTATTCGCGAGGAACTGGCCGCTTTTGTCGAACGCCGCAAAGCGGAAGGCGGCGCGCCCACGGATTTCTGACCGGACGGGTGGTATCGAGTTGATACTCGGTTGAATTCGCTACAACTCAGGGTGGATTTTGGCTATTTGTTAAGGTTTTTCCGGCCACAGTGCACAGGACACAAATCTGGGGCATCTGATGCATGGTCTGATCAATCGGGCGATACAGTCCTTTGTCTGTGCGACCTACGGGCGATCCTGCTGGTTGCGCGTGACCGACGCCGCGCGGCTGGGGTTTGTCGAGTTTGAAGCCATGCTCGTCTATGACGATGACATGACGTCCAAGGTAATGGAGGCGCTGAGCGCCGACCTCGACCGGCCGCAAGCCGAAGTCTTTGAGGACTTGGGAACGTATCTCGTGTCTCACCCGAATATGGAAGGGCTGCGCCGCCTTCTCAGGTTTGGCGGCGTCAGCTATGTCGAGTTTCTTCATTCGCTCGACGATCTGGGGGACCGCGTACGGCTGGCGGTGTCTGACTTGACCCTGCCGGCCTTGGAACTGAAAGAGCTGTCAGCCACGGAATTTCAACTGAGTTGTTCCCCGGGCCTGCCCGGGTACTCCAATGTCATGGTTGGGGTCCTGCGCGCAATGGCGGATGACTATGGTGCGCTGGTGATGCTGTCACACGAGGGGCAGCAGCAAGGGAGTGACGTCATTTCCATCATGTTGGTTGAAAGCGCATTTGCTGAGGGGCGGCATTTTGATCTGGGGGCTCGGAACGGATGACAGATACCCAAGAACTGGCTGGTCTGCTGGAAACGCTTTGCCCGATGTTCCTGTTGGTGGACCAAAACGGGCATATTCAACAAGCTGGTCCGACCCTGCAAAAGTTGCGACCTGAATTGCGGCTGGTGGGGCAGGGTTTTCTGGATGTATTTGAACTGATCCGCCCCAGAACGATCACAACCGTTCCCGCCCTGATGTCAATGGCGGGGGCGAAGCTGCACCTGAGGTTCCATGATGAACCCCGTACAACCCTCAAAGGCCTGGTTGCTCCTTTGCCGCATTCAGGTGGTGCGGTCATCAATCTGTCATTTGGTATCTCGATTTTGGATGCGGTACGGGACTATGCGCTGACTAGTGCTGATTTCTCAGGCACGGATCTGGCGATCGAGCTGTTGTATCTGGTCGAAGCCAAATCCGCCGCGATGGAGGCATCCCGCTCTCTCAACCTTCGGCTACAGGGTGCGATGCTTGCAGCCGAAGAGCAGGCCTATACCGACACGTTGACCGGACTGAAGAACCGCAGGGCAATGGATCACTTGCTCGAGCATTTGATCTCGGGAAATTCCACCTTCGCGCTCATGCATCTGGATCTGGATTTTTTCAAAGCCGTGAATGACAAGCTGGGTCATGCGGCTGGTGATTTCGTCTTGCAGCAGGCCGCCCGCATCATGCAGGAGGAAACACGAAGCAACGACACTGTGGCCCGGGTCGGCGGGGATGAATTCGTTATTGTTTTCAAAGATCTGACTCGGGAAGATACTCTGGCCTGCATTGCTGGGCGTCTGATATCAAAGTTGAATGAACCGATGACGTTTCAGAATCAAAGCTGTACGATCTCGGCCAGTATTGGCACCGCCTTGTCCACGCAGTTCGACTGCCCCAACGCCGCCGACATTCTTCACGCAGCAGATTTGGCCCTTTATCAGGCCAAACGTGACGGCCGGTCATGCCACCGCATGTATTCAGCGTTGAGCAAGGCGCAAACCTGAATTCGCCCGGGAAACACGATGGGCAACGTATCGGGGCTTCAGGCTGAATCGAATGCCTCATTTATCTTCTTGGCTATCTGTTGCCGGATCGGAGGCAACTCTCCCACCACCGGCAGGACCACGCCTGAAAACCCCGCGCGATCCAGCTCTTGCGGGACGTCTTCCTGCACGTGCCCTCCGGCACAGGCAAAGAACGGAAGGCACAGCGCCTGATCTTCGGTGCCGTTGGCGGCGTCAGATATGGAAGGTGGCTCTTCGACGAAACCGACGCGAACAGATTTGAAAGCCACCAATCCCGCAAGCTGTTTCGCAAACTGCAACGCCACGGACGACGGGTTCCGGCTGCGCCCGGAACCATGCGCGGCAATGACCAGATCAGTGGACCGAGCGGCCCAGTGTTTGTCGGACAATTCCGATTGCAGGGCCTCTGCGGTCAGGGCCGGCAGGTCCGGGTCAATTCCAAGCGGGTCCAAAATCTTTGCCGGATGGTGCCCAAGCCGTTTGGGTAACGCGCTGGTGACAAACCACCCCTTTGCCATGAAAAGTGGATAGATGACCGAATTTTCGGGCGCGCGGTCCAGCTTCGCCTCCAACGCGCCCGGCGCGGCCAGAGTGGCCGAATGCACCGCCACATGCTGGGTCAGCGCGTTGACCTTGGCTGCGAATGCAGCAAGTGCAGCTTCCGCCGGTTCCGGGTCAGACGGTTGGCCATGAGCGACGATAATTGCATGTGACATTCGGATCTCCTGCTGCGTTGCGCGATAGGTGTTTCACGTCGACCTGAAGTCAACACCACAGTTAGCCCAGAAGTGTCAGCCATAGCCAGACGGTCAGAATGGACGAGGCTGTTCCGATAAGTACGGCCGACGCTGCGACCCGTTTTGCGCGACCATACATATTGGCGAAAATATAGGCGTTGAAACCCGGAGCCATGGCGGCATTCAATACGCCCGACCGAAACAGGTCCTGCGGCAGGCCCACGGATTTGCCGAACATCCACACCAGGCTGGGATGCAGCATCAACGAGATACAGCAAACATATGCGATGGTGCGCAGGTCGCCTTCGGGCTTGTATTTGACCAGCACTCCGCCCAAGGCAAACAATGCCCCGGGCAGGGCAGCACGGGTGATCAACCCCAGCGCTTCGTCGACCACGGCAGGGATCGCCAGACCGGATAGGTTGACCAGAAACCCAAGGGCAATACCAAGGATCAGCGCGTTCTTGAACATTGCGGACAAAACAGACCGTGCCATGCGGATGCCTCCATGACCGCGACTTCGCACGACCTCCATCACCGTGATCCCGACGCCGTAACAAAACGGAGAATGGAAGGCGATGATCGCGTAGTTGCCCGTCAGGTTCTCGGGCCCGTATGCGCGTTCGGTAATCGGCAAGCCCAAGAGGACAGAGTTCGAGAACAGGCAACAAAACCCGATGGCGACGCAATCCTCCCAGTCGCGCCCGAAAATGATGCGTGCGCCGAACAGACCTGCCGTGAAACACAGGGCGGCAGCGGAATAGAAACTGGCCAATAGACGGGGGTCGAAACTGGCGCCGAGGTCCAGATGCGCGATGGCCAGGAACAAAAGGCAGGGAATCGCAAAGCCTTGGGTGAACTTCATCAGCCCATCGACATGCGCTTGTTTGAAGTACCCCGTGCGGGTTGCCGTATACCCGGCCCCGATTACAAGGAAAACCGGAAGAATGACGTCGATCAGGCTTTGCAGCATGTGACCCTCCCGCGACGGACCTGCTGCGATATTTTGCGGGCGGCGGGCAGCGGCCTACTGTGCCTGATGGATCACCATCCCGTCGAAGGCGGGGGTGATGTGGTCGGGGGTTTCGGCGTCGACGGTCGCGTAGTCGAGGTCGATATGCATGTTGGTCAATACCGCGCGCTTCGGTTGCAGCTTTTCGATCCACCCAAGCGTCTTTTCCAGATGCGCGTGCGTCGGATGAGGCGAGCGGCGCAGGGCGTCGATGACAAGGCAGTCCAGCCCTTTCATTTCGGGCCAGGCGTCGTCGTAGATCTCGGCGACATCCGGCAGATAGGCGAGTTGCCCAATGCGGAAGCCAAGGGAATCGATCGAACCGTGATTCACTTTGAAAGGACGAAACGGAATCGGGCCGCCGGGGCCGTCGATTTCGAATGGACCGTCGATAGACTTGAGCTCGAGGATCGGAGGATAAGGGGAGCCCTCGGGCTGAATGAACGCGTATCCAAACCGCCCCAACAAAGCGTTCTGGGTGTCGCCATCCGCCCACACAGGAACACGGGTTTTCATGTTGAACACGATCATGCGCAAATCATCGATTCCATGCACATGGTCTGCGTGGGAATGCGTATAGACGACCCCGTCCAACCGCCCTGTACCTGTATCCAGCAACTGGCTGCGCATATCAGGCGTGGTGTCGATCAGAACCGAGGTTGTGCCATCTGGCCCGTCGCGTTCGACCAGCATCGAACAGCGGCGCCGGACGTTCCTGGGGTTCGCAGGGTCACAATCGCCCCATTGACCGCCCAATCGCGGCACGCCGCCAGAGGATCCGCAGCCCAGAATTGTAAATCGGAAGCCGGTCATGCGGCGGCCTTGTATGATGCCGCTTTGGTGAACAGCCGGTCGAAGTTTGCCTGTGTCTGGTCAGCAAAAGCGGCATAGTCCATGCCAAAGATTTCGGCCCCCTTTTGGGCCGTGTGCACAGTATTGGCCGGCTCGTTTCGTTTGCCGCGATAGGGCGGCGGGGCCAGATAGGGCGCGTCGGTTTCCACCAAAATGCGATCCACCGGGGCGCTTGCGAAAATGTCCCGCAATTCCTGGCTCTTGGGGAAGGCGGCTATGCCGGACATGGACAGGTAAAAACCTAAATCCAAGGCGGCCTTGGCCAGTTCAGCAGAGGAGGAGAAGCAGTGCATGACGCAGGAATAGGGCGCGTTGCGATATTCTTCGGCCAGAATGCCGGCCATATCTTCATCAGCTGCGCGGGCGTGAATGATCAGGGGCAACCCGGTGCGCTGGGCTGCTTCGATATGGATGCGCAAGGACTGTTTCTGAACTTCCGCGCTATCTGCGGTATAGTGATAGTCCAGGCCGGTTTCACCGATACCGACGAATTTCGGATGCTGTGCCAGGGCGATCAGATCATCGACCGAGGCCAATGGCTCGTCCGCGGCGCTCATCGGGTGTGTGCCGGCGGCATAGAAGATCGGCGCGTGGGCTTCGGCAATCGCACGGACAGCGGGTTCGTTGCGCAGTTTGGTGCAGATCGTCACCATCCGGGTCACGCCAGCCTGGGCTGCACGCGCGATGATGTCGTCCAACTGGCCTTCGAAATCCGGGAAGTCCAGATGGCAGTGGCTGTCGGTAATCTGGGGGGTGTCGCTCATCTGTTCTGACCGGCGGTTTCCTGTATCTTGAACACCGTATCTAGGACCAGAGCGGCAGGGTCAAGGTTGACAGCCTGACCATGTCGCGCCCGGGCTGTGATCGTCGCGGCGACCTCGGCCCAGCGACGGGCTTGATCCGGCGATGCTGACAGACGCGCCAGTGTTTCACCCTCGTTGGGGGCGGCTTCAGGAACCGGGGGCGTGCCTGTTGCCCCGGTCAGGGCCAGCCGTGACAGAGCAACGTCGATCAATGTCAGCAAAAGTTCAAACCGGTCTGCCGCGCCGCGCTGTGCTGCCGCTTCGGCCAAAGCCAGCGCGCGCTGGCGGTCCATGCGGGGCAGGGTGCCCAGAATGGCGATCAGTTCGGCATAGATGTCCAGACCACCCAGATTGATCAAACGCACGGCGTCTCCGACTGAACCTGCCGCAAGTGCGGCGAGGTGTTCTGTCTGCGCGGGAGTTTCGGTTTCCGTTTGTGACAGGGCGGCCTGCATGTCTTGCGCGTTCAGCGGGCCGAGGCGCAGCGTGCGACAGCGTGAACGGATGGTTGGCAACAGGCGTGAGGGTTGATGCGATACCAGCAAAAGGGTGGTGCGGGCAGGCGGCTCTTCCAGCATCTTCAGCAACGCGTTGGCGGCGCTGACGTTCATTTCGTCTGCTGAATCCACGATCACGACGCGGCGGCCGCCGTCCGCAGAGGACAGGCCAAAAAACTTCCCAAGCTTGCGGATGTCATCCACGACGATCTCACTGCGCAGCCGTCCCTGATCGTTCAGCGACCGGGTTATCGCCGCCAAACCCGGTTCTGCCCCCGCCTGAATGCGATGGGCCACCGGGTGGTCGGGATCGATGTCGAGCGTCTTGGGCGGAGGCGGCGCGCCGAACAACCCGTCATCCTCTGCCGGCGGCGTGGCCAGCAGAAACCGTGCAATTCGCCAGGCCAGTGTCGCCTTGCCGACACCGCGTGGCCCTGTCAGCAGCCAACCGTGATGCAAACGGTCTGACGTGTAAGCGGACAGAAATGTCTGTTCCGCCGCGTCCTGGCCAAAAAGCCGACCGGTTTCGCGCGGATGTGGTGCGCCCGGCACCTGATCCGGAGAAGGGATATCGTCGCTCATCGTCTACCGCAGTGCTGCCTGGACGAGTTCTGTCACATCCTGCGCAACGCTGTCCATGTCCCTGTTGCCATCCACGATGTGAAACCTGTCCGGGAACTCATCGGCCAGCGCCAGAAAGCCGGCGCGCATCTTTTTCTGCAATTCCGGGCCAAAGTCCTCGAACCGTTCTTCGGTGCCTTGTCGCCCCTTGGCGCGTGCCAGGCCCGTTTCAGGGTCCATGTCGATCAGCAGCGTCATGTCCGGTTCGCGCCCGATCATCAGGCTGTGCAACTGATCCACCAGATTTCGCAGGTCGCCCCGGGACAGGCCCTGATACATACGTGTGCTGTCAGCAAAGCGGTCGCAGATCACCACCTTCCCTGCTGCCAGAGCAGGTTCGATGGTACGCTCCAGATGGTCGCGGCGGGCCGCGGTGAACAGCAGAATCTCGGTCTCGGCCGACCAGCGATCCGGGTCGCCCTCCAAAACCAGTCTGCGAATTTCCTCGGCCCCCGCAGAGCCGCCGGGCTCGCGCGTCAGTACCACCTCGCGACCCTGCGCACGCAGATGTTCCGCCAGCATCCGCGCCTGTGTTGACTTGCCTGAACCGTCAATGCCTTCGAAGGTCAGAAAAAACCCCGCTTTCGTCACATCGACTCCAGCGGGTTGTTGATCACGTCTTTCAATACGATACCGCCGACGGTCAGCATGCGCACCACAAACCCGCCAATCGCAACATCTTCGGCTGCCACCAGAGGCCGCCGGATTTCCGGCAAACCTTCGGGCTTAATCACCAGTTCGGCCAGTTGCTGACCTTTCTTGACGGGCGCGTTGATCGGGCCCTCATAGACCACTTCGGCCTCGACATTCTGGGTGCCCAGAACCGGGAAAAGCACATTAAGATCACCTTCGGGAACAAGCCCCACGGTCTTTTTCTCGCCCATCCACAGCTTGGCTTCGGCTATCGGCGTTTCCGCGGTGGCAACTGTCCTCTCGACAAAATTTCGAAACGACCAGTTAACCACGGCCTCAGCCTCCTCTGCCCGCTGGCCGGTGCTGTCGAGACCCGTCAGCACAAAGATCACCCGCCTGTCGCCTTGTTTGGCGGACCCGACAAGGCCATAGCCCGCTTCTTGCGTATGGCCGGTTTTCAGGCCATCTGCACCGATATCCAGCCGCAGCAACGGGTTGCGGTTGCGGGCGTTCGAGGGTGCGCGGCCATCGAACTCGAAAACCTCTTCGGCGAAAAGGGGGTAGTATTCTGGAAAGTCCGAGATCAGCCGATCCGCAAGAACGGCCAGATCATGAACCGACATCATATGCCCGGCGGCGGGCCAGCCGTTTGAATTTGCGAAGTTCGAATTGTTCATGCCCATCTGCTTGGCCCGCTGGGTCATGTATCGCGCAAATCCTGCTTCGGTGCCATCCGGGCTGAGCGCTTCGGCGATGACGACGCAGGCGTCATTGCCCGACAAAACGATAATGCCGCGCAGCAGGTCTTCGACACGTACGCGATCCTGCGTGTTCAGGAACATTGTCGAGCCGCCATAGCTCATCGCGTGTTCCGAAACAGGCAGGGTTTCGTCCAGCGTCAAGCGCCCGTCCCGCAATGCTTCGAATGCAACATAAAGCGTCATGAGCTTGGACATCGACGCAGGCGGCAATGGTTGGTCGGCTTCTTTCGACAGCAGCACGGTACCGGTGGTTTGGTCGATCACATAAGCCGCGCGGGCGGATGTATCAAAAGCCTGGGCAGGTATCGCCAGAACGGCAAGCCCAAGAGCCAGAACGGATGTTCGTATTGAGGATAGCATGTTACGCCTCCCTTAATCAGTCGGTTACCGTGAACGCGTCTTTGAAGCCAAGGTCTTTCACGTCCTTTTGAAAGGCTTTGCGCTCGGCCCGGGTTGCGGCGGGGCCAACCAGCACGCGCCAGACAGTACTATTTGCTGTTTTCAGTTCCCGTACAACTGTGGGCATGCCGTTCCGACGCACCTTTTGGGCGGCTGACTTGGCGTTCGCCTCTACGCTGAAGGTTCCGATCTGAACAAACGGTTTGCTCAGAGATGTCGCCGACGTTGTGGCGGCTGCGACAGGAGTGGCTTCTGACGCATCAATTGCGGCTGCGGCCCCCTCTATCGGGTCCAGTGGCGTTTCGGTGATCGCGGCGGGGTCTTTCTTTTGCCACCATTTCCGCTTGGCAGGTTGCTCGGCGGGGGGCGTGACCGGTGCATCCGACAAAGAGGGGGACGCCACGGCTTCGGCGGCTTCGGCGGCTACGTCTGCGCTGTCAGTTGCTGTATCTGCCGCGGCCACGGCAGTTCCCGCAGCCGCAGCTGCGGGGGCTTTCTTCTGCCACCATTTCCGCTTGGCTGGTTTTTCGGCAGATGCTTCGACCTGATCGTCCGCAGAAGTGGCCGTCTCGGCGTCTTCGCTTGCGGGCTCGACGTCTTCAGCCGTTTCATCCGATGCACTGGCCGCACCCGCGGCAACCGCAGCCGTACCCGCCGCGGCGGCGGCTGTTTCCTTTTTCTGCCACCACTTCCGTTTGGCCGGTTTTTCCGGCTCTGTGGACGCTTGAGTGCCGGCAGCTTCATCGGCACCTGCGGCCGTGGTTTCGGCTGCCGTTTCTTCTGCCTCCGGCGCATCCTCCGACGACGGTTCTTCGATCTTTTCACGGCGCAGTGCGACGACGCTGACTTTTGTCGGCGCGCCCGCAAGCATTCCCAACTCTTTCGCGGCAGCGGACGAGACCTGAAGCGCGGGTCCTGGCAGGTTGCGCTCGCGCCGGAACAGGGCGCCGGTCACGGATTTGTTGTTGGACATGTTTCTGATCACGACACGTTCAGGTTGGGACGCATCCGGGTGCGCAACCCATATCCCGCCAAGAGACGGCCGGCCATCCCAAAGCCCTGCTTCGGTTGTCTGAAAAACCTCAGGGGCTTCGACATCACGCTGAGAGCCGGTGGCCACCTCGGGCAGGAGTTCCGTCTTCCCCGAATTGTCTTCCGGTTTCTCAGCCGATTCAGAAGTTGATAAAGCCTCTTCACATCCGGCCAGTATCGTCAAAGTCAACGCCAGATACGCCAGCCGTTTCGGCCCCGGGCGTGTCTCGATCGCTCGCTTCATCTGCTTATCCCTTGCCTGAAGGGGTTTCGTTTTCCGAACCCCGCTGCCGGTCTGCTGGTTCTGTATGCCAGCCTGTTGCGGTCTTTCGTGCGGATCATAACGTGGCTGAAGTGTCATGGAAAGACCGCTGCACAGGCTTCGGCAAGATTTCCCGATTTCGACTTGCCTCCGGTCGAACTTCGCCTTAGACCCTGCTGTCGACGGGGAGGTGGCAGAGTGGTCGAATGCGGCGGTCTTGAAAACCGTTGGGCGTGAGAGCGTCCCCAGGGTTCGAATCCCTGTCTCCCCGCCATAAAATGGCAAATTCGACCATACGCTGACCGTCTCTTGTTACTTTCCGAACCAACGGTTTTCCCGGAAGATTCCCATGTTCGGTTCCTGTTCTGGTCCCGCTTGGGCCGAGCCTGCTTTGCGAGTCGCATTTGGCCGGTACCTGCCGAGTATTCTAGAACCATAGAGAGGCTTTTGTGACCTGCGATGGCCGCAATCTGGAGGTGAGTACATCCGGCCTCGGCCAATTCGCTTGATGCGCTGTATCGCAGGCAATATCGACATCTACAAAGACCACACCAGGATGATCCCCCGAAATGGGTTGGGGCAGGGGGGGCGGCCAATCGGCTCGGCAAAGTGCCGCCGGGACGCCCCGAAGGTTGCCGGGAAGGGTTCGCCAATATTTATGACGAAGCAGCCGAAGCCATTCCGGAGTGCAGAAACGGAAGTTCGCCTGACGCGTCTGCGGTCTATCCAACGGTCCAAGATGGGCTTGAGGGCGCCCGGTTCGTGACCGCATGCGCGCAAAGCTCGGCCAGAAACTCGGCCTGGGTCAAGCTGGAGTGTGGTTTTCAGCCTTGCGGGTTGAATTGCTGGCCTCGCATGGAAAAAACCGGGTTGAGGTGGGCAGGCGCCTCAACAATCGACGCGGCCATTCTGGGCGCGCAAGTCTGGGTCGTGTCACAAACATCGCGCTGTTAACACTTCCACGGCGTCATCAAAGGTTTGTACGCTGCTCTCGGCCCGAGCCGTCAGATGAGCGCCTTCCAGCAAGGCCAATGCCGCGCGTGCTTCTGCTTTCGGATCCGCAACACCCGTGATCGACAGATCCGTTTTGCCAAGCGCAAAGACATTCTCGATCCACCGGGTCATCATGCGCCGGAACGCGCGGATTTTGTCGGTGACCTCATTCGACAAGCTTTCCCGGCTGATGATCAGCGAGACACACAAGCACAGGGTTTTTCCGTCGTTCAAAGCCGCGCGATACAGCGCGATCAGTGCGCGCATGCGCGCACCCGCCGTGTCACAAGTTTCCTCGATCTCGGCGCAGCGCCCGGTAAGCTCGGTATGGTATCGGTCCATCAAAGCTGCTGACAGCGCGGCTTTGGTTGGGAAGTGATAGTGGATCGATGCCTTGCGGATGCCCACATCATTGGCAAGGTCGGCATAGCTGAACCCGTCGAAGCCTTTGCTGCGCACGGCCAATTCGGCAGAATTGAGCAGAGCGGTCTTTGTGTCTATTTCCATGCCGCGTTCATCCTTAATGCGCTCAACAATGCTGCGGTGGTCTCTGCTGCTTCCAATGCACCTTCAAGATATCCCCCAAATTGCGCGGCTGTTTCAGTGCCGCTGAGAATGATCCTGTCTTCCCAGATTCGCGTCATGGCCTTCGGCAAGCCGTATTGCGGATGGGTATACAAAGGCTGAAGGTCCAGATCGGTCGCTGTGAAGCGGTCGAACGCCCAGTCTTTTAGGAAAAGCGTGCTGGGGCTGACCGCCTTGCGCCCGAACAATCGCCCCAGCTGCGCCAGAACCTGCTGCCGCAACACCCCTTCATCCCGGCGAGCTTGCGCAGGGATGCCGATGAAACCGAACAGCGCGAAGGGACCACCGCTGGCAGGTGACGCGTCGTGGATTTCCACCATGGGGCCGCGTCGGCTCATGGCATCGCCAGACAGCCCGTCGTCACGCCAGAACGGAGTGTCATAGACCGCAAGCGCCTTGGCCTGACCTGCCATCCATGTCGGGATTTCCCGCATGGCTGATAACGTGCCATCGGGCAGGGTGGGCTCAAAGATCAACTCGGCCGCGATACGTGGGGGTATGGCAAGCACAACATGCCTCGCCCAAACATGCCGCCCAGATTGCGTGGTGACCCGAACCCCACCTTCGGTGCGCGCCAAGGCCGTGATCTGCGTTGACAGGTGGATTGCCCCATCCGGCAAGAGTGCCGACAGCGCATCCGTCAAAGCAGCGAGCCCCCCGATCAGACGATAAGACCCTTCCATGGATGAAAACCCGCGGCCGCGCTCAACACGGCCTTGTTCATCTTCGAAACTCAGCGCGCCGGAGCTGAATTGGTCAAACCTGTGCAGGCCCAGCCGTTCGATCAGCGCGGCAATCCGTGGTTGGCCGGGCCAGAACCAGGCCGGACCCATGTCGAAACGGCCGTCGCCCAGAGCCTCGGTCAGAATGCGCCCGCCCAGACGATTGCGCGCCTCGACGATCAGCACTTCCTGACCTTGATCCACAAGCTGTGTCGCAAGGCTGAGCCCTGAAAGCCCCCCGCCGATGATGAGCGTATCCGTGCGCATGGTTCAGAACCCCTCACTTGAAGAGCGCAGGTTCGGCTTTTGGGGCCCGCTCGACCTGTGGTGTTGCGCCAGGGGTTTTTGGTCACCCATCGGTTACACCGCCGGCGGTTGGGCAAAAGGCAGGTGGCCTGTCTTCATCCAGATCCTGGCCCCGTCCGGCCCCGCAACGGCCATCAGGCTGTGGCCTTCAGGCAGGCGCAGCCAATCGTTTTTGACCAGTTCATCCCCGGCTTCGGTGACCGACCCGTCGATGATCAGAACCTCGATCCCACCAGGGGCGTCCGAGCGCAGCGTCGCACCCGCGTCTAGATGGGAGTAGGTCACGACCTCGCGCGCATCCTCATGCAGGATTGCGGTGGCGATACCATTTGCGCGCGCGCCCAGCTCATCCACCATGCTTTTGCGAAACTGGGTTCGGTCGTCCATGTCGAACTGCCAGAGCTTCACGAATATCGTGCAGCCCGGTTCCGACCCCGGCGTGTGTTGCGTGGTGGGCGGATTGCGGACATAGGTCCCCGCAGGATAGTCGCCATGCTCATCCTGAAACACACCATCAAGGACAATGAACTCCTCACCGCCAGTATGGGTGTGTGCAGAGAAATGACTGCCCGGCGCATAACGCACGATTGTGGTGGCCCGGGCGACCTCGCCTCCGATCCTGTCCAACATCCTGCGATCCACACCCTTCATGGGAGAGGCCTGCCACTCCAGCTGGTCTGAGTGAACGACGACGCGGTCAGAGAAGTCCGAATTGATTTCCATGGGGTCAGTTCTCTTTGATGGTTACGACATGGGAACTATCTACCAGTAGGTAGGCAAATGCCAGCTTCAAAGTTCGATTAAGCGCCACTTTTCACAGAGTGTTGAACCTGGTCTTGTCAGAAGGACCTCGTTGAAGTGGGTGGACAAAAACTGAGAGGAGGCTCCACGCCGCCTTTACGGACAGAGCGCGCGCAAACCAAAGAATCAGACGCAATCAGTGTTTGCCGAAAGGGGCCTTAGCGTACTGAAAGGGAAACCTGCCCGACCGCGTTGAGACTGGTGCGCTTTCTGCCCGAGCAATTCTTGTGCTCATTATACCTGAGGGTGCTTCCGGCTTTGGAGATGTCGGACGCACCTCCTTGAATCGCAAAAAGTCGAAACCATGTTGCGATAATTCCGCATTCAAGGGGTAATAAAACGTATCTCTTGAAGGCCCACGCATCCACGTGCTTCACTTTTGGAGCCATGTAAGCCTGTGATTTTGCTGGCCCCAAAAAACCCGAAAGGCACGGTCTTTCAAGACCTGAACCAGAGCGAACCACGGCCCGAGAGGGTGAGAAAAACAAGCGCGGAAGCTACCCAACACGGAGATATCAGATGAAAAGAACTGCAACGCTACTTGGAAGCGCGTCCTTCGCGATTGCCGGGCCGGTCATGGCCGCGGATATCGTGATCGGTGTGCCCAACTGGGCCTCGGTGAACGCCACGGCACATATTCTTGAAGTCGTGATCGAAGAAAACCTCGGCCTGGACGTGGAATTGCAAAACGGCACGAACCCGATTGTGTTTGAAGCCATGGACAGCGGTTCGATGCATGTCCATCCTGAAGTGTGGATGCCCAATCAGCAGAACCTGCACGATACCTATGTCAAGGAAAACGGCACCGTCGTCATGAACCAAAACCCGGTTCAGGCCGAGCAGGGCATGTGCGTGCCGACCTACATCGCGGAACAATATGACATCAAGTCGATCGATGATCTGAGCGACCCCGACAAGGTTGCGATCTTTGATACCGATGGCAACGGAACACCCGAGGTATGGATCGGTGCGCCGGGTTGGGCGTCGACCGTCGTCGAGAAGATCCGGGCCAAGTCCTATGGCTATGACCAGATCTTCGAACTGACGGAATACGAGGAAACCATTGCCTATGCCAATTTGGCGAACGCGACAAAGGCGGGCGATCCGTGGATCGGGTTTTGCTACAGCCCGCACTATATCTTCGTGACACAGGATCTGACGGTTCTGGAAGAACCGCCCCACGACCCGGCCACCTGGACAATCGTTCAGCCCACGGATGATCCGGATTGGTTGTCCAAGTCCGAGGCGTCCTCGGCCTGGAACGGGGCAACGCTTCACCTGCACTATGCCAAGGAACTGGAAGAGAGCTATCCCGAAGTGGCCGCCCTGTTCAGCAACTATCAGATGACAGGCGACGATCTGAGCGCGATGGGCAAGGCGCTGGCCGTCGACAACATCGAAGCCGCTGAGTTCGCCAAGGAATGGGTGGCTGCGAATGAAGACACCGTCATCGGCTGGCTGACCAACTAAACAATCACTCTTTGGGCCGTCGCGCAAAACCGCGGCGGCCTTTTTCTGTCGGGCAGGGCATCGCCCTGTGGGGGATAAATGGACGAACCTGTCGTAAAACTAGAAAACGTTTGGAAGATCTTTGGCTCGCGTGCAGAAGAGGCAATGGAAGCGGTCAGAAACGAAGGCATAGGCAAGCCGGAAGTTCTGGAGCGGTTCAACTGTGTTGTCGGCGTTCAGGGCGCCACGTTCGAAGTGCCGAGGGGTGAGATTTTCTGTATCATGGGGTTGTCCGGCTCGGGCAAGTCAACATTGGTGCGCCACGTGAATCGATTGATCGAACCGACGGCGGGTCGGATCGAAATTCTGGGTCACGATGTTTCGAAACTGTCGGAAGCCGAGTTGCGCCGCATTCGCGCCCAGCAAATCGGTATGGTCTTTCAGCACATGGCGCTGATGCCGCATCGTTCAGTGCGTGATAATGTGGCCTATCCATTGGAGATCCGAAAGGTGTCCAAGTCAAAGCGCTGGGCCGTCTCGGATCACGCGCTGAGCCTGGTGAATCTGACAGGTTACGAGGACCGCCTGCCCAAAGAGCTTTCGGGCGGGATGCAGCAACGCGTGGGGATCGCGCGGGCGCTGGCTTCGGACCCGGAAATCCTGTTGATGGATGAACCTTTCTCGGCCCTCGATCCGCTGATCCGCCTGCAATTGCAGGACCAGTTCAAAGCGCTTGTGGCACAGCTGAAGAAGACCACGCTGTTCATCACCCACGATCTGGACGAAGCCATTCGGATCGGCCACCGGATTGCGATCATGAAGGACGGCGTCATCGTGCAGATCGGAACACCCGAAGACATCGTCATGAACCCGTCCGACGATTACGTGCGCGAATTCGTTCAGGGCATCTCAAAACTTAAACTGGTCAAGGCGCATTCCATCATGGAGCCGGTGGACAGTTATTCAGGGCCACTTGACGGTGCGCCCCGAGCGGACGAGGGCGCGGATCTGGATCAATTGATCGACCTGGCCGTGAATTCTGATCTGCCGGTCGTCATCACGGATGCGGGCGTTGATGTGGGCGTCGTGACCAAGCCGCGCCTGTTGCGCGGTATCCAGGGGGGCAAAAATGACTGATGCTGCAACAGAGATGAAAGTAACCGCCGCCTCTGATATCGAGGTCGATCGCGAGGCCCTGGACCTTTCCATCAAAGAGTTCGCTGGTCCGAACGGCGACTACTATGTCAACGCATTCCACAAGATTCATGATGCGACCAGCGCGATTCCCAACACATTCAACAAATGGGCCGCGTTGCTGGGGCCGTTCTGGTCTGCGTCACGCGCCATTTGGGGCATGTTCTGGACCTTTCTGATCCTTGAGATCATCGCGTGGGTTCAGATCGGCAGGGGCGCGTGGGGTAATCCCGGCGCCGATTTCGCGGACCGCGCCGCCCGTCAGCAGGAACGCGCGGCCGAACTGTTGGCGCGCGCAGCGGATGCCACGGAACAGGCCGATATCGACCGTTTCACCAAACTGGCCGAGAACATACAGAAAGCAGCGGCCACAAGCCTGGAAAGGGCCGCCGCCGCCCAGTCCGAGGCGGCAGGCATCCTGATTACCGGGTTGTTGATGTTGCTGGTGTTCAAGTTGGTTCAAGGGTTCTACGCCGACCGCGTCTACGAAAAACAATATTCGAACTGGCGTATCGATCCGGACAGCACGGAAAGTGGGCGTTCGACCCGTAATATCGTCATGGGTGCGATCCTTGTCGCAGCAATCGGACCATTGATCGTGTACAAGTTCACCGTGAACGCATCCCTTCCATTGTTGGACGCGTTCCCGGAACAACAAGTCTCTGCGATGTTTCTTGGCGAAGGCAACGGCACGCTGTTTTCGAGCCTGGCAAACTGGATGGAGGCCAGGATTGATGCTGCGGCGGCAGCTGGAGGCGACGTATTCGACGGGATCGTGGCGGGTGTCCGGTCGGTGCTTGATGCGCTGACGATTGCACTGATCGGGTCACCCTGGCCGGTGGTCATGCTGGTCATCTGTGTGACGGCCTGGCGTGCGGCGGGACCAAGGGTTGCCATCTTCACCGCATCTTCCCTGGCCTATATCGCGTTGCTGGGGTACTGGGACGTGGCGATGGAAACGGTTGCTCTGGTCGGTGCGGCGGTGTTGCTGTGCGTCGTTTTCGGCATTCCGCTGGGTATCTGGTTCGGCAAATCGCAGCGCGCCTATCGCGCGGCGGAACCGGTTCTGGACCTGATGCAGACGCTTCCCGCCTTCGTCTACCTTATCCCGATCATCGCCTTTTTCGGCACCGGCAACCCGCCGGGAATTCTGGCCACCATCATCTTTGGCATGCCGCCAGTGATCCGCCTGACGGCGCTGGGCATGCAAGGGGTTCCGGAAAGCATCAAGGAGGCTGCGGTGGCCTTTGGCGCGTCGAAATGGCAATTGTTGAAGGATGTTGAAATCCCTCTGGCGCTGCCATCGATCATGACGGGTGTAAACCAGACAATCCTGATGTGCCTGTCCATGGTCGTGATCATCTCGCTGATCGGCGGGGGCGGCCTGGGCAAGGAAATCCTTGAGGCGCTGCAATACGCCGCCAAGGGGCCGGGCCTGCTGGGCGGCTTTGCGATCCTGTTCCTTGCCATGGTCATGGACCGGATCGTGCAGGGCGCGTTCCGGCGAGAAGACGAAAAACTCTGAACGCAAACGCCCCCGGTTCCGATCGGGGGCGCTTTTCTTTGAACCGGGGAAGCCATGACAGATCCCTATGAACAGTCGATGATGGACAACCTGTATTGGTGGGGCGTGCCTACATTGTTCCGGTGTCCCAATGTCGGGCCGGAAGGGCAGGATATCGCGCTGGCGGGCGTGCCGCATTCAACCGGCAACGGCACGACCGAAAGGGACCAGCACCTGGGGCCTCGCGCCTTGAGGCATGTCTCGGCCGTACAACGCAGGGTGCATTCGGTCTTTGAAATTGATCCCTGGCAGAGTGCGCGGATCGCCGATGTTGGTGATGTGCCTTTTCCAAAGGCCAACGACAACGAAGACTGCATCGAACGCATCACTGAATTCTACAAGACCATAGACACGGCCGGAGCGCGCCCCGTTTCCGTCGGAGGCGACCATTCCATCACCGGTGGCATTGTTCAGGCCCTGGGTTGCGGCAAACTTGCGGGCGGACAGCCGGTCAGCTTTCTGCATCTGGACGCGCATACGGATGTGTTCACCAAGGTTGATCACTTTCTGGGGGCCAAGAAATCCGCGGCCCACTGGGGGGCCTATCTGGCCGATCAGGGGCAGGTGGATCCAACCCGGTCGATGCAGATCGGTCTGCGGGGCCATCCACGCAGCCTGGACTGGCTGCAACCGTCGTACGATTACGGGTACAACATCGTCACCATGCGCGAATTCCGTCAGCGCGGGTTGGCCGATGTGGTCGCGCAGACCAAAGAGGTTTTGGGCGACCGCCCGGTTTACATCACTTTCGATCTGGACTGTCTTGACCCAACCGTCGCGCCGGCCGTGTCCAATCTGGAGCCAGGTGAGAAGGGGTTTGACATAGATGAGGCGGTCGGCATCCTGCGCGCGGCGCGCGGACTGAACATCGTCGGCGGCGATGTGGTCTGCATGATGCCGACCAAGGACAGCCCCAACAACATCACCGCACTGACGGCGGCGGCGGTGATGTTCGAGATGATTTCGATGATCGCCGAGAACGTCGCGCGGGCCTAGCGCCGCGCGTCGATCGCCTGTGCCAGAACGCAAAGCAACTCGAACATCAGCGAGATGCCAAGCCACGCCGTTCCACCGTCGGGGTCGAATGGCGGTGACACTTCGACAAGATCGGCGCCGACAAGGTTCAGACCGGACATCCTGCGAATGACCTGCTGGGCCTGAAAGCTGTTGGGCCCGCCGATTTCAGGTGTTCCCGTGCCGGGGGCGTAAGTTGGATCAACAAAGTCGATGTCAAAGGTGCAGTAGGTCGGCTGCATGCCAACGATCTCGCGCACTTCGTTCATGACGTCGTCTATGCCCCGGTCGAACAGCTCTTCGACGCGAATGATGCGGATGCCCTGCGCCTCGCCCCATTCGATATCTTCAGTGTTGTAGGCCGTGCCACGGATTCCGACTTGTACGAAACGCTTGGGGTCCACCAACCCTTCCTCGACAGCGCGGCGGAACGGGGTGCCGTGGGTGAACTTGTGACCTCCGAAATAGGTATCGAACAAGTCCGTGTGACTGTCGAACTGGATCAGGCCAACCGGACCCGAAGCGGCCAGGGCACGAAGGACGGGCAGGGTGGTCAGGTGATCCCCTCCGGCCGTCAATGGCGTGATGTTGCGGACTTGAAGATCCGTGTAGAAACGCGTGACCCGATCCAGCGTGTCTTCTATGTCGACGGGATTGGGGGCAACGTCTCCTAGATCTGCGCAGTTCACCATTGCAAACGGTGCCACTCCCGTAACCGGGTTCATCGCCCGGATCATCGTGGAATAGTCCCTCAGTTGCCGCGGACCATGCCGGGCGCCGGGGCGATTTGTGGTTCCGCCGTCCCAAGGGATACCCACGAGGCCCAGTTCGACCTCCGAGATCCGTTCGTGCGCCAGATCCAGAATAGGCAGGCGCATGAAAGCGGGAATGCCGGCAAATCGGGCCAGTTCCATGGCGGATACCGGTTGAAAAAATGAATCGGCCATGATGCCCCATCCTATGCAAGTTTCTCCAGTGACCCTAACGGTTCGGCAACGTGCTGGGAATGCCCGCCGTCATTCAGGGCAGGATACGAAAACGTCGGCGAATTTCGGCGTCTTGTTCTGAGGTGAGGTATTCAGGGTGATGCGTGCTCAACACCTCTTGAGCGACTTGCCGTGCGGATGACCATGCATCCAGTGCACCGTCTGTTTGCCACGTGCGAGGCTCCTGGCGATCGGCGAGTTTCGGATAGAAGTAATCTCGTTCCATGGCTTCATAGGTTTGCTCGCTGCCCAGAAAATGCCCCTCGCCCAGAACCGAATGGCAGATGGCGTCAAAGCCAAGGTTCGCTTCGGTGACTTCGATCCCGCGCAGGATGCGATACGTGTGCGAGTGCATTTCGTTGTCCAGAACAAAGGCCTCGAAGCTGACCCCAAGCAGAGATGCCGTCATCCCCGAACTTTCATAGATCAGATTGCCTCCTGCCAGCGCTGCCGCCAGCGATGTGATGCCTTTTTCTGCCCCATGCTGGGCGTCGATGGCCTTGGCATCGGCCATCGAAGCGGCCACACCCGATGGCAAACCCAGCCAGTTCGTGATTTGCGCTGACGCTGCATTCAGAATTGCGGTCTCACCGCTGCCACCTGCGAAAGAGCCGGTCCTGAGATCCACGATGAAAGGCCAGTTGGAAAAGACCATCGGAAAGCCGGGTTTGATCGCATTGACCATCACGAGGCTGGCAAGCGTTTCGGCCAGTGACTGCGCCAGAAATCCGGCCAGAGTTGCCGGGGCGGTTGCGCCCGCTTGCGCGGCCGTAATGCACGACATCGGTATGTTATGGGCGATGCATTCATAAACCACATCCACGGCATCCTCGCCGTATCGCATTGGTGAAATGATCGGACTTATATGCGCTTTCAGGAAGGGGCGTTTGGCGAATTCCCCGACCCCTCCGGCGACGATGTCCAGCATCTCGACAATCGGGCCGACATGTTCCGCCAACGTGAAGGACGTTGCTATTGGTTTGGTTGTGTTCCGTACCAAAGCATAAACCGTGTTGACGTCCAGATCGAACACATCGGGGACGTCGGTCGCCACGCAGCACCGGGTGAACCAACTGACATTGGCCAGCGTATCCTGTAGCCGGGTGAAATCATGCAGATCCGCCAGGGTAGACGGGCGATAAAGCCCACTGTTGATATCAAGTGTCTGAACCGCAGCACCGCCGGTGCCAAAATACACGCGGTCGCCACCCACCTCGATGGACCGGTTTTCATCCCGGCCATGAAAGGTGAAGCTCTTCGCGGCCGAGGCGATGGCCTGTTCGACCATTGAACGGGGAAAAACCAGCCGGTTCTGTTCCCGGTCCTGAGCCCCCGCTGCCCTGAGGTCGATGGCCAGCCTGTCCGGCACGTCTCCCATCCCCAGTTCTTCCAGCAGACGCAGCGCGGTGTCGTAAATTTTCTCGATTTCCGATAGGTCCAAGGGCCTGAATGCCCCGCCTTTTTGGCCGGGCGGGCAAGGGTCAAAAACGGGCTTGGCCGCACGCTGTGCGTGCCGTGCCTTTCGACCGCTTCTTTTGACGCTCTCCGATGGCATTCGTTTACGTTACCTTGCGTTTTCCTGCACCCTAGGACCCAACTTGTCCCGGTATCAAAGAAGAAGTGCCGTTTTCAGAATTCGAAATCGCGGTTTCGATTTTCCGGCACCCGCATCTGCCCTGTTGTATGCCCATCCCGTTATTCAGCAAGACTGGTGCCGAAAATGAAGGAGCAGTGCCATGAAGTCGCGTACCAGAGCCGTTGTGATAGGGGGCGGGATCGCCGGGTGTTCGACGCTCTACCACCTGACCCAGGAAGGGTGGACAGATGTGGTTTTGGTCGAACGGAATGAACTGACCTCGGGCACGACATGGCATTCGGCGGCGCAGGTCACCAATTTCGGCATGAACCAGACGATGGTCGGCCTGAAATCCCATTCGATCCGTCTGTACAAGGAACTGGCCGACGATCCGGATTATCCTATCAACTATCACCACGCAGACGGTGGGATACGTCTGGCGAATACTGAAGGGCAGATGCAAGGCTATCGTCACTTCGCGTCCATGGCGCGGGGGATGGATGTACATTTCGAGGTGATCGACGCGGATGAATGTGCCCGGCGACACCCGTTGATTTCGACCGACAATCTCATCGGCGGGCTTTGGGATCCGCTGGACGGCGACATCGATCCGGCGCAATTGTGCCAGGCCCTTGCGCGCCGGGCACGCAAGGCGGGTGCCGAGGTGTATCGAAATACGCCGGTGACCGCGCTGACACAGCACAGCGATGACACCTGGACGGTGCATACCGAGCACGGGGATATCGACTGTGATGTCGTCGTCAACGCCTGTGGTTACAGGGTCAACGAAGTCGGCGCCATGATGGGTGTGCATCATCCTGTGTCGTCCATGGAACATCAGTATTTCCTGTCCGAAGAGATTGAGGCTATCCGGGATGCCGGGCATCGGATGCCGCTGCTGCGCTGCCCGATCAGCGACTATTATTGCCGACAGGAAAAGAACGGGCTGCTGCTTGGGTTCTACGAGCAGGGATGCAAAACCTGGGGTATGGACGGTATTGATCCGAACTTCGTGAACGCGCTGTGCCCGGATGATCTGGACCGTGTAACCGATGTTCTGGAAGGGGCCTTTGCGCGCATGCCCGCCTTGATGGAGGTTGGTATTCACACCGTGGTCAACGGGCCGATCACCTACACAATTGATGGGGCGCCTCTGGTCGGTCCGATCCCGGGCAAGCGCAACGCGTACTGCATCATTGGCCTGCGGGCCGGGCTGGGTGAAGGTGGCGGTCACGGGTGGTTGCTGGCGCAGCAGATCGTACATGGCGAGGCGTGCTATGACACGTGGTGCCTCGACCCGCGGAGGTTTTCGGGTCATGCCAATGTGGAACTCACCGCGCTCAAGGCGATCGAGGATTATCAGAACGAATTCAGGTTTCATTTTCCGCATGAACACCGCCCCGCGGGCCGACCCGCCAAGACGACCCCTCTGACGCCTGTTCTGGCATCTGAAGGTGCCGAGTTCACTGTGGTCAACGGGTGGGAAAGGGTGGACTATTTCAAATCCGATCCCGATTTCTCGCCAACGCTCAGTTTCGATTTTGACGAAACCTTCGATTTGGTGGCCGCCGAAGTCGAAAGCATTCGAACCGGCGTCGGGCTTGCCGAGGTCAACGGGTTCAACCGCATCGAGATCACGGGATCCGACAGGCACGCATTCCTGGACCGGTTGTTTTGCGGGCTTGTTTCTCGGCGTGAGGGGCGTGTCGGGTTGGGATACCTGTTGAATGACCACGGTATGATCAAGGCAGAAGCGACGATTGCCAATCTGCCCGCCAGCGACCGGGGTCCGGCCCGGGTTTGGTATGGCTCTGCCGCGGCAAGCGAGTTTCACGACATGGATTGGTTGCGCCTGCATCTGCGCAGCGATGAGGACGTTCAGTTGCGCAGCCTGACGAACGATCAGACCATTCTGGTTCTGGCTGGCCCGAAGTCGCGTTTTGTCCTGTCAGCCTGCACCAGAGGAGATTGGTCGGCAGATGCGTTCCCGTGGCTCAGCGTGCGCGAGTGTTTTGTCGGTATTGCTCCGGCCACGGTCATGAACCTGAGTTACTCGGGCGAGCTGGCCTATGAAATCCATGTTCCCAACGCCTCGCTCTATGCGGCCTATCTTGCCTTGCGCGAGGCCGGCGAAACGCACGGGCTGAAACTGTTCGGTGCCAGGGCCGTTGAATCCATGCGCATGGAGAAGAGCTTTTTGCACTGGAAAGCCGATCTGATCACCGAATTTGATCCTTTTGAAACCGGCCTGGATCGGTTCGTCCGGTTGGACAAGGGCGCCTTCGTGGGGCGTGATGCTCTGTTGAAACGGAAATCGGAAGGACCGCGACGCAAGCTGGTCCCCTTGCGCATCGATTCAACCCATGGCCCGGCGCATCCCGGCGCATCACTGATGCAGGATGATACCGTCGTTGGTACTGTCACGTCGGGCGAATGGGGGCATCGCACGAAGCTGAATCTGGCGCACGCTTTCATCCATCCGTCCCTGACGCAGGTTGGCCGTGAAATGAAACTGGACAGTTGCGGGAAACGGATCGGTGCGACGGTTATCAGCCCAAGCCCGTACGACCCGGGTTTTGTGCGGATGAAAGCCTAGAAACGACCCTTTCGATCAACTTCTTCATTGCCGCAGGGGCAAAACTTTGCTTCGCTAGTTTCGAACAAATCGAAACAATGGTTGGTTGCCGTGTCCAAATCTCTGAGTCTTCGATGGCTGGAAGTGTTTCAGCTGATCGCCAAATCCGGATCGATTCAGCAGGTCGCATCAGAAACAGATTTGTCGATCAGCACGGTTTCGAACCACCTGCGCAGCCTTGAACGCGCGTTGGGGATTGATTTGGTCGACCATGGGCGCCGCCCCATGGGCCTGACGCCGGCGGGCGAGGTATTTGCCCGCTATGTGCGTGATGGTCTGACTGTGCTGAAGCGTGGTGAGGCCGAAATTCGAACGGGAAACTGGCAGCATGCGACGGACTTGCGACTGGCTTTGGTCGATGATTTTGACAATCAGATCGCGCCCGATCTTGTTCGTTTTCTGGCACAGGCTCTGCCACGGTGCAATTTCCGCCATTTCACGCGTCCCAGCCACGAAATTCTTGCAAAACTCCAGGAACACAAGCTTGACGTGGGCGTCGCCACGCGACCGCTGGGTCGTACCGAAGGGCTGATCGAATACCCGCTGATGAGAGACCCCTTCATCGTCGTGGTTCCCAACAAGTTTGAAGGGTCTCCGGATGAGCTGTTCAACCCGGATGCCGATTTACCGTTGTTGAGGTATTCGCGCGACTATGTGATCGGCAAGCAGATCGAAACTCAACTGGCCCGGAGCAAATACAGCCTGCCCAACCGGTTTGAGCTGGAGTGCAATCAATCCATCATCGGCCTGGTTGCGCAGGGCAGCGGCTGGGCAATCACGACCGCCGCGTGCTTTCACCGAACGCAGAGGTTTCACAACAGCGTAAAGGCCATGCCATTTCCCGGCAGCAACTTCGTTCGCACAGTGTCGCTGTTTACAACCGAAGTATATCCGGCAACGACGTCGGTTTTGATCCAGAAGGCCATGAGCAAGTTGATACGTCAGCATTTCACAAGACCGATGTGTGCCCGGCACAATTGGCTGAAGAATGAGTTCCGCACCATGGAGATAGATAGCGTCTAGCCCAATCTGACCGGGTTGCCGAACGACTGGTGGCTGAGGGCGGATGCTCGCTGGGCTTTGAATGGACATGCCATGTTGGTGCTTGGGGAAACCGGACCGACATTCGAATTGCGGTCTGCGCTGGTCCGGGTTCTTTTTGACAAGGTGGCGAATTCGTCTCGCCTCGGGCTCAATGCGCTTCTAGTCTCTGAACAACAGGCAATCACGTCAACAGGAAGCCAAATGAGCTGGATCAGAACCATCCCATTCGAGCAGGCCACGGGCAGGCTGAAGAAACTCTATGACCGCGTCAGGGGCCCGGACAACAATGTGGACAATATCATGATGGCGCATTCGTTGCGTCCGCATTCGATGGAAGGGCACATGGCGATCTACAAGGCGGTGCTGCATCACTCGGGCAACAAGATACCGAAATGGTTTCTCGAGGTGCTGGGCGTGTGGGTCAGCTCGCTGAACCGATGCGGATATTGCGTCGAACACCATTTCGCAGGGTTGCAGCGGTTGCTGGGCGATGAAGAACGGGGAAATGCGATCCGGGCGGCGATCGAAGCGCGCGATCCGGCGGCCGCGCCATTGGATGCAGCGCAGGTGGCGGCCATGACCTATGCACGCAAGCTGACCGAGGATCCGGGCAATCTGGTCGAAGCGGATGTGATCGCTCTGCGTGACGCGGGGTGGGACGATGGAGAAATCCTCGAGATCAATCAAGTCTGTTCCTACTTTTCGTATGCGAACCGGACAGTTCTGGGGCTGGGATGTTCGACGGAAGGCGACGAATTGGGTCTGTCGCCCAACAACTCGGACAACCCTGACGATTGGGGGCATCGATAAAGCCTGAAGCAAGGGGTATCGGCAGATCCGGTGCGCTATACGGGCGCCAGATTTGGCCATGTTGACCGAGGGCGGTTCAAAAAGATGTCATTGAGGATTCAGGCAAGGTCCGCTTGGGCACAGCTTGAAAAACGGCGTTTGCATCGGAACCTCGGATCCGGTTTGGAATTCATGGGTTTTTGAGGCATCAATTTGACCCCAATCAAAGCGCATCCTTGGCCTTTCTGCTAGCTCGCTTTCGGGACAACAGAAAAGGAAAAAATTTATGGATGCCATTGCTCGGGTCAAAGTAGATTCAACTCAGACCAAGACTGGGCCGACCCCGGTTGCAGAGGTCGCAGAGCCCAGCCCGGAAAAGATCCGGCAGGCGTTTGAAAGCGGCAAGTACCCTTACGGCCGCAAGATGGCGCGGTCGGTGTACGAAGAACAGAAGGCTAAGCTTCAGGCAGAGTTGCTGAAGGTTCAGCTGTGGGCGCAGGAAACCGGGCAGCGTTTCGTTCTGCTGTTCGAAGGGCGCGATGCTGCTGGCAAGGGCGGTACGATAAAGCGGTTCATGGAGCACCTCAATCCGCGTCAGGCCCGGGTCGTGGCCTTGAATAAACCCACTTGGGAAGAAAAGGGGCAATGGTATTATCAGCGCTATATTCAGGAACTGCCTACAGTTGGCGAAATGGTGTTCTATGACCGGTCCTGGTACAACCGCGCGGGTGTAGAGCGGGTGATGGGCTTCTGCTCTCCCAATGAATACCTGGAGTTCATGCGGCAGACGCCGGAGTTAGAGCGGATGCTGGTGCGGTCGGGCATCCAGCTTTACAAATACTGGTTCTCGGTCACGCAGGAAGAACAGCAGCGTCGTTTCAAAAGTCGCGAGACGGATCCTCTGAAACAGTGGAAGCTGTCACCGATTGACAAGGCCAGCCTCAGCAAGTGGGACGATTACACCGAAGCAAAAGAGGCCATGTTCTTTTACACCGATACCGCGGACGCGCCGTGGACGATCATCAAATCGAATGACAAGAAACGCGCGCGCCTGAATTGCATGCGGCATTTTCTGTCGACGCTGGACTATCCGGGCAAGGATCACGACATTGTGGGTGAACCCGATCCGTTGATCGTGGGGCAGGCGCATCACGTCATCCACCGGTCCGAGCATATTTTGGGTACAGCATTGCACCCGGACGCCCGTTAACCGCCACGGTGCCTGCTCCTGTCGTGTGAGTAGGCACCGGAGTCTCATATTGAAATTTTAGTGATCTTCTCTTGTCCCGCGCCAAGCCCGCGCATATGGCTGGTGCAATGACAAAAGTGATGACATATCCGGCCCACTTTCGGGCGATTGCCGTGCTTGGCCTGCCGTTGGTCGGTGGCCACCTGGCGCAGTTTGCCATTGGCCTGACCGACACTATCATGCTGGGCTGGTACGGGGTCGAGGCGCTGGCAGCCGTTACCTTGGCCAGCAGCTATTACTTCGTTTTGTTTTTGTTTGGCGCGGGGTTCGGCTGGGCCGTCATGCCGATGGTTGCCACTGCGGCGGCAGAAGGGGACGAAACCAGCATTCGCCGCTCGACCCGCATGGGGCTGTGGTTGTCGCTGCTGTATGCTGCGGTGGTCATGCCGTTGTTGTGGTGGTCCTATCCGATCCTGATCGCCATGAAACAAGAGCCGCATATCGCTGAAACTGCGTCGGAGTATTTGCGCGTTGCCGGTTGGGGGTTGTTTCCGGCGCTCATCGTGATGGTGTTGAAATCCTACCTTGCGGCTCTGGAGCGAACTCAGATCGTGCTTTGGATCACGGTTGCGGCGGCGGTTGTGAACGGGTTTACCAACTATGCGCTGATCTTTGGCAACTGGGGCGCCCCTGAGCTGGGCGTGATGGGCGCAGCGATCGCGTCGATCGCGACGCAGGTCGTTTCGCTGGTCGCGGTTGTCGTCTATGTGGTTCGGACCTTGCCGGAACACAGCCTCTTTCAGCGCTTCTGGCGCCCGGATTGGGAAATGTTCATCAGCGTATGGAAGCTGGGCGTGCCCATTGGTCTGACCACCCTGGCCGAGGTGTCGCTGTTTGCAACATCAGCCGTGATGATGGGCTGGCTGGGTCAGGTCCCGCTGGCCGCGCACGGAATCGCCCTGAATCTGGCGTCGGCCACCTTCATGGTACATCTGGGGCTGTCCAATGCGGCCACCATCCGGGCCGGCAACGCGTTGGGCCGCCGGGACAAGGCGCACCTGGAGAAAGGTGCGATTGCCGTGACGGGCATGTCGCTGGTCATGTCCGTCGTGACCGTCATCCTGTTCCTGACATATGCCGAGCCGCTGATTTCCCTGTTTATGGAGGCCGATGATCCGCAGCGCGGACAAATCCTGGCTATCGGGACCGGATTACTGGCCATGGCTGCCCTGTTCCAACTGGTCGACGGGGCGCAGGTGATTGCGCTGGGTCTGCTGCGCGGGTTGCAGGATGCCAAGATTCCCATGGTTATGGCGGCGCTCAGCTATTGGGTCGTGGGAATCCCGGCGTCGTATTATTTCGGCTTCGTCCGTCAGATGGACGGCATCGGTGTCTGGCTGGGATTGGTGCTTGGTCTGGCCTTCGCGGCGGTGTTGCTGATGGCCCGGTTCTGGATGCATTCGGTGCGGCAGATGCAGGCACCGGCGGAACCGGCCTAGTCTTTGCTCAACCGGTCGGCCTTTTTCCGAACCAGAACCGTGCGCAGATCGTGCATCGCCATCAGCAACCTGTCGGTCACATCCTCAAGCTGTTCGTCGCTTGCCTTGGACTGCGCCCATTGCGTTGTCAGGTTCAGATAGTCGACAGCGCGGTGAATATCGTCAATGTCGCGCTGGGCCAGTACGGCCCGGCGCTCTTGCATCCATTGGGCGATCTCGGCCTGATCCCTTTCGGACAACGTCCGTTGCCCGTGCGGCTTGACCTCGCCGTTGCGGATGTTGATGACGGCAATCTGATCCATCTCGATCCGGCGTTGGCGGTTTTCCGTATCGATCCGAAACACGGCAGCCCCGTTTTCACGGATGCGAAAGTAGTATTCGGGAAGGTCGGCAGACATGTTCACCTCAGAGATGCACAAAAGCGCTGTATTCGACCGCAGGCTTCGGTCAGGGCTGCATCGGACGTAGCATAGCTGACCCGGAAGTTGGGTGACAGGCCAAAGGCCGCGCCAAACACGACGGCGACATCCGCCTCTTCCAACAGGGCCGTGGCAAAGGCTTCATCGTTTTCGATGACGGTTCCCGCGGGTGTTGTTTTGCCAATCAGCCCGGCGATCGAAGGGTAGACATAAAACGCGCCCTCAGGTGTCGGGCAGGTTACACCGTCAATCTCGTTCAACATGCGCACCACCAGATCACGGCGGCGTTTGAACGTTTCATTGTTCGGGGCCAGAAAATCCTGTGTTCCGTTCAGCGCTTCTACCGCCGCCCACTGGCTGATCGAGCAGGGGTTCGAAGTGGATTGCGACTGGATCTTGCGCATCGCCGAGATGAGTTCGACCGGACCGGCCGCATAACCGATGCGCCAGCCTGTCATGGCATAGGCCTTCGAAACACCGTTGCAGGTGAGCGTCCTGTCATACAGACCCGGTTCCACCTCGGCAGGCGTGCAGAATTCAAAGCCGTCATAGGCCAGGTGCTCGTACATGTCGTCCGACATGATCCAGACATGCGGATGGCGCATCAGAACATCGGTGAGGGCCTTGAGCTCATCCCGGCTGTACCCTGCGCCTGTCGGGTTGGAAGGCGAGTTGAAGATGAACCATTTCGTCCTGGGGGTGATTGCGGCTTCCAGTTGTTCTGCCGTCAGCTTGAAGCTGTTGGCCAGCGTCGTTTCAACAACAACCGGCGTTCCACCCGCCAGCAAAACCATGTCGGGGTAGCTTACCCAATAAGGCGCGGGGATGATCACCTCGTCACCGTCATTCATTGTTGCCATCAAGGCGTTGTACAGCGTCTGTTTGCCGCCCGTTCCAACTGAGATCTGCGCGGGCGTGTACTCAAGCCCGTGATCGCGCTTCATCTTGGCGCAAACCGCCTGCTTCAGTTCCGGAATGCCGTCTGGAGCAGTGTATTTTGTTTTACCCGCTGCAATCGCTGCAACAGCAGCGTCTTTGATGTTTTGGGGGGTGTCGAAATCCGGCTCACCCGCGCTCAGGCCGATCACGTCGCGCCCGGCGGCTTTCAACTCGGCGGCCTTGGCTGTCATAGCGATCGTGGGCGAGGGTTTGACGCGTGACAGTGTCGCAGACAGGAAACTCATGGATGGCCTCGGTTTGTATGTTCAACCCGACTGTCATAGGGTGCGTCGGAATGACGATCAAGCCGTATGGACACTGTGAATTGGAGACCCGAATGAATGATGAAAAAGACTGGTATGGACCGGACTCTGCGACATTCGGGGACCGTTTGGCAGGCGCTCGCGAAGCGGCCGGAATGACCCAGGCCGAGTTGGCGCGCCGCCTTGGTGTCAAGAAGACGACGATCGTCGATTGGGAAAACGATCTGTCCGAGCCGCGCGCGAACCGATTGTCGATGATGGCGGGGCTGGTCAATGTCTCGATCATGTGGCTGTTGACCGGCGAGGGGGACGGCATGGATGCCCCGGTGGAAGAGGGTGAAGGCGGTATGGAACTGTCAACCGCCGTGGCTGAACTGCGCGCCATACGGGGCGAGATGCGGGTTTGTGCCGAACGTGCAGCGCGTCTGGAAAAGAAAATGCGTCTGATGCTGGAGCAGAAGAATTGAGTGAACCCCGGGACGTACGCATCAAGCGAATGAAAATGCGATCCATGCGGCGCGGGATCAAAGAGATGGACATTATCCTGTCCGCTTATGCCGATCGCAACCTGGCCGATATGGATGCGGCCGGGCTGGATGTCTTTGACGCGCTGCTGCACGAAAACGATCAGGACCTCTATCAATGGGTCACAGGTCAGGTGCAGCCACCGGCGCAGTTTGCCAGTTTGATTTCAAACATCGCGCAGACCTTTCAGAAATAAGAAAAAAACCGGCTTAACCGATTTTTCGGACTTTCAGGTCATCGTGTCTCAAACAGCACGACTGAATCGGAGGGTCGGATGAGTATGGAAATGCAGGTCTCCGGGCTGGAAGCCAAGGGGTTCATGACCAGCTATCTTGAGGCGCTGGCCCTGGTGGAACGGCTGCACCGGTTGCTGCTGGACGTCATCAAGGATGAATTCGAGCGCGTTGGCGTGCTGGAAATCAACGCGGTTCAGGCGCTGCTGCTGTTCAATATCGGCGATCACGAAGTGACGGCGGGTGAGCTGAAAAGCCGCGGCTACTATCAGGGCAGCAATGTCAGCTACAACCTCAAGAAACTGGTTGAGATGGGGTATATGCACCACCAGAGATGCGAGATAGACCGCCGCTCTGTTCGCGTGCGTCTGACACCAAGAGGCAGGGAAATCCGCAATATCGTGTCCGACCTGTTTGCGCGTCACGCCGAAGGATTGCAAAGCAGGGGCGTGTTGGAGTTGGAAGGTATCGAAGACATCACCACGTCGCTGCGCCGCGTGGAGCGGTATTGGACGGACCAGATCCGATACATCTACTGACCAGGGTTGTGCGTTGGCCAGAACCAAAGCGTCCTGCACTGATGCACAGGCCTGCCGGCCTTGGTCAAATGCCGGTCCAGAGAACTGGCCCGCAAAAGCATCAATCAGGCGCGGATTTATTGCGGGTCTTCATCGAGCGAGCCAATCTGCAAACCGCTCAATTCCCGTTTCAGCTTTTTCCGCATGGCCCGTTCGAAATCCTCGAACCCCTGAGCGACTTCCAAAAAGGCGCCGGGACCATGCAGGACGTTGTTTTCAAAAAAGGGGATCAGAAAAAGTTCGCCTTCAAAATCCGCCGCGTTGATCACGAGGCCATTGACCACCACATTCTGAAAAGCGAAGTGTCGATAGGCTATCCGTGGTCCATAGCCATCATTGTTGGAACCATCTCCGGACAGGTCAATCGTTTGAAACAAGCACTGGGGTGCCTGGCTCATCAAGGTTGACCCGAACGCCAGGGCATGGCCCATGGCGGTCGCTGATCCGGTATCTGACCGAACAGAGGCACTTATCTGACCAGAGGCGAAAAGCAGGTCGGCAACATCTTCGATCAGCAACCAATTCAAAATGATGTGCTGCGTGGAACGGCCGCTCCATTCGTAAACAGCCAAAGCAACCGGCATAGGAGAGGAGAAAAAGGCCTCCTGCACTTCGGGTGCGATCAGCGCAGCAGCCAAACCCTGCCGTTGCAGCAAGTCCTCGGCCTCATCGACCGAAACTGAAATGTCCATGGCCAGTGCAAGGGCCAGACGACACGGCTCGGCCTTGATCGGGCTGGCCAGCACGGCCAGCCCAAGTGTTATGACCCACCGGATCACCAGTGGCCAACGCTTTCCATGCTGGCCCAGGGTTCCTTCGGCTCCAGAGCATCGCCGTTTTGCAAAAGCTCGATCGAGATATTGTCGGGCGAGCGTACAAAGGCCATGCGACCGTCACGCGGAGGGCGATTGATCGTAACACCATTGTCCTGAAGGTGCTGGCAAACCTCGTAGATGTTGTCGACGCCGTAGGCGAGGTGACCGAAATGGCGGCTGTCGCTGGGAAGGCCGTCATCACCGTCCCAGTTGTAGGTCAGCTCGATCGGCGCATCCTCCTGCCCCGGAGGTGCCATGAAAATCAGTGAAAACCGCCCGGCTTCGCTGTCATAGCGGCGTGTTTCCTTCAGGCCCAGAAGCTTGTAAAACGCCATGGATTTTTCCAGATCCTTCACGCGGACCATGGTGTGAAGATATGTCAGCGCCATTTTGGTCATCCTTTTCGACTCAGTTTGCAAAGAGCTTAGCGCGCCGACCCAGTGTGTCGAGACCGCCGGGTCTGGCGAACTGAATTTTGCGTGGGTTGCGGCATATATCGCGGTTTCGATGTTGCGATTGGCGAGATATAGTAGGGGGCGACTCATTGCCAGAAAGGAAAACTTGATGCCGCTGTCCGCTGACCAACAGGCCGAGATCGAAGCGCAACGTGCCCAATCGCATCCCACTCGTCGCGTCGTTTCAGCGGGAATGGAAGATCACCTTTATACCGCGCATCAGGTTCTGGATCACGGTTTTGTTCGCGTCATCGACTACATGGGCGATGACGCCGCTATCTGTCAGGCCGCACGTGTGTCTTACGGCAAAGGAACCAAATCGGTTCAGAATGACGAAGGTCTGATCCGGTATCTGATGCGGCACTGGCATTCGACCCCTTTTGAAATGTGCGAGGTCAAACTGCATGTGAAGCTGCCGGTCTTCGTGGCGCGGCAGTGGATTCGGCACCGTACGGCCAATGTGAATGAATACTCGGCACGGTATTCGATTCTGGATCGTGAGTTCTATATTCCCGCACCCGAACATGTGGCCGCCCAATCAGAGGTGAACAATCAAGGCCGTGGATCCGCCCTGGAAGGCGAAGAGGCCGCGCGTGTTCTGGACATCCTGAGGGCAGACAGCGCCCGGTGCTATGACAATTACGAGTCGATGATCAGCCAGGACGGGCAGCAAGGTCTGGCACGAGAATTGGCGCGGATGAACCTGCCCGCAAACATCTATACGCAGTGGTACTGGAAGGTCGACCTGCACAACCTGTTCCACTTCCTGCGCCTGCGCGCTGACCCTCATGCTCAATATGAGATCCGCGTTTACGCTGATACGATGTGCAAGATCGTCGCCGACTGGGTGCCCTTTGCCTACAAAGCATTCGAGGATTACCGTCTTGGGGCCGTCAACCTGTCCGCTCAGATGGTCGAAAGCCTGCGACGCATGCTGGCGGGTGAGGACGTCACGCAGGAAAGCTCGGGCATGACGGCTCGGGAGTGGCGTGAGTTCGAAGAGATCATTCGCAAATAGTATTCGAATTTGCCCGGCGCCAATGTGTTCGGATTGTCATGCCAAGCGGCCCATCGCTTGGGCAGTGTGTGGGGTTTTGCGACGTATGCATGATGACCTGAAATCGGAACGACAAGCGTCGCAACGTGCCAGCGTTGCCCCGAGCAACCAATGAAAGCCTGGGAATTCCGGCATGAGGGCCGGGCTGAGGGCTGGCCGCAGGAACCCGGGGTATCCGACACCATTGCAACGGATACACATCATTGACGTCGCGCAAATGAACCATCCGCGCGCGGGTAATGGAACAGGCCCGGTAGGGGGTGGTTGACGGCCGGAAATTGGCCGCCATCCTTAATGGATTAATCCCGCGATCAGCGGCGATGTCGTTACAACGGCTTCAATTCCGCAGCCATTTGTCGGCCGTCGCGTCCGTCCTGCAACTCGTACGAGACTTTCTGATTGTCTGCGAGTCCGGTGAGGCCGGACCGTTCTACGGCCGAGATATGTACAAACACATCTTTGCCCCCTTCATCAGGGGCAATAAAACCATAACCTTTAGTGGTATTGAACCATTTCACGGTGCCGGTTGGCATGTCCCGTGTCTCCTTCTACTTGCGCATTGTCCCACAAATTGGTGGGGGCTGTGGTCAGCGTCACCACAAAAACGACTGTTTGGCAGTTCCTGAACAGTCCAATTCGTGTGTTTCGCCTTTTTCAACATTGCACGGTGAAGTAAAAAATCAAGAATAACCGCCTGAAAGTGGCAAGTTTGCCCAAAATGCGATCAAATGTAGGAGCAGAAAAAACATGCGCCTTTACGGACTGAAAACTTGTGACACCTGTCGCAAGGCATTGAAAACGTTGCCAGACGCAGAGTTCGTGGATGTCCGCAGCGATGGTGTGCCGGATGCTGTGCTGTCGCAGGCGCTTGCCACCTTCGGCGACGCTTTGCTCAACACCAGGTCCACAACATGGCGCGGATTGAATGACAACCAGCGCGCGAAAGCACCTTTGGAACTGTTGAAAGAGCATCCCACCCTGATGAAGCGCCCGTTGATCGAGAAAGATGGAGAGCTGTTTCTTGGCTGGACCGCGGAAACACGCATGCAGCTTGGTATTTCTTAAGAAATGCTTATGTGCCTGCAAGCAACAGTGAGGACCTTCAATGCGTAATGCCGCCATGATCCTGGGCGTGATTGCCGGGCTGATCGGGATGATCGTCGGGTTTTTCGGATATGCGAAAGTGGTCGTGATCGATCACGTCGGCGAGATAGACGGCGTTCTGAGGCAGGTAGACAACCCTGATCTGATTCAGGCCGTGTCGATCATCGCGCCTTTGTTGGCTATTGTCGGGGGGGCGATGGCGCCCGCGCGCGCCCTTGTTGCCGGGATCCTGCTGCTGATTTCAGCGGGGGCGATGTATTATGCATTCGGATTTGGTGTCTTCACCATGTTCCCGATCGCATTTGCCGGGGTTGCCGGGGTGCTTGGGCTGGCAGCGGGTAAACCGGACCAGCCCAAAGCGCATTTCTAGGTCATTTCAGACGCAGAATCCGATCAAGTGAGATGGGCCCCGCACCGTTGATCACGATCACCAGCATCAGGAACGTCCACATCGTGCGCTGATCCATAATGGATGGCGCTGCGTCGAACAGGCTGCCCAGTTTCACGCCATGGCCAGTAACATCGACCAGAGTCTGCACCCAGATGAAACCAATCATGCCCAAGGCCGCCAGGCGGGTGAACAGACCGACAAGCAGCAGCGCAGGAAGGACGAATTCTGCAACCGTGCCCAAGAAAATGACGATACGTTGGAAGAACGTCATTTGGGATACGTCGTAAAGGACGGCTTCGGCGGCTTTGGGGAAAATCTGACCGAAGGCACCTGCCGAAGGTGAAAAGATCGAACCGTCGATCTTCAGCATTGCCGAGTTCCAGTAATAGACCAGAAGGACAGCGACAAAGACCAGCCGCGCCAGCGTGGGTGTAAGCCAGTTGGACGCAAGGTCCACCTTTCCCAGAACGTTGTTGTGAAGTGAGATCAGGGCAGTCATGTCTCCAGCCTTTCGATAGTCACAGAAGTTATTGCACCGCCCTGCAAAAGCAGTGCCAGAGTGGTTCCAAGGTCAAATTCAGGTTGCTCCGCCGCTGTTTTCTCAAACGCTTCGCCGATCATGTCGCCACCTTGCATATAGGCGATCCAATCGGCGCCGCCGGCGGGCAGCAATTGGGCAACCGGGTCGAATTCCGGGCGTGTGATCAATACGTCCTCGGCTTGGGCAACCGGTTTCGGCGCGTCGGATTCGGTGTTGAAGCGCCAGATCGCGTGAATGGGCCAGTCCGAGCGCACCACCCGCATGGCCGGGGCAAAACGCAACCGGGCCCGCATGACTTGTTCGGGGTCTGCGGCCAGTGCGTCTGCCGGGGCGGGTTGGCTGTCGGCGGCGTGGTACGACTTGCGCAACGCAAGTTCCAGCCGCGCCACATCCGGCAGGTAACCAAGATGCGAAAGCTGCTGCATTCCAGCCAGAAAATCGGGAAAGGCTTCACCATAGAACATCATCATAGGTGATGATGGCGGGTGCTGGCGCAGAAATATCCCGGCCAGCCCATCCATGTTCTGCGGCCCCAGCAACTTGGTGATGACTGGAAACGCCTGATGCATCGCCTCGGTCAAGGACACGGCGATATTATTGCGATAGACGCTGAACCGACGACCTGCTGGCTGCGCCTCGGCGTCCAGCAAACCTTCGGGGACAGGGGCTGACGCATCCATCATGGCTGCGCGAAATTCGGATTGCGAAACGCTCATGCCGGGATCCGTTCCAGGGCGGTCTGCGCGCGAACGGCCTCTTCTCGCAAAACGGGCCAGTCGGGGACGTCGGTGTCCCATTCGACCAGGACGGGTTTCGGCCCCGTACGTTCCAGCACGTAATCCAACAACGCCCAAACCGGGTCGACCACTTCACGCCCGTGGCTGTCGATCAGCAGCGGATGGCCGTGATCGTCTTCATCCTCGTCATGGCCGCCAAGGTGAATTTCCCCCACTTTTTCAAGTGGGTAGGCATCGATGTAACCCTGAGGAGAGAAATCCAGATTGGTGGCAGAGACAAAGACGTTGTTGACATCCAGCAACAAGCCACATCCGGTACGACGTGCAATTTCGCGCAGAAAGTCGGGCTCGGACCAGGTGCTTTCCTCAAAAGCCAAATAGCTTGAGGGGTTTTCCAACAGCATCTGCCGTCCGACGGTGTCCTGAACCTGATCGATATGATCGCAAACGCGTGTCAGTGTTGCGTCGGTATAGGGCAGGGGCAGCAGGTCGTTGTAGAAATGGGTGTCATGGGTGGACCAGGCCAGGTGTTCGGAAAAGCTGGCGGGGTTCAGCCAGCCTACCAGATGTTTCAGCCGGGCCAGGTGATCAGGGTCCAGCGCGCCTTCGCCGCCGATGGACAGGCCAACGCCATGGACCGAGATCGGGAATTGTTCGGAAAGATGGCGCAGCTGCGCCAGAGGCCGCCCGCCATCGCCCATATAGTTCTCCGCATGAATTTCCAGCCATGCGACGGGTTGCGCGTGTTCAAGTATCTGAGCGAAGTGTTGCGGCTTGTAACCTACGCCCGGAGCTGCGGGCAGGCGGTTCGACCTGTGGGCATCATCCAACATGGGCCAGTTCCTTGATCACGAAAGGGAAGGGGCGGGCGATGGTGCCCGCCCCCTGAATTCGTCAGGCCGTTCTTATGCCGGCAGGTCGCGATCCTGAGCTTCCAGCGAGCCTTTGCGCGGGGTGCCGTCTGCCTGTGCGGGCAGTTCGATATCCGCGCAGGTGCCTGCATCGACCAGGGTCCATGCGTTGCCCTGATAATCAACGGTCGAGGTGCCCGCGCAGGTGGTGCCGGGACCAGCGGCGCAGTCATTCTGACCGGCCAGCGATACGCCATAGCATTTTTCTTTTGCCTGAGCGGATGCAGTGGTTGCGGCGCCCGATACGGCGGCTGCGACTGCGGTTGCGATAACCAGGGACTTGGCTGTGTTCGACATCTCGGTAATCCTCTTGATGACTGGGTATGTCTGCTTGTGACAATGACAAAGGTAGTAGCTTGGTGGACAGAGTTGAATTCACGAGCCCGTGTCTCACAAGCACGTCAGGGGGCGGCGTGCCCTCTTGCAGCGTAATGCATTGTTTTTGATGAAGAAAGGGGGGAATGTTTCAATCTGGCCCCAAATTGGGGGCCAGATTTCTTGCGATTTCCTGCCGATTGTTACAGCAAATCCGGTGGGGTGGCTGCCTGGGACAGCTCGTTTGTTACAACGTCAAGCGGTTGTACCTGCGTCTGTTTTTCACCCAGACGCCGGACACTGACAGTGCGGTCTTCAACTTCGCGATGGCCGACGGCCAGAATGACCGGAACCTTGCCAACCGAGTGTTCACGAACCTTGTAGTTGATCTTTTCGTTGCGAATGTCGGCTTCGGCCCGAACGCCGGCAGCACGCAGGGTTTCGACCACTTCGGCGACATAGTCATCCGCCTCGGAGGTAATGGAGGCGACCACGACCTGACGCGGGGCAAGCCAGAAGGGCAGCTTGCCTGCGTGTTCTTCGATCAGGATACCGATGAAACGCTCGAACGAACCCAAGGTTGCGCGATGCAGCATAACGGGACGGTGTTTGCCGCCGTCGGCGCCGATATAGGTGGCATCCAGCCGTTCGGGCAGCACGAAGTCAACCTGGTGCGTGCCGCATTGCCAATCGCGACCGATCGCGTCGGTCAGAACAAACTCCAGCTTGGGGCCGTAAAAGGCGCCTTCGCCGGGGTTGAGCTCCGGCTCGATCCCGGCAGCACGTGTCGCGCTGAGCAACGCGGCTTCGGCCTTGTCCCAGACTTCATCCGACCCCGATCGTTTCTCGGGGCGATCCGAGAATTTCACCGAGAAGTTCTCGAATCCCAGATCCTTGTAGATCTGGGACAGGAACCGGATGAACTCTGCGGTTTCTGACTCGATCTGGTCTTCGGTGCAGAAGATGTGTCCATCGTCCTGGGTAAAGCCGCGCACGCGCATGATACCGTGCAGCGCACCTGACGGTTCATAGCGGTTGCACGAGCCAAACTCAGCCATGCGCAGCGGCAGGTCGCGATAGGACTTCAGGCCCTGATTGAAGATCTGCACATGGCAGGGGCAGTTCATCGGTTTCAGCGCGTTGATTGCCTTTTCACGTGCGTGTTCCTCGTCCACTTCGACGATGAACATGTTTTCCTGATACTTGTCCCAATGGCCCGAAGCTTCCCACAGTTTGCGGTCCACAACCTGCGGCGTGTTGACCTCGACATAGCCGCCGTTGCGCTGCTGGCGGCGCATGTAGTCCTGCAACTGGGTGTAGATCGTCCAGCCGTTGGGGTGCCAGAAAATCTGACCCGGGGCTTCTTCCTGCATGTGGAACAGGTCCATCTCGCGGCCCAGCTTGCGGTGGTCGCGCTTGGCGGCCTCTTCCAGCATATGCAGGTGCGCTTTCAGCTTTTCCTTACCGGTGAAGGCCACGCCATAGATACGCTGCAACATCGCGCGGTCGCTGTCGCCACGCCAATAGGCGCCCGCGATGGACATCAGCTTGAACGCATCCCCCGGAACCTGACCGGTGTGTTGCAGGTGCGGACCACGGCACAGATCCTGCCAGTGGCCGTGCCAGTACATACGCAGCGGCTCGTCGCCGGGAATGGCTTCGATCAGCTCGACCTTGTAGGGTTCGTTGTTGGCCTTGTAGAACTCGATCGCGCGCTCGCGGTCCCAGACCTCGGTGGTGACGGGATCACGCTTGTTGATGATCTCTTTCATCTTCTTCTCGATGAGGCCGAGATCCTCCGGCGTGAACGGTTCTTCACGGTCGAAGTCATAATACCAGCCGTTTTCAATGACAGGGCCGATGGTGACTTTGGTGGCGGGCCAGATCTCCTGAACTGCGCGGGCCATGATATGGGCCAGATCGTGGCGGATCAGCTCGTTGGCCTGGGCTTCATCCTTCATGGTGTGGATGGCGATCTGCGCGTCGGATTCGATGGGCCATTGCAGGTCCCAGTGCTGGCCGTCAACGGTGGCCGAGATGGCCTTTTTGGCCAGCGAGGTTGAGATGTCGGCAGCCACCTGCGCGGGCGTGACGCCTGCGGCGTAGGTGCGTGCATTGCCATCGGGAAAGGTGAGAGAGACGGATTGAGAATCCAGGGCCATATCGGCTCTCCTCGTCGGTTTGGCGCCCACTGAACGCCCGGTTGCGGGTTATGTGTGTTCGGCTCATGTGGCAGGTGGATGTGCCTGAGTCAAGAGTGGGGGCGAGGGGCCGGCCCCTCGCGCTCCCCGGAGTATTTGGAAAAAGATGAAGTGGGCGGAATTGCACTCGGGGGTGGGGCGTGCATGATGCAGTAAAAGGAAAGAAGGTGTCATGGCAGCGACGAATTTTCTGGAGACGCCGCAGGGGCGGCGACTGGCTTATCACAAGACCGAAGGGGCAGGGCCGACCATCGTTTTTCTGGGCGGGCTCAAATCGGACATGGAAGGCACCAAGGCCGTGCATCTGGAAGCCTGGGCGCAGGCGCGGGGGCAATCGTTCTTGCGGTTCGATTATTCCGGCCACGGCGAAAGCTCGGGCGCGTTTACCGAGGGCTGTATTGGCGACTGGCATCAGGACACATTGGCAGCGGTAAGGGCATTGACGGACGGACCCTTGGTCGTTGTCGGTTCGTCGATGGGGGGATGGCAGGCATTGCTGCTGGCCAAGGTCATGCCCGAGCGAATCGCAGGCATGGTCACAATCGCTGCCGCGCCTGATTTCACGGAAGACGGTTACTGGGCTTCGTTCAGCGACGAACAAAAAGCTGCGCTGGACACTGTCGGTCATGTCGAGCTGCCGTCCGACTATATGGAACCCTATATCATCACCAAGCGCATGATCGAAGACGGACGCCAGAATCTGGTTCTGCGGGGCGTTCTGGATCTGCCGTTCCCGGTTCGTTTCCTGCAAGGCACCGCAGACACGGCAGTTTCAACTGAAACAGCCGTGCGGCTGCTGGAACATGCTGCGGGTTCCGACATGCGGCTGCTGTTGGTCAAGGGGGCCGATCATCGCTTCTCGGACGAGAAGTGCCTGGGTTTGATCGGGACCGCGGTTCTTGATGTGTTGGGAGAAGCCTGATGCGGCGCTTTGGTTGGTTTCTGGGGCGCGCTCTTCTGGCGCTGGTTGTTCTTGGCGGCCTTGTCTACTGGTTCGGCCCGCGCGAGGAAGTGAACCTGCACCCGACTTTTGATTCTCGGAAATTTGGTGAAGGTGTTCAGGTTTATTTTGAAAGCACCGAATCTGCCTATGATGACATCGTTCCGGGTGTAGAAAAGCGCGTGGTCTGGCAGGACGGTTTCAAGGAACAGCGCACGCCGTATTCTGTTTTGTACATCCACGGTTTTTCGGCAAGTTCCGAGGAAATCCGCCCCGTGCCTGAACTGGTGGCTGACGCTTTGGGCGCCAATCTGGTCTACACGCGGTTGCAAGGTCACGGTCGGGATGGGCCGGCGATGGCCGAAGGCACCGCCTCGGGCTGGATGCAGGACACTGCCGAAGGGCTGGCAGCGGCGCGCGCGGTCGGGGAAAAGGTGATCGTGATTTCCACCTCGACCGGAGGAACGCTGGCGGCGGCCGCTGCGTTGGATGCCGACCTGAGCCAGGACGTTGTTGGCATGGTCTTCGTCTCGCCGAACTTTGGTGTGAATACCGTCGCGGCGTGGGTGCCTTCGTTGCCTTGGGCAAGAAGTTGGTTGCCCGTTCTCATGGGGCCGGAACGCGATGTGTCAGGGCCGGACCCCGAGAAGAACAGGTACTGGACGTCGGTCTACCCGTGGGAAGCCGTCGTGCCGATGTCCGTGCTGGTGGATACGGTCTATGCGCTGGATTTCTCTGAGGCCATGATACCTGCGTTGTTCTGGTTTTCGGATGATGATCAGGTTGTGCGGCCAGACCGGACGCACAAAGTGGCCGAGGCCTGGGGCGCTCCGGCAACGGTCAGGCTGGTGACTATGGGGTCGGGTGATGATCCGTCTTCACATGTTGTCGCGGGGCGGTTGATGTCGCCGGGTCAAACGGATGCCACCGTTGCTGGTATTCTGGAGTGGCTCAAGGGCTTGGGGGTGGAATAAACCCTGATCGGGAAAAAGGATGCAAGATGCGTAAGCCGGGCAGCATGTGGAGCCTTGAGACCCTGGGTCGCGTCCGCCTGTCCCGGCATTTCTTCATGCGCGATTTTCTGTATTCGGAAATCGGGAATTTCCACCAAGTGCAGAATATTCCGGACAACCCGGATCTGGCGATCGAAACAGGCCGCGCGTTTTGCGAAACCCTTCTTGACCCTTTGGAAGAGACATTTGGCCGGGTCGCGGTCAGGTCGGGCTACCGCTCACCGTCCTTGAACCGATTTGGCAATGAAAACAAACTGAACTGCGCCCGAAACGACAATCCGTTGGAATGCCATATCTGGGATCGCAGGGAAGGGGATGCGCGGATCGCCGGGGCATCCATCGTCATCCCGTGGTTCGCGGATCAATATGCGCGGGGCAGGGATTGGCGGGATCTGGCGTGGTGGATGCACGATCATCTGGAGTATTCCGAAATCTGGTTCTTCCCCAAGCTATGCGCGTTCAACCTTGTGTGGCGGCCCAGACCGCATCGTCGGATCGACAGCTATATTGCTCCGCGTGGATGTCTGTTGAAGCCCGGCGCTGAGCCCGGTGAAGACCTTGCGGCCCGGCAATCCCGTTACGCCGATTTCCCGGCATTTCGAGCAATCGCCTACCCGTGAAGTTTTCCTTGCCCGGTTGCGGCAAAACTTTCATCCTGACAACAACTGGAAGGACTCGGAAAACCGAGCAGATGGAGACCCCCGCGTGATCGAGCCGCTGGTGTTGTTGCCTGGATTGATGTGTGATGCCCGCCTGTTTCGGCCTCAGATCGAGGTGCTGTCACGGGTACGGCCTGTCACTGTTGCACCTGTTTCCGGAGGCGAACGTATTGAAGAAATCGCCTCGGGGTTGTTGGATCAGCTTCCCCATCGGTTTGCCCTGGTCGGCCTGAGCATGGGCGGTGTTGTGGCGTTGGAGTTGATCCGGCGGGCACCGGAACGGGTGTCGCGCCTGTGCCTGATGTCGACGGACGCTCAGGCGGATACACCTCAGATCGCGGCCAGTCGCGAGGACCTGATCATTGGTGCCCTGGGTGGGCGGCTGGAAGAGGTCATGCGCCAACTGGTCGGCACCGATACATTGGCACCGGGGCCCAGGCGAATCCCAATTCTGAATGATCTTTTGACAATGGCGAATGATATGGGCGCCGAGGCGTTCGTTCGTCAAATGCGTGCCTTGCAGCGCCGGCCCGACCAACAGGGAACGTTGCGCCGCATCAAGGTTCCCACTTTGATCATGTGCGGCGCCCATGACACGCTAACCCCGGTCAGACGGCATTCTTTCATGTCTGACCTGATACCGGAGGCAGCGTTGGAGGTCGTCGAAAATGCCGGACATCTTCTGCCGCTTGAAGCGCCCGATGCCGTGAACAAAGCCTTGGAAACCTGGCTGAACATCCCGCAAAGGTTTGTCTAGGGGTAAAGCGCCGCCCGTTCGTCTTTCGAAATGACTTTCGGTACGACCGCGGGCTTGCCGGTCTCAGGGTCGAAAAACGGCGTATTCTTCCAGCGTCCTGACAGGCGCGATTGCAAGGTGCGGCGCAAAAGGCCAAACGCCGCAAACCTGACCTTTTCGTGTTTCTGTTTGCCATCGGGTCGAGGGACAAACCCACGGGTCGTGACCGGCCCCAATGCGGAAACATCACCGGCAATCCTGCCGACAATAAATCCTGCAAAAGGTAAACGTGCGGTCTGTGGCGTCGTTGCCAGCGGGGCGTTGCAGCAGCTGGCATACCATCGCAGCATGCCGTTTGGGCCAAGCTTCATGGCTGAAAGGAATTGGCTTCCGGCGGTGATTTCGATTTCATCCGGTGCCATCTGGAAGATGTCAACCGGGCCGGGGGCCGGGTCGGGCTGCCTGAAATACAGCTGCGCCGCGCGGCAGTCATGACAAAAGCACTCGACATGGGTTCCAAGCCGAACGCCCCGGTCCGAGATGTGCCCCTTCAACTGACCGCAAATGCAGGAAAACGCGAGACCAACATGTGTCGGCCCGCCCATGTTCTTCAGGCGACCTTGTTGCTGTTCGCTGCGCGGCGGCGTTTCTTGCGGCTGTTTTCGTTCATGAAATCAATCACAAGCGGGCGAATGTTGTCGCGCCAGCTGCGGCCCGCGAAAATGCCGTAATGGCCCGCGCCCGGTTCTACGTGGCTGGCCTTTTTGCTGTCTGGCAAACCGGTGCACAGGTCCAGTGCAGCAATGCATTGACCGGGCGCCGAGATATCGTCATTCGCACCTTCGACCGATTTCACGGCAACATCCGTGATCTTGCCGATATCCACCTTGTGACCGGCGACAACAAATTCGTTGCGTGCGATCTCGCGGTTCTTGAAGACGCGTTCGACCGTCGACAGATAGAATTCGGCCGTCATGTCCATGACCGCAAGATATTCATCATAGAACCGGTTATGGGCATCCAGATCCGAAGCTTCGTCGCGGATAACACGCTGAATCTGATCCGAAAACGCCTTGGAGTGGCGATCAGCGTTCATTGACATGAACGAGGCCAGTTGCAGCAGGCCGGGATACACCATACGCCCGACGCCTTTGTACTTGAAGCCGACCCGTTGAATCATGGTCTCTTCCAGCTGACCCATCGTGACACGTCGTCCAAAGTCGGTAACGTCAGTCGGAGTCGCATCCGGGTCCACCGGCCCGCCAATCAGCGTCAGGGTACTGGGTTGAGCCTTGGGCTCCACCTCGGCCAGATAGGCAGTGGCCGCCAAAGTCAGCGGGGCGGGCTGACAAACCGCCACGACATGCGTGTCCGGCCCCAGTTCCTTCATGAAATCCACAAGGTAGAGTGTATAATCTTCGACATCGAACTTGCCGGCAGAAACAGGAATATCGCGCGCGTTATGCCAATCAGTGATGTAAACTTCGCAATTGACCAGCAGGCTTTTGACGGTCGAGCGCAGCAAGGTGGCGTAATGGCCGGACATGGGCGCAACCAGCAGAACCTTGCGCGGTTGTTCTTCCCGTCCATTGACGCGGAAATGAACCAGATCGCCAAAGGGGCGTTCCAGAATCGTCGTGATCTCGACCAGATGATCCTTGCCGTCTTCGCAGGTGAAGGTTCGAATGCCCCAGTCAGGTTTGACGACCATTCGCTGGAAGGTCCGTTCGGTCACTTCGCCCCATGCGGCCATCCAGCTGAACGCCGGGTTGGGTGTCATGGAAAACAGCGGGTAGGACGCCATCGCGCTTGCGGTTGCACCAAGCCACTGGTTGGTGTTACGCATGGACTCCATCAGGTCGTAGGTCATCATATAGCGCATAAATGGGGCCTCCTGAGTGTCAGTCTGATAATTCGGACCATTCGTCGCTTTGCCCCCCAGCACCCACGACGTTATTCTGCATAGCAGCGAGGTTAGGGTGGAATTGTTAAAATGACAACTAGCGAAGGCCAAATGCCAGACGTGTCCGAAGAACATATTGAACGCATTAAAGAAAATATGGAAAAGGTCGAGCAGCTCTCGAAGCGCCTGATCGAGATTATGGCGTCGAAAAAGCCTCACACCCCCGCGCTGGATGGCCCGAATCAAGAGCTTTTCGCACGAGCAGCAACGGCGTATTGGGCCGAGGCATGGCAAAATCCCGCCAAGCTGTTGGAACAACAGATAGAATTCTGGGGCAAGTCGGTTCTCAACTTTGCCGAAGCGCAGAAAGCGCTGACGACAAGTGAGTTGGAAACCGAGGAAACCAAGCCCGGCGACAAGCGGTTCTCCAATCCCCTTTGGGAGACAAACCCTTATTTCCGACTGATCCGGCAGCAATACCAGACAAACGCGGAGGCGATTGCGCAGGCTGTCTCGTCGGTCGATGATCTGGATGCAAAGGACAAACGACGCCTACAGTATTTCTCGCAGCAGATCATCGACATGATGGCGCCCACGAATTTTCTGGCGACGAACCCGGATGCCCTGCAAAAGGCGGTCGAGACCGAAGGCCAATCGCTGATCAAAGGGTTGGAGAATCTGGTTTCAGACCTCGAGGCCAATGATGGCGAGTTGGTCGTCAAACTGGCGGATGAAAACGCGTTCGAGGTTGGCGGAAACCTGGCGACAACGCCGGGCGAGGTTGTTTTTCGCAACCGGATGATGGAGTTGATTCAATACAAGCCGGTGACCGAAACGGTTTACGAAACACCCATCGTTCTGTTCCCGCCCTGGATCAACAAATTTTATATTCTGGATCTGAAAGCCCAGAACAGCATGATCAAATGGATCACCGAACAGGGCTATACCCTGTTTGTCGTAAGCTGGGTGAACCCGGATGAAAGCTATGCCGAAACCGGCATGGAAGACTATATTCAGGACGGTTTCCTGACCGCAATCGAAACGGCCAAGAAGATCTGCAAGGTCAAACAGGTCAACGCTGTGGGCTATTGCATCGCAGGCACGACGCTGAGTCTGACCTTGTCCCTGCTGAAACAGCGTGGCGACAAGTCGGTCAAATCCGCAACGCTGTTCACGGCACTGACGGATTTCTCCGATCAGGGTGAGTTTACGCCATTCCTGCAAAACGACTTCATCGACGGGATCGAAGAAGAAGTAAAAAAGGAGGGCGTTCTGCGGTCGTGGATCATGGCGCGCACCATGTCGTTCCTGCGATCACGCGACCTGATTTATGGTCCGGCCATTCGCAGCTATATGATGGGGGAAGTACCTCCGGCCTTTGATCTGCTCTACTGGAACGGCGATGGTGCAAACCTGCCAGCAAAAATGGCCGTGGAATATCTGAGAGGTCTCTGCCAGCGCAACGAGTTCGCCACCGACGGTAATGAGTTGATGGGGCACAAGCTGAAACTCGAAGACGTGGATGTGCCGCTGATGGCCATAACCTGTGAAACCGATCACATCGCGGCATGGAAAGACTGTTACCGCGGCGTGCAGAAAATGGGCTCGCGGTCCAAAACCTTCGTGGTTTCAGAATCGGGCCATATTGCGGGCATCGTGAACCCGCCCAGCAAGAAGAAGTATGGCCACTACACCAACCCGGATATGAAACCCGACGCCAACACCTGGCTGAAAGAAGCAGATTATCACGAAGGATCCTGGTGGCCCATGTGGGACGCGTGGTTGAAGAAGCGGTCCGGCAAGCAGGTTCCGGCCCGTGAACCGGGTGATTCGAAGCACCCGAGCCTTGCACCCGCACCCGGAACTTATGTTGTGGCGAAACCAAACGCCTGATTTCATTTTGAAACTAAAAAATTCTGCACCGCAGCAAGAAAAAACTTGCAATGCTGCGGTGCAGCAATCATATTGTCCTCAAGCTGATGAAACCCGGGGTGGGCCCGGACCGGCTAAAAGGATTAGGACAATGGCAAAGACCCAAGACTTTACCGCGATCATGAAAGACATGATGGGTGCATTTCCGGTGGACACCACCGCAATGGAAGGTGCATTCAAATCGACCGCTTCGCTGAACGAGAAGCTGTCGGGCGTTGCTCTGGAAGCTGCTGAGAAATCGGCCGAGATCTCGAACAAATGGACCAAGGACACCCTGGCCAAGCTGAGCGAGATGTCCAAAGCCAAGGCAGAGCCTGCTGATTATGCAAAAGCCGCAACCGACTTCGCAAGCGCGTCGGCTGAAGTTGCAGCTGAAAACCTGGCCGCTTTCGCTGAAATCGCGAAAAAAGTTCAGACCGAAACCGTCGAGCTGCTGATGGCTGCCGGCAAAGACGTCGCGGAAGAAACAACCGCCGCCGTGAAAAAGGCGACCAACGAGGTCACCACCGCAGCCAAGAAAGCTGCAGCTGCAAAGTAAGAAACGTCCGCGAAACGCACCCAACCCTCCCATTAGGTGCAATCGCGTTGGGCAGGTCCATTGACCTGCCCTTTCTTTTTGTGCTGCACTCGCATAACCTGTGCTGCAACGCATCATCCTTGGGGAGGGAACCGGGTGTCGGACCAAGAAAAACCGCTGCTGATCAAGCGCTATGCCAGCCGTCGGCTGTATAACACCGAGACCAGCGATTACGTGACGCTCGAAGACATCGCGGGGTTCATCCGCGACGGGCGCGAAGTGCAGATCATTGATCTGAAAACCGGCGATGACCTGACTCGCCAGTATCTTCTGCAAATCATTGCCGAACATGAAAGCCGGGGTGAAAACGTGCTGCCGGTGAATGTACTGAATGATCTGGTGCGCAGCTACATGCTGCCGGGCGGGGGAATGATGCCCCAGTTTCTGCAAAGCTCGTTCGAGATGCTGCGCGAAAGCCAAAACAAGATGATGGAAAACATGAGCGCGATGAATCCGATGTCTCAGATGCCGGGTTTTGACGCGTTGCAGGCGCAGCAACAGGCTTTCCTGAAGGCGATGACCAGTGGGCTGTCCAGCGGATGGTCCAGCCCGGAAAAGGAAGAGGACAAGTCCGAACCGAAAGAGGATCTGGACGACATCAAGAAACAGCTGGCCGAGTTGCAGCAAAAACTGTCCAAGCTGAACTGATCCGTTCCGAACAAAGAAACAGGCCCGCATCGTGCGGGCCTTTCTTGTTCAATGTGCCTTCGTCTTACGTGCCGTAAACCGGCATCGGGCCGGTCACTTCGCCAACCGATGCCAGCAGGATGTCTGCAATCACGTCCAGCTCTTCGCGGGTCAGGCGGACGGGCAGGCGCACGTCACAGGCCTTCATCAGCATGTCGCGCGTCTTGGGCAGGTCGAAAGATTCCGGAAGGAATTGCCAGTTCCAGAAGGCGCGGGCGTTGTCTTCGCTCAGACCAAAAACCTGAACCTTGACGCCGCGCGCCTCGGACGCTGCGGCAAAGGCGCGGATCTCATGTTCCTGCATTCCGACAAGATTGAACTGAATCGAGTCCGGCGCACGCTGCTCGGGGGGGAGCGGGGCGGGGACCTCGATATGAGGCGAGGTGTTCAGGCGGCCGGCCACGTAATCGTGGTTCGCCAGGCCATCGCGGACGCGGCGCGCCAGTTCCGGAAGCTGCGGACGGATCACGGCGGCGCTGAGGTTGCTCAGGCGAAGGTTGTACAGCGGCAGCTTGTTCTGCCAGCGGGCAAAGGCCTCTTGCAGTTCGGGTGAGTTGTCGCCCTGCGGACCTTTGTGCTTCTTCCAATTGTGTTCATACGCGCCCGACATGATGACGGCCCGCGCGACCAGATCTGCATCGTTCGTGATCAGGATGCCACCTTCGCCGGCATTGATCATCTTGTAGGATTGGAACGAGAAACACCCGGCCTTTCCGATCGTACCGATATTGCGGCCATGCCATGTGGTGCCCAGCGAATGCGCGGCATCCTCGATCACCGGAATGTTTCGTGCGTCGCACAAGGCCATGATCGCATCCATGTCGGATGTATGCCCGCGCATGTGGCTGATGATGACAGCCTGAACGTTGTCCAGCTTGGCTTCGAAATCGGCCATGTCGATGCGATAGTTTTCACCCACTTCGCACAGAACCGGAATGCAGTCGGCGTGGACGACCGACGACGGTACGGCAGCGAAGGTGAAGCCCGGGATAAGAACCCGCGCGTCACGGGGCAGGCCCAGAGCTTTGAGCGACAGAAACAGCGCGGCCGAGCAGGACGACACCGCCAAGGCGTATTTCGTACCCAACAGTTCCGCGAACTCGGCTTCCAGCAGGGCCACCGGGGCATCCTGCGGTGCGGTATAGCGGAACAGGTCACCTGACTGCATCAGGGCCTCGATCGCGTCCTTGGCGGCGGCAGGGATGGGTTCGGCGTCGTGAACGTTGGGGGGCAGCGTCATATTTGGAATTCCCGAATTCTATCTTTGGGAAAGATAAAGATAATCGAAAGGCAATCCAAGCCCCCAATCGCCGGGCAGGCGAAAATTCACCAATCTGTCGCAATTTACGTGGATCAGACCCCAAGCCGGTCGCGCAGTGCGAACCATGTCATGGCCAGCACCAGAAGCGGGCTGCGCAGGGCGGGGCCGCCGGGGAAAGACAGCGCGGGCACCCGTGCCATCGTGTCAAACCCTTCGGCCTGACCCTGAATCGCCATCGCCATGAGTTGTCCGGCATGGGTCGCAGTGCCGACACCGTGACCGGAATAACCCGAAGCCGAAAGCATATTGGGTGCGACACGGGCCAGATACGGCATCCGCCGCATGGTGATGGCCAGCGTTCCGCCCCAGGCATAGTCGATTTTCACATCCCTCAAATGCGGGAAAATCTCGGTCATCGGTTTGCGGACCTTGGCGGCGACATCTGATGGAAAGCGATAGCCATAGCTTTCGCCGCCTCCGAACAAGAGGCGGCCATCGGCGCTGAGGCGAAAATAGTTCACCACGAATTTTGTGTCCGCAACCGCCACATCCCGGGTCAAAACCCGGGCGGTGTCCTCTCCAAGGGGTTCGGTGGCCGCAATGAAATTGTTGATGGGCATGACCCTGGCGGCGACGGAACGATTGAGGTCGCCCAGATACCCGTTGCAGGCCAGAATGACGTGCTCGGCCCGAACGTTGCCGTGTGCAGTTCGGATCACTGCCGTCTGGCCCTCGTCAATCCCGGTCACTTCGGTGCTTTCATGGATGCGAACGCCCGCTTTGGCCGCGGCTTGGGCCAATCCCAACGCAAAGTTCAAAGGGTGCAGATGCGCCGCACCCATATCCAGATACCCCCCGTGATAAGCTGGCGACGGGCACAGCGAATGACCCGCGTTTTCGTCCAACAGCTCGATCTGGTCGTATCCGTACCGTTCGGAAAGATGGCTGGCGTGGTCATGCAGTTCTTTCTGCTCGGATTTGCTCAGGCCCAGAACGGCGACACCGGGTTTCAGGTCACAGGCGATCTGGTGTTTTGCAATCAGGGATTTGACCAGATCCTTGGCGTCTTCGGCCAGTTCCCACAGCCTGGCGGCGTCGGCATCGCCAACAAGACGCTCGAGGTCTTCCTGGTCCATCCGCTGCGCACTGCCCAACTGGCCGCCGTTTCGGCCCGACGCGCCAAAGCCGACGCGGTGCGCTTCAAGCAGCACGACGTCGAACCCGGCTTCGGCCAGATGAAGAGCCGCAGTCAGCCCCGTATAGCCGCCACCGACAACGCACACATCCGCCTTGGTGTCGTCTGACAACGCGGGAAAACGATCCATCGGATGTGCCGTTGCGGCATACCAGCTGTCAGGGTACTGGCCCTTGCGGTCATTGGAATAAAGCAGGTTCACGGAAGGTCTCAGACGTTGATCAGCAGATGTTCACGTTCCCACGGAGAGATGACCTGTAGGAACTCCTCGTACTCGGCCCGTTTGACGATGCCGTAAACGCGTGCGAATTCGGGGCCCAGAACCTCGTGCAGGGCGGTGGCCTCGTCGAACAGGTCCAGTGCTTCGCCCATGACCTGCGGGATATCGCCCTCGCCTTCATAAGCGTCGCCATAGAACTGACGACGTGGGCGTTCCTGCTCGACCAGGCCAAGATAGCCGCAGGCCAGCGACAGCGCGATGCCCAGATACGGGTTGCAGTCCATCCCGGCGATGCGATTCTCGACGCGCCGCGATTCCGGGCCGGACAGGGGCACGCGAATACCGGTGGTGCGGTTGTCACGGGCCCATTCCAGATTGATCGGTGCCGCGTGATCTTTCACATAGCGCCGGTAGGAATTCACATAGGGCGCCATGACGGCCAGACCGGCGGGCAGGTGGTTCTGCAAACCGGCGATGAAGTGATAAAACGCGTCCGTCTCACCCCCTTGAGGACCAGAGAAGATGTTCTGACCGGTTTCCATATCGATAATCGAGTGATGGATATGCATGGCCGAGCCCGGCTCTTCCTCGATCGGTTTGGCCATGAAGGTGGCAAAACAATTGTGGCGCAGGGCGGCCTCGCGGATCAGACGTTTGAAATAGAAGACTTCATCGGCCAGTTTCACCGGATTGCCGTGACGCAGGTTGATTTCCAACTGCCCGGCGCCGCCTTCCTGCGTGATGCCGTCGATCTCGAACCCCTGATGCTCGGCGAAATCATAGATGTCGTCGATCACCGGGCCAAACTCGTCCACGGCCGTCATGGAATAAGCCTGCCGCGCCGCGGCCGGGCGACCGGAACGCCCCATCATGGGCTTGATGCCCTGCGCCGGATCCACGTTGGGGGCAACCAGAAAGAATTCCATCTCTGGTGCAACAACCGGCTTCCACCCCTTGTCATGATAAAGCTGCACAACGCGTTTCAGCACATTGCGCGGGCTGTAGGGGATCGGATTGTCATCCCGGTCGTACGCATCGTGGATCACCTGCAATGTCCAATCCCCCGTCCACGGTGCAGCGGAGGTGGTCGAGAAGTCGGGCTTCAGGATCATGTCCTTTTCGATGAACCCGTCATCGCCGGCGGCTTCGCCCCAGCCCCCCGTGATGGTCTGGTAGAAGATGCTGTCGGGCAGGTGGAAATAGGATTGCTTTGCGAATTTTGATGCAGGCACCGCCTTGCCGCGCGCAATGCCCGGCAGGTCCGAAATGATGCATTCAACTTCGTCCAGTCGTTGCCCGTGGAAATACGCCTTTGCGGCTTCCGGCAGTTTATCGGTCCAATCAGCCATCAGGCTCTCTCTTTCTTTAGAAACTCGGCCATGTGGCGCGCGATTTTGGCGTTGTCGTCCGGCGCGGTTTCGCGATTTGCGGCTTCGCGCATCAGGTCTTCGGGCACCACGCCCTTGCCCCGTGTCCGCATCAGGCCCGCCACGAAGCCATTGGTGAACTCCGGGTGGGCCTGAACCGTCCAGATTGTGTCCCCATAAGCCAGCATCGCGTTTTCGCAGAAGGCATTCCGGCCCAGAACCCGCGCTTCTTTCGGCAATTCAACAACTTGATCCTGATGCCAGGCATTCAGCCATAATTTGTTGCCGTCATACTCGTACTCAGTACGACCTACGGCCCAACCTCCAGCGAACTTCTCGACCTTGCCACCCAGTGCCTGAGCAATGATCTGATGGCCAAAGCAAACGCCGATCAGAGGTTTTCCGCTTTCCCAGATATCGCGCACCAAAGCTTCCAGCGGGGCGATCCAGGGAAGGTCTTCGTAAACCCCGTGACGCGATCCGGTAATGACCCACCCATCCGCATCATCCGCACTTTCGGGGAAATTGCCGTCGACGACGGCAAAGGTCACGAACTCGAACCCGTTGTCGCGCAGCAACGTGGGGAAAAGTTCGTCATAATCCCCGAATTCTTCCTGTAGCACTTCGGGGGTGTGGCCGGTTTGTAGAATACCGATTTTCATGTGTCACCAAATTTGATCAAATTAATCCTAGCCGAGACTGGTTGATGCGGCAAGGGGGGTCAAACCGTCTCGAGATAGCTCAGCCAGTGATCCTCGGGCGGGATGCTCTCAAATCGGGTGATCTCTTGTCGCTTGGTCATGGTCAGATAGCGGATCAGGTCAGCGGGGAACAGCCGCGCCACCAAGGGATCCGCGGCAAACCTGTCAATCGCACTCGACCAATCCGGCATCAGCTGAGGCAGGTCCGCGATGTCATAGGCGTTCCCCGAGATCGGGGCAGGTGGTGTCAAGCCGTCCTTGATGCCGACAAGTGCCGCGCCCAGAACCGCCGTCAGCATCAGATACGGGTTTATGTCTCCGCCGGCGACGCGGTGTTCGATGCGCCGCGCGGCCGGGGCTCCGCCCGGGATGCGAATGGCTGCGGTTCGGTTTTCATAGGACCAGCAGGCGCCCGTGGGCGCATGTGCACCCGGTATGAGCCGTGTGTAGGAGTTGCCGTGGGGGGCAAATATCAGCGTACTGCCTGGCATGGCCGCGACACAGCCAGCTACGGCAGATCGCAAAACCTCGGTGCCTTCCGGCCCGTTGTTGTCGAACACATTGCGCCCGGTCTGGTCCAACACCGAGAAATGCACATGCATTCCGTTGCCCGCGTCATCGGCATAAGGCTTGGACATGAAGGTGGCCGCAAATCCGTGCCTGCGCGCCAATCCACGCGTCAATACCTTGAAAAGCCACGTATCATCGGCACAGCGCATGGCATCCTGATGGTTCAGGTTGATCTCGAACTGGCCGATACCGCTTTCCGAGATGGCCGTCTGCGCGGGGATGCCCATTGCGGCGCAGCCGTCGTACAGGTCGGTGAAGAACGCTTCGAACGCGTCCATTTCAGCAACCGACAGAACAGCTTCATCCGCTAGGCGCCGCCCGGTGATCGGATTCACTGGCGGTTGTGGTTGCGCGCCAGACGCATCAACCAGTGTAAACTCCAACTCCGTCGCGGCAACAACGGACCAGCCGCGTTGCGCATAGCGGTCGAGTATGGCGGACAGAGCATGCCGCGGGTCGCCCGGGAACGGTACGCCGTCATCATCATACAAGCTCATTGGCACCAGCGCCGTTTCCGTATCCAGCCAGGGCACGGGTACCGGGCCGCGTTCGGTCGGGCGCAGCACCCCATCCGCGTCGCCGGTTTCAAAGACCAGCGGGCTACCGTCGATATCTGCGCCCCACAGATCAACGTTCAGTGCCGAGAATGGCATTCGTACAGCCCCCTTCTCCAGTTTGTCCGCATAGACGGGGGGCACGCGTTTGCCGCGCATCTGACCATTCAGATCACATGCGGCAACGCGGAAATTGTGCAGGGCGCTCAGGTCCATTGGGGGCTCCGTCGGTGAAACTCCCCAGTGATTTACTTCAATGGATCTGCTTTGTCATCAAATTTGATCAAATTTTGCTTGGGGGTCGTGGAACGTCCGCGCCGGTTCTGACCGGCGCGGAGAGGTGCTTTTAAGCGAAGCTGACACCATGCGCTTCCATGGGCAATTGCGCCACATGCACACCTGACAGGGCATTGATCGCATTGGCCAATGCAGGCGCTGACGGTGGCGTGCCGGGTTCTCCGACACCGGTTGGCGCTTCGGCTGATGGCACGATATGTACGTCAATTGCGGCAATATCCCCGATACGCAGCGGTTCGTAGTCCGGGAAGTTGTATTGATCCACAGCACCGCTGGTCAGAGTGATCTGGTCACGCATCACGTGGCCAATGCCATAGCCGATGCCGCCTTCCATCTGCGCGCGCACAACATCCGGGTTCACGGCAATGCCGCAATCCACGGCACAGGTGACCTTTTCAATCTTGATGCCACTTTCCGGATCGCCCGAGATTTCGACCACTTCAGCTGCGTAAGACCCAAAGGACTTGTGAACGGCAATCCCCTGCGACCGACCTTCTGGCGCATTGCCCCAGTTTGCCTTTTCGGCCGCCAGCTTCAAAACAGCGGCTTTTCGCTGCTGGTCCGCGTTGCTGCTGTCGGACAGATGGGCCAGACGGAATTCCACCGGATCGCGCCCTGCCGATTGGGCCACCAGATCCATCATGGTTTCCATCGTATAGGCCGTGTGGGTGTGCCCCACCGAGCGCCACCATAGTACCGAGGTTGCCTTGGGCGTATCTGTTAAACCCAGCGCCATTCCCGGAATCTGGTAGGGGCTGTCCGCGATACCTTCGACCGAGCTGTGGTCGACCCCGTCATGCACTGCGAAGGCCTCGAAGGCCGTGCCTTTCATGATTGATTGGCCAGCTACCTGATGCTGCCATCCGACGATTTTGCCATCGGCATCCAGCCCGACCCGGACCTTGTGGCCAAAGGCGGGGCGGTAATACCCGCTGCGGATATCGTCTTCGCGCGTCCAGACCAGTTTCACCGGGCGCGAGCGGTCAGTGACGACAAAGGCCAGGGCGGCCTCGACCTGATAATCCGCATCCGGGGTGGCGCGGCGCCCGAACGACCCGCCAGCCAGCATGGTCTTGATTTGGATCTTCTCGGCGGGCAGGCCAAAGATCTGCTGGTAGGCCATATGGGGCCCCGTCGGCATTTGTGCCCCGTCATGCAGAACGATGTCTCCGTCTGCGGTCTGCTCGATGGTGCAGTTCAGCGGTTCCATCGGGGCATGGGCCAGCAGTGGGAAGTAGAACGTTTTTTCAACGACCTTGTCCGCGCCGTCGATGGCGGCTGCCACAGCTGCAAAATCCGCCTTGTTCACGTTATACGTGGGCTCAGCCTCCAGCGCGGCCATGATCTCGGCCTTGATCTGGTCCGAGTTGCGGGTTTCCGCGCCGGACATGTCCCACTCGACCTCAAGCGCATCGCGTGCTTGAATCGCGGCCCAGGTGTTTTCGGCATAAACCGCGACACCGGCCTGATTGGGCAGAACCGCGGCGCTGATATAGCCTTTGACCTCTTTCGATGCGCTGTCATCAAAACCCAGGGCGATGCCGCCCTTCGCTTCCGGGCGTTTGATCATGGCGATCATCTGGTTGGGCAGGTGAACGTCCATGGCAAACATCGCCTGGCCGTTGCCCTTGATTGCCGAATCCTTGCGGCGCACCGTTTCATTTCCGATCAGGCGGAATTCCGACGGGTCCTTCAGGCGCGGTTCTGCCGGAGCGTCCAGTTGCGACGCAGCGGACACGAACTCAGCGATCGGAGCCGACTTGTCGCCTGCCTTGACGATGCCGTCTTCGATGGTGATGCCGGATGCATCCACGCCCCAGCTCTGCGCGGCGGCGTTGATCAGCATCTCGCGCGCGGCAGCACCGGCCTGACGGTATTGCAGCCACGAATTCGCCATCGCGGTCGAACCGCCGGTGCCTTGGAATGGTCCAAACAGCAGGTTGTTGTAAACGTTCGGATCCGAGGGGGCGAACTCGTATTCGATCTGGTCCATGGTCAGGCCGATTTCTTCGGCAATCAGCGTCGGCAGCCCGGTTGCCGGGCCCTGACCTTTTTCAAAGTGTTTGACGATGGCGGTCACGGTGCCATCGGCATCGATTTTCACGAACGGGTTGAACTGCGCGGTCTCGGACGAGGCCGCGGCCAGTGCACCGTCCGGACGGGTGCCGACCAGCAGGACGGCACCGGCAGCGGCGGCACTTTTCAGAAACCCACGGCGAGAGGTGTTGATGGTCATGGATCAGGCCTCCAGAATTTCAGACGCGCGCTGGATACCGGCGCGGATGCGTTGATAGGTGGCGCAGCGGCAGGCATTGCCGGACATGTACTCGTCAATCTCCTGAGCCGACGGTTTCGGGTTCTCGGACAGCAGCCCGACAGCCGACATCACCTGACCCGACTGGCAGTAGCCGCACTGGACGACATCCAGCTCGACCCAGGCCTGTTGTATGGCAGCGCCGATCCTGTCGTCACCGACAGCTTCGATGGTCGTGACTTCGGCGCCGTCGACGTCTTCAATGAAAGTCTGGCACGAACGGACGGGTTCACCGTTCAGATGCACGGTGCAGGCCCCGCAGGATGCAACGCCACAGCCGAATTTCGTGCCGGTCAGTTTCAGTTCGTCTCGGATCACCCACAGAAGAGGCGTTCCGGGTTCGGCATCAACCTCGTGGGTCTTGCCGTTCAGGTTCAATGTAAGAGCCATGATGAGGGGGTCTCCTGTTGGTGCTGGTTTCCGCAATTGGTAAACTCGCGGGTTTACTCATGGCATATAATTTTGCCTCTGTAAACTTCTGCGTTTACCTAGTGTTTGACCAAGGCGCGTCAACAGGTCTATAGCTCTGACATGAACGAATGCAGCGCACATAATGCGTCCAAGCGCGCACAGATCATCGAAGCTGCCGTGGCAGAGTTCCAGGAAAAGGGCTTTGCGGCGGCCAGTATGGACCGCATTTCAGCACGGGCCGAAGTGTCCAAGCGTACGTTGTACAAGTACTTTGAAAGTAAAGAAAACCTGTTCCGCTCCATCGTGGTCGAATTGTCCAGTCGCTTTGCTGAAGTGCTGGAAATCCGGTATGAAAAAGGTCGCGATATTCGTACGCAACTGACCGAACTGGCCTGGGCCGAGGGACGTATTCTGATGCGGCCCGATGTTATTGCGATGGCCCGGATGGTGATCAGCGAAACCTTGCGCAACCCGACGCTTGCGGCGGAAGCTCAGGGCAAGCTGGACAAGACGGCGACGTTCATTGCCATGCTCAAGGATGCGGCAGAGGATGGGCAGCTTCGGATCGATGACCCGGAACGGGCCGGGCGTGAATTCATTGGCCTGATCAAGGCGCGTGCCTTCTGGCCGCTGCTGTTTACGGGTGGGGCGCTTGACGAAGCCGAGATGACGGAAACGATCGAAAGCAGTGTCCAGATGGTGATGAGCCGATATGGTGTCTGATCGGAAACAGCTGAATCCCGAGGGTCGCCGTCGGGACGCCGTCAGAGGGATGTGTTAGGGCTTTTTGACTTGATTCGGGTGGGCAAGACCACTGACAGGCCATCGGATTTCGAAACATAGCAGGACGGAGGCGTTGCTGTGACAGGCAAGGCAACACAGGCTGCGCGTTTAAGCGTGGCACCCATGATGGATTGGACAGATCGCCACTGTCGCTATTTTCATCGGCTGCTCAGCGCGGAAACGTTGCTGTATACCGAGATGGTGACAGCGCCGGCGCTGGTGCGGGGCGGGGCGGTGCATCTTTTGGATCATTCTTCTGAAGAACACCCGGTTGCTTTGCAACTCGGCGGCTCTGACCCGGAAGAACTGGCACAGGCCGCGCGTTTGGGGGCTGAGGCCGGGTATGATGAGATCAATCTGAACTGCGGCTGCCCGTCGGATCGTGTTCAATCCGGCACTTTCGGCGCGGTTTTGATGAAAGACCCAGCCCGCGTTGCCGACTGCGTGACTGCCATGCGCGAAGCGGTGAACGTGGATGTCACCGTTAAATGCCGCATCGGGGTCGATGACCAGGAGCCCCAAGATGTATTGCCCGCATTTCTTGGGCACATCAGCGCGGCAGGGTGCCAAAGGGTGACGATCCATGCCCGCAAGGCGTGGTTGCAGGGGCTGAGCCCCAAGGAAAACCGGGATATCCCGCCTTTGGACTATGACCTTGTGCATCGGATGAAGGATGAGTTTTCGGATCTTCACATATCGATCAATGGCGGCATCAACACGCTGGACGAGGCAGCCGCTCATCTGGAAGCCGGTCTTGATGGCGTGATGATCGGTCGGGCCGCGTACCATCAGCCGGGCGATGTCCTGTCGGATGCTGACCGACGCATCTTTGGTACCGGAAAAACGCGTGATCCGTTCGCGATCGTTCAACACATGGTGCCTTATGTGGAGCGGCATCTTGCCAATGGCGGGCGTTTGCACCAGATCACGCGTCATATGTTGGGCCTTTTCGCGGGTCGTCCCGGAGCCCGCGCATGGCGGCGCGCCTTGTCGGAAGGGGCCGTGCAGGATGGGGCCGGACCCGAGGTGATGCTGCGGGCGCTGGATCAAGTGGCGCCCATGGCAGAAGTTTAAGCGGCAGGGGGAACGATGCCCGAGACGATGTTGCTGGCCCAGATGCTGGGCCTTTTGCTTGTGATCGGAGCGCTGGCCGGCGTACTTGCCGGATTGCTGGGGGTCGGCGGTGGAATCGTCTTGGTGCCCGCCTTTTTCTATGCGTTTCAAACTCTTGGCTACGGCGGTCCGCAGTTGATGCAACTGTGTCTGGCCACGTCGCTGGCCACGATCATCGTGACGTCGGTCCGATCCGTTCTTGCGCACAACAAGAAGGGTGCGGTGGATTGGGATATCCTGCGCGGTTGGGGGCCGGGGATCGTCGTCGGTGCGATCATCGGGGTTCTGGTTGCCTCGGCCCTGCGCACCGAGGCCTTGCAGGCACTGTTCGGCATATTGGGAATGGTGATCGGGGCCTATCTGGGGCTGGGGCGTTCGGAATGGCGGCTGGGTGATGTCATGCCCGGTGGGTTGAAGCGGGCCATCCTGTCTCCTGCGGTCGGGTTTCTTTCGGTTCTGATGGGAATAGGCGGCGGCAGTTTTGGTGTGCCGCTGATGAGCCTCTACAACACGCCGATCCACCGTGCCGTGGCAACCGCGGCCGGATTTGGTGTGATCATCGCCGTCCCCTCGGTCATCGGTTTTTTGTTTCTGGATATCGCACCGGAACACCGGCCTCCGCTGACCATTGGGGCGGTCAATCTGGTGGCCTTCGGTATCGTCGTGGCAATGACGATGATCACCGCGCCCTGGGGGGTGAAGCTGGCCCATGCGATGGATCCGAAACCCTTGAAGCGCGTGTTCGCCGTGTTCCTTACGCTGGTGGCGCTCAATATGCTGCGCAAGGCGGTGGGTTTGTGAAGGATTTTGACGTCAGGGGGTGGGTGAAATTCCCCTATGATCCAGTGCTTGCGGCCTGGGTGGGCCATGCGCTGCCTGCCGCACGGGCCTCGGTAACGGACCCGGCCCATGCTGACTGGCTGGATTGTGACGGGACGTGGTTCATCGGTGTTGACGCGTTGCCCAATGACGCGCAGGGCAGGGTTGGCCGTTCGGGGCCTTTGGCAGGAACCGCCATGTCATTCATTGCTGGGCGTTATGGGCAGTTGCCGCTTCACAAAGGCCAAGTCTCGGTCATGCATCCGGGATATCCACGCCCGCGTCGGGGGGAAAACGAAGCCGCCGCGCGGTATCGCAGAAATCGGGACGCGGCCCATGTGGATGGCTTGCGCCCAATGGGGCCGGATCGCCGCCGCCGGGTCGATGAACCGCATGCCTGGATTTTGGGCATACCGCTGACCGAGGCCAGCCCGGATGCCTCGCCCATGGTGTTGTGGGAGGGCAGCCATCATATCCTGGGCGCGGCGTTCAGGCGCGCCCTTGCGGGGAAGCCACAAGAACGTCTGCATGAAATCGATATAACGGATATCTACCAATCCGCCCGTCGCGAGGTTTTCGAAACCTGCCCGCGAATCGAACTGCCTGCAAAACCGGGCGAGGCTTACGTGTTGCACCGCCATTGCCTGCACGGGGTTGCCCCTTGGGCAGACACGGCAAACGCTGGGCCGGATGGACGGATGATCGCCTATTTCCGCCCGGAATGCGCCGGGGGTGTGGCGGAATGGATCGAATCCTCTTAACCTCCTGTCATTGTTTGGCTTTGGAGGTTTTGACCGATGATTACGGTCCATACGAATTCTGATGGTGCGTTGATTGAAGTCGAGTTGTCGGGGCAGGTCACCAGCGCCGACTACGCGGACATCTTGGTTCCTGCGATCGAAGCGGCGCTCACCGAACACGATTCCGTTCGGCTGCTGGCTATCGTGCAGCCGGAGTTCAAGGGGTATGATTTGGGTGCGGCCTGGTCCGACACCAAGCTGGGGCTCAGCCACTGGCGGGGGTTCGACCGGATCGCGGTTGTTGCCGATCAGGGCTGGGTGCAAACCAGCATCCGACTGGCGGCCCCGATCCTGCCGTGCCCGGTTCAGGTCTTTGAATTGGCCGAGCTTGAGGCCGCGCGCCGCTGGATGCGCGAGTCGCTGGGGTCCATTCACGTGACCGATCTTGAGGGCCCATGCGTGCAGATCAGCCTTTTGGGAAAACTGGACCCGGAGGAATACAAGCAGGCCGAGCGCGACCTGGACGCTTTGTTGCACGATCGATCCGGGTTTCGGTTGCTGATCGACCTGCGGGAATTTGATGGCTGGCAGGGGTTGTCCGCTCTTGCGGCACATTTTCGTCTGGCCAGCCGCCATATCGGGCAACTGGATCGCGCGGCCATCGTCGGGGACAAAAGCTGGCAGCACATGGCACAACGTGTCGCCAGTCATGTCTTGGGCACGCGGACTCAGTTCTTTCCGTCCGAGGAAATCGAAAACGCCAAAACCTGGTTGGCCGCCGGGTAAGGACCTGCTCTGCGCCCCAACCTGCATCTTGTGATCTTGCTGCCAACGAACGGCTTGCGTGCTTTGTTCTCTGGTCAGAACAAAGCACCTTTGAGCGTGAATTGACCTAATCTGATTGGCTTGTTTCGCGGAACGAAACCCTCCACATGTTTTGAAACCGGTCTTGATACCGTGCCGGTCAAGAATTGTGACGTAAGGGAACTGGTGGGTTTTTCCGTGGAATATCTGACCTTAAGGTCAACACGGACCAAAAACCGCGTGTTTTCCCCCTAAATCTGACCGGAAATGCCCTTACCTACGCCGTGTCGCTGCGGGCCTCCACTCACGTTGAACAGATGCGTTCATGAGCTGGCCCCTCTTGGAGCTCGACCTCGGCCCGCGGCGGCACAGTTATTGGAAGCGGGAAGTTTGCGATGACATTTAAGTTGTTGATGGAAAGATTTGCTGCACGCAAGACGCCGGCATTCAAGGCGGACAAGACCAGCACGAAGCATGTCCAACATGCAACCGACAAACTCGGGACTGCAAAAACAAGCAGATCCGAAATCGCTTCTCTGTTCGAGTCAGAGCTGCGCGGGCACGAGCCGAACGGACCTGCCCGCGACAATTCTTGAGAACACAGGGATTTGCCCCGATGCAGACCGGTTGAATTCAGGAACCGTTCAGCCGCGCTGCACGCCCGCCACGACGTTTGCTAAGGCGCGGCTTTCTGGTTGGCAGGTTTTCCATGATTTCGGCGCGTTCGCGGCTGTCCATCTTGGACCAGCGGGTGATTTCATCAATCGTGCGATAGCAGCCGGTACAGATACGCTCAGTCGGGTGAACGACACAGATCTGGACACAAGGGCTTTCGACCTCATTCCTTTTCCAAACCATATTCGTCATCACTGGTCTCCGACCCGTTGCAAAAAGCGCAGCCTGTCCAGCGCCCCTTGCAAGATATAGCTGGCCGCAACGTGATCAATAACCTGTCCGCGACGTTTTCGTGTCGTATCCGCCTCAAGCAGTGCTTTTTCTGCCGCAACCGTGCTGAGCCGTTCGTCCCAAAATCCGATGGGCAAATCGGTCAGGCGGGACAAATTGCGCGCAAATGCCCGCGTTGACTGGCATCTTGGCCCTTCGCTGCCATCCATGTTCTTTGGCAGGCCCAGCAAGATGCCCCCGATCTCGCGATCGGTTACAATTTCGATCAGGCGCGCGGAATCGAGCGTGAATTTCTTGCGCCGCACGGTTTCCAGCGGGCTGGCGACGCCGCGCATCCGGTCGGACACTGCGACTCCGATTGTCTTTTCCCCTAGGTCCAGCCCCATCAGGGCACTCATAGGTTGCAGCGCTGCTGCAAAATCTTCGATAGCGTCATGGATCATTGAGCGATCCCGGCCTGAAGGGCCGCCGCATCGATGATCTGCAACGCCTCTGAGTTGCCGGCAAACACTTCCATGGCCTCATCGCGAATATCGATGGCACGCTGGCCCTGGCCCAGAACGCCCAAGGCGGCGATCAGGCGGGCCCATTCCTCGGGGGACCCGCCTTCTGTCGCCAGACGGTCAGACAACTGGTCCACCATGCCCTGAATCATCTGCTGCCGTTCTTCGGGGCTCAGCTCTGCGGCGGCGGCCATGTCTTCCTGACTGGGGCCAGGTGCCGTGCTCAGATCCGGTGCATTGAATACACCGGCCCGAAAGGCCAGTTCGTCGATCTGAGCCCGAATTGCTTCGGCCCAAGGCGCACCTGCCGGGGATTCCCGCAACGTTTCGACCCACATGCGATAGGCAAGGTCCGGCCGCCCGATCTGGGCCAGCATCTGCCCCCAATAATAGCGCGCCGGGCCGTGACGGGGGTCACGGTTCAGCGCTTCGATCAGCGCCTGTTCCGCTTCGGGTGAGACATATCCACCTGCGGCCAGAATCATCATTTCTGCCAGGTCCGCATAGGTATCAGCCGTGGCACTGTCGCCGGACAGTTCGATCACCCTTTGCTGCGCGGTGTACCCATCCTTGAAGTTGCCCGCATTCGTCTCGTGCTGCGCCAGCAGCATCTGACCCTGCAAATCGTCTGGCCGGTTCGCAACCGTTTCACGCAACTGCTTCAGCAGGTTCGCATAGCTTTCGTCCAACTGCGCAGGTTGGGGCGAGGTCGCCAGCTCTTCCGCGGCGCTTTGGGATGGCCGGTTGGCGCGCACTTCCTTGGCCAGTTCCAACCGTGCGGTCAGCGGCATATCGGGCAATCCGACGGCCCCGGTGCGATGATACATCGCCAATGCGCCACCGATCAGAAGCAGCGAGATGGCCAGGATCGACAACGCTGAAACGGTACGAGAAGGTCCGGCGCCGGCACCCTCTTTCTTCATCTGGTCATCTGCGGCCAGAATGCGACGGGAAATTTCCGTGCGCACCCGTTCAGCGTCGGCCTCGCCAATGACCCCGCGCGCCAGATCCCGATCCACACCGGCCAACTGTTCGCGATAAACCCGCAGATCGTATGCGGCCGCGGGTTCACCCCCACGGCGTTTGCGCAGCAGGGAAAAGCTGAGAAAAGCTGCGATCAGCAGCGCGACAAGAAAAATCAGAACCCAGAACGTCATGGTCCCTCCGAGGATGCTGCCCTGACTTAGACCTGTGAGGCGTCCGACAAAAGGGACAAATGGCCGCGAATGAGCGACATGTCGCAATAGTGCTATATTGCGGCGTTGCACGGCAGGGCTAAAATGCACTCACACGGCATATCTGCGCCCAATCACCGAACCGGATGGATTCGCACATGAAACACTATTCAGCCTTTGCTGTGGCGCGGGAAGCTCTGCGCTATCACACCGGATGGGAGCGTGCCTGGCGCTCACCCGAACCCAAGAAGCGTTATGACGTCATCATCGTTGGTGCTGGCGGTCATGGTCTGGCGACCGCGTATTACCTTGGCAAGAACTATGGCATCCAGAATGTCGCGGTTATCGAAAAAGGCTGGCTGGGCGGCGGCAATACCGGCCGCAACACGACGATCATCCGTTCGAACTATCTGCAAGACCCGTCTGCCGCGATCTACGAGAAAGCGCGCAGCCTTTACGAGGACCTGAGCCAGGAGCTGAACTACAACATCATGTTCAGCCCGCGTGGTGTCATCATGCTGGCACAGACCCAGCACGAGATCCGCGGCTACCAGCGCACGGCCCATGCCAACGCGCTGCAAGGTGTAAAGACGGAATGGATCGGTCCCGAACGCGTCAAACAACTGGTGCCTATCATCAACCTGGACGGCCCCCGGTATCCGGTTCTGGGCGGCCTTTGGCAGGAACGCGGGGGCACGGCGCGCCACGACGCGGTGGCGTGGGGTTATGCGCGTGCCTGTTCGGCGATGGGTATGGACATCATCCAGCAATGCGAAGTCACCGGTATACGCTCGGATAACGGTCGCGTCGTCGGGGTCGACACCACCAAGGGTGCCATCGATTGTGACAAGCTGGGCATCGTCGTCGCGGGCCATTCGGGTCAGTTGGCCGAAATGGCGGGCTTCCGCCTGCCGCTGGAGGCCGTTGCCTTGCAGGCGCTGGTATCCGAGCCGATCAAACCCTGCATGGATGTGGTGGTGATGGCCAACACCGTGCACGGCTATATGTCACAATCCGACAAGGGCGAAATGGTGATCGGTGGCGGCACCGATGGGTTCAACAACTTCACGCAGCGCGGGTCGTTCCATCATATCGAGGAAACCGTGCGGGCGCTGGTCGAAACCTTCCCGATGATCTCGCGTCTGAAGATGCTGCGCCAGTGGGGTGGGATCGTGGACATGACAGGTGACCGCTCGCCCATCCTGTCGAAAACACCGCTACAGGGCTGCTTTATCAATGGCGGCTGGGGTACCGGTGGCTTCAAGGCGATTCCGGGTTCGGGCTGGGGGATGGCACAGTTGATGGCGACGGGTCATTCACCGCTGACCGAAGCCTTCTCGATGGACCGCTTCAAAGAAGGCCGCTTCATCGACGAAAGCGTCGCCGCCGGGGTGGCGCACTAGGGGGATTCCCGAAGGTGCCAGAAAACAGAATTCAGGTCGGCCCCCGCGCCGACCGACCGCCAAAAGGATGACAACATGCTAATCCTGAATTGCCCCTATTGCGGCGTAGACGCCGAAGAAACCGAACTGGCTGCCGGCGGCGAAGCGCATCTGAAGCGTTTCGGCCCGGGCTCGTCCGATGACGAATTCCACGACTATCTGTTCATGCGTGAAAACCCGAAAGGTGTTCATTTTGAACGCTGGCGCCACGCCAATGGCTGCGGCAAGTGGTTCCACGCCGCGCGCTGCACGCAGACACTCGAAGTGTTCGGCACCTATTCCGCGCAGGTCACCGAGCCGCCGCAGGACATCAAGGATGCCATCACTGCCAAACGGCCCGGCTGGACGTGGAGAGAGTTCTCCTGATGCTTCATCTTTTCAAAAATACTCCCGCCGGAGGCTTTGACGCCTCCACATGCGAAAGGTCAGCGACATGAGCACCCGTCTCGCAAAACAAGGCCGGCTGATTGACCGGTCGAAAAAGGTATCATTCACCTTCAACGGAACCTCGATGCAGGCATATGAGGGGGATACGCTTGCCTCAGCCCTGCTGGCCAATGACCAGATGATGGTTGGCCGGTCGTTCAAATACCACCGACCCCGCGGCGTTGTCGCCAGCGGCGCGGAAGAGCCGAACGCGCTTGTCGGTCTGGGACAGGGCAACCGGTTCGAACCGAACCAGCGCGCCACCACGACCGAGGTGTTCAACGGCTTGACCGCAATCTCACAGAACCATTGGCCAAGCCTTGAACATGATATCGGCGCGGTCAACACGGCCTTTGCCCGGTTCCTTCCGGCCGGCTTCTACTACAAGACGTTCATCCACCCCAAACCCTTCTGGAAACACGTCTACGAACCTTTCATCCGGCAGTCGGCGGGATTGGGTAAGGCGCCCGACAAGGACAACCGGGATGCCGACACTTATGAGCACTTCTACGCCTTTACCGATGTTCTGGTGATCGGCGGTGGTGTGGCTGGTTTGCAGGCGGCCAAGGCGGCGGCACAATCCGGTGCCAAGGTTCTGCTGATCGAGCAGACCGCGCATTGGGGCGGTCGCGCTCCGGTTGACGGCGGCACCGTCAATGGTGAGCCTGTGGATAAGTTCGTGGAGCAATTGGTTTCCGAACTCGAAACAATGGACAACGTCATCATGCGCAAGCGCTGCATGGGAGCGGGTGTTTATGACCATGGTTATGTGTTGGGATACGAACGTCTGACCGACCACACGCCGGGCGTGCAAGGCCCGCGCCATCGCTTGTGGCGCATTCGTGCCAAGCAAATTGTAACGGCAACGGGTGCAATTGAAAGACCATTGTCCTTTGCTGGCAACGATGTTCCGGGTGTGATGCTGGCTTCGGCCATGCGCGATTATGTCGTGAACTGGGGGGTGACGCCGGGGGATCGTGTCATCGTCGCCACCAACAATGACGACGCTTACCGCACCGCGATCATCCTGAAACAGGCCGGTGTGGATGTTTTGCGTATTGTTGACGCACGGGCAACGGCTGGACCTCTGGCGGAAGAAGCCCGCCAGTTGGGTATCCGCGTCGACCCGGGCAAGGCCATTGCCAAGGTCAAAGGCGGCAAGCGCGTCAAAAAGGTTGCCATCTGCAATCAGGAAGGTGTCGGCGGCGCGCGTGAAGAGGTCGAGGCGGATGCGGTCGCCATGTCTGGCAGCTGGTCTCCGGTCGTGCACATGTGGTCCCATTGCGGAGGCAAGTTGATCTGGGACGACGCGAACGCGCATTTCCGGCCGGATCCCGAGCGTCCGCCGCTGGGGGCCGACGGCAAGGGGTTCGTTGTTGCTGCTGGCGCGTCCAACGGTCCTCTGGCGTTGCAAGATGTACTGACAGACGCCCATGCCGCCGGCAAGGCGGCTGCCAAGGCGGCTGGCTTCAAGCCCAAGAACACCAAGGCGCCCGCAGGTGAGACAACCGTCGAGGCGCCGATGGAAGCGGTCTGGCTCATGCCGGCAAATGCCGAAGTTCAATTGCGCATGAAATCGTGGCTGGATTTCCAGAACGACGTCAAAGTTTCAGACGTCCAGCTGGCCGCGCGCGAAGGGTATGAAAGTGTCGAACACACCAAGCGATATACCACTCTGGGTATGGCGACCGATCAGGGTAAATTGAGCAACATCAACGGATTGGCGATCCTTGCTGATGCACTGGAATCCGAAATCCCCAAGGTTGGCACAACCACCTTCCGCCCGCCTTATACGCCCATCTCGATGGGCGCGATCGGCGGTGAGGCACGCGGCGATGTATTCCAACCGATCCGTCAGACACCGATGCACAACTGGCACGACAGGAACGGCGCCGATTGGGAGCCGGTCGGTCACTGGCGCCGGGCCTATGCCTATGTCCGCCCCGGTGAATCCGTGCACGACGCGGTCAATCGCGAGGTCAAGAACACCCGCGAGAACCTCGGCCTGCTGGATGCCTCGACGCTGGGCAAACTGATCGTCAAAGGCCCGGATGCCGGCAAGTTCCTCGACATGATGTACACCAACATGATGTCGACGCTGAAGGTCGGCAAGTGTCGCTATGGCCTGATGTGTTCTGAAAACGGCTTTCTGATCGACGACGGCGTTGTCGCCCGCATCGACGAGGACACATGGCTGTGCCACACCACCACCGGCGGGGCCGAGCGTATCCATGGTCACATGGAAGAATGGCTTCAGACCGAATGGTGGGACTGGAAAGTCTATGTCGCCAACGTGACCGAGCAATACGCGCAGGTCGCCGTGGTCGGCCCCAACGCCCGCAAGGTGCTTGAAAAGCTGGGCGGCATGGATGTCAGCAAAGAGGCGCTGCCCTTCATGGAATGGCGCGATGGCAAGATCGGAGGCTTCGATTGCCGGGCCTACCGCATTTCGTTCTCGGGCGAGCTGTCTTATGAAATCGCCGTTCCCGCCAGCCAGGGTCAGGCGTTCTGGGATGCCTTGATGGAGGCAGGCAAAGAGTTCGGCGTCATGCCGTACGGAACCGAATGCCTGCACATCCTGCGGGCCGAGAAGGGCTTTATCATGATCGGGGACGAGACCGACGGCACCGTGATCCCGCAGGATCTGGGGCTGCACTGGGCGCTGTCCAAGAAGAAAGAGGATTATCTGGGCAAACGCGCCCATTCCCGCAGCCACATGGCGGATCCCGCGCGCTGGAAACTGGTTGGTCTCGAGACTGTGGATGGATCGGTTCTGCCGGAAGGTGCTTATGCGGTGGGCGAGGGCGTCAATGCCAACGGTCAGCGCAACATGATCGGCCGTGTGACGTCGACATATTACTCGGCCAATCTGGGCAAAGGCATCGCCATGGGGCTGATCAAACACGGCCCCGACCGCATGGGCGAGATCGTCGAGTTCCCGGGCACCGACGGCAAAACCTACAAAGCCAAGATCGTGGACCCGATCTTTTATGACAAGGACGGGGAGAAGCAGAATGTCTGAACCCATCAGCGCATTGAACCACGCAAGCTATGACGGCATCGCCCAGGTCAAGGAATGCGGCCTGCAAGGCATGATCACCCTGCGCGGCGACCTGTCCGACAAGGTGCTGGCCAAGGCCGTCAAGGATGCGACCGGCCAGAAAGTGCCGGGTCAGCGCGAGGCGCTTGTGACCGGCGACACCGGCGTGGCTTGGATGTCGACCGACGAGTTGCTGGTTCTGGTGCCTTATGCCGAGGTCGAAGCCAAACTGGCCGACATGGTCGGTGCCCTGAGTGGCACCCATGCTTTGGCGGTCAACGTCTCGGATGCCCGCGCCGTCTTCAGCGTCTCTGGTGCCAGCGCCCGCGAAGTTCTGGGCAAGGTCGCACCTGTCGATCTGTCGGCGGATGCATTCCAGCCTGGCCAGATCCGCCGCACGCGTCTGGCGCAGGTGGCTGGTGCTTTCTGGATGGATGATGAACAGACCTTCCGCGTGGTCTGCTTCCGTTCGGCAGCGGATTACGTCTTCAAACTGCTCAAGGTTGCGGCGCAACCTGGCAGTGAGGTCGGGATCTACTGAACAAAAAAGCCCCGGTTCCACCGGGGCTTTTTCTTACTTGACTGTCGAACAGGTCCCGACCCCAAAAGGCTTGTTCGCAAAATTTCCCTGAACAAATGCCATGCGGACGGCGACTGTGTTGTCGGATGGTTTCAGGTTCGCTTGATATCGAACACGGACATTGCCGCCGGCAGCCATTTTTTGATCGAGGTTCCAGATAATACGATACCCCTTGGCGCCGCGGTTTTTGAATTTTGCCTTGGCCCAATCCTGGTACGACGTGGCGGCCATCGCCGAAGTTGCGGCGGGGTCAATCTGGAAAGCATACTCTGGCGCGATCCAGCCATGGGCGTCCTGCTTGGTCATTTTGCAATGATAGGTAACTGTTTCGGCGGCAGCGGTTTGTGCAAGCACCGCGGCGGCGACTATCAGGAAAAGTCTTTTCATTTTATCCGGTTGGCTGTGATTTCTTATGTAGGCACTCAAAGCGATACATCTCACAGATGCAAGCAGGACTTCGCGTAAGCGAAGAAAAAATCGGCTGACGTTCTACCCTTGCAAGAGAACGGTGTGAAAACGGCTCAGACCGTCTTTGGTCAGCAAGTCCGAAACCTTCAGGGGGTGCGCTTTGTCGTCCGACAGTCCCGAATAAAACCCCAGCTCATCCATCAAAGCGCTGACACGTTCGTGCCTCTCGTTTTCCGGCAGCAGAGGCGCGTGAAGAGACAGGAGAAGGGCGGGGCGGTGTTCCTTCAGCCACGCGGACAAAGTGGGTGCGACAATGAATTCCGCCCCTTCGATGTCCATCTTGACCAGCGACACCCGCGACAAATCGTTCGCCGCTTCGAACTGGTCCCAGGCGATCGTCAACGCATCAGACCCATGCGCCCCGTCGTGCAGAAGGGAACTGGTGGAATCCCCGGGTTCACCGCGTACAGAGGCCATGCGAGCCACGGCAAACCGATCTGACAGGGCGACCCCGAATGCCGAGACGTTCTGAATGCCGTTCAGATCAAGGTTCCATGCCAGGTGCCGGAACGCGGTCGGGTCAGGCTCAAAACACCAGACATGCCGCGCCTTGCGTGCGCCGTACAGGACCGTCGGGCCAATCCACGCCCCGATATCCAGATAGTCGCCTTGCGGGGACAGGAACCGGTCAAGAACTGCGAATGTTTCAGGTTCCCACGCGCCCGAAGTGGCCTTGCGCCAGAACTTCGAATGATACGGGTCCAGACGAAAGCGCTCGCCGTTCAGATTGCCCGCATAATATCCGCGGGCGCGATAGAACATCTTGCGCACCTGTGTCAGCATCGTCTGCCTCCGGGTTTTCTTGTCTCGGCCCTTGACCTGCGGCGGTTGCCAAAGCATTTAACCTTGGGAACCGCAACTTACATTTTAACAGGGGGCCGACATGGCTTTTGAACTTCCTGATCTTCCTTATGCACATGACGCGCTGGCAGCCAAGGGTATGTCCGCGGAAACGTTGGAATATCACCACGACCTGCACCACAAGGCCTATGTCGACAACGGCAACAAGCTGATCGCCGGCACCGAGTGGGACGGCAAGTCGCTGGAAGAGATCATCGTCGGCACTTACGACGCAAACGCCGTGGCACAAAACGGCATCTTCAACAACATCAGCCAGTTGTGGAACCACAACCAGTTCTGGGAGATGATGGGGCCGGGCGAGTCCAAGATGCCGGGCGAGCTGGAAAAGGCTCTGACAGAAAGCTTTGGTTCAGTAGATGAATTCAAGTCGCAGTTCAGTGCCGCCGGTGCCGGTCAGTTCGGTTCGGGCTGGGCGTGGCTGGTCAAGAACGCCGATGGCTCGCTGGCCGTCACCAAAACCGAGAACGGTGTTAACCCGCTCTGTTTTGGTCAGACCGCGCTGCTGGGTTGCGATGTTTGGGAGCACTCCTACTACATCGATTTCCGCAACAAGCGCCCGGCTTACCTGTCGAACTTCCTCGACAATCTGGTGAACTGGGAAAACGTCGCATCACGGATGTAACGTATTGAACCGACGTCGGTTCATAAAGGGCCTGCTGGCGGTGACGCTGGCAGGCCTTGTTTCGGCCGCCTACGGGTTCGTCATTGAACCCGCAGTGCGGTTGCGCGTGCGCAAATGGCGCATTCAGCGGGACGACTGGACAGCGCCGCCGCTCAGAATCGCCGTACTGTCCGATTTGCATGTCGGCGAGCCCTATGTCGGCCTGAACCGCGTAAAGCAGGTGGTCCGCCGAACCAATGCGCTGGCTCCGGACGTGATCCTTCTGCTGGGTGATTTCTTTGCAAGCCACAAAGGTGTGTCGGACACGGTCAAGATGCGGGACCTGGCACCCGTGCTTGCCGGGCTTGAGGCGAAGAATGGTGTCTTTGCCGTGCTGGGCAATCACGACTGGTGGGATGACAGGACGGCACAGCGGCGCGGATCCGGGCCCAATCGCTATGCCAAGATCCTGGAACAGAATGGCATTTCGGTGTTGTCCAATGCTGCCATCAAACTCGAGGCCCCGGGCATCTGGCTGGCCGGGCTTGAGGATCAGCTGGCGATCTGGCGCAAAGGCAAACCACAGGGATTGGACGATCTGGCGGGTACTCTGGCGCAGATCACCGATGACGCTCCGGTTGTAATGATGGCGCATGAGCCCGATGTTTTTCCCACTGTGCCCGAGCGGGTGGCCTTGACCCTTTCGGGGCACACACATGGTGGCCAGGTGCGCCTGTTCGGCTGGTCGCCCGTCGTGCCGTCGAAATTCGGCAATCGCTATGCCTATGGCCATGTACGCGAAGATGGACGTGATCTGGTGGTGTCGGGCGGTATCGGATGTTCAATTCTGCCGGTTCGACTGGGCGTGACGCCCGAAATCACCGTTGTCGAGATGTCCGCCTAAAGGGTTGATGACCGACCGGTGAAAACCCGCCGATACGTGCGCTTTCTGCATGACGGTATCTTGTTTGCTGCTTTCCAATGCACATCTCTGTAAGGCAGAGGGAGAGAACTGCTTGTCAATTCAAACAATGATCGGGCTGCGCACTGCTGGTGCGTGAACGACCCCGCATGTCCGGCAGGTCGAGGGATACCCAGAAAACAACCTTAACAGGAGATCGCAATGGTCGCACTTACACAGGGAACTTGGGTTATTGTTGCAGATGGAGAGAAAGCGCTGGTGATGGAGAATATCACCGATGCCGACGATCCCAACCTTGTCGTCGTCGCTGTTGAAGAACAAGACGGCCCGACCGGGAAACCGACTGACCGCGCAGGTCGTCGCAACGACGGCGGACCGAAACAGAAATCGGCAGTTGAAGAACCCACGTGGAAGGCACACGCAAAATCTCTGTTCGTGCAGGATCTGGCGAATCTGTTGAATCGGAAGGGGCTGAAAGGGGCCTATGACCGGCTGGTTCTTGTGGCAAGCCCACAGGTTCTGGGTCTGTTGCGGCGTCGTTTGCACAGCGAGGTGCTGGGAAAGGTCGTGGCCGAGGTCAACAAGACCCTGACCAATCATCCTTTGCACAAGGTCGAGCAGGTGGTACGCCACAGTCTGCAACCCAAGGCCAGACTGGCCTGATCAATACGGCGCGGGCGGCTCAACCGCCCGCACGGCTTTCCATCCTCAGGTCAGTTTGTCTCGCAAGGCGCTCATGGCTGTATCGGCGTCTTCTACCCAGGTGATGAAATTCGCCAGAGACGCGTCGGCAAAGCCTTGCCCGATCACCTGGTCCAACAATGTGTGCAACGCGTCCCAATAGCCATTCACATTGACCACGACGATGGGTTTGTCATGCAGCCCAAGCTGGCGCCAGGTCAGCGCCTCGAACAACTCGTCCAGCGACCCCGGACCGCCGGGCAGAACAACGACGGCGTCGGCGTTCATGATCATGACCTTCTTGCGCTCGTGCATTGTCTCGGTGATCACGAAATGGGTCAGATCCGTCTTCCCGACCTCACGCTTGACCAGATGCACCGGAATGACACCGAAAGTTTCACCACCGGCATTCTGTGCGGCACGGGCCACTTCACCCATCAAACCGACATCTCCGGCTCCGTAGACGAGCCGCCAGCCTTCCTGCGCCAGCAGGCTGCCAAATTGCCGTGCAGTTTCAGAATAAGCCTTCTCGGCTCCATTGCGTGACCCGCAGTACACACAGATTGATTTCTGAGACATCAAAGGGGGGCTCCGGGGTTGTGTCAGGGGTTTTGACCCGTGATAGCGGGATTGATAGATTGGCTCAACTGTCCGTCGGAAAGCTTTTCAACGCAAAGCTTTTGCCCGGCGGAATGAAAGGAAAATAATGGACGCCAAATCGGGAAACGGAAGCTCGGGCAATTTCATCTGGGGGGTGATTGCGGGTCTTGTTGCGATATTGGGCGCGGGTGGATTGTATTTGTCTGGCGTCTTCACCAAAGCGCCCGAGCCGAGCGCCCCGCAGGAAACCGCATCCGCCGTAGCCCCGGAACCTGAAAAGCAGGAGACGCAGGTCTCGGAACCGGAAACGGCTGAACAGGCAGTTCCTGCGGATGAAGGGCCCACGACCGAGCCTGCCGAGGACACACGTGAAGCGGCCGAAGCCTCTGACGCGGATACTGCCGCTGCTGAGCCGGAAGATTCCGCGCCTGCGCCAGCGGCCCCTCCGGCGCTGGATCAGATTTTTGTTCAACCAGATGGCACGACGTTGTTGTCCGGCGATGCCGAGCCCGGCAGCCGGATCGAGGTGCTGCTGAACGGAGAACCCCTGCACACATTTACCGTGGACGGCAGCGGCCAGTTTGCCGAATTCGTTTCGATCCCGTTCAGCGACGCGGCTCAGGGGTTGGTCCTGCAAAGCAAGGATGGCGAACGGATCGCACGGTCCGACGATTATCTGATTGCGGCTTTGCCAAAGCCGGTCGAAGAAGCACCTGTATCTGAAGAATCGCCGGCATCCGATCCGGACAGGCCGGTCGATGCCGAAGACGCCACCATCGCGACGGCCGATGCAGACATTGAGCCCGAAACGGCGACCGAAGTCCAAGCGGCGGAAACTGACGTGACCGGAACCGAAACCACGGTGCCTGAAGCCGAGGAAACGCAAACCGCCGATTTGCCGGCAGAGGCACCCGAACCGGATCAGCAGATTGCCGTGCTGCGGTCCGGCGAAGAAGGCGTTGAACTGGTGCAGCCGCCTGTCGTGCGGGATACGCCCCCCGAACAGATCGCACTGGATACCATCGGATATTCTGAGACCGGCAATGTTCAGTTGACTGGACGTGTGCAGGACGGCGCAGCCGTTCGACTGTACCTGAACAATCGTCTGATCGCTGATCTCGACCCGCAAGAGGATGGATCCTGGCGCAGCGATCTTGAGGGGATTGATCCGGGTGTCTACACCCTGCGCGTGGATGCGGTGAATACGGACGGGACGGTGCTCAGCCGGGTTGAAACGCCGTTTAAGCGGGAACCGGTTGAAGTGTTGGATGCCGCCGTGGCGGCCAGCCAGGCCAATGCGCAGGGGGAAGCACCAGCAATTCGTTCGGTTACTGTTCAACGGGGCGACACGCTGTGGGCCATCTCGCGCGACCGGTTTGGCGACGGGATCCTGTATGTAAGGCTGTTCGAGGCCAATCGCGACCTGATCCGCGATCCGGATCTGATCTATCCGGGGCAGGTCTTCACAATACCTGAACAATAATCGCCTCTGGCCCAAAAGGGCCGGGGTCAATCTCTGACCGCAGTTAAGGTACGTGATGAGACGAACACCTGCTATGACCTCGGACGATATGGTGCCGCGCGACGAGCGAAGCTCGGGCTGGCGCACGATCCGCAAAGTGACCCCCTATCTTTGGCCGCAGGATGAGCCATGGGTAAAGCGCCGCGTGGTGATTGCCATGGTCATGCTGGTGCTGGCCAAGCTGATCGCGGTCTACACGCCGATCCTTTACAAGGGAGCGGTTGACGCGCTGGCAGGTGAGGGCGTGCCACCGGTGGCGCTGGGCGCAGTCGGGCTGACGGTTGCCTATGGCGTGGCGCGGATGTTGACCGTGGGTTTTCAACAACTGCGGGACGCGGCCTTTGCGCCTGTGGGGCAAAGGGCCCTGCGGGCGCTGGCGCTCGAGACCTTTCGGCATATTCACAACCTTTCGATGCGTTACCATGTGTCCCGCCGTACCGGAGGTCTGAGCCGCATCATCGAACGGGGCGTCAAAGGCGTCGAGTTCCTGTTGCGCTTTCTGCTGTTCTCGATCGGGCCGCTGATCCTGGAGCTGCTGCTGGTGGCGATCATCCTGATGTGGCTGTTCGATGTCTGGTATCTGGTGGTCGTCGCTGTCACAATCGGTCTGTATATCTGGTTCACCTTTGCCGTGACCGAATGGCGGGTGAAGCTTCGGCGCGAGATGAACGATCAGGACACCGAAGCCAATCAGCGCGCCATCGACAGCCTGCTGAATTTCGAAACCGTCAAGTATTTCAATGCCGAAGAGCGCGAAGCTGAACGGTATGACGTGTCGATGAAAGCCTATGCCGGGGCGGCGCTGAAAACGGCATATTCGCTGGCATTTCTGAACTTTGGCCAGTCATTCCTGATCACCTGTGGTCTGATCGGAGTGATGGTTCTGGCTGCAATCGGGGTTCAGAGCGGAAACCTGACCGTAGGCGACTTTGTCATGGTCAACGCCTACATGATCCAGATCACCGTACCGCTGAATTTTCTGGGGACGGTCTATCGGGAAATCCGGCAATCGTTGGTCGATATGGGGCAGATGTTCGATCTGCTCGAACAGCCTGCCGAAGTTACCGACAAGCCCTGTGCACCCAACCTGAAGGTAGATGGCGGCGAAGTCACTCTGGACGATGTGCATTTCGGCTACGATCCGGAGAGGGAGATCCTCAAGGGTGTTTCATTGACCGTCCCGGCGGGGCAGACCGTGGCCATCGTGGGGGCAACAGGGTCGGGCAAGTCCACCATCGGGCGGCTGCTGTTCCGGTTCTACGATGTGACCAAAGGGGCGTTGAAGATCGACGGGCAGGATGTGCGGGATGTGACACAGACCAGCTTGCACGCGGCCATCGGAGTCGTGCCGCAGGACACGGTATTGTTCAACGACAGCATCCGGTACAACATTGCCTATGGCCGCGATGGAGCCACCCCGGAAGAGGTCGAGGACGCAGCCCGAGCCGCACAGATCCACGACTTCATCACCTCGCTGCCCGACGGCTATGACACTATGGTGGGTGAACGGGGGCTCAAACTCTCCGGCGGTGAAAAACAACGTGTGGGCATCGCGCGGACCTTGCTCAAGAACCCGCCGATCCTGTTGCTGGACGAGGCGACCTCGGCCCTGGACACCGATACCGAGCAGGACATCAAGGATGCGCTGGCGCGCGCAGGAGAGGGGCGTACGGTTATCACCATCGCCCATCGCCTCAGCACCATTGCCGAAGCGGACCGGATCGTGGTTCTGGAAGCTGGCGAGATCATCGAACAGGGCACGCATGACGAGTTGCTGGCGCGGTCGGGGCGGTATGCGCAACTGTGGAACCGGCAGCAATCTGACGGCGAAGCAGCCTGAGGACCCAAACATGATGCGAAACATGGTAGGATGCAACAAACCAGAAGGGTGCCTGCCATGATGAACCGACTGAAATCAAGACTGTCGTCCATAGTGATCGCGATTTGTCTGCCGGTCGTTGTGGCGGCCGATCCCATCGTGGGTGTCTGGAAAACTGAACCTGACCGCAAGAACCTGATTTCGCACATCAAAATTACGGCGTGTGGGGACAAGTTCTGCGGTCGGATCCTTTCGGCCTACGACGCGTCCGGCAAGGAAGTCCAGACGCCGAATATTGGCAAGAAACTGTTCTGGGACGTGGCAAGTGAAGGCGGTGGCAAGTATGGCGGGGGCGAGTTCTGGGTCCCGTTGATCGACGTGGATGCCGTGCCACAGATGACGTTGCGGGGGGGCAAGCTGCTGGTCAAAGGATGCGAACACGAGATTTGCGCGCATCAAACGTGGTCCCGGTTGTGATGATGGTCAAATGAAAAAAGGACCGGGAATACCGGTCCTTCTCTTCTTATTCAGCAGCTTTCAGCGGCGGGCCGGAGGGGCGGTCAGACTGATCTGATCGACTGTCCTGTTCCGGTTCTTCGGAACGCATATCGTCTTCCCACACGATTTCGGTGGCCTGCACCTTGCGGGCAGAGCGCCCAATCGCCATGTCCTGCGCGATCTGGCTGGAGCGACCGGCAGTCACACGGGCCAGAACGCGGCTGAGCCAAATCGCATAGGTCGTCACCCAGACCCGCAGTGCCAGAAGCGACGGGGTGACGATCAGCGTCAGGACAGTTGCGATGCCCAGACCAAAGACCACAGCCGTGGCCAACTGCTTCCACCACAGGGCGGTGGGGCTGTCGATGGAATAGCCGCCGTTGATGAAATCCAGCGACAAGCCGAACATCATCGGCGTCAGACCGGCCATCGTTGTCAGTGTGGTCAGCAGAACCGGGCGGATACGCGATTCCGCGGTGCGGATGATCGCCTCGATCCTCGGCATATAGCTGCTGTATTCCTGATAGGTGTCGATCAGAACGATATTGTTGTTCACCACGATACCCGCCAGCGCCACGATGCCGGTCCCGGTCATGATGATCGAGAAGGGCTGTTCCATCACGATCATGCCGATCAGAACCCCGGTGGTGGACAGAACCACCGCCAGCAGAACCAGAACCGAATTGTAGAACGAGTTGAACTGCGCCAGCAGGATCACGAACATCAGCCCCAGGGCGCCCATGAACGCGTTCACGAGGAAGGCGCCGGATTCTTCCTGCTCTTCCTGATCTCCAGTCCATTCCCAGCTGATTGCGTTGGCGAACGGGCCGGTTTCCAGCCATTCCGTCAACACCGCAATACGCTCGTTCGGGTTGATCAGCGCAAACTGCGCATCCCCGTCTTCAATCACGCCGCGCAACTGATCGACGCTTTCTGCACCGGTCAGTTGAACCAGTTCGTATGATTTTCCGCCCGCCGCGTTCAGCACCGTGCCAGTAGGTGTGTAACCTTCCGCCACTTCACGCACGACAGCCAGCCGCACCTGTTTTCCATCGGGGCCTTCGGTCACGACCTTGCTCAGCCCCGGTTCGACATCCGCTTTGACGTCATAGTACCGCTGTTGATCGACGCGGTTGATCTCGGCCAGCTTGGCCACGGGTTTACGTGTCACGAAATTCGACAAGGGCACCAAACCGTCCGGGGTACGGACCTTGAGCGCATCCAGCGTCGACAAAACGCGGTCTTCTTCCGGCAGACGAACGCGAATTTCGATCTCTTCATCATTGCTGTCCGGGCGCATTTCGCCCAGAAGGATGCCGCGCGTGACCAACTGGACCATGGCGCCAACCGTGGCCACGTCGGCTCCGAACCGACCGGCCTTGGCGACATCCACGTCAATCTGCCAGTCGATGCCGGGCAGGGGCAGGGTGTCTTCGGTCTTGATCAGGCCCGGCGTGGTGTCGAAAACCTCGCGGGCGGTGATCGCTGCCGAGGTCAGGTCTTCCCACCCGTCACCCTTGATGCGCAGATGCACAGGCTTGGCTGAAGCAGGGCCTTGCTCCAAGGGAAGAATCTCGACGATGATACCGGGGATCGTTGCAAGTTGGGCATTCAGTTCATCAATCACGAAGTCGCCGTCATATTCGGGCGCCACGAAGTGCCGCTCGAACAGGCCCCACAGAGCGGATTCCGAGATGTTGGGACGATCTTCCCACGGGATGATTTCGAACTGAACTCGGCCCACTGTATCGGCGGGCGCCTGAGCGCCACCGTTATTCTGGTTCAGGCCACCTTCGCCGGCAAAGGCAAAGACATTGATGACCGCGGGATGAGATCCGATGATCTCTTCGGCAGCAAGAACCATCGCGTCTTTTTCCGCCAGGGAAAGGTTCCCGCGGGCACGCACATATGCGGTGGCCTGTTCAGGTTCGCTTTCCACGAAGAATTCAACCCCGCGGGATTCCTGAGGAAACCAGACGAAGGCCACGAAATACACCGCCGTGAAAACCGTCAGCAGTGAAACGATCGGCATGATCGGATTGCCGACAAGGAACCGAACGACGTGGCCAAAAAACGTGTGTTCGTCCGCTGTATGAACGTGGTCCTCTTCGGCGCGTTCAATTTTGGCCGCGCTCAGGGTTACGGACCCGGCAAACGCCCCGAACAGGAACAGCAGCGCCCCGGCGATCGAGCCCCCGGGCAGCAGGTAGTTGGGGTTCAGAACCTGCATCGCGCCCAGAAAGATCATGTACAGCGACGGCGGCACCATCAGCACCCGGACCCACCATGGCGTGCGCGCCCGCAACCAGGTCGAAGACCGATCGAAGAGGCGGCTCAGGCGGCCGGACACACCGCCCATGACCGGCAGATAGATCAGCGCAACTATCAGCGACGCCGACAGAACGAAGATCAGCGTGACCGGCAGCATTCCCATGAACTCGCCGGGAATACCGGGCCAGAACAACATGGGCAGGAACGCACACAGCGTCGTTGCGGTCGAGGACACGATGGGCCAGAACATGCGCTGGGCCGCCTCGACATAGGCGTGCATCGGGCCCACGCCTTCCTTGATGCGTTTGTCGGCGTATTCCACAACCACGATGGCACCGTCCACCAGCATCCCCACAGCGAGGATGAGGCCGAACATCACGATGTTCGAGATGCTGACGCCCATGACGGCGAGAAACGCAAAACACAGCAGGAACGAGGTCGGGATCGCAAAACCCACCAACAGGGCGGCCCGCGTCCCCAGCGAGGCCAGAACCACGATCATCACCAGCGCGATCGCGGTCAGAACCGAGCCTTCAAGCTGGCTGACCATCGAGCCGACGATGCGGCTCTGGTCGTTCGATGTGCCCAGGTCAACCGCCGCCTGAAGCTCGGGCGGCCACTTGGTCTTTGCATGGGCGATGGTCTCTTTCACCTGCGCGACGGTGTCGATCAGGTTGTATCCCTTGCGTTTGACCACTTGCAGCGCAACGGTCGATTCACCGTTGAAACGGGCTGTCCCTTCGCGGTCTTCGAAAGTGTAGTTGATCTGTGCCAGCTCACCCAATGTAACGACCCGGTCACCATTGACCTTTATCGGCAGGCCGTAAACATCCTGTGCGGTTTTGAACGACGACGGTATCTTGACCGAAAAGGTGCCCTGTGCGGTTTCAACCTCACCGGCCGCGATCAACTGGTTGTTGTTGCGCACCACGTTGATCAGTTCGTCCGCCGTCACGTTGTACGCCTCAAGCCGCAGCGGGTCGATCACGACCTCGAGCATCTCGTCGCGATTGCCTGCGATACCGGCTTCGAGAACGGAATCCAGAGCCTCAAGATCGTCCTGTAGATCCTTGGCGACACGGGCCATCGTGCGTTCGGGTACGGGACCGGTCAGGTTCACGATGACGATCGGGAATTCGGAAAAGTTGATCTCAGTCAGGGAGTATTGCTCTGCGCCTTCGGGGAAGTCCGCCTGAGCTGTGTTCATCGCGTCACGCACATCGGCCATGATCGCGGTCTTGTCCCAACCGAAGTCAAATTCCAGCGCGACCCCTGCATAGTTTTCGGCCGCGGTCGAGGTCATTTCCTTGAGCCCGTCGAGATCCGCCAGTTCGGTCTCCATCGGCTTGATCAGCAGGTTTTCAGAATCCTCTGCGGAAATCCCGGGAAACTGCACTGAAACGAACAGGGCGGGGATTTCGATATCCGGCTCGCCTTCTTTCGGAAGCGAGACATAGGCAAATCCACCGATAACCAGCGAGATGGCGATAAACGCCAATACCATTCGGGCCCGATCGGCGGCCCATGCGACGATACCGGTCATTGTGATGCTTCCCGATAGGTCGGCGCAACGGTTACTCCGCGTGTAACGAATTCCTGACCGACAACAATGATATCCGTCGTTTCGGGAAGGCCGTCGATCCACACGCCCTCTGCCGTGTCACGCAGAATGCGGACGGGCATGAAATCGACGACATTGCCGGTACCGACCGTACGGACACCCAGTTGACCTTCGTTGTTCAGGGTCAGTGCGGATTGAGGCAGCAGGTGCGCCTTGGTGCCCTCGGCTGCGATGCGGATGGTCGCGGTCTGACCGTCGCGAATGGTCAGATCCGGGTTCGGAACCGTGATTTCAACTTCGAAGGTGCGTGTTGTCTCATCCGCCGAGCGGCTGAGGAACGTGACGCGGCCGCCAAGCTGCCGACCGGTGACCAGTGTTGCCGACGCTTCGGACCCCACCTGGACACGGTTGACCTCGGTTTCCGGAACATACCCGACCAGTTTGATCGGATCGAGCTGAATGACGGTTGCGCAAAGGGATCCGGGCTGCATCAGGCTGCCCAATTCGGCGGTGTCACTTTCCAGCAGGCCCTTGAACGGGGCCTTGATGGTCAGGCGGCCAACCTCTCGCTGCGCGGCTTCGACGGCGGCTGCGGCTGCTTCGATTCCGGCCCGGGTGGCCTCCAGCTCGGCTTCGGCGGATTTTACACCTGCTTTGGCAGTGCTCATCGCAGCCTCGCTGGAAATCCGGCGGGTTTCCGAAGCAAACCCGGTTTCCGCCAGTTTGCGCGACGCGGTCAGGTTGATTTCGGCCTCGGCCACACGGGCATGCGCCTCTTGCAAGCGGGCTTCAGCCTCGGGAATGCGGCTTTCGGCTTCGAGTTTGCCGGCCAGTGCCTCGGCCAGTTGCGCCGGGCGCGTGCCGGGGTCGAGTTCACACAGAACATCCCCGGCCTCGACAAAGGCACCTTTGCGCTTGGGTTCCGAGATGACCGTGGATGTGGTTTCAGACAGAACTTCGACCTGCCGGTTCGCCTTGGTTTGTCCACGCAGCAGAACCGCACTGTCAATTTCGCGCGCCTGCGATCGCAGGGCGACGACGCCAACGGCAGCAATATCGGTATCGTCGGATTCAACGGCTTCTGTCTGCGCGGCTTCTTCCGTGTCCCCACGCCCGGCGAAGGCGAACAAAGAGTCGCGCTCAAAAACGAGATAATAAAGCGCAACAATAACCAGAAGGGCGTTGATGAAAGAAATCAAACGCATACAGTATTTCTCCTAGAATTCGGTGCCAACAAAAGCGGGCCTGTCTCGCTATGAAATGGGGCGTCGGCCGTGTAATTTCCACACTAAACTGAATAGTTCGGTTTGGTTTTTTTCGCAAGAGAGAAGCCAAGCGGTGAAAATGCGCAAAATCGGACCCTTGGCTTGGCGTTGGTGCCGGGGTATGACATGGCGCACTTATGCAAGACACACAGCCCAGGGGGCAGGAATGAGCGACACCGACAGTTTCATTGATGAGGTCACGGAAGAGGTACGCCGTGACCGGATGTATCTGCTGCTGCGCCGCTGGGGCTGGGTTGGTGTGGCGGCCGTCGTGCTGATTGTTGGCGGGGCTGCATTCAATGAATACCGCAAGTCCCGCGACACGGCGCAGGCGCAGGCTTTGGGTGACTCGATTCTGGCAGCTCTGTCGGAAAACGATTCAGATGCTCGGGCAGCCGGGTTGCGGGATATCGAGGCGCAGTCGCCGGGCGGGGATGCAGTATTGAAGATGCTGCTGTCTGCGTCGCAGGTAGAGGCCGGATCGCGCGACGAAGCAGTCAACAGCCTGAACGCGGTTGCTATGCAGGGGGACCTGCCCGAGATTTATCGCGCGATCGCAAGCTTCAAGGCGCTGTTGTTGCAAAGCGACACCTTGCCTGCTGCCGACCGTCGACAACAGTTTGAGGCGCTGGCTGCGCCCGGTGCGCCTTTGCGTCTGCTGGCCGAAGAGCAACTGGCCCTGATTGACGTGTCCGAGGGCAATGTCGATGCGGCACTGGACCGTTTGCAAGCGCTGCGTCAAGACGCCGAGGTCGGTATTGATCTGCAACAGCGTGCGGCCCAGCTGATAGTCGCTTTGGGCGGCGAACCCGAGCCATTGGTGGCGCAACAGGGCTGACCAGGCGGGACAAAAGACTTTATGACAGGCGAGTTCGGAACACCATGGTAACAAGAATTATTTCCCGCGCGGGATGGCCGGTTGCGGCACTGGCTTTGACCGCATTGACCGCCTGTGAACCTCCCGAAGCGATCCTGCCCGGAGAACGTGAGGACATCCGTCCGGCGTCTGATCTGGAAACGGTGGAAAAAAGCGGCTCTCAGCCCATTAGCCTGCCGGCTCAAAAGGCGAATGCCAGCTGGCCGCAAAGCCCGGGGACGGCTGCTTACCGCACCACGAACGCGGCCTTGCGTGCCACGCCGCAGCGGATCTGGTCCGCTTCCATCGGGCAGGGCGACTCGCGCAAGCAACGGATCACCGCCGAACCGGTGGTTGCGGGTGGGTTGATCTATACGCTGGATGCGGGGGCGACCGTGTCAGCGGTTACTCCGCAGGGCCAGTTGGCCTGGGATACCGACCTGATTCCGCCAAGCGACGGCGATGCGGACGCCACAGGTGGGGGCATGGCCTATTCGGACGGTGTTCTCTATGTGTCGTCCGGGTTTGGGCGACTGACCGCACTGGACGCAAAAACGGGTGCAGTGCGCTGGCAGAAGCGACTGGAAGCAACCGGGAGCGGCGCGCCGATGGTCAATGACGGGCTGTTGTACCTGGTCGCGGGTGACGAAACCGGTTGGACCATCAATGCCAAGGATGGCAAAATTGCCTGGCAAATCGAAGGCACGCCCAGCGTCGGTAACGTCCTGGGTGCTCCGGCACCGGTGATCGCTTCGGACCTGGCAGTGTTTGCATTTGGGTCCGGCGATGTTGCGGCTACGTTCCGCCGTGGCGGAATCCGTCGCTGGAATGCGTCGGTCGTAGGCGGGCGGCGGGGGCGGGCCGCCGCGCAGATCGTTGACGTGACCGGCAGTCCGATGGTTGTCGGAGACACAATCTTTATCGGCAACCATTCTGGCCGGACCGTAGCCTTTGACGCCGCCACCGGTGAACGCCGCTGGACCGCCGATGAAGGCGCGGTCGACACTGTCTGGCCCGCGGGCAACAGCATTTTCCTGATCAGTGACCGCAGTCAGCTGGTGCGCTTGAACGCGGCCGATGGTTCGGTCATCTGGGCGCAGGATCTGCCAAGCTTTGTCAAGGACAAGCGAGGCCGTCGCGGGCCGATCTTTGCACATTACGGTCCGATCCTGGCCGGAGGCCGTATTGTGATTGCGTCCAATGACGGGTATCTGCGCTTCTTCAATCCGGTTAACGGAGCACTGGTTCACCAGGTCGAAGTCCCCGGAGGCGCAACAACGGCGCCGGTTGTCGCCGGGCAAACGCTGTATGTCGTTTCCTCCAAGGGTGATCTACACGCTTTCCGTTGACGGCAAGATGCGCTAAAGGGCGCTTCTTGAGTCTTGAAAGTTGAGTATCATGTCGCTGACCCTCGCCATCGTGGGGCGCCCGAATGTGGGCAAATCCACCCTGTTCAACCGCCTTGTTGGCAAACGTCTGGCCCTGGTCGACGACCAGCCCGGCGTGACGCGTGACCTGCGCGAAGGCGAAGGGCGTCTGGGTGATCTGCGCTTTACAGTGATTGATACGGCGGGTCTTGAGGACGCGACGGATGACAGTCTTCAGGGTCGGATGCGCCGCTTGACGGAACGTGCTGTGGACATGGCTGATGTCTGCCTGTTCATGATCGACGCGCGCGTGGGTGTGACACCAACGGATGAGATGTTCGCCGAGATCCTGCGCAAACGGTCCAAGCACGTGATCCTTGCGGCCAACAAGGCCGAAGGCAATGCCGCGGATGCGGGTGTTCTGGAAGCTTACAATCTGGGTCTGGGTGAACCGGTCCGCTTGTCAGGCGAACACGGTGAAGGGATGACGGACCTGTATGCGCAGCTGATGCCTCTGGCGGATGCGGCAGAAGAAAAACAGGTCGAGGAAGCCCCGCAAACGGAAATTGAGCTGGACGAAGACGGTGAGGGCGAGACGCCGCTGATCACCGCGGCCAAGCCTTTGCAGGTTGCGGTGGTGGGGCGTCCCAACGCGGGCAAATCCACCTTGATCAACAAGATCATTGGCGAAGACCGTCTGTTGACGGGACCAGAGGCTGGCATCACGCGTGACGCAATCAGTTTGCGAATCGACTGGGCGGACCCGGACGGCGAAAGCACTCCGATGCGAATCTTTGACACCGCAGGGATGCGCAAGAAAGCAAAAGTACAGGAAAAGCTGGAAAAGCTTTCCGTGTCGGACGGTCTGCGCGCGGTGAAGTTTGCCGAGGTCGTCGTTGTATTGCTGGATGCCGCGATCCCGTTTGAACAGCAAGACCTGCGTATTGCCGATTTGGCCGAGCGCGAAGGCCGGGCCGTTGTCGTCGCGGTCAACAAGTGGGACATCGAGGACAACAAACAGGAAAAGCTGCGCGAGTTGAAAGAGTCGTTTGATCGGCTGCTGCCGCAACTGCGCGGCGCGCCGCTGATCACGGTTTCCGCCAAGACGGGTCGGGGGTTGGAGCGCTTGCGCGCCGCGATCCTGCGCGCCCATGACGTCTGGAACCGTCGGGTGCCGACTGCCGCTCTGAACCGCTGGCTGACCGCCATGCTGGAACAACATCCGCCGCCAGCCCCACAGGGACGCCGGATCAAACTGCGCTACATGACGCAGGCCAAGACCCGACCTCCGGGGTTCGTGGTGATGTGTTCGCATCCCGACAAGATGCCAGAAAGCTATACCCGTTACCTGGTGAACGGTTTACGGCAGGATTTCGACATGCCCGGAACACCGATCCGCCTGACTCTGCGCGGGCAGGGGGACAAGAACCCTTACAAGGGGCGGCGCAAGAAAAACGCGGGCGCATTGGCCAAGCATCTGAAGGGGCGCGGGTAAGCTGCGCACCGGAATCAGGGCTTTGATGACACAGGCAGACTGATTTAATCGTGCCCAAGGACGAATGCGCGGTTCGCTTCTGCGGCGTTGGCGATACCCTCTGACGTCCCATTGCCCTGTTCAATGGCCGTCGCCAGTTCGGCCGCGGCCGAGTCGGTCGTGAAGATCGATGCAATTCGCGTTCGACCTCCGAAAAGACCTTTGGAAGCGTCGGCATTGTCATAGGTCAGGTCAAATGTCGAAACCAAACTGACCGCCTCGTCATCGGGTCGTTTGTTTTGATTGCGCGATATGGGCGGAACCAGCGTTGTCACGCGGCGCTGTACACCCGCATTGACTTCGACAGGCAGGGCCTTGGCAGGATCAGAGCGTAACGCGATGTTCACGCCGCTGCGTTCCCCATAGACCAAACTGCGGTCCTGAATCGAGGTGCAGCCCGCGACCACGCAACTCGTGCACAACTGTATTGCCGGTCACGATGGCGGCTGTGGATGAGGTGCCAAAACCGTTATACGAGCACCCCGCAAGCGCGGCGCAGATTAATGGCGCCAATGGCAATATATTTCTCGATAAAGTCAATCAATAGGCCTTAAAACACTGCTTCTTGCTCTGACCGGAAGTTTCCCATGCGTCAACTCGGAGGCATGTGAATACTGTTGAAGCGTTCCGAGACACTGCGGGGCTTTGTTCTTCGGGCGCATCCCTGTTGTCAGGGGCGTGTTTTTCGGTGCCTGTGATCGTCACGCAAGCGCGTAACTGCGCCAATATTCAGCGTTTTCGCTCTGAGGGCGTGACAGCCCCTGTTCTGCGCGCTAGCATTCACGTGTGTGCATCTGTCAGCACATGCATTGTTTTCACGCGGTCAATCCGCGCCTGGATTTTGAACGGATTATAACAGGGCCATCGTGGGGAGCGGACTGGATGGATCTGAGGGAATACACAAGACACTATGCAGTTCAGGACAACAGATTGGCTGCACTGAGCTATTTTAGCACGTTTGCGGTGTATTTCGCATCGCTGGCTGTGGCTATCATATTCGTGGATCGCTGGTACATCATGGTCCCGGCCGGGATCGTCTTCGCCTTTTCGGCAGTGCGCCTTTATGTGCTGCAACATGATTGCGGGCACCATTCGCTGTTTGAAACGCGAATGCAGAACGAATGGGCGGGGCACGGTCTTTCCCCCTTCACCTTTGCGCCGTTCGAGGTGATGAAGCAGAACCACAATCTGCACCATGCTGGGATCGGAAACCTCGAGCATCGCGAGACCGGTGAAATTCACACCATGACGTTGCGGGAATGGAATAACGCGGACTGGAAAACACGTTTGTTTTACAGGCTGTACCGAAACCCCTTCATTCTGGTGCCGGTCGGTGCCCTGTTCACATACTTCATTCGCTATCGCTGGCCCAAGAACACTGTTCGTTTCGGTGTCAAAGGCGTTTTGCTGCACAATGCCTCGATCATCGTATTTTTGGGCCTGTTGTATCTGATCGCGGGCATGACCGGTATTTGGGTCTGGTTGGTGTTTTCTTTCCTGGGCGGAATGCTGGGTGTGTTCCTTGTGTATCTGCAACACAATTTTGAAGACACCTATTGGGATCGCCGCCCTGATCTGAACCCGCAGACCGCGGCGCTTCATGGGTCTTCCGCGCTGGATTTCGGATGGTGGTTCGATACCGCCGTAGCCTGCATCACGCTACATGACATCCACCATTTCAATGCACGTATCCCATCTTATCGGTTGCGGGCCTGCCACTATAACCTGCCGCCTGAATTCACCCCTCGCCGGATCAAGTTCCCCGAGGCAGTAGCGGCTTTGAACCTCAAGCTTTGGGATGAGGATGCGAAACGCCTCGTGCCGTTCCCGAAAAATGACCGAACCGCTGGGCTGGCGCATAGCTGATCCATTGGTTTTGGGAAGGCAAGCGCTGAACTTGCGGATGTGCATATCCAGTGTATTTGCGATGAGGCAGGGCGATGGAGAAAGGACCCTTGGATGACCGTAGTGACCAACGTTAAAGGTGTGGGAGAGGCGCTGAAAAAAGCCCTTGCAGCCAATGGCTTTAAGACCGCAGAAGCGATAGCGAAGGCGTCACCCGCAGATCTGGTCAAGGTTCCTCGGGTCGGAGAGAGCCGCGCCGCTGTATTGATCGAAGCCGCAAAAGCGGCAATAGCTGCAACGCCCGCAGCCGGGAAGCCTGGCGCGCGCAAGGCGCCGGCCCGAAAGCCGGCGGCCCGCAAACCAACAGCTGCAAAACAAGCCGCCCGAAAACCAGCCGCCCGAAAAGCCACCGCGCGCAAGACCGTGGCCGCTGCGGCTTCCGAAAAACGGGCGGAAGAGGCCGCACGCAAAGCGGCGGAAGAAAAAGCGGCAGCTGAAAAGGCTGAAGCTGCGGCCAAGAAAAAGGCTAAGGCCAAGGCTGAAAAAGCCGCCAAGAAACGCAAGGAAATGGAAGCCGCGTTTTCGAAGGCCAAGGATAAAGTGAAAGCAAAGTCCAAGAAGGACAAAAAGCCGAAGACGGACGACAAGAAAAAAGACGCCAAGAAGGGCAAAAAAGACGCCAAGAAGGCCGAGAAAAAAAGTGACAAGAAGAAAAACCGCAAGAAGGACAAGAAAAAGGCGAAGAAATAAGTTCCTTCGCCCCGTCTTTCTTTGTGAACCGGCGCCTGGTGGTGCCGGTTGCGTTTTTCAGGCCAGTGTGCCGTCCAGTTGCAGGGTCAGTTTGCCGCCCAGATAGGGGCTCAGGACTTCGGGCAAGGTCACGGTGCCGTCCGCGTTCTGGCCATTTTCCAGCACAGCGATCAGGCAACGCCCAACAGCCAAACCCGAACCGTTCAGCGTATGGACGTATTCCGGCTTGCCGCCACCTTCGGGGCGGAACCTTGCGTTCATGCGGCGGGCCTGAAAATCACCACAGGTCGAAACCGAGCTGATCTCGCGATAGGTGTCCTGACCGGGCAACCAAGCCTCGATATCATAGGTGCGGCGGGCGCCAAAGCCCATGTCACCGGTGCACAGGATGACGGTGCGGTAAGGAATGCCCAGCTTTTCCAGAATGCCCTCGGCGCAGCGCAGCATGCGCTTTTGTTCTTCGTCCGATTTGTCCGGATGCGTGATCGAAACCATTTCGACCTTTTCGAACTGGTGCTGCCGCAACATCCCGCGGGTGTCTTTGCCCGCGGATCCGGCCTCGGACCGGAAGCACAGGGAATGCGCGGTGTATCGGCGGGGCAGATAGCTTTCCTCGATCAAAGTGTCGTTGACGATATTGGTCAGCGACACTTCGGAGGTCGGGATCAGCCACCAGCCTTCGCGGGTCTGATAGCTGTCTTCGCCAAATTTCGGCAATTGGCCGGTGCCCTGCATCATCTCGGACAGAACCAGAACCGGGCCGTTCACCTCGGTCAGCCTGTTTTCGGTGATATGGGTATCCAGCATGAACTGCGCCAAAGCGCGATGAATACGGGCGACGCCGCCGGACAGCAGCACAAATCGCGAGCCGGATAGTTTGGCTGCGGTTTCGAAATCCATGCCTTGCTGAACGGCTTCGATCTCGAAGTGTTCCTTGGGCGCAAAATCCAGTTCACGCGGTGTGCCCCAGCGGCTGATCTCGACATTGTCGCTTTCATCCACGCCATCCGGCACGTCTTCGGCGGGCAGATTTGCGATGCGGATCAACTGATCTGTCAGCAGGGCGTCCAGATCCTTGGCCTCGGTCTGCATCCGTGCGATCTCGGCCTTTTTCTCGGCGACCAGCGCGCGCAGACGCTGAAACTCGGCTTCGTCGCCTCGAGCTTTGGCCGCGCCGACTTCCTTGGACGCTTTGTTCTGTTCGGCCTGCGCCGTTTCGGCGGCCAGAATCTTGGCGCGGCGACTTTCGTCCAGCCTGAGCAAATCTGACGACACCGGCGCGTCCCCACGGCGCGCTAGAGCGGCGTCGAAAGCGGCAGGGTTTTCGCGAATGGCGCGGATGTCGTGCATGTCTCAGATCCTTGAATGCGTGAATCACTGAAACCGCTTATGCACCATCTGTCGGGCGGGGTGTAGCACCGGTTACGACTTATCGACCTTGTCGTGGATTTCATGCGCCAGATGTCCGTCCCATTCTTCTGTCGGGATTTTTGGTTCCGGTGGATCTGCCATGTAAGACGGCGTCATGATCTGCACTTTGTTCTCGTTGAATACGGCGACAATGTTGCGATGCAGGTCCGAGCGGATTCTCGGAATGATGCTGCCGCGGGTGGTATAGCCGTTGATCTGATAGTTGATGGCGTAGTCGGCCAGCGCCGTCCACAGCACGAAAGGTTCCGGCTTGGCCTTGATCCCCTTGGTGCGGTTGGCCGCCTCGATCAGCATTGCTTCGACCTTTTCGGGCGGTTCTTCATATCCGATGCCAACCGTCGTGTGCAGCAGCAAACCACTGCCATCGGTTTTCTTCGAGAAATTCACAACGTCCGAATTCATCAATTGGGCATTCGGGATCGAAATCAGCTCGTTCTTGATGGATTTCAGATGCGTCTCCATCAGTTTGATCTGAACCACGTCGCCTATATGCTCTCCGATCTGAATGCGGTCGCCGATTGACGTGGAACGGCGATAGATCACGAACAGCCCCGCCAGCATGTTGGACACGACCGAGTTGGCCCCCAGCGACAGCATGGCGCCGACCAGAATGGTCAGTCCCTGGAAGGCGGCCGAATCCGAACCGGGAATGTAGGGAACGGCAAAGACCAGCGCGATCAGAATCACGACAACCCGTGCGATGTTGAACGTCGGATTGACCCAGTGCTTTTCAAAATCGCCCATTTCGAAGGAACCGGCTTCGACCGCGTCGAAGAACACGCGCATGCCCTTGATTATGTACAACGTGACCCATGCGATCAGGCTCAGCATAATCAGGTTCGGGATATAGCTGAGTATTCCCTTGAATATCAGCAGCACCGGTTCTGTCAGATAGGTCAGCAGCAGCTGCGCGAAATAGCGTGTTTCCGCAAAGGCCAGCAGAACGAAGGACAGGTAGTAGTAGAAGCCAAGAAAGAAGATGACCAACAGGACAAAGTTGAGCCCGTATCGGATCAGGGCGGCAATTGCCTCGGCCTGAACGCTTTTGGCCGTCGCCGTTTCAACATCCTGCAAATAACGCTTTACCAGTTTCAGAGTGCGCCGCCTGATCCGCCGGTGCAGCCAAAGGATAACCAGCACGAAGACGACAAAGCCAATGGTCCATGCCGCAGCTTCAATCGCACCGGATACCCGCGCCTGCTCTGTACGGTTGGATCGGTAGGCAAGGATGGCCTCTTCGATGGCCTGACCATGGAGAAAGCTAAGGACGTCCAGCTCCATCTGGTCCAGTTCGGCATCGGCGACGGTCACGATGGATACGATCTCATCGTCGGCGCGAATGCGTATGCCCAGATCGGTCTCTTCAAAGGTGATGTCGACCGTGGGGCTTTCCGAGGCTTCGGCCACCTCGATAATTTTCTTCTGAACGCCTTCGGCCCGTTCCGGCGCGGGCAGGGCGCTGGAACCGCGCAAGAAGAACAACATGTCGCCGTCGACGATGACAGGTGCCTTGAAACCTTCGGTTTCTTCCGCATCGGGCTCGGTGATTTCGGCAGGTGCTTCCTGGGCCTTTAGCGGCATTGCCAAGCACAAGAACAAGGTCAGGAGAGACAGCAAAAGCGTCAACGATTGGAACAGCTTGTAACGAGTTTTCATTGTCCCCCCTGACGTCTGACTATAGCAAAACTGAAATATCTGCATAGGACATATCTGCAACGTTCAAACGGTTCTTGAGGCACCTTTGTCAGGTTGCAGCCGGTCACATGACCACCTTTGCTTGCAAACACGCATTTCAAAGCATAGGTTCCGGCCAAATTTGCGGAACGGTGCCGCAAGATCTGAATAAAGGAATATCCCATGGAAGGTGGCGCAATCGCCCAGTTTCTCCCGCTGATCCTGATCTTTGCGATCATGTATTTCCTGCTGATCCGTCCGCAGCAGAAGAAAATGAAGGAACATCAAGCCATGGTCGACGCCGTGCGTCGCGGGGATCAGGTTGTCACCCAGGGCGGGCTGATCGGCAAAGTGTCGAAGGTCAAGGAAGGCGACAACGAGATCGAAGTTGAGATCGCCGAAGGTGTAAAGGTGCGTGTGGTCAAGTCGACCATTGCTCAGGTTCTGAACAAAACCGAACCCGCGAAGTAATTCCACCTTACAATTCCTTGAAAAGGCAGGGTAATGCTGCAAATTGATACCTGGAAGCGGGTTCTGATCTGGCTGGTCTGCGTGACTGGTCTGCTCATGGCCCTGCCAAACGCGTTTTACACGCGGGTTGAGCAATCAAACGACGCCAAGGCCGCGATAGAGCTGGGCGTGGACACGCCTGAAATGCAGGCCGAAGCCGGGCAATGGCCGAACTGGTTGCCCTCATCACTGGTCAATCTGGGTCTCGACCTGCGCGGCGGTGCACATCTGTTGGCCGAAGTTCAGGTGCAGGACGTCTACGAGACCCGGATGGAGGCGATGTGGCCGGAAATCCGTGACGCCCTGCGCGATGAGCGCTCGACCGTCGGGACGATCCGCCGTCAGGATTCGGCTCCCGATGAGATTCGCGTGCGCATCAGCCAACCCGAGGGCATGGCGCGGGCATTGGAAGTCGTGCGCGGTCTTGCCCGTCAGGTGCAGACCCTGACCGGTGTCGGGGCAACGGATATCGAGGCACGTGCCGAAGGCGACACGATTGTCGTTCAGTTGTCCGAGGCAGAAAAACTGGCCTCGGACGACCGCACGGTTCGTCAATCGTTGGAAATCATCCGCCGCCGGATCGACGAAGTGGGCACCCGAGAGCCCACCATTCAGCGTCAGGGTGCAGATCGTATCCTGATTCAGGTGCCAGGCATCGGCAGCGCGGGTGAGTTGAAAGAGATCATCGGCACTACGGCACAGCTGACCTTTAACCCGGTTGCCGGACGAGGCACCGACCCGGATGCCGTTGCAGGCATTGGCGAAGAAATCGTGCCGTCGATTGACGAAAGCGGTGTTTACTACACCATTGAATCCGCTCCGGTTGTTACCGGCGAGGAACTGGTGGATGCGCAGCCCGCATTCGACCAGAACGGCCGCCCTGCGGTCAACTTCCGGTTCAACACGTCTGGTGCGCGCAAATTCGGGGATTACACCCGCGACAACATCGGAGCCCCCTTTGCCATCGTTCTGGACGACGAGGTGATATCTGCCCCCGTGATCCAAAGTCATATTCCGGGCGGTTCGGGTATCATCACCGGCAACTTTACGGTTGAGGAAAGCACCAATCTGGCCGTCCTGCTGCGAGCGGGCGCACTGCCTGCCGGTCTGGAGTTCCTCGAAGAACGCACCATCGGGCCCGAGTTGGGGCAGGACAGTATCGACGCGGGCAAAGTCGCCACCATCGTGGCCTTTGTCGCGGTGCTGGTATTCATGGCGCTCAGCTATGGTCTGTTCGGGATCTTCGCCAACATCGCGCTGATCATCAACGTGGGCCTGTTGTTCGGTCTGCTGTCCATGATCGGGGCAACCCTGACCCTGCCGGGTATCGCGGGCATCGTGTTGACAGTTGGTATGGCGGTGGACGCCAACGTGCTGATCTTTGAACGTATCCGCGAGGAACTGAAATCGGCCAAAGGTCCGGCGCGCGCAATCGAACTGGGCTATGAAAAGGCGTTGTCGGCCATTCTGGATGCGAACGTGACCACATTCATCACCGCCGTGATCCTGTTTGCCATGGGCAGTGGCCCGGTGCGCGGCTTTGCAATTACTCTGGGCCTTGGTATTCTGACCTCGGTCTTCACCGCAATCTTCGTGACGCGCCTGATGGTCGTGATGTGGTTCGAACGCCGCCGTCCGAAAACGATCGAGGTTTGACATGAGACTGAAACTCGTACCCCAGAACACCTCGTTCGATTTTTTCAAACACTGGAAGGTCTGGTTGGGCATCTCCGGCCTGATGATGGTGGTTGCTTTTACGTCGTTCCTGTTGCAGGGGCTGAATTTCGGCATCGACTTCCGAGGTGGCACCACGATCCGGACGCAAAGCGCGGTTGAGATCGATGTGGGCACATACCGAGATGCCATCGCCCCTCTGGAACTGGGTGACGTGACCATCACCGAGATTTTCGACCCAACCTTTGCGGATGACGAAAACGTCGCGATGATCCGCATTCAGGCGCAAGAAGATGCCGAGGCTGTGGAAGCTGCGACCATCACCGCCGTGGAAGAAGCGTTGCAGCAGGTTGTTCCCGACATTCAGTTCGTGTCAGTGGAATCCGTGGGGCCCAAGGTCTCGGGCGAGTTGATCCAGACCGCCGTCATCGCGGTGGCTTTGGCGATCGGCGCGGTGCTTGTGTATATCTGGCTTCGGTTCGAATGGCAGTTCGCGCTGGGGGCCGTGGCGGCACTGGTTCACGATGTGATCCTGACCATCGGTATCTTCTCGGAACTGCAAATCCGCTTTGATCTGGCCATTATCGCGGCCCTTCTGACCATCGTCGGTTATTCGCTGAACGATACCGTGGTCGTCTTCGACCGGGTGCGTGAGAACCTGCGGAAATACAAAAAGAAAGACCTCAAAGAGGTGCTGAACATTTCGATCAACGAGACCCTCAGCCGGACCGTCATGACCTCGGTCACCACGTTGCTGGCGTTGATCTCGCTTTATGTTCTGGGCGGCGATGTGATCCGCGGCTTCGTCTTTGCGATGATCTGGGGCGTGATCGTGGGCACCTATTCATCGGTCTTCGTGGCCTCGACCATCCTGCTGTGGCTGGGGGTCAAGCGCGACTGGTCCAAGCCGTCCAACACGGCGGGCAACCAGTTTGCCAATATCGATGCCTGAGGCGTTGCAACAGGCCTTGTCCCTGCCGGGGCTGGGTTGGTTGATACTTACCATCGGAGCCGCGGGACTTGTCCGCGGCTTCACTGGTTTTGGCACCGCGATGATCTTTGTGCCGGTGGCCACTCAATTCCTGCCGATTGCCGATGTCGTCTTTCTGATGGCGGCCACCGGGATCGTATCGACCTTTGCGCTGGCGCCGCAGGCGTGGCACGAATGCGACAAGACCGAAATCAGCACGATGGGCATTGCAGCGACATTGACCGTGCCACTGGGGCTTTGGGTCATGGCACAGGCCGACACGGTCGTTCTGCGTTGGATCGCTTGCGGCATCACTGGCGTGACCCTGTTGGCGATCGTCACTGGCTGGCGCTGGCAGGGACGACTGGGTGTGCCCGGACGGCTGGCCATCGGAGGCAGCGCGGGCGTGATTGGCGGCATGACCGGACTGACCGGCCCGGTCGTTATCGTATTCTATCTGGCGAGTTCTTCAGATGTGCGCAAGATTCGCGCCAACACGATCATCTTCCTGGCGCTGCTGGATGTGGCCATCGTTTTCAGTATCCTGATCGGAGGCGCTGCGGATCTGTCGATCCTGTGGATTGTCCTGCTGCTGGGTCTGCCCTATCTGACCACCACACTGATCGGCAAGGCTCTGTTCGATCCAAAGCTCGAACGGATCTATCGCGCTGCGGCTTATTCGGTCATTCTGATAGCCGTCGTGTCCGGTTTGCCGATCCTGGATTGAAGGAGGGAAGAAATGCGCCTGAACCAGGTTACGTTTTCAGATGCCAAGCCGGTTGATGGCTATGGCCCCGGTTTTTTCCGCATCGGCGGTGATGTGTTCGAAGGCGCCGTTCTGACCGGTCCCGCAGGACCTGCCACCTGGGGCGGCTATGAAGATTCGCAGCCACTTCTGGAACTGGCCGATGAAATTGACGTTCTGCTTGTCGGTACCGGCAAAGACATGGCTCACATTCCCCAGTCTTTGCGCAGCCGGCTGGAAAGTGCCGGAGTCGGCGTCGAAATCATGAATTCTCCGGCTGCGTGCCGCACTTACAATGTCTTGCTCTCTGAAGGTCGCCGCATAGCGCTTGCTCTGATCCCGGTCTGACGGGACCCCTTCATCTGGCTGAAAATATCCCGGGGTGTGTGAGGGGCTGGCCCCTCACTCGGACCTCTCTGCTCAAAGCTCCCACAACCGAACTGCGGCAAATCCCACCTTTTGCCTCTGATGACATTCCGATAAGCGGGTCTCATGACTCTGATAGTAACCGACCTGTCGATCACCCGTGGTGGCATTCCCGTCCTGGAGCATCTCAGCTTTCAGCTGCCTCCGGGCAAAGCGCTGATTCTGCGTGGGCCGAACGGGATCGGCAAAACGACCCTTCTGCGCACATTGGCCGGGTTGCAGCCGCCGCTGGAAGGTCAGATCCAGGGCGCGGAAGACCAGATCGCATATGCGTCCCATTCGGACGGGCTGAAACCGACGCTGACTGTATCCGAGAACCTGACGTTCTGGGCTTCTGTCTTTGGCACCAACGGCATCCAGACGGCGCTGGACGCGTTCCAGTTGAACGAGCTGGCGGACCGCCATGCGGGGAACCTGTCGGCTGGTCAGAAACGGCGGCTGGGGCTGGCACGCATGCTGGTCACCGGGCGGCCGATCTGGATGCTGGACGAACCGACCGTTTCGCTGGACAGAAATGCGGTGCAAATGTTCGCCGATGCAGTCCGCGCGCATCTGGGGCAGGGCGGGTCAGCCCTGATCGCGACCCATATCGACCTTGGCCTGGATGGCGAGGTTCTGGACGTCGGCCCGAACAAGGCCAAACCCAAACCCATTGACGATTTCGACGGAGGCTTCCTGTGATCGCCCTTCTGCTGCGCGACCTGAAACTGGCCTTCCGTGCAGGCGGAGGGTTCGGATTGGGATTGGCCTTTTTCCTGATCGTGACCGTGATGGTGCCGTTTGCAGTGGGGCCACAATCCTCGCTGCTGTCCACCATTGCACCCGGAGTGCTCTGGCTGGGGGCGTTGCTGGCGTGTCTGTTGTCTCTCGACCGTCTTCTGGCGCTGGATTGGGAGGACGGATCGCTGGACCTGCTGGCCACGGCGCCGCTGCCACTGGAATCAGTTGTGACCATCAAGGCGCTGGCCCACTGGCTGACCACAGGCCTGCCTTTGGTTCTGGCCGCGCCCTTTCTGGGGGTTTTGCTGAACCTGCCTGCACCGGGCTTCTTCTGGCTTGTCATCTCGCTGCTGATCGGAACCCCGGCCATGAGCGTGATCGGCACATTCGGCGCTGCCCTGACCGTCGGCCTCAAGCGTGGCGGGCTGCTGTTGTCGCTCTTGGTGCTGCCGCTTTACGTCCCCACCCTGATTTTCGGGGCCGAAGTCGCCCGGCGTGGGGCAACGGGGATGGACGTGCAGACGCCGTTGTTGATGTTGGCAGGGATCACGGCTGCGACGATAGCATTGTTGCCCTTTGCCAGCGCGACTGTGTTACGTATCAATCTGCGGTGAACCGTCCCAACTTTGACTGATGTCAATTGAGAAAACCCCCAACTCGGACTAGATAGGGCCCATGTCGATAGCAGCCAAAGCCAATGCCCTCTGGGAATACGCCAACCCGCGCAAGTTTCTTGCGACCAGTGAACGTGTCCTGCCGTTTTTCTGGATCGTCTCGATCTTCTGCATCGTCGTCGGGCTGGTCTGGGGGTTCTTCTTCACACCGGACGACTACAAGCAAGGGTCGACGGTCAAGATCATCTATCTGCACGTCCCGGCGGCGCTGATGGCGATCAATTGCTGGCTGATGATGCTGGCGACTTCTCTGGTCTGGCTGGTGCGACGTCACCATGTCAGCGCGCTGGCGGCGCGGGCGGCTGCACCGATCGGGATCGTGATGACCCTGATTGCGTTGCTGACAGGGGCGATCTGGGGACAGCCCATGTGGGGCACCTGGTGGGCGTGGGATCCGCGTCTGACGTCGTTTCTGATCCTGTTCCTGTTCTATCTTGGCTATGTCGCGTTGTGGGAAGCCATCGAGGATCCGGACACCGCGGCGGACCTGACCTCGGTTCTGTGTCTGGTCGGATCCGTGTTCGCGCTGCTCAGCCGATATGCGGTCAACTTCTGGAACCAGGGCCTGCATCAGGGCGCATCGGTCATGCGAGCGGCTGCCGTGACCGGGACCGATACGGAAGAAAAAGTCAGCAATATCTACTTCTATCCGCTGTTGCTGTGCATCATCGGATTTGTTCTGCTGTTCATTGCTTTGGTGCTGTACCGCACCGGGACTGAAATCCGCGCGCGTCGCATCAAGGCGTTGCAGGCGCGGGAAAGGGTGGGCGGATGATCCCCGATCTTGGAAAATACGCTGACGCGGTTTTGTCGTCTTATGCCGTGTCCATCGTGCTGCTTGTGGCATTGATCGTGTTCAGCGTGATGCGAGGGCGCAAGATACGCACTGAGATGGAAAAAATCGAACAAAGGATTTCGCGCAATGGCTAAGATATCGCCCCTGATGATCGCGCCGCCTTTGATTTTTGGCGCTTTCGCCGTGTTGGCCGGGATCGGTATGTTCCGGGAAGACCCCAACGCGTTGCCCTCTGCCCGCGAAGGCCAACCGGCTCCGCCCGTGGTTCTGACCGAGTTTCCGGAAAAGAAGCTGTTTGATGATGCCACGCTGCGGGATGGAGAAGTCAAACTGGTCAACTACTGGGCCAGCTGGTGCGCGCCGTGCCGTGCCGAGCATCCCAATCTGGAAGCGCTGGCCGCCGAAGGCATCCCGGTCTATGGCATCAACTACAAAGACCAGTTGGGCAACGCCCAAGCGTTCTTGACCGAGCTGGGTGACCCCTACGCCGCGATTGGACGAGATGAGAAGGGCCGCATGGCATTGGATTGGGGTCTTTACGGCGTACCCGAAACCTATGTGGTTGATGGCGACGGCACAATCATCCTGCGCTTTGCCGGCCCGATTACGCAGCGCGTGATTGAAAACACTCTGCGTCCGGCGTTGGAAAAGGCTGCGGGCGGTTGAGCAATTTGGAAAACGAGGTTTAAGCCACCTTACAAGCGATACCCTCCGGTCACGCCCAGAACCTCTCCGGTTACGAACCCCGCCGCGTCCGAGGCCAGAAACCGAACGACCCTGGCGATGTCTTCGGGTGTTCCGATCCGGCCCAGCGCCGTTTCCCTGACGAAAAGCGATGTCAGATCGTCAGGACGGGGGGCTTCGGGGATGTTGATGGCGCCCGGCGCAACCGCGTTGACACGGATGCCTTCGGGGCCGAGCTCTTTCGCCATGGCCCGTGTCCAGAGGTTCAAAGCGGCCTTGCTTGCTCCATAGGTCACTGCGTCGCGCGGTGGCAATGTCGCGTTCATCGATGAGATGCTGACGATCGAAGCGCCGCGGTTCAGATGCGGCAATGCCGCAGCCAGCAACGCGGCGGGGGCCAGCAGATTGAGGTCAAGAATAGCGCGATGGTCTTCAACCCTGAACGCTTGTTTCGGAGTTGCGCGAACAAGACCCGCGTTGTTCACGATCACGTCCAGTCGTCCGAAGTGATCGATGACCTTTTTGACGACCTGGGTGGGTTGGTTGTCTTCGGTCAGGTCCGATTGAATTGCCAGAACGTCGCCTTTCAGCACTTCAGAATCGGGCTGGCTGGCCAACCAGGTGAAGGCGACATAATGATCTCGGCTCAGGTCTTCGACTATTGCCCGCCCGATCCCACGGGCACCACCGGTTATCAGTGCAACTTTTTCCATGAACTCAGATGACCGGCAAAGCGCCCAGGATTCAACGTTGTTTTTTGCGCTGTCGAAATGCTGTCACTTGCGCAGCAATATCCAGAGCATTGCCGCGATGAACGCGAAGGTGACAAGGTTCATCAGAGTGTCCGTGAGATCACCGATCAGCATTGCGTTGCCCCTCCTCTCTGAGCCCGCGGAACAAGCACACCATCAGCAGGACTGAAATGAAGACAAAGGGCAATGCGCCAAGCGAGATGAGGATCTTCACCGAGTCCACGGATCCCGAAAGGATCATCGCGACACTCAGCAGCCCAAGCAATCCTCCCCAGATCAGCCGGACGCGCGGCGGGGGATTCTCGTCCCCGCCCGTCGAGAAGGTGCCCAGAACAAAGGCCGCACTTACGACGCTGGTCACGATGAACAGAAAGGCGGCCAGTACCGTTGCAAGCGTGGTGATCACGGACAGTGGAAGTCGGTCGAGCAGGGCGAAGGTCACGCGTTCGATGTTTGTCTGCGTATAGGCCAGCAGTTCGCCCGCACCATTGAGCGCCTCGAACAGGCCAATGCCACCAAAGGCGCCGAACCAGAGGATTGAAAACAGCGTGGGGGCGAACAGGACCCCGATCACGAATTCCCGTATCGTGCGACCGCGAGAGATGCGGGCGACAAAGACGCCCACAAACGGGCCCCAGGCGATCCACCAGACCATGTAGGTAAGGGTCCAGTCGCTGAACCATCTGGTGACGTCATCGCCGAAGAACGTAAAGGTCTGAAAGCCCCTGGGAATGACATTGGTGACATAGTCGCCGAACCCCTGAACGATGGTATTCAGAAGGTATTCGGTGGGGCCAAGGACCACGGTGTAGGCAACAAGGCCGATTGCGATCAGCATGGCGGCATTGGACAGGCGCGCCATGCCCTGACCCAGATCGATCAGGAGTGCCGGGATATAGGCCGCAACCATTGCCAGAAACACGGCGCCAATCAGAAGGGCGCCGACGGTTTCCCGTCCGCCGAGAACGGCGATGCCGTCTGCCACCTGAAATACGCCCATGGCCATGGAACCGCCGACACCAATGGCAATGGCGATGATCGCCATGAAATCCGAAAGCCAGCCGACACGTTCAGCCCAGCGTTCGCCGGGAAACAGGCTTTTGATCGGCGCGCTGACCATCATTCCGGTGCCGCGCCGAAAACTGAAAAAGGCGATGGAAAGCGCGGTTGAACCGTAAATGGCCCAAGCGTGTAAGCCCCAGTGAAAGTTCGTCGCCAGCATGGCCTGCTGCGCCGCGATGAAATCCGGTGCCATGCCGTTGATAAAATTGAAATGGGTCAACGGTTCTGCCACTGCCCAAAACAGAAGACCGACGCCCATACCGGCGGAAAACAACATCGAAATCCATGTAGCCGTGGAAAACTCTGGTTCCTCGTCATCCCGACCAAGGCGAATATTGCCATAGGGTGAAAACGCCAGGAACAGGCATCCGATCAACATGCCCGAAGCGGCGAGCATCACGAACCAGCCGCGGCTGTGGAAGGTCTGTCGGACGATGCCACTGGCCCAGGTCACCAGGCTTTGAATGTCCACGACACCCCATATCCCGATCACTGCAATTACGCTGAGCGAACACACCAGCAGGGCGTTGGGCTTCTTCATGGCGATTGGTTTTCCGTTGATGACGTTACCCAACAGTTTCAGGTTTTCGAATAAATGACCAGAATACAAAAACCCCCGGCAGATGGCCGGGGGTTTGAATTGAGCGCTGTGCTATCGGTTACGATGCCTTCGCAAGATTGCGCAGGACGTAATGCAACACGCCACCGTTTTCGATGTATTCAATCTCGGGCGCGGTATCGATACGGCATTTCAGGGTGATGGTCTTTTCGGTTCCATCGCCATAAACGATGGTGCAGGGGACTTCCTGTAGCGGCTCGATTGTATCCAGCCCGTGTATCGAAACGGTTTCATCCCCTTTCAACCCCAGGGTTTTGCGGTTGTCGCCTCCTGTGAACTCGAACGGAATGACACCCATACCAACAAGGTTCGAACGGTGGATACGCTCAAAGCTCTCGGCGATGACGGCCTTGACGCCCAGCAGCGCCGTGCCCTTGGCCGCCCAGTCTCGGCTTGAGCCCGCGCCATATTGCTCGCCACCGAAGACAACCAGCGGGGTGCCATTCGCCTGATAGGCCATCGAGGCGTCATAGATTGACATCTGTTCGCCGTCCGGACCCTTGGTGTAACCGCCTTCGACGCCATCCAGCATCTCGTTCTTGATGCGGATGTTGGCGAAAGTGCCGCGCATCATCACCTCGTGGTTGCCGCGGCGTGAACCATATGAATTGAATTCACGCGGCTGAACCTGACGTTCGATCAGGTACTGGCCTGCGGGCGAGGTCGTCGCAAAAGACCCCGCAGGTGAGATATGGTCGGTCGTGACCATGTCGCCCAGAATGGCCAGAACCTTGGCACCTTCGATGTTGGAAATCGTGCCCGGTTCGGGGCTCATATCCTGGAAGTAAGGCGGGTTCTGGATATAGGTCGATGTCGGCGGCCAGTCATAGGTTTCTGCGTCAGTGGTTTCGACCGACTGCCATTTTTCGTCACCTTTGAAGACGTCGGCGTATTTCGACTGGAACGCTTCGCGTGTCACCGTCTGTTCGACTAGTTCCGCGACCTCCTGCTGGGTTGGCCAGAGGTCTTTCATATAGACGTCATTGCCGTCCTTGTCCTTGCCGATCGGCTCGGATGTCAGGTCGATATCCATGGTGCCTGCCAGCGCGTACACGACGACCAAAGGCGGCGAAGCCAGATAGTTGGCGCGCACATCGGGCGAGATCCGACCTTCGAAGTTACGGTTGCCGGACAAGACCGAGGTGGCGACCAGATCGCCTTCCGCAATGGCCTCCGAGATTTCTTTCTGGATTGGCCCCGAGTTGCCGATACACGTGGTGCAGCCGTATCCGACGAGGTTGAAGCCGATCTTGTCCAGATCCTCCTGAAGGCCTGCGGCCTCGAGGTAAGCGGATACAACCTTCGACCCCGGTGCCAGCGAGGTCTTGACCCAAGGTTTGCGGTCCAGCCCCAGCGCGGCTGCCTTGCGCGCCACGAGGCCCGCTCCGATCATCACGTAAGGGTTCGACGTGTTGGTGCAGGACGTGATCGAGGCGATCACGACCTTACCCGATTCCATGCCGTAGTTTTCGCCTTTGACCTCAACCTGTTTGCCCATCGGGCGCTTGAAGGTCTCGGCCATTTCCCTGGTGAAGGCGGCCTTGGCGTCGGTCAGCGCAACATAATCCTGCGGGCGTTTGGGCCCCGAGATCGCCGGAACAATCGTGCCCATATCCAGCGACAGGGTGTCGGTGTAGATCGGCGCATAGTTTTCATCGCGCCAGAAACCGTTTTCCTTGGCGTAGGCTTCAACCAGAGCGACACGATCTTCGTCGCGCCCTGTGTTGCGCATGTAACGCAGCGTTTCACCGTCAATCGGGAAAAAGCCGCATGTCGCGCCGTATTCCGGTGCCATATTGGCGATGGTCGCACGGTCGGCCAGCGGCAGACGATCCAGGCCTTCGCCGTAGAATTCGACGAACTTGCCGACAACGCCTTTTTCGCGCAGCATTTCCACGACTTTCAGAACAAGATCTGTACCTGTTGTACCTTCGACAAGATCTCCGGTCAGTTCAAAGCCCACGACTTCGGGGATCAGCATCGAGATTGGCTGACCCAGCATTGCGGCCTCGGCCTCGATCCCGCCAACACCCCAGCCCAGTACGGCCATGCCGTTGACCATGGTGGTGTGGCTGTCGGTGCCCACCAGCGTGTCGGGATAAGCGACTTCTTCACCGTTCTGGTCGGTGTCGGTCCAGACGGTCTGGGCCAGATATTCAAGGTTGACCTGGTGGCAGATACCGGTGCCGGGGGGGACAACGCGGAAGTTGTTGAACGCGCCCTGACCCCATTTCAGGAACTGGTACCGTTCCATGTTGCGTTCATATTCACGGTCCACATTCATCTGGAACGCACGCGGATTGCCGAATTCGTCGATCATGACCGAATGGTCGATGACCAGATCGACCGGGTTCAGCGGGTTGATCTTTTGCGCGTCGCCGCCCAGCGCCTTGATGCCGTCCCGCATCGCGGCTAGATCCACCACGGCGGGAACGCCGGTGAAATCCTGCATCAGTACACGGGCAGGGCGATAGGCGATTTCACGGGGGTTTTTGCCACCGTTCGCGCCCCATTCGGCAAAAGCCTTAATGTCATCGACCGAGACCGAGAACCCGTCATCCTCGAACCGCAACATGTTTTCCAGCACTACCTTGAGTGCGGCAGGCAGTTTGGAGAAATCGCCCAGGCCCGCCTCTTGCGCGGCGGGGATGGAATAATAGGAAATGGATTTACCATTCACGCTCAGACTGCGGCGCGTTTTGGCGGTGTCCTGTCCGACTTTGATGGGCATCTGTGGCCTCCCTCTCAAATGACTTGGATATTAGGATTTGCTGAGTGTTATCTGCATCACCAAGCCCCCGTGTTCAAGGTCCAACAGGCGTTGAGAGGTAAATTTGTATACTATTGTACACTTTTTTCCTTGGGGCGTGTGTCAATGTCTCAAGAAACCTTGATTGGTCGTTGAGTGGCAAAGCAGCTATCCCTGAGATCCAACCGCTCAACCCGAGAGTTCTCATGTTCAGATCCATTGCCTTGACCACCGTGTTTTCCTGCCTTGTGGCGGCAAAGGTCGCAGCCGGGGAAGACCCGGTTGTGGTCGAGCTGTTCACGTCTCAGGGGTGTTCATCCTGCCCGCCGGCGGATCGGATCATGCATGATCTGGCCAAGCGCGACGACGTCATAGGGCTGGCTCTGCATGTCGATTACTGGGACTATATCGGGTGGAAGGACGAGTACGCAGACCCCGATCATACGCTTCGGCAGCGGGCTTATGCGCGAGAGGGGGGGCGTTCCATGATCTACACCCCGCAGATGGTGATCAACGGGCAGCACGACATCGTCGGGGCGCAAGCCCGGGAGCTTGATCGATTGATCGAAGCACATCTGAAAGCAGCGCCCGAAGCGCTGGTGACGGCCGTGCGCTCGGCCGATGAGGTGACAGTGGATGTGACGCCCGTCGAGTTGCCGAAAGGCGATACCTATGACGTACATGTGGTTCAGTATTCTCCCATGCGGCACGCTTCGATCCGCCGTGGAGAACTGGCCGGACACGAACTGGACTATGCCAATGTCGTTGAGGCCTGGCAGATTGCGGGGCAATGGGATGGAACTGCGCCGCAAACATTTACGGTTCAGCTTGGTTCAGATTTGCCGGCTGTCGTTCTGATTCAAAGCGCCGGGGAAGGGCCGATTGTTGCCGCCACCCGGGTCAGGTGATCAGGGCATCTCTTCCGGTTTGATGCCCAACCCGTTCCAGTGTTTCCAGCGGCGGTGAATCCAGAACCATTGCCCCATATGCTGCCGCACCATCTTTTCCAGATCGTCATTGGTGAACTGGGTCATGGTTTTTGGGTCGGTGTGCGGAACCGGTTCGTGCAGAACGATCTCAAAATCGAGACCGTTGGGCTGACGCACCGCGTAACACGGTATCAGCTCGGCTTTGTATTTGATGGCCAGCTCGGCGTTCAGCACGGATGTCACCGCGGGTTTGCCGAAGAACATCAGTTCCTCACCGCCCATTGCGTGAAGATCGGAAACGATGGCAATGATCCCGCCCTTTTTCAACGAGCGTACCATCTCGACCATACCACGCCGCCCCTGTTCGAACATCGGAGCCCCTGTCTTGTAGAAGGCCTCGACATAAGCGTCGTTGAAATACGGGTTGGCCATCCGCCGATACAGGCAGCCGATGGGCTGACCGCTGTAGGTTTGCAAGGCGATGCGCGCTGCCAGGTAGTGACCGAAATGCGCCGTAATCATCATGATCGGACGCCCCTCGGCAACAGCCGCGTCAAATGCGACAATGCCTGGGCCTGAAATCTTGGCTTTGCTCTGGCGTTCGATGAAATCTTCCGGAGAAAAATGCTCCATGATTGCACGACCGGCATTGTCCGGCACATCGCGGCAGATCTGCCTGACTTCGGCTTCAGGCAAGTCCGGGCAAGTCAGCTTCAGATTCCGACGGACACGTTTGCGAAACCCGACAACAGGTGCCAGAGACCGCACGACGGCCCCCATCGTTGGAATACGCCGCTCATAGGGAAGCATGCGCATAACGCGGATGACCCCCTGAAGAAACAGGTTGGCGACATAGTATTTCCCAAGCTCAAACCGGCTGAGCTCCGACTTTTCAACGGGCATGGAGGTGTCTCACCGCGTGTTGCGAATTGCTGAGAATGACATACAGCCCGATGCCTGCAAGCTCAAGCGCCCAGACGGGCGGAAAACCTGAGCCCGCAGCAGGTGGCCGGACAGAGCAAAACTCCTGGTTTCACGTATCAGGCCGTATCTTCCTCATCATCTTTTTCGATCAGAGTAATTGAACCGGCGTCGACCAGAGTGCGAATGGCGGCCACGACCTGTGTCATGGCGTCTTCGGCTTCCGATTGTTTGACGCGCCCACGTTCGGCCATTTCCTCGCGCAGATTGTCGGCCATGCGGGACGAAATGTTTGACAGAATGAATTCAACGGATGCCTTGTCATCATCCGCGGCGGCCCCTGCCAGTGCGGTGACAAGAACCGGCTGTTCCACTTCACGCAGGATGGCGGGAACATCGCGGGCCGCGATACGGCTTGGGATATGGGCAAAGGTGAAGATCGACTGGCGTACCAGATCCGCAAATTCGGCGTCGTCCTCGTCCAATGCGTTCAACAAGTCGTCGCGTGTTGCGGCCGCCGACTGGTTCAGGATCGCGCCGACTCGTGCGTCGGGGCCATTGTCGAAAGCCTGAGCAGGCCGCCGATCCAGTTGCGCGGCCAGCGACCAGCCAATACGTTCAACAGCTTCGGGGGTGACATTTGTTGTTTTCGAGATGGCATAGGTAATGCGCCGCGCAACCGGGCCCGGCATATGGGCCAGCATCTGTGCCGCCTGCGCGGTATCCATCTTTGAAAGCATGACGGCCGCCACCTCGGTGCTTTCCGCCTGAGCCATTTTGGCAAGATCCTCAACGGGTACGTCACGCAGGCGTTGCCATGGATCGCCGATCTGGCGCACCCCGGCAAGCTTGCGCAGGCGCGCGGCTGTCGATGGTGCGATCTTTCCGTTCACCGCATCCAATGCACCTGCAAGCCCATGCGGAAATGCCAGCCCGATGTTGTCCAGAGCGTCGCTGAATTCCTGGGCCACTGCGCCCAGGGTTACACGATCCACAAGGCCCATTTGCCCAAGCTGATGGGTCAATGTCTCTTGCAGGTCGTCGGGCAATTCCTCAAGTGGAATATCGGCGCCTTCGTTCAACAGAAGGCGCACGACAACGGCCGCTTTTTGCCGGCCGGTCAATGTTCGCGGAACAACTTGCGGCGCGCCGTCATCCCCCGCGGCAAGCGGCGCTGACCCCCCATTTGCCATTTGTATCAAAGCGTTTGTGTCCTGCATCTGACCGTAGTGCCAAGTTTTCCGAACCACGGGCAGAATAACGGGAGTCGGGTTAAATAACCCTGAAGCTCAGTAGCTGTAGGTCAGCCCCGTCCGGATGGCCTCGCGCAGGGACGTCTCGGCCCAGGTCCCTTCGCCGCCGCGGGCTTTGATCTCGCGCCATTGCGCGATCGCCAGATCGGTTTTGCCTTCGGCTACAAAGCCTTGCGCCATGTAGCTGCGCGCCAGAAGATTGTCGGGATTGGCATTGATGGCATTCTGGTAAAAGACGTTCGCCAACTCCAGCTCGCCCATCTTGCGGTAGGTAAAGCCCCAATAGGTCTGCACGCGGTCATCGTCCTGATCCATGATCCGCAGGATATCCTGAGCGTGCCCGTATTGCCCGTCATAGGCCAGTTCGCGGACGGCGTCGTATAGCTGATCTTCCGACAGGTTGGTCTTGTTGGGTTTGACGCACCGGCCTCTGGCTTCGTCATAGACCCGACCGAACAAACATTTCTTGGTCGTATTCGTCGGTTTCGGTGGGCTGCTGCTGTCGCCGCCTGCGGCGTGGACCGCCGGGGCAAAGGCGAAGGCCTGCAAAGCGAGGGCTGAAGCTAACAAAAGGCGCATATTCTTACTCCGTTCTCGGGGCTGCTCTCAAAATCATAGTGCGATCTACAAAAAAGCTAACAGTGGAACGGTTGCTTTTATTCACAAGTCGGACAGAAATTCGTCAGCTATTGACCGATTTCGTGCAGCTTTGCGTTTCAGTGTCCCAGGCTGTGCCCGGTGCGCAGGATTGCGTCTGTTTGGAATGAGCGCTGCATGCAAGGCCGGCAGACGCCGCGCAAACAAGTGCAAGTGAGCAAAGAACGGTACGGATCATGGTGCCTCTCTCCAATAGTTCATCCACAGAATAGCCGATTTCGGGCGGTCTGGCAAAAACAAGGCCCGGCCTGCGAATTGCGGGCCGGGCCGTGCGAACGGGATGTCGACTCGCAGCTTATTCGCCGAATACCCGGGCGAAGATCGTATCCACGTGTTTGGTGTGATAGCCGAGGTCGAATTTCTCTTCGATTTCCTCGGGGCTGAGCGCGGCAGTCACGTCGGCGTCCGCCAGCAGTTCCTCTTTGAAATCGGTGCGGTGTTCCCAAACCTTCAGCGCGTTGCGCTGGACCATGGCATAGGCGTCCTCACGGCTGACCCCTGCCTGGGTCAAGGCCAGCAGAACGCGCTGGCTCATGACAAGGCCCGGGAATTTGTTCATGTTTTCCAACATGTTTTCGGGGAAGATCAGCATCTTGTCGATCACGCCAGTCAGACGGGCCAGCGCAAAATCCAGAGTGATCGTGGCATCCGGACCGATCATGCGTTCGACGGACGAGTGCGAGATATCGCGTTCATGCCAGAGCGCGACATTCTCCATTGCCGGGATCACAGCTGCGCGCACCATGCGCGCCAGCCCGGTCAGGTTCTCGGTCAGCACGGGGTTTTTCTTGTGCGGCATGGCGGACGAGCCTTTCTGGCCCATCGAGAAGAATTCGGCCCCTTCCAATACCTCGGTCCGCTGCATGTGGCGGATTTCGATGGCGATGTTTTCGATGCTGCTGGCGATGACGCCCAGCGTCGCAAAGAAGGCCGCATGGCGGTCACGCGGGATCACCTGGGTGCTGATCGGTTCGGGCACAAGCCCCATTTTGTCACAGACATGTTCCTCGACGGCGGGATCGATATTGGCAAATGTACCGACGGCACCGCTGATCGCGCCAGTTGCGATTTCCGAACGGGCGTCGCGCATGCGGGACAGGTTGCGGTCCATCTCGGCATAGAACCGGGCAAAGGTCAGGCCCATTGTCGTGGGCTCTGCGTGGATGCCGTGGCTGCGGCCGATGCGCACCGTGTCCTTGTGTTCAAACGCGCGGCGCTTGAGTGCAGCCAGAAGCCCTTCGAGATCGGCGATCAAGAGGTCGGCCGCGCGCGTCAGCTGGACGTTGAAACAGGTGTCCAACACGTCCGAGCTGGTCATGCCCTGATGCACGAACCGGGCCTCTTCACTGCCAACATGTTCAGCGAGATGGGTCAGGAAGGCGATGACGTCATGTTTGGTGACGGCTTCGATCTCGTCGATGCGGGCGACGTCGAATTCCACATCCTTGGCTTTCCAGACGGCTTCTGCATTCTCGCGCGGGATCACGCCCAGATCGGCCATGGCATCGCAGGCATGCGCCTCGATTTCGTACCAGATGCGAAACTTGGTTTCGGGCGACCAGATGGCAACCATGTCAGGGCGGGAATAACGGGGAATCATTGGCGGCAGCACCTTTATGTGATTGGGATGAGGCGTTGGCGCGGGGTTTAGCCGCCCGTGCGCAAGGGAACAAGATGTGAGAGCAGGTATGAGACGGTTTGCCCTGATTTTCGCCCTTTGGCCGGGTGTTTTGGTAGCAGGAGACTTCCAGAAACTGTCCGGAGAGGAAATCCTGACGGCCTTGGCGGGCAAGAAGCTGGAATACGGTGCGGGTGTTTGGCAGACTTTCGAAGCCAGCATGACCACGCAGTACTTCTCGGGCGGGCCCAGTGTCGGGCGCTGGGCGGTGAGAGGTGATCAATACTGCTCGACATGGCCACCTGCCGATTTGTGTGCTTGCTACGACGTCTGGCGAAATGGGGAAACGATCCGTTTCGTTGATGATGCAGGCGGCCAGACCGTCGGGGTTTACGCAAAATAGATTTCATGCGTTTGTCTGCAAGCTGGGGTGCGATGCTTGCAAAAGTCAGACAACATGTGTGGTAAACGGCAATACCTGATCGCGGTTTTCTTGGGTCTTTGCAACGCAGTGCTGGACAAGTCGCTCTTTCAGGGGTCAAGCTGAGGGCGAAGAAATTATCAGGTTATTGAGATATGCGTTTCTTATCAGCTCCGATTTTTGCCGTTTGCGCCGCTGTCTGGCTGGGTGGGGCAGGATCGGCATTGGCCGACACTCCGGTGACATATACCGAGGATGGTCGCGCGCTGTTTCGGTTCGACGTGCCCGATTTCTGGGTGCTGCGCACCGGCGGCCCGCGTGAGATCGAAGACACCGGGTTGGATGATCCGCGTGCGGTGGCTCGGGTCATGGGGCTGCGTCCGGTAACGGACGATATGGTCTGGATGGGCTTTGTTTCGCCTGCCGGAGTTGCAACCATCCAGGATGGTGTCCGGTACTTGCAGGATATCGACAAGTTTCTGGTCAAAGACCCGACCATCACCAGCACCAGCGACACCCGCATCGGAGGGTTGCCTGCCCGGGTCTATCGCGGGACCGGGCGCAGGGATGGCAAGGGAGTGAGCTTTACGGCCACCGTCATTGACTTGCCGCGCAATCGTGTCGCCATAGCCGTTGCCATTTTGCGAGACGGGGCAAACCCGGATTATGCAGACGATCTGAATGCCGTATTCGCGTCGTTCCGGTCGCTTCTGTGAGGTGGGGTAAGATGAGCTTTAGACTGATCAAACGGATTTCACTCGCATTGGGTCTGGGGGCTGCGACTTTGACGCTGTCGGCCTGTGACGGCGTAACGGTTGGCGTCGGATATGGGTATGACCCGTTCTATGACTCGATGCTGTGGAACGACTACTATCACGACGTTGATGTGGATGTTGATATCAACCGCCCGGAGCGCCCAAATCGACCTGATCGACCGGTGCGTCCCGAGCGCCCGAATCCACCGGTTGCCAAACCTCCTGCGCGGCCGCGGCCCCCGGTGGCCCGGCCACCTGCCGCGCGGCCACCAATCCATCGCCCGGCACCACGCCGCAGATAATCAAAAGGCCGCCTGTCCGGCGGCCTTTTCTCAGGAAAGAAGTTCGGTCGTGATATGCGCCGAGCCTTCAAGTGTCCGGTGAACCGGGCATTTGTCCGCGATTTCCAGCAGGCGCTGTTTTTGTTCCTGATCAAGCGGGCCGCTCAGACGGATCTTGCGGCGGAACTGATCCACTTTGCCCTCATTTGCCAAACCGGCATCCTGAGCATGAACTTTGTCATGGCAGACATCGACGCTGACACTGGTCAGCGGCCATTTTTTGCGGCGCGCATACATCCTTATCGTCATGGACGTGCAGGCGCCGAGACCGGATGAGACAAAGCCATAAGGCGACATGCCCTTATCCGTGCCGCCATAAGAGGCAGGCTCATCTGCAACTGCATGATGGTGCGGACCTGCCTGAATATCCTGCATGAAGCCATTCGGATCCGCCTCGGTCACGCGAACGACACCTTCCGGCGCACCCGGAGGTGGCGCGGGTGGGCAAAGTTTCAGATAGCGCGAGACCCAAGCCGAGATGACATCCGCGGCATATTCAGCATCCGAGGCTCGTGTGATCAGGTGATCGGCATCGTCGAGGGTGACGAAGCTTTTCGGGTGTTTTGCCGCCAGAAAGATGGCGCTCGCGTTGTCGATACTGACCGTTTCGTCCCGAGGGGCGTGCAGGATCAGCAGAGCGGCTTTGAGATCAGCGATCGCGGCCGACAGGGCCGTTTCAGCAATGTCATCCACGAATGCCTTGCCAATTCGAAACGGGCGTCCGCCCAAGGTGACCTCGGCGCTACCGTCCTGTTCAATCTGGGGCAGGGCATCTTCGAAATGATGGGACACATGAGAGGGATCGGCCGGTGCGCCCAAGGTAACCACCGCCTTGACCGTCGGAATTCCCGCACGCGCCCGCAAAACCGCTGCGCCGCCAAGCGAGTGACCGATCAACAGGGCAGGGGCCATGTTTCGTCCGGCCAGATAGTGCGCGGCCGAGATCAGATCCTCGACATTCGACGTGAAGGTGGTGTTGGCGAACTCTCCCTCGGAATGACCCAGGCCGGTGAAGTCGAACCGCAGCACCGCTATCCCCATGGCCGCCAGACGGGCTGAAATGCGCCGGGCCGCAGGTATGTCCTTGGAGCAGGTGAAGCAATGGGCAAACAGAGCCGTCGCCAGGACCGGACCATCCGGTAAATCCAGCCGCGCGGCCAATTGGCTGCCGTCATGTCCGGCAAAAGTGATGCGTTCCGTGGGCATGTCGGCTCCTTGAGCGGTTCGGGGAAACATCCCCAATACTGTGGTCAAGCCCGCCGGGTCACAACCCTTATGTCAAACGCGTCACGGGAAGGTGAGCACGAAGCGAGCGCTTTGCAATCTGACAGATGCCTCGGGTGGGGGCAGAAGCGGTCGTACCCCTGGGGTAGGTTGATGAAATCAAGAATTGTGATGAGATCGACAACAAACATTCGTTTCACTTATGCCACTGTCAGGCCCATCTACTGACCACAGCAATTGATAAAGGAGACACAGATGACACATGCAGACACCGCCGTACACCTTCCTAAGATACTTCCAGGTACAGTTCTGGCGATTGTTCTGGCTGGCCTTTTGGGCTTCGCCGTCGGGCAATCCCGGCCCGCAGTTTTCAGCGGGCCGCAGGCTCAGGCAAGTTCAGCTGTCGAAGACTGGCACGGCAACGTGCGCCGGTCACATTGGTCAGAATGAGGTGCCGGCCTCACTCGAGCCCCATCAACCGGGCATCGAAGGGGTACTTCGTCAGGTTTTCATACCCGTCTTCGGTTATGAGAACCTGATCCTCCAGCTTGATGCTGAAATCGCCACCGACTTCGCCCACGCAGGCCTCGACACACAAGACCATTCCAGGTTCCAGCGGATAATCGTAAGCCCCCTCGACCGCCTTGTCCGGATAAGCAACCAGCGGCCATTCATCGCAAAGGCCGACGCCGTGCATCAGGCAGCCATATTTCTGCGCCTGAAACTTTTCGTCCAGCCTGTGGGAATTTGCAGTCAGTTCCGGGATCATCACGCCGGGTTTGAGCATCTCCATATTGGTCATGATGTGTTCATGCGCGTGTTGCATGGCATAGATCATGTCCTCGCGCGGCTTCTGATCGCCGATCCACCAACTGCGGGAAATGTCGACGCAAATCCCGTAGGATCCGATAAGGTCGGTGTCGAACGAGATGATCTCGTTCTGCTGAGTGATCCGCGGGCCGCATTCCTGAAACCAGGGGTTGGTCCGCTGACCCGAAGCCAGCAGGCGGGTTTCGATCCACTCACCACCACGCTTGATGTTTTCGGCGTGAAGAACAGCCCAGATATCATCTTCCGAGGTCTTGCCATCGCCTACATTGGCACGGGCAAACCGTTCCATTTCGGCAACGGCGGTTTCGCAGGCATGGCTGGCGCAACGCATGGCGAGGATTTCGTCGGGCCCTTTGACGGCGCGGGTCTTTTCGGTCAGCTCTTCGCCTTCCATGATGTCGAACCCCTGCGCCTCAAGCGCGCGCAATCCGTGCAGCATGATCTTGTCGACGGCCAGGCGCTTGTTGCCGCCGCCGTGTTCTTCGATCAGTACGCGTACCTCGTTCGAGAACACGTCCGCGGCCACGTCAACCTTGTCGCCGCGGTCAAAGTAGAACAGGTCAGCGCCCGAGCGCTGCTCGCGTACAAGCGGATTGAAGGTGCTGAGGAAAGGCGAGTTCTTGTAATCCCAGATTACCATATAGCCATCCGCACACAGCAGAACCGCCCGAAACGGATTGTGGGTGTTCCACAGCTGCATATTCGTGCTGTCGGTGGCATAGCGGATATTCAGCGGGTCAAAAATCAGCAAGCCGCCATAGCCGCGGTCCACGATGGCCTGTGTCAGCCTCTTCCAGCGGTGTTCCCGCATCCGTGCCAGATTGGGAAGTTCCAGCCCCGCAGCGGCCCATTCGTCAAACGCAAGCTGCGTCGGCCCAATCTCGATCCTGTCATTTTCGTTTGGTGTACCATCGCCCAGTGTCGTGCCACGGCTGGGGTCTATCTTGCGCGTGTCTCGGTAGTGCTGGTTCATGGCTGGCCTCATCGCTTGTTCCAATTACAATTCATCCGCCACAACCAATCGTCTGAGAAAAATGCGACGGCGAGGTTGTCGTTTTCGACCGACAAGAAAAGCTGTGCATGCTAAGCCACTGGCATGAAGCGTATTCTACAAAACAAAATCCCATATGATGTCGGTAACCCACGCGCTTTGCCGGGTATACAACCGGCAACCATGGAAAGCTGGCTGCATCAGGATGAGGCCTTTGCCGACCAGATGCGGCGCCGCGAAGAAATTCTGGCCGAGCGGCGTGAAGACGTTCTTGCACTTGACCCTCAGGCCAAGCCTGCCGCCATGGAACTACTGGATCTGGTGCTGATGCAGACCTATCCCACGGCCGGTGCAGAGGTCGTACGACCGGATGGCGTATCCGTCGCGATCGATCGGGATCGTCCGCTTGATACACTGTGCAGGCTGGTGCAGGAGGACTTCTGCATCCTTCAGAAACGGGGAAATGAGCATGTTCTGACGGGTGCCATCCTGTGTTTTCCTGCCAGTTGGCGCTTGTCCGAGAAATTCATGCGACCGCTGATTGATATCCACGTGCCCGTGGAAAGCTATGACGCCAATGTCGCGAAACGGGTGCAGAGACTGTTTGACGGTATTCAACCCGGCCGGCCGCTGTGGCGTTTCAATGCCCTGTGGTACGAAGACCCGGAGCTGTTCCAGCCTCGCAGTGCCAGTGAGCCGCGCGAAATACGAGACCAGCGTCAGGCGTCTTACCTGCGAAGCGAGCGGCAGACGTTGTTGCGGTTGCCGAAAACCAACGCGGTCGTGTTTTCCATCCACACTTACGTTCTGGCCGCAAACGCGATCCCGGAAACGGAAAACCCCGCCTGATGGCGGGGCCTCCTAGGAGGGTCTTCGGTAATTCTTTTACATGCCCAAGGCGCCCGCTACATCGGCGAACGCGTTGCTGGCGTTCAGCGCGACAATGGCGAAAGTGAACACAAGCACCTGTGTGTTGAGGCGGAAATCCTCGCCCCGGATCAGGTTGACTGCGGCCATCGATACGGCAATCGGCGCGGAAATGCTGGCCAAAACTCCGGTCATGCACCAACTGCTGAGACGCAGGATGTCGCTTGGCTTGTCATCATCATCCGCGATGGCCGCGCCTGCATCCCTCTGGGCGGGCAGGTCTGGCTCGTCGTTTCGGAACGCGATGCTGAGCAATTGTTCATCCGTCAGTTGAATCGGACGCGCGGCAGGAGCGTGAAGGGCAGTGATCGTGTCATCCTGTTCAGACTGCTGCATCCCGGCGAACTGTCCGGTCAGTGATTTAAAGATCTGCTTTCGATTCCGCGTTGTTCGGCTTGGTGTCAGGGTGTCAAAAGCGCTCATGAAGTGCTCGACGGTAAGAACCGTGTGCGGCGACAGCCATTCAACCCGCCGGGTCGAACAGATATCGACCATGCGATACAGAGTGACCACCAGCATCAGTTCGGAAATCTCGGCGTCGTCCAAAAGTGGCGAGACCGGCGTGAACGTCACGACCAACCTGTTTTGGGGATGCGACACGCGGGGTTTCGTTATGGTTTTCAACCCCGCGGCGCGATCCATGCGCTCGTATCGGTCCTGCTGCCCGGAGCTGCCTGTATCCAGAGTCATCCGCACAAGATACTGGCTCGAGACGATGCTGGCCTCGGTTGCGCTGAGCAGGGTCTTGCGCTCGACCAGATGACCGTAGTCTTCCAGCGTCGTGGCGACGATCGTTCCAAAGCGCTCTATCGCGCCGGTTGCGTCGCCATCAAATTGCAGGCCGCCATGGTAGCTGTGCTTCCGAGCCACTGCCCCGTCCTTTTTTACGTTCTGTCAGCCAAAGGTTAGCACCCCTTCTTGCAGAGAATTTGGCGAAAAATGCAAAAAAGTGAAATTTCCCGGTGATTGGTTACGCTTTGGAAACCAAGCAACTAAAGGCTTTTGTTTGTCACTGTGGCGGAAATGTGGCGAAATCGGGCGCAGCACGTGGTGCCGGTGCGGCGGCGCTAATTGTCGATTCGGGCGCCCATGATTGCGATGGATTGCTGATAGACAGAGGCTGCATTCCACTGCTGCAAGACGCGAAAATTTGGTTCTCCGGGTTGATAGCCGCGCCCCGGTTTCCACCCCTTCTTGCGAAGAAAATTGGCGGTTGAGGCCAATGCATCCGTCATGTTGTAGAAGTCCACGCGCCGGTCGCCCGTAGCATCGACACCATAGGTCAGGGCGTTGCCGGGCAGGAATTGCGTGTGGCCCAGTTCGCCATGTTTTGCCCCTTTTGTCGCCATTGTGATGCTGCCCATGTCGACCAGTTTCAGTGCCCCGATTGCGTGTGGAATAAAGAACTCGGACCGGCGACAATCATAGGCCAGTGTTGTGATTGCGGAAACAACCTGACTGTCGCCCATGAAATTGCCAAAGCCGGTTTCCATGCCGTGAATGGCGATCAGAACGCCGGCAGGAACACCGTATTGCCGTTCGAAGGCGGCATAGTAGTTCGGGTTGGCGGCTTTGCGTTTGCGGCCCTGAGCGACAATCGTATCGGCCCCCCGGACTCGCATGAATTTGTCCAGCGAGTATTTGAAGCTCTTTTGATTGCGGTCCGCGGCGATGGTGCGCGTGGCATATTGTGTCTGGGACAGCGCTTGCAGACCTTTCTTCTTCACCCCCGCCTTGCGTGCCTGTTTGGCAAAATCGGCCTTCCACGCCTCGAATCCTGCGCTGGTGTTGCCACAGGGGGCGGCCAGAACCGGGGAGGTCAGGGAAAGAGAAAGGGCAAGAATGGCGGTCAGGCGAAACATGGGCGTAATCCGATTGATCTGAAATCTGATATTAGCCTAGCGTGAGCCTTGGCTCCGGCAAAGCGGTTAGTGGAAGCCAACGCGGCCTTTTCCTTGAGCGTTTCCATTTTGCCGTGAACATCGGGAATTACACTGACGGGCAGCTTCTTCAGCGTATTATGGAACGTGTCGACACGCTTTTTGCCCCGGACGATCCGGGATAAAATCCGGGTATCGGACAGCGCCTTAACAAAGCCAGGCGGCATGCGGTTGTTTCCGACCGGGAGTGTCCACATCAGTCTGTTGGATCAATGGTGGTGCGTCAAATCCTGTGGGCGGAAATGACAAGGGCGCCCGAATGGACGCCCTTGCAAGTCGTTTTCGAATGCAGCTCAGCAGCTGTAGTACATGCCGTACTCAACCGGGTGTGGCGTGTGCTCGTAGGTTTCCACCTCTTCCATCTTCAGTGCGATGTAGCCGTCGATCTGATCTTTGGTGAACACATCGCCCTGAAGCAGGAAGTCGTGATCGGATGCCAGAGCTTCCAGCGCCTCACGCAGGCTGCCGCAGACGGTCGGGATGTCGGCCAGTTCTTCGGCGGGCAAGTCGTACAGGTTCTTGTCCATCGCCTCGCCGGGGTTGATCTTGTTCTTGATACCGTCAAGGCCGGCCATAAGCAGGGCGGCAAATGCCAGATAGGGGTTGGCTGCCGGATCGGGGAAGCGGGCCTCGACACGTTTGGCTTTGGGGCTTTCGGTCCATGGAATACGCACACAACCCGAACGGTTGCGTGCCGAATAGGCGCGCAGTACGGGGGCTTCGAACCCGGGGATCAAGCGCTTGTAGCTGTTGGTCGACGGGTTGGTGAAGGCGTTCAGGGTCTTGGCGTGTTTCAGGATGCCGCCGATGAAGTACAGCGCCTCGTCCGACAGGTCGGCGTATTTGTCGCCAGCGAACAGCGGCTTGCCGTCTTTCCAGATCGACATGTTCACGTGCATGCCGGTGCCGTTGTCACCTGCGATCGGCTTCGGCATGAACGTGGCCGATTTGCCGTAGGCGTGCGCGACGTTGTGGATGACGTACTTGTACTTCTGCAACTCGTCGGCCTGCTTGGTCAGGCTGTCGAAGATCAGGCCCAGCTCGTGCTGGCACGAGGCCACTTCGTGGTGGTGCTTGTCGACCTTCATGCCCAGGCGCTTCATGGTCGACAGCATTTCCGAACGCAGGTCCTGCGCTTCGTCGATGGGGTTGACCGGGAAGTAGCCGCCCTTGACGCCCGGACGGTGGCCCATGTTGCCCATCTCGTATTCGGTGTCGGTGTTCCACGACGCATCCGTTGCATCAACTTCGAAGGATACTTTGTTGATGCTGTTGGAAAAACGAACGTCATCAAACAGGAAGAATTCAGCTTCGGGACCCATGTAGGCAACGTCACCGATACCGCTGGACTTCAGGTAGGCTTCGGCCTTCTGCGCGGTTCCGCGCGGGTCGCGGCCATAGGCTTCACCGGTGTCGGGCTCAACGATCGAGCAGTGCAGACACAGTGTCTTTTCAGCATAGAACGGGTCGATGTAAGCCGATGTCGTGTCGGCGATCAGTTTCATGTCCGAGTTTTCGATCGACTTCCAGCCTGCAATGGACGAGCCGTCAAACATGAAGCCTTCCTCCAGGAAGTCTTCGTCGACCAGATCGACATCCACCGTCACGTGCTGCAACTTGCCGCGCACGTCAGTGAAACGGATGTCGACATAGGCGACGTCTTCTTCGCGGATTGTATTGAGAACTGCGTCTACGCTCATTCCCTTGGTCCTTCTGATAGATGTGTCAGTAATCTTGTGAGTTAGAGCGCGTCCGAGCCGGTTTCTCCGGTCCGGATGCGAATGGCTTGGTCGACGGGGGACACGAAAATCTTGCCGTCTCCGATCTTGTCGGTTTTGGCGGCCGACACGATGGCTTCGATCGCGGCGTCGACCTGATCGTCGTCCAATACGACCTCGACCTTAACTTTGGGCAGAAAATCGACGACATACTCGGCGCCGCGATACAGTTCTGTATGGCCTTTCTGGCGACCGAAGCCCTTGACCTCGATGACGCTGAGGCCCTGGACGCCCACATCCTGCAATGCCTCTTTTACTTCGTCCAGTTTGAACGGCTTGATGATCGCTTCGATCTTTTTCATCCCGGTTCACCTTGAATGGTTGTCTCAGGGGCAGTGATCACGTCTAAGATCGGGCGGCAATGTGATTGCGATATCGTGCGGGTCGGGATGCTTGGAAAAACGGCTTGGTGCTAATTTTTGAGCGATTTGCACAAAAAGTAATCAGAAGTGAATCGAGCAAGGGGTGGAAGGATGGAATTGCTGACAGCGGCACAGATGCGGACCATTGAGCAAGCCGCCATCAACTCTGGTGACGTGACCGGTCTGGAACTGATGGAGCGGGCCGGGCAGGGTGTTGTTGACGCGATTTTCGAGGAATGGCCCATGTTGGACAGGCGAGGGGCCAGCCCCTCGCGCTCCCCGGGATATTTGGGGCCAGATGAAGAGGATCCGCTGCGCGCAACAGTGCTGTGCGGACCGGGCAACAATGGGGGTGACGGGTTTGTCGTGGCGCGGCTTTTGCAGGCGCTGGGGTGGGAAGTTGAGGTGTTTCTGTACGGGAACCCGGAAAAACTGCCACCGGATGCGCGGGTGAATTATGAGAGATGGGGGGCAAAGAACGAGGTTCGCGTATTCGCTGTCGACCCTGCCCTATTAGAAGGCGATTTTCTTCGCCTTCCAGAAGACATGGACCTGGTAGTCGATGGGGTTTTTGGCACTGGTCTCACCCGGCCATTTGCAGGGGCGTTTTCCCTGTTGGCCAATGCGTCAGTCAGGGCCCTGCTGCGAGAGCGAGGTGTAAAGGTTGTTTCAATTGACGCGCCAAGCGGCTTGTGCGCCGACAGCGGTCGTATTCTTGGTCAGGCGATTGTTGCAGACATGACGGTGACGTTTCACAGCAAAAAGCTTGGGCATGTTCTGGGTGATGGCCCGGCGGCCTGCGGGACGGTCCGAACCAAGTCGATCGGGCTTGAAACACTGGAAGACGGTCAGATCGTTCACACGACCCAAGCCGACAGGGTGAAGCTGTCGAAAGTTTCGGTTGGCCACAAATACTCGCATGGCCATGCTTTGATCCTGTCCGGGGGCTCGGGCAAAACAGGGGCCGCGCGGCTGGCGGCGCGGGGGGCTTTGCGGGTTGGAGCGGGGCTGGTGACGCTGGGCGTGCCGCCGTCTGCGCAGATGGAGGTGGCCAGCCAGATCACGGCCCTCATGTTGCAGAGGGTTGATGGGGCCGATGGATTGTCTGAAATACTGGAGGATACGCGCCTGAATGCGCTCTGCCTGGGGCCTGCGCTGGGATTGGAGCGGGCGCGGGCGCGGGCGCTGGTGCCGATGGCCTTGGCTGCGCGGCGGGCGACCGTGTTGGATGCGGATGCTTTGTCAGCTTTTGCCGAGGATCCCGGTGGTCTGATCGCGCGATTGCACGACCAATGCGTTTTGACGCCGCATGGCGGGGAATTTGCACGGGTATTCCCGGACATCGCCGAGCAGATGGAGGCGCAACCGATCAAGGGCCCGGCGTTTTCCAAAGTAGACGCGACGCGTGCTGCGGCAAAACGGGCCGGGTGCGTGGTTCTGTTCAAGGGCCCGGACACGGTGATTGCCGCACCAGACGGACGATGCGTGGTCAACGCGGCCGTATACGAAAGAGCGGCCCCCTGGCTGGCGACGGCCGGGTCCGGCGATGTGCTGGCGGGTTTCATCGCAGGTTTGCTGGCGCGAGGCTTGGCACCGATGCAGGCGGCGGGAACTGCGGCGTGGCTGCATGTGGAATGTGCGCGCCAGTTCGGTCCGGGTTTGATTGCCGAAGATTTGCCGGAACAGGTGCCGGAGGTTTTCAGAAAGTTGAATATTTGAGTTCGTTGGGCGTGGAACGGCTCAATTCGCGGCGAGTCGGCGGAAATCCGCCGTCAAGGTTCGCAGCAATGCAGACCGAATGTTTGCCAGATGCATAGCTGGACGTCACAATTTATTTGCACACTGTGCCGTGGATTTTCGAATGGATTCGTAACTGTATGATATAAAATACGAAATAGTCGTTTTTTCGACATGCCATGTTGCGAATTTGCAATGCTTGCGAGGGAGTGTATGCGGGCCACTGGAACGCTCGCAGTTCGTAAACAAATGGACAGTACCTGAACCCCGAACCATTCATGGTGAGTGAAATGAACCTTAACATTAAACCGATATCTGTAGCCGCTGTTCTGACTGCGACGACCGCAATCCCGGCTGTGGCCGAGCTGAAGTACGAAAACAATAGTGGCGGGTATGTGCTGCTGTATGGACAGCTGAACCCAGCCTTAATTTCGGTAGATGACGGTCAGGATACCGAGACCCGAGTTCTCGACAACGATCTGTCGAACAGCCGTGTCGGCCTGCGTCTGATGCAGCCTTTCGGACAGAACGAGTTCACCTTCCGATTTGAATCTGCGCTGGGGTTGCCGAACTCGACCGAGTGGAACCAGAACGGCACGAATTTCAGTGGCTGGACCCGTGAAGACATCCGCCACGTGGATTTTGCCATGAAGGGCAACTACGGCAAATTCTCGGCTGGTCAGGGCAGCATGGTGTCTGATGGTGCAGCGGAAACGGACCTGTCCTATGTCGGAACGGCGCTGTATTCGTTTACCAATGACGAAAACTCGGGCTTCTTCTACCGCGCCACGAATGGAATGCTGAGCGGTATCACGGTTGGTGACAGTTCCAGCAACTTTGACGGCGCGCGCCGTGGGCGGGTGCGGTATGATACGCCATCGTTCAACGGGTTTTCCGCTGGATTCGCTTATGGTCAGAACATTTTGTCCAGCAGCGACGATGACGATTATTACGACGTCGGCCTGTTTTATGAAAACACCTTTGCCGGTGGAGTGGAATTCGCGGCAGCCGTTGCCTATTCGGTGCGCGAGCGCGATGACAATTCGGGCGACCGCAAAGACACCATTGGTTCGGCGTCTGTTCTGCTGCCCAGCGGGCTGGGCTTTACGATCGCGGGCGGTACACGTGACGACGATCAGGCCGGCGCTACGGATCCGAACTATTGGTATGGTAAGATCTCGTACGAAGGCAACTGGGTGTCCTGGGGCAAGACCGGCGTCGGCATCGATTACTATGATGGCTCGGATTTCCAGAGCAACGGGTCAGACACCAAAGCCTGGGGTATCGCGGTCGTGCAGAAAGTCGAGCCGATCAACACGGATGTCTATCTGAAATACCGCAACCACGATTTCGATGACGGCTCGTCCTTCGACAACAACGAAGCATGGGTTCTGGGCGCACGCTGGAAGTTCTGATTGTCAGGCTGGGCCAAGTGCGAGCGCCCCGGTTTCCGGGGCGTTCTTTTTTGCGGTTTTGGTGATCAAATACCACTGGATTCAGCCTTTGCCCCTTGCACGTGGGCGGCTGGGCAAATAGAAGGCTTCAAATTTGCCCGGCGCGCCCTATTTGCGCGCCCCGAATCCTATGGGGACTACCATAATGCAGGTAACCGAGACGCTGAACGAAGGTCTGAAACGTGGCTACAACATCGTTGTATCAGCAGCCGAGCTGGACGAGAAGGTCAATGAAAAGCTGACCGAAGCGCAGCCGGAAATCGAAATGAAAGGTTTCCGTAAAGGCAAGGTGCCAATGGCGCTGCTGAAAAAGCAGTTTGGCCAGCGCCTGTTGGGCGAGGCGATGCAGGAAACCATCGACGGCGCCATGAACAAGCATTTCGAAGACAGCGGTGATCGCCCCGCGCTTCAGCCCGAGGTCAAGATGACCAATGAGGACTGGAAGGAAGGCGATGACGTGGAAGTCGCCATGTCCTACGAAGCGCTGCCAGCGATCCCTGAAGTTGACCTGAAATCGGTCAAGTTGGAGAAGTTGACCGTCAAGGCCGATGACGCCGCCGTCGAGGAAGCGTTGAACAATCTGGCGGAAACCGCTCAGGATTTCAAAGCGCGCCGCAAGGGGTCAAAAGCCAAGGACGGCGACCAGATCGTGTTCGATTTCGTCGGCAAGGTTGACGGCGAGGAATTCGAAGGTGGTTCGGCAGAGGATTACCCGCTGGTTCTGGGCTCGAACAGCTTCATCCCCGGCTTCGAAGAGCAACTGGTTGGCGTGAAAGCTGAAGAAGTAAAAGACGTCAACGTCACGTTCCCTGAAGAGTACGGCGCCGAGCATCTGGCCGGCAAAGACGCTGTCTTCACCTGCACCATCAAGGAAGTCAAAGAACCGGTTGCTGCGGAAGTGAACGACGAGCTGGCCAAAAAATTCGGTGCCGAAGACCTGGAAGCTCTGAAAAAGCAGATCGCCGAGCGCCTGGAAGCTGAGTATGCCGGTGCATCGCGCGCCGTGATCAAGCGCGCCTTGCTGGACGCGCTGGACGAGATGGTGTCGTTCGACCTGCCGCCGTCGCTGGTTGAAGCCGAAGCCAAGCAGATTGCACATCAACTGTGGCACGAAGAAAACCCTGAAGTCGAAGGCCACGACCACGATCCGATCGAGCCCACGGACGAGCACACCAAGCTGGCCGAGCGCCGCGTGCGTCTGGGTCTGTTGCTGGCTGAACTGGGCCAGAAGGCCGAGGTTGAAGTCACCGACGCCGAGATGACACAGGCGATCATGAACCAGGCACGTCAGTACCCGGGTCAGGAACGTCAGTTCTTTGAGTTCGTTCAGCAGAACGCGCAGATGCAACAGCAGCTGCGGGCGCCGATCTTTGAAGACAAGGTCGTGGACTACGTGTTGGAGCTGGCTCAGGTCACTGACAAGGAAGTCAGCAAAGACGACCTTAAGAAAGCTGTTGAGGCACTGGAAGAGGAGTAATCCTCTTCCTTCCCTTCCTCAGAGGAAGGGACAAAAAAACGGAGCCGCCTGCATTCAGACGGCTCCGCATGGGTGGCTTTTGTATCTATGAGGTGAGGGGGTCAGGCCTCATGAGCAAAAGCACGGGGGGTTTCCAAAAGAGCGGTTCTTTGCTCGGGCGTGAACGTATCCGTGAGCGCTTCGATCAGCTTGAGGACGTCCTGCCGTTCAGCTTCCGTTTTTGCAGCGCTCATCTGTTCCACAAAGTATTTCTCTAGATCGGTGAGTGGTTTGTGATCCTGGTTCGCCGGGTTCTTGGCCGCGGCATTCTTCGCGGCAAACAGGGCCAGCGCCTCTTCGTCGTCCATGAAGACGTCGTTGTGAATGTCCGCGAATTCACGCAGACCGGCGATACGTTCTTCGGTGCAGTCCAACAAAGCGGCCAATGCGTGAACTTTGCCCATTGGAACCGTCTTGCCGACGTAGTCATAAGGCGCGCAATTCGAACGCTTCAGCACCCGATCCATGACCGGATCGATCACGGTGATGATGTCCTGAATACCTGCGTTCTTCGCATATTCCAGAGATCCGATCATCAATTCGCAAGTGGCGTAGGAGACCGAGTTCTTTTCCTTGCCACGCGTGAGGCGTTGGGTGTCTACGCAGAAACGGGTGGATTCCCACATGGTTGCGCTGCGAAGAGGTGCTTCGCCGCAAAGAATGGCGGAAAAGACATCCGACAACATGTGAGGTCCGGTGGTCTGGAGGGCACGCACGGCTGCGACGACATTCCCCTCATCGTCGAGTCCGATTACATATGCCGGGTCCAGTTGATCGAACTCGTCGATTTCTTTTCCGTCTTGAATGTTGACGTCCCATCCCAGGCGTCCCCCAAATACACGTGCTCTCAACTCGAACATTTCGTCAAGAACTTCGCTGAACAAATGTCTGTTCAGGCCATCTACCACGATGATCATTTCTTCCCCCTTCGAGTGGTTGTTCGGTAACTTAGACGTTACCGGACACAGGGGATTTTTCTATTGGGGGTTTCCCGTATTTTGGCGAAATTTGGCGATTTTTTTGTTTAACTTGGGGTAATAAGCCCAATTGCGATCGCCCGGCCAACGGCCTGAGGGGTGGTCAGCGCACTAAGCTTTTCTCGGCTGGAACGCAAGTGCACTTCTACGGTTCGGTGCGAAATTGACAAAATATCGCCGATATCCTGCTGCGATTTCCCCGCCGCGACCCACTGCAAAATCTCTGTCTCACGTCTGGAGAGCGTTGGATGATACAGCGCGCTGGTCAATTCGTCTGATGAAACCACGTTGTCATGGATGTGCACTGCCATCGACTGCAAGTCACTGATGACATGCGTGTAAAGCTTGCGCCATTCCTCTTTGCTGCAATCGCGCGTTGCGCTCAGCAGGCCGATATCCCCGTAGGGACCGCGCACGGGAATTGTAACGCCTTGGTTCGGCAATCCAAAATCATGGGCATCCCGGAATACACGTTGGAAGTCGGGGCTGCGCTCCAAGCGACTCCAGTCCACTGGCGCAATGCTGCGGCGGGCCATATGGATGGTCGGGTCGATCATGATCAGACCCTGGTTTGTGTAGTGTTCATTCCAGGCGTCGTCATATGTCACGAATCCTGCTACCGTACCGGCCGCAGGGTTCATGCCAGCATATGCAGCATGATCCATATCATGCTTCTCACAGATTTGCCTTAGAAATTCGGTGTATCGAACTTCTGAATCCGGCAGAGTGCTCAGATCGACAATTTCCATGTGGCGCCTACTAGCTGCGGCCCATCTTACAGCCCGATGGTGTCGTCGAGCATGCATATAACACAGAGTGGAACCCGTTTACCTCACCGGGTCAGAACACCACACTTTCCTAAACATGACAAGGCGAGGTACTAATTGTCTGCGCAATTCCAATTATTGAGACACTCAATAGAACATTTTTGTCACTATTCGGCAAAAAGTGCTAATTTCACGCGGTTTTCTGACGCTAATCACCGTCATTTGGCGGGTTTCAACCCAGTTTCCACCAGCAATCCGCGCGCTTTGGCTTCGGGGTAAAAACCCTTGGCATAAAGAAATATGGCCCGATCCTGGTTGCCATCAGACAGAAGCCAGGCACCGCGAAGGTATTTCCCGGCAAATTCAAGATTGGTGTCGGCGTCCAACAGGCCTTCGGCGTTTCCGGTGTATCCCATGGATCGCGCGGTGGCCGGAAGGATTTGCAGCAGCCCATAATAAGGTCGGTTGACCGCCCAGGGGCGATGTGTGCTTTCGCGAATGGCAAGCTTGTGAACAAGCTCTCGCGGAAGCTGGTAGTGGTCGGCCCATTTGTTGATCGACGCGCGAAGTTCCGGCGTTTCGTTCGGATAGAGCGGAGGATTGAATTGTTGTGTCCCCGCCTTGGATACTTCTCCTGCACCGCAGGCAACCAACGGGGCTGTCAGTAAGAGTGCCAAGAGATTGCGACGGTTGAACAGGGGCATTGGTTTCTCCGGAGTTTCGAGTGGCAATGATATGGTCTGGGTATTTGGCTGCAAGATTGTGGATGGAGTTGGGCTGAAATTCGCTGGTTTGGCTCGGCGACAAGAAAAAAGGCCGCGCTGAAGCACGGCCTTTGTTTTGTTCGAAACCTTGCCGGATCAGGCTTTGGCTTCGTCTTCCTCGGCAGGAGCGGCTTCCGGGGCCAGCTCTTCGTCCTCGGACGCGGCCGAGCCGATGTCGTCGAACAGTTCAGCGATCTCGAATTCAGCGGCTGCTTCTTCTTCTGCGGCCAGTTCCTGGATCGATTTGCCCGAGGCCTGAAGTTCGGCTTCTTCTTCCGAACGCGCCACGTTCATCTTGATTTCAACTTCGACTTCGGGGTGCAGCTTGACTGCAACCGAGTGCAGGCCCAGTTCCTTGATCGGATTGATCAGGATAACCTGCTTTTTGTCGACGGTGAATCCGGCTTCGGTTGCAGCGTCTGCGGCGTCACGCGGGGTGACCGAGCCGTACAGAGCGCCAGCATCCGATGCCGAGCGAATCACGATGAACTGCTGTCCGTCCAGCTTTTCAGCCAGTGCTTCAGCTTCTTTCTTGGTTTCCAGGTTGCGTGCCTCAAGCTGCGCTTTCTGGGCTTCGAACGACGCGATGTTGGCGTCCGAGGCGCTCAGGGCTTTGCCCTGGGGCAGCAGGAAGTTGCGGGCGTATCCGGGTTTGACGTCAACGACGTCGCCCATCTGACCCAGTTTCGCAACGCGTTCCAGAAGGATAACTTGCATGTCAGTCTCTCCTTACTTCACGGCGTAGGGCAGCAGGGCGAGGAAGCGGGCGCGCTTGATAGCACGGGCCAGTTCACGCTGCTTTTTCGCCGAAACGGCGGTGATGCGCGAGGGCACGATCTTGCCGCGCTCAGAGATGTAGCGCTGTAGCAGACGGGTGTCCTTGTAGTCGATTTTCGGCGCGTTCTCACCCGAGAACGGGCAGACCTTGCGGCGGCGGAAAAATGGTTTTGCGGCCATGGTTTAGTGTCCTTTCCTCAGGCGGTGATCAACGACGCTCGCGGCGGTCGCCACGTTCGTCACGCTTCTGCATCTGAACCGACGGGCCGTCTTCGTGACCGTCAACCTTGATGGTCAGAACGCGCATGACGTCATCATGCAGGCGCATCAGGCGTTCCATTTCCTGAACCGCACCCGAGGGCGCATCGGTCTTCATAAAGGCATAGTGGCCCTTGCGGTTCTTGTTGATCTTGTAGGCCATCGTCTTGACGCCCCAATACTCGCTGTCGACAAGCTTGCCGCCGTTGTCAGCCAGTACGGTGCCGAAATGTTCGACGAGGCTTTCCGCCTGCGCGTTGGACAGATCCTGACGCGCGATCATTACATGCTCATACAGTGGCATGTGCACTCCTGTTTATGTCAAGGCGCATTTCATAGGCGGGGCCATCCGGTCCTTCGCGACCCTGCCACGAGAGGCTGCGCGATTCATTTGATTGCGAAGGATGGCCCCGTATACACGTTTGAACCGCAGGAGCAAGCCCCGCCACATATGCCTTTGAGACGCCGCCCAATTTCCTTTGGGGTGCCCAAATGCTGACGCTTTTCGGCTCAAAGTTGTTTTGCATACCGGACGTTACCCGGACCAAACAGAAATTCGACAGTAACCTGATAAAGGGTGAAGTGTTATGACCGCGACAAATACAAACACATACCGGGAAGAGGCGGCAAGCTCGCGCTTTGAGCATTCGGTGCCGGTAATGATTGCCTTCGCGCCAAACTGGAAGGCCCGTTTGATCCTGGCACGGTTGGTCGGAGCGTTCCTGATCTTTTCCGCGTTTTCGATGTGGCTGATGCCGGGTTCGATCGTGGGTGCAGATGTCTGGCCGATCAAGATGGTGGCCTCGATGCTGTTTCTGATCGTCGGTGTCAGTTTGCTGACGATCGAAGTTCTTGATCAGCGCCCGGATGCCTATTTTGATCCGATCCGCCGCGAAGTCCGTGTTCTGCAAAAGAACGAAGACGGGCGCCCTCAGACAGTGCTGCGCCGCAGCTATGAATCGCTGGGTGGTGCGCGTTTTGAAGAAAACGAAGTTCACCTGTTCGATGTGGATGGAAGCCTTTTGATGAAGCTGCCCCTTGAATCGGCGGATGTCAGCCGAGCGTTGAAGGGACAATTGAGCAAGAGCGTAACAATTTTCGGCTGAACTTTATTCTGTTCAAAAAGGAACAGATGTTGTGACTCGAAAAAGGTTGTGTGCCGCCGATAGGCGGCACATCTTGTTTGTGAGCAACCCAGACGGTTTGCATTCACAAAAACGCGGAGATTGTTATGAAATCCACCCTTCTTGCTGCTGCACTGGCCGTATCGGCGACCACGGCATTCGCCAGCGCCGAGAAATACGTGCTGGACCCGAGCCACAGCCAGGTTGTCTTCAGCTATGACCACCTGGGCTTTTCAACCACAACCGGCATGTTCTCGGGCTTTGAGGGCGAGATCATGTTTGACCAGGAAAATCCCGCCGCCTCCAGCGTGAGCGTATCGATGCCGGTACTGGAAATGTTCACCGGCTGGAAGCCGCGTGAAGATCACTTCATGACCGAAGATTTCTTTGGTGCGACCGAGGGCGATCTGATTACCTTTACCTCGACTGGTATCGAAGTGACCGGTGAAAACACTGCCAATATCACCGGCGACCTGACCATGAACGGCGTGACCAAATCTGTTGTTCTGGACGCCAAACTGAACAAGGTTGACACCCACCCGATGGCAAACAAGCCATGGGCCGGTTTCAACGCCACCACGACCCTTGTCCGTAGTGAATTTGATCTGGGCCAGTTCGCACCGTTTGTAAGTGACGAAGTGCAGGTGCAGATCTCGGTCGAAGCGCAAAAAGCCGAATAAGCGCGAGGCGACGAACAGGAAAACCGCCGGTGACAGGATCACCGGCGGTTTTTTTTGCCATTACTGACCGCGGGACGCAGCGAGTTCCACAGCGACTGTGACGGAGAAGCCGAGCGAATCTTCGGTGGGTTGCGATGCGCCTATGCCGAAATCCAACCTGTTCAGATCAACCGAGCCTGTCATGGTCGCGGTGTTGTCCTGAAGCTCCAGTGAAAACGGGAGTATGATATCGATCGTCTTGTCGCGGATTGTCAGCGGTCCGCGTGCCTCATATCCGCTTTCGGTTTTGAAAAGGTCAGCCGTGAATTGGGCCGTCGGAAACTGGGCGTTGTCGAAGAAATCCGTCCCCATGGCCTGTTCGGTTACGGTTCCGAGGCTGAGAGATCCTATTGCAATCGTGACGTCGACGGCCCCGGCCGGGCCGGGGTCAGTAGGCTCGTCAAAAGCAATTGCTGCCGTCCAGTCGGAGAACGAGCCGGTGACCGGGCTGCCCAATTGCGAGATCGTAATGGACAAGGTGCCGTTCTGAACCTGCCAGTCTGATTGCACCTCGGCCAGTTGGACGTCGGCGTCATCATCGTCGGCCTCACGCGCAAATTCGCCAGAGACCCAGCCGCCGGTGATGACAAGCGCCCAAACGGCCACCGCAGCGACGGCGGGGACCAGGGAATGATGCTGGCGTGGAGGTTCCGGTGCGTCCGCCCCACCCGGCAACATCCTGCGCAACGTGCTGTCCTTGTCTATGACATGATGCTTCAATGCCCCGGCAACATGCAGGACCAACGCGCCGACGAGCGTCCACATGAACAGCCAATGCAGGACACCTGTCACCTCGGCCACAATGGTCGATTTTGGTACGAAAGGCAGGTTTTGGCCGAAGGGCCAGAGGATCGGAGCAAAGCCTTCGGTTGCGGCGTGGTGCACCCAACCGGTCAGTGGCACAAGCACCAGTGACCCGTAGAGAAGCCAGTGGACAGTTTCGGCGGCGAAAGCCTCGGGCTTGTTGTCGGCATTCAACAGGCCGGGCTTGGTTTGCGTGAAAGCCCACACTATCCGAGCCAAAGCAACGAAGAACACGGTGACGCCCACGGTCTTGTGCAATGAGAACATGCGCGCCGCGCGTGCGATTTCGGCCTCGCTTGGGGCTGTGGGGGCATGCAATACGGCGTGGGCCAGGTTGTCCGCAATCCAGCCGAGCGGCAGGGCCGTGAAGATCAACAACGCGGTGAGCCAGTGAAACGTCTTTGCGACACTTCCGTAGCTTGAGAAGGAATTGGTCGAGGCCATGGGTGCAACGCTCCGGGATTCTGTGCTGCGCTCAAGTTAAGGTTATCGGAGGTCGACACAAGTAAGTGCTTGTGCACAGCCAAGGTGCCAGAATGCAGAACACAGGCAGAGCTTGTGCCAGACGATCAGTCAGTTTACACCCCGCCGCAACCTGACATCATCCATGAGGTTGCAATGACACTCGCGTTCGTTTTTCCGGGGCAGGGCGCCCAGACCATCGGTATGGGCAAAGCACTGGCCGATGCCTATCCGGCGGCGCAGGCCGTCTTCGATGAGGTGGACGAGGCGCTGGGAGAGAAGCTGAGCCACGTGATCTGGGAAGGCGACATCGCCGACTTGACGCTGACTCAGAATGCCCAGCCGGCTCTTATGGCGACATCCATGGCGGCAATGCGTGCGCTGGAAGCCGAAGGCGTTTCGGTTGGTCAGGCGGCTTTCGTGGCAGGTCATTCCTTGGGTGAATACTCGGCCCTTGCAGCTGCGGGGGCTTTGTCGGTTGCGGACACCGCGCGCCTGCTGCGCACTCGCGGTCTGGCGATGCAAAGTGCCGTACCGGTCGGCGAGGGCGCAATGGCGGCCATTCTTGGATTGGATCTGGAGGCGGTGCGCGCCGTTGCTGAAGAAGCCGCGCAGGGGCAGGTCTGTCAGGCTGCCAATGACAACGATCCAACCCAGGTCGTTGTGTCCGGTTCCAAGGCTGCTGTCGAGCGTGCCGCCGAGATTGCCAAGGAAAAAGGTGCAAAACGTGCCGTCATGTTGCCTGTAAGTGCTCCATTTCACTGTGCGCTGATGCAACCTGCGGCAGATGTCATGGCGGAAGCGCTTGCTGCCGTCGAGATAAAGGCGCCTTCCGTGCCTTTGGTAGCCAATGTGCGCGCCGAAGCCGTCAGTGATCCGGATCTGATCCGCCAGTTGCTGGTGGAACAGGTGACGGGGTCGGTTCGCTGGCGTGAAAGCGTGCAGTTCATGGCGGCGCAAGGCGTGACCGAGACATGGGAAATCGGTGCTGGCAAAGCGCTGTCCGGCATGATCCGCAAGATCGATCGTGCCATTTCGGGCAAGGCCGTGGGCACCCCGGAAGATGTTCAAAAGGCCGTTCAGGCCGAATCGTAAGCTCAAAACGCGTCGTGGCCGACGCACCAAGAGGAAAACCGAATGTTTGATTTGACAGGTAAGAATGCGCTGATCACCGGTGCTTCGGGCGGTATCGGAGGCGACATTGCACGTGCGTTGCACGGTGCTGGCGCAGCAGTCGGATTGTCCGGTACACGGGTCGAGCCATTGCAGGCTCTGGCAGATGAACTGGGCGAACGCGCGCATGTGTTGCCTTGCAATCTGAGCGATCCGGAGGCCGTCGAAGCGTTGCCAAAGCAAGCGATCGAAGCGATGGGATCGGTGGACATCCTCGTGAACAACGCCGGTATCACGCGCGATAACCTGTTCATGCGCATGTCTGATGAGGAATGGCAGAGCGTGATAGACGTGAACATGACCTCGACCATGAAACTGTGCAAAGGCGTGATCCGGGGCATGATGAAGTCACGCTGGGGCCGGATCGTGAATGTCTCGTCCGTGGTGGCCGTAATCGGTAATCCGGGGCAGGCGAACTATGCGGCGTCAAAAGCCGGAATGATAGGGTTTTCCAAGGCTTTGGCGCACGAAGTGGCAACGCGCGGAATTACCGTGAACGCCGTGGCGCCGGGTTTCATCACGACTGCAATGACCGAAAAGCTGACCGAGGAACAGAAAAAGGGTCTGTTGTTGAAGGTTCCGGCGGGCCGCATGGGTGATCCCGAAGAAATTGCAGCGGCTGTTCTGTACCTTGCCAGTCCCGAAGCGGGCTATGTTACCGGAAGCACCTTGCATGTGAACGGTGGTATGGCCATGTTGTGATCGCCACAGGGGCAGCGCGAAAGCGTTTGCCTCTTGCGTCGACTATGCTATAGGCGGCGCATCTATGCGGGGCCGGTTGTTCAGGTCGGCCTTCGACTTCCCGGTTCGCCGGGACCCAAACCGCCCGAAACGGGCAAATCAAAGCCAACCCGTGCGGGCAAGGGCAGAATCGGGCAGACCGCCCTGTAAAGGAATGAGGAATAGACATGAGCGACGTCGCAGATCGCGTTAAGAAGATCGTTGTTGAGCACCTGGGTGTTGAAGAAGATAAAGTCGCGGAAAACGCGTCCTTCATCGATGATCTGGGCGCAGACAGCCTGGACACCGTTGAACTGGTCATGGCCTTCGAAGAAGAGTTCGGCATCGAAATCCCCGATGACGCAGCCGAGACCATCCAGACCTTCGGCGACGCGGTCAAATTCATCAGCGAAGCGTCCTAAGCGTTTCCTTCTGATCAAAAGCGGCGCTTCCGGGCAACGGAGGCGCCGTTTTTTTGTGCCCGCTCAAAATTCATGCTTGCGCGTTTATATTCGGATACGCACTGTTTCCATTGAGGCAAAATTCAAAGTGGACAGGGCATGATAAGATCCACTCCCATGATAAATACCGCGCGTTTGACGCTGTGTGCCATGCGCCCGGAGGACTTTGACCGGTTCGCCGAGATCTGGAGAGATCCGTGCGTCGTTCAGCATGTTGGCGGCTCACCCCGATCGCGCGGAGAAGCATGGGATTCCTTTTTGCGCAATGCCGGGCATTGGCAGATGGCCGGGTTTGGACAATGGGGTGTGCTGCAACAATCGAATCGAAAGCTGATCGGACAGGCCGGTTTCTTTTACGGAAACCGTCAGATGGGCGAGGATTTCGACGGCTTTCCCGAGGCGGGCTGGGTTCTGGCGCCCGAGGCGCAGGGGCAGGGCCTGGGGTATGAGGCGGCCAAGGCAGCGCATGACTGGTTTGACCGGGTGATTCCCGGGCCATTGGTTGCGATGGTGAATGCGTCCAACGCCTCGTCGCAGAAACTTGCCAAAAAGCTGGGCTATGTATTGATGCGGGAAGGGGTGTATAATGAAACCCCGGTGCATTTGCTTCGGCGCAATGGGCCACCAGCGCTGGCGTGAATCCGCCACCTCGACACTATGCCGCAAAATGGCCAAACTGTGCCGATCCCAGTGATATTGGGAGGGCATTCCAGGTGTATGCTTCCGGGGATTTTCAGAGCGATTGAGCGGAGGACCGAGCTCATGAGGATATACCCCACTATGGAATTGCAGAACGGCCGGTGTGTCACATTGGACAAAGGTCGTTTGGACAACGCCATGATTTGGCATGTAAACCCGGTCGAAACGGCGCGAAGCTGGGCCGAAGCGGGTGCCGAATGGATGCACCTGACCGATTTCGACGCGATCGAGGGCAAAGATACCAACGTCGAATTGATTGAAGAGATTATCCGCGCGGCCGAAATCCCGGTTCAGTTGGCAGGTGGTATGCGGACCCGCGAACAGGTCGAACGCTGGATCGACAAGGGCGTCGGTCGCGTTGTGATCGGGACGCTGGCAGCGCGCGAGCCGAAACTGGTCAAGGAGTTGGCCACGCTCTACCCGGATCAAATCGTGCTGTCGGTCGATGTCTGGCAAGGTTTTGTAATGACGGATGGCTGGCGCAGCCAAAGCGTATTCACGCCCGAAGCGTTTATCGACGCATTCGAAGGGGCGCCGTTTGCTGCTATCGTGGTGACGGATATCGACAGCGATATGGAGGACGTCGAGGCTCAGCTTGGCCTGATCTCGGGGCTTGCCAGCCATTCGCGCACCCCGGTGATAGCAAGCGGTGTTGTGCGTACCGCGGATGACATCTCGCGGCTGGCATATATTCCCAATATCTCGGGTGCGATCGTGGGACGTGCACTGTTTCGCAAGACACTTGACCTGACCGATGCACTGGAAATGGCGAAAACGGCGCATGAGCCGGTGGCACAGTTCCAATAAACGCGCTTCGCCCTTTCAATCGAATCCGAGAAAGGGCGGGCACCTGTTTCCGTAACCCAAAAGCGGTACTGCTTCGGTTGCCCGGCGGCGGGAAGCCCGCCTGAAATCGCCGTTGCTCTTGCCCCCGCACCCCGGGCCGGGGTAAGAGCGGTTCTCATAACAGGAAGCAGGCAAGAGGCACTTCATGCGCAGAGTCGTTGTAACCGGTCTTGGATTGGTCACTCCTTTGGCCAGCGGGGTCGAGGAAACCTGGTCGCGGCTGCTGGACGGAGAGTCCGGCGCTGGTCCCATCACGCATTTTGATGCGGAAGGCAGTGGTGTCACCACGACCTACGCCTGCGAGGTCCCCCGCGGGGACGGAACCAACGGGACCTTCAATCCCGATGACTGGATGCCGCCGAAAGAGCAGCGCAAGATTGAGGACTTTATCCTGTATTCCATCGCAGCCGCGGAAATGGCCTGCAAAGATGCGAACTGGTTGCCGGAAGATGAAGAGGACCGGCTGCGAACAGGGGTTCTGATCGGTTCCGGCATCGGGGGGTTGGGTTCGATCGCGAATACCGCCAATCTGATCCGCGACAAGGGCCCGCGTCGGGTTTCACCGTTCTTTATTCCGGGTGCTCTGATCAACCTTGCATCAGGTCAGGTGTCGATCCGGCACGGCTTCAAGGGGCCGAACCATTCGGTCGTGACGGCGTGTTCGACCGGTGCCCATGCCATCGGCGACGCCAGCCGCATCATTCGCGCAGGGGACGCAGACGTCATGGTCGCAGGTGGCGGTGAAGGCTGCATCTGCGAGATCGGCATCGCCGGGTTCAACGCATGCAAGGCGTTGTCGACCAAATATGCCGATAACCCCAAAGCGGCCAGCCGACCCTATGACGTGGACCGCGACGGGTTCGTCATGGGCGAAGGTGCGGGCATTGTCATTCTGGAAGAGTATGAACACGCGAAGGCCCGCGGTGCGAAGATCTACGCCGAGGTGCTGGGCTATGGCATGTCGGGTGACGCGTATCACATCACGGCACCGTCCGAGGATGGTGACGGGGCAGAACGCTCGATGCGGGCGGCGCTGCGCAGTGCGGGGCTGGAGCCGAAAGATCTGGACTATATCAACGCCCATGGCACCTCGACCATGGCGGATACGATCGAGCTGGGCGCGGTTGAGCGTTTGCTGGGTGACCACGCCGCGAACGCCACCATGACGTCGACCAAATCGGCAACCGGTCACTTGCTTGGTGCTGCGGGCGCGATCGAGGCAATCTTCTCGATTCTGGCGATCCGTGATCAGGTAGCCCCGCCGACGATCAACCTGGACAACCCTGCGGTAGAGACACCGATTGATCTGGCCCCGAACGCAAAACGCGAGCGTGAGATCAATGTGGCCTTGTCGAATTCGTTCGGGTTTGGCGGCACCAATGCCAGCGTGATCTTCGGAAAGGCCAGCTAAATGTGGCGGGCCATTGCTTCGAACGCGCTGACCATTCTGGTGGTCGGCCTGTTCCTGATGGGCGGACTGATCCTTTGGGGGCAGAGCCAGTACAAGGCCGAGGGCCCGCTTGAAACCGCAATCTGCCTTCAGGTCAGAAGCGGATCGAACATGACACGTGTCAGTCAACAACTGGAAGAGCAGGGCGCGATCAGCAGTGCCACGATCTTTCGGATGGCTGCGGACTACACGGATCGGGCGCAGCAGTTGAAAGCAGGCAGCTTTCTGGTACGGGAAGGTGCGTCGATGGAGCAGATCATCGACGAGATCACCAGCAGCGGTGCCAGCACCTGTGGATCCGAGATTGAGTATCGTATCGGTGTGACGCGTGCTCAGACCCGTGTGCGCGAGTTGAACCCGGCGACCTTGGATTTCGTAGAAATCGCGTCGTTTGATCCCTCGGAAGAAGAGGTGCCTGAGGCTTATACCGAGAAACGCAACGAGGCGGACACCCGTTACCGCGTATCACTGGCCGAAGGTGTGACCTCGTGGCAGGTGGTCGAGGCGTTGAAGGCGTTCGACGCTTTGACAGGTGAGGTGACCGAGATCCCGGCCGAAGGGATGCTGGCGCCGGACAGTTACGATGTTGTGGCGGGCCAGGACCGTAACGACATTTTGCAGGCGATGCAGGACAAGCAACAATTGCGGATCAATGCCGTTTGGGAAAGCCGTCAGGACGGGTTGCCGCTGCAAAGTCCCGAAGAAATGCTGATCCTTGCGTCGATCATCGAAAAGGAAACCGGAGTTCCGGAAGAACGCGGGCAAGTGGCCAGTGTTTTTGTGAACCGGCTGAAACAGGGGATGCGGTTGCAGACGGACCCGACCGTCATCTATGGCGTTACCAAAGGGCAAGGCACGTTGGGGCGCGGGCTGCGCCGCAGCGAGCTGAACCGACCAACGCCGTGGAATACCTATCAGATAGACGGTTTGCCGCCGACGCCGATTGCCAATCCGGGCCTGGCCAGCCTAAAAGCTGCTGTTGCGCCGGATGACACGGATTTCGTGTTCTTTGTTGCCGATGGCACGGGCGGTCATGCATTTGCCGAAACCTTGCAGGAACACAATCGCAATGTCGCCAAATGGCGCCAGATTGAGGCAGAGCGGAATTCGGGAAATTGATCTGAACGAAATCTGTTTTCGTTCATCGTGTTGCGCCAACGCCGGTCATTGAACCGGCGTTGGCTTTTTTGTGCCGTTCCGACCTTACGCCGCCGGACGTTTGCCGCGTGGGCGTCGCCGCTTGTTTGCCGCGGGTTTTCCTTCCCCGTAGGCGGGTTTGGGTTTGAACCCCCGGCGGCGGTTGTTCGGGCGGCGCGCCGGTTTTTCAGGTTGCACAGCTTCGGGCATCGAGCCACTGGCAACTGGGATTTCGATCTTCATCAGCTTTTGGATCTGGCGCAGCAGATCAACTTCTTCCGCGGAACAGAAGGCGATGGCTTCGCCTTCGCGCCCTGCGCGGGCGGTGCGCCCGATACGGTGGACGTAGTTGTCAGGCACCTCGGGCAGATCGAAGTTGATCACGTAGGCGACGCCCGGAATGTCGATGCCTCGGGCCGCAACGTCGGTGGCCACTAGAATGTTGATTTCACCCGCGCGGAACGCCTTGATCGCGCGATCGCGCTGACCCTGGCTTTTGTTGCCGTGGATGGATGCGGCGTTGTAGCCGTCTGCTACCAGGCCCTTCATCAGCCGTTCTGCACCATGTTTGGTGCGCGTAAAGACCAGTGTCAGGGCATCCACATCTTTCGAAAGGATTTCACGCAGCTTGATTGGTTTTCCGGGTTTGGAAACGAAGTGCAACGACTGCGTAATCTTGTCGGCCGCTTTGCCCGGAGGCGAGACCTGCACCCGCTGCGGGTTGGTCAGGTAGGCGCGGCTGAGCTCTTCCATCTGCTTCGGCATGGTGGCCGAAAACAGCATGGTCTGGCGTGGAGTGCCCAGTGCCGGCGCGATTTTACGCAACGCATGGATAAAGCCAAGGTCGAGCATCTGGTCAGCTTCGTCCAGCACCAGATGGCGGACCGCTCCGAGATTTACTGCACCACGTTCCATCAAGTCTATCAGGCGACCCGGTGTGGCGACCAGAATATCAGTGCCACGAGAGAGGAACATTATCTGCTTGTTGATCGACTGGCCGCCTACAACGGTGGCCACGCGCAGCTTGGTGCCCTTCGTCAGGGTGCGGAGGCTGTCGGCGATCTGGTTCACGAGTTCGCGGGTGGGCGCCAGGATCAGCGCCTTGGAGGTTTTCGGGTCGGGCTTGCCGGGTTGGGCCAGAAGGTGATCGATCAGTGGCAGGCCGAAAGCCAATGTCTTTCCGGTGCCGGTTTGCGCCAGTCCCAGAATGTCGTGACCATTCAGAGCAAGCGGAATCGCCTGGTTCTGGATCGGTGTGGGTTGAGTGAAATTGGCGCGTTTGAGTGCCTCGTTCAGTGCCGGGGCAAGGCCCAGCATATCAAAGTCGAACAAATAACTATCCTTTACAGCCCGGAGCGTTGGCCCGCGGACAGGTCATGACAGGTCGCGCGTTGGCGACCGGCAGGGGTTGTGCGAGACCTCGGAACGAGCAGGTGCATCCTGCGCCATCCGGCCGTCGCGTCAAGAACCCTGCGTGATGGGGAACTGGAATGATGAGTTGGCGCTGTGGGGCGGACGAGGTCCGCTCGGGCTCACGCATCAGCGCTGTGATGTGGGGCACATGAGGGTTTCGCAATGGAATGTCAAGCACTGGTAAGTCTTCTGGTGGTCTTCTGAGTTGAAAGAGGCACTGTTCGCGGCACCGGACTGCCATTGAATTAGTGCGTTAAACCAACGGCCCTGTTGATCGCCATTCCAGTATTCACGGCTTGATAGGTTGGAAATGGCATCCTCTCGGCTGTGTAAATGTCGCGTCGGATCCAGTTTTGTGCTTCCAACTGGTGAAGGGATGAGGACAGCGCCCGATCTGTAATAACCGCAAGACCTGATTTGATGGCCGAGAAACGATGCGGGGTGCCTGCCAACGCCAGAACTGGCACAGTCCATGATTTTCGTAGAAGTTTGATTTCATCCTCAGAGCGGGCGGTAGTAATTATCTTGCTGGCGACCGTGGCGGCCTGGGTTCCGAATGGCGTAAGTCGAAATTCTGGACGTAAAGGGTGCCCATGGCCGGGATTTCTTTCGATCATTCCAAGTTCAATAAGATGAGAAAGGCTGGCTGCAAAGGCCGTTCGGCTAGCGTTGGTCGCTGCCAAAAGCGGGGCTTGTCGGCCCGGAGCTTTGGCGTGCAGCAGGGCAAGAATTTTCAGGGACCAAGCCCGCGATGTCAGCTTGACAAGTGTATTGATGTCCATAAAGTATAGTAGCTATATTTTAGATAAAAAGGAAGCCTCATGCCGCTCGTTTCATTGAAAAACACTATCACACTTGCGATGTCGGTGCGGGATCGACATGCCAGCGCGGAATGGTACGCTGCCAAGCTGGGATTTAAGCTTATCCACCACATTGATGAAGCAGGATGGAGCGAAATGCTGACGAATGTCGACGGAGTCACTTTGGGGCTGGGCGAACAGGCCGAAGCCTCTCCGGGGAATTGCGTGCCTGTCTTCGAAGTCGCGGATATCGTGGATGCGCGCAGAAAGTTGGAGGCGGCTGGAGTGGAATTTGACGGCGAAACGGACACGATTGAGGGGATGGTCAGCACGGCCACGTTCTATGATCCGGACAGGAATGCGCTAATGCTGGCGCAGGATTTGACAGGCCAGGGCTGAGAGCATCAGGTAAAGGAATACTCAACACAGCGGTCGCCCTGCGTTGCGCTCGTGTTGCGTAACTTATTGACATTACGTGCGTAATTCCGTACTAATTATGCCATGCTAGAAGAAGTGGGCAACGGCCCCGGGGCGACCCGGTGGCCGTTTTTTGCTTCTCTCGTGCGGAGAAAACTCACGCATGAGGTCACAGGCAAACATGACTTTGATTACCCCGGAAGAGCGGATTTCCCAGACGGCTGAATTGTTGCAGTCGCTTGAGAGGTCCATTCGCGATCTGCGGCAAGCGGCGGAAGACCTGCGCAAACAGATCGGAGCCGGGGAGGATGCAGATCTTGCTGGTTCAGCCAAGCAACTCGGGCAGTTAGAGGGGCTGATCCGAAGTTGTCAGAAAGTGGAGACAAGCTTTGTCGAACAACATCACAGACAAGCCGGAATTGCACAAGGTGGGTACGCGCTCGACCTTGACCGAGCTCGGTTTGAAGTCGGGTGCAGGCTGGCTCGCCTCCGCGCCTGTTGCGGTGCAGAACAGATTTCTGAGTGAGATCGGGGAGGGAGGGCTGTGTGCCCTCCCTTTCCTGTTCGAATTCTGGGCGCTGCCGCATCAGTTGCCGCCCGAGGGCGACTGGCGGTCCTGGGTGATCATGGGCGGGCGCGGTGCGGGCAAGACGCGCGCCGGGGCCGAGTGGGTGCGACAGATGGTCGAGGGGTCTTTGCCGTTGGATCGTGGTGAGGCCTGTCGGGTGGCCTTGGTGGGTGAGACATTCGATCAGGTGCGCGATGTGATGATCTTTGGCGACAGCGGGATATTGCAATGCTCGCCCCCGGATCGTCGGCCGCAGTGGAAGGCATCAGAGCGCAAGCTGGTCTGGCCCAACGGGGCTGAGGCGCAGGCCTTTTCAGCGCATGACCCCGAGGGGCTGCGCGGCCCGCAATTCGATGCGGCCTGGGTGGATGAGCTGGCCAAGTGGAAGAAAGCGGGTGAGACCTGGGACATGCTGCAATTTGCGTTGCGGCTGGGCGAGCGGCCTCGGGTCTGTGTGACCACGACACCGCGTAACGTGAAGGTTTTGAAGGATTTGCTGGCGTCGCCCTCCACGGTGCAGACCCATGCGCCGACCGAGGCGAACCGGGCCAATCTGGCGGACTCGTTTCTGGAAGAGGTGCGCGCGCGTTATGCGGGCACGCGGCTGGGGCGGCAGGAGTTGGACGGGGTGCTGCTGTCGGATGCCGAGGGGGCGCTGTGGACGGGGTCCATGCTGGAAGCGGCGCGCTGTGCGCAGGTGCCCGATCTTGATCGGGTCGTTGTGGCGCTGGACCCGGCGGTGACGTCCGGTTCAGGCGCGGATGCTTGCGGGATCGTGGTGGTTGGCGCGCAGGTGCAGGGGCCGCCCGAGGCGTGGCGGGCCTATGTGCTGGCCGACCGCACGGTGCAGGGCGTGGGTCCTGCGGGCTGGGCGCAGGCGGCGATTGACGCGATGGATGAGTTCGGGGCCGAGCGGCTGGTGGCCGAGGTCAATCAGGGCGGGCAACTGGTGGAAGAGGTCGTGCGGCAGGTAGACCCTCTGGTCCCTTATCGGGCGGTGCGGGCGTCACGCGGTAAGGTGGCGCGGGCCGAGCCTGTGGCGGCTTTGTACGAGCAGGGGCGGGTGGCGCATGTCTCCGGGCTAGACGCGCTGGAGGAGCAGATGTGCCAGATGACCGCGCGCGGGTTTGAGGGGCAGGGCTCGCCCGACCGGGTCGACGCGCTGGTCTGGGCGCTGCATGAGTTGGTTGTGGGGCCTGCTGGGGTGTTTAGAAGGCCGAGGGTGCGGGCTTTGTGAGCCCATTGCGGCAAACACATCAAGCGCTTTGGGCAGGGGCGAGTTCATCTGGCCATCGTCTGGGATGTTCAGAGACAATCAGCAAAACGTCAGCCCCGGCCAATACGGTTCGAACATCGCGTATCAAATCCAGGTTGAGGCGGTCGATTTCGTGCGCGAGAACGGAACGACATGGGTCGTAGTAAACAGTCACTAAATGGGAACGGCCCAGTTTGGTAACAGACAGATCCCGGATCCGCCCGCCATCTTCAATGAGAGTTGCACGTACTGCGCGGCGCGCGGTCGCGATAGTGGCAGGGCTGGCGCTTAACCCTGCAAGCTCGCCCAATCCGCCTTTGAATTCACGGATATAAGCCCCGAGGGCCAGCAGGCAAAGCAGTAGGACAATCACTGAGTCCCCGATCGGAGCGATCAAAGCAAGTGGTCCTTCCCTGAAAAAGTAGATGGCAGCCAGGCCGATGCCTGCCGCCGCAGTGATCATCCCGTCAAAAAGCGCCGCTTTGGCCTCCAGTCGCAGGATTGAGCTGTTTCGACCGATGCGTCGCCAGGTGAAATGATGAAAGGCCCAGAGCAAGGTGCAGGTCAGCCCAATCCCTGAGAAATAGAGGATCATTGGCGCAAAGCTCAATGGTTCGGGGGGCAGGCCGTTCAGATAGTTGTAGATGCTTTTGAGGGCGCTGGTGATCGCAAACAAAACAAGACCCAACAAGGATAGAGAGCGGAGTGTTGAAAAGATGGCTTCGTCTGCGGCATAGCCGAACGGTCTTAACTTGTCGGGTCCGGCATCAATTCGTTGGCTGATCCTTCGGCCGAGAACGGCTGAAGTAAAACCGATCAGTGAGAACAGTCCGTCCACCATGATCGCGTTCGAATTCGACAGAATGCTGGCCAGGATTCCTGCGGCACCCATGAAGAGATTTCCTCCCATTGCTACCACGAGTGCGCGGCTTTCCAGTCGTTTTCTGATGGCCAACTCTGGCTGGGTCATTCGATCGGTCCCGCTTTGCTTTCAGTACTTCTACCAATAGCCATCCATTCGGAATTGGCCACCCACTTTGGTTGTTCGTGTTGCCCACCCCCCGTACGCCCCATTCCCGAGGCTTAAACTTCTTTCCGTCATAACTCCTTTCAACAAGCCGGGCAGAGCGGCGGCAGAAAGGAGCACAGATGGTATTCGATTTCTTGCGTCGTGGATCGGCTGAAGCGGCGCCCGAGGCAAAGGCAAGCGCGGCGGGGCCGGTGGTGGCGTGGCAGACGGGCGGGCGCGTGGCCTGGAGCCCCAGGGACGCGGTGTCGCTGACGCGGACGGGATTTTCGGGGAACCCGGTGGGGTTTCGTTCGGTCAAGCTGATTGCCGAGGCGGCGGCGGCTCTGCCGTTGGTGTTGCAGGATCAGGCGCAGCGGTTTGATACGCATCCGATCCTGTCCCTGATGCGCCGTCCGAATGCGGCGCAGGGGCAAGCGGAGTTGATGGAGGCCTTGTTCGGGCAATTGCTGCTGTCGGGCAATGCCTATGTCGAGGCGGTTCAGGCCGACGAAGGCCTGCCGGTCGAGCTGCACGTGCTGCGATCTGATCGGATGAGCGTGGTGCCGGGGGCGGATGGGTGGCCCAAGGCGTATGACTATGCGGTTGGCGGCAAGAAGCATAGGTTTGCGGCGGAAAACATCTGCCATATCAAATCGTTCCACCCTCAGGATGACCATTACGGGTTCTCGCCGATGCAGGCGGCGGCGATGGCGATTGATGTGCATAACAGCGCGTCTCGTTGGTCGAAGTCGCTGCTGGACAATGCGGCGCGGCCTTCGGGGGCGCTGGTGTGGAAAGGCGATGGCCACGGGGTGATGGCCGAAGATCAGTTCCGGCGTCTGTCAGACGAGATCGAGCAGAACTATCGCGGGGCGCGCAATGCAGGCCGTCCGATGGTTCTGGAAGGGGGGCTGGATTGGAAGCCGATGGGGTTCTCTCCGTCCGATATGGAGTTTCAAAAGACCAAGGAAGCCGCCGCCCGCGAGATCGCGCTGGCCTTCGGCGTCCCGCCGATGCTGCTGGGGATACAAGGCGACGCGACCTATTCGAACTATCAGGAGGCCAACCGGGCGTTCTATCGCCTGACTGTTCTGCCTCTGGTGACGCGGGTGGCGGCGGCGGTGTCGGACTGGCTGGCGGGCTTTACCGGCGAGGAGCTGGTGTTGAAGCCTGACCTGGATCAGGTGCCTGCGCTGTCCGCAGAACGGGATGCGCAATGGGCGCGGGTCAATGGGGCCGACTTCCTGACCGATGCCGAGAAGCGTGCCTTGCTGGGCCTGCCGGAGCGCGCGGATGGGTGAGGGGTATCCCTCGTTCGAGTGCGCGCCAGGTCTGCGTCTGGCCGCGCATGAGCGGGTGGCCGAGATCCAGCATGCACATCTGTGCCGGCGTCTGGATCAGATCGAAGAGATGATGGAGCGGCTGGAGCGCCGGCTGTGGCTGACAGTCTATGGCGTGGCGGCGGTGATCCTGGCGCAGGCGTTTCAATCTCTCTTGGTGGTGGCGCCATGAGTTCAATGGGTTGCATGGAGAAGTTCATGGATTTGGAACATAAGTTCGCACGGTTCGGCGACGGTTTGTCGGTTACGGACGATGCGGTAATCGAGGGCTATGCGAGCCTGTTTGGGCAGGTCGATCAGGGCAGTGACGTGGTCCAGCGTGGGGCGTATCAAAGCTCGCTTGACGGGCTGAAGGCGGCCGGTCAGCGGGTCAAGATGCTGTGGCAGCACGATCCGACCCAGCCCATCGGCGTGTGGGACGAGGTGCGCGAGGACGAGCGCGGCCTGTGGGTCAAGGGGCGGTTGCTGGAAAGCACCCAGAAGGGCCGCGAAGCGGCAGAATTGATCCGGGCGGGTGCGATGGATGGTCTGTCGATCGGTTATCGCACCAAGCGGGCCGTGAAGAATGACAAGGGCCAGCGGGTCCTGACCGAACTGGAGCTGTGGGAGGTGTCATTGGTGACCTTCCCGATGCTGCCCAGTGCGCGGGTGGCGGCGAAGGGAAGGACACCTGACGCCGAGGAAGCCCTGCGCTGTATTGCCGACGTATTCAACGATGCCCGGCAGGAGCTGGCGCGGAACTAGCGCGCCTCAAAACCACTCAGAACAGGACATGCTGATGAGCAAGACCGAAACCCCGGCCTTGACCGGAGAGGGTGCGCCCCTGGTTCAGGAGGTGAAGCAGGCGATGGCTGGCTTCGTGAATGAACTCAAGGGCCTGAAAGCCGAAGTTAACACAAAACTGCAACAGACAGAAGAGCGACTGACCATGCTGGATCGTAAATCAACAATCGCGGCACGCCCGCATCTTGCGGCTTCGATCGAAGACGGAGCCCCGCATCAGAAGGCATTTGACGCTTATGTGCGGTCCGGCGAAGATGACGGGCTGCGCGGCCTCGAGATGGAGGCCAAGTCCCTGTCCACCGCGGTCAACAGCGATGGTGGCTATCTGGTTGATCCGCAGACCGCCGAGACGATCAAGTCGGTTTTGAACTCGACGGCCTCGATCCGTTCGATTGCATCGGTTGTGAATGTCGAGGCAAATTCGTTCGACGTGCTGATCGATCACACCGATGTAGGTGCGGGCTGGGCGGACGAAAACTCGGCCACGGCGGAAACCGGAACGCCGTCGATCGATCGCATCTCGATCCCGCTGCACGAGCTGAGCGCGCTGCCCAAAGCGTCGCAGCGTCTGCTGGATGACAGCGCCTTCGATGTCGAGGGCTGGCTGGCCGGGCGTATTGCCGACAAGTTTGCACGCGCCGAGGCGGCGGCATTCATCAACGGCGATGGCGTCGACAAGCCCAAGGGGTTGATGATCCACCGCGCGGTTCCGAATGATGGCTGGTCCTGGGGCAGCCTTGGTTATGTCGCGACCGGTATTGATGCGGGTATTGATGCGGATGCGATTGTCGATGTGGTTTATGCGCTGGGCGCGCAATACCGGGTCAACGGGACCTTCGTGATGAATTCGAAGACCGCAGGTGTGATCCGCAAGTTGAAGGACAGTGATGGCCGCTTCCTGTGGTCCGATGGTCGGGCCGCAGGTGAGCCGGCGCGTCTGATGGGCTATCCGGTTCTGATCGCCGAGGACATGCCGGATGTAGCAACCGACAGTTTCTCGATTGCCTTTGGTGACTTCCAGGCCGGTTACACCATTGCCGAGCGTCCTGATTTGCGCGTGCTGCGCGATCCGTTCAGCGCCAAGCCACATGTCCTGTTCTATGCGACCAAACGCGTCGGCGGCGATGTCAGCGATTTTGCTGCGATCAAGCTGTTGAAATTCGGCACCGCCTAACGCGGGCTGAATCCGGGGGGCCCTGGCCCCTCGGACGGCGGGCGCGGGCCGGAGTGAGATCCTCTGCGTTGTCTAGCTGCTCCCCTCCGTCCGAGCAACGTGGGGCGGCGCGTGCCCGCCAATTTCCAAAGATGGGGCCCTGGAGGGGTCCGAGATTGCGGAGTGAGTGGATGATGTTGATCGAAGAGACCGCCATCGCGGATGCGGCGCTGCCGGTGGATCAGTTCAAGGCGCATCTGAGGTTGGGCACGGGCTTTGCCGAGGATGATGTGCAGAATGAAGTGTTGAAGGGGTTCCTGCGGGCCGCCATTGCGGCGATCGAGGCGCGCACTGGCACGGTTCTGATCACACGGGATTTCTCGTGGAGTTTGAACAGGTGGCGCGACCCGTCGGGCGAAGTGCTGCCTGTGGCCCCGGTGGTTTCAGTTCAGGCTGTGACGCTGACTGACAAGCAAGGAGCCGAAACAGTTGCAAACGCTGCGACCTATCGGCTGGAGCATGACAGCCAGCGGCCCCGGATACGCCCAATAGGATCCAGCCTGCCTGCCATCGAAACGGGTGGTTCCGTAAAGATCTCGTTTGTCGCGGGGATGGCGCAGGATTGGGGCGGGCTGCCTGCCGATCTTGGGCAAGCCGTGCTGCTGCTGGCGGCGCATTACTATGAATACCGGGATGAAACCTCGTTGGGCGCGGGTTGTATGCCCTTTGGTGTCACCAGCCTGATCCAGCGCTATCGCATGGTGCGTTTCGGGGCGGGGGTATCGCAATGAACACGCCGCATCTGAACCGTAAATTGGTGCTGGAGGCGCCAATGCGAACTGCTGATGGGGCGGGGGGCTATACCCAAACATGGGCTGCGATGGGGACACTGTGGGCCGAGGTGACGGCGCGCAGTGGGGCGGAACGGCAGATCGCCGGAGCGTCCGTGTCGCGTGTCGGGTACCGCATCGTGGTACGCGGTGCGCCCATGGGTTCTTCGATGCGCCCCGCGCCGGATCAGCGGTTTCGCGAGGGAAATCGCTGTTTCGTAATCCGCGCCGTGGCCGAGCGTGACCCGCGCGGCAAGTTCCTGACCTGTTTCGCAGATGAAGAGGTGGCGGCATGAGCTATGGCGTTTCCGCCGCATTGCAGGCGGCCGTGTATCAACAGCTTGCAGCGGACGCAGCAGTCAGCAGCCAATCGGGGGGCGCGATCTATGATGCCGTACCCGCGGGAACCGTGCCGCAGACCTATGTGACGCTGGGCCCCGAAGAGGTGCGTGACGCGTCGGACCGAACAGGCACGGGCGCGATACACCGCTTCACCGTTTCGGTGGTGTCCCAGGAGGCAGGGTTCGGTGCTGCCAAAACACTGGCCGGCGCGGTGTGTGACGCGCTGGAAAACGCGCCACTCAACCTGGTTCGCGGGCGTTTGGTGGGGCTGTGGTTCGAGCGGGCCTCGGCCCGACGCACCGGGACCGGCGGCACCATCCGCCAGATCGACCTGAAGTTCCGCGCTCGCGTGGAAGATGACTAAGCAATCAACGGAGAGAGCACATGGCTGCCCAGAACGGAAAAGACCTGTTGGTCAAAATGGATATGAACGGTACCGGCCTGTTCCAGACCATCGCGGGGCTGCGGGCCACGCGCATAAGTTTCAATGCTGAAAGTGTGGATGTCACCAGTCTGGAAAGCCAGGGTGGATGGCGCGAGCTTTTGTCCGGGGCGGGGGTCAAATCGGCTTCGATCTCTGGCTCTGGCGTGTTCAAGGATGCCGGCACGGATGAGCGTGCGCGGCAGTTGTTCTTTGATGGCGAAACTCCGGCTTTTCAGGTCATCATCCCTGATTTCGGGATTGTTGAAGGTCCGTTCCAGGTGACCAGCATCGAATATGCGGGCTCGCACAACGGTGAGGCGACCTATGAGATGAGCATGGCCAGTGCCGGTGCTCTGACCTTTACGGCGCTTTGATCCGATGGCCAATCCGTGGACAGGCGAGGTGGCGCTGACCATCGATGGCGAGCAGCGGGTGCTCAAACTGACGCTGGGTGCTTTGGCGGAGCTGGAGCAGGAGCTGAATGCTGGGTCGCTGGTTGAGCTGGTGCAGCGGTTCGAGGGCGGTGCGTATTCCAGTGCGGATGTTCTGGCGCTGATCGTTGCCGGTTTGCGGGGCGGTGGCTGGAACATTGCCCGGGCCGACCTGATGCATGCCGAGATTGAAGGCGGCCCCATGGCTGCCGCCAGAACCGCAGCCGAATTGTTGGCGCGCGCCTTCATGGTGCCGGAGGGCACATGAGCGGGTTCGACTGGCCTGCCCTTATGCGGGCCGGGTTTCTGGGGCTGCGACTGACGCCGGATCAATTCTGGCGTCTGACCCCGGCAGAGCTGCGGCTGATGCTGGGGCAGGGGTCCGGAGCGTCTGCAATGAACCGGGCGGGGTTGGATGCCTTGCTGGCGGCTTATCCGGACAAGACACAAGGAGAGCGTGATGACAGATCGTGACGGGTTTGATGACCTGCAAGAACGAGGCGAAGCGCTGGGCGATTCCCTCGGCGATGCTGCGACTATGGCGGCGGCGTTTGACAGCCAGATGAAGCGCATCAGCGCCGCATTTGAAGAAACCGGCAAGGATGTCGCCACGCTGGAGCGCGGCATGTCCAGCGGATTGCGCAAGGCCTTCGATGGTGTCGTTCTGGATGGGATGAGTCTTTCCGGTGCGCTGGATGTCCTGAAGAACTCCTTGATCCAAACGGCTTATGCGGCCGCGATCAAGCCGGTGACGGACCACTTTGGCGGAATGCTGGCCAACACGGTCGGCGGGTTGGTGAAGGGAATTCTGCCTTTTGCTGATGGCGGCAGCTTCAGCCAGGGCCGGGTGATGCCCTTCGCCAATGGCGGTGTGGTCAGCGGCCCGACAACGTTTCCCATGCGCGGAGGCACCGGGCTGATGGGAGAAGCCGGGCCCGAGGCGATCATGCCGCTTGCGCGCGGGGCCGATGGCAAGCTGGGTGTGCGGACGCAGGGCGCTGGGCGTGCCGTGAATGTGGTGATGAACATTTCAACACCGGACGTGCAAGGGTTCCGCCGATCTCAGGGGCAGATAGCGGCCCAGATGAGCCGCGCGTTGGGGCGCGGCAATCGCAACAGATAAATCAGGGAGCAGCTGATGAATTTCCACGAGGTGAGATTTCCCGCCAGCCTGAGCTTTGGCTCGGTCGGCGGCCCGGAACGGCGCACGGACATCGTGACGCTGGCCAATGGTTTTGAAGAGCGCAACACGCCCTGGGCCCATTCGCGCCGCCGATATGATGCGGGGTTGGGGATGCGTTCGCTGGACGATATCGAGACATTGATTTCCTTCTTCGAAGCACGGCAGGGCCAGATGTTCGGCTTTCGCTGGAAAGACTGGTCGGATTTCAAATCCGGCAAGGCCTCGGCGGACACCAGTTTCGGAGATCAGGTGATCGCCAAAGGCGACGGAACACGCACTGAATTCCAGTTGATCAAGACCTACCAATCGGGCGGAGTAAGCTATGCGCGCCCCATCGTGAAACCGGTATTGGGGACGGTGCGTCTGGGGCTGGATCAGGATGAGGTCCGCGAGGGCGTGGATTTTGACGTTGATCCGACGACGGGCAAGGTCACGTTTGCGGACCCGCCGCCGGAAGAAGTCGATATCACCGCGGGTTTTGAGTTTGATGTGCCGGTGCGTTTTGACACCGACAAAATCCAGACCAGTGTTGCCAGTTTCCAGGCCGGCGACGTACCGAACGTTCCAGTGGTCGAGGTGCGCATCTGATGGCTGAAGATATACAGGGCCTGCACGCGCATCTGCAAAGCGGGTTGACAACGGTCTGCCGCTGTTGGGCGATCAAACGCACGGACGGTCAGGAATACGGTTTCACCGACCACGACATGGAGCTGAGTTTTGACGGGTTGACCTTCAAGGCCAGTACCGGTCTGACGGCCGCTGCCATCGAGCAGGCTACGGGCCTGTCCATCGACAACACGGAAACGATGGGCGCCCTGTCTGATGCGGCCATTCGCGACGAGGATATCGAAGCGGGGCGTTTTGACGGGGCCGAGGTGCGCGCCTGGTTGGTCAACTGGACAGATCTGGATCAACGCGTCCTTCAGTTCCGGGGTTCAATTGGTGAGTTGCGCCGCTCTGGCGGCGCGTTCCATGCGGAATTGCGTGGCCTGACCGACTTGCTGAACCGCCCTTTGGGGCGCGTTTACCAAAAGCCTTGCACGGCTGTGTTGGGGGATCGGGCCTGCCGGTTCAACACTGACACGCCGGGCTATTGGTTCGACGGTGTGATCTCGGGTTTCGATGGCGGCACTCTTCTGCATGTTGCAGGAGGCCAGACCATTGAAGAAGGCTGGTTCGAACGGGGACGCGTGGATGTTTTGTCCGGTTCTGCCAAGGGGTTGTGGTCTTCGATCAAGAACGACAGGCAGACGGCAACCGGGCGGGAGATCACGCTTTGGTCCGGCTTCGGGGCAAGCCTGGCGATCGGCGACAGTGTGAAGCTGCGGGCAGGATGCGACAAGCGCATGGAAACCTGCCAGTTCAAGTTCAACAACTTTTTGAATTTTCAAGGGTTTCCAGATCTTCCGGGCGAAGACTGGGTCATGGCTGTTCCCAAGAAAAGCAAAGCCAATAGCGGAGGCAGCTTACGGTGACAATACGTAGAGAGGATATCGTGACAGAGGCGCGCGAATGGCTTGGAACGCCTTATGTGCATCAGGCCTCGACCAAAGGTGCCGGTGCGGATTGTCTGGGCCTGTTGCGGGGCGTTTGGCGCGCCGTGATCGGGCGGGAACCTGAATCTGTTCCGGCCTACAGCATGGACTGGTCCGAACCGCAGGGTGAGGAACGGATGTGGGTGGCTGCCAGGCGGCATCTGGTCGAAAAACCAATAGGCAAGATGGCATCGGGGGACGTTCTGCTGTTTCGGATGCGCGACACAAGCGTCGCCAAACACCTGGGCATCGTCAGTACCACGCAACCCGAGCCGCGTTTTATTCACGCGTATTCCGGCCACGGCGTGGTGGAAAACGCACTGAGCAGGCCGTGGTACCGCCGTATCGTTTCCTGTTTCGAATTCCCGATGGAGATGCATTGATGGCCACTATTCTTCTTTCTGCAGCCGGGGCCGCGCTGGGCGGTTCGATAGGGGGCACGGTCGCGGGCCTTTCAACCGCAGTTATCGGTCGGGCCGTCGGTGCGACGGTCGGGCGGGTCCTTGACCAGAAGTTCTTTAACCAGTCCGTAATGGGCAGTGGCAGTGAAGTCGTCGAAACCGGCCGCATGGATCGGTTTCGGTTGACGGAAACCGGCGAAGGTGCGCCGGTGACCACCGTGTTTGGCCGTATGCGTGTGGGTGGTCAGGTCATTTGGGCTTCGGATTTTCTCGAGACCCAGACGACCACCACAGAGGGTGGTGGCGGGGGTGGCAAGGGGAAACCCAAGACCCCTGAGGTGACTACCGTCACGTACAGTTACTCGATTTCGCTGGCGATTGCGGTCGGCGCTGGTGAGATTGCCGATGTCGCGCGCATCTGGGCGGATGGAGAAGAACAAGATCGTTCCAGCCTCAACATGCGGGTTTACTATGGTACGTGGGATCAGTTGCCGGACCCGCTGATCGAGGCGATTGAAGGCGCGGGAACAGTTCCAGCGTATCGCGGAACCGCCTATGTCGTGATCGAGGACTTCCCGCTCGGCGCTTTCGGCAACCGGGTGCCGCAGTTTTCATTCGAAGTTGTTCGCCCCACGCAGCGGGACATGCCGGATCATGACAGTGCATTGCCTCAGGTCGTGCGCGGGGTCGCCATGATACCGGGGACCGGAGAATATGCTCTGGCCAGCTCTCAGGTGAATTATTCACAATCTGGTAAAAGCTGGCCTGCCAACGCACATTCCGCGTCCGGCACCTCGGATCTTGTCTCCTCGACCCGAGCGCTGGAAAGCGAGTTGCCCAATTGTGATGCCGCATCATTGGTGGTGTCGTGGTTCGGCGATGATCTGAGATGCGGGCAATGCGAAATTCGGCCCAAGATCGAACAGCGTGAAATCGACAGCAGCGATATGCCCTGGATCGTATCTGATCAGGCCCGAAGCGGCGCCGGGCTTGTGGTGCGACAGAACGGCCGCCCGGTCTATGGGGGGACTCCGGCGGATGCGGCCGTGGTCGAGGCGATCCGGCATCTGAACCAATCCGGCAAGCGGGTGATGTTTTACCCATTCATCCTGATGGAGCAATTGCCGGGGAATGGGCTGCCTGACCCCTGGTCGGATGCGTCAAGTCAGCCTCACCTGCCGTGGCGTGGGCGGATCACCCTGGATGTGGCGCCGGGGCGTCCGGGTTCTGTGGACCAGACGGCCGCGGCCGATGCACAGGTCGCCGCGTTCTTCGGAACAGCACGAGCGCAGGATTTTGCGATCAACCAGGATACGAACGGATCGGGCGGCACCGGCGGTGGCTCGGGTGGTCTGGTCAGGCCCAGACCGGGTGGTCGGCCCGACGACAGAGGGGATACCGGTTTAACCTGGGTCTCCGGGGGCGGTACCTTTGGCGGGCTGCTGGGGGACAGCGGAGTCACGGCCAAAGAAATCATCACATATTCCGGCCCTCAGGAATGGGGCCTGCGGCGTTTCATTCTGCACTATGCCATGCTGTGCAAGGCTGCCGGCGGGGTCTCGTCATTCTGCATCTCGTCCGAGATGCGTGGCCTGACCCAGATCAGGGGGGCTTCGGGCTTTCCGGCCGTTGCGCAGCTTTGCGCCTTGGCGGCCGAGGTCCGTCAGATTCTGGGGCCGGACACGAAAATCGGCTATGCAGCGGACTGGAGCGAGTATTTCGGATACCAGCCACAGGGCACCAGCGACAGGTATTTTCACCTCGACCCTCTTTGGGCGGACGACAACATCGATTTCATCGGCATCGACAACTACATGCCGTTGTCCGATTGGCGCGACGGTGAACACCATCTGGACGCCGAGGCCGGCGCGCCTTCGATATACGACCTGGGGTATCTTCGCAGCAATATCGAAGGCGGTGAAGGGTATGACTGGTATTACGCCTCTCCGGAAGAGGCGGAAGCGCAGATCAGGACTCCGATCGAGGATCAGGGGCATGACGAGCCGTGGATCTGGCGATACAAGGACCTGCGCAACTGGTGGTCGAATCCGCATCACGAACGGGTCGGAGGCGTGCGTCAACCCAACCCGACCGATTGGGTGCCCGGCTCGAAACCGATCTGGTTCACCGAGTTGGGGTGCGCGGCAATCGACAAAGGCACGAACCAGCCAAACAAATTCCTGGACCCGAAATCATCGGAATCGCTGTTGCCCGCGTATTCAAACGGGCTGCGCGACGACTTCATTCAGGTTCAGTATCTGACGGCGATGCTTGGCTATTGGAATGATCCGAAGGTCAATCCGACCTCGGACATCTACGGTGCGCCGATGCTGGACATGGCAAACGCGTATGTCTGGGCATGGGATACCCGTCCGTTTCCGACCTTTCCTAACCTGAAAAGCCAGTGGGACGATGGCGAGAACTATCCCAGAGGGCACTGGCTGAACGGTCGGTCCGGATCTCGTACGTTGGCCTCCGTGGTGACCGAAATCTGCTACGGCGCAGGTGTCACGGATATAGACGTTTCTGGTCTGTACGGTGTGGTCCGCGGGTATGTCATCGAAGACGTGACGAACGCCCGTTCCGCTTTGCAGCCGCTGATGCTGCGCTATGGGTTTGATGCGATCGAAAGGGACGGAGTGTTGAGGTTCCAGATGCGCGACGGGTATGGCGCAGTTGCCTTGAACCCCGATCATCTGGCGATCAGCAGCGATCTTGAAGGGACGGTCGAACACCGGCGTGAGGCCGAGGCCGAAATGACCGGGCGCGTTCGTCTGCGCTTTGTTCAGTCGGACGCGGATCATGATGTCGTCGCGGAAGAGGCGGTTTTGCCCGATGATCGCACCCATTCCGTATCGGTGAATGAGATGCCCCTGTCCATGACCCGCACCGAGGGGCGGCAAACAGCCGAACGCTGGTTGAGCGAAGCCAGAGTTTCCCGCGATACGGTTCGGTTTGCGCTTCCGCCGTCTCAAATGCACCTGGGGGCAGGGGATCTGGTTCGTTTGACAGACGCTGAAACCGGGCCGGTTTACCGGATTGACCGGTTGGAATCCGCTGACCTGCAACTGGTTGAAGCGGTCCGGATCGAACAGGGCGTGTACAAGGCGTCCGAATTGAATGACGACCCGGCAACGGTCAAACCCTATGCCGCGCCGGTCCCCGTTCTGCCGGTCTTTCTGGATCTGCCCTTGATCACGGGGGCCGAGGCCCCTCACGCGCCCTATCTGGCCGTTACCGGAGACCCATGGCCCGGGGCGGCAGCGGTCTATTCCTCGTCCAGCGACGATAGCTATCGCCTGAGCGACGTCATTGCCCAGCGGGCCGTGGTCGGCGTGACCGAAACACCGCTGAGACGCGCCAGTGTCGGTGTCTGGGATGAGGGCCCTGCCTTGAAGGTCAAACTGCTTGCAGGTCAGTTGGAATCCCGCCCGCGCAGCTCGGTGATGAATGGCGTCAATCTGGCTGCAATCGGTGACGGAACACCCGGTAACTGGGAAGTTTTTCAGTTCTCTGACGCGGCGCTCGAGGCCCCGGATGTATACGCATTGTCCGGGCGGCTCAGGGGTCAACTGGGAACAGACGCTTTGATGCCTGATGTATGGCCGGATGGATCAGTATTCGTTCTGCTCAATGACAGGGTGCAGCAGATCAGCCTGCTGCGAAACGAAAGACGTCTTGCCAAACACTATCGCATTGGGCCTGCGACCCGCGGCTATGATGATCCGTCCTATCAACACCTGATTGCCTCGTTTGCAGGCAACGGATTGCGCCCCTACGCGCCTGTGCACATGCGGGTTCGGTCTGGTGCCGCCGGGGATGAGCTTACGTGGATTCGACGTGCCCGAACGGATGCGGATGACTGGTCGGGGCTGGAGATCCCCCTGGGCGAAGAAAGCGAATCCTATCTGGTCCGTGTCATTGCGGGTGGAACCGTTCTGCGTGAAGAACTGACATCCCAACCAAGGTGGACCTATTCGACAGCCATGAAAGCGGCGGATGGTCTGTCTGGGGGCTATGAGGTCGAAGTGGCCCAGGTATCTGCTGTATTCGGACCGGGTGCTTGGTCGCGTCTTGCGGTTGGGCACGCTGCCTGATGCGGCCGGTTCTGCATGGGGATGTCAGTGCTGCGGCGCGCGCCTTGCTGGCCGTGCCGCAGCCGGACAGGGGGGCTTTGTGTGTGCGGATGATCCACGAGGCGGAATTGGCGGACAGGCATTTGGAGCGCACCGGCAAGCTCCACCCGGTTTACGGCAATGGTTCACTCATGGCCGTTGCGCGAAACAGGACACTGGCAGATGAACCCGGGTTTGACGATCTGCAATATTGTCAGTGTTTTGAGATGGTTCTGCACCAGCTTGCCAGATTTCAGGCTAGCCGGACGCGCAGCTGACGCATTTGCTGGCGGCCAGATCCAGAGTCAGCCGCCCATCCGGAATACGCTCGCCGCAGTCCTCGCAATATCCGAACTCGCTCGATTCAAGCCGTTCCAACGCGGCCAGGAGCCGGCGTGTTTCCACATCGCGATTGGCCTGCTGTGCCTTGGCCATGGCCTGGTTTTGCAGCGCATCCATGCGGCTCAGCCGTCCAACGGCCTGTTGATCCAGTTCGACTATGGCCTGAGCCTGCTGTCCCGAGGCTGACACCTCTTGCAATTCCGCCAATCGTTCGCGAATTCGTGTTTCGAAATGGGTGCGCTCTGACTCATTCATTTTCGTTACATGACCGATCATGGGTTTGCGTTTGGTCTTTTTGCCACTAAATGGCATTCTAGGCGCAGCAAAGGATCAAAGCCATGTTCGAAAAGCGCAGCCATGTGACACCGGTTGATCCGGTCTGGAACCGTATCACATCCGAGGCCCATGCGGCCGTCGAGAAAGAACCCCTCATGGGGGGACTCGTGCACGCCTGTATCCTGCATCACCGCAGCCTTGAACGCGCGCTTTCATATCGGGTGGCGGCCAAGCTGTGCTCGAACGAAATGTCGATGATGGTCCTGCGTGAAGTCGTGGATGAGGCATATGCCGACGATCCGGGTTTGCTCGAAGCCGCCCGCGCGGACCTTATGGCCGTTTACGAACGTGACCCGGCCTGTCATCGGTTGTTGCAGCCGATCCTTTATTTCAAAGGGTATCAGGCCATGCAGGCATATCGCGTGGCCCATTGGTTGTGGCGCAAGGGGCGCTATGATCTGGCCTATTTCTTCCAGATGCGCTCATCCGAGATTTTCGGGATCGACATTCACCCGGCAGCCAAAATCGGCAAGGGCATCATGATCGACCATGCCCATTCCATCGTGATTGGCGAGACGGCAGTGGTTGGCGACAACGTGTCGATGCTGCACTCGGTGACACTGGGCGGAACCGGCAAGGAAGAAGAAGACCGTCATCCAAAAATCGGAGACGGTGTTCTGATCGGCGCCGGGGCCAAGGTGCTGGGCAATATCACCATTGGCCATTGCAGCCGCATCGCGGCCGGTTCGGTGGTGCTGCAAGAGGTGCCGCCCTGCAAGACGGTCGCCGGTATCCCCGCCAAGATCGTTGGTGAAGCCGGGTGCGACCAGCCTTCGATCTCGATGGATCATATGCTGGGCAAGGATCAGTAACAGCTCAGCGAGAGCGGTTGGCGCGTTTGTCCAGCCGCTTCGCCGCCGTTCTTCCCGATTTTGTTTGCGAAGCTCTTGCCGTCTGGCCTGAGCGGCTTTCTGCTTGGCAATCGGTGCCCCGATCACGCAAGTTCAATTCAGCGCCAAGACTTGAGGCTGCCCGCGCCCCGGCTGTCCGGGGCACGGGCGTTATTCGGATCCTCAGGCCAGCATGACCATCGGGTTTTCCAGGTTGTCGACAATAGCCTTGAGCAGTTCTGCCCCCAACGCGCCGTCGATGACGCGGTGATCGACGGACATGGTAACAGACATTACGGTCGCCACCGTCAGTTCTCCATCATCCCCGACAACCGGCTTTTTCACGCCTGTACCCACCGCCAGAATACCGGCGTGAGGCGGGTTCACGATGGCGTCGAAATTGTCGATGCCGAACATACCCAGGTTCGAGATGGCAAACGTGCCCCCCTGGTATTCATGCGGTGCCAGCTTGCGCTCGCGGGCACGGGCGGCGAGGTCCTTCATCTCGGTCGACAGAGCAGACAGAGATTTCATGTCGGCGTCCTGAAGAACCGGGGTGAACAACCCGCCCTCGATCGCGACCGCGACGGCCACGTCCGATGGCTTGAGTTGCAGCACGCGGTCGCCCGCCCAGACGGCGTTGCAGGCCGGAACCTGCTGCAACGCGTTGGCGACGGCCTTGATGATGAAGTCGTTGACGCTCAGTTTCACGCCACGGCCTTCCAACTGCTTGTTCAACTGGCTGCGGAACTTCAGCAGTGCATCCAGCTTGATGTCACGGCGCAGGTAGAAATGCGGGATGGTCTGTTTGGCCTCGCCCAGACGCGCAGCGATGGTTTTGCGCATGCCGTCGAGCTGAATCTCTTCGTATTCACGACCCTCATACATCCGCGCGACCATATCCGCGGACGGTCCTGAGGCCGCCGCCGGCGCAGTCGCAGGTGCGGCTGCGGTGGCTGCCGGGGCAGGGGGCGACGCAGTGGCCGTCGCGCCTTCGACATCCGCCTTGACGATGCGGCCATGCGGGCCAGAGCCTGTGATCTGTGCCAGATCGAGTCCTTTCTGAGCGGCGATCCGTCGTGCCAGAGGAGAAGCAAAGATGCGACCGCCATCCGCCTTGACCGGAGCGGCCGGCGCGGGGGCAGGGGCGGGCGCCTCGGACGCCGCAGGGGCGGCGGCCTCGTTGCCCGCGTCGGCTGCGGAGGCAGCCTCGGGTGCCTTGGCCGGGGCCGCGGCGATGTCATCGGCGCTTTCGCCATCTTCCAGCAGCACGGCGATGGGGGTGTTCACCTTGACCCCTTCGGTGCCTTCAGGAACCAGGATCTTGCCGACGATGCCTTCATCGACGGCTTCGAACTCCATCGTGGCCTTGTCGGTTTCAATCTCGGCCAGCAGGTCGCCGGAGGAGACGGTGTCGCCCTCCTTGACCAGCCATTTTGCAAGCGTGCCTTCCTCCATGGTCGGTGAAAGGGCGGGCATCAGAATTTCGGTGGGCATCTGTCTGTCGCTCCTTACCGGTAGGTCACTTGTTTGACGGCTTCGATCACCTCGTCCGTAGTGATCAGCGCCAGCTTTTCGAGGTTTGCGGCGTAGGGCATCGGAACGTCCTTGCCGGTGCAGTTGATGACCGGCGCGTCGAGATAGTCGAACGCTTCCTGCATCACGACGGACGAGATGTAGCTGCCGACCGAGCCTTGCGGCCAACCTTCTTCAACTGTCACCAGACGGTTGGTCTTCATCACCGAGTTGATGATCGCGCCGGTATCCATCGGGCGGATGGTGCGCAGGTCGATGACCTCGGCGCTGATGCCCTCTTCGGCCAGCTTGTCTGCGGCTTCCAGCGCGTATTGCATTCCGATGCCAAAGCTGACGATGGTCACGTCCGAGCCTTCGCGCCAGATACGCGCCTTGCCCAGCGGGATGGTCAGGTCGTCCACCTGTGGCATGTCGAAGGAGCGACCGTAGAGGATCTCATTCTCCAGGAAGATCACCGGGTTTGGGTCGCGGATGGCTGATTTCAGCAATCCTTTGGCGTCAGCCGCCGAATAGGGCATGACGACTTTCAGGCCGGGGATCTGCATGTACCAGGCGGCATAGTCCTGGCTGTGCTGGGCCGCGACGCGGGCGGCGGCGCCGTTGGGGCCGCGGAACACGATGGGGCAGCCCATCTGGCCACCGGACATATAAAGCGTCTTGGCGGCCGAGTTGATGATCTGGTCGATCGCCTGCATGGCGAAGTTGAACGTCATGAACTCGACGATCGGCTTCAGACCGCCAAAGGCCGACCCCACGGCGATGCCCGCAAAGCCGTGCTCGGTGATCGGTGTATCGATCACGCGCTTCGGCCCGAACTCGTCCAGAAGACCCTGGGAAATCTTGTAGGCGCCCTGATATTCGGCGACTTCCTCGCCCATAAGATAGACGTCTTCGTCGTTGCGCATTTCTTCGGCCATCGCGTCACGCAGCGCTTCGCGAACGGTTTCGGATTTCATCTCGGCATCTGCGGGCCAGTCGGGCGACAGATCCACCACCGGAGCGGCCGGGGCCGCAGCGGCAGGAGCGGGGGCCTCGACCGCCGCAGGGGCGGCTTCGGCCACCGCTGCGGCTGCGGGTGCAGCCGTGGGCAGGGCCGAGGCGTCTTCGCCTTCTTCGACTAGAACCGCAATCGGGGTGTTCACTTTGACCCCTTCGGTGCCTTCGGCGATCAGGATCTTGCCGACGATACCCTCGTCGACAGCTTCAAATTCCATTGTCGCCTTGTCGGTCTCGATTTCGGCCAGGATGTCACCGCTGGAGACGGTGTCGCCTTCCTTGACCAGCCATTTGGCCAGCGTGCCCTCTTCCATCGTGGGTGAAAGGGCGGGCATGAGAATTTCGGTTGCCATGTCTTATTCGTCCTCTCAGGCGTAAATGTCGGTCCAGAGCTCTTCAACGGCGGGCTCGGGGCTTTCTTTCGAGAATTCGGCGGCCTGATTGACGATCTCTTTGATTTCCTTGTCGATCGCCTTCAGGTCATCCTCGGTCGCGTGTTTGCCGGTCAGAAGCAGCTCGCGCACATGTTCGATCGGGTCGCTTTGTTCGCGGACTTTCTGAACCTCTTCGCGGGTGCGGTATTTGGCCGGGTCAGACATCGAGTGGCCGCGATAGCGGTAGGTCTTGACCTCAAGAATGTAAGGGCCCTTGCCGGCGCGGCAGTGGGCAACGGCCTTTTCACCAGCAGCTTTGACGGCCAGCACGTCCATTCCGTTGACGATCTCGCCGGGGATGCCGAAGGCTTCACCGCGCACGTAAATATCGGGTGACGAGGTCGAACGCGCCTGCGCTGTGCCCATGGCGTATTGGTTGTTCTCGATCACGAAAACCACGGGAAGATCCCACAGGGCGGCCATGTTGAACGTCTCATAGACCTGACCCTGGTTTGCGGCACCGTCGCCGAAATAGGTAAAGGTCACGCCGCCGGTTTCCTTGTATTTGTCGGCGAAGGCCAGACCGGCACCCAGCGGAACCTGCGCGCCAACGATGCCATGGCCACCATAGAAATGCTTCTCTTTCGAGAACATGTGCATCGAACCGCCCTTGCCCTTGGACAGGCCGCCTTCGCGCCCGGTCAGTTCGGCCATCACGCCGCCTGGGTCCATGCCACAGGCCAGCATATGGCCGTGGTCCCGATAAGAGGTGATCCGCTTGTCGCCGTCCTGAGCTGCCGCTTCGAGCCCAACAACAACCGCCTCTTGTCCTATGTAAAGGTGGCAGAACCCGCCGATCAGACCCATGCCGTAAAGTTGGCCCGCCTTTTCCTCGAATCGACGGATCAGAAGCATCTCGCGGTAGTATGTCTTGAGTTCTTCCGCAGAAACATTTGGTTTCTTTGTGGTTTTTCGCGCAGCCATAGTGGCGATCTCCCCCTTTCGGCAAGATAGTTTAGCGTTAAACTATCTCATAAAGCATTTGGGGCTTTCTGGCGAGGGGAAATGTGACGCAGCGTCGGCGCGGCGCGGCTGAGCTGAAATGCAAAGCGGTGCAACGATGTATCGAAGAATTAAGGCACCCGAAAAGGATCAGCGGATCACGATTTCATCCGCCCGGATCATGCCAAGAACCGAACGCGCCTGCTGATCGAGCAGGTCGAGATCCAGATAGGTATCAGACAGGCGGCGGGTCAGGTTTTCCAATTCGGCGATTTGGGCATTCAGTTTTTCCAGGTCGTGTGACAGGGCGTCCCGTTCCGCAGCGATTTCGACCCGCCGAAACAGGCCATAGTCACCCTGCACGGCGGCAAAGGTGAAATACACACCAAGCATGAAAGCCACCGAGAAGAAGACGATTGAGCCCAAACCGGGCCGATGGGAACGGGACACTCTGTTTACCGCCGTATGAAAACTTGCCTCAAAAACGTGCCCTTTGCGGACATCTGAACGCACTATGTCACAGGTGATTCGGGTTGTGAATCCCCTGATTCGATTTTTTCATCAGTATTTTATGCGCGCTCTGGTACAGATGAGCGCCACGCTTGCAGCGCCTGGTTTCGTGCCTCGGTCTGCTCTTTCATGCAGGTCCAGTAGAACATCGGGGCAGCGCTGCCGCCGCCCGACAGTTCTTTTTCGCAGGTTGCGTCTCGGGCTTTCAGCCAGGCGCGTTGTTCGGTCAGAAGAGCATCACCGTCGCCGCGCGCATCGGCTGCGGGTTTGATCTGTGCCCACAGCTGGTTGAGTTCACGATCAGCGATTTCCCATTGTTCTTTGGCGCAGAAATTGGCGTCAAGTTGGGTCTGACCGCCGCAACTGGTTTGAGCTGCGGCAGAGCAGGGCAGGATGGAAAGGACAAGAAGGTAAATTGGCTTCACGGTAAAATCCCCCGTTCAAAAGGGGATAATACCATGAACCCTATCAGGCGATCAAAAACGGTAAGTGACGCCTATTGATCCAGCGCCGCGACACCGGGCAGCGTCTTGCCTTCCATCCATTCCAGGAATGCACCACCTGCGGTCGAGATGTAGGTGAAGTCCTTGGCGGCACCCGACGCATTCAGGGCCGCGACCGTGTCTCCACCCCCGGCGACCGAGATCAGCTGGCCCGAACGGCTGAGCGCGGCCGCCTTCAAGGCGGCAGCATTGGTGGCGGCGTCAAACGGTTCCAGTTCGAACGCACCCAGCGGACCGTTCCAGATCAGGGTTTTGCTTTTGTCGAATATCTCGATGATCGCGGCCACGCTTTCGGGGCCAGCGTCCAGGATCATGCCATCCTCGGGGCATTGATCTGCGGGCAGGACCTGATGAGGGGCGTTGGCTTCAAACGTTTCGGCCACCACGACGTCACGCGGCAGAACGATCTGACAGCCGGTGCCTTTGGCTTTGGCGAGGATTTCGGCGGCAGTGTCTTTCATCGCGGTTTCGGCCAGTGATTTACCAACACTGATGCCCTGTGCGACGAGGAATGTATTCGCCATGCCTCCACCGATCACCAGATAATCGACCTTGTCGATCAAGTTGCCCAGCAGTTCCAGCTTGGTCGAGACCTTGGCACCGCCCACAACTGCGGTTACCGGGCGTTTGGGCGCGCCCAACGCGCTTTCCAGTGCCTGCAACTCGGCCTGCATCAAACGACCGGCACAAGCGGGCAGCAGGCGCGCGATGGCCTCGGTCGAGCTGTGGGCCCGGTGCGCCGCTGAAAACGCGTCGTTGCAATACACGTCACCCAGCCTGGCCATACCTGCGGCCAGATCGGCATCGTTCTTGGTTTCCGCCCCGTGAAAACGCGTGTTCTCGAGCAACAGCACCTGGCCGGGCTGCAACGCCTGTGCCGCCAGTTCGGCCTCGGTTCCGACACAGTCGGCAGCAAACAGGACTTTGGTGCCAAAAGCGCTTTCGAGGGTCGGAACCAGTTGCTTGAGCGACAGGTTTTCGCGCCGCTCGCCTCCGGGGCGACCGAAATGGGCCAGAAGGATCGGCTTGCCGCCTGCGGCCAGAATGTCGCGCACAGTGGGCACGATTCTCTGGATGCGGGTGGCGTCGGTAACTACGCCATCCACGACCGGCACATTGATATCCACACGCACCAGAACGCGTTTGCCGTTCAGGTCCATATCGTCCAGCGTTTTCCAGCCCATTGTGCGATCCTCGTCATTTGCAAATGATTTAGGCGGTTCTTTTCCTGCAATTTGCCCTCAGGTCAATGCGTCACTTGGCATTCGTACGCGTGCGTCATAGGTATTTGCGCAAGATAAACGACAGGAGGGCCTCATGGCCGAGATCAAGGATCCCGAAAACACAATCATCATCGAGCTGAAAGACGGCAATGTCGTCATCGAGCTGCTGCCGGATGTGGCGCCTTTGCACAGCGCGCGGATGAAAGAACTGGCCCGCGACGGACAGTACGACAACGTGGCCTTCCACCGTGTGATCGACGGTTTCATGGCGCAAACCGGCGACGTGCAGCATGGCGATATGGAAGATGGGTTCAACCTGCGTATGGCAGGAACCGGCGGTTCGTCACTGCCGAACGTTCCGGCAGAGTTTTCCAAGCTGCCCCATGATCGCGGCACTTTGGGCGCCGCCCGGTCGCAGAACCCGGATTCGGCCAACTCTCAGTTCTTCATCAACTTCAAGGACAACCATTTCCTGAACGGCCAGTACACCGTTTATGGCCGCGTCATCGAAGGCATGGAGCATGTGGACGCGATCGTACGTGGCGAACCGCCTGCAAACCCGGACCGCATGATCAGCGTCAAGGTGGCCGCAGATGTATAGGTTCGCCGCCGCCTTTGCTTTGCTGGCAAGCCCGGCGCTGGCCAGCGGTTTGCAGATCGAGGTCGAAGGGGAAGGGGCCAATGGCACGATCACCATCGACCTGTTCGAGGATGTCGCGCCCAAGCATGTGGAACAGATCACGGCGCTGGCTGCGGATGGCAAGTATGATGGCGTGGTGTTCCACCGCGTGATCGAAGGCTTCATGGCCCAGACCGGCGATGTTCAATACGGCAATTCCACCGCGGACGGCTTTGACATGCGGTATGCCGGGCGTGGCGGATCAGACCGCCCGGATCTGCCGGCAGAGTTCTCTGACGTGACCTTTGATCGTGGCGTGGTCGGCATGGCCCGGTCGCAGAACCCGGATTCAGCCAATTCGCAGTTCTTCATCATGTTCGAACCCGGCCCGTTTCTTGACGGTGAATATACCGTGGTCGGTCAGGTGACCGACGGTATGGACGTGGTGGATGCGATCAAGCGGGGCGCAGGCCAGAACGGAGAAGTTACGGGCCAGCCCGACGTGATGAAAAAAGTCACCGTTACCGAGTGAAATGAAAAAGCCCGGCGCTCCTCAAAACGCCGGGCTTTTTTATGGTTGGTTGCAAGCGTATCAATCGTCCGGTGACATCGCTTTCCAGATGAGCGCTCCGATCGCGCCGCCAATCAGCGGGGCCACCCAGAACAGCCACAGCTGCGACAGGGCAGGTCCGTCGGCAAACAGGGCGACGCCTGTGGACCGGGCCGGGTTGACCGAAGTGTTGGTGACCGGAATTGATACCAGGTGGATCAAGGTCAATCCCAGACCAATCGCGATGGGGGCGAAACCCGCCGGTGCCTTGTCCGAGGTTGCGCCCAGAATGATCAGGATGAAGAAAGCGGTCATCACGATCTCGATCACCAGAGCGGACATCAGGGAATACCCGCCGGGTGAGGCCTCGCCATATCCGTTTGACGCAAATCCTCCGACGCCGGTGAACTCGGGCGCGCCGCTGACGATCAGGTACAAAACCACAGCGGCGGCGATGGCGCCGATGACCTGAGCGATCCAGTAGGGCAGCAGATCCTTTGCCGGAAACCGTCCGCCGATCATCAAACCCAGGCTGACCGCCGGATTGAAGTGCCCGCCCGAGATATGGCCAACCGTGTAGGCCATTGTCAGAACCGTCAGGCCGAAGGCGAAGGACACGCCAAGCCACCCTATGCCGACATCCGCAACGCCCGCTGCCAATACGGCACTGCCGCAACCTCCGAGAACCAGCCAGAAGGTGCCGAAGAACTCGGCCAGTAGTTTTGATGACATGAAATTTCCTCCACAATGCAATGCGCTTAAGTGTAATTCATAAATTAACTTTTGTTAAATTGAGCTGAACGGGGAATTTTCCCGACGCCCGCGCAACAGGGGGCGAAAAACCTTTAGTGCCATTGAGAAGGATCCAAGTGAAACAGCTTGGACAGTTGCTTGTAAACCTCCGGGTCCGACCTGCGCAGGGCCTTTGGCCGCTCAAAGAACACTTCGACCGAAACGGCGAAAAACTCCTCGTGCCCTTCCGCGCCATAGGGGTCGATTACGGTTGGCTGCCCGGATTCAACGGCGCGTACATGCGTGTCATAGGCTGTCAGGAACGCGGCTTCCCATTCCGAAAAGCTTTGGTCGTCGCTAAGTAAGGGCACCCCGTTGGCCGACCCGGTCAGGTCGTCGATCTGATGGGCAAATTCGTGAAACACAACATTCTGACCATCATGATCGTTCATGGCCCCGCGCTGGCTGTGGGCCCAGGACAGGATCACCGGGCCGCGGTTCCAGCTTTCCCCGGTGCGCACGATTTCCTTCTCGGTGACGACATAGCCGCTGTGCCGGCTCTGCCTGGATTTGAAAGCGCTGGGATAGATCAGGATGGTGGTCAGGTTGTCGTACCAAAGCTCGGTATTCACTACCAGCAGGCAGGCCTGCGCGGCGATGGACAGTTGCATGTCTTCGGTAACGTCCAGTCCGTCGCACCCGATGAATTCAACCTGATCAAGGAACAGGTTGATCTTGCCTTCCAGCTTTGCGCGCAGGCCCTGCGGCAACTTTCGCAAGATCGGGACCTGAGCGTCAACAAGGTGCCGTTGACTGTCCGTCAACGGCGCGGCCAACAGGGCATGACGCGCCTGTCGTTTGGACCAAAAGAAAAGGGTCAGACCTGCCGCGATCACTGCAACAAGTGTCAGGAAAATCAACATGACCCGACCCTAACGTGATCCCGGCGGGATCAAAACAAGTTTCCCGGACAACGGCTGCGGTCCCAAAAAAAGAGACACCGCGGGTCTCCCTGCGGCGTCTCCGGTCTGACCTCAAGGGTCGAATTATTGTTTGACGTCTGCCGCCGGGTTCGATCCGGCTTTGGCGCTGCGGCCCGGGTTCAGCGGATCGTCCTGGCGCTGTACCGACCCTTCGAAATGCGCACCGCTTTCGATGGCGATGGTCTTGTGGATGATGTCGCCTTCAACGCGTGCGGTCGACGTCAGGCGTACCTTGAGGCCTCGCACGCGACCAACGATGCGGCCGTTGATCACGACGTCATCTGCGGTGACTTCACCCTTGATCGTCGCCGATTCACCAATGGTCAGCAGGTGGGCGCGGATGTCGCCTTCAACCGTGCCTTCCACCTGAATGTCACCGGAGGTCTTGATATTGCCGGTGATGTGCAGATCCGAAGACAGAACCGACGCAGGCGGCTTGGGCTTGGGTGCGGTGGCAGGTTTCGACTCGGTCGGTGCAGGGGCCGCTGGGGTCGCCGGAGCGGCTGGTTTGGCCGCCTCAGGTGCCTTGGATGCGGGCTCGTTGATTTTGCTTTTAGAAAACATTTCTCGCAGCCTTGATGTAAGTCATTGGGTTTACGGGTTTTCCGTTCACGCGCACCTCATAGTGCAGATGCGTGCCGGTCGACCGTCCGGTGCTACCCATATCAGCAATATGATCCCCGCGCGAGACCCTTTGACCAACCTTCACGTTGATCTTGGTGTTATGAGCGTAAAGAGTCTCAATTCCGAATGCGTGCTTGATTTTCACAAGCCGCCCGAAACCGGATTGCCAGCCTGCATGGGTAACGACGCCGTCTGCGGTCGCAAAGATGTCCGTGCCTTGCGGCCCCGCAAAATCGACCCCGTTATGCATCCGGCGACCACCGGTTTTGGGGTCACGCCGGTTGCCATAGCCGCTGGTGAAACGCACGGCCGAATGTACGGGGTTGGCAAAGGGGGCTTTTTCCGCCGCAAGACGATACAGGTTCAGCTGATCCATCTGTTTCAGCAATGTGTTCGCGCGGGCTTCGTCGGCGGACAACTCCTCGACCTCGCCGCGCGTGCTAAGGGATAAAGGGGTCAGCGGACCGCCCATACCGCTGTATCCGCGCCGGACTTCTTCGATGATGCGGTCTGTCGGCATTCCCGCCTGACGGAACATCTTGTCCAGAGGCTCGACCGAGATCACCATGGCTTCTTCCAGCTGGCGGAAAATCTCGTCGCTGCGTTCCTGCATAAGGCGGATTTCCAGCTCAAGATCATCGCGCTGGTCCAGTGCCTCTCGGGCGTTGGCGGCGATCTGGTCGCGTTCCTCGGCCGTGCGCGCCAGGGCGTCCGTCATGAACGCCATCTGCACCGGGGCGGTGGAGGCAGCAACGTACATGTCAGCGTTGCTGGTTTCCTGCTTCAGTGCCGCCAGTTCCGCCCGCGCATCTTCCCGCTGTTTCATGGTCGTGCGCAGCGTGGTCTGGATGACTTCGATCCCCGTCTCAAGTTCGCGACGGCGGTTTTCCGAGGCCAGCAGTTCGGACTGCATGGCGGAAATCTGTTCCAGCGCGGCGTTGAAACGATCCTGAGCGGCCAGGGCCTCCTTCGCACGCGCGTCGCGTTCAGCGGACAGGATATTCAAACGTTCCTGATAGGTGGCCTGGTCGCGTTTCGCCTGTTCCCGGAAATTGCCCGAACCGATGCTGTCCATCAGCAGAATGGCGGTTGCCACCGCAGTCCATCCGACCATGACAGCAACACCGGCCACCGCGACCACCTGTGTTTCCGAACTGAGACGGATAAAGCGTGTATCTTTGTCAGACTTCAGAAAAACCCGGCGTTCCGGAAAGTACCGTTCAAGTGCAGAGTGTATTTTTATTGCCAGACGTGTTCGCACGCGTCCTACCTCTCATCCCCAAGATCGGGCCCGGTCGTGAGTGCCGGCCGCTCCTTGGGCCGATTGCATAAAGGGCAGGCAGCGTTCGGGCAAGTTTGTTGATCAGTCTGGCGCCAACAGCGTGGAAATCCCCCCAAAGATCGGCGGGAAATTGCCGAAAACAATGCTGAGGTGTCAGTTTGTGATTTCGCCGGGCGCGGGCAGGTCTTCGGTCAGCGGCCAGTAAAAGTCCGGTGGCAACCCGGCCTCTGCCCGCTTTTCCTCGTTGAAGGGTGGTTTCAGGACACCGTGGAAATACCGGCGCACCAGAGTGTGAAACACATCCTTCGGGTCGGCGTTTTCCCGGCCGCACAGGAAATGGAACCACTTGGACCCATAGGCGACATGGCCGACTTCTTCGGCATAGATCACCTCAAGTGCGGCAATGGCCTGCTCGGCCCTGGCCTTGCGAAAGATCTCGATCATGCCGGGGGTCACGTCCAGACCGCGCGCTTCAAGCACCATCGGCACGACCGCCAGCCGTCCCATCAGGTCGTCTGCGGTGTCCTCGGCCGCACGCCACATTCCGGCATGGGCCGGCAAGGCACCATAGTGGCTGCCCATCTGTTCAAGGCAATCGCAGACCATCTCGAAATGGCGCGATTCCTCTTCGGCGCATTTCACCCAATCGTCATAAAACCCGATCGGCATCGGCACATGGCCAAAGCGGGCGATGATGTCCCAATGCAGATCGACGGCGTTCAGTTCGATATGCGCGACGGCATGCAACAGGGCGATGCGACCCGCTTCGGTGCCCGGCTTCCGCTTTGGCACCTCGCGCGGAGACAGGAGTTCGGGCCGGTCCGGGCGCGCGGGTCGCAGCGGCGGTGACGCGGTTCCGATCTCGATCGGCGGTGCGTCGCCCTTGCGCGACGCAAACCACGCGGCGGCGTGCTGTTTGGACAGGGCGGTCTTTTCCCGACCTTCCGCCGTTGCAAGAACTTCGGTCGCCATCTGAGTCAGCGATTTGGACACCATTATTCTCCGCCTGGTTGATCCTGTGGCTCTTAAACCGGATGGCGACCGTGGTCGAGGGCGTTACAGCGCCCGCACGGCCTCCAGCACCTCGTCCACGTGACCGGGAACCTTGACCTTGCGCCAAACGCGGGCAATTTTGCCTTCCGGGTCGATGATGAAGGTGGAACGCTCGATCCCCATCGACTTGCGCCCGTACATGTTCTTTTCGACCCACACACCGTAATCCTCGCAGACGGTCGCGTTCTCATCCGACAACAGCGGTGTTGTCAGCCCATGCTTGGCGACGAATTTGTCATGTTTGGCGACGCTGTCGCGCGAGATGCCGAAAACTTGAGCACCCGCATCCGCAAAGGCCTGAAGTTGTTCCGAGAAACCGATGGATTCCTTGGTGCAGCCCGGCGTATCATCACGGGGGTAGAAGAACAGAACCACGGTGCTACCGCGCAACGCCGAAAGCGTCACCTCGCCGCCGCCGTCGCGCGGCAAAGTGAAGTCAGGGGCGATGTCTGAAACGTCGGGCATTGGAAACTCCGCTGAAGGTTTCTAAAGGCTGCCTGGTATCATAGGGCAACGCGTGCGGGTTGGAAGGCGTGGACAGCAATTTGAAGCAGCACGAAGACGACGACGGAGCACAGGCGGACAAGCCCGTGCGCCGTCGGTCTCGCCGCCGGGCCGCTGGCCTGTGGGCCATGCGCGGCGCTTTCGTGCTGGTGCTGCTGGCGCTGTTCACCGGTTTCATGGTTGTCGGGCAAAGAATGCACGCACCCGTCTGGCTGCGGGACAGGGTCGAGGCGCGGCTTGAGCAGGCTTTGGGCGGGCTGCAAATCCGGTTTGGCGATGTCAGTTTCATCATTCACGAGGGTTGGCGGCCGCGCCTGCGTCTGACCGATGTGGCCATCAGCGACGCGGCGGGTCGGCAAATTGCGCAGGTGTCCGACATGCGCGCCAGTCTGGCCATGCGCCCCTTGTTGCGGGGGCACGTCCGCCCGAAAAGAATTATTCTGAGCGGTGCGCAGATCGCCGTGACCCGGGACAAGGACGGGGCGCTGAGTCTTACGGTCGGGTCCGGCAGCGCACCGGTGCAGGAGGCCCCGAACCTGGCGCAGCTTATCGCAGCTTCGGATCAGGTCTTCCTGTCTCCGGCCCTGTCGGCGCTGACCTCGGTCGAGTTTGATGCGATCACGCTGGATTATCGCGATCTTCGGCAGGGGCGGTCCTGGATCCTGGATGGCGGGCATATTCAAGCCAACCGAAGCGGCAACGAAGTGCGCTTGGCGACCGGGTTTTCGGTTCTGGCGGGGCGAGACTATGTCAGTGCCATCGAGGCCAATTACACAAGCGTTCTGGGTACACCTGCCGCACAATTCGGGATCTCGGTCACTGACCTGCCAGCCGAGGACATCGCGGGCCAAACGCCCGCCCTTGCCTGGTTGCAGGTTCTGCGGGCCCCGATTTCGGGTGCCTTGCGGGGTGGAATCGATGAAAAAGGATCGATCGAAACCGTATACGCAACTCTGAATCTGGGGGCGGGGGCCGTTCAGCCAAACCCCGAAACACGCCCGGTCCCCTTCGAATCTGCCCGCACGTATTTCACTTATGACCCCAAAGGGCAGGTGCTGGACTTCAACGAAGTTTCAGTTGTCTCGGCCTGGGGCGAGGTGCAGGCTGACGGGAAGGCGTTTCTGGAAGGTGCGGAAGATGGCGTGCTGGACAGCCTGTCTGCGCAGTTGCAGTTGTCCGGTATCAACGTAAACCCGGCAAACCTGTTTCCGCAACCTATTCAGCTTTCGCGGGCCAGCCTGGATTTCAAGATGGTCCTCAACCCGTTCCAGCTGCATCTGGGTCAGATGACCATCGAAGATCCGGGCCATACGGTGCGTGCCTTTGGTGTCCTGACCGGGCGGCCGGATGGCTGGGCCGTCAAGCTGGACGCACATCTGGACCAAATGACGTCGGACAAGGTTCTGGGGTACTGGCCCGAACGTCTGGCCCCGAAACCGCGAGAGTGGGTGACCAAAAACCTGTACGAAGGGGTTCTGTCGGATATGGACTTTGCCCTGCGCCTGTTGCCCGGGTCGAAACCGGATCTCTATCTGGATTTCGGGTTTGAGAAGGCGAAGGTCCGATTTGTCAAAACGCTGCCGCCGATCGAAAGGGCGCAGGGTCAGGCCAGCCTGATCAACCGCAGGTTCACTGTCACTGCGCAGCAGGGTGTCGTGATCGCGGAGGACGGTGGTGCGGTGGATGCATCGGGAACGTCCTTCATCATACCCGACACGGACATCAAGAAATCCGCGCCGGCGATTGCGCGCATCCAGGCCAAAGGCAGCGTGACGGCCGCGTTGTCATTGCTGGACCGGCCTCCGCTGGAATTGCTCAGCAAGGCAGGGTTGCCCGTTGATGTGGCGAAGGGAACCGTGTCGTTGGCGGGAACCCTTTCCCTGCCCTTGAAAAAGGGTCTCAAGTTTGACGAGACCGAGTTCCATTTCAACGGCAGGCTGGCCAACCTGTTCAGTGACCGCTTGGTGCCCGGTTTTGATGTCAGCGCCGATCTTCTGGATATTTCGGGTGATCAGTCCGGCGTTCAGATTCAGGGGCAGGGGCAGTTCGGGGACGTGCCGCTGACGGCGCTCTGGCGGCAGCCGATAGACGGCAAGTCGGAACAGCGAAGCACCCTGACCGGTCAGATCGAGCTGTCGCCGCGATTGATGGACGAGATCGGCGCCGGTCTGCCTCCGGGGATGCTGACCGGCAAGGGGGTTGCGGATATCACCCTGGGGCTCGGTGCCGGGGTTGCCCCGAAGCTGTCCGTGACGTCCGATTTGCAGGGTGTCGCGCTGGCCATACCCGAACTTGGTTGGAGAAAGGGGGCCGACGCGACCGGCTCTCTGACGGCCGAAGCGACTTTGGGATCGCAGTTGAAGGTGGATAGCCTGCGCTTGAATGCGGCGGGTTTGCGCACATCTGCCTCAATTACGTTTCGTGAAAACGGCGAATTTGACCGGGTTCGGTTCACTTCTTTTGACCTGGGCGACTGGCTGGCGGTCCCGGCAGAGCTGATCGGGCGCGGGAGCGCCATGCCGGATATCCGTGTCCTTGGCGGCGTCCTTGATATGGGCCGCGCGAGTTTCGGCGAAAGCGGCGGATCGGGCGGCGGGGGCAGTGCCGGGCCGAAACTGGACGTGACGCTGGATCGCCTTCAGGTTACGGAAACCGTCGCGCTGACCGGGTTCCGGGGTGCTTTCCAGACGACCGGCGGCATACAAGGGAACTTCACTGCGCGGGTCAATGGCGGTGCGCCGGTCAGAGGGCAGGTCAGCCCCAGAGGGAACCGAAGTGCCGTTGACCTGACGTCGCAAGAAGCAGGGGCCGTGCTGCGATCGGCCGGGGTTCTGACACAGGCGCGGGGCGGAGAAATGAACCTCAAGCTCGAACCTGTGACGGCACCGGGCAGCTATGACGTGATGCTGAAAATCACCAACACGCGGATCACCGACGCCCCGGCCATGGCGGCCTTGCTGAATGCCATCAGCCTTGTGGGCCTGTTGGATGAAATGGCGGGGCAGGGTATCTTTTTTGCGGCAATCGACAGCCGGATGCGGATCACGCCGACAGATATCAAGGTGCTCAGCGGCAGTGCCGTCGGGCCATCCATGGGCCTGTCTTTTGACGGCACCATCGATACGGTGAACGGAATGCTGAACCTGCGCGGTGCGATCTCGCCAATTTACCTCCTCAACGCGGTCGGCAGCGTTTTCACGCGCAAGGGCGAAGGCGTCTTCGGCTTCAACTACACGCTGACCGGCCCGCTTGCCTCGCCCAAAGTGTCGGTAAATCCGTTGTCCGGTCTTGCACCTCTGTTCCTGCGCGACCTGATGCGTGCCCCGGCACCCAAAGTTCAGGATGGTCCGAACGCGGTGCCTCAGAAACCGGATGAACCCAAACGCACATTCGGATCATCCCCAAGTGACCGCTGACAGGATATGGCCGAATCTGATGCAGGGTTGTAAGGCGCGGGCATGAAACTCAGCGATTTTGACTTCCACCTGCCTGAAGACCTGATTGCCACGCGGCCTGCCAGCCCGCGTTCCTCTGCGCGTCTGCTGGTGGCGCAGGGGGATGCAATCACGGACAGCCATGTCTTCAACCTGCCCGATTTCCTGCGATCCGGTGACCGGCTGGTGTTGAATGACACCCGCGTCATTCCGGCGCGTCTGAACGGTCGGCGCCATCGCGACAGCGCGCAGGGGCCGGTTTCCGCCGGGATCGAGGCCACCTTGCTGGACCCGCAGGCCGACGGTACCTGGTCCGCGTTGATCAAGCCGCTCAAAAAGGTGAAACTTGGGGAAGAGATTGTCTTCTCGGATGATCTCAGCGCCACCCTGGACAGGGTTGCCGACGGTCAGGCGTATCTGCGCTTCAATCTCAGCGGCGAGGATTTCGACGCGGCGCTGGATCAGGCCGGAGCAATGCCTCTGCCGCCCTACATCGCAGCCAAGCGCCAGGCCGATGAACGTGACAAAACGGACTATCAGACCATCTGGGCAAACCGTTCCGGCGCCGTGGCCGCCCCGACCGCATCGTTGCATTTCGATGAGGCGCTGATGAAGGCGTTGGCCGAGCGAGGTGTAAGCTGCACGCATGTGACGCTGCATGTGGGGGCAGGCACTTTTCTTCCGGTCAAGGTTGAGGATGTCACAACCCACAAGATGCATGCTGAATGGGGGCAGGTAAGCCCCGAGGCCGCGGCCCAGATACAGGCAACCAAGGCGGCTGGCGGGCGTGTGATCCCGGTGGGGACAACCGCTCTGCGCCTGATCGAAAGCGCGGCAAGGTCAGGAAAGATCGAACCCTGGGAAGGCGACACGGATATCTTCATCTATCCCGGTTTCGAATTCCATGTCACTGACGCATTGATGACCAATTTTCATTTGCCGAAATCCACGTTGCTCATGCTGGTATCGGCATTGATGGGGCAGGATCGGATGCGCGATATCTACACGCATGCCATAGCACGAAAATATCGGTTCTTTTCTTATGGCGACGCGTCGCTTTTGATCCCCTGAAGGGCGCGTATACGGCATCACGGATCGGGAATGTCGTAGACAAGCGCGACGTAGGCGGTCTTTGATCGCAGAACGACACTAAAATCAGGTTGGCATTAGTCGGAGGCCCCAATGATTCAGGTCCTTTCCAGCGCATGGGCGCTGCTGCTCGGCATGGGGTTGCTGATGGTCGGAAACGGCCTTCAGGGCACGATTCTGGGTGTGCGGGGTGAGATCGAAGGCTTTTCGACCCTCGAGATGTCTTTTGTCATGTCGGCCTATTTCCTGGGTTTTCTGGGCGGTTCACGCCTTGCGCCCGAGATGATCCGGCGCGTTGGCCATGTGCGGGTCTTTGCGGCCCTTGCGTCGTTCATCTCGGCCGTGATGATCATGTATCCGATGCTGGCAGACCCGATCGCGTGGGCATTGGGCCGGGTGGTGATCGGGTTCTGTTTTTCTGGCGTCTATGTCACCGCCGAAAGCTGGCTCAACAATGCGGCCAGCAATGAAAATCGCGGGCAGGCGCTGTCGCTCTATATGATCGTCCAGATGACGGGGATCATCAGTGCGCAGGCGCTTGTTCTGGTCGGCGACCCGGCCGGTTATGAGACCTTTGTGATCGCCTCGATCCTGGTTTCGGTATCCTTCGCACCCATTTTGCTGTCGATCTCGCCGACACCAGCCTTTGACACCACCAAACCGATGACCCTGAAGGAATTGCTGAAGACCTCTCCGCTGGGCTGCGTGGGCATGTTTCTTCTGGGGGGCGTGTTTTCGGCGCAGTTCGGCATGGCGGCGGTGTATGGCGCCCGGGCAGGGCTGTCGCTTGTTGAAATTTCAACCTTCGTTGCGGCGTTTTATATCGGCGCAGTGGTTCTGCAATACCCTTTGGGCTGGTTCTCTGACCGTATGGATCGCCGCTTTCTGATCCTGCTTGTGGCGCTCGCCGGTGCCGGTGGCGCAACGATCGCGATGATGATGGGGGGATCGTTTCCAATTCTGCTTGCCTCGGCTTTCCTGATCGGCGGCACCTCCAACCCGCTCTACTCATTGCTGATCGCGCATGCGAATGACTTTCTTGAATACGAGGATATGGCGGCGGCATCTGGCGGACTGGTGTTTATCAACGGTCTGGGCGCAATTGCCGGGCCGGTGATCACCGGCTGGTTGATGGGGGATGCCATATTCGGGCCACCAGGCTTTTTTCTCTTTATTGCGGCACTGTTACTCGCAATGGCACTCTACGCTTTGTATCGAACGACACAGCGGGCTTCGATTCCAGTGGACGAAACCGGCACAATGTCGGCACTGTATCCAACATCCTCGCCAGTTGCACTTGAAGTGGCGCAGGAAGTTGCAATCGAAGCGGCCGAGGCCGAGCAGGCTGAGCAGGAAGATGCCTAGGACACAGGATTATGTCGCAAGTGTTGCAATATGTTACTGTAACAGTTCTGTAAAACGGCCTTAAATGACGTTACGTCCGAAGTACGGGCACAAGACGGAGTTTAAGGCAATGGTAACGCCTGAAGAAGTATTGAGTTTTTGGTTAGATGAGGTGGGTCCAAAGGGCTGGTACATTGAGGATGAAGCGCTGGATTCAGAAATCCGCGCACGTTTTCAATCAACGTGGGAAGCTGCGGCCGAGGGCAAGTTTTCGCTCTGGCTGACCTATCCCAGCGGGTCACTGGCTTACATAATTCTGACGGACCAGTTTCCACGCAACATGTTCCGCGGGCAGGCGCGTGCTTTCGCGACGGACCGAGCGGCCCTGGCGGCGGCGAAATGCGCGGTCGACAAAGGTTGGGACAAGAAGATCGATGAACCGGCCCGGCAGTTCTTTTACCTGCCGATGATGCATTCGGAGAATCTGTGCGATCAGGAACGCTGCGTGCGTCTGATCTGTCAGAACCTGAGCGGCGATACAAGCAATCTGCTGCACGCCCGAGCCCATCGTGAAGTGATCCGCAAGTTCGGTCGTTTCCCCTACCGGAACAAAGCACTGTCGCGCAGTTCGACCCCGCATGAAGAGGCTTACGTCGACATGGGCGGCTATGGCAGCACCGTGCGAGAACTGCAAGCGATGGCCTGAGAACGCAGTACAGGTTGTGCGCCTCGGTCGTTCGTGCGGTGGCTTCAGGATCCCGGCTCACATCCTTTGAACGCCAAGACGCGTTCGGATGCGATGTCAGCTCCGGTCTGTATGGCTTGGGCGATCAGAACCTCTGGTGTCTCCGCAAGTTCAGTGAACTGCTCCTGCGCAGTTTGCAGCTTTTGGTCAACTGCGTTCAGGCGGCGCAACGCTGCCTGGATGTCTTGTGCGGCTTGACTGTCGGTGATCTGGTTCTCACTCCTCAGGGTCGCCAAATCACCACGCAGCGCGGAAAGTTCGCCCCGAATGCCCTTTGCCTCATCCCGAATAGGGGCAAGAACCTGCACAGCCTCCGAGAATTCTGCCGAGACGCTTTCGACTTTCGATACCAGCTTCCAGCCCAGAAACAGGCACAGGGCGACAAGTATCAAAGTTGCGTTGAGCAGAGCAAGCGTCAGATCTATTAGTGTTTTGGCCATAGTAAACCTCTTGAATTCAATGTCTTCACAAATGTCCGAGCGGCGTCGGCGGTTCTGTTCTAGCCATAGCACGGGCCGGGGTATAGGCTGAAATCCGCATATTCAGGCATGGTTTACCCTGCGTCTCATTTGTCGCGGGAAGGCGTGTTGATGCGTTTCTGGAAATAGTTTAATGGTAAACTAAATTTTCACCACCTGCGCCGAGAGGAACACATGGCTGCACAATCCTATGATCTGATCGTAATCGGGGCTGGCCCCGGTGGCTATGTCGCCGCCATCCGTGCGGCCCAGCTTGGTCTGAAAACCGTCGTGGTCGAGCGCGAGCACCTTGGTGGCATCTGCCTGAACTGGGGGTGCATACCTACCAAGGCGTTGCTGCGGTCCTCCGAAGTGTTTCACCTGATGGAACGCGCCAAGGATTTCGGATTGAAGGCCGACAAGATCGGTTACGATCTGGACGCGGTCGTCAAAAGATCGCGTGGCGTTGCCGGGCAGCTTTCGGGCGGCATCGGCCATCTGCTGAAGAAGAACAAGGTCGCCGTGGTGATGGGTGAGGCGACGATCCCCGCAAAAGGCAAGGTCAGCGTCAAGACCGATAAGGGCACCGAAGAACTGACGGCCAAGAACATCATTCTTGCAACCGGCGCGCGGGCCCGCGAACTGCCCGGTCTCGAGGCTGACGGCGATCTGGTCTGGACCTACAAGCACGCGCTGCAACCGCCCCGGATGCCCAAAAAGTTGCTGGTCATCGGCTCGGGCGCGATCGGCATCGAGTTTGCGAGTTTCTACAACACGCTCGGGGCCGATACGACGGTGGTCGAGGTGATGGACCGCGTGTTGCCCGTGGAAGATGCGGAAATCAGTGCCCTGGCCAAGAAAGCCTTTACCAAGCAAGGCATGACCATCATGGAAAAAGCCATGGTCAAGCAACTGGATCGCGGCAAGGGCAAGGTGACCGCTCATATCGAGGTCAAGGGCAAGGTTGAGAAGCACGAGTTCGACACCGTGATTTCCGCTGTCGGGATCGTAGGAAATGTCGAAAACCTGGGCCTGGAGGCGCTGGGCGTAAAGATCGACCGCACGCATGTGGTGACGGATGAATATTGCCGCACCGGTGTCGATGGCCTTTATGCGATTGGTGACATCGCGGGCGCGCCCTGGCTTGCACATAAAGCCAGCCACGAAGGGGTCATGGTCGCTGATCTGATCGCAGGCCAGCATGCGCATCCGGTCAAGCCCGAAAGCATCGCCGGATGCACCTATTGTCAGCCGCAGGTGGCCTCGGTGGGATATACCGAAGCCAAGGCCAAAGAGCTGGGTTATGACATCAAAGTCGGTCGCTTCCCTTTCATCGGCAACGGCAAGGCCATAGCTCTGGGCGAACCGGAAGGTCTGATCAAAACCGTGTTCGACGCCAAGACAGGCGAACTGCTGGGGGCGCATATGATCGGCGCGGAAGTCACGGAACTGATTCAGGGCTATGTGGTTGGGCGGCAGCTGGAGACCACCGAAGAAGATCTGATGAACACGGTCTTCCCGCACCCGACTCTGTCAGAAATGATGCACGAAAGCGTGTTGGATGCGTATGGCCGCGTGATCCACATGTAACGTCGTATGCGTGTTGCGGCCGGGCAGGGGGCTCTGCCCCCGCCTTGCTGCGCGCGGCTCCCCCGGGATATTTTCGGCCAGATGAACAAGGGGGCCTTTATTCATCTGGCTGCAAATATCCCGGAGCGCGAGGCAGAGCCTCGCTGAAATCCGCTACCTGTTCAAAGCATCCAGAATGCGGGCCCACGAACGGATGCCCTTGTGGAAGCTTTTGACGTCGTATTTCTCATTCGGCGAATGGATGGCGTCGTCTTCGTTGGCATAGCCGACCAGCATCGAATCCAGCCCCAGAACGGTATTGAAGTACCCGACGACGGGGATCGAGCCGCCCATGCCGGTAAACACCGCTTCGCGGTCCCATTCGTCCGACAATGCTTTGCGCGCGGCTTCGAATTCCGGGCGATCGATATTCATGACCGAAGCGGGCGAACCTTCCAGATCGTTGTCCCAGACTACTTTTGCATCCGGGGACAGGCGATCCTCGACATGTTTGCGGATCTTGCTGCGCAGCGCGTCGGGGTCCATGTCGCCGACCAGTCGGCACGTTATTTTACAATGCGCTTCCGAAGGGATAACGGTTTTCGAACCCGCGCCGTTGTACCCGCCCCACAGCCCGTTCACCTCAAGTGTCGGACGCGCCCATTGTTGCTCGAGCGTCGAATACGCTTTTTCGCCGTGTGGCTGGGTGTATCCGACCGAGTTCAGGTAATCCGCTTCGTCGAAGCCGCAGTTTTGCCACTGACGCAACTGGTCCTGCGGCACTTCATGAACGCCTTCATAAAACCCTTCGACCGCGACACGACCGGTTTCGTCGTCATAGAATGAGGCAACGATTTTCGACAGTTCGCGCAGCGGGTTCAGGCCCGGGCCACCGTAATGGCCAGAGTGCAGATCGATGCGGGGCCCGATGATGGTGAACTCGTCCTTCAGCATGCCGCGCAGCTGTGCGGCGATCGACGGAACACCTCGCGATACCATGGATGTATCGCAAACCAGCGCCAGATCCGCTTTGAGTTCGGCCGCGTTGTCTTCGAGGAAGGGGACCAGCGAGGGTGAGCCGGATTCTTCTTCGCCCTCAAAGAAGAAGGTGATGCGGCAGGGCAGGGATCCGTGCACGGCTTTCCAGGCGCGGCAGGCTTCGACGAATGTCATCAGCTGACCTTTGTCGTCCGATGCCCCGCGCCCGCGGATGACCGGGCCGTGCTCGGTGTCTTCGATGGCGGGGTCAAACGGGTCGCGTGTCCAAAGGTTCAACGGATCGACGGGTTGCACGTCATAATGGCCGTAGAACAGGATATGCGGTGCATCCGAGTCCTCTCCCACATGGCCTACGACCATCGGGTGCCCCGGGGTTTCCCGTTTTTCTGCTGCAATTCCGATACCGTTGAGGTCGGCAACCAGCCAGTCGGCTGCACGGCTGACATCAGCCTTGTAGGCGGGATCGGTCGAGATCGAGGGGATGCGCAGCAGCTCCATCAGGCGGTCGATCGATTTTTGCAGATCTTCGTCAATCCGGTTCAGCACGGTGTCTAGCGACATGGGGATCTCCTGCTTGTCTGTGTTCGGTCGAACCCTAGCAGCGTTGACAGCGCCGTCCAGAGCGGTTGATCTGAATTGTTCATGCGATCACAAGCCCGCGAAATCGCGCTGTGCGGGCTGCGTCGTTTCCACGCGTTCGATGGCCGGAACTATACTTGCCGTGAGCATTGCAAACTTATATTTGATGCAAATCAAAGTTGGGTTCACCTGTTCGGCTGTAACCAGCTGAATAAAGTAACACAAAGCTGCTGATACAGGTTAAGCTGTGGGATGTGGCAGACTAATTGCCCGAGGGAAACCGGAAACGGGCATTCAAGGAGGGTCCGTTGGACTATACTGCTCAGCTCGATTCAGCGATTGCCAGGCTGCATGACGAAGGACGTTACCGGACCTTCATCGATATCGAACGTCTCAACGGACAGTTTCCCCATGCAGTGCGTACGCGCCCCGACGGGTCGCAGCAGGACATCACCGTGTGGTGCGGCAATGACTATCTGGGCATGGGCCAGCACCCGGTCGTGTTGCAAGCGATGCACGAAGCGATCGACGCAACCGGCGCCGGGTCGGGCGGGACGCGCAACATCTCGGGGACAACGGTCTATCACAAACGGCTCGAGGCCGAACTGGCCGATCTGCATGGCAAGGAAGCCGCGCTGTTGTTCACCAGCGCGTATATTGCCAATGACGCCACCCTCAGTACGCTGCCCAAGCTGTTCCCGGGGCTGATCATCTATTCTGACGCGCTGAACCATGCTTCGATGATTGAAGGGGTGCGCCGAAACGGGGGCGCCAAGCGCATCTTCCGCCATAACGACGTGGCACATCTGCGCGAATTGCTCGAGGCGGACGATCCCGCCGCGCCCAAGCTGATCGCCTTCGAGTCCGTCTATTCGATGGACGGTGATTTTGGTCCGATCGAAGAAATCTGTGATCTGGCCGATGAATTCGGCGCGCTGACCTATATCGACGAAGTGCACGCGGTGGGCATGTATGGCCCGCGCGGTGGCGGCGTGACCGAGCGGGATCGCCTGGCACATCGGATCGACATCATCAATGGCACTCTGGCCAAGGCCTATGGCGTCATGGGGGGCTATATCGCGGCCAGCGCCAAGATGTGCGATGCCGTGCGGTCTTATGCGCCGGGCTTCATCTTTACGACGTCGTTGCCGCCGGCGGTTGCCGCAGGGGCTGCGGCATCCGTTGCATACCTGAAATCCGCGCCTGAACTGCGCGAGCAGCACCAGACCCAGGCGAAGATCCTCAAGCTGCGGCTGAAGGGGATGGGCCTGCCGCTGATCGACCACGGCAGCCACATCGTGCCTGTGATCGTCGGCAATCCGGTACACACCAAAAAGCTCAGCGACATGCTGCTGGACGATTATGGCATTTACGTGCAACCGATCAACTTCCCGACCGTCCCGCGCGGAACCGAGCGTCTGCGTTTTACCCCGTCTCCGGTGCATGGACCCGACGAAATGAACCGTCTGGTGCAGGCGATGGACGAACTTTGGTCACATTGTGCGCTAAATCGCGCCGAACTTGCCGGATAACCTAACGCCAAAGTGTGCAACGAGTTTGCCGCGTGTTAAGCTTACGCTAACAAAACGAGTAGACGAATCATTGTGGGGATGATTCGCCACTTACGCGAAATACGCGACAGGCAGAATGGGGCAGCAGGGATGATTGGGCGCAGATCTCAGCGCGAATCCGAAGAGGACGTAGATGTCAGACCAAAAGGGTTTGACGACTATGAAGTTCGCCTAGGCGACAAGATGCGCGGTGAACGCGCAACGATGGGCAAATCTCTTCTGGATGTTCAGCGCGAGCTGCGGATCAAAGCCAACTATATCGCTGCAATTGAAAACGCCGACCCCGATGCGTTTGATACACCCGGCTTTATCGCCGGGTATGTGCGTTCCTACGCACGCTATCTGGGCATGAACCCTGATGAGACCTTTGCGTCTTTCTGCCAGGAAAGCGGATTCGAGGTCGCGCATGGCATGTCCGCAGAGGCCTCGGTGGTGCGGAAGCCTTCCGGGGCTCTGCCTGCACGCGGCCCGATGGGGCGGGATCCGTTCATTTCGCCCAATACACCCTATATTCCGGGCAAGGAGTCCCTGGTCAGCCAGATTGAACCCCGCGCAATCGGTTCGTCACTGGTATTGCTGGCGGTGATCGGTGGCATCGGCTATGGCGGCTGGGCTGTTCTGAACAGAATTCAGCAAGTACAGGTCAGCCCGGTTGAACAAGCTCCGGTGGTTCTGTCTGATCTGGATCCGCTGGATGCGGTGCGCAGCAACGTGTCGGATGATGCTGCACAGGTGGCAAGCGCCGAAGCATTGGACCGTCTCTATCGTCCGCAGGCACTGGATGTTCCGGTGCTGGTTGCGCGGGATGCTCCGATCTCGACGCTTGATCCGCGCGAGGTTGGAACTTTCCGCCCGCCCGAATTGCCGCAGTTCGAAGTGGCTGAACTGCACACGGTCGAAAAACCCGCCCTGCCGCAAGTGGTCGAACAGATCGATACCACGCTCAAGATCGTGGCTGTTGATCCGGCATGGATGCGCGTGACGGCTGCGGATGGCAGCGTCATTTTCGAAGGCACACTGGGTACCGTCGAGCAGGGCAGTGTGTTCGAAGTGCCCCTGACGGAAGAACCGCCGTTGTTGCGTGCGGGCGCATCGGGATCCGTTTACTTCGCGATAAACGGTAAGCACTACGGCCCGGCGGGTGCTCCGGGCACGGTCGCCAAGGGTGTCGTTCTGTCGAAAGACGCCGTGTCCGAGTCCTATGCCGTCGCCGATCTTGAGGCGGAACAGAACAGCGCGCTCAAGCAACTGGTGGCGGAACTGCAAACCGAGGCGACAGAAACGCCCGCCGAGTGATCTAGCCATTGCGATAACCCCGTTGCCGAACTATCTACAATCGCAACTCAGGCAGACGCGGATCCGTCCTTATGTCCCTCAATCACGTGCGCCCATGGCGCGACATCTACCGTCGTAAATCCCGTCAAATCATGGTCGGCAACGTCGCCGTTGGTGGCGATGCACCCATTGCCGTTCAAACCATGACCAACACGTTGACCACCGATGTGGCGGCGACCGTGGCGCAGGTGCAGGCGGCGGCCGAGGCTGGCGCTGACATCGTTCGCGTCTCGGTTCCTGATGAGGCGTCGTCCAAGGCGCTGAAACAGATCGTTCGGGAAAGCCCCGTGCCCATCGTGGCGGATATTCATTTCCACTATCGGCGCGGCATCGAAGCCGCCGAAGCGGGCGCTGCCTGTCTGCGCATCAATCCCGGCAATATCGGTGACGAAACCCGCGTGAAAGAGGTAATCCAGGCGGCGCGCGACCACAACTGCTCGATCCGCATCGGCGTGAACGCGGGCAGCCTGGAAAAGCACCTGCTTGAGAAATATGGCGAGCCGTGCCCCGAGGCGATGGTCGAAAGCGGGCTGGAACATATCCGCATCCTTCAGGACAATGATTTTCACGAGTTCAAGATCAGCGTAAAGGCCAGCGACGTGTTCCTGTCCGCCGCGGCCTATCAAGGTATTGCCGAGGCGACGGATGCCCCCATCCACCTGGGCATTACCGAGGCTGGGGGGCTGGTCAGCGGTACGATCAAATCGGCCATCGGCCTTGGCAACCTGCTGTGGATGGGGATCGGCGACACGATCCGCGTCAGCCTGTCTGCTGATCCGGTGGAAGAGGTGAAGGTCGGGTTTGAGATCCTCAAATCTCTTGGCCTGCGCCATAGGGGCGTCAATATCATCTCATGCCCGTCCTGCGCGCGACAGGGTTTTGATGTCATCAAAACCGTCGAGGCGCTGGAACATCGCCTTGAACACATCAAGACGCCCATGAGCCTGTCGATCATCGGTTGCGTGGTCAACGGGCCGGGCGAAGCGCTGATGACCGATGTTGGTTTCACCGGCGGCGGGGCAGGGTCCGGCATGGTCTATCTGGCCGGTAAGGCCAGCCACAAGATGTCGAACGATCAGATGATCGATCACATCGTGGAAGAGGTCGAGAAAAAGGCGGCTGAACTGGACGCGGCGGCTGAAGCGGCTGAATAGTCGGGTTCTTCGCTACATCTAAAAACCCGGCATCTGTTGTGTGGCGCAATGGATGCCGCCGCCAAGTTCTCCCAGCAGATCAACGTCAAGTGTTACGACGTCACGTCCGGGATAGTGTCTTGCAAGCGTTTCTGACGCGATCTGGTCTGTTTCCGCGTCTCCGAACCGGGCCGCAATCACACCGCCATTGCAGACGTAGTAATTGGCGTAAGAGGCGACGAAATCCGGGTTCTTGACACGGCGGTAATGCGGTTCGGGTATCACGTCCATGTCCAGGCCCGCGGCAACCAGTCGATCATGGGTGTCCAACGCGGCCATGTGGAAAGGATCATGATTGTCCGGCTTATCCGGCAAGTTGATGATGCCGCGACCGGGGCCGGTAAAGCGGGCCAGACTGTCAATGTGATAGTCGGTGATATCTTCGCCCCAGACACCTTCGGACCAGATCATGCGTTTGGCCCCATAGGCCGCCAACAACCGGGCTTCGATCTCGTCCCGAGTGAGGCCGGGATTGCGGTTGTCATTCACCCACGAGCTTTCATGCGCCATAAGTGTCCCATGCCCATCCTGCTCGACGCCACCGGCTTCGCCGATCAGCCCGGTCGGCAACAGGGGCAGACCCAGCCTTTCGGCCACTCTGCCAGCAATTTTCGCATCATGTGCGTGAAACTGCTTTCGCCCCCATCCATTGAACTGGATCTGTTTGATTGCAAGCGCACCGCGGTTGTTGATCGCGAACACCGGGCCTGCGTCCCGGCACCACAGATCTTCGGTCGGGACATCCCAAATCTCGACCGCCGCAGAAAGCTGTTTGCGGATATCTGCGTGATACTCTGATCCCGCGAGCAGTGTGACGGGCTCAAAAGCAGAGATCGTGTTTGCGATTACCGCTATGGTCCCCTGTACCATTTCCAGAAAAACGGGGTCGGGGTAGACGCTGCGGCTGACCGGCCATTGCATGAAAGTGCGATCATGCCGGGCGTCTTCGGCCGGCACGTGGAAGCCGGTTGCGGACTGCGCAATAGACTGGCCAGAGAAACCCGTCATACCCAACGCTCCTCCGGCCACCAGAAATTCTCGCCGCTTCATGGCACGTTGCCGACAAATCCGGCCTTAGCCGCGTTCGGCACGTATGCCGTCAACGATCTGCTGCATCTGATCGGCTGGCAAATAGCCACGCAACATCTCTGTGCCCAACACAAACGAAGGCGTGCCCGAGATCTGCATCCGCTGTGCCAGAGCGCGGGTGCGCGCGATCTCATCCGTGACGCGATCGCTGTCCATCGCCGCGATGATCTCGTCGCTGTTCAGCCCCAAACCGTCCGAGATGCGGCGCAGGGAAACTTCGCTTGGCTCGCCGGTGAATTCCAGCAGGGCATCATGGACCTGCTTGTACGCATCATCGCCCGCCACGTGTTTGGTGGCCACGGCAAAGCGTGAGGACAGCACGGACGCATCACCCAGGATGGGGAGTTCCTTGATCACAAGGCGGATGTTGCCGTCTTCTGACAGCAGACTGGCCACTTCGGGCACGGCCCGGCGGCAATAACCACACCGGTAGTCCATGAACTCGACCAGCGTGATGTCACCATCCGGGTTGCCACCGACCCAGCTGTACCCGTCATCGAACAGTTCATCCGAGTTGGCGGCGACCAGTTCTTTGTCCGCAGCGGCCTCTGCAACGGCATTGCGCTGTTCCAGAATGTTGATGGCTTCGAGGATCACTTCGGGATTTTCCAGCAGGTATTCGCGCACCTGGGCACCAAATTCCGCTTTTTCGGCATCGTTCATCGCGTTCAGGTCCAGCGCCTGCGCCGAGGTTGCCGCCATGGAAAGCCCCAGAAGGGCGGGTGCAGCATGTCTGAGGATCATTTCCGTTTCCTTTTGTCTTTGTTGAGTCGTTCCGACGCAATCAACACGTCTTGCGCCCTTTGCCAACCCGGTGAGCCCTCGGGCAGTCGCGCCACGGCGCGTTTCGCGTGAATTCCGGCATCTTTCAACCGCCCTTGCAGCGCATACCGCTCTGCCGTCACGGTCGATGCCATACCATCATTGCCAACCTGAGCATAGGCCACACCAAGATCCTGCAACAGCCTGGCGTTCCGGTAATCCCGGGCGCGGGCTTTTTCCAGAACGCTCAAGGCCTGTTTGGTTTGCCCCTGCGCCAGCAACGCCCGCCCGTATCCAGCCAGGATCAGCGCATCGTTCGGAGCCATTTCAACAGCGTTTCCGTACGCTTCAACAGCCGCGCCTATTTGCCTGTTCTCCAACAGAATTTGCCCTTTCAGGTCATAGTAGTACGGGTCATTCGGGCGCAGCGCCAGGGCCTCGTCGATGGCACGGCGCGCGCGATCCAAATCACGGTTCTGATGATAAGCCGAAGCCTCGCGCATAAGGCGGATGTCCTGGGCGGTTTCCTCTTTGGCGCGTCGTAGCGTCCAACTGGGTGAGCGTAAAAAGGCCGACAGCTTGCCTTTGACGCGGGCAAACCAGTAATCGGCATTGGCATTCGGAACCGCCTTGTCGCCGAACTCATCCAGAAACGCTTCGGCGGCGCGCAATCGTTCACGACTGGTGGGATGCGACCGCATATACGGGTCCTGGTTGGCGACGCTCAGCAATTCCTGACCCGCGAATTTCCTGTGCAGCTTCACCATGCCGCTGGGGGAAATCTGAGCCCATCGCAGATAGCTTGCGGCGCTTCGGTCGGCCGAGGCTTCTTCGGCGCGGGTATGGCCCAGAAAGCTGCGGATTGCGGCGCCCTGGGTGCCTGCGGCAATACCAATGGCGGCTTCACCCCCTCCGGCCGCAGCCGCAAGCAGGGCCAGAGCGGTGCCGAGGCCCGCATTGCGCCGCGCCGCCTTCAGGTTTTCGGCGCGGCGGGCCAGATGACCATTCGCGATATGCGCCGCCTCATGCGCGATCACCGCTTGCAGCATTTCGGGGCTTTCGACCGTAAGGATCAGCCCGTAATTCAAATAGATCGCGTTGTAGTCGATGACGAATGCATTGAACGTGTTGTCATTGACCACCAGGATTTGAACCCGGTTGGTGTTCAGGCCGGCGGCGCGCAGAACCGGAAACGCCAGCTCGCGCAGGCCATGCTCGATATCGGGGTCGCGGATCAGGCTTTGCCCATGGGATTGTGTTGCCGCCGTCAGCCAGACGACAACCGACAGTATCAGAGCCGGGATTGACGTCAGCCGGGATACGCGTTCAAAAGCCATGGCTGCAACATGGGAGATGGGCATGAGAAACTCAACCCGGTCCGAGGTCGATCCCTTCATCGTGATGGACGTGATGGAGGCCGCGCGCCGTGCGGAAGAAGCGGGCCGCCATGTGATCCACATGGAAGTTGGACAGCCCGGAACCGGCGCACCCAAGGGCGCGACCGAGGCGCTGGCGAAAGCGATGGATCAAAGCCCGTTGGGCTATACGGTGTCCCTGGGCTTGCCTGCGCTGCGAAAGCGTATCGCGCGGCTTTATGGGGATTGGTACGATGTGGACCTGAACCCGGGGCGCGTGATCATCACGCCCGGATCGTCCGGCGGGTTTCTGCTGGCTTTCACGGCATTGTTCGACAGCGGGGATCGGGTTGGAATCGGTGCGCCGGGATATCCGTCCTATCGCCAGATTCTCAGGGCACTTGGATTGGAACCGGTCGATCTGCCGACCGCGCCTGAAAACCGTCTGCAACCTGTTGCAGCGGATATTCAGGGAATGGGCCTGAAGGGTCTGATGGTGGCGTCTCCGGCGAATCCAACCGGCACGATGCTGGGCCGTGCCGCCATGGGGTCGCTGATCGAAGCCGCACACGGGCAGGGGGCGTCTTTCATCAGCGACGAAATCTATCACGGTCTGGAATATGAAGCAAAAGCCGTGACGGCGCTTGAACTGACGGATGAGTGCTATGTGATCAACTCGTTTTCCAAGTATTTCTCGATGACCGGTTGGCGCGTGGGATGGATGGTCGTGCCCGAGGATCAGGTGCGCGTGGTCGAGCGGATATCCCAGAACATGTTCATCTGCGCGCCGCATGCCAGTCAGGTTGCGGCACTGGCTGCGATGGACTGCGAGGACGAGTTGCAGGCCAATCTGGACGTGTACCGCCGAAACCGCGCGCTGATGCTGGAAGGCCTGCCCAAGGCGGGCTTCACGAACATCGCGCCGCCGGACGGGGCGTTTTACGTCTATGCCGACGTGTCCGATCTGACCGATGACAGCCGCGCATTTGCGGCCGAGATTCTGGACAAGGCCGGTGTCGCGGTCACGCCGGGTCTGGATTTCGATCCGCAACGCGGCCATACGACGTTGCGGTTTTCATATGCGCGTTCGACGGTCGACATTCAGGACGGGCTGGAACGGTTGCGCCTGTTCATGACCGAACGGAAGGCGATCGGGGAACCTGCCTGAGCCGTTCACAAATCAGCCCTTGTGGTATAGGCTGCCCGGCAAGCGATCTCGGGAAAACTTGAGGCCATGAGCAGGATCATCTTTTGCATCGCCCTGATCTGGGCGCTGGCAGGCAGTGCCGTCGCGCAGGATTTCAGCGCGCTGGCACGCATTCAGCCTGACCAAAGCCGCATCACGGATGTGGGGCGAACCGGCGTTCGCGTGGATATCGGCCTGAGCCAGGGGGTGCCGTACCGGATTTTCACCTTGCAGGATCCGTACCGGATGGTTCTGGACTTCAACGAAGTGGACTGGACCGGGCTGAACCGAACGGAATTTCTGCAATCCGAACGCGTCAGCGGCGTGCAATTCGGGGCCTATGTTCCGGGTTGGTCGCGGCTGGTGTTGGAACTGGGCGCACCGATGGCCGTAGACACAGCCGAGCTGTCGGTTGCCGAGGATTCGGGGGCGGCGCTGCTGTCTCTGAACCTCAAGGGCACGGATTTTGACACGTTCAACGCAACCGCAGGTGCGCCGCGCAATCCGGGTTGGGACTTGCCGGAACCGGCTGATGTGCCGCAGGCACCTTCGCGTTCCGCGGACCGACCGTTGCGCGTAATGCTCGATCCGGGGCATGGCGGGATCGATCCGGGCGCCGAAACCGATGACGTTGATGAAAAAACCCTGATGCTGACCTTTGCCCGCGAACTGCGCGAAGTGTTATTGCGATCAGGAGGTTACGAGGTGGTCCTGACCCGCGTTGATGATCAGTTCGTCTCGTTGGAACGTCGGATTGCCCTGGCGCATCGGGCTGGCGCGGATCTGTTCATTTCGCTGCACGCGGATTCCCTGTCGGAAGGGCAGGCCCATGGGGCGGCCGTCTATACCCTGTCTGCCGATGCTTCGGATGTGGCCAGTTCAAAACTGGCTGAACGACATGACCGGGGGGATTTGATCTCGGGCATCGATCTGAATGGTGCCGATGATCAGGTGGCTGATGTTTTGCTTGATCTGGCGCGCCAGGAAACGATGCCGCGGACCAGGTCGCTGGCCAGCGCGATCGCCAACGGAATGGCCCAGCAGGGCGGGCCGATGAACCGCAAACCGTTGCGGACCGCGTCGTTCTCGGTGCTCAAGGCGGCCGATATTCCGTCTGTTTTGATCGAGCTTGGGTTCCTTTCCAGCCCCAGAGACCGGGAAAACCTGAGAAATTCGGAATGGCGGGCGGCTATGGCGTTGGGGATCTTTCAGGGGATCGAAGACTGGCGTCAGCAGGATGTGATCCGCAAATCCCTGATTGGCCAGTGACCTTACGGCGCAAAACGGCTAGAATGCGCTTGGTGTTTTGACCCTTGGGCGGTGCAACACTATATAGGCACCACCGCGAGAAAAAGGCAGTAACGTGATCCGGTTCATTCTTTCGATTTTCGGGGCGATCTTCAGTATCGTCACCTTGGGTATTTTCATGGTCGCACTGGTGATCGGTGCGGTGTTCTGGATGTATGGCCGCGATCTTCCCAGCCACGAATCCCTGGCCCAGTACAAGCCCCCGACGATCAGCCGGATCTATTCGGGCGAAGGCCAGTTGATCGACGAATTCGCGCAGGAACGCCGCCTGTTCACGCCGTCCTCGGAAATTCCCGATCTGGTGAAACAGGCGTTTATTTCGGCGGAAGACAAGAATTTCTATACCCATCAGGGCTATGACCCGCGGGGGATCATCGCGGCAGGAGTCGAAGCGGTGCGAACCAAAGGCGGAACCGTGCGCGGTGCGTCGACCATCACGCAGCAGGTGATGAAGAACTTCCTGTTGTCGGGCGACCGCCGGGCAGAACGCAAGATCAAGGAAATCATCCTCGCCACCCGGCTCGAGGACACACTGGACAAGGAGCAGATCCTTGAACTTTACCTTAACGAGATCTTTCTGGGTCAGAACTCGTACGGTGTGACGGCCGCCGCGCAGACCTATTTCAACAAGACCTTGCAGGAACTGGCCCCGCACGAGGCCGCGATGTTGGCCGCAATGCCCAAGGCGCCGTCGGATTATCACCCGGTTCGGGAAAAGGAACGCCTGCTGGCCCGCCGAAACTATGTGCTGCGCGAGATGTACCAGAACGGTTACATCGATCAGGCGACCTATGAGTCCGAGGTCGAGATGCCGCTGCGCTCGGTTCAGAACGGCGATTTCGAAAGCTTCCGCACCGCATTGCCGCCGCGCGATTACTTCACCGATGAAATCCGTCGTCAACTGAGCGAGGACTTTGGTGAAGGTGAGTTCTTTACCGGCGGCTTCACGGTTCGTGCGTCGGTGGACGAGGAAATGCAGGTCGAGGCCGCTAAGGCCCTGCGCACGGCGTTGCAGAAATATGATCGGTCGCGCGGGAAATGGCGTGGCACCGGCGAAGTGATCCCGGAAGAAAAACTGGCGGATGAGGCACAGTGGCGCGAGGCGCTTTCGCTTCTGGAAATCCCGCGCGATGTGGTGCTGCCGACCCGCTGGTATCCCGCCGTGGTTCTGAATGTCTCGGATCAGCAACTTACCGTCGGGATCGAGGACGGCCCTGCGGATGGCACCATTCCGCGGTCCGATATCAAGTGGATGCAGGGTGATTTTGCGGCGAACTTCAAGCGCGGGGATGTGATCCTTGTGGTCGAGGGCGAAGAGGGGCAGTGGTCTGCCCGTCAGGTGCCCGAAGTTCAGGGCGCCTTTGTGGCGATGGATGTGAACTCGGGCCGCGTTCTGGCGATGCAGGGCGGGTTTTCTTATCAGGACACCGTGTTCAACCGCGCCACGCAGGCACAGCGCCAGCCGGGGTCCAGCTTCAAACCCTTTGTCTATGCCGCCGCGCTGGACAGCGGCTACAGCCCCGCAACCATCGTCGTGGACGCACCGATCGAGGTGAACACGCCACAGGGCTTGTGGCGGCCCAAGAACTCGTCGAACAAGTTCTACGGGCCGACCCCCTTGCGCACCGGGATCGAGCAGTCGCGGAACCTGATGACCATCCGTCTGGCGCAAGAGGTCACGATGCCGGTGGTTGCAGGTTACGCCGAACGCTTTGGCGTCTATGACCGGATGGGCGCGTTCCTTGCCAACTCGCTGGGGTCCGAAGAAACGACGCTGTATAAGATGGTCGCCGCTTATGCGATGTTCGCGAACGGGGGTCAGCGGGTCGAGCCCACTCTGGTCGACCGTATTCAGGACCGGTTCGGCAAGACCATCTATCGTCATGATGATCGTCAATGCCTGAATTGCAACTCGACCTGGCTCGAGCCCGACGAGGCCCCGACCCTTGTCACGGACCGCGCGCAGGTCATGGATGCCATCACGGCCTATCAGTTGACGTCCATGATGAAAGGCGTGGTGGATCGTGGCACGGCCTCGCGCTATGTGAACCTGCCGGTGCCGACGGCCGGCAAAACCGGAACCACCAACGAATCCAAGGATGCGTGGTTCATCGGCTTTACCTCGAATATCGTGGCGGGCTGCTACATCGGTTATGACCGCCCGCGCCCGATGGGGCGGGGGGCTTATGGTGGGACCTTGTGCGGCCCGGTGTTCCAGAGCTTCATGGAAAAAGCCGTCGAAAAGTATGGCGGTGGGCCATTCAAGGTTCCAGAAGGTGGTCATTTCATCAAAATCGACCGTTTCAGCGGCGCCCGCCTGCCGGATGACGCCACCGGCGACTATGTCGTGGCCGAATTCTTCCGCGACGGTGTCGATGGGTTCATCGACCGTGTTTATGACGGTGGTTTTGCGATTGGTTCCGACCTGCCCTTGTTCGAGGAAGCACAGCGCGCAGGTGTGCAGGTTCAAACCTCCACCGGTCAAACCATCACGGTTGGGCCCAAGGCCTCGCAAGGCGATCTGAGTACCGGGGGGCTTTACTGACCGGCCGCGTCCAGAAAAAGGCGCAAAAGGCCGGCTTCCGGGTCGTTTTCGATGGCACCGCCGGATCGCCAGCAGATGGACAAGGCGCATTTGACGGCTGCCCATTGGGCCAGCCGTTGCTGCGGTACATTCATTGCTTTGGAATATCGCGACAGACAGGTTTCGATCTGCAATGGCTTGCGTACCAAATCCGGCATTCCTTTGGGGTGCCGCAACGCATTGGATAGTTCAAAGGCAGGGTCTCCAATATATCCCTTTGCATCGATAACCCGTGGTCCGGACGTTGTCATAATGATGTTGTCCGGATGAAGATCTCCGTGAAGAGGTACTTGCGTGGGTTGGCTGTCCAGCAGTTGTTTACCGAGAGCAATGGCTGACAACATGTCCTTGCGAAAAAGGGGCGGGCAGGTGGGTGCAAAAGTGCAGTCAAACAAAGGGGCGAAAACCCGATCCAACGGCTTTAAACCAACGAGACGGGTCACAGTTCCCCTGTGCAGGCGAGATGCTGTTTTTGCAAGGATCGTAACAGCGTCGTCATGGCGCCCCGAACGTGCGATATCGCCCAGGGACGGACCATCCAGCCACTCCATCAGTACGGCGTTTCGTGCCTCTATCAGTATCGCAACCGCGCCCCTGTCGCGCCATGTATCCAGCAAAGCCGCGCCAAGTGCTTCGTTGCCGCGATCCTGCCTGCGGTAGACTTTCAAAGCTGCGGGGCCGTGTTTCGATAGCACTTTCCACACCTTTGCATGACCGGTTTCGGCGACCGGTTCAGGCAGGAGTAAATCCCATCGGTCCAGAAACTCTTTGAATGTGCCTTGCATTCACGCTCAGCCCGTCTTGTGGTGTCTCGCACCTCTTGCTATCACGCAGGCCTGATTGAGCAAGTTGGGACAAGACCATGCGCGCCGAAACCCAGAACACTGTGGCGGAAATCGAAAAGTCGCTGGAGCTGCTGGCGCAGCGCATGGACTATGAGACCGCGCCGCATCGCCTTGAGGAATTCAATGCGCGTGTCGAAGATCCCAACCTGTGGGACAATCCCGAAAAGGCACAGAAACTGATGCGCGAGCGGCAGATGCTGGTCGACGCGATCGAGACTTACGAGTCCATCAAAACCGACCTCAGCGACAATATCGAACTGATTGAGCTGGGCGAAATGGAAGAAGACGAAGAGGTCGTCCAGGACGCCGAAGCCGCGATCAAGGCGCTTCAGGCCAAGGCCGCAAAGAAAGAGCTTGAGGCGCTGCTTGACGGTGAGGCTGACAGCAACGACACCTTCCTCGAGATCAACTCGGGCGCGGGCGGAACCGAAAGCTGCGACTGGGCCTCGATGCTGGCGCGGATGTATGTGCGCTGGGCCGAGAAAAAAGGCTATACGGTCGAGCTTCAGTCCGAAACCCCGGGCGAAGAGGCAGGGATCAAATCCGCTGCGTACAAGATTTCCGGCCACAACGCCTACGGCTGGCTGAAATCCGAAAGCGGCGTACACCGGCTGGTGCGGATTTCGCCTTTTGACTCGGCGGCCAAGCGGCACACCTCGTTCTGTTCGGTCTGGGTTTATCCGGTGGTGGACGACAATATCGAGATCGAGGTGAACCCTGCGGACATCCGCATCGACACCTACCGGTCATCGGGGGCGGGCGGTCAGCACGTGAACACCACGGACTCGGCCGTGCGCATCACGCACATTCCGACCGGGATTGTCGTGACCTCCTCCGAGAAGTCGCAGCACCAGAACCGCGATATCGCCATGAAGGCTCTGAAATCGCGCTTGTATCAACTGGAACTGGACCGCCGGAACGCCGACATCAACGCGGCACACGAGGCCAAGGGGGATGCGGGCTGGGGCAACCAGATCCGGTCATATGTTTTGCAGCCCTACCAGATGGTCAAAGACCTGCGGACCAATTACGAGACCTCGGATACCAAGGGTGTTCTGGACGGCGATCTGGACGGCTTCATGGCGGCCACACTGGCCCTGAACGTGGCGGGCAAGAGCCGCTCCGAGGCACAGGGCGACAGCTGAGGTGAAGCGTAACAGCCCTTTCCTGAACGTTTTGAAAGGGCATTGGCAGCTTATCCTGATCACGGCCCTGGTGTTTTTGCTCTGGAATACACCGGTTGCAGTTCCACTGAAGATACTGGTCGTCTTTCTGCATGAGCTGTCTCATGCGGTGACGATCCTGATGACGGGCGGCTCGGTCGAGAGCTTTTCGATCTCATCGCAACAGGGCGGCGTTGTCCTCGGCCGGGGCGGCAATCGCTTTCTCAGCCTGTCTGCCGGATATCTTGGTTCACTGGCGCTTGGCATGGCCCTTTTGATCCTTGCCCTGCGAACAAAGGCCGACCGCGCCGTTCTGGCGGGTTTTGGCGGTGTCATGTGTCTGGTGGCGGTGCTGTATATCCGCGACCCGTTCGCCCTTGTTTTCAGCATCGGAACCGGGGCTGCGATGATTGCTGCGGCGTGGTATCTGCGCCCCGATGTAAGCGATCTGGTGCTGCGCGTGATCGGATTGACCAGCATGATCTATGTCCCTTTCGACATCTTCGACGACACGATCCGACGGTCCGGCGCGCGTTCGGATGCATTCATGCTGGCCGAGGAATTCGGTGGCTCCACCATGTTGTGGGGCGGGATCTGGCTGGTGCTCAGCTGCATGGCGATTGCTCTTTGCCTGCGCTATTGGCTTGGGGCTGACAGCAACCTGCATTTTCGCGGATCAGCGCGCTGACATTGCCGTCCGGGACTTCACTGAAAAGATACATTTAAACAGTGGGTTTAAATGATCTGAACTGCCCGCTAGGCTGCCGGAAACGACAATGGATTGGCGCGCCATGGACCTGACCCGGATATCGGCTACAGACCTTTTGAAACAGTTGGCCAGCCGGCAGGTTTCAGCCTCGGACGTGATGCGGGCCTCGCTGGATCGCATCGCCACGGTCAATGGTGAGGTGAATGCCATCGTCGCGCTAAGGGATTCAGATGATTTGATGGCCGAGGCGAAGGCCTGTGACGATGGCCCAATCACCGGCCCGCTGCACGGTCTTCCAATCGCAGTCAAGGATCTTGTGAACGTGGCGGGCGTCGTCTCGTCTCAGGGCTCACCGATGTTCAAGGGCTTCGTGCCGGACACTGACGATCTGATTGCCACCCGGATGCGGGCCGCAGGTGCCATCCTGATCGGCAAGACCAATACGCCGGAATTTGGGCTGGGATCGCACACGTTCAATCCGGTCTATGGTGCAACGCGCAACCCTTATGACGCCAATCGTACCTGCGGTGGTTCGTCCGGCGGGGCGGCGGTTGCCTTGGCGACGGGCATGGTTGCGCTGGCCGATGGCTCGGACATGATGGGCAGCTTGCGCAACCCGGCTGCATGGAACAACGTTTACGGCTTTCGGCCAAGCTGGGGCAGGGTGCCTTCCGATCCCGTGGGCGACAGTTTTTTGCACCAGTTGTCGACACTGGGCCCCATGGCGCGCTGCCCCGAAGACATGGGTGTTCTGCTTGATGTCATCTCGGGTCCGGACCCGCGCTTGCCGTTGGCCGCTGAAAGTGCCCCGGTGTCGCCGGTGACCGCCGCCGATTTGCACGGGCTGCGTATCGGGTGGCTTGGCGACTGGGGCGGCGCTTTTCCGACCGAGCCCGGTATTCTCGACATCTGCAAAGACGCGATGGGCGTATTCGAAACGCGTGGAGCGCAGGTTGAGGACATCCCCCCGCCTTTCGATGCTGAAAAACTCTGGACCAGCTGGATCACCTTGCGGTCGTTCAGCGTGGCCGCAGGGCTGGAACCTTTGGCTTCGCAAAAAGAGCATTTGAAAGACACGGCGCAATGGGAGCTGGATCGGGGGCTGGCGATGAGTGCGATGGAGGTGCACCACGCCAGTGTCATTCGCTCGGAATGGTTCCGTTGCGCGGCGAACCTGTTCGAACGGTTTGACGCGTTGGTTCTGCCGTCTGCTCAGGTCTGGCCGTTCTCGGTTGATCTGCCTTACCCGACAGAGATCGCGGGCCGGGCCATGGATACCTATCACCGATGGATGCATGTCACGGTACCGGTCAGCCTGATCGGCCTGCCTTGTCTTGCTGCGCCCGCGGGGTTTGGCACGCAGGGGCTGCCTATGGGGTTTCAACTGTTCGGACCCAGAGGATCGGATCGAAAACTATTGTCAGTCGGAGCGGCTTACCACGCCGAAACAGATTGGCCGAACAAGAGGCCGGCGATGCCATAACGCCGGTCAGGGAGGAGGAAGACAACATGGACAAACCCTTTGGTGTTCCGGATATGCGACCGGTCGATACTGCCATGCTGCGCACTGCTTTGAAGCGCGCCTGGGCCGACTTTCGCCGCGCACCGCTGTTCGGCCTTGTTTTTGCGGGGTTTTACGTACTGTCCGGGTGGGCGATGGCATGGGTGACAGTTCAGACCGGAACAACCTTCTGGCTGGTGCTGGCGGCCATCGGGTTTCCGTTGATCGGCCCGTTTGCCGCTGTTGGTCTGTACGAGGTTTCGCACAGGTTGGAACAAGGCGAGCCGCTCGATTTTGGCGCAATCTTCGGGGTCGTGATGCAGCAAAGCCGCAGACAGTTGCCCTCGATCTGCGCGATCATAGTCGTCGTGTTTCTGTTCTGGTTTTTTCTGGGGCACATGATCTTTGCCCTGTTCATGGGGTTGGCGACGATGACCAACGTGTCAACCTCGCTTGAGGTGTTTCTGACGCTGAATGGCCTGACAATGCTGGCAGTCGGCACGGCAGTCGGGGCGGTTTTTGCGACCGTTCTGTACATGATCACCGTTCTGTCGATTCCGTTGCTGCTGGATCGTGAACTGGATTTCGTGACGGCCATGATCACCAGCTTTACCTACGTGTCAAAGAACTACCCAGTGATGCTGGCCTGGGGTGCCTTCATCGCTGTGCTGACATTTCTGGCGATGGTGCCCTGGTTTCTGGGGTTGCTGGTGGTCCTGCCGCTGCTGGGGCATGCCAGCTGGCATCTGTACCGGCAGATCACGCAGAACGATGAAGGGGAAACACCAACCTGAGCCGTTGGTTATGGATGCTGCGCCACGTTGTTCGTCGACAATCGTGCAGCAGCAAAAATGGCCGTCGAGTCGTGCCCAAGGTATTTCAGCACAACGGGTTCGGGCCTTGTCGCATTTGCCGGGCTGATGACCGACCCACGCCAATGAACTGCCGTTCCCGTAGGGTCCGGCGAGATCAGATAGACCCGGCTGTTGTGACCTTCCCGCTGCGAGGTCAGCATATAGACGGTGTCACCGCTTGAGGCCGCTATCCCCTGTATTTCGCGCGCTTTCGGTGTCGCCTCGGGCATTGCCGCACGCGACACGTAGCCACGGATCAACGTACATTGGGCCAGGGGTCGGGCGTGCAGCAGGGTCATCCGGTGTTCAGCCGAAAGGCTTTCGATCACCGCGTAGAACCCGGGTGAAAACAGGGATTTCTCGATCGCATCCGCACCCGAGCCCAGAAACTCTGTCAGCGCCGGAGTTGCGGGGTGTTCTTCGATCTTTTCGATCTCGTCCAGCGGTTTCAGAAGAATGCGGGCATCGACATCGAAGAACCGGCAAATACGGTCCAGCACATCCGGTCTGGGAACGCTTTCACCGGAAAGATATCTGTTGAACTGGGTGCGGTTCACGCCAAGTTGGCGGCACAGCGCCGAGACCGAGCGATATCGCTTTGCCAATTGCCGAAGGTTCGCACCAAACATTGCGCGAAGCTCAGCAGGACTGCGAATGTCGTCGGTCATGGATGCCCACGTCTTGCTCAGTTTCCGGAAGAAACCATCTTCGCACAGAAGCCAAAGCCCGGTGCGCATCGAAAAATCGTACAGAATGACCCCAAGCAACGTATCCCCACGTCGCGTTGCGGCCTCAAGGCTAACGGCCCTATGCGCAAAGGCAATAGGCTTTATCTGAAAATGCCTGATCTTTAACCGGAAAAGCTGACCTTATGGCAATTTTAGCGCATTCAGATCGCCAGAGTTGCATTGCATATCGCCGGCCACTCTTAAAAGTGTTCCCGCCTTGGCCGCAAGACAAGTGCCAAGGCGGGGCAGGTCGGTCAATCGCCGCGCAACAGGGCCGCCACGCCGGTACGGGCGATTTCCATCAAGCCCAGGGGGCGCATCAGGTCGGCAAAGGCGTCGATCTTGTCCGGCGCGCCGGTGATTTCGAAAATGAAGGAATTCAGGGTGCTGTCGACAACGTTGGCCCGAAAAATATCGGCCAGACGCAGGGCTTCGACCCGCTTGTCGCCTTCGCCCACGACCTTGATGATCGCCAGTTCACGCTCGACCGATGCGCCCTCGACGGTCAGATCATGCACGTCACGCACCGAGACAATGCGCCCAAGCTGCGCCTTGATCTGTTCGATCACCTGCGGCGTGCCGGTGGTGACAATGGTGATGCGGCTGAGGTGGCCGGTATGATCCACCTCGGCGACGGTGAGGCTTTCGATGTTATAGCCGCGGCCCGAAAACAAGCCGATCACACGCGCCAGTACGCCCGGTTCGTTTTCGACCAGAACCGCGATGGTATGCCGTTCCTGCACGTCCGAGAAGGTGGGCCGTAGGTTATAGGCCGAATGGCGGGTGGAGCCTTTTTTGATATGTAGGGCAGACATTTACGTCCCTTTCATCATCCTTGACAGGTTGGGCGCAGCGCGGCGCTCAATCAAAACTGTCGAATTTTGTTAAACCAGAACCGAGCCCTTGGAGTCGATTACGCCCTGCGTCTCGGCTTCGCCCAGCAGCATCTCGTTATGCGCCTTGCCCGACGGGATCATGGGGAAGCAGTTCTCGTGCTTTTCGACCAGACAGTCGAAGATCACTGGACCGTCATAATTGATCATCTCCATGATCGCATCGTCCAGATCGGCGGGGTCGGAACACAGGATGCCTTTCGCACCAAAGGCCTCGGCGAGTTTGACGAAATCGGGCAGGGCCTCGGACCAGGAATGCGAATACCGCTCGCCATGCAGCAGCTCCTGCCACTGGCGCACCATGCCCAGACGCTCGTTGTTCAGGATGAACTGTTTCACCGGCAGGCGATACTGCACAGCTGTGCCCATTTCCTGCATGTTCATCAACCACGAAGCCTCGCCAGCGACGTTGATCACCAGCGCGTCCGGATGTGCCATCTGCACACCGATCGAGGCGGGGAAGCCATAGCCCATGGTGCCGAGGCCGCCCGACGTCATCCAACGGTTCGGATCTTCAAAGCCCAGGTATTGCGCTGCCCACATCTGGTGCTGGCCAACTTCGGTCGTGATGTAGCGATCATGCTTTTTCGTCAGTTCCTCAAGGCGTTGCAGCGCGTATTGCGGCTTGATCGACTTCTTGTTCTCCGAATAGGCGAGGCAGTTGATCTTGCGCCAGTCTGCGATCTGGCTTTGCCACTGTTTGACATTTGCAGCGTCTGTCTTGCGTCCACGCGCTTTCCAGACCTTCAGGATATCTTCAAGAACATGGGCAACGTCGCCAACAATCGGGATGTCCACCCGGATCACCTTGTTGATAGATGACGGGTCGATATCGATATGCGCCTTTTTCGAGTTCGGCGAGAATGCATCGATGCGTCCGGTGATCCGGTCATCGAACCGCGCGCCGATATTGATCATCAGGTCACAGTCATGCATCGCCATGTTGGCCTCATAAAGGCCGTGCATACCCAACATTCCCAACCAGTTTTCACCCGACGCAGGATAAGCACCCAGCCCCATCAGGGTCGATGTAATTGGGAACCCAGTCGCATCCACCAGCTCGCGCAGCAACTGGCTTGCGGCGGGACCCGAGTTGATAACTCCACCGCCCGTGTAAAAGACTGGCTTTTTGGCGGTTTCAATAGCGGCAACAAGCTCGGTGATCTCTTCCAGATCGCCTTTCAGTGCTGGCTGATAATGCGAAGTCGATGGTTTTGGTGGTGTGTATTCACCGCTGGCGAATTGCACGTCCTTGGGGATGTCGATCAGAACCGGGCCGGGGCGGCCAGCGGTTGCAACATGGAATGCTTCATGCAGCGTAGACGCCAGGGAATCCGTATCTTTCACCAGCCAGTTGTGCTTGGTGCAGGGGCGGGTAATGCCAACTGTGTCAGCCTCCTGAAATGCATCAGAGCCTATCATAAAGGTCGGCACCTGGCCGGTCAGAACCACGATCGGGATCGAGTCCAGCAACGCATCCGTCAGGCCGGTCACAGCGTTGGTGGCACCCGGGCCGGATGTAACAAGCGCAACGCCGGGCTTTCCAGTTGAGCGGGCATAACCTTCGGCGGCGTGGATGGCACCTTGTTCGTGCCGCACCAGAATGTGGCGAATGTCGTTCTGCAGAAAAATCTCATCATAGATCGGTAGCACGGCGCCGCCGGGGTATCCGAATACTGTGTCCACGCCCTGATCCTTGAGGGCTTGAACAACCATCTTTGCGCCGGTCATCTCACGTGTCATCTGCTTTGCTCCGTTCGCGACATGTGTCTTGCGTTTGACAAAAAAAAGCCCCCGAGATTTTCGGAGGCGCATGGGTTCGATTATGGTTTACCGTTACCGGCCCATGCGCGTGGTTCCTACGATTACGACTAGCGTTCTCATCGCCAGAGGCTCCTTTTTGCTTGGAGGCGACATTATGGTCGGGGGGAAGGGGCGTCAACAGGCAATTGCACCAATTTTCTATCTCGGGGGCGGTATTTTGCGACATTTTATTGCGCAGATTGCCGCATGTCGGGAATTTCCGGGAATTCGGTGTGTGAATTGGCCGTTTTGTGCACGGATCAGGCGGTCTGAAAGCGTCAGGCCGATGTCCGAAACGGGCATGATCATTACTTTTTTCTGCGCCACGCTGAGCGTGCAGGGGGCAAAACCCGGAGGCTTAGAATGTTGCAGGACCTGGTTGATCTTGGCCGCTATCCAATCGATCGCCCCGATTCACCGGCTTATGATCGGCTGATCGAGGATTTGAGACGCGAATTGGAGCAGGATGGATGTGCCGTTCTGCCTGGTTTCGTGCACGACGCAGGGGTCAAGCTACTGGTGCAAGAAGCCGAGGGGGTGGCGCCCAAGGCGCATCGGTCCTTCAACAGAACCAACGCCTATTTCACGAAGGACGATCCAAGGCTTGGCATCGCTCATCCGATCCGCCGGTTCTATGATCGTTCGAACGCCTTTGTTCCGGCCGACAATCTTTCGAAATCCGGCCCGCTGCGGCGCATTTACGAGTTCGACGGTTTTCTTCCCTTTGTCCGCGATGCCCTGAATGAACCCGAAGACCGTTTTTTTCGTTACGATGATCCATTGGCGGATGTGATCATCAATGTCGTGGAGGAAGGGCAGGGCTTTCCCTGGCATTTCGACACCAACAACTACACCGTGACGCTGGCCATCCAGAACGCAGAGACGGGCGGCGCGTTCGAGTACGCGCCCAACCTGCGCACGGCAGAGGATGAAAACTTTGATCTCGTGGCTGCGGTTCTCGATGGGAACATGGGGCGCGTTCGCCGGTTGGATCTGCGGCCGGGGGATTTGCAGATATTCAAGGGCCGGTATTCACTGCATCGGGTTGCTCCGGTAAGAGGCAAGCGCCGCCGCTATGTCGGCATCTTTTCCTTTGTCGAGGCTGAAGGCATGTGCGGTGGGGTCGAGCGGACGCAGCAATTGTATGGCCGCGTTTTGCCGCATCATTACAAGCGCGCGGGGCTGCGCAAGGATCAATTGCTGGATTGAATGTCCAACCTCGGTACAATGCATCTGTTTCCTGTTCGGAGAGTCAGATGCCCAAGATTTTGCAGCTTACACCATTTGTGTTGTGCTCGTCCCTGAAGGACCAGATCGACTTCTATTGTAATCGCCTTGGGTTCACCTGTGGGTTCACACAGGACAATTATGCCTTTTTGAAACGTGGTCCTGTTGCGATCCGCCTTTTGGAGTGCCCACCCCGGGATGATGGCAAGCCATTGGGTGATGAACACTCCTTCTATATCGATGTTGAAGATATCGATGGGCTTTATGACAGCCTGCGCGACGGATTGGCCGATCTGCCCGAAGGCCGTGTCAGGTCGCCGTTCAATCAGCCATACAATCAGCGTGAATTCCACGTTCTTGACGAAGACGGGACATTGGTTTTTTTCGGAGAAGGTCTCTGACCCGACGGGTAGCGCTCCCGCCCATCGTCAACACGCCTGCGGCGTGTAACCTCTGGTTGGGCCGGGCAGCGCTGCGCGCTGCGGGCGCGTGCAGATCAGAAACCGACGCCAGTGCCTTGCAGTACGCCGTGTTCCAACGCGTAGCGTGTCAGCCCGGCGGTTGAAGAGATGCCAAGCTTGCGCTTGATATTCTTGCGGTGCGTTTCGACCGTCCGCACGGAAATATCCAGCGTTTGCGCAACTTCCTTGTTGGATTTGCCCTGCGCCAGTTCCAGCAGAATGGTCTGTTCACGTCCGGTCAGCGCTTCGCGCGTGGTGTCGCCCTTGGGCTTCAGTGATCCGCTGGCGCCTGTGCAAAGATACTGTTCGCCCCGCATCACCGCGTCGATGGCCTGCTTGATCTCATCAGTGGGCACATCCTTGAGCACATATCCTTTGGCACCGTGGCTGAGCGCGGTCGATATGTATTCCGGGCTGTCATGCATCGACAGGATCAGGATGCGGGTTTCCGGCAGGCGTTCGAGGATGATTTCCGTCGCGCTGAGACCGCCAAGCCCGGGCATGTTCAGATCCATCAGGATCACATCCGGGGCAAGGTCAACGGCCTGATCCACTGCCGCCTGTCCGCTGCCAAGCGTGCCGACCACTTCGATCTCATCATAGCTTTCCAGGATGGACTGAATGCCCTCGGCCACCATGGGATGGTCGTCGACGATAAGAACTCGGATGCTTTCGGCGCTCATGTGCCGGCCTTTCGGTTCGGGGTTGCGTCTTCCTGCGGTGGCAGAAGGTGGCTCAGCGGCAGGCTGACTTCGATGACGGTGCCGCCACGCGGTCCGCGTGATGACAGAATGCGCAGGGACCCGTCAAGCTGTTCGATGCGCTCTTGCATGTTGCGCAACCCGATCCCGGTGCTGGGGGTACCCGGATCGGTCCGCATGCCCCGGCCATTGTCGGTGATCCGCATGGTTGCCCCTTTCTTGTGCCCGCGCAGGTCTATCGTAACATGCGTGGCGCCCGAGTGGCGCTCGATATTGGTCAGCGCTTCCTGGGCAATGCGATACAGGGCAATCTTGCTGTCCTGATCCAGCCGGTTGCGGAATACCACGGTCGAGAATTCCGTCTCGATCCCGGTGCGGTCCCGGAAATCGTCGGTCAGGGCTTTCAGCGCGGGCCCAAGGCCCAGATCGTCCAGTGCGCCGGGGCGCAGGTCGCGACTGATGCGGCGGACCTCGGTGATGGCAGTGCCAAGATGGTCAATCCCTTTGTCCAGCGGATCGCGCGCGCCCGCATCATCGCCACGGGACAGGCGGCGCCGCGCGTTGTCCAGCGCGTAACGTACACCGACCAGAATCTGGCTGATGCCGTCATGCAGTTCACGGGCAACCCGGCCTCGTTCTTCTTCCTGCGCATCAAAGACGCGCTGGGTCAGTTCCTTCAGCTTGGCGTCCGCAAGTCTGCGCTCGCGGATGTTCAGCAGCATGCCCGATGCAAAGACGATGAGCACCGCCGCCACGACGATCGCGCCGATATACATGAAAGTGCGCTGAACGCGGGCCTCGACTTCGGCCCTTGCATTGGCCACCGTTGCGACGATGTCGTCGATGAAGACACCGGTCCCCACGACCCAGCGCCAGTCCTGAAGCCCGACGACATAGGCGATCATCTGCGCCTCTTCCCCGGTCGAAGGCTTCTGCCACATGAAGCTGTGCCAACCAGCCCCCTGGCGGGCGAGGCGGATGAACTCGTCAACGATCGGGGTACCATCGCTGTCCGTCAGCCCCTCCCAGTTTCGATTGATGAACTGCGTCTGGCGCGGGCTGACCAGGTTGTTGCCGTCATAATCGTAGACAAAGAAGAACCCATCCTGACCATAGATCATTGCCGACAGGATCTGCGACACGAGATTTTTTGCGACCTCGTCATCAGGCTCGGCCCGGCCATAGATGTACGCGAACCCGTTGCGGGCCTGTGTCACGTAGTTGCGCAGCTCTTCCTTCTTGGCTTCGATCAGGCTGCGTTCCAGCGCTTCGATCTCACGCTCGGCGGTCGCGCGGGCCTCGTAGGTGACAAGCATGGCAATTGCCGCCACGGCCACGACCAGCGGGATTGCCGCCACCAGCGACAATTTCTGCGCATAGGTCAGCGAGACCAGATGTCGGAGTCTTTGCATGGACGAATCGATACGCAAGCAGCGGCGAAAATGCAAAAAGATTGGGCTTTGTCCCGCAAATACGATGATGATCATCTTAACTGCTGGGCTTCACCGCCCGATTTCTGGTCGAAAAAAGCAAAGAAATCGATTCTCTACGCAGTAGTAGGTATTCCCTTTCACTTCGGCCACATTAGGCTGACGCGCACTGAATGCGACAGGTCCGGTTCTGCCGGACCGTGACTATGAAGGGGAGGAACACTCATATGGATCGTCGTTCATTTCTGAAAAAATCCGCGCTGGGCGGCTCGGCGGCTGCGGCAACTGCTTTGGCAGCACCGGCTTATGCGCAGGGACAGCGTACTCTGACCATGGTGACCTCGTGGGGTCGTGGTCTGGCGGGTGTGTTTGACAGCGCGCAGCGGTGTGCCGACAGCATCAACGCCATGTCGGATGGCAGCCTGAATGTTGAAATCAAGGCAGCGGGCGAGCTGGTTGGCGCGTTCGAAGTATTTGACGCCGTGTCGTCAGGTCAGGCCGACATGTATCACGCGGCCGACTATTACTTTGTGGGTCAGCACCCGGGCTATGCGTTCTTCACGGCCGTGCCTTTCGGTATGACGGCACAGGAACTGGTGAACTGGTACTATCATGACGGCGGGATGGAACTGCATGACGAGCTGGGCGAAATCTTTGGCCTGAAGTCCTTCCTGGCCGGCAACACCGGTGCGCAGGCGGGTGGCTGGTACTCGAAAGAGATCAACAGCCCCGAAGACTTCAACGGTCTGAAGTTCCGCATGCCGGGCCTGGGTGGTAAAGCACTGGGTAAACTGGGCGCATCGGTCCAGAACATTCCGGGGTCGGAAGTGTATCAGGCGCTGTCGTCCGGCGCGATCGACGGTACCGAGTGGATCGGTCCGTGGGCGGACGAAAAAGCCGGTTTCCAGGAAATCACCAAGACCTACTACACTGCGGGCTTCCACGAGCCGGGTGCAGGTCTGTCGCTGGCAACCAACCGTGACGTGTTCAATGAACTGACCCCGGCACAACAGAAGATTATTGAGATCGCTGCCGCCGAGGCGCACCAGTGGAACCTGGCGCAGTTCCTCGCCAACAATGGCGCAGCACTGCAGCGTCTGCAGGCCGGTGGTGTCAAGGTTCTGGAATTCCCGGACAGTGTCTGGGACGCGTTTGGTCAGGCAAGCCAGGAAGTTCTGGACGAGAACATGGGCGATGAGCTGTTCAAGAAGATCCATGACAGCGCAATGACGTCGATGGCTGCTTCGTCTGCCTGGAACAACCTGTCGTCGGGTGTCTACACTGCTCAGCGTGACCGTGTTCGCGGCTAAGCCTTTCTGATCCAAGGACAACCGGTTCCCCCGCGCGGCGGGGGAACCTTTCCCGTTGCGCTTGAAGACTTGGGCAAGCAACAATAATCCATGCGCAACTGAGACGACCTGGGGACAACATGCAGGACGAAAACGGTATCTCGTTCTTCGGCGCCCTGTGGAATGGACTGGTCTGGTTCATTCAGAACATTGCCGAAGCCTTCTATAATTTCGGATACGCCATCACGCATCCGCAGCTCTGGCTGGACTGGTCCGACAAGGCATCGATCATGCGCTTTGTCTATTATGGCGGTTCGGTCGAGTTCTTCTTTGTGGTGTTCACGTTCTTTCTGGTTCTGACGGCCATCGGGCTGTACTACCGGAATTTCATGTGGGCCATCGTGCGGGGCCTTGAGGGGTTTGCCAACACCACCGGGCGCTTCTTTGCCTGGGCGGGGCTTCTGATGGTGATCCAGCAGATCGTGATCGTTTTCATGCAGCGGGTCTTTACCAGACCCGATATGTCGTTTGGTTTGGGTATTCCGTTCCAGATGGACATCAGCTGGTTCGCGGAAGAACTGAAGCTTTACAACGCGATGGTTGTCTGCCTGTGCTGTACCTACACATTCGTGCAGGGTGGGCATGTCCGCGTTGACCTCATCTATGCCGGCATCAGCCACCGGGCCAAACGGGTGGTGGATATGTGTGGTGCGGTTTTGTTCATGATGCCCATGGCCGTCCTGACCTGGATGTATGGCTGGTACTTCATGTGGCGGCACCTGATCGTGCCGAAACCTTCGGCCAGTGACACGCTGGACCGACTGGTGGCCAAGTCCCGTGCGCTGCGCTGGAACGTGGAAACCATTGGGTTCAGCCCCAACGGATTCAACGCCTACTTCCTGTTCAAGATCTTGCTGGTGGCCTTTGCGGCCATGGTGTTCCTGCACGCAATCGCATTCCTGTACCGGTCGTATCTGGAATACGTGGAAGGGCCGGAAAGCACCGGAAAATACCTCGACAAGGACAGCCTTGGTGAGGGTGAAGAAGCCTATGAAGGCGCACATTAGGGACGGAGACCCAGACTATGTTGTTCGGACTTGATGGCGTCGAGATAGGCCTCATTATCGTATTCTTCTGCCTCTTCGGAGGCATCCTTTCCGGCTTCCCGGTGGCCTTTGCCATCGGCGGCGCCGGAGTGATTTCCTTTGGGATCATCGCGGCACTGGACAGTGCCGGGCTGTTGATCCACCAGGCAATCGACACAGGCTCGCAAGCCTATCGGGATATTGTAAATTCCGGGGTAAAACCTGATGTCATATCGGTATTCCGATACCCGGATTTGCCAAGGATAGCCGAGCCGGTCTTTGTCTCTGGCTGGGAAACCGCGCTGGACCGCAACGTGTCGTTCATCGTGAACCGCATGAACGAGCGCGTACTGGCAGGGCAGTCCATTGAGACCCTGTTGGCCGTGCTGATGTTCGTTCTGATGGGGATCACGCTGGAACGCTCCAAGATCGCGAACGATCTGCTGACGACGATGGCGCGCGTCTTTGGACCGCTTCCGGGTGGTCTGGCCGTGTCCATCGTGGTTGTGGGGGCGTTCTTGGCGGCCTCTACCGGCATCGTCGGCGCGACCGTGGTGACCATGGGCCTGCTGGCCTTGCCGACCATGCTGCGGAACAACTACTCGCCCGAGCTTGCCACGGGTGTGATCGCGGCGTCGGGGACGCTGGGGCAGATCATTCCGCCGTCTATCGTGATCGTTCTGCTTGGCACATTGGCGGGTGATCTGTATTCCACGGCGCAAGAGACACGGGCTGTCGAGGCCGGCTGTACCGATGCGCTGACCTATCTGGGGGAGCCGGCGGTTGTCTCGGTCGGAACCTTGTTCCAGGCGGCGCTTTTGCCGGGGATCCTTCTGGCGCTGCTCTATGCGTTGTATGCCTTTGGTTATGCGCTGCTGAACCCACACAAGGCACCTGCCGTTGCAATGTCGGGTGGCTCCGGTGAGCCGATCACCCGTTCTGAAGGTCTGACCTGGCTTCTGGGCGCACCGGTTGCGTTGATCGTCGGCGCGGTGTTGCTGGGCAATGTCGGCGTGATCGGCAGCCAGAGCGTCTCGGTCTCGGCTTTCTCGGATATCGGGCAGGGCGCATCGCTGCGTACCAACGTGTCGGAAGAATGCAAGGCTTCGATGATCGATCTGCATGGTCAGGCCGCCTGGGATCAGGCCGTCGCCGAGCAGGAAGCCATTGATGCCGCCGGCGGTGCGGCTGAATCTCACCGCCTGACCGAGGAAGAACTGACCGTCGCAAAACAGGAAATGATCGCATCAGCCGCGCCAATTGGCACAGGTGTCGCGATCACCGTCGTGCTGTTGGGTCTTACCCTGGTGCTGGGCCGTGGCATCGCCCCTTCGCGTGCGCCACAGCCGCTTATCGTTGGTGCGATTGGTCTGCTGCTTATGGTATTGGTCGATATCCTGCTGATCTCGCCCACAACATCTTCGGGTGCGACGTTCCTGTTGCTCGCGTTGCCCTTCGCACTGACCATGTATGGTTGCAGGGAAGCCGCGGCGCGATGTGCGACCAATGACCTGATCCGCGTGGTCTTCCCGCCACTGGTTCTGATCATCGCGGTTCTGGGCTCGATCCTGGGCGGTGTGACCAACCCGACGCCGGCGGCGGCGCTGGGGGCGGGTGGCGCCATCATGCTGGCGGCCTATCGAAAGCTTCAGGACCAGGGGCGATCGGGCAAGGTGATCATCTGGTCGACCTTTGCCGTGATCATCGCCTTGCTGATGGGGGTGAACTTTGACCTGCGGGTCAATCAGGGCAATGTGACCTTGGAGACCTGGATCGCCTTCATCATCGCGTATGCGGCTTATCTGTACGCCTTGTTCGGCCTGCTGTTCGGGTGCTGGGTGCTGTACTCCAGCGGAGTTCTGACCCCGGTGGTGCGCGAGACGGCCAAGGTGACATCGATGGTGTTCACCATCCTGATCGGATCGCAGTTGCTGAACCTGGTGGTGATCTCGTTCGGAGGGGAGCACTATATCCAGCAATTCTTGAAGAGTTTTGACAACGAATTCACGGTCTTCCTGATCGTGATGCTGGTGTTGTTCATTCTGGGCTTCGTGCTGGATTTCCTCGAGATCATCTACATCGTGATCCCCATCGTGGGGCCGGTGATCTATGGCGGGTCGTTCGACCCGAAATGGGTGACGATCATGGTGGCGGTGAACCTGCAAACATCCTTCCTGACACCACCGTTCGGGTTCGCGTTGTTCTATCTGCGGGGGGTTGCGCCGAAGGAAGTGACGACGGGCCATATCTATCGCGGGATCATACCGTTTGTTCTGATCCAGGTGGTGGGGATCGCAATCCTGTGGTTCTTCCCGGCGATTGTCACGATCGTGCCGGACCTGATCCCGAACTGATCCGGACCATCAATATGCAAAAGGGGGCCTTGGGGCCCCCTTTTTCTTGATTGTTGGGGGGAAGGGGCCAGCCCCTTCTTGCCCTGCGGCCAATTCATCCCCGGGATATTTTGGGCCAGATGAAGAAGCGGATCAGGTGAATTGGATCAGGTCCCAGCGGTTGCCATAAGGGTCGCGCCAGACGGCGACAGTGCCATAGGATTCACTGCGGGGATCTTCTTCGAAATGGACCCCGTTGGCACGCATCTGTGAGTAGTCGCGGTGGAAATCATCGGTTTGCAGGAAGAATCCGACGCGGCCACCGGTCTGGCTGCCTATGGCGGCGCGCTGTTCAGGCCCGTCGGCCTTGGCCAGAAGAAGGGCGCTGCCGTCTGAACCCGGCGGTGCGATCAGGACCCAGCGTTTTCCGCCTCCGAGATCTATATCCTTCAAGAGCTTGAAACGGAGTTTTCCTGTGTAAAACGAGATGGCTTCATCGTAGTCCGGCACCACGAGGGTGACGGCGTGCAGGTTCTGTTTCATGGGGTGGTCAGCCCTTGGTCGGGTGGCGGTCGGGAAGCTGGATATTGGCCACCTGCTCGGCAATCGGAGCGGTGGACAGGGGGTGCCGTGAGGAAGCGCAGAAGGTATCAGGATCCGTGATCTTTTGCCATTCGCCCTGAACATAGGCCTCAAGCCCGGAGAATTTTGCCTTGTAGCCCATCTTGGGGCTGCCGGGGACCCAATAGCCCAGGTAGATATAGGGCAGGCCCGCTTCACGCGCGATCTCGATATGGTCCAGGATCATATAGGTGCCCAGAGAATTCTGAGGCTGGTTCGGATCGTAGAAGGAATAAACCATGCTCAGCCCATCATCGAGCACATCGGTCAGGCTGACAGCGATCAGGTCGCCGGTTTCCGGATCTGCATATTCCACCACGCGGCTTCGAATCGGCGTTTCTTCGATCATTGCCGCAAACTCGAACACGTCCATGTCGGCCATGCCGCCGTCGGCGTGCCGGGTATCAAGATAGCGGCGGAACAGCTCATACTGCTCGTCCGTGGCCCAGGGCGACGTGGCGCGGCGTTGCAGATATCCGTTGCGTTTCACCGCGCGTTTCTGGCTTTTTGTCGGGCGGAACGCCGAGACGTCGATCCGGGCGGACAGGCAGGCTGCGCAATCTGTGCAGGAGGGGCGGTAGAGTACATTCTGCGACCGGCGAAACCCCTGCTGTGACAGGGAATTGTTCAGCTGTTCCGCGCCTTCGCCCTGGAGCGCGGTGAACAGCTTACGCTCCATCCTGCCGTCGAGATAAGGGCAGGGTTGCGGGGCCGTGACATAGAATTGTGGCGCAATTGGCAGCGTGTGTCGCATGAAGTTCCCAGGTAGCCTCGGGTGGGATGATAGCAACCGTTCCCGAGGCCGCCAAGTGTTTCGCGCAACCGCGTGTCAGGCCCGTCGATTGATCATGACCGTGCCCAGAAAACTGTCGGTCAGGCCCTGGCCGCGGGCGCTGGTCAGCATCATGATCACCGAGATGATCTGAATCACCGCGACCGCCATGCTGACGAAATAGCCGGCAGTGTGGGCGATGGCCTTGCCCATATCCATCCGCTCTCCGAATGCGTCGCGCAATTCGATTCCCATGAATCGCATGCCCAGTGTGGCCGAGCCGTTGGTGATGGTTACTACGCGATAGACAAAGCTGATGACGGCATAGATCACGGCCAGAAAAAACAGACCGAGGCCTGCGCTCAACAGGATCGCCACCGTGCAGAGCAGCGAGATGAAGGCGACATCAAACAACCACGCGACAAAGCGTTTGCTTGTCACTGAGTTGTAGAATTCTGGTTGGGTATCCGGGTCAGGCAGGTGGTTCATTCGTCAGGTCCGAAAAAAAGGGTCAGGGTACCCTGACCCGGAATGCCGGGACAGGGCAAGGTCAATCAGGCAGGCGTGGCTTTGCCGTCGTCTTCATGGTTCTCGCGGGCGCGTTCGTCCATGAACTCGTCGAATTCGGCCTTGTCCTTGGCATCGCGCAGGCGGCGCAGGAACGCCTCGAAGTCCTGCTGTTCGCGTTCAAGGCGGGCCAGTGTATCTGCCTTGTAGGCGTCAAATGCGCTGTTGCCGGACGGCTTCATCGCGCTCATGTGGCTGTGCCAGGATTTGCGGCGGTTGCAGGATTTGCTGAACATGCGTTTGCTCCAGATCATGTAAGCCAGAAGGGCCAGGCCAACAGGCCAGAAGAAGATGAAACCAAGGACCATGGCGGCGATCCACGCCCCTTTGCCTTTGTCATCCAGCCAGGCCTCAATTCGGTAAAGCCATCCCGGATTCGCGGGGGCGGCGGGGTCGGACAATGCGGTCATTTGAGCTCTCCAGGGTTGATGTAAATTCTTTTCACATTGTCTAGATGGGGTCCCTGTCGGGTGTTGCAAGGGGATAATGTGAAAAAGATTTACATTGAGCAACTCGGTTGACGATAAACATCTTCAGTCTCAGGGTGCGTAAATGGAAATGACAGAACACAAAACGGCACCTGCGCTGAATGAAATCCTCGAACTGGAAAGGCAGGTCTGGATGGCGCTGGTCGAGGGCAACGCAAGCGCGGACCGGGCTTTGCTGAGCGTCGATTTTCTTGGGGTCTATCCGACGGGATTTGCCAATCGTGACGATCATGTTGGGCAATTCGCGGATGCGCCGACAATGGCCGCGTTTGATCTGAGCGACGCGAGATTGCGCGTTCTGACACCGGATATCGTCCTGTTGACTTATAGAGCCGACTACCTGCGCCCGGGTGCGACAACGCGCGAGGCGATGCTGATTTCGTCGTTGTGGGAACGCAGAAACGACGTTTGGGTCAACAGTTTCAGTCAGGACACGCCGGTTCAGAAAACCTGATCAGAATGCCCCATTGACGATCACGCGCCGCGATGCGCAGTTTGCGCGTATGACAGACGCTCTTGCCATTACACGACTTCCGCGTGCTTTCGATCCATTCCTGGGCGACGAAGCGCGGGCCCTGCTGCCTGATATGTCGGCCGAGATGGCGGAATTGGTGGCGGGCACCGCCGGTTCGAGCCCCTATCTGAAAGGTCTGATCGAACAAGAGAAAGACTGGCTGCCCGAGGCCCTGATGCGCCCGGATCAGGCATTGGCTGACGTCATGGCTGCCGCGCGTGATCTGCCGCCGGATCAGTTGAAACCCGGATTGCGGCAGGCCAAGCGGCGTATGGCTCTGCTCACGGCGTTGGCCGATATTGCAGGTGCGTGGCCATTGGAGAAGGTCACGGCGGCCCTGACCGATTTCGGTGCGCTGGCCGCAGATGTTGCGGCCAAGGCCGAGATCGCAACACTGATCCGGCGCAAGAAGCTGCCGGGTATGACCGAGGAAGATGTCGAAACCGCAGCCGGTTTGGTCATCCTGGCGATGGGAAAGATGGGCGCGCATGAGCTGAACTACAGCTCGGACATCGATCTGATCGTCCTGTTCGATGAAACGCGCTTTGACCCCGATGACTTTTACGAGGCCCGGCACGGTATGGTTCGGGCCACGCGCAACTTTTGTGCGACGTTGAGCGAAAAGACGGCGGACGGCTATGTCTTCCGCACGGATCTGAGGTTGCGCCCCGATCCCGCCGTGACACCGGTTTGCATGGCGATGGAGGCCGCTGAGCGGTATTACGAAAGCCTCGGCCGTACGTGGGAGCGGGCCGCTTATATCAAGGCACGGCCCTGTGCCGGAGATCTGGCTGCGGGGCAGCGTTTCCTTGACGGCCTGCGCCCCTTTGTCTGGCGCCGTCATCTGGATTTTGCCGCCATTCAGGACGCCCATGACATGCGCCTGCGCATCCGCGAAAATAAAGGCACCGGAGGGTCTTTGTCGATCCCCGGTCACGACATGAAACTGGGGCAGGGCGGTATCCGTGAGATCGAGTTTTTCACGCAGACCCGCCAGTTGATCGCCGGCGGGCGAGACGCTGACCTGCGGGTGCGCGGTACGGTTTCCGGGCTTGCGGCGCTGGCCTCCAAAGGATGGGTGCCGCAGGATTTGGCGGACAAGCTGACCGATCATTACCGCGCGCACCGCGAAGTCGAACACCGCATCCAGATGATTCATGACGCACAGACCCACAAGGTGCCGAGTTCGCCTGACGGGATCGAACGCGTTGCCTGTCTGATGGGGATCAGCAGTGCCGAGTTCACGCAAGACCTGACAAATCGCCTGACCGAAGTGCATGAACTGACCGAAGGCTTTTTTGCCCCCGGACCTGGTGCGGCGCCGGTCCAAGTGCAGGATGTGGAGTTCGACAAAAGCGTTTTGGCCCGCTGGACGACATACCCGGCCCTGAGGTCCCAGCGCGGCGCGCGGATTTTCGAACGTCTGCGGCCCGAGCTGTTGTCGCGTCTTGCCAAAACCGCAAAGCCCGATGAAGCGCTGATGGCTTTGGACGGGTTTCTGGCGGGCCTGCCAGCCGGGGTGCAGCTGTTTTCGCTGTTCGAGGCGAATCCGCAACTGATCGACTTGTTGATCGATATCGTTGGCACGTCGCATGCTCTGGCTTCGCACCTGTCGCGCAACGCGTCGGTGTTTGACGCGGTGATCGGGGGCAGTTTCTTTGCGGACTGGCCCGGGCAAGAGGCGTTGCAAGCGGAATTGACGCAGGCTTTGTCGGAAGAAACGGATTATGAAACCCAGCTTGATCTTGCACGGCGCTGGTGCAAGGAATGGCATTTCCGGGTTGGTGTGCATCACCTGCGCGGCCTGATCGACGGGGCGCAGGCAGGCCAGCAATATGCCGAACTGGCACAATCGGTCATTGCGGCCATCCTGCCGCATGTCACCGACAATTTCGCCCGCAAACACGGCCCCGCACCGGGGCGCGGTGCTGCTGTGCTTGGGATGGGGTCGCTGGGGGCAGGCCGGATCAACTCGCAATCCGATCTGGACATGATCGTGATCTACGATCCGCTGGATCAGGACATGTCCGAGGGTCCGCGCCCTTTGGCCACGCGCACCTACTACGCGCGGTTCACGCAGGCTCTGATCACGGCACTGTCCGCGCCGATGTCGCAGGGACGCTTGTATGAGGTCGATATGCGGCTGCGCCCTTCGGGCAATCAGGGGCCGGTCGCGACCAGTTGGGCCAGCTTTGTCAATTATCAGCGGAACGAAGCCTGGGTGTGGGAGCATCTGGCCCTGACCCGCGCGCATGTTGTCGCCGGAGACGTCGGGCTGGCCGAGGAAATCGAAGCCTTCCGTACCGAGTTTCTGTCGCACCCGCGAGACCGGGACAAAGTGCTGCGCGACGTGGCCGAAATGCGGTCCCGCCTGGCCGCGGCCAAGGCGCCCGCCGGCATATGGGACGCCAAGAACGGCCCCGGCCGATTGATGGATATCGAGTTGATGGCGGAAACCGGCGCCTTGCTGGCCGGGTTCGCACAGCGTGATGTGTCCTCTGGTCTGGATGGTGCCGTCGCAGCCGGTTTGCTGGATGTCGCGCAGGCGCAATCTCTGAAAGACTGCTATGACTTATGCTGGTCCGTGCAATGCGCGGCGCGGCTGCTGTCGGGCAAGGCGATCGAAGCCGACAAGATCGGCGAAGGCGGAACTGCTTTTTTGTGCCGTGCCACCGGGTTCGAACAGGTCGAGGCGTTGCAGGCGGCATTGCTGGAGAGTTATACGACCGCAGCCGATCTGATCGGGGGCGTGATCAAGGGGGAAGAAGATGGCGCGCAGCAGTGATCCCAACGACCACAAAGGTCTGATCCGCGAAGCCTATCGAATCGAGGGCATAACCCTGCCGGAATGCCGCAGCATCTTTCTGGACTGGGCACTCAGCCTTCCCGCAGATCGCGACCAGAACACGGCGCTGACGGAACTGCACGCGGGCTATGCCAAGCAGAACCCCGATCACCCGATGACGCAGGTTCTGACCGAGGGTCTTCAGACGGCTCGGGCACCGAAACGCCGTGGCGGCTGGCGTTCCCGCAACCGCTAGGGCTTTCCCACCGGCGCGTTCAGGACTATGAGGGCGCCATGACTCAATCTGCCGACCGCCCCCGTATCCGCCTTAAACCAAAAGCCAATGCGCGCGGCCTGCGCCATGGCTTCCCGTGGGTCTACGCCAATGACATCGTCACCGACCGCCGCACCCGCAAGATTCCAGCGGGCGCTTTGGCCGTGCTCGAAGACGACAAACGCGCGCCCATCGCGCTGGTCGCGGTCAATCCCGCGTCCAAGATCATGTGCCGGGTGCTGGATCGTGACATCGACGCGCAGCTTGACGCGGCGTGGTTCGAGAGCCGTTTGCAGCGCGCCCTTGATCTGCGAGAAAACCTGTTCGACGCCCCGTATTACCGCTTGATCCATGCCGAAGCGGACGGCTTCCCCGGCGTCATCATCGACCGCTTTGGCGAGGCCTGCGTCATTCAGCCGAACGCGGCCTGGGCCGAGGCGCACCTGGACCCGCTGACAGAGGCTCTGGTCAAAACCACAGGCGTGACCACGGTGCTGAAGAACGCCTCGGGCCGCACGCGCGGGCTAGAGGGGCTGGACGACGTCAACCAAGTATTGCGCGGAATTGCGCCCGATGCACCCCTGCCGGTGCCGATGAATGGCGCCACCTACATGGCGGATCTGACCGGTGGTCAGAAGACCGGACTGTTTTATGACCAGCGCCCCAACCACGCCTTTGCCGCGCGCCTGGTTCATCCCGATGCGCAGGTGCTGGACGTGTTCAGCCATGTGGGCGGCTTCGGTCTGGCGATGCTTGCAGGCGGTGCGGGGCAGGCATTGTCCGTCGATGGCTCAGCCGCCGCGCTCGACCTGGCGAAAAAAGGAGCCGAGGCGTCGGGCCTTGCTGATAAGTTCCAGACCCGGCAGGGCGACGCGTTCGAGGTTCTGACTCAACTGGGCGAAGAAGGCGCGCGATTTGACGTGGTGATCTGCGATCCGCCCGCGTTTGCGCCGTCCAGACAAGCGCTGGATGCGGGTCTGCGCGCGTATGAACGTGTCGCAAGACTGGCGGCGCCGCTGGTCAAACCCGGTGGTTATCTTGGCCTGTGTTCGTGTTCGCACGCCGCTGATCTGGGCCGGTTCCGCGATGCGTCCTCCCGTGGGATTGGCCGCGCCGGGCGCCAAGCCCAACTGATCCACACCGGCTTTGCAGGCCCCGATCACCCGCAACTGCCGCAACTGGCGGAAAGCGGCTATCTCAAAGCGGTGTTCTATCGCCTATGAAAGCCGTGCTCGACACCTGCGTCATCTATCCCACGGTAATGCGCGAGATGCTCTTGGGCGCGGCCCGCCTGGGTCATTTCACTCCGATCTGGTCCGCGCGCATCCTCGAAGAATGGGCCCGCGCCGCGCGCAAGCTGGGCCCGACGGGCGAGGCGCAAGCCCGCGCCGAAATCGCGCTGACACAAGCCAACTGGCCCGACGCCGAACGGACTGCGAACGCAGGCCTGCACGACCGTCTTTGGCTTCCGGATGCCGCCGATATCCACGTGCTGGCGACGGCGATCGCCGCGTCCGCCGATATGATCGTCACGGTGAACGCCAAGGATTTTCCCAAAAACATATTGGCGGAAGAAGGCCTGGACCGCCGAGACCCCGACAGCCTGCTGCATGGTTTCTGGCAAGCTGATCCAAAGGGTATGAACACGCTCGCGGCTCAGGTCCTTGCCGAGGCCAGCCGCCTCTCGGGCGACCAATGGACCCTGCGCGCACTGATGAAAAAGGCCCGGCTACCACGCCTTGGCAAAGCCCTGAGCGCCTGAGCGGGACCCCCTTTCATCTGGCTAAAAATATCCCGGAGAGCGCGAGAGGCTGGCCTCTCGCTGCGCACCCTCAGCCACGCGCCCAACGCTGTTCAAGGGCCTCCAGCGCCGCAATGCGCTCACCCGTCTTCGGGTGGCTCATCAACCATGCCGGGGCAACGCCCGCCCGTTGCTGTGTCAGGTCTTCCAGCTTGTGAAACAAGGATTTCTGCGGCCCGATCCCGATTCCGGCCTTGGTCAGCAAGGCGGCGGCATATTCGTCCGCCTCATACTCATCCTGACGCGACAGGCGCGAGGCCAGCAATGACGTCAAGGCATTCGCAATCATCGCTCCGATAAACGGAATAAAGCGGTTCAGCACCATGATCAGCGCTGTCCGCATCGCGTTTTGACCCGAAAAATCAATCATCCGTCGCCTTGCGTGACCCAAGGCAACATGTCCCAGCTCATGAGCGATGACGCTGGCCATTTCCTCGGCCGAAACCTCTCCGTTGCGGAATTTTCGGTAAAACCCGCGCGTGATGAAAATCCGACCGTCCGGAGCAGCCAGCCCGTTTACCGGGTCGATCTCATAGATATAGACGGGCACCCGATCGATGCCCAAAGCTGCGGCCAGCCGGTCTGTCATCCGTTTCAGCACCGGATCGGCCAGTTCGGTCGATTTTGCATCCAACTCATGATGGGTTCGCCAGACGGAAATCCGGTACATCACGATGGCATAGCCAATGGCCAGCAGGATCGGAGTCAATCGAAGCATGCCAAAGATATGGTCCGAACATGGGCATTGCGCAAGTCACACCTGCGGGATGTTCGTCGGGACCCGCATGTTCGTGCGCTGAAATCGGCACAAACTTCGATAAGTTGCGATCTTGCGACATGAGCTGTTGATTATTTCAACGATCCCACTTAACCGACAGGGCGCTATCGATGAGGGACCCATGACCGACAAGAACTATGAAGCGCGTCACCTGGAAACGCTCGACCGGGATTTGCGTCGCTTTTCACGCCTCGAAATGGCGACCGCACAGGCTGGACGGCCCTTTGTAGGCTCAGGGATCGCTCTGGTATTCATTGTTGTCGCAGGCCTTGTGGCCGCTTTCCTGTTCGGGCAGGGCAGCAACGCGCTCATCGTCGTGATCGCGGCGATGTTCGGGGCCTATATGGCGCTGAACATCGGGGCCAATGACGTCGCCAACAACATGGGGCCCGCAGTGGGGGCGAATGCGCTGACGATGGGCGGTGCCATCGCCATTGCCGCCATTTTTGAAAGTGCCGGAGCGCTCGTCGCCGGGGGCGATGTCGTATCGACCATCGCCAAGGGAATCATCGCGCCGGAAAGCATGGGAACGGCCAACGTCTTCATATGGGCGATGATGGCGGCGCTGCTGTCCTCGGCGCTGTGGGTCAATCTGGCGACATGGATCGGGGCGCCGGTTTCCACCACGCATTCGGTCGTCGGCGGCGTCATGGGGGCCGGGATCGCCGCTGCCGGGTTCGGTGCCGTAAGCTGGGGCACCATGAGCAAAATCGCCGCCAGCTGGGTGATCTCGCCGGTTCTGGGGGGCTTGGTCGCAGCCGGTTTTCTGTGGTTCATCAAGGCCAGGATCATCTATCAGGAAGACAAGATCGCCGCGGCCCGCAAATGGGTGCCGATGCTGGTCGGGATCATGGCGGGCGCCTTTGCATCTTACCTGGCGCTCAAGGGCCTCAAGAAGATCATCAAGATTGATCTCGGGACGGCGCTGCTGATCGGTGCGGTCTGTGGCGGGCTGATCTGGGCCGTGATGATCCCGATTATCCGCCGTCAGTCCGAGGGGCTTGAGAACCGCAACAAATCGCTGAAAATTCTGTTTGGAATTCCCCTGATCGTCTCTGCGGCGTTGCTGAGCTTTGCGCATGGCGCAAATGACGTTGCCAACGCAGTGGGCCCGTTGGCCGCGATTGTGCAGGCCTCTGCCTCGGGCGATTTCACGCATGCCGTCAGCATTCCCTATTGGGTCATGGTCATCGGTGCGTTCGGGATATCGTTCGGCCTGTTCCTGTTTGGTCCGAAACTGATCCGCATGGTCGGCAGCCAGATCACCAAGCTCAACCCGATGCGGGCCTATTGCGTCGCGCTGTCAGCCGCGATCACGGTGATTGTCGCCAGTTGGCTGGGCTTGCCTGTCAGTTCCACCCACATCGCGGTTGGCGCTGTATTCGGCGTCGGGTTCTTCCGGGAATGGGATGCCGAGCGAAGGCTGAAACGCTCAAGGCTGGCTTTTCCCGAACGCCCCCGCGTCGCGGCGGAAGAACGCCGCCGCCGCAAGCTGGTTCGCCGGTCGCATTTCCTGACCATCGTTGCCGCGTGGGTTATCACTGTTCCCGCAGCGGCCATGCTGGCAGCGATCCTGTTTCTTGGGATTCAGGTGATTGCCGGGTAAACTCTGGCGCTGACCTCAACGGGTCAGCGCTTTCATTCCCTGTTCCAGCCCGGCCAGGGTCATCGGCACCATATGGCCTTCGAAGATCTCCTGGATCATGCTGATGGAATGGGTGTATTCCCAGTACTTCTCGGGCACGGGATTGATCCACAGGTTCGATGTCCATTGATCCCGCGCGCGTTGCAGCCAGACCTGCCCGGCCTCTGCGTTCCAATGCTCGTTGGCACCGCCGGGATAGGCGATCTCATATGGGCTCATCGAGGCGTCGCCGACGAAGATGCATTTGTAGTCGGGCCCATAGGTGCGCAACACTTCATGTGTGGGCGTCTGCTGGTCCCAGCGGCGGCGGTTGTCGCGCCAGACACCTTCATAAAGGCAATTGTGGAAATAATAGTATTCCAGATGCTTGAACTCGGACCGTGCGGCCGAAAACAGCTCTTCTACCACCTTGATATGCGGGTCCATTGATCCGCCAACGTCCAGGAACAGCAGGACCTTGACCGCGTTGTGACGTTCCGGGCGGGTCTTGACATCCAGATAACCGTGCTCGGCGGTGGCGCGAATGGTGCCGTCCAGATCCAGTTCCTCGGCAGCACCTTCGCGCGCCCAGCGGCGCAGGCGTTTCAGGGCGACCTTGATGTTGCGCGTGCCCAGTTCAACCGTATCGTCCAGGTTCCTGAATTCGCGCTTGTCCCAAACCTTGACCGCGCGCTGATGGCGGCTTTCCTTCTGACCAATGCGGACCCCTTCGGGGTTGTATCCATAGGCCCCGAACGGAGAAGTTCCGGCCGTGCCGATCCACTTGTTGCCGCCCTGATGGCGGCCTTGTTGTTCCTTTAGGCGTTCGCGCAGCGTATCCATCAGCTTGTCGAACCCGCCAAGCGCTTCGATCTCGGCTTTTTCCTCGTCCGACAGGTGTTTTTCGGCCAGTTTGGCCAGCCAGTCGCCGGGAATGTCGACGGCTTCCAGAACCTGATCGAAACTGATTTCGTTCAGCCCTTCGAAACTGGCGGCAAAGGCGCGGTCGAACTTGTCGATGTTGCGTTCGTCCTTCACCATCGACACGCGGGCGAGATAGTAGAACGCCTCGACATCATAGGTGGCCAGACCCTTTTTCATGCCTTCCAGAAAAGTCAGATACTCCCGCAGCGATACCGGGATGCCAGCTTTGCGAAGGTTTTCGAAAAAGGGCAGGAACATCGTCTCAGGCCACCAAACGCACCAGAACCAGCGAGATCACCAGACCCACCAGCGCAAAGGCAATGCCATACCCGGCGGCATATTGCGCCATGTCGGCCCGATTGCCGCTGCGCTTTTTCGCGGTCAGGGCGCCCAAGGTTGCACCCAGTGCCGCCATTCCCAGAACTACCAACATATGTGTGTCATCCGTCTTTCGTGCCATCCGTGTTTCTTCGGCCATTGCCCCGCGACAATGACTGGGCCACCAGATCCGAACCAAACCCGTACCGCGCCCATCCCAGGCTGTCCAGCCTGACGGCACGTGCCTGCTGTATCTGCCCCGCCTGTTTCAGCGCTTCTGATTTCAGCAACAACAACGTGGCCAGCAGAGACGCATTTTCAGCCCGTGTCATGACATCGATGGCCCTGTCCAGTTCAGGCAGAACACTGGGCCCCTTGTCCTGTGCCAGCGCAAATGCCGCGGTTTGCGTGGTGACATAGGCCTGATGCACCTCTGTGCCGGGCGTGGCCTTGAGAAATTGCTGCGCAATCTGAAACTGGCGCTGAGCTTCGTTGGGGTCCCGGAATTGTTCCATCCGGCCCATCAGGTAATGGGGATAGGCGCGGCGGTGATCTGTCCATCCCTGTTGCTGACCGATCCGTGCCGCCTTTCGCGCCGCGCGCATCTGTCTGGGCGAACCCGACCCCGGCCCCAGTGATTTCTGAATCGCGTCAATCCACTCGCGCGGCGTATCCGTGAAGGGTTGAACGGGCACCCTGTCCCCGCGCGGGTTCATCCGGCTGAGAACCCCCGGGATGACCGCGGCGACCTGATCGCGGGTCATGCCGGTGCGCAGTTCCGGCGCATAAGCAGCCCGCAGGATCAGCATGTCGAACCCGGTCAGAACAGTATGGATATTGTCGTCGTTGAACACCGAATCCGGCAGATGGTAGAGGTCGTTCAGCGGACCAAGCGCTTGTGCCAGTTCTTCATGCAGGCAATCGCGTATTTCCTGCGGACTGACGTCGTATGGGATGAAAATCCCAAGCCGTTCGCGTTTGCGCAGTTCAGTCCAGCTGCTTTTGATCTTTCGGCGGTCACGGCGATATTCTTCAAGGCTGGACGAGTTGGGGACGACGAAACAGGCCGCGTTGGGCAGGATGCGCAGAATGTCTTTCTGACTGACGGCTTCGATGGTGATATTGGCCTGACCCTCGTTGACCTGCCGGATGTTGATCCCGGCTTCGCGCCTCAGACGGTTGAGCAACCGGGTCAGGTCCTGCTGCATGCTTGCGGTCGGTGATCCGGTCAGACGGACTGTGACCGGGGCCTCAAATCGCGTGAAAACGGGCAGGGCGGCCCCGCTTTCCAGCTCGAAATGCAGGGACAGGAAGTCAGAGGCGATGTTTTTGTTGGACCGAGCAGGCGGCGAAGGACGTGCCGTTGAAAAAGACTTGGCAGGCGGCAGGCTTACTTCGACGACCGTGACCTGATCGGGCAGCTCGATCGTTTCAACCGTCGCGCAGCCAGCAACAACCAGTGCCAGAAAAAGGGCACTCAATCGCTTCATGAGCGGGCGTACTTGATGAACGGTGTCAGCGTGCCGATGCGATCATACAGTTTCCGAGCGGTGTGGTTGAACTCCTGGGTCAGCCAATAGACCGATGGCGCGCCCTGACGATCGGCCTCATCATAGACCGCCTGGATCAAGGCCCGGCCAACGCCTGCCCCCCGTGCCTCGGGTCGCGCGAACAGGTCTTGCAGGTAGCAGACCTTTTCCACCTTCCAGGCGTGGCGATGAAACAGATAATGTGTCAGTCCGACCAGGGCGCCATTCTGCTCGGCAACGAAACAGGAAAAATCCTGTGGGTCGTCGCCCAACAATCTGGAAAAGGTTGTTTCGTATACATCCTCGGGCAGGGCGGTTTCATAAAATGCCAGATAGTCCCGCCACATGTCGGCCCATTGGCTTTTGTCCTCGGCACGCAGGGTGCGGATTGTCAGTGCGTTCGCCACGCGATTCATCCAATTCTGTGGGCGGCGAAGCTCTGTTTCGCCAGATGGGCCGATGCTGGCATTCGGGCCGTCCCAAGGCAAGCCATGATCACCGTCCGGCCACCCTCTGGCTATCGTTTGCCGCGTGCCATGAAGGCCAGACGTTCGAACAAATGCACATCCTGTTCATTCTTCAGCAACGCGCCATGCAGTTTCGGAAGGGCATCTGCGCCGCCGCGCTTGAGGTCTTCGGCACTCAGGTCCTCGGCCAGCAGCAGTTTCAGCCAATCCAGCACTTCTGACGTTGACGGCTTTTTCTTGAGCCCCTGCGTCTCGCGGATTTCATAGAACTGGGTCAGGGCGGTGGTCAGCAGCGCATCCTTGATGCCGGGGTGATGTACTTCGACGATGCGGCGCATCGTGGCCTCATCCGGGAAGCGGATGTAGTGAAAGAAACAGCGGCGCAGGAACGCGTCCGGCAATTCCTTTTCATTGTTCGAAGTGATGATGACGATCGGGCGGTTCTTGGCCCGGATCGTCTCGCCTGTCTCGTAGACATGGAACTCCATCTTGTCGAGTTCCTGCAAAAGGTCGTTGGGAAACTCGATATCCGCCTTGTCGATCTCATCGATCAGCAGAACGACCTTTTCGTCGGCCTCGAAGGCCTGCCACAGCTTGCCCTTGCGGATATAGTTCGACACGTCATGCACACGTTCCTCACCCAACTGGCTGTCCCGCAGGCGGCTGACCGCATCATATTCATACAGGCCCTGTTGCGCGCGGGTGGTGGATTTCACGTTCCACTCAATCATCCTCAGCCCCAGCGCGCCGGCCACCTGTTTGGCCAGTTCTGTCTTGCCGGTGCCGGGTTCGCCCTTGACCAGCAATGGGCGTTCAAGTGTGACGGCGGCGTTCACGGCAATCGTCAGATCGTCAGTGGCGACATATTCGGCTGTACCTTGAAAGCGTGCGGTCATGGGCCTCTCGTGTGGTTTTTCGTGATCCGTGGGCAGGTTGTGTTGTCCGGGTTACAGACGGTCAATGATTTTGACAACCCGCGTCCCTGCGTCGGTTGAGGCGATTTTTGCAGGAACTCCAAGCCCTTTTGGTTGATTCGTGCGCGCGATTGTGCCCTGCCAATTGACACCTGCCTCAAAAAGGCCCGCTAAATTTCATAGAAAAACAGGGTTTTGTTGTTGTTTGTCTCATGTTTAGACAAAACAGCACGAGGGCGTGCTGAAGCAACGTTTGTGTAGTGACAATCCCACGCCCGTCGGCTAAACGCTGCGCAGAAGGGGGTGCCAAATGTCAGGTGAAACATCAGCGACCGACGTTTCTGGCCATACCGAGGGAGCAAATATGAAACAGGAAGTTTTTCTGCCGGAGGATTACCGCCCGGCCGAAGATGAACCTTTCATGAATGACCGTCAGCTTGAATATTTCCGCCGCAAGCTGTTGGATTGGAAGAACGAGCTTTTGGCGGGCAGCCGCGATACGATCGAAGGGCTGCAGGACAACACCCGAAACATTCCGGATGTCGCAGACCGCGCGAGCGAGGAGACCGATCGCGCTCTGGAACTGCGAACACGTGATCGTCAGCGCAAGCTGGTTGCCAAAATCGACGCAGCCCTGCGCAGGATCGAAGAAGGTGAATACGGGTATTGCGAAAAGACCGGCGATCCGATTTCGCTGAAACGTCTGGATGCACGTCCGATTGCAACCATGACGCTGGAGGCGCAAGAGCGCCACGAGCGCCGCGAAAAGGTCCACCGCGACGATTGATCGCCGGGTGAAACTGGAAAATTTCGAACGCCGGGGCCTGTGGCTCCGGCGTTTTTGCGTTATGCGGGGGGCATGAAGATCAATCGGTTGAATTTCTGTGTAATTGGCGGCGGCATCGGCGGTCTGGCGGCTGCGTTGGCGCTGCGGCAACACGGGGCGCAGGTCACCCTGCTGGAGCAAGCCCCGGCATTGACCGAGGTTGGCGCAGGTCTTCAGATCAGTGAAAACGGGATGTGCGTGTTGCGTGCGCTTGGGGTGGCGGATCTGTCTGCGGGCCAGAAATCGCATGGTACGATCCTGCGCGATTACCGCAAAGGGCGCGTTGTCAGCCGGCTGCCCGGGCCTTCGGCTGGCCCGACCTATTATTTTCACCGTGCCGATTTGTTGAATCTGCTGCATTCTGCGGCCCGCAAGGCCGGTGTGGATGTTCGTCTGGGGGCCAAGGTTTCCAACGTGCAAAAACACCCCAACGAAGCCGAAATTCTGTTGGCGGGCGGCGAGCGGCTGCGCGCCGAATGCGTCATCGCCGCCGACGGTGGCCGCAGCACGATTCGCCCGGCTCTGAACGGGCCCGAGACACCCGAGTTCACGCACCAGGTCGCCTGGCGCGCCACCATTCCCTGGCGACCGGATTCAGACGTGGTGACGGCATCCCTGACCATGGGGCCGGGTCGGCATGTCGTAACCTATCCATTGCGCGATCAAAGCATGATGAACATCGTTGCGGTCGAGGAACGCTCGGACTGGCGGGAAGAGGGATGGAAGCTGAAAGGTGACCCGGACGAGCTGCGCGCACGTTTTTCAGGGTTCGGCGGTCCGGTAGGTGAGCTTCTGTCAAAGGTCTCGGATGTGAATCTGTGGGCATTGTTCCTGCGCCCGGTCGCAGAAAAATGGCAGAACGGTCGTCTGGCATTGCTGGGGGACGCGGCGCATCCGACCTTGCCGTTCATGGCGCAAGGCGCTTGCCTGGCGCTGGAAGATGCCTGGACGCTTGCACGATCTTTCGACGAACACTCGGGTGTCACCAGCGCGCTTGCCGCCTACGAGAAAACGCGCCGGCCAAGGGCAGAAAGCGTGGTTGCCGCTGCCGGGTCGAACGCACGAAATTTCCACCTGTCAGGCCCCGCACGTCTGGCGGCCCAATGTGCGCTTATGGCCATCGGAGGGAAACTGTCGCGCCGTTACGAATGGATCTACAGCTACGACGTCACGGCCTGAAACGCTAGATATCCAGATCGACCCAGACAGGCACGTGATCCGAAGGTTTTTCATGCCCGCGCACGGCTGCATCAATCTGGCAATCCCGCATTAGATCCGCCGCTTGTGGGGTCAGCAGAAAGTGATCGATCCGAATTCCGTCGTTCCGGTTCCAGGCCCCGGCCTGGTAGTCCCAGAATGAATAGTGCCCCGCGCTTTGGGTGGTGGCCCGGAACGCTTCGGTGAAGCCCAGATTCAGGATCTTGCGAAATGCGGCGCGGCTTTCGGGGCGGAACAATGCATCGTCGCGCCATGCTTCGGGGCGTTTGGCATCCTCCGCCTGCGGGATGATGTTGTAGTCCCCCGCCATCAACGCGGGTTCTTCGGTTGCCAGCAAATCACGGGCACGGTCATATAGCCGTTCCATCCATGCCAGTTTGTAATCGTATTTCGGGCCGGGTGCGGGATTGCCATTGGGCAGGTACAATCCACAGATCCGAAGAGCCTTTTTGCCAACGACGGTGGCTTCTATCCAGCGGGCCTGTTCATCCGCGTCATCGCCGGGAAGGCCGCGGGATACATCCTCGAGGGGAAGCTTGGACAAGATTGCAACGCCGTTGAAGCTTTTTTGCCCGTGAGTTTCCACGTTGAATCCACGCTCTTCGAATATCTCGCGCGGGAAGTTTTCATCGACCGACTTGATCTCTTGCAACAGCACAACGTCCGGCTGCGCTTCGTCCAGCCATCGGGGCAGGGCTTCGGCCCGCGCCTTGATGCCGTTGATGTTGAACGTGGCGATTTTCATGCGCGATCCTCCGAAGGCTTGGTGCAACCTATCGCGCAGAACGGGCCCAACGGCAAGGCGGAGATCGGATTTGCGAGGCTCTGCCTCGCGCTCCGGGATATTTTTGGCCAGATGAAGAAACGGATTATTAACCGAATTTCTTCAAGCTGAAGTGGCGGTACAGGCGGGGACGCCGATGACCGCGCCAGGTGAAGCCCTCTGGTCTTACGGTCAGAGGGCGGACTCCTGCTTCATCTGGCTGAAAATATCCTGGGGGTGTGGGGGCAAAGCCCCCACGGTTACATCGAAAAAGATGTGCCACAACCGCAGGAAGAGGTGGCGTTGGGGTTGTCGATCACAAATCGCGCACCGATCAGTTCCTGGGTGAAGTCGATGACCGCGTTTTCCAGGAAGGGCAGCGAAATCGCGTCAACAATGACTTTTTGCCCTTTACCTTCAAGGACCAGATCATCTTCTTTTGGCGTGTCCAAAGCGATTTCGTATTGAAACCCCGAGCAACCGCCGCCTTCCACTGCGACGCGCAATGCCTGACCCTGATCCGCCGCGCCGATTTCAGCAAGGCGTTCGAAAGCGCGTTCCGTGACTGTTGGGGGCAGATTCATGCCGGTCTCCAATGGTTTCCTTCCATTACGCCATACAATATAGAAAGCGCAAGGACAGGCGACAAGGACAGGCCATTTGGACAGAGCTAGATTTGCCTCGGACCCGGACCGCACCAGGGGGCGGCATGTGCCCGAGGAGGAAAGCAGTTTCCGATCATGCTTTCAACGCGACCGGGACAGGATCATTCATGCCAGTGCCTTTCGGCGCCTCAAGCACAAGACGCAAGTGTTCGTTGAACATGAGGGCGATAGCTACCGCACCCGCCTGACCCACTCCATCGAGGTGGCGCAGGTGGCCCGGACCATTGCCGGTGCCTTGGGCCTGAACCCAGAGCTGACCGAAGCCGTGGCCCTGGCGCATGATCTGGGGCACACGCCCTTTGGACATACCGGCGAAGACGCGTTGCACGCGTTGATGAAGCCCTTTGGTGGTTTTGATCACAACGCACAGGCCATTCGGATCGTCACAAAGCTGGAGCGCCACTATGCGGAATTCGACGGGTGCAACCTGACTTGGGAATGCCTGGAAGGGATTGCCAAGCACAACGGGCCGGTTGAGGGCGATCTGCCCTGGGCATTGGCCGAGTGCAATCAGGATTTCGATCTAGAACTGCACACCCATGCCAGCGCGGAAGCCCAGGTTGCGGCCCTTTCCGATGACATAGCATATAACAATCACGATCTTCTGGACGGGTTGCGCGCAGGGTTGTTCTCGGATGACGATTTGCAGGACCTGCCGATCGTCGGGGTCTGTTACGCCGAGGTGGATGCCAGATACCCCGGGCTGGATTCCTATCGCCGGCGTCACGAAGCGCTCAGGCGGGTTTTCGGGGTCATGGTGGCGGATGTCATCAACACCTCGCGCGATCTCATTGCCGTGTCTGGCGCGCAGTCCGTCGAAGAAATCCGACATCTTGGGTATCCTGTCATCCAGTTCTCGGATGAGGTTTGGGCGCAACTGCGCGAAATCCGGGCGTTTCTGTTCACCCGGATGTATCGCGCGCCCAGGGTGATGTCAGTGCGGGCAGAGGTGGCAAAGATCGTGGAAGATCTGTTTCCGATTTACATGAACGATCCCAGGCAAATGCCTGTGCGCTGGCACGATGACATTGAAGCTGCCAGGGACGACACCGCGTTGGCCCGCATCGTTTCCGATTACATCGCGGGCATGACCGACCGATTTGCCTTGCAGGACCACGCGCGGCTGACCGGCTGATCACTCCACGGCGATATAGGCGATGGCCCAGACTTGCTGAGCCGCTTGTTTTGCCGACTGACCGGCGTTCTCTGTCGGTGGGAACACGATCATCGTCGGGCCATAACCTCCGATCCCCATCGGTGCGCCATCAGCATGCGTTGCAACGATCGGTCTGTGCGTGGCGATGCTGTCCCACTCGATTTCGGCCTGATACCCATCCAGCGCCATGGGAAGAGCGGTTTTCCCCTCGGCCCCTGCCAATGTCATGACCTCTGCCAAAAGCGGGCCTGAAAACCTGTAATCCCGCTCATTTCCCGGAGGACCATAGGGGATAGTGATCTCGAACTGCTCCAGCCCGTCCAGCATGGCAGCATCAAACCCAGCCGCGCCGCCATGCGTGACCTCCAGATAGCCCAGCAGACCGCCGTCATTCTCCCCGCGCGCGGGCAGGTTTGTTTCGCTGACCGCGCCGCCCAGCGTCAGCAGCACGTGGCCTTGCGGCTGTGGCAGGTCGGCCAGCGCAGGCAGGGCGGCGGACAAAAGCAAGGCAAAAGACAAGGTGCGGTGCATCAACGGTCTCCGGTAGCTGTGTACAGGCCCGAGATTAGCGAGATGTTTCGCCAAACCAAGCTTAAACATTAGGCGTCCATTGACCTTGCCGCATTGCGTGGTAAACCCCGCGACAAGCAAAAGGACATCCGAAATGAACCTGTTTTCCGAGATCCGCGGCCTTGTACTGGACGCGCTGGCGCAGATGCAGTCCGAAGGCGCATTGCCCGATGGGTTGAGCTTTGACAACGTGGCGGTCGAACCTCCGCGTGATGCGGCGCATGGGGACATGGCGACCAACGCCGCGATGGTGCTTGCGAAACCGGCCGGGATGAAGCCGCGCGACATTGCGGATGTGCTGGCCGGGAAACTGGCGGCGGATGACCGGATCACAAGCGCCGAAGTGGCGGGGCCCGGTTTCCTGAACCTGCGTCTTGCGCCGTCCGTCTGGCACGGCGTGTTGGCGGCGGTGCTGGAAAAAGGCACCGATTTCGGGCGCTCGACCATGGGGCAGGGGCAGAAGGTCAATGTCGAGTATGTCTCGGCCAACCCGACCGGTCCGCTGCATGTGGGCCATACGCGGGGTGCGGTGTTCGGGGACGCGTTGGCAAGCCTGCTGGCCTATTCCGGCCATGATGTGACCCGCGAGTATTATATCAACGACGGTGGCGCTCAGGTGGATGTGCTGGCGCGTTCGGCCTATGAGCGCTATCGCGAGGCCAACGGGTTGAGCCCCGAGATTGCCGAGGGGCTGTATCCCGGTGACTATCTGATCCCGATTGGCGAGGCGCTGAAAGAGAAATATGGCGACAGCCTGATCGACAAACCGGAAAGCGAATGGCTGGAAGAGCTGCGCGAGTTTTCGACAGATGCGATGATGGACCTGATCCGCGCCGACCTGAAGGCGCTGGGCGTCGAGATGGATGTGTTCTTCTCGGAGAAATCGCTCTATGGCACGGGCCGGATCGAGGCCGCGCTGCAATCGCTGACCGAAAAGGGCCTGATCTATGAAGGTGTGCTGGAACCGCCCAAGGGCAAAAAGCCAGAAGATTGGGAGCCGCGCGAACAGACCTTGTTCAAATCCACCGAACATGGCGATGACGTCGACCGCCCGGTCAAGAAGTCGGACGGCAGCTGGACCTATTTCGCCCCCGATATCGCCTATCACTATGACAAGGTGAGCCGTGGCTTTGACGCGTTGATCGACGTGTTTGGTGCCGATCATGGCGGCTATGTCAAGCGGATGAAGGCGGCCGTGTCGGCCCTGTCCGACGGCAAGGTGCCGCTGGATATCAAGCTGACGCAGCTGGTGAAGCTTTGGAAAAATGGCGAGCCGTTCAAGATGTCGAAACGGGCCGGGAACTTTGTCACCCTGCGCGATGTGGTCGATCAGGTTGGTCCCGACGTGACCCGTTTCGTGATGCTGACCCGCAAGAACGACGCGCCGCTGGATTTCGATTTCGACAAGGTACTGGAACAGAGCCGCGAGAACCCCGTGTTCTACGTTCAATACGCCCATGCCCGGGTGATGAGCGTGCTGCGCCGTGCCGCCGAGGCGGGGATCGACGTCTCCGACGAAACCCTGCGCGGGGCCGATCTAGCGTCGTTGGACCACCCCGCCGAACTGACGGTTGCCAAGAAGCTGGCCGAATGGCCACGCCTGGTCGAGATCGCTGCGCGGACCAACGAACCGCACCGCGCCGCCTTCTATCTATATGAACTTGCAGGAGATTTTCATGCGCTCTGGAACAGGGGCAATGACGAAACCCAGTTGCGTTTCATTCAGGATGGCGATGTTGCCACAAGCCAGTCGAAAATCGCATTGGCCCGTGCCGTTTCTGTTGTGATTTCAGCGGGCTTGGGTATTCTTGGCGTTACCCCGGCGCAGGAGATGCGGTAACAAATATCGCCCGAACCGCCGGTACGAGGTAGGCAAGAAATGACCCGCGCGCCTTGTTTTCGGGCGCGAAACGGGCAGTGAGGCGGACATGGCGAGTTACGATTACTCGGGGCACCAAAGCCCCGAGCAGATTCATTACCCGAATCAAACGCATTCCGAGGATGCGTATGACTATCCCGACGATATGCAGGATTACGACGCGCCGCGCGGCGCGTTCGGACTGGGGCGGGCCGTCAATTTCCTGGGGGCTGCCGCATCGCTGGCACTGGTCGCCGGCGTCGCTGTCTGGGGATACAAGCTTGTCATGCGCGATGTCAGCGGCGTGCCGGTCGTGCGTGCTGCCGAAGGGCCGATGCGGGTGCAGCCCGAAAACCCGGGCGGAACACCCGCCGATCATCAGGGCTTGGCCGTCAATGCAGTGGCCGCCAAAGGCAGTGCTGCCGCTCCGGCGGATCGCCTGATCCTTGCGCCGCGGCCGGTCTCGTTGACGGATGAAGACGTCCCCGCCGCCGATCTGAAGCCGACACCGGCGCTGCATGTGGTGGAAAAGCCGATCTCAACCCGGGAAGCCGCTCGATTGCGCCAGAACGCAGTGGACGCGCTGGTTGCGGAACTGGCGGGTGAGGCGACCAAAACGCAGCAAAACTCTGAGGATGGCGTACAGGTGGCATCGCTGACCACCCCCGAGGAAGAACCCGCAATTGACCCGGCCGATTTCGCAGCCGCCTTGCCGGACCCGGCCATTGCCGCGCTGCCGGGCGTGCGCCGGTCCTTGCGCCCGTTGACCCGCCCGGCGCGTGCCTCTCGCAGCCAGATGTCGCCGAGCGAGAATTCCGAAGACGCGATCAATGCCGCGGTGAAGGCTGCGGTTGGGTTGGATGTTGATCCTGATACGCTGGCGAAAGGCACGCGTCTGGCGCAGCTTGGGGCTTATGACAGTGTTCAGGTGGCGCAAACGGAATGGGATCGCCTGAACGGAAAGTTCGGCGAATATATGGCAGGAAAACAGCGTGTTATTCAGAAAACTTCAAGCGGCGGGCGCACCTTTTACCGCCTGCGCGTACTGGGCTTTGAAGACCTGAGCGACTCGCGCCAGTTTTGTGCCGCGCTTGTCGCCCAGGGGGCTGATTGTATCCCGGTGGCCGTTCGGTGAAGTACGGTGCCACGATCACCGATGCTCAGGGCCTGCGCCTGACGCAACAGGAAAAAGACTTGTTTCGCCAGATGAACCCGTTCGGGTTCATTCTGTTCGCCCGCAACATCGAAAACGCGGATCAGGTGCGCGCCTTGTGTGATGATTTCCGCGAGGCCGTCGGGCGCAATTGCCCGATCACAATCGATCAGGAAGGCGGGCGCGTGCAGCGCCTGCGGGCGCCGTTGGCCCGCGAATGGCTGCCTCCGCTGGATCATGTGGCCAATGCCGGAGAACAGGCCGAGCGCGCCATGTATCTGAGGTACCGCCTGATTGCCGATGAATTGTTTGGTCTGGGCATCGACAGCAACTGTGCGCCCATGGTCGATGTCGCGCGCCCCGAGACGCACAAGTTCCTGAAAAACCGGTGCTATGACACTGATCCTGAACGCGTTTCCAGAATTGGCAAGGCCGTGGCGCAGGGCCATTTGGATGGCGGTGTGCTGCCGGTGCTCAAACATATTCCGGGCCATGGACGTGCCACGTTGGACAGCCACCATGACTTGCCGCATGTGGATCTGCCCTTGGAGGAGCTTGAGCGCAGCGATTTCGGGCCGTTCCGGGCCTTGAACGATCTGCCGATGGGGATGACCGCGCATTTGGTCTATGACCGGATTGACCCGCGGCCTGCCACCATCTCGGCAACCATGATGGATGTGATCCGCGACAGGATTGGCTTTGAGGGGCTGATCATGACCGATGACATCGGAATGAAGGCGCTCAGCGGAACGCCCGCTGACGTGTCGCGGCAAGCCATAAGTGCGGGCTGTGACGTCGTTCTGCACTGCAACGGAACCTTTGCCGAGCGCGCCCAGGTGATGGAAGCGGCCGGAGAAATGTCGGATGTGGCACAGGCCCGCGCAGAACGGGCGCTGGCGATGCGCAAACGCCCGCAGGAACTTGACATCCCTGCCGTCGAAGCGGAACTATCTGCCCTAATGGGCGGGCAGGTATATGAACGATAATCTTTTCAGCGAAGACCCTGTCTCGGTCGCGGATCGTCTTGCGGCCGAAGCGCTGATTGTTGATGTCGATGGGTTCGAAGGCCCGCTGGACGTTCTGCTGACCCTGTCGCGCACGCAAAAAGTTGATCTGAGGAAAATTTCCGTACTCGCGCTGGCGCAGCAATACCTGGCCTTTGTGGAAAAGGCGCGTGCGTTGCGCATTGAACTGGCCGCCGACTATCTGGTGATGGCGGCCTGGCTGGCGTTTCTCAAGTCCCGCTTGCTGCTGCCGCCAGACCCGGATGACGAGGGCCCCTCGGGCGAGGAACTGGCCGCACATCTGGCGTTTCAGTTGGAACGCTTGCAGGCGATGCGCGACGCCGCCGCACGGTTGATGGCGCGCGATCAGCTGGGGCGCGATTTCTTCAAACGCGGGCAGGGCGAAGATATCACCCGCATCCGCACCGTGACCTATTCCGCCACGCTGCTGGATCTGATGCAGGGCTATGCCCGCATCCGCACCCGTGATGAATTCCGCCCGTTTGTGATGGACCGCGATTCGGTATTCACCATGGAACAGGCGCTGGAACGGATGCGCCCGCTGATCGGGTTTGCCGGGACATGGACCGATATGGAAACTTACCTGCCCAATGGCTGGGATTCCGACCCGGTACGGCGCAGGTCAGCGACGGCGGCGACCTTTGCGGCCTCGCTGGAGCTGGTGAAAGAGGGACATATGGAAATCAAGCAGAGCGAGACATTCGCTCCGATCCATTTGCGCAAGAGGACCGAAACACGTGACTGATGCCCCTGAAGAGACCGGTACGCTGTTCGAGGCCCCTCCGCTGGCTGAACAGGAACGCATGGTCGAAGCCGTTCTGTTCGCCAGCGCCGAGCCGGTGACGATTGCGGATCTTGAGGCGCGGATGCCCCATGGCAGCGACGCGGCGCAAGCGGTTGAATTGCTTCAGAAACGCTACGAGGGGCGTGGCGTTCGCGTGGTGCGCGTGGGGGATGCTTGGGCCATCCGCACGGCCCCTGATCTGGGTTTTCTGATGCAGAAGGAAACGGTCGAGACCCGCAAGCTCAGCCGCGCCGCGATCGAAACTCTGGCCATCGTGGCCTATCATCAGCCCTGCACGCGGGCTGAGATCGAGGAAATCCGGGGTGTGTCGGTTTCACGCGGGACCATCGATCAGTTGCTTGAGATGGAGTGGATCAAGCTGGGCCGCCGCCGCATGACGCCGGGTCGTCCGGTGACGTTTGTGGTGACGCCTGAGTTTCTGGATCATTTTGGGCTGGAAAACGCGCGCGACCTGCCGGGCCTGAAAGAACTGCGCGCGGCGGGATTGTTGGAGAATCGTCCTCCTCCGGGTGCCATCCCCTTGGGAGAGGGGCGCGAGGACGAAGTTGACGAAGACCAGACCGAACTGTTCGAGGATGAGTGATCGAACAGCCCTTTTGTTGCCGCATAAAGCGTCTATCTTTGTGCGTGAGGACACGGAGTTCAGCGATGAATGCAAACCGGATCATCGATATGATTGTGCGTCAGGTCATGCGCCGTCTGGTCAACAAGGGTGTGAACAAAGGCATCGATCTGGCCAGCCCAAAAGGCAGCGGGCCCGGCACGTCGAATGGGCCCGGAAAAGCCAGCGCACCGCGACATGCGCAGAACCTGCGGCAGGCGCAACGCCTGACCCGCCAGATGCGCCGGTTCATGAAATTCTAGGGGTCAGCTTACGGCTTTGAAGTGCTTTGACAGTTTCAGGCCCTGTCCCTGATAGTTCGAGGCAATGCCTGCACCATATAGTTGCGTCGGCATGTCAGCCATTTTCTCATAAACCAGACGTCCGACGACCTGTCCGTGCTCCAGCACGAAGGGCGCTTCGTGGCAGCGCACCTCAAGCACGCCACGCGAACCGGCACCCCCTGCGGCGGCATGGCCAAAACCGGGGTCGAAGAACCCGGCGTAGTGGACCCGAAATTCACCGACCATCGCCAGATAGGGCGCCATTTCAGCGGCGTACATCGGCGGAATATGCACCGCCTCGCGGCTGACCAGGATATAGAACGCGCCGGGGTCCAGGATGATGCAGCCATCTTTGGTTCGCACCTCTTCCCAATAGTCCTGCGGGTCGTATTCACCGATTCGATCCAGATCGATCACCCCGGTATGCGGTTTGGCGCGATAGCCGACAAGATCGGTATCAGGCAGTTGCAGGTCGACCGAAAAGCCCAGACCGTCCTGAATGACCGCAGGTCCATCCACCAGCGGAGATTCGGCATGCAAGGACCTCAGTTCGGCATCTGACAACACGGCCTGACCCTGGCGAAAACGAATTTGATTCAGGCGCATCCCGGGACGAACCAGCACCGAGAACGAGCGCGGGCAGATTTCGGCATAAAGCGGGCCTGTGTAACCTGCGGGCACCCGGTCGAACTCGGTACCGCCATCGGTAATGGTCCGCGTCAGAAGATCCAGCCGCCCGGTCGAGCTTTTGGCGTTGGCCACGGCGCTCATGCTGTCGGGCAGGGCAAGCGATTCCATCAGGGGCACCAGATAGACGCAGCCCTTTTCCAGAACCGCGCCATCCGAGATATCGATGCGGTGCATCTCAAACTCTGCCAACCGGTCCGTGACAGTCCGGCCTTCCCCCGCAAGGAACGAGGCACGTACACGGTAAGCCACTGTTCCCAGACGTAAATCAAGGCTGGCAGGTTGAATCTGCGCCGGCAGAACCTCGGGGTTGGCGGTGATTTCACCGCGGGCGATCATCGCCTCAAGCTGTTGGTTCGGGCAAACACCTGTCATCTCGATCCCCCCTGGTGCCAGAGCGGGATCTGGCCTTTATGCCATAAACGTCGGTGTAATTTGGTCGGGCTAGCAGGACTCGAACCTGCGACCTTCCGTCCCCCAGACGGACGCGCTACCAGGCTGCGCCATAGCCCGACGTTGGGGTGTTCATAAAGATTTTCCCGGCAGGGGCAAGAGGAAATCAATGCCTTTTGTCCTAACCCGTCGCCTGTGTTTCGACACGGTCCAGCCAGCGGCGCAGATCTTTTGCAATCGGAGCGATGCGCCGCAACAGGTCGTCATCAAAATCTGTCTGATTCCACGCAAGCGACGCTATTCCCCCCATCAAGGGCGCGGCATCCAGTTCGGGCTCTGGCTCCGGCTGTGACGCAGAAGATGTACGCGCGTTAGCCTGCGCGCCTTCCTTGACGGATTGCTTTGACGGTTCGCCCAGATCCATTCGAATCTGTTCCGTTGCGGTTGCAGGCTTAGGTTCAAACGGTACTACGGTGTCCTGAACGGCCTCAATCGGGGCGGGGCCAGGGTCATCCAGGGAAGGGGACAGCGCCGCGACATGTGCGACGCCCTGTTCGCGCAGGATACGCTGGACACCTTTTATCGTGATACCGTCTTCGTGGAGCAGTTTCTTGATTCCTCCCAACAGACGCATGTCGTTGGGCCGATAATACCTGCGTCCACCTGCGCGTTTGACGGGTTTTACCTGAGTGAATCGACTTTCCCAGAATCGCAGAACATGAGCCTGAACACCGAGCCAGTCCGCAACTTCGCTTATGGTGCGAAAGGCATCGGGGGACTTACTCATAACCTGGACGTCCTGAACTTACTTGCGGTTCCCTGCGGCGACGCGATCTTTCATTAGATGCGACGGGCGGAAAGTCAGTACACGGCGCGGCTGAATCGGGACTTCTTCGCCGGTTTTGGGGTTGCGACCGACACGGGCGGTCTTGTCGCGAACACTGAATGTACCGAAAGACGAGATCTTCACCTGTTCACCACGCACCAAGGCGTCGGACATGTGGTTCAGAACGCTTTCAACCAGCTGCGCACTTTCGTTTCGTGACAGACCTACCTCACGAAAGACAGCTTCGCTCAGGTCCATTCGAGTCAGTGTTTTGTCGCCCATGCTAATTCCCCTGTTGCTGTTGAAGCATATGGGTATGGCAAATTCGCTGTCAATATCAATGAATTGCGGGCGGCTGTGTAAGCCGGTTTGCGCCGGTCACCAGCGCAGAACCACTGCGCCCCAGGCCAGACCGCCGCCAATGGCTTCGGTCACGATCAGATCACCCGGTTTGATCTGTCCGCGCTGCTTGCCCACGGACAGGGCCAGTGGAATGGATGCGGCCGACGTGTTTCCGTGATCCTGAACGGTCACAACCACGTTTTCCATCGGCAAGTTCATTTTCTTGGCGGTGCCCTGAATGATCCGGATGTTGGCCTGGTGCGGCACGATCCAATCCACGTCCGAGCTGCTCAGCCCCGCTCGTTCCAACGCTGTTTCTGCTGTTTTCGTAAGCTTTTCAACGGCATGTCGGAAAACCTGATTGCCCTGCATGCGCAGATGCCCGGTGGATTGGGTCGAAACGCCGCCATCGACATAGAGCAGGTCTTTGTAGCGCCCGTCCGAATTCAGGTCGGTTGCCAGAATACCGCGGTCCTCGGCGGTGCCCGTGCCCTCTTGGGCCTCCAGCACAACCGCACCGGCGCCATCGCCGAAAAGAACGCAGGTGGACCGATCGGTCCAGTCCATGATCCGTGAGAAAGTCTCGGCCCCGATCACCAGCACACGCCTGGCCTGACCGGAAACAATCAGCGCATTTGCGTTGGACAGTGCAAAAACGAATCCGGCGCAAACAGCTTGAACATCAAAAGCAAAGCCCTTGGTCATGCCCAACCGAGCCTGAACCATGGTGGCGGCCGAAGGAAAAGTCAGATCCGCCGTTGAAGTCGCCAGAACGATTGCATCAATGTCATCCGCCGTCAGACCTGCGTCGGCCAGCGCGGCTTCGGCGGCCTTGGTGGCCAGATCGGATGTCGTCTCGTCTTCGGCAGCAAAGTGGCGGCGTTCGATCCCCGAGCGGGTCTTGATCCATTCGTCGGTCGTGTCCAGGGTTTTCTCAAACTCGGAATTGGGAACAACGCGTTCGGGCAAATAATGCCCGACACCTGCTACAACTGAACGGCCTGCCATTTTCCGGTACTGCCTTTTTTGTTATTTATCTGTCTGCGGCACTGATTGCGCGGCATCTTGTGCAAGCTGGGCAGTGGATGCAACCCGCGCAGCCAATTTTTCGGAAAAGCCGGACTGCGCCAGGGTGAAGGCCAGTTTGATTGCAGCTGACACGCCTGTCGCGTCAGCGCCGCCGTGGGATTTCACCACGGTGCCGTTCAGCCCCAGAAACACGCCACCATTCACGCGCCGCGGGTCGATCCGCTTCTTCAAACGGTTCAGCGACGTGATAGCCAGAATCGAGGCCAATCGGGATAGCGGAGAGTATTTGAAGGCCTGCCGCAGCAGGTCGCCGATCAGGCTTGCCGTTCCTTCGCCGGTTTTGATCGCGACGTTGCCAGTAAAGCCATCGGTTACAATGACATCCGCCTTGTCACCCGGGATGTCACTGCCTTCGACGAAGCCCACGAAATCGAAATTCGCCTGCTCTGCGAATCCCGCGATCATCGAGTGCGCTTCTTTCAGTTCGGCACGCCCTTTGTGTTCTTCGGTGCCGACATTCAGCAGTCCGATCCGGGGGCGGCTCAGGGCCAAACCGTTGCGCGCGTAAGAGGCGCCCATCAGCGCGTATTGCAGCAAGTCCTTGGCGTCGGCGCGCACATCGGCGCCGACATCCAGCATCACGTTGAACCCCTGAGGGTTGCGCGAGGGCCACAGTATCGCGATGGCCGGCCGGTTCACGCCCGGCAGTTTGCGCAGGCGCATCATCGACAGGGCCATCAGCGCACCGGTATTGCCGCAGGAAACCGCGCCATGGGCTTCACCCTGGCGTACCGCTTCCAGCGTGGACCACATCGAGGTCTCTTTGCCGTTGCGCACAACCTGACTGGGTTTGTCTTCCATCGTGACCACACCGGGGCAATCACGAAAAACGACGCGCCCCTCAAGGACACGCCGTTTGGCGACAAGCTTGCGCAATACCTGTTCGGGCCCGTGTAACAAGAACCTGATATCCGGGTTCTTGTCGGCCGATTTCGCAAGACCGGCAACAACGACCGAGGGACCCGCGTCCCCACCCATAGCGTCGACCGAGATGGTGATCCGTCCGGCGTGCGTGGGCTGTTCAGTCATGCCTTGGTCTGCACTCGATCAGGCTTAGGCTGCGTCTTCGTCCAGATCGATTTCGTCGGCCTGTGCGACGACTTCGCGATCATCATAGTGGCCGCAGGATGCGCAAACGTGGTGCGGGCGCTTCAGCTCGCCGCAGTTCGGGCATTCGTTCGGGTTTGCAGCAACCAGAGCGTCGTGTGCGCGGCGGTTGTTGCGACGCGACTTGGAAACTTTGTTCTGTTGGACGGCCATGGTCTCAACCTTTGTCTGACTAGGGGTCGCAGATTCGCTGCCGACCCGGGTTTCGTAGTTCGTTTATCGTGGTTTGACGCGCGTTTAGGCGACGGGCCCCGCAATGTCCAACCCAAAATCCGATGAGCGCGCGAAAATACTGCGATTCTCGGTATGTTCAAGCGATTTTTCTGACCGCCTGCTATGACAGGAAATCTGCGCTCTGTCACTCGTCTTTTTTGAGCGCATCGCGCAATCCCGCCAATCCGGCAAAAGGTTTGGCGTCTTCGTCGGTCATCGCCTGTTTTCCGGGTTCGGTATAGTCTGCCTGACCCAGTTCCGCACCCTCCTTGCGCGGGTATTGCGGCAGGGCCAGCGACAGCGCCTCGATCATCACCGGTGCGGGGTCGATTTCTGGGCCCAAAGGTTCGGATTCGTCATCCTGGGGAATTTCGAACTCGGGTTCATCCGGGTCGGTCCAATCGGCCAGAAAGGTGCGATGCACGGGGATGTCGATCCGCGTCGTGACCGGCTCGAGCGTCACGATGCAGGGTTGGATCACGGTTGCGCCGAGTTTGCCATTTAGAACCCAGTCACGCTTGCCCTGTGCGCGAAGCTCGCCGGAAAAGCTGAGTTTGCGCAGCCCCAGCAGCCCCAGATCCTGCCTGATCTCATCCAATGCGGCGCTTGCGGGGCGCAGTTCAAAGGGTGTCGGGGCGTTCTGGGGCAGGTCAGCCACCCGAAATGATGTAACGTTGCCCATTCGTGAGCCTTTCTATGTGTTGAACCGTGGCAGCGGTTTCTGTAATCGGATAGAAGCCGCAAGAGGCCAAGGCAAGAGGGTGTGCATGTTGAAGGTACTGAACCGGTTGAAACCAGCGACGAAATCGCTTGTGTTTGTTGCCTGTCTGGCTGCGGCCGGGGCCTGTACGCCGATCTACAAGAATCACGGCTATGTGCCTCCGGCCGAGGAACTGGCCGAAATCAAAGTGGGCGTAGATACGCGTGACAGTGTGGAAGAGGCCATCGGCGCACCGGGTGCGTCCGGTGTCGTGCGGGATTCGGGCTATTACTATGTCCGCTCGCGGGTGCGCCATTACGGCCCGAAACGGCCCGAGGTGGTGGCGCGCGAACTGGTCGCCATCAGCTTTGATCAGCGTGGAGTCGTCAGAAACATCGAGCGTTTTGGCCTGGAAGACGGCATCGTGATTCCGCTGGAACGCCGCGTGACCGACTCCAACGTTCAGGACAAAGGCTTCCTGCGGCAGCTGTTGGGCAATATCGGCAACTTCAACCCGGCCAATATTCCTGGCGCCAACTGATCGCGCCGGAACCTTGCGATGGTCACAAGGCAGTCACATGTCTTGTGCTAAAGGTGTCGTGCCGACGCCCGTGGGTCGGCACCCGTGGAGGACGCGACCGTGGCGACGGCAGTTTTGTTGAGCAAAGGGCGCTATAACGCCCGTCTGGCGGATTCGGCCGAGGATGTCAGGGCCGCACAAAACCTGCGGACATTGGCATTTGGCACCCGGAAACCGGACATTGACACTTTTGACGGGCAATGCAGTCATGTCCTGGTTGAAGATATGCGATCCGCCGGGCGGCTGGTCTGCTGCTTTCGGATGCTGACAATGGAGCACGGCGGTGAAATCGGACGCAGCTATTCAGCGCAGTTCTACGACCTGAGCTCGTTGGCGGGGTTCCGTGGCCGCATGGTCGAGATGGGCAGGTTTTGCGTTCATCCGGAACTGAACGATCCCGACATTCTGCGCGTCGCCTGGGGGGCAATGACGTCCTATGTCGATCAACACAATGTCGAGATGCTGTTTGGATGTTCGTCCTTTGCCGGGACCGAAACTGTGCGATACCTTGATGCCTTTGCAATGCTCAAGCATCGCCACCTGGCCCCGAAACGGTGGTTGCCGCGGGTCAAGGCTCCGGACGTGTTCCGCTTTGCCGCACGTCTGCGGCGCCGACCGGACGCGAAAAAGGCAATGTCGCGCATGCCGCCCCTGTTGCGAACCTATCTGATGATGGGTGGTTGGGTGAGTGATCACGCCGTTGTGGATCGCCACATGAACACGTTGCATGTGTTCACCGGGCTTGAAATCGGGGCGATTCCTCCGGCCCGAAAACGCCTGCTGCGGGCATTGGCCGGTTAAGATGAGTATTTCCGAAAAGGTGAAGACAGGGCGTTGACGCAGTGTGGCCGTCGGTTTAGCTGGCGGGCATGGCGAGAATTCCTTTGTTGCAGATGTCCGGCATATCCCTGACTTTCGGGGGCGAACCGGTGTTTTCCGAACTGGATCTGGTGGTGCAGCCCGGTGACCGCGTGGCGCTGGTTGGGCGCAACGGGTCGGGCAAATCCACGCTGATGAAAGTGATGGCTGGCCTGGTCGAGGCCGACCGCGGCGAAATTGTCGTGCCGCCCGGAAAATCCGTGGGCTATATGGAGCAGGACCCGACGATGGAGGGCTTTGCCACCCTGGGCGACTATGCGTCCAGCGGGTTGGAGCCCGGCGAACTCTACAAGGTTGAACGGGCAGGCGAGGGGCTGAAATTCGACCCTTCACGCGCAGTTGAGACGGCTTCGGGTGGAGAGCGGCGGCGCGCGGCATTGGCCAAGCTGATGGCCGAGGCGCCGGACCTGATGCTGCTGGACGAACCCACCAACCATCTGGATATCGAAGCCATCGCGTGGCTGGAGCGCGAGCTTGGGTCGACACGGGCGGCTTTTGTGCTGATCTCGCACGACCGGGCCTTCTTGCGCGCACTGACGCGGGCGACTCTGTGGATTGATCGGGGAATGGTCCGAAGGCAGGAACAGGGTTTTGGCGCGTTCGAAGCCTGGCGGGACAAGATCTGGGAAGAAGAAGATCAGCAGCGCCACAAGCTGAACCGTCTGATCAAGTCCGAGGCCAAATGGGCGGTCGAGGGTATCAGCGCACGGCGCAAACGCAATCAGGGCCGGGTGCGGGCCCTACAGGCGCTGCGGGCCGAAAAGGCAGCACAGATCAAGCGTCAGGGTTCCGCTGCGATGACGCTGGACGCGGGGCCAAAATCAGGCCGCAAGGTGATCGAGGCCAAAGGGCTGGCCAAAGGGTTCGGTGACAAGCAGATCGTTCGGAATTTTGATCTGCTGGTGCAGCGCGGTGATCGTGTGGCCTTTGTCGGGCCGAACGGGGTCGGCAAGACGACCTTGCTGAAGATGCTTCTGGGGCAGGTGGAGCCGGACGAAGGTTCGGTGTCGCTGGGTACCAATCTTGAGGTCGCGGTGTTCGATCAGACCCGTGCGCAACTGGACCCCGAGATGAGCTTGTGGGACAGCCTGACCGGCGACCCGGATATGCGGGTTTCCGGCAAGGCCGATCAGGTGATGGTTGGCGGGCAGCCCAAACATGTCGTGGGATATCTCAAGGAATTCCTGTTCGACGAGCGGCAGGCAAGAGCGGCTGTCAAATCCTTGTCGGGTGGCGAAAAGGCCCGGTTGCTGCTGGCCAAGTTGATGGCGAAACCTTCGAACCTTCTGGTGTTGGACGAACCGACCAACGATCTGGATGTCGAAACGCTGGACCTGTTGCAGGAGCTGCTTGACGACTACGACGGTACGGTTCTGCTGGTCAGCCACGACCGGGATTTTCTGGACCGCGTTGCAACGACGACCATCGCGATGGAAGGCAACGGGCGGGCGACCGTCTATGCCGGCGGCTGGTCGGATTATATTGCGCAGCGCGGGGAAGTGGTCGCTAAAAAAGAAGAAAAAGCAAAAGCTTCGAAGCCAAAAGCAAAGCAGGAGACGCAGCAGAAACCCGGTCTGTCATTCTCGGAAAAACACCGGCTTGAAAAGCTGCCAGCCGAGATTGCGCGCCTCGAGGCCGAGATCGCAAAGCTGGAAGAGCTGATGTCGGATCCCGAATTGTTCACTCGCGAACCGGTCAAGTTCCAGAAAGCGACCGAGGCGCTGGTGGAACGGCAGGAGAAACTGTCGGCGGTTGAAGAGGAGTGGCTGACCCTGGAAGAAAAGGCCGAAGCAGGGTAAACGCAAACTGCGCGGCCCCAAATGGACGGCATTGTATGAGTTGCACAAAACCGGAGCCCTGTAACTGCCCCGGTTTTGCAAAACCTTGATCAGCCGATCCGTGTCATTTCGTTCAGCGTAAATTCAGCCACAGCACCGTCGGTTGCCTCCATGTAAGCCGCGAGATGAGGCGCGTTCATATGCGTCTGCCACTGTTCGCGACTTTCCCAGTTTTCATAGAACGCGAAAACACCGGAGTTGGTTGTGTCCACATGCAGGTCGTATTGGATGCAACCTTGTTCGGCACGGGTGATGGGGATGAGCTTTTCCAGCTCGGCGCGGACAAGATCTTCCTTGCCCGGATGGGCGGTGATTTGGGCGAGAATGGTCAAGGCCATGGTGTCTCCTCAAAGGGTTCAGTTGCGATGAACCGGGATATGTGACACACCAGCAAAACTCGCAAGTACGCACTATTCATGCATATAGGTACCATTCACGCAGATAGGTACCATTTGTATACTGAAAGACGCAGGAGGTCGGGTTGGATCGGTTTGAAAGATATGATTGCAGCGGAGGCTGCCCAGTTGAGGCCGGTCTGGAGCAGATATCGGGCAAGTGGAAGGGGCTGGTGATTTATCACCTCCTTGGGGGCACGATGCGATTCAACGAGTTGTCCCGGGCGTTGGGTACGGTTACTCAGCGCAGCCTGACCAAGCAACTGCGCGAACTTGAGGCAGATGGAATCGTGAACCGCAAAGTCTATGCCGAGGTGCCGCCCAGGGTAGAGTACAGTCTGACCGAAAAGGGGCTGGCGCTGCGCCCGGTGATTGAGGCCTTGGCGGACTGGGGACAGAACAGGGTTATGGGCGGGGCCGGATAGGCCGGGCGGGGTTTCCGACGACTGTCTCGCCGGGCGGAACGTTTTTTGTCACCACACTACCGGCTCCGATGATGGCGTTGTCGCCGATCGCAACGCCCGGCATGATGATCGCGGCCCCGCCGATCCAGACGTTTTCGCCGATCCTGACAGGGTGGGCGGTTTCAAGGCCCCGAGCGCGCAAGGCCGGGTCTTTCGCGTGTTCGGCGCAATAGATCTGCACCGCAGGTCCAAGCATCGTGTCGTTGCCAATCGTCACCGGCGCGGTGTCGAGCACGACGCAGCCTGCGTTGAAAAACACGCGATCCCCCAAAGACAGGTTTATTCCGTAGGCACAGTGAAATGGGGCCTCAAGAAAGCAATCCTCACCAACACCTGCAAACAGCGCTGCCAGTTCAGGCGCGATGGCCCCACGTTCATCCGGCGGGCATGTGTTATGGGCATGAACGGCACGACGCGCTTCGGCGCGAAGCGCATCCAGTTCCGGGTCAAGGCAGCAATACCACTCGCCCGCTTCCATTTTCTGTCGCTCGGTCATGAGCCCCGGTCTAGCGCATCCGCAGGGCACCGTCGATGCGAATGACCTCACCGTTCAGATAGCCCATCTCGACGATGAAGCCGGCCAGTCGTCCGTATTCATGCGGATCGCCAAGGCGGGCAGGGTTCGGGACGTCGGCGGCAAGCTGTTGTTGCACTTCTTCGGGCAGGCCCGCCAGCATCGGGGTCATGAAAATGCCCGGCGCGATGGTCATGACCCGAATGCCGGTCGAGGCCAGGTCGCGGGCCATCGGCAGCGTCATGCCCACGACGCCGCCTTTCGAGGCCGCATAGGCCGCCTGGCCCTTTTGCCCGTCAAACGCAGCGATCGAGGCGGTGTTGATGATCACCCCACGTGCCCCATCTGGTTCGGGGTCATTCTTTGCCATCTCGGCAGCGGCCAGCCGGGACACGTTGAAGGTGCCAACCAGATTGATGTCGATCGTGCGCTGGAACGCATCCAAAGGGTGGGGGCCATCCTTGCCGACAGTCTTGATACCATAGGCGATACCGGCGCAATTCACCGTGGCCGTGATCTTGCCCATCTTGTCCATGCCGTGGCGCACAGCAGCGGCCACCGACTCTTCGTCGGTCACATCCGTCTGCGCGAAATGACCGCCAATCTCGGCGGCGACCTGCGCGCCGCGATCCGCATCGCGATCCAGAATGGTGACCTGTGCGCCTTCCGAGGCGAAGTGGCGTGCCGTGGCTTCGCCCAGACCGGACGCGCCGCCGGTGATGAGGGCGGCAGTGGTGGACAGGTGCATGGTGATCTCCTCCCATGGATATGAACAGTTGTTCAATAACTGCATTTTGGGGCCAGTGTCCATATATTAGAGAAAGAGGGATCTTGGTCGGCGGACCAGATCATTCGCCCCGATGCGCTGGCAGATGCTCAAGACATCTTAATCCCAACTTCACGAAAACGCGCCTGTTCGTGAACGAAGAACTCTGAGCCGTCGTGTGTTTTTTCACCAGGAGGATCTTTTATGGTAAAGAGTACGAAACACGTGCTGGGCGCAGTTATTGCTGTCCCTGTTTTTGGAATGGTGATGATCGGCAGTGCTGCCGCCGCACCGGAAACCTGCAACTGGAAAACGGCCCGAAATCTTGCCAGCGCGGGGGACTATGCCGGGTTGTGCGACTGTGTGCAGGTAACCCCGAGTTTTCTGGACAGGCTTCAAAAGCGGTCCGACTTTGAAACAACATTGACTGTGACCGGGGCGCAATGCCCGGGGCTGGCCGCGTTGCTGACGGATTTGCCGACGGCAAGCCTGTCTGGTTCGGCGGAAAATCGTGGTGAAAGCCGCGGCTCTGAACCCGGTGGGTCTGGATTTGCCGATGCTGGTAGCGCACCCGGTGGCGGAGGTGAAACCGGCGGTGGCGGTGGCGAATCCGGCGGTGGCGGCGGTGAATCCGGTGGCGGCGGCGGTGAATCCGGTGGCGGCGGCGGTGAATCCGGCGGCGGCGGTGCGTCCGGCGGTGGCGGTGGCGAATCCGGCGGTGGCGGAGGTGAGTCCGGCGGTGGCGGCGGTGAGTCCGGTGGCGGCGGTGAGTCCGGCGGTGGTGAAGGCAAAGGCGGAAAAGGCAAAGGCGAAGGCAAGGGCGGCAAAGGTAAAGGCGGTGGCAAGGGCAACAACGGCCACGGCAATGGCGGCGAGGGCAGCAGCCCGGGCCGCGGAAACAACGCCAACGATGATGAAAGAGGCGACCGGCCCGGTCGCGGCGGTGGAAAAAAACGCTGACAAGCGTTCCTTTTCGAAAACAAAACGGCCACTCGATTGGGTGGCCGTTTCCATTTTGCGGGCGTCAGCCTTGCTGGGTTAACCCAGTTGAACCAGCGCGTGACGCTTTTTGCCGGCGCTCAGCTTGATGGGCGAGGACAATGCACTAGCGTCGATCATCAGCCCGGCATCGGTCAGCGGCGCGTCATCCAACTTGGCGCCGTTCTCGGCGATCAGGCGCTTGGCCTCCTTGCCGGACTTAGCCAGACCCGTTTTCACGATCAACTGGACGATAGAGATCGGTAAGTCTGCTTCCGATAGCGTCAGGGTCGGCAGATCATCTCCGACTCCGCCTTTTTCGAACACTTCTCGGGCAGTGGCTTCGGCGTTCGCCGCGGCCTGCGCACCATGGGCCAGAGTTGTCACCTCGTTGGCAAGACGGATCTTGGCCTCGTTGATCTCGGACCCTTGCAGCGCGCCCAGACGATCGCATTCATCCACCGGCATTTCGGTGTAAAGCTTCAGGAACCGCCCGACATCCGCGTCGGTCGTATTGCGCCAGAATTGCCAGAACTCGTAGGGCGAGCGCATGTCAGCGTTCAGCCAGACCGCGCCGTCCTGAGATTTACCCATTTTCTTGCCGTCGCTGGTGGTCAGCAGGGGTGAGGTCAGGCCGTAGATCTCGTGATCCAGCACGCGGCGGGTCAGGTCGATCCCGTTGACGATATTGCCCCACTGGTCGCTGCCGCCCATCTGAAGCAAGCAACCATAGCGGCGGTTCAGCTCCAGGAAGTCATAGGCCTGAAGGATCATGTAGTTGAATTCGAGAAAGGACAGTGACTGTTCACGGTCCAGTCGGGATTTCACCGATTCAAAGCTCAGCATCCGGTTGACCGAGAAATGACGCCCGATGTCGCGCAGGAAATCGAGGTAGTTCAGGTCGTCCAGCCACTCGGCATTGTTCAGCATCAACGCTTTGTTCTCGGCCTCTGTGTCATAGTCGATATAGGCTGAGAACACCTTTTTGATGCCCGCGATGTTTTCGTCGATCTGTTCGGGACCAAGCAGCGGGCGTTCATCCGAGCGGAATGACGGGTCGCCGACCTTGGTGGTTCCGCCGCCCATCAGGGTGATCGGCTGGTGGCCGGTTTTCTGGAACCAGCGCAACATCATGATCTGGATCAGGCTGCCCACATGCAACGACTTGGCCGTGGCATCAAAGCCGATATAGGCCGGTTTGCACCCACTGATCAGCGCGTCGTCAAGGCCCTGATAATCGGTGCAGTCGGCGAGAAAGCCGCGCTCGATCATCGTGGCGATGAAATCCGATTTGGGGTGGTAGGTCATATCGTGCCCTTTGGGTTAATGTTGCGGGGCACTGTATAGGCGGCAGCGCGTGGGAGGAAAAGCCACCTTTTCACCTCGGGGGCGGGGTGTGGTCTAGGGTGTCGATCCAGACACGCGCCCTGAGAAAAAAATTGCCGGGCCGGTCCGGAACGCTTGCCTTTGCGCCCCAACAGAAGGCACGTTGACCGGGCTGCAACCCAAAGGTGAAATCCCGGACCCGGACGCGGCGAAAGACACAGCCAATTCAGGAGGCAGGCTTGGGCCAGACCATCGCGAAACACGGAAAGCTCCGGGCTTTGGGCGCAATGTCCGGCACATCGATGGACGGGGTTGATGCCGCAGTGGTGGAAACCGACGGGCATTCGATTTACGGGTTTGGGGAAAGTGGATACCGCGCCTATTCGGATGCAGAACGCGACGTGTTGCGGGCAGCAATGGGGCAGTGGCACGGACCCCAGGTCGATGCGGCGGCCGAGATGGTGACAATTGCCCATGCCGAAGCTCTGTCCGAGTTCGAGGATGTGGATCTGATCGGCTTTCACGGACAGACGCTGGCGCATGAGCCGCGCGGGCGCGGTACGTTTCAGGTCGGTGACGGGCTGGGGCTGGCGCAGGCCCTTGGGCGTCCGGTGGTCTGGGATTTCCGCAGCGATGATGTGGCGATGGGGGGCGAGGGGGCTCCGCTTGCGCCATTCTTTCACTTTGCCTGTGCCAAATGGTTCGGTGCGGACCGGCCATTGTGTTTCCTGAACCTGGGTGGGGTCGGCAACCTGACCTATGTGGACCCGACGTTCGAAGGTCCCGAAGCGCCCGGTGCGCTGCTGGCCTTTGATACAGGCCCGGCCAATGCGCCGGTCGATGATCTGATGCAGGCCCGGCTGGGGCTTCCAATGGACCGGGACGGGGCATTAGCCCGCGATGGCACAGTCGAGATGGGCGCGCTGGAGCTGTTTCTGGCCGAGCCGTATTTTTCCCGCATGCCGCCGAAGTCTTTGGACCGGAACGATTTTTCTGAAATGATCGGTCTGGTCAAGGAACTCAATGACGCTGACGCGGTGGCCACTCTGACCGGTATGTGCGCCGCAGCTGTGGTGCAGGGGATGGAGCACTGTCCGAAACCCCCGTCCTGTGTGTTGGTCACAGGGGGCGGCAGGCGCAACCCGGTGCTGATGGAGATGCTGCGCGTGTCGCTGGATTGCCCGGTCGAAACGGTTGAGGCGGTGGGGCTGGATGGCGACATGCTTGAGGCGCAGGCGTTTGCCTATCTGGCGGTGCGCGTTGCGCGGGGGTTGCCGACCTCTTGCCCCGGAACCACCGGCGTTCAAGCGCTTGTCGGTGGCGGGGTCGTCAGTACGGTGTCCATGGACCCGGTCGGATAGCGCGATCCGGAAAACAGTTCAAAAAAACAACTCTTTGTGCGACGATTGCCCCGGACCGATGGATCAGGGGCAAGGCAGTATGGCGACCAAGGCAGAGCTCGAGGCCGAGTTGGAGAAGTTGCGGAAGCGGAATGCGACGTTGGAGGCGCAGGCCGAAAAGGAAGCGGGTTCCGAAGATCCACCTGAAGGCACCAAATCGTCGGATGAAATCCGGCAGCTGCTGGAAGACCACGGAATCGACCTGAGCCAGGTTCAGTCCTTGGGGCATGACGTTGTCGAGGAGTTCGGTCGGTTGCAGAAAGACTATCCGATCACGGCGTTGCTGATTGCGTTTTCGCTGGGGTACGTCGTCGGGCGCGCGCAGGGTTAGGAGGCGGCTTATGAGCAGACTGAGCAAAAATCTGGTTACGATCTATCGGACCGAACGTCTGATTGCACGCCGCCGCCTTGGAGTGGTTCAGCAACAGACCATACTGATGGGCATTGCGGGCATCGCGGCATTGTCGGCGGTGGTGCTTTTGAATGCTTCCTTGTTCTTGGCACTTCAAAGCTCGATGTCACCAGCCTCGGCGGCGGCGCTGTTGGCCTTTGGAAACCTTCTATTCGCAGGGCTTATGGTGCTGATTGCAAGGCGCCGCAATATCGACGACGAAGTCGCCCCGGCCGTCGAGGTGCGCGATATGGCCATAGCGGATATTGAAGACGAATTGGAGGAGATGACCGCAGAGGCCAAAGAGGTCGTGCAGGCGGTCAAGAGCATTGGATCGAACCCTTTGGGATCGGCCGCGACGCTGCTGGTGCCTCTGATCAATGTGTTGATCAAAAGCCGAAGCGACAAATAGAGGCGCAACCCGAAGGTTCATCGACACACCGGAGCGCCCTTGCGGCGGGCTGTGTCAAAATGGAAATGCCCGACGTGATAACGGTCGGCGTCCGGGCCCAGCACGGTTCCGAACACGCCGCAGGCGCCATCGTGCAACTTTCGCAATACAGCGCCTTGCGCGTTGTTCCACCCGTCCCGGACCGTGATCTGTGTTCCGTCCTTTAAAACGAAGGTCGATATGTCGATCGCCTTTCCGCGCGCATGTTCCGAGATGCGTGCACGCGGCTGGTTGTTCTGGGTCTTGCAGGCATAGTGGCCAACGATCCGCATCCCCTTCAGCCCGCCGCCCATATCGGCAAAGGCTGGCTTGGCCGTGTTTTCGATCCACGTTTTAAGCGTGACCGCTGTCTGGCAATCCATCAATGAGAATTGGCTGAGGGCGATGTCAGAGATCCTGTAAACCCGAACCGGGTTCGTGATCCCGCATCCGCGGGCCTTTCCGGCGACGGGCTTGCGTGTTTCGCCCAGAATGGTCCAGTCACCACACACGGCGCCCCGTTCCAACATTCGTTCACGACCCACTTCGAATTGCCGGAACTTGCAAGGCCGCAGGGCAGGGCGCCTGGAGACCAGCACCGCAGGTTCGACTGTCACGATCGGGTCAGCATCTTCAGCCGGTTCTTCCCCGATCAGCTCTGGCGCAGTCAGATCGGATGCAAGACGGGCCTCGGCGCAAGCGGGCTCTGCGCTGGCGAATGCTGCGCTTTGACACAAGAACAAGACAGTCAGCAGGGCCTGCTTCATTCTCACTCGTTACTCCGTCGCCTGTGGCTGTGTGTACAGAATGATCAATGGGAAACTGTCTGTAAACTCACCTTTTCAGAGATCGTCATGTGAGCGGTCATGCCTTGGGGATATCGAAGCCGGGCGCGGCCAGTTCGAACCCTTCGAACTGGAAGCCGGGCGAGACGGTGCAACTGACCAGCGTGTAATCGCCCGTGCTGCGGGCGGCTTGCCAATGGCCTTCCGGGACGATCAACTGCGGGGCACCCTGCGACAGATCGGGTGTCAGCACATGATCTGTGGCGGGGCCTTCATCCGTCGCGCTCAGTGACAGGATCAGTGGCGCGCCTGCGTGGTACAGCCAGATCTCGGTCGCATCGACGCGGTGCCAGTGGCTGCTTTCGCCTGCCTGCAACAGGAAGTAGATGCAGGTGCCGGTGGGGCGGCCTTCGTTTTCGGCGCGCCATGTCTCGGCGTACCAACCCCCTTCAGGATGCCGTTGCAGGTTCAAGCGATCGATAATCTCTTGTGCAGTCATGTGGTCCCTCGTGTTTGAATGCGATTATGCACGGGCAGGCATGATCCGCTATGGTATTCATGCGTCCGAGGGATATGTTTACGACATGACCCTGAAAATCCCCTTCGATAACTCTTATGCCCGTCTGCCGGATGCGTTCTTTGCGCGGCAGTCACCGGTTCCCGTGCGCGCGCCAAGGATGATTGCGTTCAACGATGATCTGGCCAAGTTGCTGCGGATTTCGCCCGGAGACGTTGAGGACATGGCCGAAGCCTTTGCGGGAAACAGTATTCCCGAAGGTGCTGAACCCATAGCACAGCTTTATTCTGGGCATCAGTTCGGGCAGTACAACCCGCAGCTGGGCGATGGGCGTGCGGTGCTGCTGGGCGAGACTGTCGGAACGGACGGGGTGCGCCGGGATATTCAACTGAAAGGTTCGGGTCCTACACCGTTTTCCCGCCGGGGCGATGGCCGGGCCTGGCTGGGGCCGGTGCTGCGGGAATACGTGGTGTCCGAGGCGATGCATGCGCTGGGCATTCCGACCACGCGTGCCTTGGCAGCCGTGGAAACGGGCGAGACCGTATTTCGCGAAGGTCCGATGCCCGGAGCGGTCCTGACCCGGGTTGCATCCAGCCATCTGCGGGTGGGGACCTTTCAGGTTTTTGCAGCGCGTGGGCAGATGGACAGCCTGAAGCGCCTGACGGACTATGCCATCGCGCGGCATTATCCCAATGCAGAAGGGCCGATGGGCCTGTTGCGTTCGGTGCGCGATGCGCAGGCCGGTTTGATTGCACAATGGATGAGCGTGGGGTTCATCCATGGGGTGATGAATACCGACAACTGCTCGATCGCGGGCGAGACAATTGATTACGGCCCATGTGCGTTCATGGATACGTATCACCCCAACACCGTCTACAGCTCGATCGACCGGATGGGGCGCTATGCCTATTCGAACCAGCCCGATATCGCGGTGTGGAACCTCGCGCAGTTGGCAACGTCCTTGATCCAGCAGATGGACGACAAAGAGTCTGCCGTGGAAGAGGCGACCGAGATTGTCCACGCGATGCCGGACCTGCTGCAACAGAATTGGTTGTCCCGGTTCCGGGCGAAGATCGGACTGGCAACCGCGGACGAGGGCGATCAGGAACTGATCACCGACCTTCTGAAGCGTATGGCCGAGGGGCAGGCGGATTTCACCAATACCTTCCGGGCGCTGGGCGGTGGCATGGCGCGGGATCAGTTCCTTGCCCCGGAAGCGTTTGACACTTGGGAAGCGGGTTGGCGCGCACGTTTGGCGCGCGAAGCAGCGCCGCTGGACGTGTTGACCGCCGCAAACCCCGCATTCATTCCGCGCAATCACCGGATCGAACAGATGATCCAGGCGGCAGTGCAGGGCGATTACGCACCGTTCGACCGGTTGAACGCCGTTCTGGCGCGGCCTTACGAAGATCAGGGTGATGCGGAAGACCTGAGGCGTCCTCCGGCCGAAAACGAGGTGGTCCACGCGACGTTTTGCGGGACGTGACGCGCAGACCGCGTCTATTTTCGCAGGATTTCCAACACCGCGGCGCTGACGATCAGGGTGGCGCCCAGAAACTCCCGCAGGCCAAATGGTTCGCCGGACAGCGCCGCGGCCGAGGCGATGCCGACGACAACCTCGCTCATCAACAGCAGGCCGACCTTTGCGGGGGACAGCTTGGTTGCCGGCCAGATGGTCATGTAGATCATGGGCAGGACATAAAAGGCCGACAGCAATGCATATCCCGCGATGCGGATCGCGTTTTCGCTCGTGACGTTCGGCAGCGCCTGGCCCCCAAGCGCCGACAGGCTGACAAGCGACAGCAACAGCGCACCAAGGACAAAGGCAAAGACCTGACCCGAGATGGTCATGCTGCCAGTCTTGTATAGGCCCAGTGTGCCCAGTGCCCAGCATATGCCCGACGCCAGCGCCAACCAGTCGCCCAGGTTTTGCGGCCATGGCACAAACCCGGCGCCTCCAAGCACGACAAACAGTCCGCCAAGCCCGCAGATCAGGCCCGCAAGGCGCATCAGGCTCAGGCGTTCTCCAAGAAACAGGACGCCCAGAAGCGTGCCCCAGATCGGAGTGAGATAGAACAGCAGGATCGAGCGGACGACGTCGGTGTAGACAAGACTGATCGAATACAGGCTGAATGCCGCCCCTGTGAACATACCGCTGAGCATCAGATCACGCCACCGCCGGGCCAGCATGTGCCTGTCGGCCCAGATAAAGGGGATCAACGCAATCAGGGCCACGCAGTACATGACGATCCCGGACCATGGGCCGGTCAGACCCTGATCGAAAAAAAACCGCACCGGAATCCAGTAAAGGCCCCACAGCGCGCCGCCCATCACCAGTATGATACTGGCCCGGGTGCTGTTGTCGGGTTGACTCAGGCTCATCTTGGCCTCGCTTTCGCTGCGCTTCGATGTCGTCACCGGATCGGGATAGAGGGTTGCGGGGCCGGGGATCAAGCGGAACCTTTGCTTTGACGCGAAGCAGGGTTCATTCGGCGAAACAACAGGCAGATTGCCGGGGGCGGGTGTTGTATTGGAATTGCCGCGGCAGGAAACCGAGCTGAGGGGTTGCGCCTCGCGTCAGGCATGGCACTTTAGGGCCAATTCACTTGGTCATGGCCTCATGCAAACTTCGTCCACGCTGCGTATCGCAAGCTACAACATTCAGAAATGCGTCGGGCTGGATTTCCGGCGTCAGCCGCAACGCATTTTGCAGGTCATCGAAAACACGAAAGCGGATATCGTTGTGTTGCAGGAGGCCGACAAACGCCTGCCGCCCCGCCCGGCGGCATTGCCGCATTTCATGTTGGACGAGGCGGGGTGGAAGATCGTCGATCTGGGCGGTGCAGGCAGTCTGGGCTGGCACGGCAACGCGGTGATCTGGCGGGGCGAGGGCATCTCGGTGCGCCGAAAAGGGCATCACGAACTGCCGGGGCTGGAGCCGCGCGGGGCCGTTCGGGTCGAGTTCGACACCCATATCGGGCCACTGCGCGTGATGGGTATGCATCTGGGGCTTTTGCCAGCGTCACGGCGGCAGCAGATTTTGCACATTCGGCGGAATGATTGGGATATGGACCAGATGCCGACAGTTTGGGCCGGTGACTTCAACGAATGGTCACGCCAGCCCGTTCTGGATCACCTGGCGCCCGAAATGCGGTTTCTGCCCGCCAGACCCAGTTTTCCCGCCGCGCAGCCTTTGGGTGCGCTGGATCGGATCGCGCTGGGCAGTGGAATACAGGCCGTGGCGCACGGTGTTCACGACACCCGTCCGGCACATATCGCATCCGATCACCTGCCGGTCTGGGCCGATCTGACGCGCGCTAGATCAGAAGGTCGCAAAAGGTGAAATCTCTGTAGCGAAACGCGCGCAGACATATTAAGACAGACATCCGAGCAAGTCTGAGGGGCATCATGTCGGAAACGATTGTTGGGCGTTGTGAAGCCAAGGGGCTGCGCATGACCGGTCAACGAAGGGTCATTGCGCAGGTACTGGAACAGAGCGACGACCACCCGGATGTCGAGGAGCTCTATGCGCGGGCTTCCGCCGTGGACAAAGGCATTTCCATTGCAACGGTCTATCGCACGGTCAAACTGTTCGAAGAGGCAGGCATTCTGGAACGTCTCGAGTTCGGGGACGGACGGGCCCGGTACGAGGACGCCGAGCGCGATCACCACGACCACCTGATCGACATGCAGTCAGGAGAGGTTATCGAATTCGTCGACCCCGAGATCGAAGCCTTGCAGGAAAGAATCGCCGCCAAGCTTGGGTACAAGCTCAAGGGGCACCGGTTGGAGCTGTATGGCGTCCCGCTGGAAAAGGACTGACCCATCACGAAACGCGATTGATCCCCTCACTTTAATTCATCAGGCGTGACGGGAATTGTCTTGCCAGATGCCGTTGGTTGAGGTTGTTGTGCGTGTACAGGCACCTGACGTGCCCTTTTCCTGTGGACGCGCATATGAACAACGTAAACGGCATCCTGCTGCTCATCGGGTCGATGGCGGCCTTTGCACTTGAGGACATGTTCATCAAGCTCCTGTCCGGCTCTGTGCCGACAGGGCAGATCATGGTGCTTCTGGGCGTGTTCTGCGGGCTTGTGTTTGCCACGATGTCAGTGGTCACGCGCAAACGGATCTTTGATCCCGTTGCATGGAAAACCCTGCCATTGATCCGCGCCGCCACCGAAGGCTTTGGTGCAGTAGCGTTCGTGACGGCGTTGTCGCTGATCGACCTGTCCACCGTGGCGGCCGTGTTTCAGGCCATGCCGCTGGTCGTCACCATGGGGGCGGCCCTGTTTCTTGGAGAGCAGGTCGGGTGGCGCCGCTGGAGCGCGATCGGCGTCGGCTTTGTCGGTGTTCTGATGATCATCCGCCCGGGGATGGAGGGCTTTCGGCCGGAATCCCTGTTTGTGGTGTTGTCCGTGGTCGCAATTGCCGCGCGCGATCTGATCACCCGCAAGCTGGACCCGCGAGTGGCTTCGTCCGTTGTTGCGATGCAGGCCTATATTGCGGTTGCTGTCGCCGGCCTGGTTCTGATGGTCATGTCCGGGGCATCCTTCGTGCCGGTTCAAGCCGGTCAAACGGGCCCTTATGCGGGGGCGATCGGATTTGGCGTTCTGGGGTACTACGGCATTGTCACTGCGATGAGAGTGGGCGAAGCCTCGGCCCTGATGCCGTTCCGGTACACGCGTCTGGTGTTTTCGATCCTCGCTGGAATGCTGGTGTTCGGTGAACGTCCTGATGTGCTGACACTGGCGGGGGCGACCCTGATCATCGGTTCGGGCCTTTATACCTTTGTCCGCGAACGGCGTCTGGCGCGCGAATTGGCCCCTGCCTGACCTTGTTGGCGCAAACAGCGGACTGTTAGCCCTAAATGTCCGGCAATATGCGTGTTAGCGTTAACGGAACCGGTTTACTTTTGGCCGGTTGCTGCTATGACGCGTGCAACCGACCGCAGTCACAGGAACAGGCTTCATGAGCACCATCATCGACATCCACGCACGCGAAATTCTGGACAGCCGGGGCAACCCGACGGTCGAAGTTGACGTGATTCTGGAAGACGGCACCATGGGCCGCGCGGCCGTGCCCTCGGGCGCGTCCACCGGTGCCTATGAGGCGGTAGAAAAGCGCGATGGCGACAAGGCACGCTATATGGGCAAAGGCGTTCTGGAAGCCGTCGCCGCCGTGAACGGCGAGATTGCCGAAGAACTTGTGGGCTTTGACGCGACCGAGCAGGTGGCCATTGACCAGGCCATGATCGAGCTGGACGGCACCGAGAACAAAGGCCGTCTGGGCGCAAACGCGATTCTGGGTGTCTCGCTGGCCACGGCGAAGGCGGCGGCGGATTTCACCACCCAGCCGCTCTATCGTTATGTGGGCGGCACCTCGGCGCGGGTTCTGCCGGTTCCGATGATGAACATCATCAACGGCGGCGAGCATGCCGACAACCCGATCGACATTCAGGAATTCATGATCATGCCGACCGCCGCCGCGAACATTCGCGAAGCGGTGCGCATGGGGTCCGAGGTGTTCCACACGCTGAAAAAGGAACTGTCAGGCGCGGGTTTGGCGACCGGTGTGGGTGACGAGGGCGGTTTCGCCCCCAACATCGCCTCGACCCGTGAAGCATTGGATTTCATTCTGAAATCCATCGAAAAAGCAGGTTACAAGCCGGGTGAGGAAATCCACCTGGCGCTGGATTGCGCGGCAACCGAGTATTACAAAGACGGCAAATACGTTCTTTCGGGTGAGGGCACGAGCCTGACCTCGGACGAGAACGCGGCTTATCTGGCGGCGCTGGTCAATGACTATCCGATCATCTCGATCGAAGACGGCATGTCCGAAGATGACTGGGAAGGTTGGAAGGCGCTGACCGACGCCATCGGTGACAAGGTGCAACTGGTGGGTGATGACCTGTTCGTGACCAACCCTGTGCGTCTGGCCGAAGGGATCGAGCGCGGCTGTGCGAACTCGATGCTGGTCAAGGTGAACCAGATCGGCTCGCTGACGGAAACCCTGCGCGCCGTCGATATGGCGCACCGCGCGCGCTACACCAACGTGATGTCGCACCGTTCAGGCGAGACCGAGGACGCCACCATTGCCGATCTGGCCGTGGCGACCAATTGTGGTCAGATCAAAACCGGCTCGCTTGCGCGATCGGACCGGTTGGCGAAATACAACCAGTTGATCCGGATCGAGGAGTCGCTGGGTGAAGTGGCCGAATACGCCGGCGCGTCGATCCTGAAATAAGCATGGAATGGGGGCCAATGGCCCTCATTTCTTATAGTTCCGGTCTCTGATCCACCAAGCGGTCGTTCCGCTGCACGTGCCGCAATCCGCGTGACGGATCAATTGGTGCTGTTGACCCTTCGGAACTCTTGGATCCAAGCGTTTCTTGGGCCCTGAACCGGCGTCTTCCGGACGATCGCGGTAAAGGTTGCGGCGGGAAACACGGCTTCAGGTGATATCCACCCTTGATTGAACCTTTCTGGTTCGATCCTTCTCTGGGTTTACGATTGCCGTACCTGCCTGCACTTGAAGTTGAAGGTTTCCGAGAAATCTTCGATCTTTTCGCGAGAAAGACGTGATCCGGATTAGGCAATCATTTCAGTGGTCTCTGCTTCGCAGGCGTATTGAATCAGCCTTTTTGTATCTAAAAAGAATGCAAAAATCTCATTATGTGTGAACTTGTTACTAAGTAAAGCACGGCCACGTGATCTAATCTGAATGCATTGCAGAAAGGAGACCACGATGTCTGTATCCAAATTCCTTCTGGTAATCGCAGCAACGTCCATCACAGTTCTTTCCGCCTGCGCGGGTCCGGGAACCTACCCAATTACCGGAGACCAGGTCTCGGCGAGTGACCCGGTACAGGACATGAACCCGGCCAATATCTTCCGCGGCGAGTCTCGTTAAAGCAACTTGCTCATCAGCATATATCTGTCGCGTGGTTTGAACCCGGTGCGCAGATAGATTTTCTGAGCGGCCTCATTGTTTCGGTCGACTTCCAGATGAAGGGCAGTCAGCCCCGCTTCGGACAAAGCTTTGGGCAGTGCCAGCAGAACCTCGGTTGCAATGCCGCGCCCGCGAACAGCGGGTCGGATATAGATTTCGTCGACGAAACCGTCCATGCCGCCGAATTCGACGGACCAGCCGAAGGTCAGGATGATGTAGCCCAACGGCGCGCGTCCGGGTCCGATCAGATAGACACAGCCATGGGGAATACCCTCGAGCAGGGGTGTCAGAGCATTTCGGGTCTGGTCCGGGTCTTGCGTCAATCCGGCCTCGGTATGGAAGGTGGTGACCAGCGCCATCAGGCGGTCCAGGTCTTCGGGGCGCGCAAGGCGCAGGGCGGCGCTCATAATCTGGCCAGCCTTTCTGTCAGCAGGTCAAAGAAGCCGTCAGCGTCGATGTCCCCCATGAACAGCGCATTGGGCGCGCGGTCGGTCACGCCCCACCAATCTGCGACGGTCATGCCCATGGTCAGTTCGGACCCGGTTTCAATTTCGACATTCACATGACGGCCTGAAAACAGCTCGGGCCGGATCAGATAGGCGGTCACGCAGGGGTCGTGCAAAGGCGCACCCGCGCTGCCGTATTTTTCCTTGTCAAACCTCTCAAAGAAATCGGTCATCTCGGCCACAGCGAGTCCGACTTTGTTTCCCAGAGCACGGAACGCATCGTTGCGGGGTTTGGTGACCAGCGCCTTATGCGTGACATCCAACGGCATAACCACAATCGGCCTTCCGGATTTGAAAACGATATCAGCTGCTTCCGGGTCGACGTGAATGTTGAACTCTGCTGTTGGAGTGATGTTCCCAACCTCGAAATACGCCCCGCCCATCAGAACGATTTCCTGCACCCGATCAACAATATCAGGGGCTTTGTTGAATGCGGTCGCGATATTCGTCAGAGGCCCCAGCGGACAAAGGGTCACGGTGCCCGGTTCTTCGGCGCGCAGGGTGTCGATGATGAAATCCACCGCGTGGCCCTCGGTCAGCGGCATCTGCGGATCGGGCAGGTCCGGGCCATCCAGCCCTGTCTTGCCATGCACATGCTCGGCCGTGACCAACGCGCGGTTCAACGGTCTGTCGCAGCCCGCGTAAACGGGTATGTCAGTCCGCCCCGCCAGTTCGCACACGATCCGAGCGTTCTTGGCGGTCAATTCCAGGGGCACGTTGCCCGCGACCGCCGTAATACCAAGAACCTCGATGTCCTCCGGGCTGGCCAGCGCCAGCAGGATGGCGACGGCATCGTCCTGTCCGGGATCGGTGTCGATGATGATCTTGCGAGGTTGCATGGGCGTCTCCGGTGGTCTTGAAGGTGGGACACTCGCAAGTGTCGGATGGCTTGTCTACCCGTTTCTGGGGGCTGCCATGGCGTCCACCGGCGGGAGTTTGCCGTTGGCGCGGTGCTCTTCGGTTTTGACCTCGTCCCAGAGCGCGTCCATCTCGGCCAGATCGCTTTGCGAGGGGGTCTTTCCCCGCTCGGCCAGCCGGGCTTCGACCTGTTCAAAGCGACGGGTGAACTTGGCATTGGTGCGGCGCAGGGCGGCTTCGGGTTCGATACCCAGGTGGCGGCCCAGATTGACCATCACGAACAGCAGATCACCGAATTCATCCTCAAGCGCATCCGCGTCCATCTTGTCACGCGCCTCTTCCAACTCGGCGGCTTCTTCGGTGATCTTGGCCAGCACGTGGCTTGCATCGGGCCAGTCGAACCCCACGCGTGCGGCCCGTTTTTGCAACTTATGGGCCCGCAGCAGGGCAGGCAGGTTGGCGGCCACCCCGTCCAGCGCGCCTTTCTGTTCTTTGCCCGCACGTTCGGCCGCCTTGATCGTTTCCCAATCCCGGGTCTGCTGATCGGCGGACTTGTCGCGGGATTCGTCGCCAAAAACATGCGGGTGGCGGTTGACCATCTTGTCTGACATGGTGCGCACCACGTCCTGAAAGGTGAAATACCCAGCCTCTTCAGCCATTTGTGCGTGAAAGACCGATTGGAACAGCAGATCGCCCAGCTCTCCCTTCAGCTCGTCCCAGGCCTCGCGCTCGATCGCGTCGGCGACCTCATAAGCCTCTTCTATCGTATAGGGCGCGATGGTTGCGAAATCCTGTTCGATATCCCACGGGCAACCGGTTTGCGGATCACGCAGGCGCCGCATGATTTCCAGCAGACGCTCGATACCAGCGTCGCTGTCATGGATCAGAGGATTTTCGGCCATTGCGAACCCTTTCATTCCGGTGTCAGATGCATCCATCCCGCAGTCCCGATCAGGAGTCCAGCCCAGATGCCCGTCGTCAACCGAATTGCCGATTTCTCTGCCGATATGACCAGATGGCGCCAGTATCTGCATACGATACCCGAGTTGGAATTCGAGTGCTTTGAGACTGCCGCGTTTGTGGCCGAGCGTCTGAGTGAATTCGGGGTCGATGAATTGCATGAAGGGATCGCAAAGACCGGGATGGTCGCGATCATCAACGGGCAGGGTGACGGGCCGACGATCGGGCTGCGTGCCGATATGGATGCATTGCCGATTACCGAGGAAACAGGCGTCGACTATGCATCGAAGAACCCAGGAAAGATGCATGCCTGCGGGCACGACGGGCACACCACAATGCTGCTGGGTGCGGCGCGGTATCTGGCCGAAACGCGGAATTTCCGCGGCCGCGTGGCCCTGATCTTTCAACCGGCCGAGGAAGAAGGCGGTGGCGCGGGCGTGATGGTCGAAGAAGGCATCATGGAGCGGTTCGATATCTCTGAGGTCTATGGAATACACAACGATCCGGGAAATCCGGAAGGTACGTTCCACACGACGCCGGGGCCGATCATGGCGGCGGTGGATACGTTCGAGATTCATATCCAAGGCGTCGGCGGCCATGGCGCCATGCCGCATCAGACCCGCGACCCGGTCATGGCGGCCTGCGGTATTGCGCAGGCAATCCAGACCATCGTCAGCCGCAACCACTATGCGGTGGAAGATCTGGTTGTTTCGGTCACTCAGATCCACGCCGGAACGGTGAACAACGTGATCCCTGATACTGCCTATTTGAACGGAACCGTGCGGACCTTTGATCCCTCTGTACAGAAGATGGTGATGGAGCGGATGGAGCAGATCGTTCAGGGGCAGGCCGCGTCTTACGGTGTCGAGGCACGGCTGGAATATCAGGAGGGATACCCGGCGACGATCAACGATGCTGAAAAGGCAGCCTTCGCCGCCACCGTCGCGCGCGAAGTGTCGGGGCCTGAGCGCGTGGTCGACATAATGGGGCGCGACATGGGGGCCGAGGATTTTTCGTACATGTTGCAGTCGCGACCAGGGGCTTATCTGTTTCTGGGGCAGGGTGATGGTGCGGGGCTGCATCATCCGAAATACAACTTCAATGATGATATCGCGCCGGTGGGGGCATCGTTCTTCGCACGGATCGTGGAAAAGGCGCAGCCCTTGGGCTGATGGGGTAATGAAATGGCACTGGAAGACGCAAAAAACCAGGTGGATGAGGCATTCACAAACCCGGACCTCAAAGGCCTGTCCTATGAAAACACCTTTGGCGGGGCGACCTCGTTTCTGCGGCGTCTCTACACCAAGGATCTGACGGGCGCCGACATCGCCGTGACCGGTGTGCCGTTTGATCAGGCGGTGACCAACCGCCCGGGCACCCGCCTTGGCCCACGTGCGATCCGCGAGGCGAGCGCCCTGCAATCGCCCGATGCGCCCTATGGCTGGCCCTTCGATGCGCTGAGCGAGCTGGCGATCATCGACTATGGCGACATGGCCTATGACTATGCCAACATCCCCGCCTTTCCCGATACGCTGACCGACCATATCCGCACCATTCTGGCGGCGGATGTGGCCTCGGTCACGCTGGGGGGCGACCACTATATCAGCTTTCCGATCCTCAAGGCCTATGCCGAGAAATACGGGCCGATGTCGCTGTTGCAGTTCGATGCCCATACCGACACCTGGGCCGATGACGACATGAGCCGGGTGGACCACGGCACCATGTTCTACAAGGCGGTGAAGTCGGGGATCGTGGACCCGAAACGCTCGGTCCAGGTGGGGATCCGCACCACCAACGAGGACACGCTGGGCGTCAACATCATCGACGCGCGCGAGGTCTACGAATCCGGCCCTGCTGCCGTTGCCCAGAAGATCAAGGGCATTCTGGGCGACAGCCCGGTCTATCTGAGTTTCGACATCGACGGTCTGGACCCGGCCTTTGCCCCCGGCACCGGCACGCCGGTTTGGGGTGGTTTGAGTTCCATTCAGGCGCAGATCATCCTGCGCGACATCGCCGGGATCAACATCAAGGGCGGCGACGTGGTCGAGGTGTCTCCGCCGTTCGATACATCCGGCGCAACGGCGATTGCGGGTGCCCATGTGGCAACGCAGATTGTCTGCCTGTTGGGTTGGAACAAGCTTGCAAAAACATAACCGTTTGGATGCGTATTAACCATTGGTTAGCCATACTTCCGGTATGTGCTGGGTAAAGAAAGTTGAAGGGATGGGGATAAAACGCGCATGACTGAATTCAATCAACCGGTCAGCGGCAATGATCTGGCGCGGTTCTCGGGGCCGAATACGTTTATGCGCCTGCCCCAGGCAGCCTCGCTGGCGGGGCTGGATGTGGCGGTTCTGGGAATTCCGATGGATATCGGCACGTCGTGGCGGTCGGGCACCCGGTTCGGACCCAAACAGATCCGCAGCGAAAGCGCGATGATAAGGCCCTACAACATGGCCACCTCGGCGGCTCCGTTCGACAGCTTGCAAATCGCCGACATCGGGGATCTGGCGATCAACACCTTCTCGCTGGCAGACAGCCTGAGGATCATCAGGGAAAGCTATGATGCGATCCTGGCAAAGAACGTGACCCCGGTGGCGATGGGGGGCGATCATTCGATCACCCTCCCGATCCTGCGGGCCATTGCGGCAAAACATGGGCCGGTGGCCCTGGTGCATGTGGATGCCCATGCGGATGTGAATGACGAGATGTTCGGCGAGAAAGAGACCCACGGAACCGTCTTCCGCCGCGCCTATGAAGAGGGGCTGATCGTCCCCGACAAGACCTTTCAGATCGGCATCCGCGGATCGGGTTATGCGGCTTCGGATTTCACCGAGGCCAGGGATTGGGGCTTCCGCCAGTTCCCGGCCTGGGAGTTGTGGCAGCAGAACCTGACGCAGATCGGCTCTCAGATCCGCAAGATCATCGGGGATCATCCGGTTTACGTCACCTATGACATCGACAGCCTGGATCCGGCCTTTGCACCGGGCACGGGGACGCCAGAGATTGCCGGGCTGACCACGCCGCAGGCGCTGCAACTGATCCACGCGTTGCAGGGCGTGAATATGGTGGGGTGTGACCTGGTCGAGGTTTCACCTCCGTATGACCCATCCGGCAACACGGCCCTGACGGCAGCCAACCTGATCTATGAAATGCTGTGCATCCTGCCGGGTGTGACGTCACGGTAAACCGGCCCGGAACGTCTTGCCCCGGCGCCTGATCCGCTTACGGTTTCTGCGAAAAGGTAACGCGGGATGAGAAATATGGTTCTGTGGGCAGTGATCGCGCTGGTGCTCGGGCTGGGCGCATATATCCGGCTGGCCCCGTCTGCTCCGGCCCAATGGCATATCGCGCCTGTGGCCGCGGATGATCAGGACTTGCCAGATGGTGTTCTGCGCGTTGTCGAAACCGGTCCGGACGGGTTGCAACGCCTTGACCAGATCGCCCGCGCCACGCCGCGTACCTCGGTACTGGCGGGTTCAGTCGATGAGGGGATGATCACCTATGTCACCCGCACGAAATGGTTCGGCTTTCCCGACTATACTACTGTTCATCAGGACGGCGACACGCTGCGCATCCATGGCCGTTTGCGGTTCGGTCGCAGGGATTTCGGGGTGAACAAGGCACGGGTTGATGGGTGGTTGGAGCAGATGTAACCGTTCTGCCGGCGTTCAGGACGCCTCATCCTGGTCAAAGTGGTCAACAGGATCGCTCTGCAACCCGGACGATAAACACCCTTCCTGCACCTCGCGCCACATGGGCACGTTCAGGGACATCTGACATTGCGCCGTGAACATTCGGCCGTCGACTTGCAGGCAGATCATCTCACCCAATTCGATGCGGGACCCGGACGTGTCGGTGCAATAGCAATCGCGGGTCTTGCCGTCGGGGCCGATGTAATCGGCGAAAACCGGCGTGGACGTCAGCAAAAGGGCAAGCAAAATCCGTTTCATGACAGCAAGCTTAGCATGACGTGGCCCTTGACCAAAGCCCCCGGATGATAGACACCGCCGGGATGATCCCCGAAGAACGACTTGAACAGATCACCCAGCGTTTCCAATACCTCGAAGCAGCCATGGCGGATGGCGCATCGGGCGGCGATATTGCAGCGTTGGCCAAGGAATATTCCGACCTCAAACCCGTGGTCGATCAGATCATGGCCTGGCGCCAGCTGGTGGCAGATTTGGCTGAGGCCGAGGCGATGCTGGCCGACCCGGATATGAAGGAGTTGGCCGAAGAGGAAATTCCGGACCTGCAATCACGCATCCCCGAAGCGGAACACGCGCTGCAACTGGCGCTGCTGCCAAAGGATGCGGCGGATGCGCGGCCGGCGATGCTGGAAATTCGCCCCGGTACCGGCGGGGACGAGGCCGCTTTGTTCGCGGGCGATCTGTTGCGTATGTATCAACGCTATGCCGAGGCCCACGGGTGGCAGTTCGAGATCATCGAAGAACAGGCTTCTGATCTGGGCGGGATCAAAGAGGTGGTGGCCCATATCAAGGGCGACAACGTCTTTGCCCGGCTGAAATACGAATCCGGTGTGCACCGTGTGCAGCGCGTACCCGAAACCGAAAGCGGCGGGCGGATTCATACCTCGGCGGCGACCGTGGCGGTTTTGCCCGAGGCCGAGGATGTCGACATCCAGATAGACGCCAATGACATCCGTATCGACACGATGCGCAGTTCCGGCGCAGGCGGGCAGCACGTGAACACCACCGACTCGGCGGTGCGGATCACGCATATTCCGACGGGCTTGGTGGTAACAAGCTCCGAGAAGTCCCAGCATCGCAACCGCGAGATCGCCATGCAGGTGCTGAAAACGCGGCTTTATGACCTCGAGCGGCAGCGGATCGACAGCGAACGCTCAGCGGATCGCGCCAGCCAGGTGGGATCGGGGGATCGTTCGGAACGCATTCGCACCTACAATTTCCCACAGGGGCGGATGACGGATCACCGGATCAACCTGACGCTTTATAAACTGGATCAGGTGATGCAGGGGGATCTGGACGAAGTGATTGACGCCCTGACGGCGGATGATCAGGCCCGGTTGCTGGCCGAGATGGCGCAATGACGGGGGTGCAGACGGCTGCGCAGGCCATGGTGGCCGCTACAGCGCGCTTGAGGGCCGCGGGCGTGGATGACCCGGCGCGGGACGCGCGCCTGTTGTTGGCCCATGCCGCACGGATAGAAGCCAGCCGGGTGACACTGATTGCCCCGGAAGAATTGCAACCCGAAATCGCGGAACGCTATGACCAGTTGGTTTCCCTGCGCGCCATTCGGGTGCCGGTGTCTCATCTGCTGGGCGAACGCGAGTTCTATGGGCGCAGGTTTCGCGTCAGTTCGGATGTTTTGGATCCGCGCCCCGAGACGGAAACCCTGATCGAGGCCGCACTGAGCGAACCCTTTGACCATGTTTTGGACCTCGGCGTCGGGTCGGGCTGCATTCTGGTTACACTGCTTGCGGAACGCACCAGCGCTTCGGGCCTTGGGGCCGACCTGAGCGAAGCCGCCTGTCTTCAGGCCAGCGCCAATGCTGTGCTCCACCAGGTACAGGGGCGGGTAGAGATCGTGCAGTCAAACTGGTTTGAAAACATTGAAGGTCAGTTTGACCTGATTGTTTCCAATCCGCCGTATATTTCCTTAACCGAAATGGAGAATCTTTCGCCCGAAGTGCGGGAGCACGAGCCGCGCATGGCGCTGACCGATGAAGGGGACGGGCTGGGCGCGTACCGGCAGATCGCGGCCTCGGCCCCGGATTTCATGCTGCCGGGCGGGCGAATACTTGTGGAAATCGGCCCGACACAGGCAAATCTGGTGTCTGCCTTGTTTGATGCGGCGGGATTGGCGGATATTTGCGTAATCCCCGATCTGGACGGGCGTGACCGCGTTGTCGGCGCAAGGATGCCGGGTTGATACTGTTGTCTGAGGCCAAAAAACGCTGCCCCGAGTAAAAAAGCGTGTGAAAATTCGAGATTCCTCTTGTCTGCACGGTCAGGACATGTTTACTCAGGATTAGTCGGCGAGGTTGACGCTGTTGCAGCGCACCCCTGACGCCAAGCCCAAAAAGTCGACGTCCCGTCACAGCAAACGCCTCAGAGCAGTGCAAAAAGCGGGTTGAGCGACAGCGCATTGATAAGGCTGACGTAAAGTAAGATGAGATCTTCCAAATCCCGCTCGCGGGCCAAGAACAACCGCAATCGTCCTTCCGGCGGTAACGTCGTAAACCGGGTTTTTGACAGCTCGGGTCCTGAAGGCAAAGTGCGTGGCACGCCACAGCAGATCATTGATAAATATAATCAGCTGGCGCGTGACGCTCAGTTGGCAAACGACCGCGTCGCTGCGGAAAACTTCCAGCAGCATGCGGAACATTATCTGCGCATGCTGAGTGAGGCGCAGCGCGAGATCGAAGCGCGCCGCGAAGAGCAGGAGCGCCAGAACCGCGAACGCCAGGCCGAGCGTGATCGTGAGCGCGCCGAGCGCCAGGAACGCGAAGCGGCCCGACAGGCCGATCCCGCCGAAGCGCCACAGCCGGACGTGATGGATTTCGCCGCACCGGATGCTGCTCCGGAAAGCGGGCTGGTCGAGACACCGGAAAGCAAGGGCGCCGAAGCTCCTGCGCCGGAAAAGAAGGAAAAGCCTGCGCGCAAACCACGGGCGCGCAAGCCCAAACCGGCACCCGCGGCCGAAGACGCACCCAAAACGGATGGTGACGCACCGGAAGCGGCTGAATAAAGCCGGCATCAGAAATTGCAAAGCCCCGAGGTCAAGCCTCGGGGCTTTTTTTGTGATCAGGGGTTCTGGACTTCGCGCGCCAGGGCACAGAACGCTTCAAGCGGAACCTGCTCGGCCCGTTCAGTGGGCTGGATACCTGCGGCCCGCAAGCGATCCTCGATATCAGGGGCGATGCCTTTCAGAGACGCTCGCAGCATTTTGCGGCGTTGATTGAAGGCAGAGGCCACCACACGCGACAGGGTCGCGGCGTCAGCAGGATAGCGCGGTTCGGGCAGAGCGGTCAGGTGGACCACCGCGCTGGAGACTTTGGGCGGCGGGGTGAAGGCGCCGGGGGGCAGGGACATGGCGATGCGCGCCTTGGCCCGCCATTGGGCAAGGATGGCGAGGCGGCCATACGCCTTGCTGCCCGGCTGGGCCACGATGCGTTCGGCCACTTCGCGTTGGAACATCAGCGTCAGGCTCTGCCAGAAAGGGGGCCATTCCGGGGGCGTCAGCCAGCGCACCAGCAGTTCGGTGCCGACGTTGTATGGAAGGTTGGCCGCGATGCGGATTGGCGGGGTCAGATGTTCGAGCGGGTTGATCTCGAGCGCGTCACCGTTGATGACCTCCAGCCTTCCGGGATAGGCGGCGGCGATATCGTTCAGGGCGGCGATGCAACGGGTATCTTTTTCGACCGCCACGACCTTGCGCGCGCCTTCGGACAGAAGCCCTCGGGTGAGGCCGCCAGGACCAGGGCCGATTTCCAGTACGTCGCAGTTTGCAAGATCGCCGGCCTGACGGGCGATTTTGCCGGTCAGGTTGAGGTCCAGCAGGAAGTTCTGACCCAAGGATTTGCGCGCCGAGAGTTGATGTGTGGCGATGACCTCGCGCAGAGGGGGAAGATTGTCGATTGCACTCATGATCCGATTACCGTGACGCAGGCCGCAGGGGCAGTGCCAGAAATTTTTTGCCTCCGGCGGGGATATTTTCAGCCAGGTGAAGGATCAAGAGCCTTGTGCCATGCGTTGGGCAAGCTTCAGAGCTTCGATCAGGCTGGTTGGATTGGCGATGCCTTTCCCGGCGATATCCAGTGCAGTGCCGTGATCTGGCGACGTGCGGATGAAGGGCAGGCCAAGGGTGACGTTCACGCCCCGGTCGAAATCCAGTGTCTTGATCGGGATCAGGGCCTGATCATGATACATTGCGATTGCCGCGTCATAGCGGGCACGTGCAGCAGCATGAAACAACGTATCCGCAGGGTGCGGGCCTGTCAGGGTCGCATCTTTCAGTTTCAGATCGGCCAGCATTGGGGCGATCCAGTCAAGCTCTTCGCGGCCCATTTTGCCGCCTTCGCCGGCATGGGGGTTCAGGCCGGCTATGGCGATGCGGGGGTGCTGTATGCCAAACTGATCGCGCAGGCCGCGCGCGGTGATTTCGATCGTCTTGCGCAGCAGGTCCGGCGTCAGTGCGGCGGGAACCTGCGCCAGGGGAATGTGGATTGTTGCCGGGACAACGCGCAACTGGTCGCTGGCCAGCATCATGACAACCCGGCGGGTGCCCGACAGAGCAGCCAGAAACTCGGTATGGCCGGGATAGGTAAACCCGGCCCCGTCGATCAGGGCCTTCTTGTGAATGGGTGCGGTGCACAGAGCGGCCGCTGCGCCCCCGTTTACAAGGTCTACGCCGGTTTCGATGGCATCGATCACCGATGGGGCATTGGCTGGGTCCGGCTGGCCGGGCATGTTTGCGGCAGGGAAGTTCAGGTGCAGCACGGGCAAGGCCTGATCACAGACTGCAACAGCATCCGAAGGGGTTTGGATTTTCGCAACGGGGGTGCCAGCAGGCAGGTGGCTGGCATCGCCGATAAAGAAAAACGGGCAGGTTTGGCGCAGCTCGGCCCACGCTTTGGCCGCGATTTCAGGGCCGATCCCGGCCGGTTCACCGCAACTGAGCGCAATCGGGCGAGTCATTCCTGAACAATGGTGGCGTCAGCCCGCAGCTGCTCTACCAGGCTGGCCGCAAAGGCCTGTAGCCGCTGTTGCGCCAGTGCATTCGCTACATCTGCCCGCGAGGTGTTTTCGCCCAGATCGCGGGTGCGGTTGCACAGCATCAAGAACACCAGCGTCTGTCCGTTGTTGCGGGTCAGGTTTGTTGACACCTCGTTGCGATCCAGCTTTGCCAGCTCTACGGCGATGTCACGCGGTACTTCAGACGGGCTGGCTTCGATACGGTCCAGAACTTCGACGGGTTGATCCTTGGCGATGCCATACAAGTCATCGCAGGTGTCGATCTCTTCCCGCAGGGCGGCAGCCCGCGACAGGGTGTTGGCGCTGCGGCCGCCCGGCAGGTAATAGGCCGCATAGTCAAGTTTGGAGATAGGCGGCGCAGCGGTCGCCACCTCGCGCAGCCCGCGCAGCTGAAACAGGGCAACGGCGTTTGGCAGGCTGATGGGATCGGTGATTTCACCGTTCTGGAGCCCAAGAATAACCGGCTGCAAGGCAGGAGGCAGGTTGGAGATATTCAGCCAGTCCAGTCGCCCGCCTTCGTTGCGGGTGGCCGCTCCGGAATATTGCGCCGCTGCGGCTGAAAACGCTTCGATAGTTTCAAGTCGCGAGATTTCTTCCGCAAGCAATTCGGTCTGTGCCACGGTTTGCGGGTTCACCGGGATGATGATCTCGGACAGCAAGACCTGAAGGCCGCCGCCACCGGTCTGTCCCAGTGCGCGATCAATCTCGTCTTCGGTCGGGCGGGCCTGTGACAGGTAGCGCGAGCTTATATAATCGCGCCAGGCCAGCTGATCCGCAACATAATCACGGACAGTTTCCGGGTCGACGCCCGCCTCACCCAAAAGTTGCAGGAACTGTTCGGTGGACAATTGCCCGCGCGAGGCGAACTCGTCGATACCCAGTTGAACAGCTTCCGGTGCTGCTTCGACGCCTGCTTCGCGCATGGCCTGTTTGCGCAGTTTTTCTTCGATCAGGGCTTCCCTGACGTCAGCTTCACTGCCGCCGGGCAGACCCAGAACATTCAGGAATTGCAGGCGTTGTTCCAGCTCGTACCAGGTGACGATGTCCTGATTCACGCGGATCGCTGGCGAGAACAAACTCTGGGCGCTGACCTGCGGCGCTGAAAAAGCGAGGAAAACGGCGGCCAGCGCCGGCGCGACCGGTTTGTGCCAACCGGAACGAAGAAACCTGGAGAAACCTGATATCAACTGCATTTTCTCTTGTATGTGTTACCACCGCCTTCAAGGGCGTATCCTGTCAGCGATAGGGTAAAGCCGAATTCTGTCGAAGGCTCAATAGTGGATGTTGAAGTAAAGCGTCTGCTTACGGACATGTTAACCTGAACACATTCATTCTGGTAGGTTACGCCAAGACCCAGCCGGATTGGTTCTGATTGGTTCAGATCATAGCGTGCCTCGGCATTCGTAAGCCAGTTCTGGTCGACCTGGTAGCGGCCCAGAAGCCAGATTTCCGAGATTTCATCCGCAATGTTTTCCGCCGGATCCGGTTCCTGCCAGATATAGCTTCCGGACAGGCCGGCAAATTCCGAGGCCCAGGCCCCGCGCAACTCAGCTTTGACGAAGCTGAAATCGCTGTCGATCAGACCGCGCCCGCCAAGCGACCAACCGTTGGCCGTGGTGACTTGTCCCGCCACCAGCAAGTCGGACGTGGTGCCCTGCAAGCCGGATGTCAGGGTGAAATTCGGGTCGGCATCCGCCCGAAACACCTGACCCACTGTCACCAGCGCCTGCTGTCCGCCTGTACCATAACGTGCCCAGTTCAAGCCGATGACCCCGGTGGCCCCGTCTTCGCGCTGATCTTCGGCAGGGAATCGGGACAGGGCCAGCAGATTGCCCTGATCGAATTCCTGAAACGTGCTTTCATCATCTGGCACATTGGTGTCCGATACATGGGTCCATCCGATCTGCGCGATCGGTTCCAGAAGCTGAACGGCGCCGGTCTTTTCGCGACGGGTCATCGGATAGCGAAGCGTCAATGCCGCGCGCGGGGTCGAGCGGGTCACATTGCTGGGAAAGTTGCTGTCATGACGGATGTTGAACGTATCCACCGACGCGCCCAGCGTCGCGTCGGCACGCAGGCCCGATGCAAACGTCCAGCTTCGAAGCCATTCGGCGTCAAAAGTGGCCCGTGCCAGGTCGCGGCCGACGATATCAGCGTCGCTGGTGCGCTCATGAGCGTGGCCGACAAAGGCCAGCCGCACCTCGCCACCAAGTGCGCCGGGAAAGAACCGCTTTTCATAGTTCAGATCGAAGACGCGGGATGGGATTTCGTCCTGATTTTCACTGTCACGCAGAGTTTTGTAATGAATCAGGCTTGTTTTGAACGCGGTGTCGCGTTTGATCCGTTCCAGCGCGACTTCACTGCGCAAACGGTCCAGGTCCGGCAGCCCATAGTCGGCCAGATAGGCGTCGTCCGAGGTGGTTTGCAGATCGAATGTCAGCCGGAAATCGTTCTTCAGGTTGAACCAACCGCCGGCGAACAAATAGCCGCGATCCTGGTCGGGCTGGACGTCATCACGGGTATAGGCGCCTTCAAGCTGAATGCGCCCATTCACGAACGCCTGACGATACCGATATCCCAGAGTTGTGGTCTTGGCCGACAGATACGGCGTCAAGGTCAGATCCTTGTGGTCCCCCAGCTTGAAGAAATAGGGAACCTGGACCCCCGTTCCCAGTTGCGAGGTGCTGCGGATCGACGGCACCAGAAAGCCGGTCGCGCGATCCAAAGTCGGGTCCGGCAAGCGCAGATAGGGGAAATAGAATACCGGATAATCAAGCACCCGAAGCTGCGCGCCTTCGAAGTACAATTGCCGTTCCAACTGGTCATGAGTGACCTTGCGGGCGCGGATCTGCCAGAGCGGTGGCTTACCATTGGTGCAGACATGGCAGGAAGTGGCCGAGACCTTGCTGAATTGCGTATAGCGGCCCGCGGCCCGTTTCGCCTGAACCGAGGCAATCTGGATTTGCTGATCGAAAACCATCCGAGCACCGATCAGCAGGCCGTTCTGGATGCCGCTGTCCAGCTGGCCGGAATCGGCTAGAAGGGTCGACTGGCCCCCCTGATCAATACGAATGGGGCCCTCCAGTGTCAGCTCGCCCGTTTCCCGGTCATAGGTGATGCGTTGGGCCGACAGCTTGGTATCGCCCTGAAAGGCTTCGACATGGCCTTCGGCCACCAGTTTCCTGTCGGGTGTGATAAAGACCTTGTCGGCAACCAAAAGGGCGGGTTCGGCCTGTGACTGCGCCGCTTGCGGGTCAGGCTCAGCCGACGTGGTTTGCGCCGCCAGAACCGTCGGTGCCGACAACGCGATCGCGCTGGTCAGCAGCAGGGGAATCATGCTCCGCATCAGCCGTCCTCCGCGTGTAGAAGCAGGCCAAGGGACAGCAGGATGGCGGCGAAGGGTGGCGCCCAGGCAGCGATATAGGTGGGCAATTGTCCGTTTTCCCCGAGGATTTGCGCAAAATTGCGGACGAAGTAGATGGCAAAGCCAAGCAGAACGGCAGTCAGCACGGCAATTCCGGTGCCGCCGAACCGAACGTGGCGCATGGTGAAAGCGGCCCCGATCAGGACCATCGAGACCAGAAAGAAGGGCCGGGCCAGTTGCACCTGCAACCAGACTTCATACTGCTTGGTTGAAAACCCGGCTTCGCGCAGGTCTTTGATCAGTTGCGGCAGATCATAAACAGATACCGAATCCTGCTGCCCCAGCGTGTCCAGAATCCGCTGCCGGGTCAGCGAAGTTGGCAACTCCAGCCGTTCATGCTCCACCGAACTGGTTTCGGGGTTCTGCCCATCCCGCAAGTTCCAGATCTTGGCCTGCGACAGGACCCAGTTTCCGTCCTCCAGCACGGCCCTGTCGGCGACGATCTGCTGGGTGGGTTTGCCGTCGCGCGCAAAGGTGATGATGGTTACGTCGTCCAGGCCAAGCGTATCCCCGTTCGAGGTGCCCCGGGCGTGGATGACGGCCTGACCGTTTTCCGCGGATTGACGTAGCCAAAGGCCTTCGCTGCTGATCGAAAGCGCTGAACTGCCGTTGTTGCGATAGGAATCAGACAGGCGTTGGAATTCCTGGGACGTGGCCGCGGCGATGGGGTTCAGCAATGCCACTGCAAGCGCGCCGATGATCAGGGCCAGCGCCGCCGGCGCAACCAACGCGCGGATACCCGAGCGACCCGTGGCGCGGGTCACCACGAGTTCAGACGTCCGTGCTAGCCCGACGAACAGGGCAATGGTGGACAGAATGACCAGCAGAGGCAGCATTTCACTGATGGCGGCCGGCGTGTTCAGAAGCGTCAGGTGCAGCAATTGGCCGAAGGACAGGTCGACTTCGTCAAATCGGCGGATCTGTTCGATCAGATCGATGAGAATCATCAAGGTCAGAAAAATACCGCCGATGACAAGAAAGCTCTGCACAAAGCGGCGGGCGAAATAGCGGTCGAGGATCACAAGAGTGCCCCCGCCAAGCCTTTTGCGCCGGAAAACGGGCCGAAATCGCGCATGCATGTCCTCCTGCGCGACGGCGTATGCCTGCCCTCTCGTGTCACGTCTTTCTCCCCCGAGCCTGCCGGATATTTTTGCGGGACCTTACTGCAATTGAAACGCGGGGAAAACTGCTATCTGGTCAAGTCGGGCGGCGCGGGCTAGGTCTTGGGGAACAGAATTCGAGGAGTTTGCAATGAGCAGTCTGATACCGGTCCGTTTTCAGGAGTTTGATCTGGATGCGATGGCGCAGGCCGAAGGGCGGGTGGCCATCATCATTCCGCCGGACGGGAAAATGAACCCTGCGGCGCGCCGGGCCAATCGCCTGACGAAAGGCGCCGTGGCGCGGCTTGTCGAAAGTGAGAAATTCGGAAAGTCCAAGACCGGCGATGTCATCTCGATGGCCTGGCCGGCCGGGATGGCGGCCGAGGCGCTGGACGTCGTGGTGCTGCCGCGCCGCCCGGAAGCCGATGAGGCCCGCAAGGCCGGTGCCGCTTTGGCCAAATGCGCGGGTGGCCAGGACATGCTGGTGTTGGTCGGCAATCAGGCGCAGACCGAAAACCTGGCCCTTGGCTTGGTGCTGCGCAGTTATGATTTCAACGCGCACAAAACCAAGGACAGCGAAGGCAGCGGATCGATTACGATTGGCCATTCGAAACCCACGGAAGCCGAAGCAGAGTTTGCACCGCTATATGCGATTGCCGACGGCGTGCGGATGACGCGTGATCTGACCAATGAACCTGCAAATGTTCTGACGACCTCGGAATTTGCCGATCGTCTTGTCGAGATGCAGGAGCTGGGCCTTGAGGTCGAAGTTCTGGAAGAGGACAAGCTGGCAGAACTGGGCATGCGTACATTGCTGAGCGTCGGGCAGGGCTCTGCCAGCCCGTCCAAAGTCGTCGTGATGCACTGGAATGGCGGCGACAAGGACGATGCGCCCTTGGCCCTGGTGGGCAAGGGCGTGGTTTTCGACACAGGTGGCATTTCGCTGAAACCGGCCGGTGGCATGGAAGACATGACCATGGACATGGGCGGTGCCGGTGTTGTTGCTGGCACGATGCGCGCGTTGGCCAAGCGCAAGGCCAAGGCCAATGTGGTGGGCCTTGTCGGTCTGGTCGAGAACATGCCTTCGGGCAATGCCACCCGTCCGGGCGATGTGGTCAAGTCGATGAAAGGCGATACGGTCGAGATCATCAACACCGATGCCGAAGGCCGTTTGGTTCTATGCGACGTGATGTGGTACGCGCAGGAGCGGTTCAAACCGGTGGGCATGATCGATCTGGCAACGCTGACCGGTGCGGTCATCATCGGGCTGGGGCATGAGAATGCGGGTGTGTTCTCGAACAATGACACATTCTGTGACGCCTTCCTGAAATCGGCGAAGGCCGAGGACGAAGGCGCGTGGCGGCTGCCGCTGGGCGATGGCTATGACAAGCTGCTCAAATCGCGCATCGCCGACATGAAGAACGTCGGTGGCCGTCCGGCGGGCTCGATCACGGCGGCGCAGTTTCTGCAACGTTTCGTGAAAGAGGATACGCCGTGGATTCATCTGGATATCGCGGGTGTGGCCTCGGTGTCGTCCGAGACATCCTATGCGCCCAAAGGTGCCACGGGCTGGGGTGTGCGCGCGCTGAGCCGGTTCGTGCAGGACAATTTCGAGTAAGCATATGGGTGCTGTCTATTTCTACCATCTGACCCGCCAGCCGCTGGAGCACACCTTGCCTGTGCTGCTGGACAAGGCGCGGCAGGCCGGGTGGAAGATTGCCGTGCGGGGCACCGATCCCGCGCGGATGGACTGGCTGGATGAAAAGCTGTGGCTGGGCCCCGAGGACGCGTTCCTGCCGCACGGTCGCGAAGGTGGGCCGCATGACGCCGAGCAGCCGATCCTGCTGACCACCAGCGCCGAGGCCACAAACGGCGCGGTGTGTGTCATGGCGGTGGACGGCGCGCCGATCGAACCCGAAGAGGTGTCGGCGCTGGAACGGGTTTGCATTCTGTTCGACGGCAATGACGACATGGCCGTACAGCACGCACGCGGGCAGTGGAAGACGCTGACCGGCGCCGGATGCGCCGCGCAATACTGGTCGGAAGAATCCGGGCGGTGGGAAAAGAAGGCCGAAGCCTGACGGGCCGTGCCATTTATCAGGAGATTTGAGGATGCAGATGAAGCCTCTGGGCCGCACCGGGATTGTCGTGAGCGATCTTTGCCTCGGGACGATGACGTTCGGATCGCAGACCTCGGAACCGGATGCGCACCGGCAGATGGACATGGCGTTGGATGCAGGGATCAACTTTGTGGATGCCGCCGAGATGTATCCGGTGAATCCTGTCGCCAAAGAGACAATTGGTCGGACCGAAGAAATTCTTGGAAACTGGAATGCTGCCAACAGGGCACGCCGGGCGGATTTCGTACTGGCAACCAAGCATTCGGGTGAGGGATTGTCATATGTTCGCGACGGTGCGCCGATCACGGGAAAAACCATTCCCGAGGCCATCGAAGGGTCTCTGCGGCGGTTGCAGACGGATTACATCGATCTCTACCAGTTCCACTGGCCCAATCGCGGCAGCTATATGTTCCGTCAAAACTGGGATTATGCGCCTTCGGGCCACAATACCGCGGACGTTCTGGATAACATGCAGGAGTGTCTGGAGGCCTTGCAGGTTCAGGTGGACAAAGGCAACATCTGTGCTTTTGGTCTGTCGAATGAAAGCGCGTGGGGTACGGCGCAGTGGCTGAGACTGGCCGAACAGACGGGCACACCGCGTGCGGCGTCGGTGCAAAACGAGTATTCGTTGCTGTGTCGCCTGTTCGATACCGACATGGCCGAGCTGAGCGTACAAGAGGATGTCGGCCTGATGGCGTTCTCGCCCCTGGGTACCGGGTTGCTGACCGGAAAATACCAAGGTGGGGCCGTGCCGGGCGGCTCGCGTATGTCGCTTTCGCCTGAATTGGGCGGGCGCAAGTCTGACCGGGTGTTTGATGCGGTCGCGGCCTATCTGGATGTTGCCGCGCGGCATGACCTGGATCCGACACATATGGCACTGGCCTGGTGCCGCTCGCGGCCGTTCATGATGTCGGCGATTTTTGGGGCGACCACGGTCCCGCAGCTTGAACACGTTTTGGCCGGTGCGGATTTGACGTTGTCACAGGACGTGCTGGCCGAGCTGGACGCTGTCCACAAGGCGCACCCGATGCCGTACTGAGGCGAGGGGGCTCTGCCCCCGGCACGCTGCGCGTGCCTCCCCCGGGATATTTCCGGCCAGATGAAGTTGGATCGGGTCAGTGATGGGTGGGGTGCGCGCGCTCTTGCCGGAGGTCGCGGGCAGATTGACCATGCGCGGTGCGGAAAGCGCGGGCGAAACTGGATTGCGAGGCAAAACCGGTGGCCAGCGCGACATCCATCAGTGGAAGGTCGGTGTCAGTGACCAGACGGCGGGCCTCGGCCAGGCGCAGTTGCAGATAGTGATCCTGCGGCGTGGTGTTCAGGCGCAGGCGGAACTGTTGTTGCAGAGTGCGCGGGCTGGTGCCCAACTGGTCTGCGATGTGGGCCAGTGGCAGGGGATCGTCCAGGGATGCCTGCATCAGCGAATTCGCCTTTGCCGTCAGCGCGGTGTGGCGATGTGGAACGCCGGTGCGGCTTTGCGGTGTGCCGGGGTCCGGCGCGCCATCATACAGAAACAGGCCCGAGACACGGGAGGCGAAACCCGCGCCATGACGGGCGGCGATGATGTGCAGCATCATCTCGACAGCGGGAATCGCGCCGCCCGAGGTCAGGCGGCCGTCCGACACAGTAAAGCGGTCAGGGCGCACGTCGACGTTGGGGAAGCGGGTGGCGAAGTTTTCCAGGTCTTCCCAGTGGGTCGTCGCGGGGTGACCGTCCAGCAGCCCGGCCTCGGCCAGCAGCCAGGGGCCGCCGTCAATCCCGGCCATCGTCGCCCCGGTACCGGCAATGCGGCGCAGCCCGGCCAGCAGGCTTGGTGTGGCGTGGCGGGCCAGTTGGAAGCCCGCGACGACAATCATCAGGTCGCAGCCTTGCAGGCGAGCAAGCGGGATGCCGGGCACTTGCAACGCGCTGGTCAGCATCGCGGGGTTCGCCGTGGCGGTCACATAGTCCCAGTCAAAGGCGGGCCGGTCCGCCAGGCGGTTGGCAGCGCGCATCGGATCGACCGCCGAGGCGAAGCTGAGCGTGTTGCATTCGTCCAGCACCAGCACAGCCGTTTTCAGGGCCCGATGTTCGGGTTGCAGTATGTTTTTTGCGGATTGCATCAAGTTCGATTCGCATTCTGCCAAGTGGTTTTCCCAAGGCTGCGCCAGAGTCGGGTCAGAACGCAAATCGGAATCCGGGGAGAAGCCTGGGGAAAACCCAAGGTAAAACCGGGTATAACTTGGGGAAAACGCCATGCCTCTGGAAATGAACCGCGAAGTCTTTATCACCTGCGCCGTGACCGGCTCGGGCGGGACGCAGGATCGCAGCCCTCATGTGCCACGTTCGCCGAAGCAAATTGCCGACAGTGCGATTGCCGCCGCAAAGGCGGGTGCGGCCGTGGTGCACTGCCATGTGCGCGACCCCGAAACAGGTGCTCCGTCGCGCGATCTGGCGCTGTATCGTGAAGTGACCGATCGCATTCGGGATGCTGAGGTTGACGCGGTGCTGAACCTTACGGCTGGCATGGGCGGAGACATGGTGTTCGGCGGTATCGAAAACCCGCTGCCATTGGCCGAGGCCGGAACCGATCTGGTTGGTGCGACCGAACGTGTGGCCCATGTGGCCGAGTGCCTTCCCGAGATCTGCACACTGGACTGCGGCACGATGAACTTTGCCGAGGCCGATTACGTCATGACCAACACGCCCGGCGCGTTGCGAGCGATGGGGCAGATGATGACCGATCTCGGCGTTAAGCCCGAGATCGAGGCCTTTGACACCGGCCATCTGTGGTTTGCCAAGCAACTGGTAAACGAAGGGATTCTGGAACCCAACGCCCTGGTTCAACTGTGCATGGGTGTGCCGTGGGGCGCGCCGGATGATCTGAACACCTTTATGGCGATGGTGAACAACGTGCCCGATGACTGGACGTTCAGCGCGTTTTCGCTGGGGCGGAATGAGATGGCGTATGTGGCGGCCTCGGTTCTGGCTGGCGGCAATGTGCGGGTCGGGCTGGAGGACAATCTGTGGCTGGAGAAAGGCGTTCTGGCCGAGAACTGGCAACTGGTGGAACGTGCTGGCACCATCATCGAGAACATGGGCGCGCGGGTGATCGGCCCGGCCGAGGTGCGCGAAAAGCTGGGCCTGGTCAAACGGGCGCCCAAAGGTTGACCTGCTTGCGCCCCTTGCCATGACCGGAAAGCGCAGGCGTGCCAGCAAAAGGAAGAGAGCAATGCGATCGGCGGTTGTAATCTGTGCGACGGTTCTGGCCGTATGTCTGCCCCGGGTCGGGCTGGCACAGACCGCGGAAAACCCTTTGGCCCGCAAGGACTGCGAAGCCAAAGGAGGAAGCTATGAGATGGGCGGGCGGATACGACAGTTTATCTGCTTTGAACCTTTGCCCGACGCTGGAAACTCCTGCAAAAAAGCCTCTGACTGCGCAGGGTTCTGCCTGTCGGAAACCAAACAATGCAGCGCGGTGACACCGCAATTCGGGTGCATTCCGCATCTGGATGAGGCGGGGCGCGCGCAGGTAATCTGTATCGATTAGAGGACAGCATGACAAAGACGGCAGCAATTATCGGGGGCGGTGTCATCGGCGGCGGATGGGCCGCACGGTTCCTGCTCAATGGCTGGGACGTTCGGGTGTTCGACCCGGACCCCGAAGCAGAACGCAAAATAGGCGAAGTGCTGGATAACGCACGGCGATCCCTGCCGGGGTTGAGCGATGTGCCTCTGCCGACCGAGGGCGCGCTGAGCTTTCATGACGACATGGCCGACGCCGTACAGGGGGCCATCTGGATTCAGGAAAGCGTGCCAGAACGGCTGGACCTGAAGCTCAAGGTTTACAAGAGCTTGCAGGAGGCTTGTGATCCAGACGCGATCATCGGATCCTCGACCAGCGGGTTCAAACCATCGGAGCTTCAGGACGGTGCGTCGCGCCCCGAACAGATCGTGGTGACGCACCCATTCAATCCGGTCTATCTGCTGCCTCTGATCGAGCTGGTGCCGACCGACAAAAACCCACCGGAGATGATTGAACGGGCCAAGGAACTGTTGACCTCGGTTGGTTTCTTCCCGCTGCATGTCAGGAAAGAGATCGACGCGCATATCGCCGACCGGTTCCTTGAGGCGGTCTGGCGCGAGGCGTTGTGGCTGGTCAAGGATGGCATAGCCACGACCGAAGAGATCGACGAGGCGATCCGGATGGGCTTTGGCATCCGCTGGGCGCAGATGGGATTGTTCGAAACCTACCGCGTGGCCGGAGGTGAAGCGGGAATGCGACATTTCATGGCTCAGTTCGGGCCAGCCTTGAAATGGCCCTGGACCAAACTGATGGACGTGCCGGAATTCACCGATGAACTGGTCGACCTGATCGCCGATCAGTCAGACGCGCAATCAGGGATGCATTCGATCCGTGAACTGGAGCGCATTCGCGACAACAACCTTGTTGGCATGATGCGTGCCCTCAAGGCGCAGAACTATGGTGCGGGGGCGGTGCTGAACCAGCATGATGCGCTGTTGAAACCGGGCGCCCTGCCGACGCTGGACCAGGCGGATCTGAGCCAGCCGATTCTGACCCTGTCCCGCGCCGTTCCGTTGGACTGGACGGATTACAACGGCCACATGAACGAGGCCAAGTATCTGGAAGCTTTTGCCGCCGCCACGGACCGTTTCATGGAGATCATCGGTTGCGATATGGAATACATCGCGTCGGGTGGCAGTTATTTCACCGCTGAAAACCACATCCGTTACATCGACGAGGTCCATGCAGGGGCGAAGATCGATGTGCGCACGCAGATGCTGCTGGGGCAGGGCAAGAAGCTGCATGTCTTTCACAGCATGTATGATGGCGACAAGCTGTTGGCCACGGGCGAGAGTTTCCTGCTGCATGTCAGTCTTGAAACCCGCCGCCCCAGCCCGCCGTCGCCCAGGATCGAAGCCGCGATGGCGCGGATTGCCGAGGCACAGGCCGGTTTGCCTTACCCTGAAGGGGCGGGTGCTGGCATTCGCAAGCCCTCATGACCCGGCGCGTTTTGGTAACAGCCGGGGCATCTGGCGTCGGTCGGGCCATGGCCGCGGCGTTTGGGGCCGCCGGTTATGATGTCTGGGTGACGGATATCGACCCGTCAGCTCTGGATACATTGCCCGACCATTGGGCGGCGCACAGGGCTGACGTGACCAATGAGGCCGACATGAGCGCGGTGTTTCAGGCCGCCGAGGCAGCCGGCGGGCTGGATGTGCTGTGCGCAAATGCCGGAATCGCCGGGCCGACCAACGCGATCGAGGATATCGATCTTGATGCATGGCGCGCCTGTGTCGCGGTCAATCTGGACGGGGCCTTTCTGGCCGTCAAGTACGCGGCACCGATGATGAAGTCGGCGCGGGCGGGCAGCATCATTCTGACCTCTTCGACCGCCGGTCAGTACGGCTATCCGTTCCGAGCGCCTTACGCCTCGGCCAAATGGGCGGTCATAGGGTTGATGAAAACGCTGGCGATGGAACTGGGGCCGCTGGGCATTCGCGCAAACGCCATTTGCCCGGGTGCCGTGGAAGGCCCGCGCATGGAAGGTGTCTTGGCCCGAGAGGCAGCCGCGAAAGGCATGACCCGCGATGAGGTTTACCAGGGCTATGCCTCGGGCACTTCAATGGGGCGCTTTGTGGAAGCGCAGGATATCGCCCATATGGCCGTCTTTCTTGCTTCAGACGCAGCGCGGCTTGTGTCTGGGCAGGTGATCGCGGTGGATGGGCACACCGTCAATCCCGACCCGAAACTGTAACTCAGCCCTGATTTGGTCCTCGGATCTGGCGGATGGTCTGACGGACCGCCTGCCAATCCTGCGCCTCTTTCTGGTTTCCGGCAGCTTCGCATTCGCGCATCTTTTGCGCGGCTTCCGCCTCGGCCCGGTCTCCGTGCGCAGCATACAGGGCGCGTGCGTATTGAGCGGTTTGAATTGCGTCCATTCCTGTGGTCCTCCGTTTGTGGTCGGAATGCCCGATGGTTCGCGCCAAGGGACGATAGCACAGGTTTTGCGCCGCTGCATCAATTCTTGCCGGATACATCCGCTCTGAGTTGTCGCAAGTGGTCCGGAAAATCGCGGGCGGCCACATCGGCCTCGCGCACCAGAGTGTCGAAATGGCGTGAAAATGTCTTGATCCGATCCCGGTCGCGAAACGCCAAATAGTGACTTCCGGCGTAAAAAACGCAAAGAAGCGGCCCGAAAATCGTTACCGGGGCGGAATACAGCCTTTTGGCATCAAACAGATAGATCCGCATCCGGGGATAGAGTTGTTCACACAAGGCCAGCAGGTGATCGATCTGTTCCAGCCGAATTTCCGGGCAAAGGCCATGGTAATACCCCGTGCCGCTTGCAAAGCTCTCGATCTCGTACAACGGCATGGCAATTTCGTAATCTGACTGTGCACTGCGCATCCAGGTCAGCCTGTCTTCGGACGCTCCGATGGCCTGATCCGCCGTGCGCCCCAGATGGGGGGCATATTCCCATTCCAGTACCGCACGCGTCTTGAGCATGTCGGGCAGGGCGGCCGGGACATGACGGATCTTGTACCCGGCGGCTTCTTTGTGCCAGTCGAAAATCCGCTCATCGACCAAGGCGCGGGGCGCTTCGGTAATGGACAGGGTACTGGCCAGTATTTCTGCCGCGCTTTCCGGTCTGTCGGACAGGCTCAGCAACCAGTCGGCCGAAACGCCCAGTGCCGCGGCACAACCACCCACAACATGCGCGTTGGGAAGACGCGCACCATGATCGGTCAACAACTGAGATACGGTTGATCGGTCCACGCCGATATGGCGCGCAAGCGCGCTTTGGCTGACGTGGCGGTCCTCCATCGCGCGGGCAAGGCGAAGGCGGAATTGAGCGGCGCGGTCGCGCTTGTCGATATTTTCCTGCATATGTTCAAAAATATCACAGTTGTTGAGTTTTGTTAATCATATTCAGAATTTTCAGCGTGAGAAATGAAATGTAACCCCTTTGTAAAAGCAAAAAGAATGGGGTTCGGAATGGAAACACGGCGAAGATCTGTCGTGAAAGCAATCGTGTGGAATGCCATGGGTCTGGCCACCATGACGCTGGTGGGTCTGATCGCCACGGGTTCGGCCGCCGTCGGCGGGGCATTGGCGCTAGTGAATACCGCCATCGGCCTGACGCTATACATTGTCTATGAAAGAATTTGGGCCGGAATTTCGTGGGGGCGCAATGGCTGAGCCCTCAACACCCAAATCGCGCGAATGGGGTACATTTGCCCTGATCCTCGGTTGTTATGCCGCATGGCTGGTCGGGCTGTTCTGGCTGGCGGATGTTTCGGTGTGGTTGGCGGTGCCGGTATTGGGCTTTGTTGCAGCCCTGCATTCGTCTTTGACGCACGAAGCCCTGCATGGGCACCCGTTCCGAGCCAAATGGCTGAATGAGGCGCTGATGGCGTTGCCGCTGACCCTGGCCATTCCGTACAACCGTTTTCGCGATCTGCATTTGGCGCATCATCAGGATGCCACCTTGACCGACCCGTATGACGACCCCGAGTCCAACTATATGGATCCCAAGGTTTGGGCGGACCTGCCGCGTGGCGTGCAGGCTGTGCTGGCCCTGAACAACACGCTTCTGGGGCGGATGGTTCTGGGTCCGGCCGTAGGGCAGGTTCTGTTTCTGCGCGACGAATGGCGGGGGCTGCGGCGCGGCGACAGGGCGATCCTGCTGGCATGGGCCTTGCATATCCCCGGCGCGGTTGCGGTGCTGTGGATCGTTGCACAATCGGCCATGCCGATCTGGGCTTATCTGATTTCAGCCTATATCGGGCTGGCGTTGCTGAAAATCCGTACCTTTCTGGAACACCGCGCGCACGAGAAATCCCGCGCGCGGACCGTGATTATCGAAGACAACGGGCCGCTGGCATTTCTGTTTCTGAACAACAACCTGCATGTTGTACATCACATGAATCCCGCCGCGCCATGGTATCGGCTGCCGTCGTTGTATCGGGATGGCAAAGACAGGTATCTGGCCTGCAATGAGGCGTATGTTTACCGCTCCTATGCACAGATTTTCCGGCAGTATCTGCTGCGCGCCAAGGACCCGGTTCCGCATCCGCTCTGGCCAAAGCACTGATTTGGCGACACAACGGATGACATGAGTCTCTGGATCCCTGTCACCATCGCCGCCGCCAGCTTCCAGACCGTACGGTTCATGCTGCAAAAATCCTTGAGCCGCGTGAAGCTGTCTGCCGCGGGCGCGACCTTTGCGCGGTTTGCGTATTCCATGCCGCTGGCCGTTGCCGGGCTGCTTGTGGCGTTACAGATAACCGGGGCCAGTCTGCCACCACTTAACGAAGTATTCTGGCTTTACGCTGTCATCGGAGGTACGGCTCAAATCCTGGCTACGATCTGTGTTGTGGCGTTGTTCAAACAAAGAAATTTTGCGGTTGGAATCACCTTCAAGAAAACAGAAGTCATTCAGACCGCGATTGTCGGATTTCTGGTTTTGGGCGACAGCGTTTCCGGCGGCGCTCTGGTTGCGATCCTGTTAGGGTTGATGGCGGTGCTGCTGCTGTCGAAAACCCCCGGTGGAGGCGGTGCCTGGTGGCGGCATCTGACCAACCGCGCGTCCCAATTGGGGCTTGGATCAGGGGTTTTGTTTGCGTTTTCCGCGGTCAGCTATCGCGGGGCGTCGTTGCAATTGGGTGATGTCGACGCCTGGTTCCGCGCACTGATCACCCTGGCCGCCGTCGTGACGTTCCAGTTTGTCAGCATGGGGCTGTGGCTGTTGTGGCGCGACCGGGCCGAGCTGCGTGCGGTGTGGCAGACCCGATCCACCGGTGTCTTTGTCGGCCTGACCAGTCTGGGCGGGTCGTTTTGTTGGTTCTGGGCCTTCACCTTGCAAAACGCAGCCTATGTCAAAGCGTTGGGGCAGGTAGAGCTGATTTTCAGCCTGATGGCGTCGATCCTGTTTTTCCGCGAGACGATCACCCGGCGAGAAATCGCCGGGATGTTGCTGTTGGGTGTTTCGATACTGGCCTTGGTGTTGGCGATTTAGCCGGCGCGACGTTCGTCAAAGCTCAGGGCAATGAAGCTGGGCAGGTGATCGCCCATACCCACCACGGGCCGGCCATTGTCTTCCTTGCGCCCGCGGCCACGCGCTTTGGGCTCTCGCTCTTTCCGGGCGTCTTTCTTGACTTCGGAGTCCCGGGCTTTTTTCTCGGGCTTCGGTTTTTCAGGCCTGGGCTCTTCCTTGACCGGATTGTCGAGGCGCGGGATGTCTTTCTGGATCAGCTTTTCGATCGCAGCCAGGGCTTTTTCATCGCGGGCCGAGCAGATCGTGATGGCCTTGCCTTCGCGCCCGGCGCGACCGGTGCGGCCGATACGGTGTACGTAATCTTCGGGGTGGCCGGGGACGTCGAAATTGAACACGTGGCTGACGGCCGGAACGTCCAGACCGCGCGCTGCGACGTCCGATGCAACCAGCAGACGCAATGATCCATCGCGGAACCCGTCCAGTGTCTTCATCCGCTGCGATTGGTCCAGATCGCCATGGATCGCGGCAGCGTCATAGCCGTATTTCTTCAGCGATTTCGCGCAGATATCGACATCCGTCTTGCGATTGCAGAAGATGATTGCGTTGGTGCACTTTTCACCTTCGGCGTCGATCAAAGCACGCAGCACGTTGCGTTTCTGGCTTGCTTCACGGTCCCGACGGCCGCCTTTGAACATGACAACGCCCTGTTCGATCGTCTCGGATGCGGTCGCTTGGCGGGCGACTTCAACCCGGGCAGGGGCCGACAGGAATGTATCCGTGATTCGTTCGATCTCGGATGCCATGGTCGCCGAGAAGAACAGCGTTTGCCGTGTGAAAGGCGTCAGCGAGAAGATGCGCTCGATGTCAGGAATAAAGCCCATATCCAGCATCCGGTCGGCTTCGTCCACCACCATGATCTGCACGCCGGTCAGCAGCAGCTTGCCACGTTCGAAATGGTCCAGCAGGCGGCCGGGCGTGGCGATCAGAACGTCGACGCCACGGTCGATCAGGGCCTCTTGCTCTTTGAAGCTGACGCCGCCGATCAACAGCGCCTTGGTCAGTTTAAGGTGTTTGGTATAGGTGTCGAAATTCTCGGCCACCTGGGCGGCCAGTTCCCGCGTCGGACACAGGACCAGCGAGCGCGGCATGCGCGCGCGGGCGCGGCCCCGGGCCAGCAAGGTGATCATCGGCAGTGTGAAGCTGGCGGTCTTGCCGGTGCCGGTCTGGGCGATTCCCAAGACATCGCGACCTTCCAGAGCGGGAGGAATCGCGCCTTCCTGAATTGGGGTCGGGGTTTCGTATCCGGCTTCCTCAATGGCTTTGAGGACCTTCGGGTTCAGGTTCAGTTCGTTGAATTTTGTCATGTAAGTCCGGTTTTTGCGGACACTTGACCTGGCCCGCGCGTCAAAGATGTGCCGGGCCCGGATGGCCATACGCGTGATGCGACATTTCGGCTTGTACGCGGACATAACAAAAACGTTGGCCGGGGTCAAATGAAGAGAATTTCACCTGTGCCTGCCTGTCGCCTGCGGTGAATTTCAGCAACAATTCAGCAACTTCCGGGAAAGTGTTTCTCCAGCTTTTCGTCCAGGTTCAAAGGGCGGTGGCGCAGCAGGCCGTGGCGTTCCAGGTTGGCGCGCACCTGTGCGTCCGCGCCGCTCATTTCATTGTAGAACGCACGCAGCCCGTCCATGCCGTGTTCGGCCTCGATCCAGTTGAGCAGTTCATTCTTGCTCAGCCCTCCCTGTTCGCGCGGAACATTCGGAGCCATGCCGGCCTGATACGAGCCACGATCCATGCGGAACTGGTAATGCGCGATCCAGTGATCCCAGTCCGGGGCATGACGATGGCACAGATCGATCTGGGGAAGCTCGTATTTGCACGGCAGCAGCGCCTTGTTCTGAAACAGGTTGTGGATGCGGATGCTCAGGTTTTTCAAGCCGGTGCGCACGAACAGCTTTCCCTGCACGTGACTCAGGAATCCGCCCATGACGAAGGCGCCGTAATTCGGGTAAATGGTCTCGACCAGCGCTTCGCGGTTCGGGCCATGCGGGATATGAGCTTTGTACAGGTCATCGCCCCCGGCCAAGGCCTCCAACGGGCGGACGCGCACCGCGGGAACCGTGTCTGGAACATCGCGCAGAATATCAGGAATAGGGGCCGTCGGCCAAAGAAACTCATCCACATCGATATGTGTCAACCAATCCAGCCGAGTGTTTCGATAGGCAAAAGTGGCATGAACCGACTGGCGCACCTGATGCTTTTCCGGCCGTGCGCGTCCGCGTTTTTCCCAAAAGGCGTCATCACAGTTACGGACCCGGACCTTGGGGTGCATCCTCAGTGCCCTGAACGTGCGGCGGTTGGGTTCGTCCATGTAGATATACATGAAATCCGCCCCCAGTTCGAGGTGATGGGCCACGAACCGAAGGACGTCTTCGGTTGGCCCCCGGACCATGGAGACAATGCCCCAGGTGGTCATTTGCGCGGTGCGCGGGCGTCGCGCATGCGTTTCAGGCGTCGAAAAATTCCGCCTGGGTCCTTGTTCAATTGGATCATCAGGTGATCCACCAGCGGCGCAATCGTGGGATCATTCATCGCCCTGGTCCAGATCGGAGCGATGAGATTGACATCCAGGCCGCCCTTTTCGAAGGAAAAGCCTTTCATCTGATAGGGCAGCGGCACGTGGTTCCTGTCCTTGAACTGAAACGGCGTTTCCGGGGCCAGCCCCGAGAAGAGCCGCTCGAACTCATAAAGCTTCATCATGCTGAAGAACACGCGCAAAGCATGTCCGACCTCGCGCTGTGTCGGGGTCTGACCGTGATCCGCAAAGGTCTGAACAGAAGACACCAGCCAACGAAGGTCGAGGACGGAAAGAAGATGGTCGGATTGTTCGTCCCACAACCGGCAGAACAGCGCAGGGGCCTGACGCGGAAAGGAGCGTTTTCTGAGGTTCGAGATCAGCTGGGCGTTCAGGAAGGCAAGCTCTGATTTCCCGACGAATTCCCGCGCGATCTGAACGTGTTTGCGATCCCAGGTGGTGTTGCGCCCGGGCGGCAATTCGGTGGCGCTGTCGGGCACGATGCGTTTGGCCAGATCATCCAGATCGACGTCAGGCCCGGGCAGGGTCAGGGTGCCGAACTGAAACGGGCTGCGCCGGTTCTCATAGCTGTCCAGCATGTCGGGCAGGCCACCGGGATAGGTCAGTTCGTCGTCACTCATGCGCGCAGGATTGCACAGCCAAACCTGCCTGTGCAATCAGACAGTTGCCTCAGGTCATCATCTCTTTTGTCGCAGTCAGGTTCAGCGCGGGATAGTCACGGATCACCCGGTCGATATCCCATTGCAGGCGGGTCAGATAGACAATGTCGCCGTCATGGTCATGGGCGATGTGCTGTTTGTTGGCATTCACGAATTTCTCGACTTCGGCCTTGTCACCGCTGACCCAACGCGCCGAGGTGAACTGCGAGGCCTCGAACCGCACCGGCAGGCCATATTCCATCTCGATCCGGCTGGCGAGCACTTCGAACTGCAACGCGCCCACGACCCCCACGATAAAGCCCGAACCGATCGAAGGCTTGAACACCTTGGCCGCACCTTCTTCGGCGAACTGCATCAGGGCTTTTTCCAGATGCTTGGCCTTCATCGGATCGCCGGCGCGGACGCCTTGCAGCAGTTCCGGCGCAAACGACGGGATGCCGGTCACCCGCAGCGCTTCGCCTTCGGTCAGCGTGTCGCCGATGCGCAGTTGCCCGTGGTTGGGAATGCCGATGATATCTCCGGCCCAGGCCTCTTCCGCCAGTTCGCGGTCAGAGGCCAGGAACAGAACCGGGTTCGAGATCGCCATCGGTTTCTTGCTGCGCACATGAGTCAGCTTCATGCCACGCTTGAAGTGACCGCTGGCCATGCGGACAAACGCCACCCGGTCGCGGTGCTTGGGGTCCATGTTGGCCTGAACCTTGAACACAAACCCTGCGACTTTCTTTTCATCCGGGGATATCTGGCGCGGTTCGGCGGATTGAACCTGTGGCTGCGGGCCATAGGCGCCGATGCCTTCCATCAATTCCTTGACGCCGAACGAGTTGATCGCTGAACCGAACCAGATCGGGGTCATGTGGCCTTCCAGCACCGCCTGCGGGTCAAGTGCGGGCAGCAGCTCGCGGGCCATCTCGACCTCTTCCAGCAGTTTGTCCAGCAAATGCTCGGGCACATGTTCCGCCAGTTTGGGGTCGTCCAGCCCGTTGATTTCGATGCTTTCGGCCACCTTGTTGCGGTCGGCGCGATCCATCAGTTCAAGCCGGTCGCGCAGCATGTCATAGCAGCCGATGAAATCGCGCCCCACGCCGATGGGCCAGGCGGCGGGCGTGACGTCGATGGCCAGCATTTCCTGGATTTCGTCGATGATCTCGAACGTGTCGCGGCTTTCGCGGTCCATCTTGTTGCAGAAGGTCAGGATCGGCAGATCGCGCAGGCGGCAGACCTCGAACAGTTTCTGCGTCTGGCTTTCCACACCTTTAGCGCCGTCGATCACCATGACGGCCGCGTCTACGGCTGTCAGCGTGCGATAGGTGTCTTCCGAGAAATCGCTGTGGCCGGGTGTATCCACCAGGTTGAACCGGAAGTTCCCATAGTCGAACGACATCGCAGAAGCCGAAACCGAGATACCGCGATCCTTCTCCATCTGCATGAAGTCCGACCGGGTCCGCCGCGCCTCGCCCTTGGCGCGCACCTGTCCGGCCATCTGGATCGCGCCCCCGTACAGAAGGAACTTTTCCGTCAGCGTCGTCTTGCCCGCATCCGGGTGCGAGATGATGGCGAATGTCCGGCGCCGGGCGATCTCGGGCGGCAGGGTGGGTTGGTTCGAGGTATCAAGCATGAGCGCGCGTATATGCGGGGAATCCTGCCGAAGCAAGACAAAGGGGCTGGTTCGAATCATACGGCTGTGGCAATAAGAACATATAGTGAACAAATTATGGAGTGGATCAATGAATTTGAAAGAGATTGCAGATGAACTGGTGGCCGGTTGCCGGGAAGACCGGGCCAAGGAAAACCTGTCCAAGCTGTACGCGCCGGATGCGGTGTCGGTCGAAGGGCAGGATTTTCAGGGAATGGGTCGGGAGACCAAAGGGGTCGAAGCCATCCGTGGCAAGCACGAGTGGTGGGAAAGCGCCCATGAGGTTTCTGCTGCGTCCGTCAGCGACCCGTTTCCCCATGGCGAAGACCGTTTTGCCGTGATTTTCGAAGTGCAGGGCAAGGTGAAGGAAACCGGCGAAGCGTTCGATATGCGCGAAGTGGGTGTCTATCACGTCGCTGACGGCAAGATCGTCCGGGAGGAGTTCTTCTATTGATCGACGATCCGTTTCTGGTCTTCCCTGTCTGGCCGGTGCTAGACATGCGGCAATGACTGACAGGGAGGATCCGATGGATCTGGGAATTCAAGGAAAGCGCGCGCTGGTCTGTGCCAGCAGCAAGGGATTGGGTCTTGGGTGCGCCGAGGCGCTGGCCGCGGCTGGCGTGAATCTGGTGATGAACGCACGCGGCCCCGAGGCGTTGGAGGTTGAGGCCGCGCGCCTGCGGTCAGAACACGGCGTCGAGGTGCAGACCGTGGCCTGCGACGTGACCACACCCGACGGTCAGGCGCAGGTGATCGAGGCCGCGCAGGGCGTTGATATTCTTGTGACAAATGCCGGTGGACCGCCGCCGGGCCTGTGGTCGGACTGGGAGCGTGATGATTTCATCAAGGCGCTGGATGCCAACATGCTGACGCCGATTGCGTTCATGAAGGCGCTGTTGCCGTCGATGATGGAAAAGGGGTGGGGCCGGGTGGTGAATATCACCTCGCAATCCGTGCGTGCGCCGATTGCGGTTCTGGGCCTGTCAAATGCGGCGCGTACAGGTCTGACGGGCTATGTGGCCGGAACCTCGCGTCAGGTGGCGCCACACGGGGTGACCATCAACAACCTGCTTCCGGGTATTCATGCCACGGACCGGGCGGATTCTCTGGACAGCGGTGTGGCGGCGCAACAGGGTATTTCGATCGACGAAGCACGCGCCAACCGTGCGGCGACGATCCCGGTCCGACGCTATGGGTCGCGGCAGGAGTTTGGTGCCACCTGCGCGTTTCTGTGTTCGCAACATGCGGGCTTCATCGTCGGCCAGAACATCCTGCTGGACGGCGGTGCGACCAACCTGACGATGTGATCATGGCGCAGGGGTTTTCGTTGAAAGATCAGTTGTTCAATGCTGAGAAAGTCCGCTTTCTCAGCGACTTGTTCTTGGACGCTGAACCGGGTTTCGACGCCTCTGCGTTTCAGGCACAGGTCATGTCGCGCCTGCCTGAACTGGAACTGAAAGAGCGTATGGCCTGGATCGCGACATGTCTGCAACAGGCCCTGCCGGGTGACTTGCCAACAGTCGCCCCGGTGATTTTGCGGGCTTTGCCACCGCGGCTGGACCCAGCCAGATCGGATGATGACTTCGGCGATTTCATTTTCGCGCCGCTGGGCGAATGGGTCGCGTCCATCGGGCTGGATCACGTTGATCTGTCTCTGGATGTGCTGGAGGAGCTGACGCAGAGGTTTTCGATGGAATGGGCCATTCGGCCTTGTCTGAACCAGGCCCCTGACAGGGTGCTTGAGCGGATGCACGACTGGTGCACCCACGGCAGCTATCACGTGCGCCGATTGGTCAGCGAGGGAACGCGGCCCCGTCTGCCATGGGGGCAGGGCATCGGTCTGGGTTTGACGGACCCGTTGCCGCTGTTGGACCGATTGCACGGGGATTCCACCCGGTATGTCACGCGGTCAGTGGCCAACCATCTGAATGACATCACCAAGAAAGACCCCGGCCTGGTGCTGGGACGTCTGGACAAGTGGCGCACCGAAGCGCGACAGACCACGGCAGAGCTGGATTGGATGACTTCCCATGCGCTGCGCGGACTGGTCAAGGCGGGGCATCCAGAGGCAATGAAGATGCTGGGATTTAACCCGGATGCCGATGTTGCAGTAACGATTGACCTGAAATCCCAAGCCCGCATTGGCGGCGCATTGGAGTTTTCAGTCGGTTTGAGCGGAGAAGATGAACAGCTCGTCCTGGTGGATTATATCATTCACTTTCAACGCCCTGGGGGGAAAACTTCGGCCAAGGTGCATAAGTTGAAACAGGCGACCCTGACAGGCGGCAAGCTCAATCTCGACAAGCGTCACAAGCTGAAAGGCGATGCCACGACTTTCAAACTGGTGCCCGGAGCGCATCGGCTTGAAGTTCAGGTGAATGGCAATATCCGCGCCGGTGTGGATTTCGAGCTGCTGGCGTGAAGCCCCGCCAGAAGGCTCACACTTTTGTCAGAAGCGCCTTACCCGGATTGCGAACCGCGGATCTCTGGATTAGCTGCGATGCAGCCACTTGCAAGGGGAAGACCGCGATGAAGCATGAATCGGTGCAGAATTATTATGGTGAAGTCCTGCAAAGCAGTGCGGATTTGCAGACCAACGCCTGCTGCACGCCTGACGACATGCCGGATCATCTCAAGCGGATATTGTCCAGGATCCATGACGATGTGCTGACCCGGTATTACGGCTGCGGTCTGATCGCGCCGCTGGATCTCGAGGGCATGTCGGTTCTCGATCTTGGCTGCGGGGCGGGGCGCGACGTCTATGCGTTGTCTGCCATGGTCGGCGAAAAGGGCCGGGTGGTTGGGGTCGACATGACGCCCGAACAACTGGATGTTGCCCGCGCGCATCAGGACTATCACGCCAAGGCGTTTGGGCACCCCAAAAGCAATGTGGAATTCCATCACGGCTATATCGAGAAGCTGGAGGACCTGGATCTGGAGCCCGGATCGTTTGACATCATCGTGTCGAATTGCGTCATCAACCTGGCGACCGACAAGGAAGCCGTGCTGCGCGGCGCGCATCGGTTGCTGAAAGAAGGTGGCGAGATGTATTTCTCGGACGTCTATGCCGATCGCCGCGTCCCGCAGGCGATGGCCGAGGATGAGGTTCTGTATGGCGAGTGCCTGTCGGGTGCATTGTACTGGAACGACTTCCTGTCGATGGCGCGCAAAGCGGGTTTCGGCGATCCGCGCCGGGTGACGCACCGCCCGCTGACCATCGAGAACCCTGCGCTGGAAGAACGTGTTGCCCCGCTCAGATTCCTGTCGGCGACCTATCGTCTGTTCAAGCTGCCGGCGCAGGAACCGGCCTGTGAGGATTACGGTCAGGCGGTGATCTACAAAGGCACTGTTCCCAACGCCCCGCATGCGTTTGTTCTGGATGATCACCACGTTATCGAAACCGGCAAGGTCTTTCCGGTCTGCGGCAATACCTGGATGATGCTGCGGGACACGCGGTTTGCCCGCCATTTCGACTTTATCGGCGATTTCTCTACCCACTTCGGTGTTTTCGAGGGCTGCGGCGGTGAAAGCCCGTTCGAGGCCACAGGCGAAACGATATCATCCGGCGGTTGCTGCTGATCCCTTGCACCTGAGGGGCGGGGTTGCTATCCCCGCCCAAGCCCGATGGATTTGATCGGGAAAGGCAATGGGGTCCATCGGTGACAGGTAACGCAACTCCTCCGCGTCTGGAAATTCGCAACATTGTTCGCCGGTTCGAAGGGCGGGTCGTTGTGGATGACGTGTCATTGACCGTGCAGGCCGGCAAAGTGACCTGTTTGCTGGGGCCGTCAGGTTGCGGGAAATCCACCACCCTTCGCATGATTGCCGGGGTCGAGATGCAGGACTCGGGCGAGATCTACGTCGATGGCAAGCTGATCTGTGACACCGTGTTTCGGGTGCCGCCAGAGCGGCGCGAGATCGGGTTGATGTTTCAGGACTTTGCGCTGTTTCCTCATCTGAGCGTGGCCAACAACGTGGCCTTTGGCCTGAAGGGCAGCAAGGACGAAAAACGTGCCCGGGTCGAGGAACTGCTGCGCAAAGTGGACCTGATGCGGTTCATCGACGGTTTCCCACATCAGTTGTCGGGCGGCGAGCAGCAACGCGTGGCCCTGGCCCGCGCTTTGGCGCCACGGCCCCGGATCATGCTGATGGACGAGCCCTTTTCGGGCCTCGACAACCGTCTGCGCGACGGTATTCGGGACGAGACACTGTCCATTCTCAAAGAAGAGGATGCGGCTGTCCTGCTGGTCACGCACGAGCCGGAAGAGGCAATGCGGATGGCGGACGAGATCGCGCTGATGCGGCGCGGCAAGATCGTCCAGCAGGGCGCGCCCTACAACGTCTACACCCGGCCAGCGGACAAGGCGGCCGTGGCGTTTTTCAGTGATATCAATGTGCTGCAAGCGCAGGTAAACGGAGCGTTGGCCGACACGCCGTTCGGCCAGTTTCTGGCGCCGGGTATTCCGGATGGAACGGATGTCGAGATCGTCTTCCGCCCCCAGCACGTCAAACTGGATTTCGATCGCAACGGCAAAGGCCCCTTGCCGACCGCGACTGATGGCGTTGCGGCGCGGGGCGTGGTCGAACGCGCGCGTTTTCTGGGAAATGAAAGCCTGGTCGAGTTTCGAATGGATTACGACGGCTCGGTCCTCAGGGCGACGGTTCCGAATGTCTTTGTGCCCAATCCGGGCCGTGTCATGTGGTTGACCATTCGTCGTGACAAGTGTTTCGTTTTCCCCGGGGCACAGAGTTGACCTCTCGATTTCCGTGCAAGTGGTGCGCGAAAGCCTCAGATTGCAGGTCCACGTCGCTTGCCGCATCGCGGGGCTGGGTCTATCAAGGGCCAAACGCGGGGGTAAATCGGGCAAATGCGTATTCTTCTGACCAATGACGACGGGATCAACGCTCCGGGCTTGATCACGCTGGAGGCAATCGCTGCCGAACTGGCAGGGCCTGATGGCGAGGTTTGGGTTGTCGCACCTGCCTTCGAGCAATCCGGCGTCGGGCATTGCATCAGTTACACCCACCCCACGATGATCGCCAAGCTGAGCGAACGGCGATATGCGGCGGAAGGGTCGCCCGCGGATTGCGTATTGGCGGGGTTGCATGACGTGATGTCGGACTGCCCACCGGATCTGGTCCTGTCCGGCGTGAACCGGGGCAACAACTCGGCCGAGAACACGCTTTATTCGGGCACTATTGGCGGCGCGATGGAAGCGGCGCTGCAAGGTATTCCAGCGATTGCCTTGTCACAGTATTTTGGCCCGCGAAATCTGGGTTTGGACGACCCGTTCGAAGCTGCCGCTCGGTTCGGGGCCGATCTGGTCCGGCGCATTCTGGATGCAAATCCGGCGGAGCAGGGTGATTACCGCCTGTTTTACAACGTGAATTTTCCACCTGTTCCGGCAGATGAGGTGCGCGGTACGCGCGTTGCAGCGCAGGGTTTCCGGCGCGACACGCATTTTTCGGTCGAGCCGCACAGCTCGCCCTCGGGGCGGCGGTTCCTGTGGATCAAGGGTGGCTATCAGCATAACCCGACAGCGCCGGGAACGGATGCTGCGGTCAATCTGGAAGGCTATATCTCGGTCACACCGATGCGCGCCGACTTGACCGCATATGACATGCTGGAGGCATTGAAGGCGGTCGAATGAGCGGACTGGACCCGGAAACCGTGATGCAGTTCCTGTTTGCCCTGCGCAAACGGGGGGTCACGGATGCGCGCGTTCTGGAGGCAATGGAACAGGTTGACCGGGGCCGCTTTGTCACCGGCCTGTTCGCGGATCGCGCTTACGAGGACATGCCATTGCCGATCTCCTGCGGTCAGACGATCAGTCAGCCATCGGTCGTCGGCCTCATGACGCAGGCGCTGGACGTGCGGCCGCGTGACACCGTGCTCGAGATCGGAACAGGGTCAGGCTACCAGGCCGCAATCCTGTCGAAACTGGCGCGCCGGGTCTATACGGTCGAACGCCATCGGCGGCTGGTCAGCGAGACAGGAAAGCTGTTTGCCGATCTGGGGCTTACGAATATCACGGCCATGTTGTCGGATGGATCCTTTGGCTTGCCGGAACAGGCTCCGTTTGATCGGATCATTGTGACGGCAGCCGCCGAAGACCCTCCGGGACCGCTCTTGGCGCAGCTGAAAATCGGGGGTATCATGGTTTTACCCGTGGGTCAGTCGGACACGGTGCAGCAGTTGATCAAAGTAACGCGCACCGAGGCCGGTCTGGACTATGAAGAATTGACGTCGGTCCGTTTCGTGCCCCTGCTTGAGGGGCTTGGCAAGGACGAGGCGTAGCAGGCTTTGTAAATTGGTCGCCGGAACCCCGGACAACAGGGGCAGGCGTTGAGGACAGAATTATGAGTGCAGTATCCAAATCAGCTATGCGTCGCTGCGCGACCGGAGTGGCCGCTCTGGCCATTCTGGCCGGGTGTGAAGGGCCACTAGATTATGACCTCCGCGGTCAGGTCGGCGGATTTTCGACCACTGATGCAGTGCAGTCGTCAACAACGTCGCGCCCGTCGCCCGACAGCCGCGGGGTGATAACCTATCCGAACTACCAGGTTGTCGTGGCCCGACGGGGCGACACGGTGCGCGATGTGGCCGCGCGTGTCGGCCTGCCCGAGGGTGAGCTGTCGCGGTTCAACGGCCTTCAGACGACCGATACCCTGCGAGAGGGCGAAGTTCTCGCCTTGCCGCGTTCGGTGGGTGCAGGCAGCGGCGTAGATATCGCATCAGTTGCCGGAGCCGCCATTGATCAGGCCCCTGAAACGGGGGGCGTCCGGACAACGACGCTAGAGCCTGCCAAGCCAGCCCCGGCGCCGGTCGCAAGCGGGCCAGAACCAGTCCGCCACAAGGTCAAGCGCGGCGAAACCGCGTATACGATTTCACGCCTCTATCAGGTGCCGGTGGAATCGCTGGCGGAATGGAACGGCCTTGGGTCTGACTTCACCGTGCGTGAAGGTCAGTTTCTTTTGATCCCCGTTAAAAACCAGCCCGCCCCACGTCAAAGCGCTGCTGTGGCACCGGTTGCGGCCACCGAGGTAACCGAGCCGGGGCAGGGATCGCCGACGCCGACGCCTCCAAGTGCCACGCAGCCCTTGCCCGACGAAAAGGTCGCGCCGCTGGTTGAAGCCCCTGATGTGACGGCTGAAGCCCCGACGAACACGCGATCTTCGGCCATGTCGCTGCCGGTCAGCGGCACCATCATTCGCGGCTATAAAAAGGGCAAGAACGAAGGTATCGACATTGCTGCGGCCCCTGGCACAGCCGTCAACGCGGCTGAGGCCGGAACCGTTGCGGCGATTACCGCGGACGCGGATCAGGTGCCGATCATCGTTCTCAAACACAAAAACGATCTGCTGACGGTCTATGCCAATGTCGATGACATCACCGTCAAGAAAGGGGATCGTGTGCGCCGTGGACAAAAGCTGGCGCAGTTGAGGGGCGGGGATGATGCCTATGTGCATTTCGAGGTACGCAAAGGGTTTGAATCGGTGGATCCGGATCCCTACCTGAAATGAGGGCGTATGGCCCGTTTCGGGCCATGCCTTCGGCGGGAGTATTTTTGAAAAGATGAAGTGCGTCAGGCGTTTGGGTCGTAGTCGCTCAGGCGTTTGCCGGGTTCGTCTGCGAAGATCTCTGGCAGCGGCGAGACGGATTCGATCAGGTCGATGCGGAAGACGCGGAAACCGTTTCGCAATTCGCACCATGCGGTAAGTGTCCAGACGCGGCCCCAATACTCCATGTGAAGCGGACGGATGGTGCGTTCGGTCAGAATGCCGTCAATGCGGCGGTAGGACAGCCGAAGTTTCTGGCGTGATTTGATGGCGGCGCGGATCGGAGCCATATGCGCAAGCCCGCGGGCTGCATCGGCAAAAGGGTAGACCGCGAATTTCCAGCTGTCGGCTTCGGCCACAACCTGTGTGGGCAGAACGGCATCGATCTTGTCTGCCAGAGAGTTCGCGGCGGCTTTCAGCTCTGGATCCGCGGCCTCGGCCACGATGGCCATACCGAGGTTCAGGGCCTCGAGCTCGGCCGGGGTCAGATTCAGCGGCGGTAGGGTGATCTGCTCGCGCACCATGTAACCCACGCCGCGCTCACCTTCGACCGGGACGCCCGAAGCGACCAGAGTATCCATGTCGCGATAGATGGTGCGGACCGACACTTCCAGCCGGTTCGCGATGTCCTGCGCGCGGTGCAGTTTGCCATCGCGCAGGATCTGGATGATATCGAACAGGCGGTCAGTTCGGCGCATGACACGCCGTCCGGACCGCGCCTAGGCAGTCATGTTCCATAATACAGCCTCATGGCGCATCTGAACGCTTTCAGGGTTGATGGCCGCCATCATGCCTGCTGCACATTCCTGTTGCGGGAACTGCGCCGCAGCGTCCTGCGCGGCCTTCATGTCCGTCCAGACGACATAGTCGGTCCAGCGCCCGTCTGCGCCCTGACTAAGCTGCCGGTGGGCAAAGCCAGGCGCGCTGCGAACAAAGGCTTCGGATGCTTGGCTGAGCTTCACGAACTCTTCAGGGGTGGTGCCGTTGGCAAGAGTGAAGGTGACGATTTCAGCAACATGGGTCATTTGGTTCTCCGTTGACCAGGTTTCGATACCGTCCTCTTAATGACGCCCAACTGACATAGACCTGTCAGTTGGAAAATGCGAGCCCATAGTTTTTTGCAGATGAGGTCAATTTTCGCCCTCAATCTGTGCCGTATCCCTTTTGGGACAGGGCCTGGAGGCGTAAACACGGTCCCAGTTCATATTCCCGACGCGCATATGCGTCGATGAAAAAGGAGAAGAGACATGCTCAACAATATCGGCCTTCCCGGTCTTCTGCTGATCGCCGTCGTGGTTCTGGTTCTGTTTGGCCGCGGCAAGATCAGCTCGCTGATGGGCGAAGTCGGCAAAGGCATCACCGCGTTCAAGAAGGGCGTCAAAGACGGTTCGGAAGAACTGGAGCAGGACGCGTCGGAACTGGCCAAGGACGTCACGCCTGAAACCGAGAAAGACAAGGCGTAAGCGCGGATGTTTGACTTGGGCTGGACCGAACTTCTGGTCATCGGCATTGTCGCCCTGATCGTCGTCGGGCCGAAGGACCTGCCGGTTTTGTTCCGCAATGTGGGGCGATTTGTCGGCAAGGCCCGTGGCATGGCACGCGAATTCAGCAGCGCCATGAACGAGGCGGCCGATCAGGCCGGTGTGAACGAGATCAAGAAAGGTCTCAACGCCGCCGCGAATCCGGTTGGCTCGGCCATGGATGGCGTGAAACAAGCCGCGCAGGATATGGCGAAAAGCATAGATCCCACCAAGTTCGATCCTGACAGCGAAACCGGTAAACTGGCAGCCGAGCGAGCCGAACAGGCCAAGAAAATTCAGGCCTCAACGGCCCGCGCCGCCGCCGAGCGCAAAGCCAAGGAAGCTGCCGAGGCCCTGGCCAAGGCCGAAGAAGCCGAAGCGGCGCTGAAGACTGAAGGCGAAACATGACCAAGACCGACGAGATCGAAGATACCTCGGCCCCATTGATCGAGCATCTGGCCGAGCTGCGTACGCGGTTGATCCACTGCGTCGTGGCCTTTCTGGTCGGGATGATCATCTGCTTTACGGTGGCCACGCCGCTCTTCAACTTTCTGACCAATCCCCTGTGTGAGGTTCTGAATGAGCGTGGACAGGATTGCGGCCTGATCTTCATATCGCCACAGGAAGGGTTCTTTGTCGCGATCAAGGTCTCGCTGCTTGGCGGGTTCATTCTGGCGTTTCCCTATATCGGGATGCAGATGTGGCGCTTTGTGGCTCCGGGCCTCTACAAGTCGGAAAAGAATGCGTTTCTGCCTTTCATGCTGGCCTCGCCCTTCATGTTCCTTCTGGGTGCAAGCTTTGCTTTCTACGTCGTCACGCCGTTGGCCTATGACTTCTTCCTTGGGTTCCAGCAGTTCGGGGCTGAAGGTGAAGCCGTGGCCGATGGAGTAACTACAGCGCCGCTGAGCGTGGTGTTTCAGGGCTCGGCGCAGGAATACCTGAACCTGACGATCAAGTTCATCGTGGCCTTTGGGCTGTGCTTCCAATTGCCGGTTCTTCTGACCCTGATGGGCAAGGCAGGGCTGGTCAGCGCCGAAGGTCTGGGGGCCATGCGCAAATATGCGGTGGTTGGCATTCTGGTGCTGGCGGCGATCGTGACGCCTCCGGACGTGATCACGCAGATTATCCTCTTCGTCGTGGTCTATGGCCTCTACGAGATCTCGATCTTCCTGGTGGCCCGGGTTGAAAGGAAACGGGAAGAGCAGTTGCGTGCCGACGGCTACTATGACGATGAAGAAGCCGAAGCAGACGAAGATCTGATGCGGGAATTCGAAGACGACAAGTAAACTGCTGAAACAACAACCGAGGCGCGCCCCGACCGGGCGCGCCTTTTTCGTTCGCGGGCCTTGTTGCGCCAATCAGAACATGCTTTGAACCGATCCGTATCTGACCGGAGGAGCCGATGGACGACCAAGCCCTGAACCGTATTGCTGCCGCGTTGGAGCGCATGGCGCCGGCGCCTTTGGCCACACCGGATTTCAATGCGGCCCCGGCCTTTGTCTGGCATGTGGAACCGGAACGCCTGGAACCGGTTGAACAAGTCAATCGCGTCGATCTGGATCTGCTGGTCGGCATCAATCGGTCGCGTGACACGTTGCTTGACAACACCCGCCGCTTCGCGGCCGGCTACAAGGCAAATAATGCGTTGTTGTGGGGCGCTCGTGGGATGGGCAAGTCCAGCCTCGTGAAGGCCGTCCACGGCACGCTGAGCGCAGATCATCCTGACCTGAAGCTTGTGGAGCTACAGCGCGAGGATATGGGCTCGGTCGCGCGTCTGCTGAACCACCTGCGCGCGGCGCCTTATCGGTTCATCCTGTTTTGCGACGACCTCTCGTTCAGTCACGATGACCAGCATTACAAATCGCTCAAGGCCGTTCTGGATGGCGGTATTGAAGGTCGCCCGGAAAACGTGGTGTTCTACGCGACCTCGAACCGCCGCCACCTGATGCCGCGGGACATGATTGAAAACGAACGCTCCAGCGCCATCAACCCGTCAGAGGCGGTCGAGGAAAAGGTATCACTGTCCGACCGCTTCGGATTGTGGCTGGGATTCCATCCCTGCGATCAGGACGAATACCTTGCCATGATCGACCGCTATTGCGCGGCCTATGGCGTTTCGGTCGACGCCGAAATCCTACGTGCCGAAGCAATTGAATGGCAGGCCACGCGCGGATCGCGTTCGGGCCGTGTCGCCTGGCAGTTCTTCGTCGATCTGGCCGGGCGCAACGGCGTTCATATCGCCTGATCCCATCTTCATCTGGCTAAAAATATCCCCGCCGGAGGCATGGCCCGTCGGGGCCATTTCCTAAAGCAGCGCCAGAATCCGGGCGGCCTCATCTGCGGTGCTCGTCAGCGCGTCGCGATCTTCGCCTGGGTGGAACCGGGCACGCACGGCGGTGGGCATCGGCGCTGGTTCCACGATCGAGACGCGCGGACCGGTACGTTCGGTCTCGGCCGCCCAACTGCGGGCCAGGGCCATTTGCGCGGCCTTGGTGGCGCCGTAGATGCCATAGAATTTCTCACCGGCCTTCGGGTCATCGAAAAACACAGCGTGGCCGTTTTCACCCAGCAGGGGCGAGACATATGGGATCAGAACCGAAGTTGCGTTTGCATTCGTGTTGACTGCCTTGGTCCATTCCTTGGGGTCGACGAAATGTACCGGCGTCAGCGCCGAGGTGTGAATGGCCGTGTGCAGCCACAGATCCACCTTGCCCCAACGGTCATGGATCCCACGGCACAGGGTTGCCATCGCGTTGGGATCGGTGATGTCCATCGGTGCCAGCGTGGCAGAGCCACCCTTGGCCTTGATGCGATCGTCCAGTTCTTCCAGCCCGCCTGTGGTCCGGGCGACTGCGACGATGTGGTATTCGGGCGCCAGCGCTTCGGCCAGCGCAGCGCCCAGCCCGCGAGAGGCCCCGGTTATCAGGGCGATTTTGGTCGTATCGGTCATGCCTGCGGTTTGAACCCCCGCGCGCGGGGCGTCAAGATGTGATCAGCCGCCGGGGATGGCGATACGCCTGGTCTGGCCGCTTTGTCGCAGCATGATGCCATGCTCATCAATCGCGACCACTGTGCCCGAGGCAACGCGGCTTCCGGGTTTGACCTCTTTCACACGGCCTGATGACAGGCGCATCAGGGCGCGCATGTCTGCTTTCGGCCCGAATACGCCCAGAACCGAGACGGAATTCTTCTTCAGCGCGCCCCGCTGCGTGGCCGCGCTTTTGACTGTGGCGTTTGACATGATCCGTGGTCCGGGACATGGCCCGGAACCCCTTGTTGAGTGAGTGGTGGCCGCCGGATAACAAAACGCTCAAGCGAACAAAAGCGCTGCGCGGACAGGTGTCATCACGATTTGGCGCCTTTGAAAAAAGCCCTTGTGAATGCGTGGATTTCGCCGACTGGTTGTGGCAAATTTCCACTCATCCACATCACGTGACAGCAACCGGACCGGCCGACGGCCATCGACTGCCCGGAACGATCCGCCGTTCTGATTCGCCATTCAGAATGGAAAACCGACTATGTCAGTTCCGTATCGTCCGCTCAGCCCGAGGCCAGTTTTGCCGCATTCCAGGACCCGCCCGGGACCTGCATGTCAGCGCGTTTCTGGCTGACACGGCTGCTGTTTTCCAGATTGTCCAGATAGCCTTCGCTGACGCTGCCCGTGATGTATTTGCCGTCAAAACAGGAACAGTCGAAGGCTTCGATCTCGGGATTGCCTTCCTTGGCGGCCCAGATTAGGTCTTCCAGGTGCTGATAGAACAGGGCGTCCGCACCCAGTTCTTCGCGGATCTCTTCGATGTCCTTGCCATTCGCGATCAACTCGGCCTTGGTGGGCATGTCTATACCGTAGACATTGGGGTATTTCACCGGCGGCGAGGCGCTGGCGACATAGACCTTCTTGGCCCCGGCGTCGCGGCACATCTGAACGATCTTCTTGATGGTGTTGCCCCGTACGATGGAATCGTCGATCAGCAGAACGCTGTGGCCGTCGAATTCCAGCGGCACGGCATTCAACTTGCGGCGGACGGATTTCTGCCGTTCCGCCTGACCCGGCATGATGAACGTACGCCCGACATACCGGTTTTTCACCAGCCCTTCGCGATAGGGGATGCCGGTGATCTTCGCGGCTTCCAGAGCCACGGGGCGGGCGCTGTCGGGCACCGGGATGATCCGGTCGATTTCCAGCCCCGACTCCTGAATCTGCTTGGCCAGCGTCTGGCCCATGCGCATCTGAGTCTTGTAAACCGAAACACCGTCCAGCAAAGAATCCGGACGGGCCAGGTAGACATACTCGAATATGCAGGGCGTCAGTTTGCCCTCGACCGCCTGAAACTCGTGCATGTTGCCGTCCAGATCGATCAGAATTGCCTCACCCGGCCGAAGATCACGCAGCTTTTCAAAGCCGTTGATGCCAAAGGCCACGTCTTCCGAGGCAAAGGCATAATCATCACCGTCTCCGTCCACTTCGCGTTTGGCGACCGACAGTGGGCGAATGCCAAACGGATCGCGGAAAGCCAGCATGCCGACGCCTGCGACCAGACAGATCACGGAATAGGCGCCCTGAACGCGTTCCATCGTCATCTTCACACCGGCAAACAGATTGCGGATGGGTTCGCGATTGCCATTCACCTTGATCGCATCCGCCACTTTGTCGGCCAGCACGTTCAGCAGGATTTCAGAATCCGACGTGGTGCGCAGGTGACGGCTGTATTTGCCGGTAACCTTTTCGCGCTGTTCAGCGGTATTGGTGATGTTGCCGTTGTGAACCAGATAGATGCCGTAGGGGGCGTTCACGAAAAAGGGCTGCGCCTCGGCCGCGCTAAGGGACCCCGCCGTCGGATAGCGCACATGACCCATGCCCACACGACCCAACAGGCTTTCGGCATCCTGGGCATTGAACACGTCCTTGACCAGACCGTTGGCCTTCTTTTCGCGGAAGAATTCGCCGTTGTAGGTCACGATCCCAGAGGCATCCTGACCCCTGTGCTGCAACATCAGCAGCCCGTCATAGATTTCGGCAAACACATCATGTGTCCGGCTTGCGATTCCCAAAATCCCACACATTTACGGGGCTCCAACTTCTATGACGATTTGACCTGAGGGTTGACCGCAGTTCGGCATCGGATCCTCTGCAAGGCGCGTGCAGTCGGTTTGGTGGCAGGTGACAACGACGCCAATAGGGCGACCATCACAACGACCAGCGCGCATTCGTACAGAAAGAACAAGATCGGTGGCTCCGATTCCGTGGCGGGTTGGCCTCCACATAATGCCTAATGGCGTGGCTGTCATCAAAGGATCCACTCACCTATTGCCGCAGGTCGGGATTTCAGGGATCGGGGCAGGGTCAGGAACAAGATGACATGTGCAATCATATGTGCTGTCATACCAGTCAATAAGTGCAAGTCAGGATGGGTGAAGCACGCAAAGGGCCGGAATGTGGCAACATAAACCTCAACAGAACAAGCAGGAGCGGATCAAGCAACGGTGCCACAGGTGCCGGGGAATGGGGCGGGCACCCTGTCAGATCTGCAACGGCGCGGGCGAAGTTGTCAAAAGCCGCGATATTCTTGGCAAACCGATTTCCAGCCGGTGTGACGGGTGTTTCGGGCTGAAAACGATCCGCTGCACGGTTTGTGGCGGGGAAGGGTATATGTGAATCGAAAAAGCCCGGACGATGCCGGGCTTTCCTCACGCTATGCACCCCAAGATTACCCGTCAGCTGGTGCCGTGGTTTCGGGTTGTTCGTTTCCTGCCGTGCAGCTGGCGACCAACTCTTCATATTGTGCAGTCACCCAACCCAGAGCCGCTTCGGGGTTTTGTTCTTCAATCTGGCTGCTGAACTGCTCGAACACCTTGGCCGAGCGGCTTTCGTCCACGATTGTATAGGACTGGCCGGTCATGACCGTGTCATAGACAAAGAAGGCGATTGCAACCAGCAGAATGCCGCGTGCGATGCCGAAGAACAGCCCCAGCGCCTGATCCAGGCCGCCCAAAGCCGAGCGCTGGACCAGCGATGAAAACAGCGGCGTGAAGATGCTGACCACGATCAGCGCCACGGCGAAGACTGCTGCAAAGCCGGTGATCACCGACAGTTCACAGCTGTCGCGCAGGAAATCTCCGACCACCGGGATTTCCTTGACCAGCGGTACCGCCTGCGGGGCAAAGATGAATGCCAGAACGGCCGCTGCGACCCAGCCTGCAATGGCCAGAACCTCGCGCATGAACCCGCGTGAGTAGGCCAGCAAGCCCGACAGCACGATGATCAGGGCGACCACCCCGTCAATTATTGTAAAACCTTCCATTGCCCTCGCCTGTTCTTTTTCTGCCCCTCGGGGCGCGACTTTAACCTGCTCCGAAGGTTTCGCCAACAAACCCCACCAAATCAGAGGGTCGGGTGAGTGTCAGACCTGCCACAGTGCCGGTTTTGCCACCTGCCGGAGCAATTGCCGCTGTGAAACCAAGTTTTTGCGCTTCTTTCAACCTGTTTTCGGTCTGTGGGGCCGGTCTAAGTGCCCCTGACAGCGAGATTTCTCCGAAAACGACCGTATCCGTGGGAAGGGCCGTGTCTTCGCGTGCGCTCAGTAACGCAGCGGCAACGGCCAGATCGGCAGCGGGTTCGCTGATTTTCAATCCTCCGGCGACGTTCAGATAGACATCAAGACCCGCGAAGGGGATGCCGCAGCGCGCTTCGAGCACTGCGAGGATCATTGCCAGCCTTCCGCTGTCCCATCCAACGACGGTTCGGCGCGCTTGCGAATGAGGTGAGGGTGCGACGAGCGCCTGCAATTCGACCAACACGGGGCGGGTACCTTCAATTCCGGCGAAAACAGCAGAGCCGGGGCTTGGTTTGCCACGTTCGGACAGGAACAGGGCCGATGGGTTGGTGACTTGTGCCAACCCCTTGCCGGTCATTTCGAATACACCGATTTCGTCCGCCGGGCCAAAGCGGTTCTTGACTGCGCGCAGGATGCGGAACTGGTGGCCGCGCTCGCCCTCGAAATAAAGCACCGTGTCAACCATGTGTTCGACCACGCGAGGGCCGGCGATCTGGCCCTCTTTGGTGACGTGGCCAACCATGATGATCGAAACACCGTGCCGTTTTGCAAACGTGGTCAATTCATGTGCCGCAGCCCGGACTTGTGAAACAGAGCCGGGTGCGCTGTCGACATTGTCTGCCCACATGGTCTGAATCGAGTCGATGATGGCCAGACCGGGTTTTTCCGCTTCAAGCGTTGTGAGGATGTCGCGCAGATTGGTTTCGGCGGCGAGTTGAACTGGGGCGTCCTCAAGCCCCAGACGGCGGGCCCGCATGCGAACCTGTGCGCTGGCTTCTTCGCCCGAGACATAGATGGTTTTCACGCCCGCACGCGCAAAACGCGCTGCGGCTTGCAGCAGCAGGGTGGATTTCCCGATGCCGGGGTCTCCGCCCACCAAAAGGGCCGAGGCCGGGACCAGCCCGCCGCCCAGAACACGATCGAGCTCCTCAACCCCGCAGAGGGTGCGGGGCGGCGGTGTTTCCTCGGTCGACAAATCCGTGAGTGCAATGGACTGGCCGCGTTTTCCGCCAAGGGATTTTTTGGCCGGGCCAGCCGAAAGGGGCGCGTCCTGAACTATGGTGTTCCATTCGCCACACCCATCGCAGCGCCCGGACCATCGTGTATGCGTCGTGCCGCAGGCCGAGCAGGAGAAGGATGTCGTCTTTGCCATGACGCTCTTCGTGCCCGAGGTTGGGCGGTTCTTCAAGCCCTTGTCGGCTTTCGTCACCGCCGGTGGCGCGCTGCGGCCTCAGGCCCCGATGGGCCATCGCCCGCAGCGGGCGCGGTCGCGCCTATTCCGCTGGTCGAAGGGGCGACATTGCTATCACGCTGGCCGCCTTGGAAGAACTCTCATTGCGTGGAGCCTGTAGTTGGGTGGACAATTCGGGCAGAAGCTCGAACAGCTCATCCCGCAGACGGGTAAGTTGCGACCTGGCGATCGTCTCTTCCATTTCCACATCCCGCGTCCACTGGCGCAATTCGTTCTGGATGACCTGCGCTTCTTCCAGACGCCGCTGAAACAGCTCGATCTCTTCCTGCCGCTGTTGCAGGAACATCCGCGCGCGTTCGACCTGCGCATCGCCATAGGTCCGGGCCAGTTCCTGACTGATCTGGCTCATCTGTGCGGCCAGTTCCAGAATCTCTGGCTCAAGCGATTGCAGATCAGGGTGCTGGCGCAGAAAACCCATACGTTCCTTTACGGCGTCAAACTCGGACGACATCATGAACAGCCCGCCACGGTCAGCGGCATGGGCCATTTGATACGCTTGCGCGATGTCATGCATGTTGAGCGCGAATTTGCGGTGGTTGTTTTCCAGCGCCATCATTCGGGCATTGGCCGGCAGGTAAAACGCCAGCATGAGAATTAGCGCTGTCAGGCCGATCTGGATGAACATGCCGGCATCCGCTGGTGGTGCCTCGCCGAATCCGGCCTGCATCGAGAGCCAGGGCAATACGCCAAAAGCGGACAACAACGTGACTGAAACGGCCGACAAGGCCGCCAGGCAGATCAGGAAAAATGTCAGTCTTAAAAAGGCATTCTGAAATTGCATTGTAATACTGTGGAGGGCGGCCATGATCGTCGAACTCCTTCTTGAAACCGGAACACACCGGGCCAAAGCGGAAGGTGATCTGACGACTTAGTGCGATCCGCTGCGGACCCGAAAACTACAAAACACTGCTGCTCGAAATATAAAGATGATACTTAGATTTGTGTTTTCAATCAATTAGGTCTGAGCTTTTCGTGATGTGGATGTCATCTCTGTAATATGGCCAAGCGCGATGGAGGCCAGAATGCAGGCTGTAAACAGGTATAGACCCCATGCGGTCTCAACGGTCGCGTAAGAGATGCCTTTGGCCAAAGTGATGTAAAGCGCGATCAGGAAGATGTCGGCCATGGCCAGCTTGCCGAGGATGTTGAGCGCCGGCTGGACGCGGGCATCCAGCAGATTCCATTGGATCAGCGCGGTGCCGATGGTTTTGATGTAAGGCGCAAACAGGGCGAAGATGGTGACGATCAGCGCAAGGAAGACATCGGATTTCCACAGGGATTGCAGCCCGGTGATGACGCTGATTTCGCTGAGGCCGAAGATCGGCAGGAACCCTGCACGCATCAGCGGGGCGAACCACGCGATGGGGTAGAGGATCAGCAGCGAGAGGGTGGCGAGGCGGAGGGTCATGGCGGCCAGTTCTGTTACGTTTGACCGCCTAACAGTACGTCGTTGGATCGTCTGTGCAAGGATGCTTGTTTGGGAGGTTACTCTGCCCGCCTCATACGGGCCATCAAATTGGTTTTCAGGACGAACTGATGGAACAGGGCGGCCAAAATATGCAGAAGAACCAGAACAAGCATCAGTGTTTTCAAGACTTCATGCACTTCGGCGGATGCTTCTATCCCTCCGAACCAAGCCAGAGCACCGGTCACCGGCAAAAGCACCATCAAGGCATATAGCGAGAAATGGGTCGCATGAGCCGCGAGTTTCATCGCGGCGGTTTCCTGTTCCGGAAGTGATGGTGCACCGCGGGTCAGGCGCAATGCGATCCGCCAAAGCGCGAGTGCAAGGATAAGCAGGCCTCCGAATACATGGAGAGCGACTGGTGCTTGAAAAGAGACGGGTAATCCGCGTTCGATTTGATCCCATGCCTCAGAAATCGGCTCGTGAAAGAGAAACTGAACCGCGATCAGCAAGAAAATGGCCCAATGGAGGGCGATTTGGGTGCGCGAATAAGAAGTGGGCATGGGGAAGCTCCAAAAATACAAGAGTTACACTGGTGTAACGTATGACTTCGGGAGTTCCGTCGATGAGTTTTGAGTTTTTTGTCGAGCGCAGGAGGTTTCAACGCACCGCCTCAATCGGCCCCTCGGCACTGCCACTGATGAACTGCGCTACGTATGGATCACCCGACGCATCCATCTGCCCGACCGGACCTGTCCACTGAATGACGCCACCGTGCAGCATGGCCACATTGTCGGCAATCGCGCGGACCGAGCTCATGTCGTGGGTGATGGTCATCGCGGTGGCGCCCATTTCGGTCACGATTTCGCGGATCAGGTCGTTGATGACGCCGGACATGATCGGGTCGAGGCCCGTTGTGGGCTCATCAAAAAAGATGATCTCGGGCTCGGCGGCGATCGCGCGCGCGAGGCCGACGCGTTTTTGCATGCCGCCTGACAGTTCCGCCGGAAAGCGGTCGGCCACGTCGGATTTCAGGCCCACGCGGCGGAGTTTCTCGATGGCGATCTCGCGGGCTTCCTCGGTGGGACGTTTCAGAGAACCACGCAGCAGGCGGAAGGCGACGTTCTGCCAGACGGTCAGTGAATCAAACAGGGCCGCGCCCTGAAACAGCATCCCGAACCGGGCCAGAAAGGCATCTCGGTCGCCTTTGCTGGCGTCTTTGCCGTCCACATAGATCATGCCGCTGTCGGGTTTGATCAGGCCCAGAATGCATTTCAGGGCGACCGATTTTCCGGTGCCCGAACCGCCGATGATGACCATCGAGGTACCCTTGGGGATCTCAAGGTTCATGCCTTGCAACACGTGGTTGTCACCAAAGGCTTTATGTACGTTCTCCATCCGGATCATAGCGAGAAGAATACCCCCGTGAGAACGAAGTTTGCAGCCAGGATCAACACCGCGGCGGCCTCGACCGAGCCTTTTGTGGCGCGGCCCACGCCCTGCGCGCCACGGCCGGAATTCATGCCGTAGTAGCAGCCCATGGTGGCTGCGATCAGGCCGAAGGCCGCGCCTTTGACCAGTGATGAGACGATGTCGCGGGTTTCCAGGAAATCCACGGTGTTTTTAAGATAGGCCGCCGGGTTGAAGCCCAGGTTCTGCGTGGCCACGGTGTAGCCGCCGGCAATTCCGATGATGTCACCCACGGCCACCAAAGCAGGCACTGTGATCAGGGCGGCCAGAACGCGCGGGACGGTGAGGTATTTCATCGGATGCGTGGACAGCGTGACCAGCGCGTCGATCTGTTCGGTCACTTTCATCGTGGCGATCTCGGCCGCGATCGAGGATGTCACGCGCGCCGCAATCATCAGGCCGACCAGAACCGGGCCAAGTTCGCGCACCATACCGATGGCCACGATCTGCGGCACCACGGCTTCGGCGTTGAAACGCGCGCCGCCGGCGTAGATCTGCAATGCCAGCGCACCGCCGGTGAAAATCGCGGTCAGGCCGACGACCGGCAAAGACAGCCAGCCGATGTTCAGCAGGGCCATGCCAAATTCGCGCGGATAGAAGGGGGGACGCAGGATATGCGAGATCGCATCAAGCGCGAACAGTGCCACCCGGCCAAAGGCCGCAAGCAGGCTCAGAACCGTGCGGCCCAGACCTCCGAGCGCGGTGAGAGGGTTCATTCCACATAGCCCCGCGAATAGCGATTGCCCATTGATGTGAGGATCTCATAGCCAATTGTCCCGGCAGCTTCGGCCAGATCATCGACGGTCTGATGGCCATTCAGGATACGCAGGCGTTCCGGGTCTTTCGGCAGGTCCGTGACGTCCACCGTGATCAGATCCATCGAGATACGGCCGACGACCGGGCAGGGCTGATTGCCGGCGAAGGTGTCTATGCCGCCGCCGATGGCGCGATGCAGGCCGTCTGCATACCCCGCCGCGACTGTGGCGATACGAGAGGGTCGGCGCGCAACCCAGCTGTTGCCGTAACCAACAGTTTCGCCCACGGCCACCTTGCGCACCTGGATGACAGGCAGATCGACCGTGACAACGGGTTTGGCGTCCGCAAAGGGCAGGCCGCCATACAGACCGATGCCCGGGCGGCAGAAATCGAAATGGAACTCGGGACCCAAAAGCATGCCGCCGGTCGCGGCCAGAGAACGCGGCGCGGCGACACCTTCGGTCATCTCTCGGAAGGTTCTAAGCTGCTGCTGGTTCATCGGATGGTCCGGCTCGTCCGCGCAGGCCAGATGGGACATGATGACAACCGGTGACATCGCCTCGGCCTTTGGGCGCAATTCGGCCCAGTCGGCGGGTTCAAGGCCCAGCCGGTTCATGCCACTGTCCAGTTGAATGCCAAACGGATGGTTGGGCAGGGCGTGTTGGTGGAGTTGGAACTGCTCTGGCGAATTGATCAATGGTGTCAGATCGTTGGCGAGCAGCAATTGGGTATCGCCTTCCATATGCCCTGAAAAGACACAGATCATCGGGCCTGGACCGACCGCCTGGCGGACAGCGGCGCCTTCTTCTGCGGCAGCCACAAAAAACTTGCGAACGCCCTCTTCGGCCAGCGTGTCGCTGACGGGCCCGGCACCCAGCCCGTAGGCATCGGCCTTGACCACGGCACCGGTTTCGACCCCGGTTTTCGCGTCGAGCGCCCGCCAATTGCTGGCGAGCGCCTGAAGATTGATCGTCAAACGTGCAGTACTCATGGCACTGTTCATGACATTGCGCCGTCCAAGGTCAAGAGGGAATGGCGCATTTACCTGGAGGTTTATGACGGTGTTTCGTCTGTTGTGGCGGAAAACACCAAAAAATCGGAAGATTCGGCAACCTGCCGCTGTAATTTCCCGGTTCGGGGATTGTCTTCACATCCAAGTTAAAGCGATCCTGTGAACAGGATCGTTCTGTCCCGGCGAAGGCGAGGGCGCACCGTCAACCAATGAGGAAGTCATGGATTTTTCTAGCGGATTGGCCGTAGACCCATCACAGATCACAAGTTTTTTTGCAGACGTTTTTTCCGCATCGGAAGGGCCGGAAGAGGGCGCAGTAATTGGTACGTTCGTACGTGAATTGGTCAACAGCACGCCGCCTGAAGACATTCTGGTGTGCACGGCGCATCACGATCACGAGCTGCTTGGCTGTGCCATCTTTTCCCGGATGACGTTTTCGCAGGATACGCGCAATGTGTTCATCCTCTCGCCGATGGCGGTGCAAACTGGTTCGCAAAAAACAGGTATTGGACAGGCGCTGATTTCTTATGGTCTGGATCGCTTGCGGGCATCAGGTGTGGATGTGGCACTGACCTATGGCGACCCGGCCTATTATTGCAAAACGGGATTTGTGCAGATCACCGAGGATAATGCCCAGCCACCGCTGAAACTCAGCCATCCGCATGGCTGGTTGGGTCAGGCGTTGGATGGTCACGAACTGAAGCCTTTGAAAGGCCCATCGCAATGCGTTTCCGCACTGAACAACCCGGCGCTGTGGTGAGTGGGATTGGTTTTTCGCTTTGGTCGATGGCCTTGGTTCCACAGCCTAGAACAGGGCCTGATCTATGATCGCCTTGCTGTTCCGGACATGTCGGGTCACCAGCTTTTTCTGCCGCCTGCCGCTGGGGATATAGAAGGCAGGGTCCATATCTTTATCGCAGCTGAGACCCGGAAAAATCTGCAACAGCTCGTGCAACGCTTCGGGCGGAAGGGATTTGAGAGCTTCGGGGCCGGTAAACAGGCTTTCACTTGGCGCGCCTTCGGCAAAAAGAACCACGTGACGGTCACAGACTACGTGATGGTAAACCACCTGCGTCGCGTCCCGATCCACGTAAACGCCCGGTAGGTCTGTCAGCCGGATGGCCGAGACCAGAACCTCCCTTGAGTCGAACATGCGCTGCGCGATGTCCGAACGGACCAGCATCCTGTGCTGTCGTGAAACCGTCAGGTCCCGGCGGGGCAGGCCGTGCCCCAGGGCGCCGGCCGTGATGCGGACTGGGCGCAGTTCGGGTGTTTTTAACAGATCGGCCTGGCGCAGGTGCCGGGACAGAACAAGCCGAACGGTTGCCGAGCTGTCTCCGGTCGTCATCACCCTGTCACCCCGGCAGATATCCTGAACCCTGATTTCGCCACGGTCCGTCAGGACCAGGGTGTCCGAAGCAAAACAGGGGGCGCCGGGGCTGGGGTTGGGATCCTCGACAAAGTTGACCCCGTCCTTCGATGACAGCGACGCGGTATCGTCCGTGCCGTTGCTGCCGATCTGGGTCGAGGTCTGGCCACTGGCCGGCCCCTGGGTCGCTGTCACCTGCGAGTCAAAGGATACAAAGCTGAGAACCGAACCATTGTCAGAAAGAGAGACCGCCCCTAATCGGTTGATGCGCGCCGAAATCACGTAATAGTCGAACCCGCCCACGGTGGTCATCGTTCCGGTGTCGACATCCGTCGAACTGCGTACCGAGCCGTTGGCGTTGTAAACATCGACCTGCAACCCGGTGACATCGGTTCCGACGGGGACACGGATTTCAATGTAATCTCCGTCCGGAGCAAAGTTCGGGCCGTTGCGATATCTTATTTCCGATATGATCGCGGGCAAATCTGTGGGTCTCCGGGCGGAAATGGCACGTTTTGGTTGAACAACACCGTCACGTTAACACCGGGCAGGGAAAACACCAAAGGGCTTGGCGTGTCCAGCACGGGGCGGGCGTTCTTTACGTGATCAATAACCCTCGATTTCACCGCCCTGTTGCCAGGGCTTGACCAGATTGCCAAAGCGGGTGAATTGTGCCTCGAACGACAATTCGACCGTACCGATGGGCCCGTGACGTTGCTTGCCGACGATGACTTCGGCCTTGCCATGCAGACGTTCCATCGCCTGCTTCCACTCTTCCATCTTTTCCAGTTCGTGATCGCCGGGCTTTTCCCGTTCCTTGTAATATTCCTCGCGGAACACGAACATCACCACGTCGGCGTCCTGCTCGATCGAGCCGGATTCGCGCAGGTCGGACAGTTGCGGGCGCTTGTCGTCGCGGCTTTCGACCTGACGGGACAGCTGTGAAAGCGCAACGACCGGGATGTTCAGTTCCTTGGCGATGGCTTTCATGCCCATCGAGATCTCGGCGATTTCGTTCACCCGGTTGTCGGACATGCCGCGGCACAGCTGTAGATAGTCGATGACCAGCAAGTCCAGCCCGTGGGTCCGTTTCAACCGACGTGCCCGGGCGGCAAGTTGCGAGATCGGCAAGGCAGGGGTGTCGTCAATAAACAAAGGGCAGGCTTCCAGTTCCTTGGCCGCATCCACGAAACGGCGGAATTCGGCCTCGGTCATGTCGCCCTGACGGATTTTGTGGCTCGAGATCTCCGAGGCTTCCGCCAGAACCCGGCCAGCAAGCTGTTCCGCACTCATCTCGAGTGAGAAGAAGCCGACAACGCCGCCATCGATCGCACCTTCGCTGCCGTCGGGCTTAGTCCCGCGCTTGTAGGCCTTGGCAACGTTGAAGGCGATGTTGGTGGCCAGCGAGGTTTTACCCATGGATGGACGCCCGGCCAGAATGATCAGGTCGGACGGGTGCAACCCACCCAATTGCTTGTCCAGATCGGCCAGACCGGTGGAAATCCCGGCCATGCCGCCGCCACGCTGGTAGGCCTCGTTGGTGACGTTGACGGCTTCGGTGACGGCCTTGAGGAAGGATTGAAAGCCTTGTTCGGTCTGGCCCTGCTCGGACAGCTGATAAAGCTGCTGCTCGGCCTCGACGATCTGTTCTTTCGGCTCGCTCGAGACATCGACCCGCGCCGCCTTGTCCGAGATGTCGCGGCCGAGCCGGATCAGCTCGCGCCGGATGGCAAGGTCATAGATCATCTGGGCATAGTCGTGCACCGCGAATGCGCTGATCGAAGCGCCGGCCAGTTTGACCAGATAGGCGGGACCGCCCAGTTCCTTCAGACCCTCATCCTCGGCCATGAACGATTTGAGCGTCACGGGCGAGGCGAGCGCATTCTTTGCAATACGGGCCGAGGCCACTTCGTAAATCCGAGCATGGACCGGATCATAGAAATGTTCAGCCCCGATGATCGAGGCGACCCGGTCATACAGGTCGTTGTTGGTCAGGATCGCACCCAGAAGCTGTTGTTCGGCCTCAATGGAATGCGGCATGGTTTCGGCGTTCTGAATCTGTGCCGCTGCCTGCTCGATACTGCTGATCTCGTTCATTTTGTCCCCGCTGCCCGTCCCGAGGTTCTACACATGAAACACCACCGCAAGCTATCTGGAAATACCTGTGGCTAACTTAGGGTAAAGCCTTGGGATAACTTTCCAGACCGCTTGGATGCCGGCGTCTGCATCCCTTATTATGTAGGAATTGTGGGGAAAGTCACCATATATCGTGGCGAGCTGTCCGATTCTTCCGGGTTTATCCCCATTCCGTCCACAACAGGTTTACGCTGGTTTATTGGCCTCTTGCCAGCCGCGCGGATCGTTCAGAAAGGCCTCGACTTCGCTAAGGGTCTCGTCGTCAAAGGCTTTCTGTGCCTTGGCCTCGGCCAGAACATCCCACCATGTGCAGAGCGAGTGCAGCTTGACGCCATGATCACCCAGCGTTTTCTCGGTCTCGGGGAAGATGCCGTAGTAGAAAATGACGGCGGTGTGCCCGCAGGTGGCGCCGGTTTCGCGGATCGCATCGACAAAGGACAGTTTCGAGCCGCCGTCGGTTGTCAGGTCTTCGACCAGCAACACACGTTCACCTTCGCTCATCGCACCTTCGATTCGGGCGTTGCGGCCATAACCTTTGGGTTTCTTGCGAACGTAAGTCATGGGCAGGGCCATGCGCTCGGCGACCATGGCGGCAAAGGGGATGCCCGCCGTTTCCCCGCCTGCGATGTTGTCGAATGCCTCAAAGCCAGCGTCCCGCATCACCGTGACGGTCAGGAAATCCATCAGGGTCGATCGGATGCGCGGATACGAGATCAGCTTGCGGCAGTCGATATAGGTCGGGCTGGGCAGCCCGCTGGCCAGCGTGAACGGTTCCCGCGAGTTGAAATGCACGGCTTTGATCTCCAGCAACATCCGTGCGGTCAGGCGGGCGATTTCGGTGCTGTCGGGAAAGGAACTGGGGATCATGGTGCAAACCTCGGGGCTGAAAACACGTTGCGGGCTGATAGCCCGACCCTTGGGCCGGAGTCGAGAGGGATTGGACAAAAGAAAAGCGGACCCCCAAGAGGTCCGCTTTTGCCCTTGCGGGCGATGGGCAGCCAAGGTGGGCTTAACTGCTCATGTCATAGGCCCGCTCGCCATGTACCGAGAGGTCGAGGCCATTTGTCTCGGTCTCGGCGTCTACGCGAAGTGGCGTGATCTGTGCAACCAGTTTGACCAACACAAACGTGACAACTGCCGTAAAGACACCCACGATAATCAGCCCACCCAACTGCGCGGTCCAGGTTCCAAGGCCAAACAGGGCGATCATGAGCGTGCCGAAGATACCGCCGACGCCATGCACGGCGAAGACATCCAGCGTGTCGTCGATATTCAGCTTGTTGCGCACCACGCTGACGGCTTCCTGACACAGAACGCCGGCCACCGCGCCAATGATCAGGGCCTGAACCGGACCGACGAAGCCCGAAGCCGGCGTGATCGAGGCCAGACCCGCGATTGTGCCCGTGACAAGACCGACCATCGAGGCCTTGCCAAAACGGATACGTTCCCACAGGGCCCAGCTCAGCGAAGCGGTGGCTGCGGACAGGTGCGTGACGGTCAGGGCCATCGCCGCTCCGCCATCAGCGGCCAGTTGCGAACCACCGTTGAAACCGAACCAGCCGACCCACAGCATTGCGGCACCGATCATGACATAACCGGGGTTGTGCGGTGGTGTCGTGCGGTTGCGGCGCGGCCCGAGGATGACCGCGATGATCAAGGCTGCCAGACCAGCGGTTTCGTGCACCACGATACCGCCCGCAAAGTCGCGCACGCCGATCTCGCCCAGAATGCCGCCATCAGCCAGCATCCCGCCGCCCCAGATCCAGTGCACCACGGGCGCATAGCACAGCAGCATCCACAGCGCCGAGAAGGTCAGGACAAAGCCAAAGCCCACACGTTCGACATAGGCGCCCACGATCAACGCCGGGGTGATGATGGCGAAGGTCATCTGAAAGGCAAAGAACAGGATCTCGGGCAGGGTTCCCGCAAGGCTGTCCACGTCGACGCCGTTTAAGAAGACCTTGCCCAAACCACCCCAAAGCCCGCTTTCACCGGGGCCGAACGCGATGGAATACCCAGCGACCAGCCAAAGAACGCTCATCAAACAGGCAATTGAAAAGCAATGCATGAACACGCTGAGGACATTTCGGGCACGCACGAGGCCGCCATAGAACAGGGCGAGGCCCGGTAATGTCATGAATAGGACCAACGCGGTTGCAACGATGATCCAGGCTGTATCGGCTCCGTTCATGGGCCATTCTCCCTTCCGGATGGGTGCGCCGGTCCGTCGAAATTCGGCACGGATCGGCGCTGTGTGAGCGGTGTGGGCTGTTTCAAGCCACCGTCGGTTGGAGAAAAAAGAGGCAAGGCGAAAAAAAGCGCCTGTTTTGGCGGCCTTTTTTCCACTGACTGCAAAAGGAGCGGTTTCAGGGGTCTTGTGCTGAAAGTTTAGGCGCCTGCAGAAAGGGCCGTATACAGCAGGGCCAAGGCGTGGTCACGCGCCGCGCGACGCACGGCATCGCGACCGGGTGCGCCGAATTCGACGGTTTCGACATGCGTCGACCGCCCCTCGGCGGCCAACCCGAAACACACACGCCCTTCGGGTTTGAATTCGGACCCGCCCGGCCCGGCAATACCGGTGATCGAGACGGCAAGTTGCGCCAATGAATTGCGCAGCGTGCCTTCGGCCATTTCGCGGGCAACCTCTTCGGAAACCGCACCGTGCGCGTTCAGCGTTTCGGTCTGAACGCCCAGCATGTCCTGTTTGGATTCGTTGGTGTAGGTGACGAAACCCCGATCCACGACGGCAGAGCTGCCGGGAATGTCAGTCAGGGCCGCAGCGACCATGCCGCCGGTACAGCTTTCGGCGGTGGCGATCATCACGCCTTGCGCCTTGGCGCGGTCCAGCAGGTCTGTCACGTTCATAGCCCCAGAACTCCGTGTGCTATACCTGCCAGAACCATCACGCCGATGGCTGCAAAAACACCCGCAATCACGTCGTCCAGCATCACGCCCATCGGATCTCCGCGGCGATCAGCCCAACCAATGGGCCCCGGTTTGGTGATGTCGAACAGACGGAACAGGATGAACCCAGCAACCCAGCCGGGCCAGAGCGCGGTAATGTCGATTCCATGCGCCCAGGACGGATAGGAAATCGCCCAAAGCGCGATGAACTGGCCTGCGACTTCGTCAATGACGATTTCGGACGGGTCGTGGTCATCCTGACCCCTGGTCATCACCCGCGTGGCCCAAAGGCCGCCGAAAAAAACCGCAACCGTTGCGATCGCCAGCAGCGGGAAACCACCCAGCGTGTGCAATACCCAGGCCATCGGCAGGGCCACCAGTGATCCCCAGGTGCCGGGGGCGGGGCGCAAATAGCCAACGCCGCCGACAGTCCCGATCATCTGTGCCGCGTTCATGCCTTCACCAGACAGGCTGTGGCGAGCGAGGCGATGCCCTCGCCGCGGCCGGTAAAGCCCAGACGCTCGGACGTTGTCGCCTTGACCGAAACCTGATCTGCGCGCAGGCCCATGATCTCAGACATCTTTTCCCGCATGGTTTCTGAATGCGGGCCAATTTTCGGATATTCGCAGACCAACGTGCAATCGACGTTCGAGATACGGTATCCCATCCGTTCCGCCAACTCGACCGCGTGGCGCAGGAAAATCTCGCTGGCTGCGCCTTTCCATTGTGGATCCGAAGGTGGGAAATGCTGTCCGATATCGCCCTGTGCCAGTGCGCCATAGATCGCATCTGTGACTGCGTGCATCCCGACATCGGCATCCGAATGGCCTTGCAGCCCGCGGTCATGCGGCACCTTCACACCGCAAAGGATCACATGATCCCCATCGCCAAAACGGTGCACGTCGTACCCGTTGCCCAGCCTTACATCCATGTCCGTTCCCATTATGCGTTCCGCCCGGGCAAAATCCTCGGGGCGGGTGATTTTCAGATTGTCGGCATCGCCCGGTACGATGCAGACATCGAGCCCGGCGGCTCGGGCAACCTCGACATCATCTGCCGCGCCGCCCGGATGGGCAGCGTGAGCGGCGGTGATGGCGTCATAGTGAAACCCTTGCGGAGTTTGCGCGGCGAACAGGTTGCTGCGATCCTGCGTGCCGGTCACAACCTGTTCACGCCCGATCCACAGCGCATCTGTCACCGCCAGCCCGGGCGCCGCCGCCGGACATGTTTCCAGGGCGTTCAGAACGTCGGTGATGATGCGGCGCGTGACGCAAGGCCGTGCAACGTCGTGGATCAAAACGCGCTGCACGTTCCGGTCGGCCAGAGCAGCCAATCCGTTGCGCACCGATCCCGCGCGATCCGTTCCGCCCGAAGCCAGGATCAGGTCGGTTTCACGGAAGTCTTCCCATGCGGCGCTATCTTCGTCGGACAGCACCAGAACTATGTGATCCACCTGTCCTCGAAAGCGCTCGATCGTCCAATCGGCCACCCGCCGGCCCGCAAGGCTGCGCCATTGCTTTGGCACGCCACCCCCGGCGCGCGACCCGCGACCGGCGGCGACTATGATGGCGGCTGTTGTCATATGTGTGTGCTCTCCTCGTGATGGGCATTGTTTAGGCGGCGGTGAATGCAGAGGCAATCACCCATGGTCATGTGCTCAAAAAATGGGCAGATGATAGTTTTGCGGGCTTGTTGCGCGCCGTTTTGTTGTTCATATGCGCAGAAAACGATATCAAAACCACAACTGCCCAAGGATTAAGCGCGTTGACATTGCACCTTGCCGACAAGGAAATAGCACCGCCTGTTTTGCTGGCCCCCATGGCCGGAATCACCGACCGCCCGTTTCGCGATCTGGTGATGCGGTTTGGTGCTGGCATGGTGGTCAGTGAAATGGTCGCCAGTCAGGAGATGGTGCAGGCCAAACCCGGCGTGCGGGAGCGGGCGGAACTGTCCGCGGATGTGGAAAACACCGCCGTACAACTGGCAGGGCGCGAGGCCCATTGGATGGCCGAGGCGGCCCGTCAGGTGGCCGATCGTGGCGCGCGCGTGATCGACATCAACATGGGATGCCCCGCCAAGAAGGTGACAAACGGTTATTCCGGCTCGGCCCTTCTGAAAACGCCGGATCACGCGCTGGCACTGATCGAGGCCGTTGTGGGCGCGGTCGATCTGCCGGTGACGCTGAAAACCCGGCTGGGATGGGACGACAATCTGTTGAACGCGCCCGACGTGGCGCGCCGCGCTCAGGACGCGGGTATTCAGATGGTCACGATCCATGGCCGCACACGCTGTCAGTTCTACAAGGGTCACGCTGATTGGCGGGCGATCCGGGCGGTGAAAGAGGCCGTCTCGATCCCGGTCATCGCGAACGGAGATATCGTGGACACTGACGCCGCGCGAACCGCGTTGCGCCAGTCCGGCGCGGATGGGGTGATGGTGGGTCGTGGTGCTCAGGGCAAGCCCTGGCTGTTGGCGCAAATCTGTCACGACCTGTACGGGGCCGAGACGCCCGATATTCCGACCGGTCCTGATCTGATTGATATGGTTCGCGCGCATTATCAGTCGATGCTGGATTTCTACGGCACCGATCTGGGTCTGCGTGTCGCCCGCAAGCATCTGGGGTGGTACATGGACGAAGCCGCAACACCTGCGCCTCTGCGCCGGGCGGTCTTGACGTCACGCGATCCGGGGGAAGTGCTGCGCCTGTTGGCGGATGCGCTCAGCGTCACGGACGAGGTGGCGGCATGAATTCTGACGCCAGCATCTGGAACTCGCTGCCGGTTCCGGCGTTCATTATTGATGAACAGGACCGGATATCCGATGTGAATGCTGCCGGTGAGGGGTTTCTGAACGCGTCGCGCAAATCGGTGATCGGCCATCCGGTGTGGGATCAGATCGCCGTGGACGCGCCGTTGGAAGAGGCGTTCGAGCGCGCCCGCTGGCAGGGCACACCTTTGTTCGTGAATGATGTGGATGTGGGATCGGGTAGCCGGGCGCCGCTGCAATGCGCGTTGCAGATTGCGCCTTTGGTCGGGCATCCGGGGTCCATGATCATGATCATCTCGCCTCGTGAACTGGCAGGTCGGATGACGCGGGGGAATACGGTCAAATCCGCGGCACAATCCGCCATCGGCATGGCGGAAATGCTGGCGCACGAGATCAAGAACCCGCTGGCCGGGATCACCGGTGCGGCGCAGTTGCTCAGCATGAATATACCGCCGCAAGATCTTGAACTGACTGATCTTATTGTCGCCGAAAGCCGCCGGATCGTAAAACTGCTGGAACAGGTCGAGCAATTCGGGAACCTTCAGAAACCTGACTTCAAGCCGGTCAACATCCACGATGTGCTGGATCGCGCAAGACGGTCCGCGTTGCTGGGATTTGGTGCGGATATGACGATCATCGAAGACTATGACCCGTCGCTGCCGCTGGCCTATGGAGACCCGGACCAGTTTCTGCAAGTGGTCCTGAACCTGCTTAAGAATGCGTCCGAGGCGGCGGGGCCGCAGGGCGGAACGATCCGCCTGCGCACCTATTTCGAACATTCCTTCCGGCTGCGTCGCAGTGACGGGTCGGGGCACTCGCTGCCCTTGCAGATCGAGATCATCGACGATGGTCCGGGGCTGCCTGAAGACATCCGTGGCGACATTTTCGATCCGTTCGTATCCGGCAGGGAAAACGGCACCGGCCTGGGGTTGGCGCTGGTCAGCAAGATCATCTCGGACCATGACGGCTGGATTTCGGCCGAATCCGTGCCCGGGCGAACGGTATTCAAACTGTCACTGCGCCGCGCGCCGCGAGACGCAATCGAGGACAAGAAGGAGAGCACCTGATGGATGGCACCGTACTGGTCGCGGACGACGATCGCACGATCCGCACTGTTCTGACACAGGCCCTGACGCGTGCCGGGTGCAAGGTGCACGCGACCTCGTCGCTGACCACATTGATGCGTTGGGTCGGCGAGGGAAAAGGGGACGTGGTGATTTCCGACGTGGTCATGCCCGATGGAAACGGGCTTGAGATGCTGCCGAAGATTGCCGAAGACCGCCCCGGTTTGCCGGTGATCGTGATTTCCGCACAAAACACCATCATGACGGCGATTCAGGCGACAGAGGCGGATGCCTATGACTATTTGCCAAAACCCTTCGACCTGCCGGATCTGATGAAACGGACGGCGCGGGCGCTGGATCAGAAACAACGTGCCCAGCCAGTACCAACCGAAGGCACAAGCGAGCGCCCCGAAGAACTGCCTCTGGTCGGGCGTACACCGGTGATGCAGGCCCTGTACCGGTTGGTTGCGCGGGTGATGAACACGGATCTCTCGGTCATGATCTCCGGCGAAAGCGGCACGGGCAAGTCATTGATTGCGCGGGCCATTCACGATTTCTCCGACCGTCGAACCTTGCCCTTTGTCACTGTCACCGCTGCCGAATTGCGCGATCTGGAGGGCCCGGCGCGCGTGATGGCGCGGGTTCGCGGCGGCACATTGTTGATAGACGAAATCGCAGATATCGATGATGAGCTTCAGGCGCGTATCGTCCGCATGATGGACACACCGGGCGATCACGTTCCCCGTTTCATGGCCACCAGCCAGTCGGACCTGACCGAAGGGATGGAGAACGGACGTATCCGCCAGGACCTGTATTATCGTCTGTGCGGGGCCACGATCCACGTACCGTCATTGCGAGAAAGGGTGGACGACATTCCGTTGCTGGCCGAGCATTTCCTGATGCGGGAAGAGCGGGAGAACGGCACCAAGCGCTGGCTCAGCCCCGAGGCGGTAGAGCTGGTGCGGCGCTATTCCTGGCCTGGGAACGTACGGCAACTGGAAAATGCCGTGCGCCGGCTGGGTCTGACCAGCCGCGCTGACGAAATCACGAAAACTGAAGTGGAAATGGTGCTGGGCAGCCAGCCAGAGGCAGAACCGGTCCTGAGCGGTGGCGAACGCGAAAAGCTGTCGACTTCGGTCGAGCGTCACTTGCGGAGGTATTTTGACCTGCACGGCAACATTCTGCCGCCCCCGGGTCTGTATCAGCGCATATTGCGTGAAGTTGAGGCCCCACTGATCGAAATCGCACTGGATGCAACCGGCGGAAATCAGGCGAAATGTGCCGATCTGCTGGGAATCAACCGAAATACGCTGCGAAAAAAGATTACGGATCTCGATATTCAGGTGACACGTCGACGCAAACTGATGTAATATCGCCACACAAACCGTGGCATCCCGGCATCTGTTGGGAAAAGATCACGATATATGGCGGTAAGCCGCGCAAGTGGCACATCAGGATGAGGGCAGACAGTGGCAACCCGAGCACAGAGCGGGATGATCCCATCGATCAGTCGATGGCGTAAATCACGGAAACTGCGCAATTTTGGCACTTTGGGGCTGGTCCTCATGGGCCCCGTTCTGGCGCTGGCCACTTACCTTGTCATCGGTCCTTTCGATCTTGGTGCGACGGCACCGACCTTGCGACTGATTCTGTTGGCCGACCTTGTTTACGTTCTGGTTGTTGCAGCACTTGTGCTTGGACAGGTTGGCAGCTTGATTGCCGCACGACGGGCCAAGTCGGCGGGTTCGCGCCTGCATTTGCGCCTGATTGGGGCGTTTACTCTGCTGGCGCTGGTACCAACCGTGACCGTGGCGATTTTTGCCGGTTTGACCGTCAATATCGGCCTTGAGGGCTGGTTTTCCGACCGCGTGCGTCAGGTTGTGGGATCTTCGCTGACGGCAGCAGAAGCCTATGAACAGGAACACCGCCAGGGATTGATACAAGACGCGTCTGTTCTTGCGCGATATCTGGATAATGCACGATCGCTGGATTTCTATATCTCCGACGCTGAACTGCGTGAAGTTCTGGCGCAGGGGCAGGCTCAGATTCAACGGGGGCTGCGCGAAGCCTATGTCATCGACGGCGGTGGCGAAATCAAATCGCGTGGGGACCGGTCCTACCTGTTCAACTACGAAGCCCCAACCCCCGAACAGATTGCTGAAGCCACCGACAAGGGCTTGCTGATCATCGCCGACTGGCCCAACAACGAGTTCCGTGCGCTGGTTCCTCTGAAGGCTTATCTGGATCGCTATCTCTATGTCAGCCGCGAGGTGGACGGACAGTTGTTGACGCTGCTGGACGATACCAAGGAAACGGCACAGTTCTACCAACAGCTTGAAAGTGAACGGGGCCGGGTGCTGTTCGAGTTCGGCCTGTTGTATCTGGGCTTTGCCTTGATCCTGATCCTTGCGGCAATGTCCCTGGGCATGTGGTTTGCCGAACGGCTGTCGCGTCCCGTGGGGCGGTTGACCACTGCGGCACAGAGGGTTGGGGCCGGTGACCTGAGCGTTCAGGTGATTGAAGAAGCCAGCGACGACGAAATCGCGATGCTGGGCCGGTATTTCAACCAGATGACCCGGCAGTTGAAAGGACAGCGGGATACGCTGTTGGAGAACACGCGGCAGATTGAAAGCCGGCGCCGTCTGTTCGACTCGGTGCTCAGCTCGGTCACGTCCGGTGTCGTTGGCGTAGATCCGGAAGGATGCATCACCTTCGTGAACCGCTCGGCCGAGCGGTTGCTGGATTGGACCAGGGGCGAGCAGCATCTTGCCATCGGCATTGCAGTGCCGGAATTTCTGCCCCTGTTCGAAAGTCTGAAGGACAGCGGGCAAGAGGCCGTTCAGGGAGAAATCAAGGTGACCCGCAAGGGGCGGCTTGAGAACCTGTTGGTCCGCATGGCCATCCGGCGCGGAGAAGACGGGGGCCTGGAAGGATATGTGGTTGCCTTCGATGACGTCACCGATCTGGTCAGCGCCCAACGGATGGCGGCCTGGGGTGACGTGGCCCGCCGCATCGCGCATGAGATCAAGAACCCTTTGACCCCGATCCAGCTGAGCGCGGAACGGATCAAGCGCAAGTTCTCACGCAAGCTGGACGAGGAAGACAGCAGCAGCCTGGATTCGATGACCAACGTGATTGTGCGGCAGACCAACGACCTGCGTCGCATCGTGGATGAATTCTCGAAGTTTGCACGGATGCCTGAACCCGAGCGCAGGGAAGAGAACCTTGTTGATCTGGTGCATGAGGCGGTCCTGCTGCAACAGGCCGGGCAGCCGGATGTGCAGATCGATGCCGATCTGCCGCAACAGCCTATCATGGCGGATGTGGATGCAACCATGCTGAATCAGGCGCTGACCAACCTCATCAAGAATGCCGGGGAAGCCATTGCAACCCTTAAAGAAAAAGGGGCGCCCGACAACCTTCTGCCACAGATCAAAGTGGCGGTTACCAGTGATGACGCGGGTACGGTTATCACCATTGCAGATAACGGGATAGGTCTGCCCGTGGATCGGGCACGGCTGTTTGAACCCTATGTAACGACACGTGACGAAGGGACCGGGCTGGGCCTGCCCATCGTCAAGAAGATCATAGAAGAGCATGGCGGCGCGCTGACCCTCGAGGATGCGCCCGTATTTGACGGACAGGACCATTTTGGCGCGATGGCCGTGATCCGATTGCCGGGGGTTACAGTGTCCCCAACGGCAGCGCCACAGAAGCAGGCAATTAGAACCAACAAACTGAAAGCAGGCCAAAGATGAGTGACATTCTGATCGTAGATGATGAACGCGATATTCGCGAGCTGGTGTCCGACATTCTGGAGGACGAAGGCTATTCAACCCGGCTGGCGGCCAACTCGGACGAGTGCATGGCGTCAATCAACTCGGAACCGCCGGGGTTGTTGATCCTGGATATCTGGCTGAAGGACAGCCGCATGGATGGCATCGACATCCTGAAAGCGGTGAAACGTGACAACCCGGACGTGCCGGTGGTGATCATTTCTGGCCACGGCAACATTGAAATTGCCGTCGCCGCAATCAAGCAGGGCGCGTATGATTTTATCGAAAAGCCGTTCAACATAGACCAGTTGATGGTGGTGATCCGCCGCGCGATGGAGACCTCTCGCCTGCGTCGCGAGAATGCGTCTCTGAAGCGGAAAGAAGTCAACAATTCCGACATGATCGGCAAATCCGCCGCGTTCCGCGCCATGCAGGGGCAGTTGGATAAGGTGACCAAGTCGAATGGCCGCGTGATGCTCAGCGGCCCTGCGGGGTCCGGCAAGGAGATTGCAGCACGGTACATCCATGCCCATTCCAATCGCGCCAATGCGCCATTTGTCACGGTAAACTGTGCCGGGATCGAACCCGAGCGTGTGGAAGAGGTGCTGTTTGGCCGGGAATCGGCAGAACGCGGCGTGGAATCGGGTTTGCTGGAAGAAGCACATGGCGGCGTGGTCTATTTTGACGAAGTTGCCGACATGCCCCTTGGGACACAGTCAAAAATCCTGCGGGTGCTGGTGGATCAGCAGTTCCAGCGTGTCGGTGGCAGTGACAAGGTGCGCGTGGATCTTCGCGTAATCTCGTCAACAAGCAAGGATCTTGACGAGGAAATCGCGGCTGAACGCTTCCGGGAAGAGCTGTACCACCGTCTGAACGTCGTTCCGATTGCCGTTCCGTCACTGGAAGATCGGCGCGAAGATATCCCGGTTCTGGCGCAGCACTTTATTGAGATGTGCAACGAAACTCAGGGTTTGCCGATCAGGGAATTGTCGGAAGAGGCCGTTGCCCTGTTGCAGACGATGACCTGGCCCGGCAACGTGCGCCAGCTCAAGAACCTGATCGAGCGGGTTCTGATCCTTGGCGATGGCTCCGGCCCGATCGAGGCGCGTGAGTTGCCCAACGAGGAAGAAAAGGCAGAAGATTCAGGTCGTGTCGTGTTGTCTGGCGCGCTGGCCACCTTGCCGTTGCGCGAAGCCCGCGAGGCGTTCGAGCGAGAGTATCTGCTGACACAGATCAACCGGTTTGGCGGCAATATCAGCCGAACGGCCAGCTTTGTAGGCATGGAACGCAGTGCCCTGCATCGGAAACTGAAATCGCTGGGCGTGGTGACTTCGAACAAATCCGGCGCGCGCGTGGCGCAAATCGATGAACCCGAACCGGCAGAATAACCTGCCGGTCGCAGGGCCTCAGCCGGCCTGACCGGGCGTTATGATCTGAAACGAGCCGTCATCGAATTTCACAAAGCACGACGCGCTGTTGAGCGGTGGCAATGTTGTCGTTCGCGTTGCGGGCACGCGTGATTTCACGTTCTGCTTGCACGGCGGCAGGCTGACGGGTCGAAACCCTTTCTGGGCCATGCATTGCGCTTCGACCGTGTTGCGCAGGCCCTGATTCACATCCACGGTATAAACACGGCCGGGCTGCCACCAGCCGGGCGATTGATAGCAACGACCACTGCCGTCGCAATAGGTACGCCCCGGCCAATAGGTTGGCGGGCTTTGGCGGATCTGATTGGCTACCGGCACCTCTTTGACCGCCTTCAGCTGGCACTGGGTGGTCTCTTTTTGCAGGCGCGACACGGTTTCACCTTCGCGGTAGTAAAGCGAAAGAGGTCCGCATGAGGACAACACCATCAGAGGTAGCAGTATAGGAAACAGCGTTTTCATGCGCTTATCTTGCCGCAGCCGGGCTGCGATGACAATTCAATTGACCGCTCTGGGGGCATCTGTCATTCAATCCTTTCAGGCAGAAGGGCCAGAAGCATGAAGGTCATTATTTGCGGTGCGGGGCAGGTCGGCTGGCAGATCGCGCGGCATCTTTCGGGCGAGCTGAACGATGTCACCGTCGTGGACAGCAACCCCGACCTTGTAAGGCGGGCGACGGAAACGCTGGATGTGCAGGGGATCGCCGGGTTTGCAAGTTACCCGGACGTGCTGGAACGGGCAGGGGCCCGTGACGCTGACATGATCATCGCCGCCACCCATTCGGATGAGGTGAACATGGTCACCTGCCAGATGGCGCACTCGGTCTTTTCGATCCAGCGCAAGATCGCGCGCCTGCGGTCGAAATCCTATCTCGAGGCGATCCACTCGGATCTGTACCGTCGTGATCATCTGCCGATTGATGTGGTGATCAGTCCCGAACGCGAAGTTGCCGCCGCTGCCATGCGCCGCCTGTCTGCCCCATCCGCCTTTGACACCGAGATTTTCATGGACGGCAAGGCGCAGCTGCTTGGGGTGCGGGTGGAAGAGGATTGCCCGATCGTGAATACACCGTTGCGGCAGCTGACGGATCTGTTCTCGACCCTCAGTTCCATCGTGGTTGGGGTGCGGCGCGAAGGCACGCTGTTTGCCCCCGAATCCGATGATCAGCTGTTTGTGGGCGACGAATGCTATGTCTTTACCAACGTCAAGGACGTGGATCGCACCATGGAAGTGTTCGGTAAGGCGCAGAAGCGGCAGGATCGCGTGGTGATCGTGGGCGGCGGAAATGTCGGGCTGGAAGTGGCCAGAACGCTGGAAGAACGCGAAAGCCGTGTGCGGGCCAAGATCATCGAACGCGACCGCCATTGCGCTGAGCTTGCCGCCGAAGCTCTGGAACGGACGATCGTGCTGCATGGTGACGGGCTGGATGCCGGGTTGCTGAGCGAGGCGGGGATCGAGCGGGCCGATGCGATGCTGGCGGTTACGGATGACGACCGTACGAACATGCTGGCCGCGGTGCGTGCCAAGGCCGAAGGCTGTGCTCTGGCGATTGCGTTGATCAACGACCCCAGCATGGTGGCCCTGATGGGGCCTCTGGGGATCGATGCCTATATCAATCCGCGGGCGACAACCGTCAGCTCGATCCTGCGACACATCCGCCATGGGCGGGTGCGTCAGGTCTATTCCATCGGGGATGCCGAGGCCGAAGTGATCGAGGCCGAGGTTCTGTCGACCTCGCCCATGGCCGGGCAACGTCTGCGCGATATCGACTTCCCCGAGGGTGTGCTTGTGGGCGCAGTCCGCAAGGGAGACGACGTTCTGCGACCGACCGGCAGCCTGCGGATCGATGAAAAAGATGTGGTCGCAATCTTTGCCATGGCCAAGGACGTGCCAGAGGTTGAACGCCTGATGCAGGTCTCAATCGATTTCTTCTGATGGCGCATGCAAGGACACAACGGGTTGGATTGTTGCGGCGGTTGCCGTTGTTCCTGCTGATCTGGGGCATTGCATCCCTGACCATGTGGATTCCGGCGATCTATGCGCTGGCACTGGATGATCACGACACGTCACGATCCTTTCTGTATTCCGGGATACTGGGCTTGTTTCTGGTGGCTACGATCGCGATGGCGTCCTCCAACCGCATACCCCGGCGCGGCACGTTGGGGCAGTTGGCGGTGATGCTGGGCTGTTTCACGCTGCTGCCCATCTTTCTTGCGATCCCGTTTCACGACGCGCTTGGAACCACCACCTTTCTGAACGCCTATTTCGATATGGTCAGTTCTCTGACGACCACGGGGGCGGACCTGTTTCCGGATCCGGCCCGTCTGACGGCCCCATTGCATTTGTGGCGCGCCATGGTCGGTTGGATGGGGGGCCTGCTGATGTGGATCGCCGCGGCGGCGATCCTTGCGCCGCTGTCGCTTGGCGGGTTCGAAGTCACCACCAGAGGCCAGCCGGGGCGCCCGGTGTCAGGGGTGGCACAGAGCGAACGCGTGGACCCGCGTGGCCGTCTGATCCGTGTCGCCAGGACCCTGACGCCAGTCTATGTCGGGCTGACGACCGTGATCTGGGTTCTTCTGTTGATCTCGGGTGAAGTCGGTCTGACGGCCGTGTGCCATGCGATGGCAGTAATGGCCACGTCCGGCATCTCTCCGGTCGGGGGCATGGAAGGGGCGCAGGCCGGGTTTACGGGCGAAGCCATCCTGTTTCTGTTCCTGTTCTTTGCGCTCTCGCGGCTGACATTTTCGAAGGATACCGCGACAACGGGCTATTCCCGTCTGGATAAGGACCCGGAGTTTCGTATCGGTCTGATGATTGTCTTGGCTGTCGCAATCCTGTTGTTCTTCCGGGTTGTTGCGGGCGTGACGGAAATCGGTGGTCAAATGGAACCAATGCAGGCTTTGCAGGTCATTTGGGGGATGCTGTTCACCGTTCTGGCTTTCCTGACGACGGCCGGCTTTGAAAGCGCGAACTGGAACGACGCACAGCAACTGTCGGGTTTGGGAACGCCCGGTTTGCTGTTGATGGGGCTGGCATTGATCGGCGGAGGCGTCGCGACGACGGCCGGGGGGGTCAAACTGTTGCGGGTCTTCGCCCTGTATCTGAACGGCGCGCGTGAGATTGATCGCCTGATCTATCCTTCGTCCATCAGCAGTGCAGGGGGTGGCAATCGCCGCATTCAAAGCGATGGGGCGTTCATCGCCTGGATCTTTCTGATGCTCTTTGCGCTGACTCTTGCCGTGTTCAACCTTCTGCTGGCGGCGATGGGGTCCGGGTTCGAACAGGCCATGGTGCTCAGCGTGGCCACGCTCAGCACGACGGGGCCGTTGATCGAGTTGGCCACGGACGTTCAAATTCGCCTGATCGACCTCTCCGCGGGTGCTAAACTGACGATGTGCGCGGCGATGGTCGTAGGTCGCCTGGAAACGCTGGCGATCATCGCCCTGATCACCCCGTCGCTTTGGCGGGATTGAGCCGGGTGTAACTTGCGGTGGCTAACGCCTGATTTTTCATCTGGAATATCTGTGCGTAGCACTCCATACTCTGCCGGAGGGAGCGCGTTGGTCCGCAGCGCGTAGCAAGAACAATGGCGAGATTATAAAAATATGGCTTCGGACAGACAGAATCTTCAGGATGCCTTCCTGAACAATGTACGGAAAGCTAAGGTTCCGGTCACGATTTTCCTGATCAACGGCGTGAAATTGCAGGGTGTTATCACCTGGTTCGACAATTTCTGCGTATTGTTGCGCCGCGACGGACAGTCGCAGTTGGTATACAAGCACGCGATTTCGACCATCATGCCGTCACAGCCGATCAACCTGTATGAGGGCGAAGACGCCTCTTGATGGAACATGACCGGATGCGCACCCGGGCCTGGGTGCTGCATCCCGAAATCAAATCAGATGAACAGCGCCGTGTCCCTGAACCGGCGCTGGAAGAGGCGGTGGCACTGGCCGCCGCATTGCCCGATCTGGATGTGATCGGATCCGAAATCGTGCGCCTTCAACGCGCGCAGGCCGGGTATTTGTTCGGCAGCGGCAAGATTGAAGAACTTGGTGAGCGTTTTCACGACAACGAAGTTGAACTGGTTCTGATCGACGGGCCGGTGACACCGGTGCAGCAACGCAATCTGGAAAAGGCGTGGAAGGTCAAGATCCTCGACAGGACCGGGTTGATCCTTGAGATTTTCAGCGATCGCGCCCGTACGCGGGAAGGCGTGTTGCAGGTCGAGATGGCGGCGCTCAGCTATCAGCGGACGCGGCTGGTACGGGCCTGGACCCACCTTGAACGCCAGCGCGGTGGTTTGGGATTTGTCGGCGGACCCGGCGAAACCCAGATCGAAGCCGACCGCCGCGCCATTGACGAACAACTGGTGCGCTTGCGGCGGCAGTTGCAGAAGGTGGTCAAGACCCGGACACTGCACCGTGCCGCCCGGGCCAAGGTGCCCTATCCGATCGTCGCTCTCGTGGGCTACACAAACGCAGGCAAATCCACGCTGTTCAATCACTTGACCGGGGCCGAGGTAATGGCCAAGGACATGCTGTTCGCCACGCTGGACCCGACCATGCGTCGCGTGCAACTGCCTGATGGCCCCGAAGTGATCCTGTCGGACACGGTGGGCTTTATCTCGAACCTTCCGACCGAGCTTGTGGCAGCCTTCCGGGCGACGCTGGAAGAGGTCTTGGGTGCCGATCTGATCGTCCATGTGCGTGATATCAGCCACGAGGAAACAGAGGCGCAGGCGCAGGATGTCGAGGCGATCCTGACCTCGCTGGGCGTCGACGACGAGCGGCCCCGGCTTGAGGTTTGGAACAAGATAGATCTGCTGAGCGCCGATGAGCGCGAGGCAACGCTGGCGCGCGCGGACCGAGATCCCGAGATTTTTGCGATTTCGGCGGTCACCGGCGAAGGCATCGCACCTTTGCTGTCCGAGATCGCGATGCGTCTGCAAGGTGCACGGCGTGAGGCGGTATTGGATCTGTCTTTCTCTGACGGGGACAAGCGGGCCTGGTTGTTCCGCCAGGATGTCGTAAGCAGCGAAGAACAGACCGAGGACGGGTTTCGTATCACCGTTCTGTGGACCGAGAAACAAGCGGCTCAGTTCGAGGCGTTGAAGAATTAGCGTTGGGGCTGGATATGTCTGACAAGCCGGACCAAAGAGTGTTCCTGAACGGCCATATAGATGTGCCTGCGGACCGGCTGGAGGAGGCGCGCGCAGCGTTGCCGGACCATGTGAAACTGACCCGCGCGGAACAGGGCTGTATATCTTTCGACGTGATCGAGGATCAGACCTGTCCGGGTCGGTTCAACGTGTCAGAAGTGTTTGCGGATCAGCAGGCTTTCGATGCACATCAGGCCCGGACACGGGCGTCTGACTGGTCGCGGGTCACTCAGGGGATACCGCGAGACTACAGGATAGAACGCGCATCCAACAGGCGTTGAGTCAGGCCCCGTCTATCTGCCGTTGGTGGTCACCCGCGTCGAACCAGCCCAACGAAGACTGTACAAGGTAATCTGACGTCAGTTCCCATTCCTCCCATCCACGTGTGACAACGTGATTGCCGGTTTCGGCGTGGTGCCCTTCGCGGGTCCAGACGAAAATGGCATGCGTTCCGGCCCATCGCATCATGTCACAGCGCACTTCCAGATCTGGAAAGCTGGCGTAGGATTCGCGTACCAGGTTGGCGATTGCTTCGCGTCCTTTGGCTGGTTCGCCATCGTTGAAGGTGATCTGCCCGTTTGACGCGAAGAAGCCGGCAACTGCGTCAGCGTCGCCAGAACTCCATGCGATTGCGTAGTCGCGCGCAAGATTATTTAGGACATCCCGAATACTGGCCATACTCGCCCCCCTTTGGTCCCACATAATCAGTCTGATAATGTTAGGCGAATTTGACCTTGGGCGCCACGAGGGCCGAAAAATCGGGGCGGGGACTTGCCGAATAGGCGGATTATCGCGGGATCAGATTGGTTGTTCCGACAGCCGCGGCGCGGGCCAGATCAAGGTCCAGTGACATGGGGATGTATTCGCCGCGCCGCCACAGCTGCGCCTGATCGTCATAGTAGCGCGACAGGAAGTGACCCGATTGCCCGGTCGCCGTTATGAAAACCGAGCTGTTGGGGTCAGCAAAGTCATAAACACCGCGATACCCGGCGCCGTGCACGTTCTGGAACGGATCAGGCCCTTCGCCTGAGGTGCGGCCTCGCAGCAATGTGTTGTCGCCGCCGCTGGTCGATTGGCGAATGTTCACAAAAAACCGCAATATCGGGACAGAGCCCAGCACGGGATGATCATGAGTTGCCTGATGCGCGTCGCCCCAACGCAGGGATTCAAGCGCGCTACCATATCGTTCAGATATCCAGATCAGCGCGTCGTCCAGCGCAAGCCGCGCCATCTCGGTGCATGTCTCGACCGGTGCGCTTTGAACCACGTCGCACCAGACACCCGCGCCGTCAATGTCGCGATAGACCCGTTCGATGAACAGCGGTTCGACATGTTTGTATTCGCTGGCCAGAGGCCCAAGCTCGTCCGAGATCAGCCGGATTTGCAGCGCACGCAGCCAGGCCGCATAGATCAACGGCTCGGGCAGGTGTTCGTTCATCTCACCGTTCCACTCCGCCAGCAGCGACAGCGCGATCTGGCGCTGGCGTTCCGGCGTTCCTTCGGGGGCCGAAGCCCCGGTGAACCACAGATCGGCACCGATCAGCGGCAACAGGGACCGCGCGGTAAAGCTGACCGTGTCCAGCTGTGCCTCGATAAAGCTGTCGCGGGTATGCACCTCGCGCGATTGCATCAGGCGTTCCCAGCGATGCACGCGCTGCGTATCGCCCCATTCATACGAGACGTGATCCGGGAACGGGCGGTCGATGATCTTGTTGTTCGTGTTGCCCAGAACACCGCCGACGGGGGCCACGAATTCCGGGTTGTCGGCATAGGGCAGGCGGCCTTGCCAGCGATTGGCCTCGATCCAGCCGGGCGAGGGGATACGCCCACGGCTTTGGTTTTGCGGATCACGCCGAGGCATGGCGCCGATCAGCTTCATCCCAATGGTCGTCTTGTCGACCAGCGACAGGTTCTGAGAAGGCGCGATGAACTGTTCGCCGACCGCGATGGCCTGTTCGACGTTGTCGGCGTTCATCAGCGCCATGGACGCCGACATCGACGTGTCCTGCGGGCTGAGTGCCGTCCAGGACAGCGATGCCACATGCCCCGGCGGGGTGATGGTTTCCAGCTTGTAGTCCGTGCCCGGCAGCACCGGCCCGTTCTCGGTCCAGCGCAGGGTCAGCGTAACCGGAGCTTCCCCCTTGATCTCGATGATCGAAGGGCGGGTCCGGAACTTCTTGAAGCCGGTCGGGGTCAGGTATTCCTCGGGGTTGTCGGGATTAAGCTGCTCGATATGAACGTCCTGATCGTCAAGATACGAGGATGTAAGCCCCCATCCCAACCGGTCGCTGCGTCCGGTCATGATGGCGGGCACACCGGGGATCGAGGCCCCGATGACACCGCCTTTTTCCAGGCCGAGATGTGCCAGGTACCAAATCCCGGGCGCAGTGAAACCCAAATGAGGGTCGTTGGCCAACAGGGTTCCGCCACTTGCAGAACGTGACGGCGCGGCGGTCCAGGCATTTGAAGCTCCGGCCAGACCACGTTTGGGAAGGGGTGAAAGAGGTGTTTCGGGAATGTCCGTTCCCGCAGCATAACGCGGAAGTTCTGGGAACAGGGTGGCATATTCGGGCAGCGCGGCAATGCCGGGTCCGGGAACGTCGGGCAGGATGTCGGCCAGACGTTCTGGGTTGTTCAGCATCAAGGACGTGCGCGCGCGCAGAACTTCATCGGTCAGGTGGCCTGACAGTTGCAGCGCCATCAGCTTGATTATTGCGATACTGTCACCCGGTTGCCAGGGCGAGACCGGGGCGTTGAACAGGAACATCTCGGGTGCGCCGCGACCCAGCGCCTCTTCGTTGATCTCGGTCAGGCGGGCATTGACTCCGGCAGAGTAGGCGCGCAAGGCGGCCTTGGTATAATCGTCCTGCACCTCGACCGAGCGGTGGGCCAGCCCATAAAGGTCCAACCTGCGCAACAGCTTGTCGATGTGAAGCGTGCGCGGGCCAAAGACCTCGGACAGACGGCCTTGTGCGGTACGGCGCATGACCGTCATCTGCCACAGTCGATCCTGTGCGTGGGCATATCCCAAACCAAAGAACACATCGGGATCGGTCTGGCCCAGAATATGCGGTACGTTGGCGGTGTCGCGTACGATCTCGACCGGCGCGGTCAGACCGTCGACCTCAAGCGTTTGGTCATAGTCCGGCAGGGATTGGCTGGCCAAAAAATAGACAAGGCCCATTGCGGCGAGGATCAAAATGATCAGACCCGACGCGATGCGCACCAGCCAGCGGAAAACAAGACCCATTACTGCCTCAATTCTTGTTCAGACGAATGTTGCGCAGAGACTAGAGGATGGTCGGTCCGACCGAAAGAGGAACGCGGCAAGAACCTGCGCGGGAAGGGTTGAAATCAAATGCCCCGCCGCAGTGTTGTGCTGCGACGGGGCCATGTGTGGGGGAAGTGGTAATCCGGGTTATGGAATGATGCGGGTATATTTCGTTCCTTCGACGGTCGCGCCGAATTTAAGACCGGCCTGGCCAAAGACCACCGCCAGCACCGGCGAACGCAGTGTTGTCGTGTCCGTGGACAAGGAATTCCCTGTTGCGTCAACCACATATCCAATATCGGCACCGGCTGTCCATCCGCTGGAACGGCGGAAATCGTTCAGCGCATCTTCGGTCATGAAGAACAGGATATGCGCATATTGCTGCGCACCGATTTGCAGACCTGCGGTTCCGGAAATTGCAGAATAGTAATCGACCGTAGCGCCGTTGATGCGCAGCGCGCCTTGGCCGTAGGCGCCGCCAAAGAAGATCAATCCGGCGTCGGTGATCAGGGGCATAACCAACATGCCGTTGGCTTTGTTCGCGATTTCCACGGTGTTGGGATACCGGCTGTACATTTCGGTCAGCGTGGCATCGACGCGGGCGTCGATCATGGCCGAGTTTGAATTGCCGACGCCGTTGCCGCAGGCGGCGGTCAGGGACAGGCCTGCCATGCCCAAAGCAAAGCCGCGACGGTTCAGTCGGGGGGAGTTGGAACTGCTCATGGTTTTTTTCTCTGTAACTGTGCCTGATGTGTCGGGTCATCCCGATCTTGCCGGCAAGGATACGCCGATTAGGGCGATGTGTCACGGGAAAGCTGCCCGCTCAAGGGGGCTTGTCGGCGAAAAATTGCGACTCTTCGGGGTTTTAGCCTTGCAGGATGCGGGCAACCTGAGGCGAAAAATAGGTCAGAATACCGTCGCACCCGGCGCGCTTGAAGGCCAGCAGGCTTTCCAGCATCGCCTTTTCTGCGTCGATCCAACCATTCTGGGCGGCCGCCTGGATCATCGCGTATTCGCCCGAGACCTGGTAGGCATAGGTGGGTGCACCAAAGCTGTCTTTCACACGGCGACAGATATCCAGATAAGGCATCCCCGGTTTGATCATCACCATGTCCGCGCCCTCGGTCAGATCGCGTTCGATCAGCCGCAGGGCTTCGTTCGAGTTGGCCGGGTCCATCTGATAGGTTTTCTTGTCACCGGTCAGCGCGCCCGAGGCGCCGACGGCGTCGCGGAAGGGGCCGTAAAAAGCGCTGGCGTATTTCGCGGCATAGCTGAGGATCATCACGTTGTGATGCCCGGCGCCTTCCAAAGCGCGGCGCATTTCCCCGATCCGGCCGTCCATCATGTCCGAAGGTCCGATGATGTCGGCTCCGGCGTCGGCCTGGGCAAGGGTCATCTTGACCAGCGCTTCGATGGTCTGATCATTCACGATCTCGCCGTCGACGACGTAACCGTCATGACCGTTGATATTGTAAGGGTCCAGCGCCACGTCCGTCATCACCGCGATGTCAGGGGCTGCCGCCTTGATCGCCCGGATGGCCCGGTTCGACAGGTTGTCGGGGTTCCAGGCCTCGGCGCAGTCTTCTGTTTTCAGCGCAGAATCCGTGTAGGGAAAGATGCAGATCGCCGGGATTCCAAGCGCCTGCGCTTCGACGGCCGCTTTTGCAATCAGATCCACCGACCGGCGAACCACGCCCGGCATCGAGGGAACGGGCTCTTCAATCCCTTCGCCGTCGCGTACGAAAACGGGCCAGATCAGGTCATCCGTGGTCAAGGTGTTCTCGCGCACAAGCCCGCGGATTGCCCGGGATTGACGGGCACGCCGAAAGCGGGTCATGGGATAAGGGGCAATGGTCGGTTTCATGGCGCGTTCTCCTTGAACATTCGTGCATTGGGTGGCATGAATTCACAAAGGTCTCAAGGGTATCAATGGACGCGGCAGCGTGGCCGAACCTCTCTGAGTGGTTGGAATAAAGGGTTGGGTTTGGACTGGTACTCTTCGATCTTTGAAGTCATCGACATGCGCAGCTTCTCGAATCTCTGGTTCTGGATCGTGCTGGCGGTTGTCTGGTCATCGGCCAGTCACTGGGTGATGGGCATTCCCTACGATCTGGTGGTGCGTGCCCGACGCATTGGCGGGCAGGTCGAGATCGACCTTCTCGACATCGTTCGCATACACACCAACCGGATACTTTTGATCGTCGACATGTCAGGAACCATCCTGTTGGCGTTCGGGAGTTTTTTGTTCACCGGACTGGCCACGCTGGGGTTCTATTACGGCGTCGAGTTCGCGCAGGCCGTGTTCCTTCTTCTGTTTCCATTGACGCTTGTTCTGCTGGTGAACATCGTGCATGCACGACGGTTGCGGCGGCAGGAACTGACGCTCGACTCGGTTTCGAAAACCATTGCGCGCTGTCGGCTCTATACCCAGATCATAGGCATGATCTCGATACTGGTCACTTCGTTCTGGGGCATGTATCAGAACATCTCGATTGGCGTTCTGGGATAGCAAAATCTGAAAGGCGAGGCGATGAAGGCTCCGAACCACGTGACAGTTGGCGGCGCCCCCGAAGGGTTTGACGCGCAGCTTGTGCTGAACGAAATCGCCCGCAGCAACGGGCCGGTGGCCCATGTCGCACGTGACGACAAGCGGATGGAGGCGATGCGCGCCGCGCTGGCTTTCTTTGCCCCCGACATGCCGGTCTTCGTGTTTCCGGGCTGGGATTGTCTGCCCTATGACCGGGTGTCCCCCAATGCGGATATCTCGGCGGCCCGCGTTGCCACGCTGGCGGCGCTGGTTCACCAGATGCCGCAGAAATTCGTGTTGCTGACAACATTGAATGCGGCTACCCAACGCGTCCCGGCGCGAGACGTGTTGCGCGAAGCGGCGTTTACCGCCCGCGTCGATCAGCGCATTGACGAGACCGCGCTGCGGAACTTCCTGGTGCGCATGGGCTTCACGCAAAGCCCCACCGTGATGGAGCCGGGCGATTATGCCATTCGCGGCGGTATCATCGACATCTTCCCTCCGGGTGAATCGGGCCCCGTCCGTCTGGACCTGTTCGGAGACGTACTGGACGGCGCGCGCCGTTTTGATCCCGTGTCTCAGCGCACGACCGAAAAGCTGGACGTGGTCGAACTTGCTCCGGTGTCCGAGGTCATTCTGGATGATGCGGCTATCACGCGGTTCCGCCAGAACTATCGGATCGAATTCGGCGCTGCCGGAACCGATGATCCGCTTTACGAGGCTGTAAGCGCCGGTCGCAAACATCAGGGCATCGAACATTGGCTGCCCTTCTTCCACGAGAAGCTTGAAACACTGTTTGATTATCTGCCGGATGCCACGATCACTGTCGATGATCAGGTTACACCGGCCAGACTGGCCCGATGGGAGACGATTGCCGATCAATACGAAACCCGGCGTCTGGCGCTGGAAAACCGATCCCGTATGGATACGGTCTACAAACCCACTCCTCCGGGGCTGCTGTATCTGGATGATGCCGCGTGGGAGGCGGCCGTCGCGGATCGGCGTTTCATGCAGTTCAGCCCCTTGCCGCAGGCGTCGGGCCCGGGTGTCATCGATGCGGGCGGGCGGATCGGGCGCAACTTTGCCCCCGAACGTCAGCAGGAAAGCATCAGCCTGTTCGGTGCTTTGGCCAGCCACATCACCGCCAGGCTCGACAAAGGTCCGGTGCTTATTGCGTCCTATTCGGAAGGTGCGCGCGAACGTCTGACCGGCCTGATCGAGGATGAAGGTCTGGCCGAGGCGATTCCGATAACAAATGGCACGCGTATCGGTAAGCGCGGCCTGCATCTTGCCGTCTGGGCGCTGGAGCACGGTTTTGAGACCCCCGACCTGACGGTGATCGCCGAACAGGATGTTCTGGGCGACAGGCTGATCCGCCAACCCAAGAAGCGCCGCAAGGCCGAGAATTTCCTGACCGAGACCCAATCCCTCAGCCCCGGTGATCTGGTGGTGCATGTGGATCACGGGATCGGTCGTTACATGGGGATGGAGGTCGTCACGGCCGCCGGAGCCGCCCATGAATGCCTGCTGCTGGAATATGCCGAGCAGGCAAAGCTGTACCTGCCGGTCGAAAACATCGAACTGCTGTCGAAATACGGCCATGACGAAGGGCTTTTGGATCGACTTGGCGGCGGCGCCTGGCAGGCCAAGAAGGCCAAGCTGAAAGAACGCATCCGCGAGATGGCCGACAAGCTGATCCGCATCGCGGCGGAACGTGCCTTGCGTAAAGCTCCCGTGATGGACCCTCCGCCGCACGCGTGGGAGGAGTTCAGCGCCCGTTTCCCTTATCAGGAAACCGACGACCAGTTGAGGGCGATCTCGGATGTAATGGAGGATATGCACTCGGGCGCGCCGATGGACCGGCTGATCTGCGGTGACGTCGGCTTTGGCAAGACCGAGGTGGCGATGCGCGCCGCCTTTGTCGCTGCCATGTCCGGCGTGCAGGTTGCGGTCGTGGCTCCGACAACATTGCTGGCCCGCCAGCATGCCGCAAGCTTCAGGGAACGGTTCCGCGGTTTTCCTCTGGAGGTTCGGCAATTGTCGCGCTTTGTCTCGGCGAAAGAGGCCCAGAAAACCCGCGAAGGTTTGGCCCGCGGTACGGTGGATATCGTGATCGGGACCCATGCGCTGCTGGCCAAGAACATGAGGTTTCACAATCTGGGTCTGCTGGTCATCGACGAAGAACAGCACTTCGGTGTGGGGCATAAGGAACGGCTGAAGCAACTGCGCTCGGACATCCATGTTCTTACCCTGACCGCAACCCCGATTCCGCGAACCTTGCAATTGTCGCTGACCGGGGTGCGCGATCTGTCGATCATTGGCACCCCGCCTATCGACCGTCTGGCGATCAGAACCTATGTCAGCGAATTCGACGCGGTCACGATCCGAGAAGCGCTGCTGCGTGAACACTATCGCGGCGGGCAGAGTTTCTACGTCGTCCCTCGCATCTCGGACCTGCCCGAGATTGAGGAGTTCCTGAAAAGCCAACTGCCGGAACTGTCCTATGTGGTCGCACATGGCCAGATGGCGGCGGGTGAACTCGATGACCGTATGAACGCGTTTTATGACGGTAAGTATGATGTGTTGCTGGCCACGACCATTGTGGAAAGCGGATTGGACATTCCGACGGCGAACACGATGGTCGTGCACCGCGCCGATATGTTCGGTCTTGCGCAGCTCTACCAGATCCGGGGCCGGGTGGGGCGGTCCAAAACCCGCGCCTATGCCTACCTGACCACCAAACCACGGCAGAAGCTGACCGCCACTGCCGAGAAACGCCTGCGGGTTCTGGGCTCTCTGGACACGTTAGGTGCCGGGTTCACTTTGGCCTCGCAGGATTTGGACATCCGAGGCGCGGGCAATCTACTGGGCGAAGAACAGTCCGGTCAGATGCGCGATGTAGGCTATGAACTCTACCAGTCCATGCTGGAAGAGGCGATCGCCAAGATCAAAGCGGGTGAGATGGAGGGGCTGTCGGATGCTGATGACCAGTGGGCCCCGCAGATCAATCTGGGCGTGCCGGTTCTGATTCCCGAGGATTACGTGCCCGATCTGGATGTTCGTCTGGGCCTCTATCGGCGCCTGTCATCGCTGTCGACCAAGGTGGAACTGGAAGGTTTTGCCGCAGAGTTGATCGACCGTTTCGGCAAACTGCCGAAAGAGGTTAACACTCTGATGCTGGTCGTGCGTATCAAGGCCATGTGTAAACGGGCGGGCATTGCCAAGCTGGACGGAGGCCCGAAAGGCGCGACGATCCAGTTCCACAATGACAAGTTCGCATCCCCTCAGGGGTTGGTCGAGTTCATTCAGAACCAGCGCGGCATGGCCAAGGTCAAGGATAACAAGATCGTCGTGCGCCGGGATTGGAAGAAAGACAGCGACAAGATCAAAGGGGCCTTTGCGATTGCCCGTGACCTTGCTGAAAAGGTGGTCGCGGAAAAGAAGAAGACCAAGGCTGGCTGATAGGCAAGATGGGGCTCTGCCCCCGCTGCGCGTTCCGCGCATCTCCCCCGGGATATTTGCGGCCAGATGAAGTAACGGACCCCGGCTTCATCTGGCCAAAAATATCCCCGCCGGAGGCATCGCGCGGCAGCGCGATTCATCGCACATTATTCACGCATTGCAGCCTGCGCACAAAAACAGGACGCCGCAACCGCCCGATCTGCCCGGGCCAGAGCCAGATCCAGGCGTTGTTTGACCTGTAGGATTTCAACATCTTCCCCGCGGGCTTTGAGGCAATCGTACAGCCCCTTCAGGCTCCACACGTTGTCGGGATGGATCGAAGCGCGGCTGAGCGAACCGCCAAGGCCAAGATCTTCGCGATAGACAGCCTCTGCTTCTGCCGCATGACCTTGTTCGAACAGCAATGCGCCAAGCGCGTGGCGGGTGGGCTGCATCCAGCCCCAGGGCTCGTCATAGGGCAGGGTGTCGTCCAGTTCGACCGAGCGGCGCAGATGGGCAAAGGCGATCTCGAAATTGCCCTTTCGGTACTCGATCTCACCGCGCAGCATCTCTCGCGCGATTTCCAGCAGGTCGATCACACGATTGTTGTGCAGCCTGCGCGTTTCCGGAACGCATTCCCTGGCTGCGAGAAACAGGTTCTCTTCCGCTTCGGCATGGACAACATCACCGGTTGCGGCAAGTGCGATGGCGCGGGCGTAGTGGGTCGTGGCCGTCAGGGTGCGGTAGAGATCCGGGTCGGAGGGCAGCTCCAGCGCCCTGGCCTCTTCCCAGCGGCCAAAGCGGATCAGGATGTGCGGCCCCATGGACATGTAGCTTTCGAAGTAATCCGCCATGGGGGGGCTTTCGATGCGAAGCATTTCTTCGGGCGTCGTTTCCCACAAACCCTGATTGGCGCGCAGGGCAGGTTCGATCTGCCCCAGAAACAGCGCGCCGTAGATGGCGAAGTGATAGTTGTGTTGGCGGTAGCCGGTGTAGATATTGAACGCGCCTTCGCGTTCGTAATACTTCAGATCCGCGTCCGAGGCTTTTTCGTTCCAATGCACCACGTTGTGGTAGTGGCCGCACAGCACGTCGATATGCGTCGGCATATGCACCAGGTGCCCCGCATCGGGCACCAATGTGCGCAGGACATCACCGGCTTTCAGGGCTTTTTCCGGGGTGGGCGACATCTCCATCAGGTGAACATAAAGGTGCAGCAGGCCGGGATGAGACATGGCGGCCGGATCGTTGGACAGGACCCATTCCAACGCCTCTTGCGCTTCAAGCGTCGCAGCGCCATCTGCCGGTTGGCCTGTTTGCAGGTCCCACATTTTCCAGGGCGTCAGGTTCAAAAGCGCCTCGACGTAGATGGTGCGCAGGTCCGCATGATCGGGGTGCGCGGCGAACGCCGCGCGCATTGCTTCGGCAAACTCGTGATCCCACCGGTGCATGTCCTCTGCCGGATCCCGCTGCGGGTATCGCGCTGGAAGGGCTCGGATCAGAGCTTGCTCGACAGGCGTACAGCGGTCCGCCAATCGAAGGGCGTTTTGCATGGCATCATAAGCCAGCGCCAGCGCCTTGCTGCGTCCCTGCTTGTCCTGCAAGTCCCATGGCAGGTTGTAATTTGGCCCGGCTGCATAGGCGACGCCCCAGTATGCCATGGCGCATTGGGGGTCATGTTCGACTGCACGCTGGAAACAAACCACGGCTTCTTCGTGATTGTACCCATAGGTCCAGTTCAGGCCGCGGTCGAACCACAGCTGAGCCTCGGGAACGGAGGTCGTTACCGGACAGGAATAGCTGCCCAGATCATAGTATTCACGCATCAGAAGCCCTCCGCTCGGTTCAGGTCGAGAGTAGCGCGTTTCTGACGAGTCGCACAGATCAGGCTGGCAGGCGTTCTTCAACGCGGCCCATATGCAGCATAAGCCCGAAGGCCAGAATGCACATGCTCAGGATGCCGAAGGTCAAAGGCGTGATCGAACCGTCGAACAACAGCCCGATTGGTGCGGCGATGGCGGCGGCCAGCACCGTCGAAATCGATCCGATGACCGAGGCTGCCATTCCGGCAATATGCCCCATCGGCTCCATCGCGATGGCGTTCAGGTTGCCCATCGTCACGCCGGCCATGAAAAACACCATGGTTTGCCAGAACACGAACAGCGCAAATGAAGCGTCCGGCGAAAGGTGCATGGTGTTGAGCGTCATGACAAAAGCGGTGATCAGGATTTGCCCACCCAGCGCCCATGTCACCATCCGGCGCATGCCCACACGCACCACTAGTGCCGCGTTCAGCAAACTGGCCGACCCGGACATCAGCGCCACGAACCCGAACCAGAACGGAAAACTTTCGGCGCGGTCATGGATTACGTCATAAATGGGCTGAACCATTGTCAGCATGGTGAACAGCACCCCCATGCAAAGCGTCTGAACCATGATCGAAAGGCGCACGGTCGGATGGGAAAACATTTCCTTCGCGGCCGAGAACATCAGCGGAATGCGGAAGGGACGGCGGTTTTCCCGGGCCAGAGATTCCGGCAAGCGAACACCCATCCAGGAAATGATGACCAACGCAAACAGAATGAAAGACACGAAGATCCCGCGCCAGCCAAACAGGGCGATCACACCGGCGCCCAACATCGGTGCCGCTGCGGGTACCAACGTGAAAATCATCATCGCAATCGAGACGATCCGCGCCATTTCGCGGCCCGAATACAGGTCGCGAATGATCGCCATGGCCACCACGCGCGGACCTGCGGCGCCCAGGCCCTGAACCACACGCGCAATCAAGACCAGTTCCAGTGAAGAACTGGCCCACGCAACCGCTGAGGCTGCAATGTATAGGGCCGCGCCGCCGTAAATGACCGGCTTGCGTCCCAGCGCATCCGAAAGAGGGCCGGTGAAAAACGTGCCGATCCCCATGCCCAATACAAATGACGTCAGGATCAGTTGGGCACGGTTAACGTCATCGGGGCTGAGCTGCGCGCCGATCTCGGGCAGCGCAGGCAGCATTGAATCGATCGAAAAGGCGATGGTGGCGAACATCATTGCAATCAGTGCGATGAATTCCGCCTTCGACATGCGATTGGCCATGAAGCACTCCTAACCCGTTCGCGCTATCACGGCGGGTCGGCATAGGCCAGACTGGAAAATTGCACAGACCTCTGTGCTATTCTGCAGGGGAAGCCTCAAGTTGAGACATGATTTCAGCGATCACTTTCTCCCACATTTCAGGAGGTTGCGCGCCGGGAACTGCATGTTGGTTCGCAACGATGAAGGTCGGGACCGAACTGACGCCCATTTTGCGGGAATGAGCATCGCGGTTGCGGATTTCCTCGCGGTCGGCGTCTGATTTCAGCAACTTCATGACCACGGCTGCGTCCATTCCGGTGCTGTCTGCGATGTCGGCCAGCACCTCGTGGTCGCCGATGTCGCGACCCTGTACGAAATAGGCGTCGAACAGCGCATCCACCACCTCGTTCTGCTTGCCTTCGATGCCAGCCCAATGGATCAGGCGATGGGCGTCCAGCGTGTTGGGGGTACGTTCCATGGCCTCGAAGTTGATGTTCAAACCTGCCTTTTCGGCCTGTTCCACCACCGGCGCATAGGCGCGAACCGCGCCGTCCTTGCCGCCGAACTTGCGCTCGAGATATTCGCGCCGATCCATTCCCGCATCCGGCATGTCAGGGTTCAACTGGAACGGATGCCATTCAATGACAAAGGGGTGGTCGGGCGCGTTGGCCAGCGCCTTGTCCAGTTGAGTCTTGCCGATATAGCACCACGGGCAGATCGGATCGGACAGGATGTCGAGCTTGACGGTCTGGGTCATTTTGTTGGTGCCTCGAAATAGGCCGGCAGCGCCCGGCGCAGGAGTTTGCCGTTTCCGCCGGTCGGCAGGGCAGGCAGATGGATGAAGGCGCGGGGTTGTTTGTACCGCGCCAGGTTGGCTTCGACATAGGTGCGCAAGGCCGCATCGTCCAGCTTTTCCGGGCCCGTATAGAAGGCCGCGATCACAAATGTGTCCGGTTTGACCTCGACTGCCGCTGCGCCGACTTGGGTGATGCCCGGAAAGCGGGACAGGGCGGCTTCGACCTCGACCGGGGACACGCGATAGCCACCCGCGTTCATCATGTCGTCGTCGCGGCCCAGATAGCTGATTTGGCCATCCACTGCCATGGCCCCCTGATCGCCAGTCAGAAACCATTCACCCTGCATCCGCGTTTCAACCTCATCGGGTGCGTTGAGATAGGTCAGCATCAACCCGGGGTCAGACCGGTGAATGGCGATGGTGCCTTCCTGCCCCTGTGGCACCGGACCGTCCGGACCAAGGATCGCCACACGACGCCCGGGTTGCGGTTGTCCCAATGCGTCGCCGCGCGCAGGATGGTTCGGGCTGGAGGAAATGAAGGTAGAGCATTCGGACATGCCGTAGGCTTCGAACAGCTCGGTGCCGGTGGCGTTCAGCCACTGTTCGTGCAGGGCGCGCGACAGTTTCTCACCCGCGCACAATCCGTGGCGCAGGTCTGGCAGCTCCAACCGATTGCGCCCTTGCACCAACTTGCGAAAGACCCCCGGGGCCGCAGCAAAGATCGTTGCGCCATGCTGGCGCAGCAACTCTGGCAGGGCCGTTAAATCGGTGCCGGGTTCCGGGATCAGGGCGGTTGCCCCCATGGTCCATGGATCCATCAACCCAGTGCCCAGCGTATAGGTCCAGTTGAAAGCCCCCGCGTGACACAGCCGGTCGGTCTCGCGTAGACCATACCAGCCATCCACCATCATCTGCCGCGCCCAGATTGCCCGATGGGCATGGGCCACGGCCCGAGGCTTGCCCGAAGTTCCAGAGGTGTAGACGACATAGGCCATACGTTCCGGATCGCCCATGTCAAAATCTGCCGGGGGCAGGTTTCGCATCGCTTTCAACGCGTCCAGCCCGATCTGCCTGGAATGCGAGGCGCAGGCAACGCCCGGATCACGCAGTATGGCCGCCGGAGAAAGCTCGTCGATCATTTTGGCGGTTTCGGGTTCCGTCAGCTGCGACGATGTCGGCACCGGCACGATACCCACGGCAATTGCCGCCAGATAGGCAATCGGGAAATCCACCGTGTTTCCCAACCGCATCAGGGCAATATCACCGGGTTTCAACCCGGCCCGCAGCAACCCCGCGCCGGTGCCCAGCACGGCTGCTTTCAGATTGCGATAGGTCCAGTCCAGCGCGCCATTCGGGCGCAATACTGACAAGGCCACTTTGTCCGGCGCGTGATCGGCGCGGCCCAGAACATGAGCCGCCAGATTGAATGGCGCGGGGCAGGGTGCGGGCGACCCCTGATCGAAGATTGACAACATGGCCTCTGGCTATCGCGCCGCCTGTCGCGTTGCAAGCGTGGCTGGCCGGGCCTATAGAAGGGTCATGAGCACTCAAGATCCCAAATCTCTGATCCGAATTGCCCGCGACTCTGGCGCCCATACCGAAGTCGAACCGTTGGACCTTGGCGCACGTGTGCGAGAACTGCGCAAAGCGCGGGAATGGACATTGGAACAGGCGGCCAGTCAGGCCGGATTGGCACGTTCGACCCTCAGCAAGATTGAAAACGGGCAGATGTCGCCGACCTACGACGCGCTCAAGAAGCTTGCGACCGGGCTGGAGATTTCTGTGCCGCAACTGTTCACGCCGCCCCAGCGCGATCAGGTGATCGGACGCATGGCGATCACCCGTGTGGGCGACGGCACGGCCCATGCCACGACAACCTATGAACACGAGCTGCTGGCCGAAACCCTGACCAAGAAACAAATGCTGCCCTATCGTGCGCGGGTCCGTGCAAGATCAATGGATGAATTTGACGGCTGGGTGCGCCATGACGGTGAAGAATTCATGTATGTGCTGACCGGTGTCGTCAAGCTTTACACCGAGTTTTACGAGCCGGTTGAGATGCGCAGAGGGGACAGTGCGTATTACGACGGCAGCATGGGCCACAACGTGATTTCCGTCAGTGACGAAGACGCGACGATCCTTTGGGTCACATCACTTGCCTAAAGCGGTTCGGCTGAATTCCCGGTTCAGCCCTTCGGTGAACAGGAAATCTTCGACCTCTTCATGCGCCTCGTTCATCGTAAGTTGGTGACGTTCGGCCAAATAGGCTTCAAACCCTTTTCGATCCTTCAACACGCGCATCATGTCCTTGTCACGCAGGTTCGGGAAACGCCGCTTTGCGCGTTCGCATGCCGCATTCCAGTCGTTCGTAAGATCGGTCCAGTTCATCATCAATGAGCTTCCCTTAGCAACGATTAGGACTGCTCTCCCCCGATACCAGAGTACGGATAGGGTGCCGCAGGGTAAGACATGACAAAATGTCGCAGCGCTGGACCACGCTTTTTCGAGGGGGATTTGTGCCCGCTGCGAAGTTTCCGCAACGGGCCGACGGGCCTACATTTGGTGTGAGTGGCGGCGGGCCCGTTTGTTCTTTGGTTTCCAGCGTCAGATTGTCCGGGCAGTCCGGGATCTTGGGCTGTCTCCGGCTGTTTCTGAGGGCTAAATATGCCGTTTATATACAGATTTTTATGGATGAGTAAAACTGTTCGAGGGCGTTTCCTGCGGGATCACCCGGTGATGATGGTGTTGGCAGCACTTTATGGCGGTTTGTGTGCGATCAAACGATATCTTGTATGACGTGGCAATGTGCTGAATTTTGCCGACTGATGGAAACTTTCTGACCGGAGATTGTACGGAACAGGTGGAGCTTCGAGCCTCCGACGTTCGGAATGCCCGCTTGGAAGGACCAGCCGGGATCACATATCCATCGGCTGGCCTGTGGATCACGCCTCTATCGGGCGTCGTACCACCATACCTCTGGCATGTATTGCGGACCGTCGCCATAGATGGGCAGGGTTTTCGGGTGCTTCAGTTCTTTGACATGCGCAATGCGTCCGATGTCAAAGCTCCAGATCGGGATGACATAGCGGCCTGCTGTCAGTACCCGGTCCAGCGCACGGGTGGCGGCGGTAAAGTCCTCGCGGGTTTTTGAGGCCAGCATGGCATCGATCATGGCATCAACTGCGGGCGAGGATACGCCCATCAGGTTGCGTGTGCCGGGGGCATCAGCAGTTTCGCTGCCCCAATAAAGACGCTGTTCATTGCCAGGAGACAGAGAAAGTGCCCGGCGGAACGTCGTGACGTCAAAGTCCAGTTCAGACGTGCGCCCGACATATTGGGCATTGTCGACCTGTTCCGTCGTGACCCGGATGCCAAGACGTTCCAGCGCGCGGGAATAGATCTCGACCACGGTTGCCATCTCGCTGTCGCCCTGTTGCAGCAGGAAAGTCACCTGAAAGGCATCACCATTTCCGTTGCGCAGTTCGCCGTCCTGAACGGTCCAGCCTGCCTCGCTCAAAAGCTTGGTGGCCTTGCGAAGGTTTGACCGATTCCGGGCCGATCCGTCCCCCTTCGGCAGTTCATACCCTTCCAGCGTGCCGGGCAACAGGATGTCAGCGTAAGGAAGCAACAGGTCTTTAACCTGCCCCCGGGCCGGGCCGGGCTGCATGGCAAGGTCGGACCCCGAGAAATAAGACGTGATCCTTGGTTGGGCGCCACCGGTTATCGTGTCGTTGATGAACTCGAAGTTGAAGGCAAGCATCAGCGCTTCGCGCACGCGCCAGTCGTCGAACGGAGCCTTTCGTGTGTTCATCACGAACCCGGTCATTCCCGACGGTTTTCCATGCGGAATTTCAGTCTTGATGACGTCGCCGCGCTGCACGGCGGGAAAGTTGTATTGCGTGTCCCATTTGTCGGCATTGAATTCACGAATGGCCGACAACTCTCCGGCTTTGAAAGCTTCGAACAAGACGCTGCCGTCGCCGTAGAATTCGATCCGCAGCTCATCAAGGTTCATGGTGCCGCGGCGAAACGGAATGTCGGTCCCCCAATAGTCCGAATTGCGTCGCAGATTCACAAAGCGCCCCGCTTCGTAGCTTTCGATCACATAGGGGCCGGTTCCAATCGGCACATCATGCAGTTGTGCATCCGCGAAATCCTTGCCCTCCCATTGCGCCTTTTTCAGGATCGGGCGCATCCCGGCCAGCAGCGCAAGCTCTCGGTCGGGCTCATTGAACGTGATCCGTACCGAACGCGGGCCGGTTTGTTCGATACTGTCGATCTTGCCCCAAAGCCCGCGATAGCGCAGATGCCCCCGGGTGCCCAAAGTCTCGTAAGACCAGATCACATCATCGACCGTGACCGGGGTGCCGTCTGAAAAACGCGCCTCCTCCCGCAGGGTGAATTCGACCCAGGACCGGTCTGGATCGGTCTCAACTGATTCGGCTAACAGCCCGTAAAGTGTGAAAGGTTCGTCCCAGGATCGCCCCATCAGGCTTTCGTGGGTCCAGAACGGCAATTGCCATGGCGCGGTGCCTTTTTGCAAAAACGGGTTCAGGCTGTTAAAGCCGCCCGTGTTTCCGAACACCGCTTTGCCGCCTTTGGGGGCATCCGGGTTGGCGTATGGGAGTGACACAAAATCCGGTGGTAGGGCCGGGTCCCCATACATAGCTATGCCATGAGACGATTCTGCATGGGCGACGGAGATCACGAAAATGCTGGCGATTCCCGCCAAAAGGGATCGAAACGGACGGAGAAAATCCGGGCTCATTTTGGAAACAATCCTGCTCTGGCCTTATTTTGTTGGTGTTCACCGTAGTGATGATTTTTCTTATTATCAAACTTTTAGCTTGGACCAAGGCGCAGAATTGCTTATAAAGGTTGCACTGCTCGATAGGTTTCTTGCCTGTATGAAACCTGCCTCAATAACTTAACGCCCGCTTCGTGCGGGCGTTTTTTTGTGCGTCGCGAAGTCTCAGGCCGGGATTCCAATCTGAAGTGTTTCCCCGTTTTCTTTGCAGGTGCAGCATGGCATGGTGCGCCTGATCAACGCTTGAGGGAGAATGGACATGAGCCTGTCCGGCAAAACGGCAATCATCACGGGATCAAATTCGGGCATCGGGCTGGGCGTCGCGCGCGAGCTGGCCAAGGCCGGTGCCGATGTGGTTCTGAATTCCTTTACCGATCGCGATGAAGATCACGCGCTGGCCGCCGAAATTGCGAAAGAGACCGGAACCAATGCGCGCTACATCAAGGCCGACATGTCCAAGGGCGAGGAGTGCCGATCCTTGATCGAACAGACGGGGTCTTGTGACATTCTGGTGAACAATGCCGGGATTCAGCATGTCTCGCCGATCGACAAATTCCCTGTTGAAAAGTGGGACGCGATTATCGCAATCAACATGAACTCGGCCTTTCACACCACGGCGGCCGCGTTGCCGATGATGCGCAAGGCGGGTTGGGGACGGGTGGTGAACATCGCCTCGGCCCACGGTCTGACGGCATCCCCTTACAAGGCGGCATATGTTGCGGCCAAACACGGCGTGGTGGGAATGACCAAGACCGTAGCGCTGGAAACCGCGCAGGAGCCGATCACCTGCAACGCCATCTGCCCGGGATATGTGCTGACGCCGCTGGTCGAGTCGCAGATCCCCGATACGATGAAAGAATACAACATGAGCCGTGAGGACGTTGTGAAGAACATTCTATTGGAACGGCAACCGTCCAAGGAGTTCGCCACCGTCGAGCAACTGGGTGGAACGACTGTCTTTCTGTGCTCGGACGCGGCGGCTCAGATCACCGGAACCACGATTTCCGTCGATGGCGGCTGGACAGCGCTTTGAGGTTTCGTGGGGGCGCTGCCCCCACACCCCCGGAGTATTTTGAAAAAGATGAAGGGGTTGCGGTATGAAGCGGATCAATCTGGCTTTGCAGGGAGGTGGGGCGCATGGGGCGTTCACCTGGGGTGTGCTTGATCGTCTTTTGGACGAGGAAGACATCGAGGTCGCTGCCATCACAGGAACTTCCGCAGGGGCGCTGAACGGTGCGGCCTACAAATCTGGTATGGTTCATTCCGGGCGCGAAGGCGCGCGGGCGCGCCTGGATGGGTTGTGGACGCGCATGGGCGCTATTGGCGACATGCGTTTTGCCAACTGGTTTCGCGGCCTGGAACCGGCGGCCATCGCGCAGGCGGTGGAATATTCTGTGCCGTTTTCGATCGGGGATGCGTGGTCGCGGATGGTGTCGCCCTATGCGTACGGACCGTTCTACAGCAACCCCTTGAAGCCGGTGGTGGACAGGTTCAATTTTGACGAGATATGCGCGGAAGAAGGCCCGCGCCTGTTTGTGTGCGCCACTTGCGTACGCAGCGGCAAGATCCGCGTCTTTACCGGAGACGAGATCAGCACGGATGCTATTCTGGCCTCGGCCTGTTTGCCGACCCTGTTCAAGGCGGTTGAGATTTTTGACCCGAATACAAACCGGACCGAAGCCTATTGGGACGGAGGGTATACCGGCAATCCGGCGCTCTATCCGCTGTTCAACGATGATTTGCCGGATGACGTGGTGATCGTGAACATCAATCCGCTGGAGCGCGACGAAGTTCCGGTCACACCGCAGCAAATCCAGAACCGGATCAACGAGATCAGCTTCAACTCATCCCTGTTTCGCGAGTTGCGGGCGATCAGCTTTGTCCAACGGTTGCTGAAAGAGGGCAAGCTGACTTCCGGAGAGATGAGCCGTGTTCTGGTTCACATGATTGCGGATGACGCGTTGATGAACAGCCTGTCCGTTGCCACCAAGACCGTGCCCAATCCGGTCATTCTACATAAGCTGAAACAGGCCGGACGGGACGCGGCGGATGGTTTTCTTGCCGAACACAAGGACGATTTGGGTCAGGCCAGCACAATTGATCTGCCTGCGATGTTCAGCTGATCATTCGGGTGGCTGGGTCGGATCTTTTCCATTCGGATAGACAAGCCCCGCTGAAATCACCAGTTTGGCTGCGTCTTCGATGCTCATATCCAGCAGAATCACGTCTTCTTCGGGGAAGAACAGCAGGAACCCCGATGTCGGGTTGGGTGTCGTGGGTACGAAGACGCTCAGCAGCTCTCCGCCGGTTTCGGCGCGTTCGCTTACCTCACCCTTGGCGCTGGTCGAGACAAAGCCGATGGCCCAGATTCCGCGACGCGGGTACTGGATCAGGCAGGCTTTTTCAAAAGAACGCTCAGTCTGGGCAAACACCGTTTCCGAAATCTGTTTGATCCCGGAATAGACCGAGCGCACGACAGGCATCCGGTCAACAACGCTTTCGGCGAAGTGGATCAGGGAACGGCCCAGAATGCCCTTGGCGATCCAGCCGACCAGAACGGTGAATATCAGGAAGATCACCACGCCCACACCGCGCAGGTTGATGCCCACGTACTGTTCGGGCTGGAACTGGTGGGGCACCAGCGGCAGGACCGCGCTGTCTATCCAGCCGACCACCGACCAGATCAGCCAGACCGTCAACCAGACAGGCGCAATGACCACGACGCCCGTCAGAAAGGACGCGCGCAGCCGTGAAAGCATGCCCGGGCGGCGGTGAGGTTCTTCGTCGAACGGTGTATTCATTGCGGTTCCGAATGGTTTCCGGAATTAGGTAGTCAATCCACGGCCTTGGTACAATAGGTTAACGTCACCTCTGTTTGACCAGCGCTTGCGCGATCTTTGCCGCCAACCGCGCATTGTTTCGAACAAGGGCGATGTTGGCGACCAGGGACCGGCCTTCGGTCTTTTCAAAGATACGTTGCAGCAGATAGGGGGTCACGGCTTTGCCGGTGATACGATGGGCATCCGCATCTGACTGGGCTTCGGCGATGATCGGGGCCAGTTCCTCGGCCGGGATCTGATTGGCGGCCGGAATCGGGTTTGCCACCAACTGCCCGCCCGGCAGACCCAGCGCGCGGCGGGTGGAGTGGGCCTTGGCGATGGCGTCGGCACTGTCCATGCGCAGGGGCGCGGCAAAGGGCGACTTTGCCGACCAGAACGCAGGAAACTCGTCCTGACCATGTGCAATCACGGGCACGCCCAGCGTTTCCAGAACCTCAAGCGTTTTGGCAAGGTCCAGGATGGCTTTCGCCCCGGCTGCGACGACGGTCACGGGCGTATGCCCAAGCTCGTGCAGATCGGCAGAGATGTCGAACGTGGTCTCGGCCCCCTGATGCACGCCGCCGATACCGCCGGTGGCAAAAACCTCGATCCCGGCATAATGCGCGGCGATCATCGTGGCGGCAACGGTGGTGGCCCCGGTGCCACCGGTCGAGATGCACGCTGCCATGTCCGCGCGCGAGATCTTGGCAACGCCTTGTGCCTGACCCAGCCATTGCAGCTGATCCTGCTCAAGCCCCACATGCAATTTGCCTTCGATCACGGCCATGGTTGCAGGAACCGCACCCGCATCGCGGATGTCCTGTTCGACCTGTGCCGCGACTTCGATGTTCTGCGGGTAGGGCATCCCGTGGGTGATGATGGTGCTTTCCAGCGCAACGATGGGCAGGCCCGCGTCCTTGGCGGCGCGGACTTCGGCTGAGTATTGGATGTCGATCACAGTGGGGTTTCTCCGGAAACGTAGGTTGCAGCGGCGTGCAGGGCGCGGGCCAGAGCCTCGTCACTGGATGCACCGCGGGATTCTGAGGCGATATGGGCCGCCATGAAAGTATCCCCGGCACCGGTCACGCGGGTGACCAGAACGGCAGGGGGTGTTTGCGTCAGGACTTCTGTCGAGCTGCCGATGGTTGCCGAATTGCCGCCATCGGTGACCAGAACGCGCAGCGCGCCGCGATCCAGAAGGCCTTTCGCGGCGGATTCGGAATCAGGGAATTCGCGCTGGCACAGGATGCCAGCCTCTTCGAGGTTCACATAGAGCGTGGCACGGGCGTGTTTCAGGAAGGGCAGCAGACGTTCGGCCTTACCGGGCGAGGCCGGGGCCACGCGCAGATCAGCAAGGGCAAAAGCAGGGCTTTGGGCAATTTCTTCCAGCAGGTCCAGTGTCAGATTGCCATCCAGTGCGATCGGGCCCTCAAACGGTGCGTTCTCATAGCCCAAAGGCCCGTGCATCAAGGGGCGCAGTATCTTTGCGCCTGCGGCCTCCAGCGAATGCGCGTCGGCAATCGCCGCGATCAACCCGTTCGCACCTTCGACGGCCATATAGCGGTCAGTCGGCAAATCCTGCGACCGATAGATGTGATCCGTCACCATGCCGAGGCGCGAACAGGCATGGACAAGCTCGTCGCCTTCGGGATCGCGGCCAATGGCGGTCAGCAGGGTGGGTGTCATGCCGAAACGCACCAGTGTCATGGCGATGTTCATCGCAACGCCGCCGGGCAGGCGGGTGATCCGGCCCGGCACGTCCGAGCCCTGTCGCATGGCGCTGGCCGATCGGCCGATCACGTCCCACAGGACCGAGCCGATGCACAGGATATTGGTGTTCTGAGTCATAGGGGACGTCATGCCGCAGCGGTGTAGCCCGTGCAAGCCGGAACGTCTTCGCAACAAGAGATTCCCGACCGGCCTGGGCCGAAATCGCCTTTGGGCTTGCGATCCGAGGCCTTCGCGGGAACAATCAAATGCAATGATTGGTGATTTTGTTTTCCTGTTGGAGCGTTTCGTATGAATGGCCCTGTCTTCCGTGCCATCCTCCGAGCCCTCAATACCTGCGCCCTGAGTATTATCGTTCTTCTGACCTTGCATCCGGGATCCGTAAAGGCGCAAACGGCCCCGCCGACGGTCATTGATTTCTGGGTCAAGGATGACACTCTGTTTCTTGAGGTGAAACTGAACGCCGAGGCTATGCTGGCCGGTGCCGATCCGACACAACCCGACGCTTATTCCGGCAATTCACAGTACCGATCTCTGCGACGATTGGTGTCATCGGAACTGGAACCTCAGATCAGGAATTTCGTTCAGGTCTGGAAGCAGAGCCTTGTTGTCGAAGCACCTGATCGCCTGGACCTGTCTTATGAAGGTGTGCGTATTCCCGTGGTGGGGGATGTGGAAAAAGTGCGTGTTTCCAAATTGTTGTTGACCGCTCATTTGTCGGATCAGGCATCGAACCTGCGCCTGACCTGGCCGCTGAACGGCGGGTCGGTCGTGCTTCGGCAGCAAAACGTTGTGGCCCCGTATACAGGGTTTCTGACGGCCGGAGAAATCAGCCCCTTGATCCCGTTGCAGGGCGGGGCGTCGCTGACGACCGAGCAGACATTGCAGACGTATTTCGCAAAGGGGATCAGCCGATTTGTTCAAAGCCCCCTAAAGCCATCCATCCTTGTTCTGACACTCGTGATGCTGACGCTGAGCCTGGGGCCTGTGATGTCTCAGGTGGCGTTTTTGGCAGCAGGAGTTTTTATCGGGCTCGGGTTGGGCATGTACGGTGTGCTGGACGTACCAGAAAACATGCAGGATCAGGCCTTGGTGGCTGCGATCATCATTCTGGCGCTATGGAACCTGGTGGCCCGGCACTTGCAGGTCTGGCGCCTGTTGGCTGTGCTTGCCGCAGGCAGTCTTCACGGGGTGATATTGGCTACGGCTCTGACTGGGATCGGGGTGCCGCCCGATCATCTGGCCCCGGCTGTTTTTGGGTTTGGCGTCGGAAATATAATGCCGATTGTCTTCGTGGCTGTTCTGGCCTTTGCCTGCGCGCTTTTGGTTGCAGGCGGGTCACACAGAACAAGAGGCCGGATTTCGGTTCTGGCCTCGATTCTGATCGCCGGGATCGGCGTGTATTGGATGGCTGAACCCTGGTTGCTGGCTTAAGAGATCGCCGCCAGCAGCCTGTTCAGCGCACCCAGCGGGTCGTCACCGCCCCAGATCTCGTCGCCGATACCAAAGAAATCGGTGCAGGGGGCCAGATCACCGATCAGTTCAGGCGTCAGGCCGCCTTCGGCCACGACCGGAACTTCGATCATCTCGGACCACCATTGGAACAGATCCTTTTCGGCGCGGGTTCCGTCGCCCAACGTGGCAGTGCCTACGGGGCCGAAGGCCACATAATCCGCGCCGTGTTCGCCCGCCGTCATGCCGTCATGGCTGGACGCGCCGCAGAAGCTTCCGACGATCGCGTCCGCGCCCAGTTCCTTGCGCGCGGCACGGACCGAGCGCGCGCCGTCATCCAGATGCACCCCGTCCAGCCCCAGACGTTGCGCCAGCAGCACGTGGTTCGAGATAACGATGGCTACGTCGCGGGCGTGGGCCACCTCGCGGCAGGCATCAGCAGCACGGGCGATGGTATCTTCGTCGTTGCCAGCCAGCGCCAGGCGGATGCAGGCGATCTCGGCCCCGTCCAGAACCGAGGCCAGTTTGGAGGGGAACGTGCTCAGCTCGATCGTCGGAGGCGTGATCAGGTAAATCTGCGGCTGCTCGGGGGTGTCCATGGGCGCGTCCTTCGGGTTTCAGTCTTTGGCGCGGTTTAGCGGATTGCGGCGGGGAAGCAAACTTTTATGGCTGAGGCCGCGCAAATAACACCCCCAACGCCTTGCCCTGCAAGTGCCTGCCGATTACAGCAGGCCAAGTTTTCATAAGGTGAACCATGCCCAGCGACAAATCCCAGCCTTCCTTCGTGCTTGTTCGCCCGCAGATGGGTGAGAATATCGGTGCCGCGGCCCGGGCGATGTGGAACTTTGGGCTGGACCGGATGCGCATCGTGGCGCCCCGTGACGGCTGGCCGAACCCCAAGGCGGTGGCGATGTCCAGCGGTGCGGGCCGGTTGCTGGACGAAGCGCAGCTGTTTGACGATCTGGCCGGATCGCTGGCCGACAGCACTTTTGTCTTCGCCACCACTGCACGGCAGCGCGGGCTGACAAAACCCGTCTACAGCCCCGAGCGCGCCATGCAGATCGCCGCTGAAAAGGTCGCGGCGGGCGAAAAGGTTGCGGTTCTGTTCGGCCCCGAACGCGCGGGGTTGGAGAACGAAGACATCGCCAAGGCAAACGCAATCATCTCGGTGCCTGTGAACCCGGAATACGCGTCGCTGAACCTGGGCCAATGCGTCTTGCTGACCGCTTACGAGTGGATGCGCCAGACCGGCGACGTGGTGCATGAATCCACCGATCTGGGCAAGGGCGACTGGGCCACGGGGATCGAAGTCGAAAAACTGGTCGAGCACTACGAGGACCGGCTGGAAGAGGCCGGGTTCTTCTACCCCCCAGAAAAGGCCGAGGGCATGAAGATCAACCTGCGCAACCTGTGGTCGCGGATGCGGATGACGCGGGCCGACGTGCAGATGCTGCACGGGATCATGCGGCAGATGGTCCGCTGGAAAGACAAAGGCTGAGGCTGGACCTATCTTCCGCCACACCCTAGCTTGCGACGAAATCAGGACATGAGGACAGCATGAGCGGTAAGCGCAGCATCTTCGAAGAGGTCTCGGACACGGAAAAACAACAGGCGGTTCAACCCGGTATGATCGACCGGGGGCGTGGCGGCGCGCGCAGGGCAATCCGTGCCTGGCTGATGATACTGTTTGCGCTGGTCGTCGTGATGATCGCAGTCGGCGGCCTGACGCGTCTGACTGACAGCGGTCTTTCGATCACCGAATGGCGCCCGATCACCGGAGCGGTTCCACCGATGTCCGAGGCCGACTGGCAGGCCGAGTTCGACAAGTACAAGCAGATCGACCAGTGGCGCATTCAGAACCAGTGGATGCAGCTGAGCGACTTCAAAACCATCTACTGGTGGGAATGGGGGCATCGCCAACTGGGCCGCTTGATCGGGCTGGTCTGGGCCGCCGGTTTTCTGGGTTTTCTCGTGGCCCGCAAGATACCCACGGGTTGGACAGGCAAGCTGCTGATCCCCGGCCTTATGGGCGGTGTGCAGGGTGCTGTCGGCTGGTGGATGGTCGCTTCGGGCGTGACGCAGGGCGAGGGGATGACCGCCGTCGCCAGCTATCGCCTGGCCACCCATCTGGGACTGGCCTTCGTAATTCTCGGGTTCCTCGCTTGGTATATTTTCGAGCTCGGCCGGGAAGAACGTGACCTGATGCAGGCACGCCGCATGAAGGAAGCGAAACTGTTCTCGCTGTCCACGGGCCTGATGCATTTCGCCTTTTTGCAAATACTCATTGGCGCGCTTGTCGCCGGGATCGACGCCGGACGGTCTTATACCGACTGGCCGCTGATCGGCGGGCAGCTGCTGCCGCCGGACGCCACCGCACTTGAACCGATGTGGCGCAATTTCTTCGAAAGCCCGGGGCTGGTACAGTTCATCCACCGCTGCGTGGGCTACGCCTTGTTCGCCTTTGGCATCTTCGTCTGGCGCCGCGGCAGCAGCAGCGCGCATCCCCAGACGCGCTTCGCCTTCAATGCGGCTTTTGCGGCCCTGTCGGTGCAGGTTGTCGTCGGTATCGTAACCGTCGTCTACGGAGCGCCCTGGCAGATCGCCATCTTCCACCAGTTCATGGCCGTCGTCGTCTGGACCCTGATCCTGCGCGCACGGTTCCTGACTGCATATCCAATCGCAACATCTGTGCGCGGAGAAAAATAACATGACCGCTTTCGATGAACTGATGGCTTTTCAGCGTGACACCTCGGCATTGGGCCAGGTTGCCGGTCGGCTTGGCTGGGATCAGGAAACCGTCATGCCGCGCGGGTCCGCACCTCAACGTGCCGAAGAAATGGCCGCTATCGAGGCGGTCCTTCATGCGCGTCGTGCAGATCCACGCGTGGCAGAGTGGCTGGATCAGGCCGCGCCTCAGGATGAAGTCGGAAAGGCGCAGCTTCGGGAAATCCGGCGCGCCTATGATCGGGCGGTCAAGGTGCCTGCCGATCTGGCTACGGCGATTGCCCGAATTACGTCCGCCGCACAGGGAACATGGGCCCAGGCGCGCGCGGACGAAGATGTCTCGGCGTTCCTTCCGGTGCTGGAAGAGGTCGTATCGCTGAAGCGTCAGGAAGGCGAGGCGCTGGCACAGGGCGGAGACGTCTATGACGCCATGGTCGAGGATTATGAACCCTATACGACCGGCGCTCAGATCGCGGCCATTTTCGATGAGATGCGTCCACGTCTGGTGGCCTTGCGCGCGGCTGTTCTGGACCGCCCGGAACCTGCCGCGCTGAGCGGCAGCTTTGATGAGCTGATCCAGATGCAGCTTGCGCAAAAACTGGCGATTACCTTCGGCTATGACCTGAACAACGGCCGTGTGGACAAGGCGGTTCATCCGTTCAGCTCGGGTTCGGGTCTGGATGTGCGCATCACCACGCGAACCAGCGAAACGGACCCGTTCAACTGCTTTTTTTCCACCATTCACGAGGTCGGCCACGCCGCTTACGAACAGGGGATCGACCGCGACTACCTGCTGACGCCACTGGGGCGTGGCGTATCCATGGGTGTGCATGAAAGCCAAAGTCGGATCTATGAAAACCAGCTTGGCCGTTCGCGTGCGTTTACGGGCTGGTTGTTCGATCAGATGAAAGACGCATTCGGCGATTTCGGAATTGCCGATGCAGACGCGTTCTATGCCACCGTCAACCGGGTTCACAACGGCTATATCCGCACCGAAGCCGATGAAGTGCAATACAATCTGCACATCATGCTTCGCTTCGATCTTGAGCGCGCTTTGATGGCCGGAGACTTGCAGGTCAACGAACTTGAGGCGGCCTGGAATGACCGCTTCAAGGCTGACTTCGGTTATGCGGTCGACAAACCGTCGAACGGCTGCTTGCAGGATGTGCACTGGTCGGTCGGGCTGTTCGGGTACTTCCCGACCTATTCGCTGGGCAATGTCTATGCAGGATGTCTGTATCAGGCCCTGCGAGCGGCGGTGCCGGGGCTGGATGCCCAACTGGCAGACGGCGACACATCTGGCGCAACTGCTTGGCTGCGCGAACACGTCCAGCAGCACGGCGGGCTTTATGCCCCGCGCGAGATTATCCGACGGGCAAGCGGCATTGAGCCGGGACCCGAACCTTTGCTGGGATATCTGGAACAGAAGTTCAGCGCGATATATGGGCTGTGAAAGCACGGAGCGGCAACTGAACGGTAAGGCTCATTGCTCTTTGCATTGCAGCAATGGCTTTGGTTTTAGCGCTCAAACCAGCGCGACCTGCGGAGAGCTTTTCACATCTGTACCGAGCACAGGAATGTGGCGGCGTGGGTGCCCCATGTATGGTTTCCGGACGTCAATACAGTGTATTGATTCCGAAGGGCAAAGGACCATTTCCGGCCGTGATCTTTCTTCATGGGCCGCGCGGAACGGGGCAGCGGGTGATTCAGAGTGCATTTCTTGTCAAGCCGATACTGGAGCGCGGGTATGCCATTGTCGCTCCGACCGCGCTGGAAATTGAATACCGAAACGGCCCGGGTACAAGGTGGGTTTGGAATGACGCATATTATGGCCGGGATGATTTTGAGTTCATTGCCAATATGCTTGAGGACGTGTTAGCTCGATTCCCCGTTGATCCGGCGCAGATCGTAACCACTGACCATTCCCGAGGCGGATCCTTCGCTTGGTATCTTGCCTGTGCAGTTATTGACCCATGTTTAAAAGCCTTCGCCCCTATTGCTGGAACACCGGTGCGTGGCCAGCCTGGGGATTGTGCTTCAGCGGACTTCGATTTCGATATGTTCTATAGCCATGGTCATGACGACACGGTTATTCCTTTCGCCGGTTCCGGGTCTTCGTGGTCTGATCCGGGATATATGGGTGCAGGTGAGGCTACGTTAAGGCTCGCATCTTCTGCAGGCTGCCAAAAGGATGAAGTTGTTGAGGCAGATAGCCATGATCAGCGCATTCTAAGCGGTTGTAAAACCGGTTCGACCGTTTCGGTGATCGGTTATGAGGCCGGGCATGGCGTTCCAAGTGGCTGGAGCGATCTGATGCTTGACTGGTTTGAGACGGTGAATGCTTTGGAATAGGGGCTTCCAACACAAAACTGGACTGGTGAAGACGGAGAGATGGTCGCGGGACATGCCGCGCAATTTGTCTTCGGCTTCACGCGGAACCCTTTATTGGGCGACGCCAACTTTCGTTTTGCGCAAACTTTTTCCCTGACAAAAACGAGCGGGTTATCCTAAACGACCTGAACCAGTTCGATTCGGGCCGCGACCGCCGCAAAAAACAATACGCTGCCCAGCAGCACAAATACGTGCCAGATCGTGTTGTGGAACGGCAGCCAGTCCAGCAGGTAGAAGGCGACCCCGGCCGTGTACACGAGCCCTCCGGCAATCATCAGCGTGACGATTGTGGGGGACAGGTCTGCCAGCATGGATTGCCCGGCCCAGACCACCGCCCAACCCATCAATAGGTATAACGCAAGCCCGAACCAACGGAACCGGTTTGGGTCCAGCATCTTGAGAACCGACCCAAGCGTCGCCGAAGACCACAATCCGAGTAGCAGCCCCGGGGGCTGAGCACCGGACAACAGTAGAAACGGCGTATAGGTCCCAGCGATCTTGACGTAGATGCCAGAATGATCGAGGCGCTGCAGGAACCCGCGCCATTCCTCGTTTTCGACCATGTTGTACAAGGCGGAAAACGTGAGCATGAGTATCAGCGTCACCCCGTAAACCGAGGCACCCAGAACCGCAGATTGATCATACCGGTAATAGATGGTCATTGTGATCAGCAGGGGTACGGCAACCAACGCACTTGAGACACCGAGCACATGGACCACACCGTCGCTGATCCGTTCCGTGCGACTGTAAGCTGGTCGGATATGCGCAAAAGACCACATATGAAAAGGCTAGGCGGCAGAATGGCTTCGGGCAAGCAGATCATCCCGAGAGTTGTCGATATCGTGATCCAGAATGACAAAACGCCCGCAGGGCGAGCGTTTTGTTTCAGATCCGTAATTGAGCGTGAGGGCTATTCTTCGGTTTCCTCATCACCCTGATCGGCGATCCGGGCGACGCTGACGACCTCTTCGCCCTTGCCAGTGTTGAACACCTTGACCCCGCCGGCACTGCGGGACCGGAACGAGATGCCGTCGACCGGAACCCGGATCGACTGACCCTTGGAGGTGGCCAGCATGATCTGGTCGTCGATTTCGACCGGGAACGAGGCCACCAGCGGGCCGCCCCGCATCGCCTTGTCCATCGCCATCACGCCCATGCCGCCACGACCGCGCACCGGGTAGTCATGCGACGAGCTGAGCTTGCCCGATCCTTTGGCCGTGATGGTCAGGATCAGGTTCTCGGCCGCCGACATCTCGGCATAGCGTTCCTGCGGCAGGATGCTGTCGGCATTGCCGCCATCCTCGTCGGTTTCGGTGTCATCGGTCACGCCGGCCATTAGGCGACGCATCTTCAGATAGGCGGCGCGCTCGTCCGGGGTGGCCTCGAAATGGCGGATCACCGACATCGAGACCACACGGTCGCCCGCGTTCAGTCGGATGCCGCGCACGCCGGTCGATTTGCGCCCCTTGAACACCCGCACGTCGGTTGTGGAGAAACGGATCGCCCGGCCGGAATTGGTGACCAGCATCACGTCGTCATCGTCCGAGCAGATGCGCGCGTTGACCAGTTCCACGCCCTCGGGCAGGTCCATCGCGATCTTGCCGTTGCGCTTGACGTTGGTGAAATCGCTCAGCGCGTTGCGGCGCACGTCGCCGGCGCTGGTGGCGAAGACGATCTGAAGGTTTTCCCATTCTTCATCCGGCACATCGACCGGCATGATCGCCGCAATCGAAACACCCGTGGGTATCGGCAGGATGTTGACGATCGCCTTGCCCTTGCCGGTGCGCCCCGATTGGGGCAGGCGCCAGGTCTTGAGCTTGTAGACCATCCCGTCGGTGGTGAAGAACAGTAGCTGAGTGTGCGTGTTGGCCACGAAGAGGGTGGTGACCACGTCCTCTTCCTTGGTCTGCATGCCCGACAGCCCCTTGCCGCCGCGCTTTTGCGCGCGGAAATCGGCCAGCGGGGTTCGTTTGATATAGCCGCCGGAAGTGACGGTCACGACCATGTCTTCGCGCTCGATCAGATCCTCGTCTTCCATGTCGCCGGACCAGTCGACGATCTCGGTGCGGCGCGGTACCGCGAACTGTTCGCGGACGCTGCGCAGTTCATCAGCGATGATGCCCATGATGCGTTCGCGCGAGGACAGGATATCCAGGTATTCCTTGATCTTGGCGGCCAGCTCTTCCAACTCGTCCGTGACCTCTTTGACGCCCAGTTGCGTCAGGCGTTGCAGGCGCAGGTCAAGGATGGCACGGGCCTGAACCTCGGTCAGGTTGTAGGTGCCGTCGTCGTTCATCTTGGACAGCGGGTCGTCGATCAGGCGCAGATAGCTTTCGATCTCGGCCGCGGGCCAGCGGCGGGTCATCAGCTTTTCGCGCGCCTCGGCGGCGTCGGCCGAGGACCGGATCGTGGCCACGACCTCGTCCACGTTCGAGACCGCAACGGCCAGACCGCACAGGACATGGCTGCGTTCCCGCGCCTTGCGCAGGTCGTATGCGGTGCGGCGGGCAACGACATCTTCGCGGAAGTCGATGAAGCTGGTCAGGAAGCGGCGCAGGGTCAGCTGCTCGGGGCGGCCGCCGTTCAACGCCAGCATGTTGCAGCCGAACGAGGTCTGCATCGGCGTGAAGCGGTACAGCTGATTCAGCACCACCTCGGGTGTCGCGTCGCGCTTCAGCTCGACCACCACCCGTACGCCGTTACGGTCGGATTCGTCCTGAACATGGCTGACACCTTCGATGCGCTTTTCACGCACCGCTTCGGCGATCTTCTCGATCATCGAGGCCTTGTTCACCTGATAGGGGATCTCGTCCACGACGATGGCATAGCGGTCCTTGCGCAACTCCTCGACGCGGGTCTTGGCACGGATGATGACGCTGCCGCGGCCTTCCAGATAGGCCTTGCGCGCGCCGGATCGGCCCAGCATCACGCCGCCTGTGGGGAAATCGGGGCCGGGGACGTATTCGATCAGCTGTTCGCTGGTCAGGTCCGGATCGTCGATCAGCGCCAGCGTCGCGTCGACCACTTCGCCCAAGTTGTGCGGCGGGATGTTGGTGGCCATGCCGACCGCGATACCGCCGGCGCCGTTGACCAGCATGTTGGGGAACCGCGCGGGCAGGACGGTGGGTTCCTTGTCCTTGCCGTCATAGTTGTCCTGGAAATCGACCGTCTCTTTCTCGATATCCGCCAGCAGGGCGGCGGCGGGCTTGTCCATGCGGACCTCGGTGTAACGCATGGCCGCCGGGTTGTCGCCGTCCATCGAGCCGAAGTTGCCCTGACCATCCAGCAGCGGCAGCGACATCGAGAAATCCTGAGCCATCCGCACCAGCGCGTCATAGATCGCGCTGTCGCCGTGGGGGTGATACTTACCCATCACGTCACCCACCGGACGGGCCGATTTGCGATAGGGTTTGTCATGGGTATTACCGGTCTCGTGCATCGCATAGAGGATGCGCCGATGCACCGGTTTCAAACCGTCGCGCAGATCGGGGATCGCGCGGCTGACGATGACCGACATCGCATAGTCCAGATAGGACGTGCGCATCTCGGATTCGATCGAGACCGTCGGGCCGTCATAGACAGGGCGCTCGGGCGGGGTTTCATCCATGTTTTCTGGGATTTCTGGCGTATCGCTCACGTAAACTGCCCGTATTTTGTGCTGGGTCTATATCTTGTGGATGCACCTTATCAGACCCGGCACATAAGGTGCAAGCAAGCAGCGCTTCCCGAGGTCCGAATCCTTGGTAACACCCAAGTAACATATTGTTATCTAAGTATTAGGGGGTTTTCGTGCTAGCCTGAGAATACAGTGCAACAAACCGGAGGTCTGTATGAAGACAAGTGAAACCGAATTGATGCTCAAGGGCTATGGCCTGACAACGGCCGAGTTTTTCTATCACATGCCCGATTACGTCCACGTCCTGAATACCTTCATCTGGCAGGAATATGACCTTGCGCCGGATCATCCCAAACTGTTCGAATTCATCGAGTTTTGGCAACGAGAAATCGAAGGCCCGCTGCATTCCGTGAAATTCACGCACCGCAAGATGATCGCACCGGGCGAGTGGCGCAACATGGTTGGCGAGTTTCGCGTGAACTGAGTGACCGGCCAGGTCCGACTGCGTGTCGGAATTCCTGTTCCCATTTGAGGCAAGTCGCGTATGGTGACTGCCAATCTGATGGTATCACAGGAAAAACCATGACCAGAGCCATTCTCTTTGTTGCCGCGCTTTGCATAAGCAGCCCTGTTTTGGCCGAGGGTGTTCTGGACAAGATCAAGAAAGGTGCCGAGAGCGTCGGGAAGACGATCGACAAAGGCGCCGAGGCGGTTGACGATACGATCACGTCCACCTCGGAGCTGCTGTCCAACGAGGCAACGCCCGAAGAGACGCGCGCAAAACTTGACGCGATGGCAGGCGAGATTTTGGATCAGCTTTTGGCGGAAAACCCCGATGCGCGGCCACTCTATGACGTCAGTGCCGGATATGCGGTGTTCGACTCTCGTAAGGTTACAGTATTCCCTGTGTCGGCGGGCTATGGCCGGGGTGTGGCGGTGTCGAAAGACACCGGGCAACACACATACATGAACATGGGAACAGGCGGTGTTGGCGGTGCCATCGGCATCGGCGGTTTCGAGACCAAATTCGTGATCCTGTTCGAAACCCCTGCTGATCTGGATAAGTTCATAAACCAGGGCTATGACGCGACCGCAGAAACAGGGGCCATGTATGGCGAGGACAAAACGGGCGAAACCCTGCGTTTTACGGACGGACGCTCGTTCTTCGTTCTCAACAAAAAAGGCTGGCGCGTATCGGCTGGCGCGTCGGGCACCAAGTTCTGGAAATCGCCCGAGTTGAACTGATCAGCCAGAACAGCTGGCCCCGCCCAAAACGCAGAACTTGGCGCAATGAGGGTGGTTCAGATGCACGTCCGCCTCGGCCTCGGCCAGGGTATGACCCATCTCGAACTCGGGCTCGTAGGGCAGCAGGGTGCAGGCCAGGACAGCAGGTTTTTCAGCCCCCTTGCGTTTGACCACCATACGGGCGCTGGCGCACATGACGTCGTTGGGGGATTTGTCCAGAATTCCCCAGCAAGCGGAGGTGATTTCGGGAACCTCGACAGTTTCGTCCATTTCGGGGAACAGAACGGTCCGAGCCGGGTTCTGCGGGTCAATATCAAATCCGTGCTCGGCAAAGAACCTGGCATAGCCCGCACGGCTTTCCGCATCTGAATCCCCCCAGACCGTACGCCCGGCGATGGCCATGTTGAATCCGTGGTCGCGCAACCATTCCATCCCGGCCAGGGTTTTGTCGAAACTGCCGTCGCCGCGTTCTTCATCGTGCAGGGCCGGGCGGAAGTGATCGACCGAAATGCGCAGAGTCAACATGTGGTTGAATTCCTTTTGCAACCCCAGCAACCCTTCGCGCATTTTGCGGCGCATCATCGGCGCCATTGCGTTGGTCAGGATCAGAACCTTGTACCCGCGTTCCAGCGCGGCGTGTGTCATGTCGATCATGTCAGGGTTCATGAACGGCTCACCGCCCGTGAACCCGATTTCGTGCACGGGCCAGTTGCGGTCTTCGATCTGATCCAGGTAGTTCCGGACCTCGTCAGCCGTGATGTAAACCAAGGCGTCATTGGTCGGGCTGCTGGCGATATAGCAGTTCACGCATTCGATATTGCACAAAGTGCCCGTATTGAACCAAAGGGTTTCGGGCCGTGTCAGGGAAACCTTTGCGCGGGCCTGGCCGTCAGCTGTCACCGATTTGTTTTGAAACTTGCCGATATTGGCAAGCTGAGGGGCGTTGTCTTTCATTCCCGCATCCGGTTCTTTGAGGTCGTCGATCTGATCTAGCCCTTTGTCGCGGATTTGGTAAGGGTGACGCAGCGGTTCTGACAGAGTTTTGAACAGAGTGATTTCTTGCCGAATGGTTGCGCTAACATTGGACATGCCGGAAGGGGCGAGGTAAGGACAACTCATGGTTTCACGCGTCATACCAGTTGATCCCTTTGATCTGATCATTTTCGGCGGCACCGGCGATCTGGCGCAGCGCAAGATCCTGCCTGCGCTTTACCGTCGCTTTTGCGCCGGGCAATGGCATGAGGATGCAAGGATTATCGCCGCCGCGCGCGCGGGCCATTCCGCGGAAGATTTCCGACGGATGGTCGCAGAATCGCTTCACCGGCATGCTGCGGTCTGCGCTTCGGAGTCCCAGGGGGTGTCGCGTTTTCTACAGCGGGTCGACTATGTCCCGCTGGATGCAGTATCAACCGAAGGATGGGATCTGCTGGGTGAAAAACTGTCACCCAACCGTGTGCGCGCGTTCTATTTCTCGGTCGGCCCCAGTCTGTTCGGCCCCCTGGCCGAGCGGGTCCGGGCCTATGATCTGGCAACCGAAGATACGCGCATCGTGGTGGAAAAGCCGTTCGGGCATGACCTGAACAGCGCGCGAGAGCTGAATGCCACACTGGCTGCGCATTTTGATGAAAGCCAGATTTACCGGATCGATCATTACCTGGGCAAGGAAACCGTCCAGAACCTGATGGCTGTGCGGTTTGGCAATATGCTGTTCGAACCGCTGTGGAACAGCCAGTATGTCGACCACATCCAGATCACGGTTGCGGAAACCGTCGGTATCGAAGGGCGCGAAGAATACTATGAGCGCGCGGGTGCGATGCGGGACATGGTGCAGAACCACCTGATGCAGCTGCTGTGTCTGATTGCAATGGAACCCCCGGCAAAGTTCGATCCGGACGCGGTGCGGGATGAAAAGCTCAAGGTGATCCGGGCGCTTGATCCGGTGGAACCGCATCACATCGTGCGCGGCCAGTTTTCGGCAGGGCCGGACGGGCCGGGATACCGCGAATGTGTCGGCAATCCACGCTCGACCACCGAAAGCTACGTGGCGTTGAAGGCGCATGTCAGCAATTGGCGATGGGCGGGTACGCCGTTTTATTTGCGTACGGGTAAACGGCTGGTGGCGCGATCTTCGATTATCAATGTGATGTTCAAGGACGCACCGCATTCGATTTTCGGGGAAGAAGCCGGGCGTCACGCCAATGCACTGTCGATCCGGTTGCAACCCAATGAGGGAATCACACTTAAAGTGACGATCAAGGAACCGGGGCCGGGCGGGATGCGGTTGATCGACGTGCCTTTGGACATGAGTTTTGCCGAAGCGCTGGGGCCCGAGAATCAAGACCCGCCAGATGCTTACGAACGCCTCGTCATGGACGTGATCCGGGGCAACCAGACGCTGTTCATGCGTGGGGACGAGGTCGAGGCCGCATGGGCCTGGACTGATCCGATCATCGCCGGATGGCTGGCGCGTGGGGACGTGCCCAAACCTTATGACAGCGGCAGCACCGGACCGGGCGACGCCGAGCTGCTGATGAAACGCGATGGTCGCCGCTGGCAAGGAATAAAGCCATGAACATTCAGGAATATGCCGATCGGGAAATGCTTGCCATCGATGTGGCAAACGCGTTGGCGGGTGAGCTTGAGACCGCTTTGTTGCACAACGACACGGTTGCGTTGGCTGTCCCCGGCGGGACAACACCGGGGCCGATTTTTGACAGTCTGTGCGCCGCTGATCTCGAGTGGGACCGCGTGCGCGTTCTGCCTACGGATGAGCGCTGCGTACCGGCTGATCACGAACGTTCGAACGAACGGCTGATCCGGGAGAGACTGCTGACCAACCGGGCATCCGTGGCGCAGTACATTCCACTCTATGTACCGGGCGCAGAGCCTGAAGCGGCTTTGCCAGAGGTTGAATCGCTGATCGCGCCGGTACTGCCATTGTCGGTTCTTGTCCTCGGGATGGGCGAAGACATGCACACGGCCTCATTGTTCCCCGGAATGGACGGGCTGGATAAGGCCCTCGACAGCCAGGCGCCGACCCTGATCGTTGCCCGGACCGATGTTCAGCCAGAGCCCCGGATTTCTTTGACGGCCCCTGTTCTGGACGGGGCTTTGTCGAAACACTTGGTCATCTACGGGCAGGCAAAACGAGACGTTTTGGAAAAGGCCATGTCGATGCCGCCGGAAGAAGCACCGATCGCCGCCGTTCTCAGTGGCATGACGGTTCATTGGGCGGAGTGAGGCAATGCAGTTGAATGCTTTGAAGGCGCTTGCAGCGGCTGACCGCCGTATCGTCGATTTGTTCGCAGAGGATGCAACCCGGGCCCGGTCGTTTTCAGCCTCAACCGGGGATATGCTGTTCGATTATTCGAAAACGCAGATCGATGAAGACGTGCGCGCGGCGCTGCTGCAATTGTGCGAAGATGCCGGGCTAGCGACGCGGCGCGACGCCATGTTTGCCGGGAAAAAGATCAACGAAACCGAAGGGCGCGCGGTCCTGCACACCGCCCTGCGCAACCTGGATGGCGGGCCCGTCGAGGTGGACGGTCAGGATGTCATGCCCGGGGTTCTGGACACGCTGCAACGGATGCGTGTCTTTGCCGAGGAGGTGCGCGGCGGCGCCATTGCAGGGGCAGGGGGCAGTTTTACCGACGTGGTGAATATCGGCATCGGGGGATCCGACCTTGGCCCGGTGATGGCCACGCACGCACTGGCCCCTTATCACGATGGTCCGCGGGTGCACTACGTCTCGAACGTGGATGGGGCCCATATCGCTGATACGTTGCGCCAGCTGGACCCGACACGGACGCTGGTGATTGTCGCGTCGAAGACATTCACCACGATCGAAACGATGACCAATGCGCGCACGGCCCGCGCCTGGATGTCCGAAGGCGGAGGTGAACCGTCCCGCCAGTTTGCGGCCGTATCCAGCGCGCTGGACAAGACGCAGGCCTTCGGCATTCCCGAGGCGCATGTTTTTGGTTTTGCCGATTGGGTGGGCGGGCGCTATTCGGTCTGGGGGCCGGTCGGATTGCCGGTCATGATTGCCGTCAGTTCGAATGCATTTGATGCGTTTCTGCGGGGCGGGCAGGCGATGGATCTGCATTTCCGCTCGGCGGATTGGGTTGAAAACATGCCTGTGATGCTGGCGCTCGTCGGTATATGGCACCGTCAGGTTCTGGGTTGCACCAGCCGGGCCGTCCTGCCCTATGATCAGCGTCTGTTGCGTCTGCCCGCATATCTCCAGCAGTTGGAAATGGAATCGAACGGCAAATCCGTAGCGATGGACGGATCTTCGCTGGCCGTCCCTTCGGGGCCGGTGGTCTGGGGTGAGCCGGGCACCAACGGTCAGCATGCATTTTATCAGCTGATCCATCAGGGCACGGATGTCATTCCCTGCGAATTCATGGTCGCCGCCGAAGGGCACGAACCCGAGTTGACCCACCATCACCGCCTGCTTTTGGCCAACTGTCTGGCCCAGTCAGAGGCTTTGATGCGTGGTCGCTCTTTGGATGAAGCCCGTGAGCGTATGGCGGAGAAAGGCCTTGATGGCGACGAACTTGATCGGCAGGCGCGACACCGGGTGTTCCCGGGCAACCGCCCTTCCACAACGCTGATGTATCCGAAACTCACACCGTTCGTTCTGGGGCAGATTATCGCGCTGTACGAGCATCGCGTGTTTGTCGAAGGCGTTCTGCTGGGCATCAACTCCTTTGATCAGTGGGGGGTGGAGTTGGGCAAAGAGCTTGCCAACTCGCTTGGTCCTGTCGTGGAAGGTGTTGCGAGCGCTGAAGGTAAAGACGGATCAACAGCCGCATTGGTCGCCTATGCGCTGAAACACCGAAACTAAGAGCGAAAAAATGCCGCCCACGGCCGTGTTGGGCTGCATTCTTTTATTGTCAGACAATTAAATGATTGGCAGGGTTCTTCCGTAGGAAACGACTGTATTGACGCGTCGGGTCACACCCCAAGCCGTCAATGCAAGATGGATAAGGCAGAGGCCATCCAAGGTCTCGCCAAGGACGGGAGGATGTCCATGCTAGGACAGATGATGACGCAGCCCTTGCTGGTTTCGTCGCTGATCGATCACGCAGAGCGCTGTCACGGCCAGACCGAGATTGTCTCGGTCGAAACGGACGGAACGGTCACTGAAACCAACTGGTCCGAGATTGCCGTGAATGCCCGACGAATGGCGTCGGCCTTGACGAATCTGGGGCTGGAACCGCAGGACAGGATCGGGACACTGGCCTGGAACAATCGGCGGCATCTTGAGATCTATTTTGCCACCTCCGGTGCGGGCTTTGTCTGTCATACGGTCAATCCCCGCCTGTTCCCCGAGCAGCTGACCTTTATCATCAACCATGCCCAGGACAGGGTGTTGTTCTTTGATGCGACGTTCATTCCGCTGGTCGCCGCGCTGCATGACGCTTTGACCGAGGTGCAGCATTTTGTCCTCATGGGGCCTCGCAATGAAGAGGCTGCGGCTCAGATTCCCGGCCTGAAATTCTATGACGAGTTGCTGGAGACCGGGGATGCAGGTTTCCAATGGCCCGATCTGGATGAAAAGACGGCCTGCGGTCTGTGCTATACGTCGGGAACCACGGGCAACCCAAAGGGCGTGTTGTATTCCCATCGGTCAACACTGCTGCACAGTTTCGCATCGAACACACGGGATGTGATCGGGTATTCAGCGATGGATGTTGTCATGCCGGTTGTGCCGATGTTCCACGTCAACGCTTGGGGGTCGCCCTACGCCTGTGCCATGTCCGGATCGCGGCTTGTGTTGCCTGGACCGGATTTACATGGTGAAGCGCTGGTCAACCTGATCGATACCTATGGCGTGACATTGGCCATGGGCGTGCCGACCATCTGGCAAGGCTTGCTGGCCCATGCCGCGGCATGCGGAACCGAACTCAAAAGCCTTGAACGCACGGTTATTGGCGGCGCCGCGTGCCCTCCGTCGATGATCGAAACGTTCCGCGAAACCTATGGCGTTGACACGGTCCACGCCTGGGGCATGAGCGAGATGAGCCCGCTGGGCACGACGAATTACCCATTGGCCAAACACCTGAAGCTGCCACCGGAAGAACAGCACAAGATTCGCCTGAGTCAGGGAAGACCGCCCTTTGGGGTCGAGTTGAAAATCGTGGACGAAGATGGGAATGATCTGCCGCATGACGGTGAAACCCAGGGTGACTTGCTGGTGCGGGGCCACTGGGTTCTGGACAGCTACTTCCAGTTGCAGGACCAGGACTTGTTGCAGGATGGCTGGTTCGCCACCGGGGATGTGGCCACTTTGGACCCGGATGGCTACATGACCATTCGCGACAGATCCAAGGACATCATCAAATCCGGTGGGGAATGGATCAGTTCGGTCGAGCTGGAAAACATCGCCGTGGCCCACCCCCAGCTTGCGACGGCCGCCGTGGTCGGTGTTCCGCATCCGAAATGGGATGAACGCCCCTTGCTGGTTGCAGTGAAAGCTGACGGTGAAGAGCCCGGCGAAGAGGATTTGCTTGCCTTTTTCGAAGGCAAAATCGCCAAGTGGCAGATCCCGGACAAGGTTGTCTTTGTCGATGCGCTGCCACTGAGCGCGACCGGAAAGGTATTGAAACGCAAGCTTCGGGCAGAGTTCGGAGACGCCCTGACAGGGTAGCGCGTGCGGATCTTGGAAAAATGGCTCCGGCGGTAGGGATCGAACCTACGACCAATTGATTAACAGTCAACTGCTCTACCGCTGAGCTACGCCGGAACGGTTCGCGCCGTATAGCAATCCGGTTTCCCAACGTCCAGAGGGTGCGTGTGTTTTTCAACGAAAAAATCCGGCAGAAACCGATGCGATTTTGAACGTCAATGCGGGTTTGGACGAAAGGGGAATTTGGCTCCGGCGGTAGGGATCGAACCTACGACCAATTGATTAACAGTCAACTGCTCTACCGCTGAGCTACGCCGGAACTGAGGCGCATATAGCAACCCCGATTCCGGACGTCCAGTGGTTAAGTACGAGAACCATCAAAATTTTTTGCTGTTTTAGCAAACCCGTCGAAAAACAGATGAAACTGACAGTGGGCCAATGGGCACCACTTTGTTTTTTCCTGTCAGATCAACGAGATGAGCGAAAGCATTCCGCTCGGCCGCAGGCAGCAATGCCGCTGGCGTATCCGTATAGATACGCTCAGCCAGATGCCGTGCCGTGCCGTCTGCATCTTCCAGTGCGCTCAGGATCTGGGCCTCGCGGGTCTGGCGATGTGCAATCAGCCAGTCCAAACGTTCGGCCGGGCTGGTGATCGGTGCGCCATGGCCGGCGTGGAAAACCGACCAGTCGCGCGCGCGCAGCCGATGGCAGGCAGCCATGAAGTCGGTCAGATCACCATCCGGAGGAGACACCAACGAGCTGGCCCAACCCATGACATGATCCGCCGTGAAACAGATGTTCTGCCAGGCCAGAGCAATGTGATTGCCCAGATGGCCCGGAGTGTGAATGACCTCAAGCTTCCACCCGTCGCCATTGATAAACTCACCATCCACCACTTCGACATCAGGGCGAAACGTGGTGTCGATGCCTTCGCCGCCGTCGGTCAGCCCCTGCGCGGCAAGATCGGTCATGACGGCGCTGCGCCCCGCCTCAGGCCCACCATAAGCATAAATCGTCGCCCCTGTGCGCGCCGCCAGCGGAGCCGCCAAAGGTGAATGGTCCACATGCGTATGCGTGACAATGATATGGCTGATCCTTTGATCTGGCGCCAACGACTCCAGAATTGCGTTTAGATGTGCCTCGCTTGCGGGGCCTGGATCGATGACGGCAAGGTCGCGATCACCCAGCAGGTACGTGTTGGTGCCACGATAGGTCATCGGAGAGGGATTCGGAGCCAGAATACGCCGCAAACCCGGATGCAGTTCCTCTGATTTGCCGACGGGCGGATCGAAATCATCTGATGCCTGCATTCTGTGCTCTTTCTCTTGTCCGGGCAGCCCGTTAGGTTTAGCGCATGTCTTCGCACTGGCTCAAACCTTATATGCCTCGCAGTCTCTACGCCCGGGCAGCGCTGATCCTGGTTTTACCTGTGATCGTGCTGTTGCTGGTCGTGGGAAACGCTTTCCTTCAAAGGCATCTTGAGGATGTCACCGGCCAGATGACGCGCGCGGCATCCCGCGAGGTGATGCTGATCACGACAATGATCGAGGACGCGGAAACGCAACAACAGGCGCTGGCGTCGATTCGTCCGGATTTGCAGGCCCTTGAAATAAAGGCCAGGTTTCTGGGCGTCAACGAACAGCCTGAGATCGGCGCGCGGCGATGGTATGATTTCATCGCGCCGCAGGTCGAATCCGAATTGTATGCCAGATTGCCCAATCTTGACGCCGTGGCTTTGCCCAGCAGCAAAGAGGCGCGGGTCTATCTGAAGACGCATCTGGGGCTGCTGCAATTGACGTTCGATCGGCGCAGGTTGTCGCCCGCGGCCCCGCATCAATTGATCGTCACCATGGTGTTCTTTGCGGTCATCATGACGACGATCTCGTTTCTTTACATGCGGAATCAATTGCGCCCCATCACGCGCCTTGCTGATGCGGCCCAGGCATTCGGGCGGGGACGAATCGTTCCGTATTCTCCCGGTGGAGCCATCGAGGTGCGCGCGGCGGGAAATGCGTTTCTGGACATGCGGTCCCGGATCGAACGCCAGATCGAGCAGCGGACGTTGATGCTGTCGGGTGTCAGCCACGATCTGCGCACCCCGTTGACGCGTCTGAAGCTTGGGCTGTCGATGTTGCCGGAAGACGAGGCCGCACCGTTGCAAAAGGATGTCACGGAAATGCAGTCCTTGCTGGATGCGTTTCTGGATTTTTCGCGTGGGGCTGCCGAGGGATCGGCGGAAGAGGTCCAGCCGGATGAATTTCTCCGCCAGATCGTGGATGACGCAAAACGGGCCGGACATCAGGCAGAGCTGATCGCGGTCGAGGGGCAGGGGACGGTCATGATACGCCCCATGGCTGTACGCCGGGCGGTGGAAAACCTGATTGGTAATGCCATGCGCTATGGCAGCCGGGCCGAGCTGAGCCTGTTTCTGAACGCGAAATCGATGCGCATCCGCGTTGAGGATGACGGCCCCGGAATACCTGCCGACCAACGCGCCGAGGCGGTAAAGCCTTTCACGCGACTCGACCCGGCACGCAATCAGAACAAGGGCAGTGGCGTGGGCCTGGGCCTTGCGATCGTGGCGGATGTCGCGCGCGCGCATGGCGGTACTTTGCGTCTGGGCAAAAGCGAACGTCTCGGCGGGCTCTGCGCGGACATTATTATCGGACGATAGACCCCCCTGTTATGTCTGCGCATTGGGTTCAATTTTGTTAATTTGTCTGGCCATGGCATCCTGTCCCCATAGTTTTTTGCTTTTTGGGGGGCGCATAGGATGGTTATCGCAGGATTCGTGAAATTGGCCGAAAGGGGGTTTGTCGGGTGCGCGACACTTGCGGCCCTTCTGCCTCTTTGGCAGTGGTATGACGAAACCGATGAAAGACGGGTGGAGCGTCTGACCGGTTTTATCGGGGCAGGCGATACATGTCTGAAATGGTTGCGGTCCGACCTGATCGAGTCGTTGGCATCCGAGTTGTGGCATGCGTCGCAGCAAGACGTGGTGGATGGCGACGAAGATCTGGCACCTCTTCCGGTTCAGGTGCGTGCCAATATGGCGATATTTTGCGCTGAAATGCTGGACTATTTGCAGAATGATTTCGGCAAGTTCGATGAGCCTCTCGCCTATGATTATTACATGATGATCATGGATGCTTCGTTCTGGGTCGATCCTGCTGAATTCGAGACGTATTTGGAGGCGGTGCATCAAGATCCGGGCCTGTCCGGCAGTTACGAGGATTACAGCTTTGGTGGGCGCGACGGCTATTCCTATGAATGGCAAGTAACCCAAGAGGAGCTCGACGCCTATTTTGGGTTGGAAGATTCGGACGGATAAGCCAGCGCATCAACGTCCAGACGGCAACAACCCACCCGGATGTTTCGGCGAAATGGTAGGCCCGGAGGGACTCGAACCCCCAACCAAAGCGTTATGAGCGCTCTGCTCTAACCAATTGAGCTACAGGCCCGCCTCGGCGCCTTGGGTATCACGGTGAACAGCCGCGTCAAGCCTGACCGTTGCAACAAACGCCACAATCGACTAACCCGCCCGCAAAGCTTTCTTGAGGGATCGAACATGACAGCGGGTAAAAACGGAATCACCTATGCCGATGCAGGTGTGGATATCGACGCGGGCAACGCCCTGGTCGATCGGATCAAACCCGCCGCCAAGCGGACCAACCGCCCTGGTGTGATGAGTGGCCTGGGTGGATTCGGCGCGCTGTTCGATCTGAAGGCTGCCGGGTACCAGGACCCGATCCTGGTCGGTGCGACGGATGGTGTAGGCACCAAGCTGCGGATCGCGATTGATACCGGTGTCGTGGACGGGGTCGGGGTCGATCTGGTGGCCATGTGCGTCAATGACCTGATCTGCCAGGGGGCCGAGCCGCTGTTCTTCCTCGACTATTTCGCGACCGGCAGGCTGGATACCGATACGGCGGCACGGATCATCGAAGGGATTGCCGAAGGCTGTGCGCAGTCTGGCTGCGCCCTGATCGGTGGTGAAACCGCCGAGATGCCGGGAATGTATCCCGATGGCGATTTTGATCTGGCCGGTTTTGCGGTCGGTGCGATGGAACGCGGCGCAGAACTGCCCGCGGGCGTTCAAGCCGGCGACGTCCTTTTGGGTCTGGCCTCGAACGGGGTGCATTCCAACGGCTATTCGCTTGTGCGCAAGCTGGTCGAACTGTCCGGTCTGGGCTGGGACGCGCCATCACCCTTTGGTGAGGGCAACCTGGGTGAGGCGTTGCTGACGCCCACACGCCTCTACGTGAAACCGGCTTTGGCAGCGGTTCGTGCGGGTGGTGTGCACGCGCTGGCGCATATCACCGGCGGTGGGTTGACTGAAAACCTTCCGCGCGTGCTGCCCCAAGGGCTGGGGGCCCGGATCGATCTGGACAGCTGGAAGCTGCCCCCTGTCTTTGGCTGGATGGCGAAGACCGGCAGTATCGTTGAGGCGGAGATGCTCAAGACCTTCAATTGCGGCATCGGCCTTATCGTCGTGTGCGCCGCGGACAAGGCGGATGACCTGTCGGCCCTGTTGGCGGATGCCGGTGAAACCGTCGCTCGGATCGGTACCGTCACGGAAACGCCCGGCGTTGCTTATTCGGGCAAACTGCTATGAGTCACAAGCGCGTCGCGATCCTGATCTCCGGGGGCGGATCGAACATGGTGTCGCTGGTTGACAGCATGACCAAAGATCATCCGGCGCGGCCCTGTTTGGTGCTGTCCAATGATGCGCAGGCAGGCGGGCTGAAAAAAGCTGCGGACCGTGGCATTCCGACCGCAGTGGTTGATCATCGCCCCTTCAAGGGGGACCGCGCCGCCTTTGAGGCCGAGCTTTTGAAGCCCCTGCAAGAGGCGCAACCCGACATTGTCTGTCTGGCTGGTTTCATGCGGGTGCTGACAGCGGATTTCGTGTCTCGGTTTCAAGGTCGGATGCTGAATATTCATCCTTCATTATTGCCAAAATACAAAGGGTTACACACTCATGCTCGCGCGATTGAGGCCGGAGATTCCGAACACGGCTGCTCGGTGCACGAAGTGACGGCGGCACTGGATGACGGCCCGATTCTGGGCCAGGCACGGGTTCCGATCCAAGCCGATGATACACCGGAATCGCTGGCTGCGCGGGTGCTGGTGTGGGAACACAAACTCTACCCCGAGGTGCTGCGGCGCTTTGCAGAAGGCAACAGGTCGCCCGTCCTGTTGCCGTGAACGCTCGGTGGGTGATTTACACCCGTGCAATAATCGGCCTATGGTCGTCGACAACGCTCGGGACGAGGACAAAAACGGGCAGGCACAAAAACAAGAGCGATACTAGTACGGCGCATGAAAACCCTGACGACGACGCAAGAGCTGGCCGATTTCTGCAAGGCCGCCGAAGGCTATCCCTATATTACGGTCGACACCGAATTCCTGCGCGAGCGGACGTATTACTCCAAGCTGTGCCTGGTGCAGCTGGCGGTTCCGTCCGAGGATGAAGACAGCGCTGTTCTGGTTGATCCGCTTGCCGATGGCTTGTCGCTTGACCCGCTTTACGATCTTTTCCGGAACGAAAGCGTGGTCAAGGTGTTCCATGCCGCCCGCCAGGACCTTGAGATTTTCTGGGTCGAGGCCGGCGTCTTTCCCAAGCCGCTGTTTGACACACAGGTCGCAGCGATGGTGTGCGGGTTCGGCGAACAGGTTGGCTATGAAACTCTGGTCCGGAAAATCTGCAAACAAGGCGTTGATAAGACTTCTCGGTTCACCGACTGGTCCCGTCGTCCTCTCACCGATGCTCAAAAAAACTATGCTCTGGCAGACGTGACGCATCTGCGCGGGATCTATGAATACTTGGCAGCAGAACTTGAAAAGACGCAGCGCAGCCATTGGGTTGCCGAAGAATTGCGGACGCTGACACAGCCTGCCACATATGACATCCGCCCCGAAGACGCATGGAAGCGGGTAAAGACGCGTACGAACTCGGCCAAGTTTCTGGCCGTAGTGCGGGAATTGGCGCAGTTTCGCGAAGCCTATGCGCAGGAAAACAACGTGCCACGGAACCGCGTATTCAAAGACGACGCGCTGATCGAGCTGGCATCGACCAAACCCAAAACACATTCGGATTTGGGCGGATCCCGCCTGTTGTTGCGCGAAGCCCGCAAAGGGGCGATCGCCGAAGGTATTCTGGCCGCAGTCCAGCGTGGCGCGAATTGCCCGCCCGACAAATTGCCCAAGGTCGACACTTCGCGTGACAAGCTCAAGGTCAATCCGGCGCTGGCTGACCTGCTGAGGGTTCTGCTGAAGTCCAAGACCGAAAGTTCAGGTGTGGCGGCGAAATTGATCGCCACAAGTTCGGACCTGGATCAGATTGCGGCCGGCGAGCGGGATGTTCCAGCCTTGTCGGGATGGCGGTTCGAGGTCTTTGGCGAGGATGCTCTCAAACTGTGCGAAGGCAAGATTGCCCTGGCGGCCAAAGGACAGTCGGTCAAGGTCGTGTCCCTGTAACGGCGCTTACCGGCGCCGTGATTCCAGTGCGTTCTGCTGTCCGACCACGCGGACCAGCCGAATACCTTGCAGTTCCTGATTCGAGATATTGATGGCGTCCGATACCATCCGAGTACGTTCCGACCCTTGCGGTGTCTCATAGCTGGGGTAGTTCACGCGGAACACAAATTCCAAAGTTCCGTTCTTCTGGTTTTCTTCCTTTTCAACAGGAACCAGACGCGCATTGTACGCCCCCTGTCGGACAGCCGTGCCGGACGCATAGATGATCGCGCCGGAGGGGGTCGGGTCGATACGCAATTCGTCGATCTGACCAATTGGAATGCTGGTGTCTTCGGCATCGGGGCGTGAAAACAGACCGGTACCTTCGCTTTGCTTCGGAACCAGCGCGTCGGCGGCATTTGGGTCGGGCGGTGTTTCGGCTTCGACAGATCTGCTGGATCCGAACCAGTTTGACGGGTTCACCCGAGAGTCACGCCAGCTGCTGCATGCAGTCAGGGTCAGCGTGGCGATGATGAGAACGGACAGAGGTTTTTGCATGGACCCACAGACTTTCACACGAGTTCAGGCAATGGGTTAGCGCAATTTCTTCGCGTTGAAAAGCCACCGCGGGGGCTGGACAGTGGCCAGCGACCGGCTTAGGTCACAATTGTGAATGCAATCAAAGGATCACCGCATCATGGCCACGCCCGCCTTTGAAGAGATTGTCGAGGATTTCGAGTTTCTCGAGGATTGGGAAGATCGGTATCGCCATGTCATCGAGCAGGGCAAGGCGATGGAGCCGTTGGACGACGCATTCAAGGTTCCGGCGACAAAAGTGCATGGATGCGCCAGTCAGGTCTGGCTGCATCCGATGATCGATTCCGGCGTTTTCAAGTTCGATGGTGACAGCGACGCACTGATCGTGCGTGGCCTGATCGCTGTTCTTCGGGCCTTGTACAACGGTTTGCCCGTGGCCGAAGTTCCCAAAGTCGATGCGGGGGCTGAACTGGCACGCCTTGGGCTGAACGATCACCTGTCCGCTCAGCGCTCAAACGGCCTGCGGTCGATGATCGAACGCATCCGACAGGTCGCACAGGAAAACGCCTGACCTCATTTTGGGCGGTTTGCCCAGTCCGACAGCGTGTTTTCCAGATCGCCGTAACCGGTGAACCGGCGTTCGAATTCAAGCCCCATCCGGTCTGCACACTCGCGCGCGCGTTCCGTAAGCTCTGGGCTGTCGATCTGGGCCTGATAGACAAGTTTGGTGTAATTGCCGAAATACATGTCACGCAGTTCCGGGTGGCGGTCCAGGCCAAGAGGCTTCCAGACAAAAGCGTCGAATTGCCGGGCCAGGAAATCTGTCAGATAGAACGCGGTTGTTTCGTCTTCTCTGCGGTCCTCAAAGGCCTGGTTTCCTTCGAAGAAGGAATAGCAATGGGGGCCCTTCACCATTTCGACCCCAAGTTTTTCGCAGGCGGCCTGAAGCAGCCCCCCGGTCCCGCAATCGGCGTAAACGATGTAGATCTTGTCAAAATTGCCCTGATGCCTGGCCACTGCGTCTTCCACGGCCTGAGTGATCCGTTCCGGGTGAACGTGCAGGATCGCCGGCAGGCAGGTCAGAGCCATGTGATCCCAGCCATTCCGTGTTTTGATGTCCAGTATTTCGCGCGCAAGAGCGCCGCAGGCAATCAACAGGATGCTTCCCTTGCCTGTATCGTCATAACCTTTCGTGGTCAGGCTTGCATCATCTGGCAGGGATTCGTTTGACATCACTTGGTATCCTACGGGGCTGTTCCCATAGGAGGATGATTGCGGCCATTGGGCAAGCCCCGATCCGACATCTCATGTCAGGCTGCCGACGCATGCGCTTCGAACGCGGTCAACAGGGGCCGGGCCAGCGGGCCGTACGCGGCAAGCCCATTCAACGTCAGTTCCGGAAACAGCGACTGGATTTCCTGCCGTGCGGCGGAACCGAGACTGTCCCAGATTTGCGCGCCGGGATGAAAGCTCTCGCTCAGGCAATCTTCGGCCCAGAGCAGCTCGTGGCGGTCGAACAGCAGGTGGATGTAGGTCACCAACCCTCCGGTCCGCAACATGATGTCGGACCCGTTCACGAGATGTTTGGCAGGCGCCAGGGCTTCGCTATGTCCGGTGTGCAGCTCGAGACGCCAATCCCCAATCAGCATGCGGTGCTGTTGTGACACCATAAGGTCGCGCGTGTTTCCGATGGCGCCCGCTTTGAAAAGAACAGGCGCATGCGGACCCGTTGCCTTGACGGTTCGCCGCCCCATCCAACGCAGGGTTTGCAGCCCATGATCATGGGTTTCGATCCGGTCGCCAACGGACAGGGTATCAATCGGTCGTGCGCCTTGCTCGGTGCGGATCATCGTTCCGGGGGTAAAGCAGGGCACCAGAACCCAATCCTCACGACGGGATGTCAGGCCTGAATACCGGTTTCCGGCAAGGCTGTTGAGTGTGATCGAGCGGACAGGGCCAGCCTCCAAAGCGGCTTGGTCCGAATTGTCCGAGAATTCCGGCATCAGATAGGTGTTGCCATCCACATCCTGCGCCACAACAGCGGTAATCCTGGTAGTTGATCCGTCAAAATAGGTGATCGTGGCGTTGTAGACCGAAGTGCCATCGAATGTCTGAGGCGGCCCGCCATCGATCGAAAACCGATCATTGGCCGACATGTTGTTCATGTTGTAGTACGAACCCGGATTGCCGACTGCGCTCCAGGTGACGCTGTTGTGAGCCAGCGGATCGTCGGACCCGCCAAAGGTTTTCCCCACAAGCGCCGAAGCGTTTTCAGCTGTGTTGTTGCCTTCGAAACTGTCGATATCGGCTAGCTTGCCGAGCGAGATGGCTGTGAACGTAGTCGGCACGAGACCCCCTTGCGATGTGGATGCCTCGTTTTTTTAGACCTGCTTTGGTTTACAATTGGATAATCCGGATCTTCCGGTGACAAAGCGCTTCAGAATCGAAAAGGCCGCCCGGATTGGACGGCCTTTCTATCAGTATTTTCCAGGTCCTAGCCAGCCAGTTGATTGTGCTTGCGGCCCACGAATTCCTTGGCGGTTTCCACTGCAACAGCTGCGTCGCGGCAATAAGCATCCGCGCCGATGGCCTTGCCGAACTCTTCGTTCAGGGGCGCGCCGCCGACCAGAACGATGTAATCGTCGCGGACGCCCTGTTCGACCATCGTGTCGATGACCACTTTCATGTAAGGCATCGTAGTGGTCAGCAGGGCCGACATGCCCAGAATGTCGGGTTGTTCGTTTTCCAGCGCTTCCAGGTAGTTTTCGACCGGGTTGTTGATGCCCAGATCGACAACTTCGAAGCCAGCGCCTTCCATCATCATCGAAACAAGGTTCTTGCCGATGTCGTGGATGTCGCCCTTCACGGTGCCGATGACCATCTTGCCGACGCGCGGTGCACCGGTTTCGGCCAGCAGCGGCTTGAGAATGGACATGCCGCCCTTCATCGCGTTTGCGGCCAGCAGAACTTCGGGGACGAATAGGATGCCGTCGCGGAAGTCATGGCCCACGATGGTCATACCGCCAACCAGAGCCTTGGTCAGGATGTCATAAGGTGTCCATCCGCGTTCCAGCAGGATGTTGGTGCCTTCTTCGATCTCTTCCTTCAGGCCATCGTAGAGATCGTCGAACATCTGCTCGACCAGTTCGTCATCATTCAGTTCGGACAGGACGATGTCTTCTTCGTCGGACATGGGGTGTTCCCTGTGCTGGGCGGGCAATCGGCCCGTGGTGGCATTTTTTCCGTTTTGGCCAAAACGTCGCATCCTGACTGTGACGATTGCGACGTCGGTCGTTTCGGGACCGACCTATAAGACAAAAAAAGCGGGGGCTCGATAGAAAAGTCTGCAAGATCATCCTGCGGAGTTTTCAACTCGGTTCAATCCGTTGGTGATTTGGCGGGGCTTGCGCCAAATTGGCGCCCCCTCTATGTTCGGGAAGGAACAAAAGAAGAACAAGCTGACATGAACATCGCGCGGACGATCAAGGCAAGAGGAACAACGACGAACGAAGCTGGTCGGTTTGAACGTTTTGTCACCACGGCAACCGAAGACGGGTGGGACATTGAAGAAGAATTGCCGCCGCTGCGTACCGAGACACGTGAAGAGGTTGCGCGCAGCGCTATTGCTTACAACCGATCCCCTGACTTGCCCTTCGATCGGTCGATCAACCCGTACCGGGGATGTGAACATGGCTGCGTTTACTGTTTTGCGCGGCCCAGCCACGCGTATCTTGGGTTATCGGCAGGGTTGGATTTCGAAACCCGCCTGATCGCACGACCCAACATGGGACATGTTCTGCGCAAGGAATTATCCGCCAGATCCTACAAAGTCGCGCCGATTGCAATGGGCACGAATACGGACCCGTATCAGCCGATTGAGAAAAAGCACATGATTACAAAGTCATGCCTTGAGGTTTTGAGTGCGTTCAACCACCCGGTCGCAATTGTCACCAAGGGTACTCTGATAGAGCGGGATCTGGAGTTGCTTGCCGACATGGCAGGCCGGGGGCTGGTACGGGTTGGCATTTCGCTGACCACGCTGGATGCGGATTTGTCCCGCCGGATGGAACCAAGGGCACCGTCGCCACTTCGGCGGCTGCGCGTGATCCGAGCGCTGACGGAAGCGGGCATTCCGGTGCGCGTTATGACGTCACCCATCGTGCCGGGGCTGACGGATCATGAACTTGAAAGCCTGCTGGAAGCCGGGAAAGAGGCTGGCGCGGATGCCGCTAGCTGGATCATGCTGCGCCTGCCGCGCGAGGTTTCGCAGCTTTGGCAGGGCTGGCTTGCCGATCATGAGCCGTCGCGGGCGGAAAAGGTCATGTCCAAACTGCGGGAAATGCATGGGGGGCGGGATTACGATCCGCGTTGGGGGCACAGAATGCGGGGCGAGGGTGAGTATGCCGGGATCATCGCTCAAAGGTTTTTGAAGTCCTGCAAACGTCTGGGGCTGTCCGTAAGATCGGCCCCGTTGCGTTGCGACTTGTTTGCGGTGCCGCCGCAGCCCGGAGACCAACTGAGCCTGTTTTGAGGTCATGCGCCCCGGCATGTCCGGTGCTGTCTTGCTCGGGAAAAAACCGGGTCTTCGCGCTCTCATTGCTTCAACCCAAACAAAAAGACCCCGGCAGTACCGGGGCCTTCGGAACAGATCGTTGCGAGGCGCGTATCAGCGATTTTCGATATCCACGTAATCGCGCAGCGTTTCGCCCAGGTACAGCTGACGCGGGCGGCCGATTTTGTTTTGCGGATCGGCGATCATCTCTTTCCACTGGCTGACCCAGCCAACGGTACGCGACAGGGCGAAGATCGGCGTGAACATCGAAGTCGGGAAACCCATCGCTTCGAGGATGATGCCCGAGTAGAAGTCGACATTCGGGAACAACTTCTTTTCGGCGAAATACGGGTCTTCCAGCGCTTCGCGTTCCAGTTCCTTGGCAACCTGCAATTTCGGGTTGTCCTCAACGCCCAGCAGATCAAGAACTTCGTCTGCCGATTGCTTCATCACTTTGGCGCGCGGATCGAAGTTCTTGTAAACGCGGTGACCAAAGCCCATAAGGCGGAACGGATCGTTCTTGTCTTTGGCGCGGGCGATAAACTCGGGAATGCGATCAACGGTGCCGATTTCTTCCAGCATTTCCAGGCAGGCCTGATTTGCGCCGCCATGTGCCGGACCCCAAAGGCAGGCGATGCCGGCGGCGATACAGGCAAACGGGTTTGCCCCGGAGGATGACGCCAGACGCACGGTCGATGTCGAGGCATTCTGTTCGTGATCCGCATGCAGCGTAAAGATACGGTCCATGGCGCGGCTGAGGATCGGGTTGACCTCATATTCCTCGGCAGGGACGCTGAAACACATGCGCAGGAAGTTCGACGCATAGTCCAGATCGTTGCGCGGATACACGAAGGGCTGACCGGTGTGGTACTTGTAGGCCCATGCAGCAATTGTCGGCATCTTGGCGATCAGGCGATGCGATGCGATTTCACGCTGCTGCGGGTCCGAGACATCCGTTGAATCGTGATAGAAGGCCGACATCGCGCCGACAACGCCGACCATGATGGCCATCGGGTGCGCGTCACGGCGGAAACCGCGATAGAAATACTGCATCTGCTCGTGCAGCATGGTGTGGCGTGTGATCGTGGTCTCGAACTTCTCAAGATCCTTTGCCGCCGGCAGTTCTCCGTACAGCAGAAGATAGCAAACCTCGAGGAAATGCGATTTTTCGGCCAGTTGGTCGATCGGATAGCCCCGGTGCAGCAGCTCGCCTTTTTCGCCGTCAATATAGGTGATGGTGCTGTCGCAGCTTGCGGTCGAAGTGAATCCGGGATCGTAGGTGAAGACGCCGGCCTGACCATAAAGCTTGCGGATATCAATGACATCCGGACCAGCGGTCGGAGAATGAACAGGCAACTCGTACTCTTTGCCGTGAACGGTCAGAGTGGCTGTTTTGTTGCTTTCAGTCATGGTTGTCCCTTCTTCATTCATGCGCACGCCAGAGATACCTCTGGTGATACGGGCAATGACTGCGCGTGAACGCGCAGTCCGGGTGTTAGCGGAGCAGCGTTACCCGTTTATGAAGCTTGGGTTATTTCGCTGCTTCAGAAAGCCGCGCCAGGGTTTCTTCCCGTCCCAGCACAAGCATCATGTCAAAAACCGAAGGCGTAACGGCACGACCCGCCAGAGCGGCCCTCAGCGGACCGGCCAGCTTGCCGAACTTGAGCTCCTTTGACTCGGCAAAGGAATTCAGTGCCTCCTCCAGTTCGTTCCGCGACCAGCTAACATTTTGCAGATGCGGCGTCAATTCCGTCAGTATACCATCGGATACAGTTGCCAGCGCCTTTGCGGCTTTTTCATCCGGAGCGATCGGGCGGCTTGTCAGTGCAAAATGAGCCTTTTCAAGCAGTTCAGGGAAGGTGCGCGCCCGGTCCTTGAGGCAATACATCGCACGTTCCAGATCACTGGATTGTGTCTCAGTAAGGGGCGGAAGGTCTGCTGCGGCCAGATATGCTTCGATCTCTTGCCGCAGTGCAGCATCGTCCGAGATTGCGATATGTTGTCCACACAGGTTTTCAAGCTTTTTCAGATCGAACCGTGCAGGGCTTTTGCCGATCCCATCCAGATCGAACCAGTCCTTTGCCTGCGCGTCCGTGAAAAACTCATCGTCGCCATGGCTCCAGCCCAGCCGGGCCAGGTAATTGCGCATCCCGGCTGCGGGATAGCCCATGGCCTGATACTCCTGCGCTCCAAGCGCACCATGGCGTTTGGACAGCTTCTTGCCATCAGGCCCGTGAATCAGCGGGATATGCGCCCAGACCGGAATGTCCCAGCCCATGGCTTCGTAGATCATCATTTGCCGCGCCGCATTGTTGAGGTGATCGTCGCCGCGGATTACATGGGTGACGCCCATGTCGTGATCGTCGACGACGACTGCCAGCATGTAGACGGGTGTTCCGTCCGAGCGCAGAAGAATCATGTCGTCCAACTGGTCGTTGCGGATGCTCACATCGCCCTGAACCTGATCGTGGATCACGGTCACCCCGTCCTGAGGTGCCTTGATGCGTATGGCAAAAGGTGTGTCCGGATGTGTCGAGGGATCGGCGTCCCGCCATGGGCTGCGAAACAGGGTTGATTTCCCTTCGCTGCGCGCCTGGTCCCGGAAAGCCGCGATTTCTTCCTGAGACGAGAAACATTTGTATGCTTTGCCCTCGGCCAGCAACTGATGCGCGACTTCGGCGTGACGGGCAGCCCCTTCGAACTGGCTGATCACATCACCGTCGTGATCAAGGCCAAGCCAGGCCATGCCCTGAAGGATCGCGGCGGTCGCCTCGGGTGTCGAACGTTCGCGATCGGTGTCTTCGATCCGCAGCAGGAATTTGCCACCCCGACCACGCGCATACAGCCAATTGAACAATGCAGTGCGCGCGCCGCCGATATGCAGGAAACCGGTGGGCGAGGGGGCAAAACGAGTGACGACCTGTTCAGTCATGGTGAGGATTAACCTTTTGGTAACCGTATCTGGCATAGTTTGACGCCTGTCTAACGAGCCCGAAGGACGGGGGCAACCATGCGTGTTCTTGCACGGGTCGAGGCCGCGCTGCTGCACCAGACAGGCTACCTTTTCCCCTGGACGCCGGTTTTGCTGGCGACGGGGATTGGTCTGTATTTTGGCGTCCGCGTCGAGCCGGATCGGTCAGTTTATTCCGGTCTTGTCTGTCTTGGAATTGCTCTGGTCGCCTTGCGCCGCCGGCTGCCACCGGGGGTGGGAACGTTGGCAATCGGGGGGGCGCTGATCGCTGCCGGTTTCATTCTGGCAGGCGTTCGCGCCCATATGGTGGCGGAACCGGTTCTGTCGTGGCGATATTATGGCCCTGTCGAGGGGAGGGTCGTCGCCATGGATCGGTCTGCCTCGGATGCGTTGCGGTTGACGCTTGATCAGGTACGCATAGGGGATGTGCCTCAGGAGCGCAGGCCGCAGCGCATCCGTCTTTCCGTTCATGGTCCGGCGGGCACTATCGTACCGGGGCAGCGCATTATGACCACCGGTCATCTTTCGCCGCCGCAAGGCCCGGTCGAGCCCGGAGGGTTCGACTTTCGCCGCCATGCCTGGTTTCAACGATTGGGCGCGGTCGGCTATACCCGCGTCCCGGTCATGACCATCGCACCCGCGACAGAGGGGATTGCCGGCATTCGGGTCACTGCGATCCGCATGGCCATTTCGCAGCGGGTCAGGCAGATCCTGCCCGGAGAAATCGGTGGATTTGCCGCGGCCGTCACCACCGGAGATCGCAGCGGGATGGGGCAGGAGACGCTTTCATCCTTGCGGGCGTCCAACCTTGCGCATCTGTTGGCCATTTCCGGGCTTCACATGGGGCTTCTGACCGGTTTTGTGTTCGTGGCTTGCCGATTGGGTCTGTCGCTGTGCCCTCCTGTGGCGTTGCGACTTCCGGTTCGGAAAGTGGCCGCTGTGCTCGCGCTTTGTGCCGCAACCCTTTATCTGTTGTTGTCCGGGGGGAACGTTGCAACCGAACGGGCCTTTGTCATGGTCAGCGTCATGCTGGGGGCCGTGTTGATCGACCGACGCGCGATTTCGCTGCGTGCGGTTGCTGTTGCCGCCGTGATCGTGCTGGTTCTTCGACCCGAGTCGCTGCTGAGCCCCGGATTTCAAATGTCGTTCGCCGCAACCACAGCCTTGGTCGCCGTCTTCGGAGCGTTGCGAGAGGTAGGCCCGTTACCCGGCCCAAACTGGTTGAAACCGGTCGTTGGCGTGGTGATGTCATCGGCAATTGCAGGTCTTGCGACAGCCCCCATTGGTGCGGCGCATTTCAATACGATGTCCCATTACGGTCTGCTGGCAAACCTGCTTTCCGTTCCCGTCATGGGGCTTCTCGTCGTACCCTCTGCCGTCGTCGCTGCATTTCTGGCCCCGTTTGGACTGGAGGCACTTGCCCTGACCGTCATGGGGTGGGCATTGCATTGGATCCTTACGGTTTCCGACTGGGTGTCGCACCTTGAGGGGGCGCAGGGTTTTGTGGTCAGCCCGCCATGGTACATCCTGCCACTGGTCGCATTCGGCGCCTTGTGGATGGCCTTGTGGCAGGGACAAGCACGATGGGCCGGAGCAGTACCTGTTGCCCTGGCATTTATGCTTTGGAACTCGGGTCACAGACCGGATGTTCTGATCGCTGAAAACGGCGGGTTGGTCGGCGTGATGACCGACAAGGGCAGGGCCCTCAGCAAAAGCAAAGGCAGTGGGTTTGTCGCCGGTGTCTGGCTTGAAAATGACGGAGACGGCGTTGATCAGATCGAGGCGGCGCTCAGATGGCCGGACGGCAGCATCGTTCAACGTTACCCGCTGAAGGACTATGAGATCATCCATATCACCGGAAAAAGGGCGGCGCGCGCGTTTGACGAATGTCGGGACAACCAGATCATCATCTCGGCTGTTGCGCTTGCCCTGCAAGGTCCGTGCGGGGTGTTCGATCCGGAACGGTTGTACGAAACCGGCAGCCTGTCGGTTTCGAACGGAAAGCTGACCTCAAGCGCAGACATGACCGGCCATCGGCTTTGGTCCCCGAAACCTGCCGGGGACCGTCATTCCAAGCAGGCTCAATAGGTGCGGATCAGTCCGACCAACCGGCCCTGAACCTTGACCTTCTCTTCGGGCAGGACGCGCGTTTCATAGGCCGGGTTTGCAGCCTCCAGAGCGATTGCATTGCCGCGGCGGAAGTACCGCTTGAGGGTCGCTTCCTGATCTTCGACCAGAGCAACCACAATGTCGCCGTTATCCGCGGTCGAGGTTTCCCGGATGACGACCACATCACCGTCATTGATGCCGGCATCGATCATCGAGTCACCGCGAACTTCCAGTGCATAATGCTGACCCTGTCCCGAAACCATGGGGCCGGGGACGGCCACGTGATGCGAAACATGGCTGATTGCTTCGATGGGAACACCGGCTGCGATCCGGCCCATGACTGGCAGTTCCAGCGCGTCCACCGATACAGGCTCCACGTTCGCAGGGCGAGGACCTTTGGGCCTGTCACCTTCGATAACGCGGGGTGTAAAGCCGGCCGTTGGCTCGCCGCCAAGGCTTTCGGGCAGTTTCACAATCTCAATGGCCCGAGCGCGATGGGCAAGGCGGCGGATAAACCCGCGTTCCTCCAATGCGGTGATCAACCTGTGAATGCCGGATTTCGACCGCAGGTCGAGAGCAGCCTTCATTTCATCAAAACTGGGCGGAACACCGTCCGCCTGCACGCGTTTGTGGATGAATTCCAGCAAATCCAATTGCTTCTTGGTCAGCATCGCTCACACCTCGTCGCTCATGCGTTTTCTTTTGTTCTACGCATGTTCACGTTTTGTGTCAACGAATTTGAGGGCAGGTCAGATCGGCAGATATTCGACCATTTCCCCGATGTCGCGCGCCGGATCGTGTGGGGCGCGGACCAACAGCGCGTTGGACTGGGCCAGTACATTGAGAAGCGAACTGTCCTGATCTGCGCAAGCCTCGATACCGGCATCCGTCACCACGGCGCGCATATAATGCTCACGCGGGCCATTCTCGGGCAAAGGACCACTCAGCCGGGCCGTGCGGAAGGGGGGCAGCACCTGTTCAAGCCCCAGCATCCGGCGCACCATCGGAGCCAGAAACAGATAGCCGCAGACCATGGCGCTGACCGGATTGCCCGGTAACCCGACCATCGCCGCGTTGCCGATACGACCGGCCATCAGGGGTTTTCCGGGGCGCATTCGGATCTTGTAGAAGGATTGCTTCATTCCCAACCCCTGCGAGACGTCCGACACGAGGTCATAATCGCCAACCGACGCCCCGCCGATCGTCACGACCAGATCCGCCCCCTGCGCAAGGCCAAAGGCCGTTTCGAGCGACGAAACAGTGTCCCGCGCGATCGGAAGCACGCGCACCACAGCCCCCAATCCTTCGAGCATTGCCTTCAGGCCAAACGTGTTCGAGGCAATGATTTGATCGGGGCCGGGTTCTTCCCCGGGCATGACCAACTCGTCTCCTGTCGAGATGAGGGCGATCACGGGTTTGCGCGAAACCGGGACGCGGGGGATGTTCATAGCGGCCATCAAGGCCACATCTTCCGCGCGGATCAAACGCGGGGCCGATATGGACGTGCCAGCCTTGAAATCCACACCAGCGGGCCGAATGTTGGTTTTGGCGCCGGGTGTGTCCGTGATTGTCAGAAGATCGCCGCGGCGGTCCGTATCCTCTTGAATCACAACGAAATCCGCACCCTCGGGTACAGGGGCGCCGGTATAGATGCGAACGGCCTGTCCTGGGCCTACAGCGCCTTCAAAACGACGCCCGGCCGCTGACTCGCCCACGATTTTGAACATGGCGTGCAGTTCGACCTCGTCAGATTTGACCGCATAGCCATCCATGGAAGAGGCGGCAAAAGGCGGTTGATCCCGCGTGGCCGTGACGTCCCGCGACAGAACACGCCCTGCGGACTGGGCCAGTGGAACCTCTTCCGCCGGCAATGGCCCCACAAGATCGAACAACAGGGCGCGGGCCTCTTCGACAGTAATCATTTCGCCTCGTAACGCCCTGATTTGCCGCCATCTTTAAGCAGAACGCGAATGCCGCCTATCTCCATCGCCTTATCGACGGCCTTGGTCATGTCGTATACCGTCAAGGCGGCTGTCGATACGGCGGTCAGCGCTTCCATCTCGACCCCGGTCTGGCCCGAGGTCTTGACGGTGGCCTGGATCCGAACACCCGGCAGGTCGGGGTCAAGTGTAAGCTCGACCGCCACTTTGGTCACCGGCAAAGGATGACACAGCGGAATGAGGTCCGGCGTTTTCTTTGCACCCATGATGCCGGCCAAACGGGCAATGCCCAGAACATCGCCCTTCTTGGCGCGACCTTCGGAAATGATTTCAAAGGTTTCGGGCGCCATCCTGATGTGACCTTCGGCAACGGCAACGCGATCTGTTACCTCCTTGCCCGAGACATCGACCATATGTGCCTGACCTTGGGCATCGAAATGGGTCAGTGGCATCACATCACTCCGGGGATCAGCGGGTTGGACAGGATATGGCGCGTTGCGGCTTCAACATCGTCCTGCCGCATCAGACTTTCTCCGATCAAGAAGCAGCGGGCCCCATACCGCGCTATGTCCCTCAGATCGTCTGGTGTGCCCAATCCGCTTTCGCAAACGATGGTGCGATCGGCGGGCACCAGCTTGGACAGGCGGCGCGTCGTGTCGAGCGTTGTCTCGAAGGTCTTCAGATTGCGGTTGTTGATACCGATCAGCGGGCTTTTCAGCTGTGCCGCGCGTTCAAGCTCTGCTTCGTCGTGGACTTCGATCAGAACGTCCATCTCCCAATCGAATGCAGTGTTTTCCAGTTCAGCCGCCTGATCATCACTGACCGAGGCCATGATGATCAGAATACAGTCCGCCCCCAGGGCGCGAGCTTCGACCACCTGATACGGGTCGTACATGAAATCCTTGCGCAAAGCGGGCAGGGATGTCGCCTCGCGTGCTTGCGTCAAATACTCTTTCTTGCCCTGAAAACTGGGGGTGTCGGTCAGGACGGACAAACATGTCGCGCCACCATCTTCATAAGCCTTTGCAAGAACGGGCGGGTCGAAATCCGGCCGGATCAGCCCCTTGGACGGGCTGGCTTTCTTGATCTCGGCGATCAGGCCATAGCCTTGCCGCGAGGCGTGTTGCAGCGCATTGGCAAAGCCACGGGGCTCCGAGGCGGCCCGTGCCTCACCTTCCAGAGTTTCCAAAGATTTCCGGGCCTTGTCCGCCGCGACCTCTTCCAGTTTGTAGGCTTTGATTCTGTCCAGAACAGTTTCGGTCATGCGGCTTCCTGTGTCTTGGCGGCCAAGGCCGTGATTTTGTTTTTGGCATTGCCACTGTCGATGCTTTCAGCAGCCATGGCCACGCCTTCGCGCAGATCATTTGCCGCTTCGGCGACGACCAGAGCGGCGGCCGAATTCAGCAGCACCGCGTCACGATACGCTGACGGGTCACCGTCCAGCAAAGCCCGGAACGCAACGGCGTTTTCCTCGGGCGTGCCTCCGATGATGTCCTCGAAAGGATGCACGGGAAGACCAGCGTCTTCGGGGTGCAGTTCGACCTCTTTCACCATCTCGTCTTCCAGAGCGGCGACCCAGCTGATGCCGGTAATCGTGAGCTCGTCCGTCCCGTCCGAGCCATGCACCAGCCAGGCCCGGTCCGAGCCCAGCAGGCCAAGCGTTTCGGCCATCGGGCGGATCAGGTCGCGGCTGAAGGCGCCGGTCAATTGCCGTTTGACGCCAGCAGGGTTGGTCAGGGGGCCGAGAATATTGAAGATCGTGCGCGTTCCCAGTTCTTGCCGGGACGGCATCACATGGGCGATGGCAGGGTGGTGCATTGGTGCCATCATGAAGCCGATTCCAACGTCTTTCAGCGCATTTTCAACGACTTGCGGGCCAACCATGACGTTGATGCCCATCTGGCCCAATGCATCCGCCGCGCCGGATTTGGAGCTCAGGTTGCGATTGCCGTGTTTCGCGACCGTGACTCCGGCACCGGCCACGACAAAAGCGGTCGCGGTCGAAATATTCAGGGTGCCTTTGCCATCGCCACCGGTGCCGACGATATCCATCGCCCCCTCGGGTGCGTTCACGGCATTGCATTTCGCGCGCATCACGGCCGCCGCCGCGGCGTATTCATCGACCGTCTCGCCGCGTGTCCGCATGGCCATGAGCAAACCGCCGATCTGGCTGGGCGTGGCTTCACCATCGAACAATATGGCAAAGGCCTTTTCGGCCTCGGCACGTGTCAAAGGACGATCGGCTGCGGCTCCGATCAGCGGTTTAAGCGCGTCGCTCATGCCGGGACTTTCAGTTCTTGCAGGAAGTTCTTGAGAAGGGCGTGGCCGTGCTCGGATGCGATGGATTCCGGATGGAACTGCACACCGTGGATCGGCAATTCCTTGTGTTGCAGCCCCATGATGGTGCCGTCGTCCAGCTCGGCCGTGATCTCGAGGCAATCGGGCAGGGTCTCGCGCTCGACCACCAGCGAATGGTATCGGGTTGCTTCAAAGGGTGAGGGCAGTCCGGCAAACAGGCCTTTGCCGGTGTGCTTCACCGTGCCCATCTTGCCATGAACGATCTCATGGCATCGAACCACCTTGCCGCCAAACACCTGACCTATGGTCTGATGGCCCAGGCAAACCCCCAAAAGCGGCGTTTTGGTTTCGGCCGCAGCTTGTGTCAGTGCCAGGCAAATCCCCGCCTGATCCGGATCGCAGGGGCCAGGGCTCAGCAGGATGCCGGCAGGGTTCATGGCCATCGCTTCCTGCACATCCAGCGCATCATTTCGGCGAATGACCATTTCGGCACCAAGTTCGCCTAAATAATGTACCAAATTGTAGGTAAACGAGTCGTAGTTGTCGATCAGCAGCAGCATTTGGGCACTTATCTTCGCTTGGGCATTTCGGGCTGGCGATGCAGCCCCGGGCCACGGTATAATGTCCGCACATACATGCTCAGGCTTGAGCGGCAGCGTCAAGAGGACATACCGTTTCTGACGCGTTCAATTGGCCGAGCGCCACACCAGATGGCGCAGAGCTGGACGAGGCAGAGGAAAGAGGCGAAAGGCAGGAAAATGGGCGGATTTTTCGGAGGAATGGTCGCGGGCGCGATCGTTGTTTTGATCTTGGGCGCGGTCGTGTCTCTCAAGACGCCGATGGTGAATACCCCGGTTGTCGCAACCGAAGCACCGGCACCGACGATTTCTGAAACGCCCGAAGCTCCGGCTGAAGTGGCTGAGGCCGGTTCTGACGCCGATCTGGTTGAACTGGCCCCGCGTGCGCCAGAAGCCGCCGATGACGCCAGCGAGGATCTTGCCGATCTGTCGGGTCTGGAAACATCAGTCGATTCCCAGCCAGTTGTCGGCGCCGCAACGGACGAATTGATCCAACCGGAATCAGCAGATGCAAATGAAGTGTCATTCGTGATCGAAGCACCCGCCGCCCTGCCAGAGCCAAGTCAGGTTCCCGCGATTCAGCCAGACGATGTGCTGCCTGCGGTCATTGATGAAACACCGGCCTCGCCAGCAGAGCCCGAAAACACCGAGATGGCCGCGCTTGCGCCCGAACCGGATCCTCTGCCACAGGCAGCGCCAGAACCGAAGGCAGAGTCGACAGAGGCCGAAGAACAGAACCCCTTTGAAAACAGCCCGATTGCCGTGGAAGGCGATGAAGACACCATGCCACGTGAACTGCCGCGCATCGCTGCGCTGCCCCAGATCGGGGGCGAGCAGAAAGCAAGTGCCAGCTCGATCATCGGGAAACGCGTCGTACCGTTGACGGAACGCGATGATGAACCCGTCGTGGAACAGGCCTCGGCTGAACAGCCGAAATCGGACAAGCCGATCGAGCGTTTTGCGGCAAAGTTCGAAAACCCCGAATCCAAGCCGCTGATGTCGATCATTCTGATTGATGACGAGGGTTCATTCGGGTCCGAAGCGTTGCAGGACTTTCCGTATCCGATCAGCTTCGCCGTGAACCCATCGGACCCTGATGCGGCAGAAAAGATGGCACGCCATCGCAAGGCCGGGTTCGAGGTGCTGGCACTGGCGGATCTGCCCGAGGCGGCAAGTGCACAGGACGCCGAGGTGTCGCTGTCGGTGTGGCTGGATACCCTGCCGGAAACGGTTGGTATTCTGGAAGGTGTGAACAGCGGGATTCAAGGCAATCGCAAACTGGCCGATCAGGTCGCCGCGATTGCTGCGGGAACCGGTCGTGGGCTGATTACGCAGGACAATGGGCTCAACACCGTTCAGAAACTGGCGGCGCGAAACGGAATTCCGTCCAGTGTCGTTTTCCGCGATATCGACGGCGCACGGCAGGACCCCAAAATCATGCGCAGGTTCCTGGATCAGGCCGCTTTCCGTGCCGGTCAGGAAGGGACAGTGGTCATGCTGGGGCGCGTGCGTCCCGAGACGATTTCAGCCCTGTTGCTGTGGGGGCTGGAAGATCGGGGCAACCGCGTGGCAATGGCTCCGATCTCGGCAGTCATGATGAAAAACGTGCAGTGACCAGTGCAGAAAGCAACGAAAAGGGGCGGTGATCATCTGACCGGCCGCCCCTGTTTTATTAGCCGTTTCCGTTCCCGGTAAACCGCGCTGCGTCAGCTGCTGCGCGCCGTATGGCGTTGGATTTATGAACGGTTTCCATAAACTCGGCTTCGGGATCGCTGTCATAGACGACGCCACCGCCGGCTTGGATATAGAGTTTCTGATCTTTCACGATGGCCGTGCGCAGGGCGATACACATGTCCATGTCGCCGCCCGCGCTGAAATAGCCGACGCCGCCGCCATAAACGCCGCGTTTTTCAGGCTCCAACTCGTCGATGATCTCCATCGCGCGCACTTTGGGCGCGCCCGAGACGGTGCCCGCAGGCATCCCGGCAAAGAAAGCGTCCAGCGCGTCTTTGTCTTCGGCCAGTTCGCCCACCACGTTCGACACAATGTGCATCACGTGGCTGTAGCGTTCGATGATGAACTCTTCGGTCGGGCGTACTGTTCCGATCTTTGATACGCGACCGGTATCGTTGCGACCCAGATCCAGCAGCATCAGATGCTCGGCCAGTTCTTTCTTGTCGGCCAGCAGATCAAGCTCATTCGCCTTGTCTTCTTCTGGCGTCGCGCCTCGGGGGCGGGTGCCTGCGATGGGGCGAATGGTGACTTCATTGCCGAACACACGCACCAAAATCTCGGGGCTTGCGCCCACGACCTGGAAACCGCCGAAGTTGAAATAGAACATGAAGGGTGACGGATTCGTGCGCCGCAAGGACCGGTAGAGAGCAAATGGCGGCAGCGGAAAATCCTGCGTCCAGCGCTGAGCCGGAACAACTTGGAAAATGTCACCCGCGCGGATGTATTCCTTGGCCTTTTCAACCGCCTTCATATAGCCGGACTTGGTGAAGTTCGACACCGGTGGGGCGACTTCGCGCGCGTCACCCAGATCGCGGGTTTCTGCGGGCATGGCACGTTCCAGATCGCGGACCGCATCCATTACACGCTCAGCCGCCTGCGCATACGCAGCTTTGGCCGATTGACCGTCACTGGCCCAGGCGGGTGACACCACTGTCACCTCACCCTTGACCCCATCCAGCACCGCGATGACAGACGGGCGCAGCATGATCGCATCGGGCAGACCCAGGGGATCGGGGTTCACATTCGGAAGGTGTTCCACCAGCCGAACCATGTCATATCCCAGATACCCGAACAGCCCGGCAGCGGCCTGCGGCAAGTCATCGGGCAATTCTATACGGCTTTCGGCCAGAAGCGCCCGCAGGTTGTCCATCGGGTTGCCATCCTGAGGCGAGAACGCCTCGGAATCGAAACGGGCCGAGCGGTTCAGCTCAGATGTTTCGCCGCGACAGCGCCAGACCAGATCAGGTTTCATACCGATGATCGAATAGCGGCCACGCACCTCACCGCCTGTCACCGATTCCAGCATGAACGCGTCTTTCTGCGCGCCCGTCAGCTTGAGCATCAGTGACACAGGTGTGTCCAGATCGGCGGCCAGACGTGTGTAAACAACCTGGTTTTCGCCCGCTTCATAGGCGCGCGCGAAGGTTTCGAAATCGGGTGTCAGGGCCATATCGGTCTCGTTTAAAAGCTCGCCTGCACGGCGTTCAGAGCCTGCTGATCCACGACGGGGCGCGCCCGGGTCTGGGCATCACGTACGTAGGCGTTGAAAATATTCTGTGCCAGAGCCTGATCCATCTGTGTGCTCAGGGCATCACGCAACTGGCGCAGTTCATCCGTATCCGCCGGCGGCAGGATTTCGTCCAGACGCACAATCCAGGCCGCACCGTTGCCGCCAATAACGCGCAACTCGCCCGGTTCCATGGCGAATACTTCGGTCATGAAATCGGCGGGAACGTCATCCAGAAACGCGGTGCGGGTCAGGGCGTTTTCGACGCGGAAGGGCAGACCGGTCGCGGCAAAATCACCGTCAGTTGCCAGTTGGTTCAGAATGGCATCCGCCTTTTCCCGCAGGGTTTTGTTGGTCTCGGCCTGTTGCCAGGCCGCGGCGACACGGTCGCGCGCGCTCTCCAGCGGTTCCGGGCGGCGCGGCAGAACCTCGTCCAGGCGCAGGGCAAAAATTGACCCGTCTTCGAGGAAGGCAATTTCAGGGAAATCCCCTTCCTGCACGGCTTCTGCGGCCGCTCGGAACCCGTCATAGGCCGCAACGCCTTCGTCGCTGTCACGGGTCCAGTCGATCTGACCCAGTTCCATTTCGGTTTCTTCCGCCAGTTCTTCCAGAGTGGCACCGCCCGCCAGCATGTCGTTGATATCTTCGGATTGCGCCTCGATCAGGCGGCGGGCGCGTTCAGTCGCCAACTCTTCCCGAAGTGCCGGCTCGGCCTCGTCATATGGAACACTGTTCGCGGCCAGTGATCCGTTGACACGGAACAGGGCCGGACCGAACACCGAAGGCAACGGGCCCACGACAGCGTCAAGCTCGGCCGCAAAAACGGCGTCCGCAGCTTCGCCCAGATCCTCACGCGTCACGTCGCCCAGATCGATGTCGTTCAGTTCCAGATCGCGATCCCGAACCAACTGTTCAAAAGTCGTGCCGCCAACCTCGAGCTGCGCCAAAGCGTCCTTGGCGGCCTGTTCGCTTGGGAAGTTCAGACGTTCAACCAGACGGCGTTCGGGTTGGTTGTATTCGTCGGACCGTTCTTCATAAAGCTTCCGCAACGCGTCTTCGTCGATTTCGACCGTGTCCACCAACATTTCAGGCGACAGAATCGCATAAGTCAGCTGCTTGGTGCGGGGCAGGGTAAACTGATCTCCATTGTCATCGTAGAATGCCTGGATCTGCGCGTCCGTTGGTTCGGCCACAGGTGTGTCCAGTGCTTCCGCCCCGACAGTTGCGACCGTAAAGCTGCGCCGCGCGCCGATGTAGTCGACCATCGTGTCTGTCATCGTTGCGGGCATTTTCACGCCGCCCATGATAGCGCCCTGCACGATGGTTCGGGCGGATTCCTTGCGCAGATCGGATTCGAATTCGGAATCGGTCATGCCGACCTGTTCCAGCTGAAAGCGATAGGATTCACGGTCAAAAGTTCCGTTGACACCCTGAAACGCCGGGATCGAGATGATCTCCTGCTGAAGGTTCTCATCGCCGATGGAAATCCCAAGCTGACGGACCTCGTTGTCCAGCGCTGCCAAAGCGGTCAGGCGGGCAAGGGCGTTTCGATCCAGACCCAGCTCGCGCGCTTGCGACATCTGCAAAGGCTGCCCGGATTGTGCTTCGACCGCTCGGATTTCGCGCTGCAATTCGCGCACATAGTCATCGACCGAGATGCTTTCGTCGCCGACTTGCGCAACTGTGCGGATCGTCCCGCTGAGGTTGACCGCGCCAAATCCCGCAAGGCCCAGCATCAGCAGGCCCATCAGAATCCAGACAAAGGTTTTCGAAAGACTTTTAGCGCCTGCGGCCATGATGCCCTCTTGTTTTTTTGGCAGAGTTCTGCCCTGTCGGTTGCGGCCCTGAATACGACGCACACCGCCGAGGGGCAAGCTTAGAAGGACAGGTCCTGCAACCGGTCGAACAATTGGCCCAGCCCGGCCCGATCCAGATTGGCAAAAGCAATGCGCACCTGCCGTTTTCCATCCGGGTCATGATCGGGCATGAACATGGTGCCGGGCAACAGCAGCACACCGGCTTCGCTGACCAGACGGCGCGCAAGCTCGTCTGACGACAGGTCGAACGGATGTTCGAGATAGGCAAAATAGGCGCCAAGTCCCAAAAGCCGCCAACCCCGGGTTTCAAGCGCCGGCATTCCTTCTGCAATGGCTGCGCGGCGGTCCAGAATTTCATCGCGCTCGCCGGCCAGCCATTGCGACAGGTTTTGCATACCCCACAACGCAGCGAACTGGCCGATCTGGCCGGGGCAAATGGCGACCGTATCCAGAAATTTCTCGACCTCGGACAACAGCTCCGGGCTTGTCGCGATGGCGCCAACCCTGTGGCCCGTCAGACGGTAAGCCTTGGAAAAAGAGTACAGGTGGACAAGCGTTTCGTCCCATCCGGGTTGTTGAAACAGATCATGCGGAGGGCCGCTGCGGCTGTCGAAATCGCGATAGGTTTCATCGACGATCAGGCGAATCCCGGTTTCACGGGCCAGGTTGTAAAAGGCCCTGACAAGTTCGGCAGGGTATTCGATGCCGCCCGGGTTGTTGGGCGTGACCAGTGCAATGGCGCGGGTCTTGTCCGTAATCAAACCGCGCGCACGCTCTGGATCGGGTAGAAGGTCATCGCCGGTCGGCAGGTCCACGGCTTGTACTCCTGCCATGTCCAGCCACATTTTATGGTTGAAATACCAAGGGGTTGGCAGAATGACCTCATCGGCTTCGCCGGTGATCGCCGATATCACGGCCGAAAACGCCTGATTGCAGCCTGATGTAATGGCGATCCGGGGTGCGTCTACCTGTGCAGCATAGTGAAAACTGATCTGCGCCGCCAGTTCAGCGCGCAGATCGTCATTGCCCAAAACCGGGCCATAAAGATGTGCGCTGTCTTCGCGAACGGCGAACTCGGCCATGGCCTGCCGCAAGGCCAGCGGCGGCGGATCGACCGGGGCCGCCTGGCTTACGTTGATCAACGGGCGGTCGGATGGGAAGGAAACGCCCTCGACCCATCGGCGCGCCTCCATCACCGGAGGTGCGAACGTTGCGGCGGTACGGCTGAGCGTCATGTGCGGTCTACTGTTCTGGAATCAATCGGTGCCGCGATACGGCTCGACATATTGAAGGGCCATATCCCATGGGAAGAAGATCCATGTGTCCTGGCTGACCTCGGTGATGAAGGTATCCACCATCGGACGGCCCTTGGGTTTGGCGTAAACCGTCGCGAAATGCGCGTTCGGGTACATTTCCCGCACCAGTTCCAGCGTCTTTCCACTGTCGACCAGATCGTCGATGATCAGAATACCGGTTCCGTCGCCCATCAGGTCGGCGTCCGGAGATTTCAACACCTCTGCTTCACCCTGTTCCTGATGGTGGTACGAACGCACACTGATCGTATCCACCGTACGGATGTCCAGTTCGCGGCTGACGATCATCGCAGGCGCCATGCCGCCGCGCGTGATCGCGACAACACCCCGCCAGTTGCCATCATCGGGCCCTTGCCCGTCAAGACGCCAGGCCAGTGCACGCGAATCGCGATGAATCTGGTCCCAGCTGATGTGAAAGCCTTTTTCGTGGGGCAGGCGGTCCTTGGCGCTCATGTTCTTAACCTTTTTCCATGTCCGGGGCGTCAACGGCCTTCATGCCGACGATGTGATACCCGGAATCCACATGCAGGTTTTCACCGGTTACGCCGCTGGACAGATCCGACAGAAGATACAGCGCCGAGTTTCCGACATCGTCAATGGTCACGTTCCGACGCAAGGGAGAGTTATATTCGTTCCACTTCATGATATAGCGGAAATCGCCGATGCCGCTGGCGGCCAGGGTTTTGATCGGACCGGCCGAGATCGAGTTCACGCGGATGCCATCCTTGCCCAGATCCTCAGCCAGGTATTTGACCGAGGCCTCGAGCGCGGCCTTGGCGACGCCCATGACATTGTAATGCGGCATGACCTGTTCAGCGCCGTAATAGGTCAGGGTTACAGCGCTGCCGCCCTCGGACATCATCTTTTCAGCACGCTGCATCACGGCCGTGAAAGAATAGACCGACACATCCATCGTCAGTTTGAAATTCGCGCGACTGGTGTCGACATAGCGACCGCGCAGCTCGTTCTTGTCGGAAAAGCCGATGGCGTGGACGATGAAGTCCAGCTTGCCCCATTTCTCTTCCAGCGCTGCAAAGAGCGCGTCGATGGATGCTTCGTCACTGACGTCGCAGGGCAGAACGATTTCGCTGCCCAATTGCGCCGCCAGCGGGTCGACACGCTTTTTCAAAGCCTCGCCCTGATAGGAAAAGGCCAGCTCGGCCCCGGCATTCGACAAGGCGCGGGCGATTCCCCATGCGATTGATTTGTCATTGGCCAGTCCCATGATGAGGCCGCGTTTGCCGGCCATCAACTGATTTGACATGTTCGGTTCTCCGCCTGTCTTCGCGTTATGTTGAGTTGGTTTATGCCATTGGTTGCGTTGCATCAAGGCCGTGCGCTCTTGCCCGCAGCGGGTTCTCGCCTTAGGTTCGTCGTTAATACTTTCCAGGGGATGGAAATGACCGAGCGTGATGGCATCTTTGCTGGCTCCGATCCGTTTGAAATAGCGGCCCGGTGGTTGGCTGAGGCTGAAGAAACCGAAATGAACGACCCGAACGCGATTGCGCTTGCAACCGTTGACCCGGATGGCTTGCCCAATGCACGCATGGTGTTGCTAAAGGAAATCGAAGCGGACTCGTTTGTTTTCTATACAAACTACGAAAGCGCCAAGGCCAGGGAACTGGACACCGCCGGAAAAGCTGCATTTGTGATGCATTGGAAATCTTTGCGGCGTCAACTTCGTGTTCGTGGTACAATAAGTCGTGAAAACGGGCCCCAGGCAGATGAGTATTATGCATCAAGGTCATTGAAAAGCCGGCTGGGCGCGTGGGCTTCAAAGCAGTCGCAACCGCTTTCGAGCCGGACAGCTTTGATGGCAGAAGTCGCGAAAGTGACGGCGAAACTTGGGCCAAATCCGCCGCGTCCGCCATTTTGGGGCGGGTACAGATTGACGCCCACCGAGATTGAGTTCTGGGCCGATGGAGCGTTCCGCTTGCATGATCGGTTCAGATGGCAACGAATTGAGCCGGGATCGGCATGGCATGTTGAAAGGTTGAATCCATGACGTTCACGTGTCGTGAAATGCAACAAGCAGAAAACAAACGATTTTTTCAGCTTGAATTTGCCTGCCATTCCCCTAAACAACAAACCCTTAACGAACTGTTGATATTCGCGATGGGAAAACCGTGCCAGAAGACCTGAACAACATGTACCGCGTCCGTGGACACGTAAAATGGTTCGACCCTGCCAAGGGGTATGGCTTCGTTGTGTCCGAAGAGGGCGGCCCGGATATTCTGTTGCACGTGAATGTTCTGCGCAACTACGGCCAGAGCTCGGTCGCAGACGGTGCCAGCATTGAAATCATGACACATCGCACGGACCGGGGGGTTCAGGCGGTCGAGGTCATCGCGATTGATCCGCCGGCGCGGACCGACTCGATGATGCTTGCCGATTTCGCCGAGCTGGATCCGGAGGTCATCGCAGAAGCGCCGCTGGAAGCCGCACGGGTGAAATGGTTCGACAAGGGCAAAGGTTTCGGATTTGCAAATGTCTTCGGGCGCGGCGAAGACGTATTCCTTCATATCGAGGTGTTGCGCCGTTCGGGGCTTGCCGATCTGCAACCAGGTGAAGCACTGGCCATGAGGGTGATCGACGGCAAGCGGGGTCGGATGGCCGCGCAGGTTCTGGCCTGGGAAGCGGCTTTGGACAGCTGAACCGGATGAAACGGCTTCGGATACTCTTGACCATATTCTTAACGTTGTGGGCAGGAGTTGCTGCTGCCGCATGCAGATCCGACCGTGTCACCCTCAGAAATGACAGTGCGACGGTGCAATTTGACGTGGAAATCGCCGTTACACCGCAAGAGCGATCCCGCGGTTTGATGTTTCGCGAATCGTTGCCGGCTCGATCCGGAATGCTGTTCGTGTTTGATCCGCCGCAGCCTGTTGCCTTCTGGATGAAGAACACCCTGATCCCGCTGGATATGATTTTTCTGGATCGCACCGGTTTGGTGACTCGTGTGCATGAAGGGGCGATTCCGGGTGATCTTACGGCGATTGAAGGGGGCGATTCCGTATTTGCGGTGCTGGAAATCAATGCAGGATTGTCCGCGCGCTACTCCATCGGGCCCGGGACACAGATGAAGCACGAAATTTTTTCGCAAGGACCTGCAATTTGGCCCTGTTAGGGCTTTTCAAATCAGAACGGCATCGTTAGGAAGGCGCACGGTCCGGGGCGTGGCGCAGTCTGGTAGCGCACCTGTTTTGGGTACAGGGGGTCGTAGGTTCGAATCCTGCCGCCCCGACCATTTCCATCAAGCTAATTCGGCGAGCCACCCATTGACTGGTAGAGCTCGCTGATGGCTTGGTTCAGAAGCTTGCTTTCAACCGGAACTTCGACGGCCGCACCGGATTTTTGCGGGACGTGGAAGAAAACACGCGCGTCCACGCGATACCCTGCGCTTGTCTTCGTCGACGTCAGGCGCATGACGCTTTGGGGCAGGTCCTGCGGATGACCGTCATAGTTCAGAATCAAATAAGCTGTGGCCTTTGGGGGCAGGAACTCACTGCATTCAAAGATTTGGTTCCCGGTTTTCCTGAAAGACTCGCCTGGGCCCGAGCAGCTGGTCTCGAACGTATCGAACAGTCGTTGAGGGAAGGAGTCGAACTGTGCGCTGCGTGACGGGATGGGCACATCCTGTGGTGCGCACGCCACGATGAAGGCTGTGGCCGGGACAAAAGGAAACAACTTCATTCGCTTGAGCTCCCTCGCTCGTCGGTAGACCGTTCGGCACACGGTGCGGGACAGTTTGTCTGGGCGGTATTGATTCCCCTTCAGGGTAACCAGCATGTCATTGGTTGATCAAATACCGATAACTATGCTGGTAAAAACGGGAATTCATTTTGAGAATTCAAAACATCGGCGGAAATACGCCGTGGATGAAGCTGTGGAGGAATCGCGACCTGCGCGCAGAAGGCTTTACGCAACCGTCAGGTCAACAAAAAAGATTTGGAAAATGACCGAAAAAGGGCGTTGACCTTCTATGGGAACATACGTCAAATTGTATGGGCCAACGAGATTGCCACAATATCTGGTGTATAATCCGGAAAAGGCAGCGGGCGAGGGTCGGAAAAGCACTATCGTTTTACGTGCGGTCGCATTTGCGGCTTTGCGCTGTCTCAGACAGCGAACAGTACCTTTTTGCGTGCGTCTCAGGGCGTTGTGGGCGACACCCCGCAACACAAGATTTGGTGTCGGGAATCGGAAATTGAGCTGTATTAACCAGGGCTGCGGACATGAAGATTGAAAGAAAATTCACCAAACCGGATCAGGACGCTTATGCGGAACTGAATTTTGTGTCTGCAACGTCTGAAATCAGAAATCCGGACGGCACAATCGTTTTTCGTCTGGATGACATCGAAGTCCCCTCCAGCTGGTCGCAGGTCGCAAGTGATGTGATTGCGCAGAAATACTTTCGCAAGGCGGGCGTGCCCACCAAGCTCAAGAAAGTGAAGGAAAAAGATGTTCCCGAGTTTCTGTGGCGCTCGGTTCCCGCAGAAGGCGCCGAGTTCGTGGGAGAAACATCGTCGAAGCAAGTGTTCGACCGTCTGGCCGGAGCCTGGGCCTATTGGGGCTGGAAGGGCGGCTATTTCTCGACCGAGGAAGATGCGCGCGCCTATTTCGACGAGATGCGCTTTATGTTGGCGACCCAGCGCGCGGCGCCGAACTCACCGCAGTGGTTCAACACGGGCCTGCACTGGGCTTATGGAATCGATGGCCCGGCACAGGGGCACCATTATGTCGATTACAAGACCGGCAAGCTGACCAAATCCAAATCGGCCTACGAACATCCGCAGCCGCACGCGTGCTTCATCCAGTCGGTCGATGATGATCTGGTGAACGAAGGCGGCATCATGGATCTGTGGGTGCGCGAGGCGCGCCTGTTCAAATACGGCTCGGGAACCGGGACCAATTTCAGCCATCTGCGCGCAGAGGGCGAGGCGCTGTCGGGCGGCGGCAAGTCCTCGGGCCTCATGGGCTTTCTCAAGATCGGCGACCGCGCCGCCGGCGCGATCAAATCAGGCGGAACGACCCGTCGGGCAGCAAAGATGGTCATCGTCGATGCGGATCACCCGGACATCGAGCAATTCATCCAATGGAAGGTGATCGAAGAACAGAAGGTGGCCTCGATCGTTGCCGGATCGAAGATGCACGAGAAGATGCTGAACGGCATTTTCGAGGCCATCCGATCTTGGGATGGATCTGCCGATGACGCCTATGATCCGAACAAGAACGACGCGCTGAAGAAGGCGGTTCGTGAAGCGAAAAAGGTCGCGATCCCAGAAACTTACATCAAGCGCGTCTTGGATTATGCCAAGCAGGGCCACGACAGCATCGAGTTCCCGACCTATGATACAGACTGGGATTCAGAGGCGTACAGCTCGGTTTCGGGCCAGAACTCGAACAACTCGATCCGCGTGACCAATGCGTTCCTCAAGGCGGTTGAAAAGGATGCCGATTGGGAGTTGATCAACCGCACCGACGGCAAGGTGGCCAAGGTGGTCAAGGCGCGTGATCTGTGGGAAAAGGTCGGTCATGCGGCATGGGCCTGCGCCGATCCGGGCATCCAGTTCCATGATACGGTCAACGAGTGGCACACATGCCCCGAAGATGGCGAGATCCGCGGCTCGAACCCGTGCTCGGAATACATGTTCCTGGATGACACGGCCTGTAACCTGGCCTCGATGAACCTGCTGACCTTCCTCAAGGATGGTGAGTTCCAGGCGGCGGATTACATGCATGCCTCGCGCCTGTGGACCCTGACGCTGGAAATCTCGGTAACGATGGCGCAATTCCCATCGAAGGAAATCGCGCAGTTGTCCTATGACTTCCGCACCCTGGGACTGGGTTATGCCAATATCGGCGGTCTGCTGATGAACATGGGATACAGCTATGACTCGGACGAAGGCCGGGCGATCTGTGGCGCGCTGACCGCGATCATGACCGGCGTGGCCTATGCGACATCGGCTGAGATTGCCGGAGAGCTTGGCCCGTTCAAAGGCTATGAACGCAACGCCGAGCATATGCTGCGCGTCATCCGCAACCACCGCCGTGCGGCGCAGGGCGTGACTGACGGCTACGAGAAACTGGCGGTCAAGCCGGTGCCGCTGGATCACGGCAACTGCCCGGACAAGCGTCTGGTCGATCTGGCCATGTCGGCCTGGGATGAGGCGCTGAGCCTTGGTGAGAAAAACGGCTATCGCAACGCGCAGGCCACCGTGATCGCGCCAACCGGCACCATCGGTCTGGTGATGGATTGCGACACCACCGGGATCGAGCCTGACTTTGCGCTGGTAAAGTTCAAGAAGCTGGCCGGTGGCGGTTACTTCAAGATCATCAACCGCTCGGTGCCATCGGCGCTGGAAAAGCTGGGCTATTCCTCGTCGCAGATCGAAGAGATCGTGTCCTATGCCGTTGGTCACGGCACCATCGGCAACGCGCCGGGGATCAACCACACCTCGCTGACCGGTCACGGCTTTGGCCCGAATGAACTGGCAAAGGTGGACGCGGCGCTGGAAAGCGCCTTCGATATCCGGTTCGTCTTCAACCAGTGGACGCTGGGCGAGGATTTCTGCACCGGCGTTCTTGGCATCCCGGCGACCAAGCTGAATGACCCGACATTCGACCTGCTGCGCCATCTGGGCTTTACCAAGGCGGATATCGACGCGGCCAACGATCACGTCTGTGGAACCATGACACTGGAAGGTGCGCCGCATCTGAACGAAGAGCATTATTCGATCTTTGATTGCGCCAACCCGTGCGGAAAAAAAGGCAAGCGTTTCCTTGGTGTTGACAGTCATATCACCATGATGGCGGCGGCACAGAGCTTCATTTCGGGTGCGATCTCGAAGACGATCAACATGCCGAATGACGCGACCATCGAAGACTGTCAGAAAGCCTATGAACTCAGCTGGTCGCTGGGTGTGAAGGCCAACGCGCTTTATCGTGACGGCTCGAAACTGTCGCAGCCGCTGGCAGCTGCACTGGTCGAGGATGACGACGAGGCGGCAGAGGTGCTGGAAAGCGGATCGGCGCAGGAAAAGGCCGTCGTTCTGGCCGAGAAGGTGATCGAGAAGGTTGTGGTCAAAGAGATCATCCGCAGCCATCGCGAGAAACTGCCGCATCGCCGCAAGGGCTATACCCAGAAGGCAATCGTCGGTGGCCACAAGGTGTATCTGCGCACAGGTGAGTTCGAAGACGGCCAGTTGGGCGAGATTTTCATCGACATGCACAAGGAAGGCGCTGGCTTCCGGGCGATGATGAACAACTTTGCCATCGCCGTGTCGGTTGGTCTGCAATACGGCGTGCCGCTGGAAGAATTCGTGGACGCCTTCACCTTCACCAAGTTCGAACCCGCGGGGATGGTGCAGGGCAACGACTCGATCAAGAACGCGACGTCGATCCTGGATTACATCTTCCGCGAATTGGCCGTGTCTTATCTGGATCGTACCGATCTGGCCCATGTGAAACCCGAAGGCGCAACCTTCGATGATCTGGGCCGGGGCGAAGACGAGGGTGTCTCGAACGTTTCGGAAATCAGCGAAACAGCCGCGTCCAGGTCGTTGGAAGTGCTGAAACAAATCAGCTCCACCGGTTATCTGCGCAAGCGCTTGCCGCAAGATCTGGCGGTGTTCAACGCCGGTCAGGTCGAGGTGAACGGCATGGCTGAACCGGCAGCTTCCTTCGAAGCACCGGCAGCCGAAACGGCGGTGGCCACCGGCATGGACGCCCGCACGAAGGCCAAGATGCAGGGGTACGAGGGCGATCCCTGCGGCGAATGCGGAAACTACACGCTGGTGCGCAACGGCACCTGCATGAAATGCAACACCTGCGGTGCGACAAGCGGGTGTAGCTAAGGAAAGCGCCCCGGCACCCCGGGGCGTAGGGGTCGGACGCTGCCCTAGGTAACCGACCCCGACGAATACGAAGAAAGGACACAAGACTTACCGGATGTCCTTTCTTCACTCGGCCGACATGCCCGTGTTGGCCGGGAACAGGGTGGGGCGGAATATTTGCTCCCTCCCACTCTTTCACGGAACGGGTGCGCTCGTTCCATGCGACGTCCAGGCCGCAGGCAAAAAAACACCGGGCGGTCAACGAAATGAGCCTGGATGGCGAAACTGACAGGGGGCTTCGGCCCCCTTTCTTTTTTCGCGTGGTTTATCGGATAAGCGCAGTCTTGCCGGATCAGACAATGCCTTTCGGGCATGTCCCGCCGAAATGGGTCTGGCAAGGTTTTGCCCGGCGGCGCTTCGCGACTCCGACTCGGTCAAACACGCAAGGAATGGCGCGATTTCCTCCCGATCGCGCAAAACGGGTGACGCCTGCGGCTGTTGCGGTGTTTCTGGGGCCTGTCCGGACGAAGACATAATCAACCTATCCAGGAGGCACCAAAATGAAACCGCAGTACTTGATTGGGATTTCCATCGCTGCTCTGACCCTGCCGGGAGTGCTCTCGGCGCAGTCCTCAACCGATGCCAATGGCGATGGCGTTCTGACCATCGAAGAAATCCAGGCCGTGTTGCCCGACGTCGACGCCGACACTTTCTCGGCGATGGACGCAAACGGCGACGGGGCGCTGGATGCTGATGAAGTGGCCGTTGCGCAAGAGGCAGGTTTGCTTCCACCCAGCAACGGGTAAACAAGAAAGGGCGGCCCGACACTCATCGGGCCGCTTTTTCAGATGCTATAACGGCAAGTGAATGTTGAATTTTTCCCGAATTTCAGCATCCAGAAGCGGGTCGAACCGGGCCGCCGACGGGGTGGACAGGATTTCATTCTTTCGGGCCACTGCCTTTTCAACCAGATCCGGTTTGCCAACCTCCACCCACTCCTTGGGGGACGAGCGGTCACCAAAGGTCGGATAGACATAGTCGGCCTGCATCCGGCTGAGGGTCGCATCGGTGCCCAGATAATGACCGGGGCCGCCCATGCATACGGATGCGATCTGATCCAATGCCAGGGTTTCATCGGTCACTTCGATCCCGCGCACACAGCGCAGTGCCTGACCGATCAGGTCGTCGCTGAGAATGAGGCTTTCAAAGCAGAAACCCAGCAGCGAGGCGTGCATGCCAGCGGCTTCATAAACCATGTTCAACCCGGACAGCCCCGCCATCACGTTCGAGCACATCTGTTCCCACCCGGCCTGCATGTCGGGCAGCTTCGAATCTGATGCACCGGCCGCCGCACCCCCAGGCAAGTCGTAGAAACGGTGCATCTGGGCGCAGCCTGCCGTCAGCAGGGCTTGTTCTCCGGAACCGATGGACATTGCGCCGGTCCGCAGATCAAGACCAAAGGGCCAGGTGCCGAAAACTGCGGGTGCGCCGGGGCTTACGGCGTTTACATAAACCAATCCCGCAAGGCATTCCGCCGTGGCTTGGGTGATTGCTCCGGCGATTGTCGATGGCGCGGTGGCACCGGCCATACCGGCTGACAGCAACAGCACCGGCATCCCGGCCTTGATGCACTCCTCCATCACTTCGCAGCTTTCAGTGGCGAATTTCATCGGAGGGACGACGAAGCAGTTCGAGTTCGACACGAAAGGTCGCTCGCGATATTTGTCCTCGCCGCCCGCGATCATGTAGATCATCTCCATCGCGGGGGCGACGTGGCTGGGTTCCGTGAAGGACGTGCCGATATGTTTGAACGTTCCCGAACAACTTGCGTAGATCGTGTTCAGGTCCATTTCCAGGTTGTCGGCGATATCGCGACAGACCATGGGGCGTTGAACAAAGTGAATATTGTCAAGCTGTTGGCAGATGCGTGCGGCATCGTGCAAATCCTGAACGGTTGAATCACGATACTCGCGACCATGCACGTCGACCATGGAAACGGCGGCACCAGCCGTGCCGTAATGTACTTTTGTACCGGTCAGGTCCAGATCGGTTTTTCCATCGCGGCTGTACAATGTGACCTTGCGGTTCGCTTTTGCGATCGTGTCTTCGACAAGGGCACGGGGAAAGCGGATGCGGCCATCGTCGCCCAGTATGCAGCCTGCACCGACCAGATAGTCGATCCCGCTTTGCGGCGCGTCCGCCAGACCAATAGTTTCCAATGCGGTCAGGGCGGCCTCGTGGATACGTTCGATCTGTGCCTGGGTCAGGACATTCAGGACACCGCCTTCCATACCAGGGCGCACGGGGCGCAGATGTTCAGGCAATGCGGTTGCACGGGCAGCGCGACGCGCAGCGCGACCGCCGCTGCGCGATGTGTTGCGGGATTGGTCGTTCATTTCTTTTTCCGATCTGTGAGAGATGTTTGGGGAACTGGCAAATGGCCGCTTACGGCCGCCCTCTCGCTGCACGCCCCCGGTCCGCACCAATGGTGCGGCTGATCAGGCTGATTTTCCAGTCGTGGTCAGTCATTCCGCCTCTCAACGTTTGGCGCAAGAGTTCCAAAACACGGCGACGCAATCTGTTCTGTTTGCGACCTCAACGGAATTAACTTCAGCAAATATCTGCCCAACGGTCCACTGACGGAATTCTGAGGCAGATTTTCTCCCGCGGTGACAGAAATCTGTTATACTGCATTCACTTACTCTTGAGCTTTGCGTGCAAGGAATTGAACTCTGACAAAAGCGATCCCAGTTGAATTCAAAGCTAGACATGATCTGAATCCCGAGTGAAATCGCGTTGAAACAGACTTTTGAACTTTTTTCTGTCCTGATTGTCGTGGCTCTGACGGCCAGCGCCAGCCCGGTTATGGCAGAGGATTGGACAGGAGGTTACGTTGGGCTCAGCTTTGGGTACGCGGATGCGGATGGACCGGGTGGATCAAGCGGGGACGACACCGCCTTTGGTGCGCATGTAGGCTATGACCAGGATTTCGGGGCTTTCGTTCTGGGCGGTGAACTTGAATACAACCGCCTGTCCCTGAACCTCAGCCAATCTCAGGGAAGCTTGGACAGCATGACGCGTTTGAAACTGCGTGGCGGGTACGATTTCGGCAGTGCGCTGGGGTATGTCGTCGTTGGCGCGGCACGGGCCGAAACATCCGTCGACAGCGATACCGCCGCCGTTTACGGAATCGGCATCGCTTATCCGATTGGCGAGAATTTTGTCATCAGCGGTGAAGCGCTGCGGCAAGACTTCGATGATGTGACCCGATCCACCGGTGGTCTGGAATCCAACGTCTTCAACCTGCGTACAACGTTCCGTTTCTGACAACAGGCTTATTCAGCTGCGTGCTTCCTCGCAAGTTGCGACGCGAATTTGCACAGCGTTTTCAGCGCATCCGCAAAGCGTTCATCCGCCACGGTCATGGCCACCCGTACGTGCCCGGCAGCGGCCTTGCCGAAGCTTTCGCCGGGCATGACGGCAATTCTGTGTGCGTCCAGCAGCGCGTTGGCAAACGCGTCCCCCGACAACCCGGTCGCGCGGATATCCAGCATCAGATACATGGCACCCTGCGCGGGGACGAGGCCTACGGTGTTTTGCGAGGCCAGAATATCCATTGCCAGGGCACGCCGGCGGCGGAACGGGGCGGCGATTTTTTCTTCCAGTTCAACACCCGCGGTCAGCGCAAAGCTGGAGGCGTCCTGTACGAACCCGGGAACGCCGTAGGTGGTGTGGGTCGCCAGATTGATCAGATGGGCGATGACATCCTCGGGGCCGACGACCCATCCACACCGAGACCCGGTCATGGCATGGGACTTGGACATGGATCCAACCACAAGCGTTCGCTCTGCCATGTCGGGCAGCGCACGCGGCGAAATGTGCTCGCCGTCCCAGACCTGGGTGTCGTATACCTCATCCGAAATCAGCCAAAGATCGCGCCGTTTGCACACGTCAGCGACCGCCTCGAGCGATTGACGGGAATAGACCACGCCGGTCGGATTGTTCGGCGTGTTGATCAACAACGAAACCGCGCCTTCAGCGGCGGCATCGATCCGCTCGGCTTTGGGCTGGAAAGCGCCTTCAGCGGTGGTTTGAACCGCGCGGGCCACGGCGCCAACGCCCCGAATCGTGCCGGGATAGGTGGCGTAGTAGGGGTCGAGATACAATCCGACATCACCGGGATCGCACACGGCCATATGTGCCGCGAACAGGGCGGCTTGCCCGCCGGGGGTGATCAGAACGTTGTTCCGAGAGGTCGGAACGCCAGTGCGGGTCTGAACCCGAGCGGCGACCGTGTCGCGCAGCAGGTCCGTGCCGGGCACCATCGCGTAACCTGTGTGGCCGTTGCGGGCCGACAGCTCCATCGCCTGAAGAATCGAAGGGTCGGTTCGGGTGTCATGTTCACCGATCGTCAGTTCTATTACGGCTTGTCCTTCGCTCTGCATCCGGCGGGCGCGATAAAACACGTCCCAGCCATCGCTGCCGCCGCCGGTGATCTGCGTGATGCGTTCAGACAGTTTCATCCCATCGCCCCTGCTTGCCTTGCGCTGAATGGGGCAGAGCAGTGGCCGTTTGTCAATCAGCTTCGCGGTGGCAGCTTCGCCTGAAGCTTTTTAGTCAACGAAGCGCGAACGAGATCATAGGAAACCGTCAAACGATGGCGCAGCTCCTCGGTCTCGGCATCAAACGGCAGGCGGACCCAGCTGCGGTGAAAATAGGGGGCTTTCACCGCGACACCGGCATCAATCAGCATCTGAGCCGTTTCCACGTCGGGTGTTTTGACCGACACGCCGTCATTTGCAGTTCCGATACAGGCAAACATCTTGCCGCCAACCTTCCACGCGTCATGACCGCCGCCCCACGGGTCTGACAGCTCGGCTCCGGGAAATTCCTTGCAGATGGAATTGATGAAGTCTCGATCCATGACTGGCACTCTGCCGGACCGGGTGAGCAAACTCAACGCTTGGCTTGGCGGGGTTCCCGTGCTAACCGAGAGGCATGAACCCGGTGACCTGCATCATTATCTGCTGCATTACCTGCTGATTTATCAAGCGGGCCGGTTTCTTTCGTTTTCATCCCTGAGACAAGTTGCTAAGCCCGCGCCAACGCGCAAGCCTTTGCTGTTTTCTAGGAGCCCGACCGATGACGACGATCAAGCTGCACAACACGCGGACGCGGACGAAGGAAGATTTCGTACCGATCGACCCTGATAACGTGCGGATGTATGTCTGTGGTCCGACGGTCTATGACCGCGCGCATCTGGGCAACGCACGGCCGGTGGTGGTGTTCGATGTGCTGTATCGTCTGTTGCGCCATGTCTATGGCGCAGAGCACGTGACCTATGTGCGCAACTTCACCGACGTAGACGACAAGATCAACGCCACGGCGCTGGCCCGCAAACAGGCGGGTGCGGAAGGTACGCTGGAACAATTGGTGCAGGAACGGTCGGATGAAACCATCGGCTGGTATCTTCATGATATGGGTGCTTTGGGCACGTTGGAGCCCAACGAGATGCCGCGTGCGACTCAGTATATTGCTCAGATGATCGCAATGATCGAGGATCTGATCGCCAAGGGCCATGCCTATTCCGCCGAAGGCCATGTTCTGTTTGCGGTGGACAGCTGGAAACAGAGCTACGGCAAGCTGTCGAGGCGCTCGGTCGATGACATGATCGCGGGCGCGAGGGTCGAGGTGGCGCCCTACAAGAAGAACCCGATGGATTTCGTCTTGTGGAAGCCTTCAACCGATGAACTGCCGGGCTGGGACAGCCCATGGGGGCGGGGACGTCCGGGCTGGCACATCGAATGCTCGGCTATGAGCTATGAATTGCTGGGTGAGAGTTTTGATATCCACGGTGGCGGCAACGACCTGATGTTCCCGCACCACGAGAACGAGATTGCCCAGAGCAAATGCGCGCACCCGCAGGGTGAATTCGCGCGGGTCTGGCTGCATAACGAGATGTTGCAGGTCGAAGGCAAGAAGATGTCCAAATCGCTGGGCAATTTCTTTACCGTGCATGATCTGCTGGAACAGGGCGTTCCGGGCGAAGTGATCCGCTTTGTCTTCTTGCAGACGCATTATCGCAAGCCGATGGACTGGACCGAGAAGAAGGCCCGTGAGGCAGAGGCGACGCTGCGCAAGTGGCGGGCGCTGACAGCGGGCATCGAGCCCGCCGCCAGCGCGGCACCTGAGGTGATCGCGGCGCTGAGCGACGACCTGAACACGGCAGGTGCCATGGCCGAGCTTTACCGCCTGGCGTCAGATGGAGACGCTGCGGGATTGCTGGCAAGCGCGCAACTGCTGGGTTTGCTGCTGCCCCAGATGGGAGGGTGGGCGGACACCGCGTCCATAGACCTGAGCGCCCATGCAGATCGCTTGGCGAAGGCGCGCGTAGCTGCAATGCAAAACAAGGATTTCTCGGAGGTCGATCGACTCAAGGCTGCGTATGTAGCGGCAGGGCTTGAGGTTCGAATGAGCAAGGAAGGTGTCGAACTGGTGCCGGGCGCGGGCTTTGATGCCGCCAAGCTGGAGGAGGTTTGATGACCAGGGAACGCCTCTACCTCTATGACACCACCCTGCGTGACGGGCAGCAAACCCAGGGCGTGCAGTTCTCGACCGCTGAAAAGGTGCAGATCGCACAGGCGCTGGACGCATTGGGGGTGGATTACATCGAAGGCGGTTGGCCCGGCGCCAACCCCACCGACAGCGCGTTCTTTGACGCCGCCCCAAAGACCACGGCCCGGTTGACGGCCTTTGGCATGACCAAGCGGGCGGGGCGCTCGGCCGAGAATGACGATGTGCTGGCTGCGGTGATGAATGCGGGAACGCAGGCCGTTTGTCTGGTTGGCAAGTCTCATGATTATCACGTGACCGATGCGCTTGGTATTTCGCTTGAAGAGAACACGGAAAACGTTCGTGCTTCGGTGGCACATATCGTTGCGCAAGGGCGCGAGGCGCTGTTCGATGCGGAACATTTCTTTGACGGGTACAAGGACAACCCGGAATACGCGACCGAAGTTTGCCGTGCGGCACTGGAGGCGGGTGCGAGATGGGTTGTGCTATGCGATACCAACGGTGGCGCGTTGCCGTCCGAGGTCGGGCGGATCGTGTCCGAAGTGATCGCGGCAGGCCTGCCGGGTGAACGGTTGGGTATCCACACCCATAACGACACCGAGAACGCAGTGGCTTGTTCTCTGGCGGCTGTCGAAGCAGGTGCGCGGCAAATTCAGGGAACGCTGAATGGTCTGGGTGAACGTTGTGGCAACGCAAACCTGACGGCGCTGATCCCGACATTGCTGCTGAAAGAACCCTACGCCTCGCAGTTTGCAACAGGCGTCAGCCTTGATGCGTTGGCCGGGCTGACCCGAACCAGCCGCATGTTGGATGATGTTCTGAACCGGGTGCCCAGCAAGCAGGCGGCTTATGTAGGCGCATCGGCCTTCGCGCATAAGGCTGGTTTGCACGCCAGCGCGATCCTCAAGGACCCGTCGACTTATGAACACGTGGACCCGGCGAGCGTTGGCAATGAACGCATCATTCCGATGTCGAACCAGGCTGGCCAGTCGAACCTGCGCAAACGTCTGACCGAAGCAGGGCTGAGCGTTGAATCCGGCGATCCCGCATTGGGCCGCATCCTTGAACGGATCAAGCTCCGTGAAGCTGAAGGGTATTCCTATGACACCGCACAGGCCAGTTTCGAACTGTTGGCGCGGGATGAACTGGGGCAACTGCCAGAATTCTTCGAGGTCAAGCGCTACAAGGTCACTGTTGAGCGTCGGAAGAACAAATACAACAAGATGGTCAGCCTGTCCGAGGCTGTCGTCGTGGTGAAAGTGGACGGTGAAAAGAAACTGTCGGTCAGCGAATCCATGGACGAGTCCGGCAACGACAGGGGGCCTGTGAACGCGCTGGCCAAAGCGTTGGCGAAGGATCTGGGTCAATACTCGCAGGTCCTGTCAGACATGCGCCTTGTCGATTTCAAGGTCCGTATCACCCAGGGCGGGACCGAGGCGGTGACCCGCGTCATCATCGACAGCGAAGACGGTCAGGGGCGGCGCTGGTCGACCGTTGGCGTGAGCGCGAACATAGTTGATGCGTCCTTTGAGGCGCTGCTGGATGCGATCCAGTGGAAACTGGTCCGTGATTGTGATCCGCAAAAGGCAGCGGCCGAGTGAGCGTGGTTTTTGATGACGATGTCAAAGCCTGCGCCGCGCTGGTGCAGCGGGCTGATCCTGACCGGTTCCGCGCGACGATGGCGGCTCCGGTGTCGGCCCGGTCGGTGTTGTTTCCGGTCTATGCGCTGAATGTTGAAGTCGCCCGCGCTCCGTGGGTGACGCAAGAGCCCATGATCGCCGAAATGCGGCTGCAATGGTGGCGCGACGCGTTGCAGGAGATTGCAGAAGGCGCCCCTGTGCGGCGGCATGAGGTGGTGACGCCTCTGTCTCGGGTCCTGTCGCCTCATCTGGCAGGTATTCTGGATGAATTTGTCGCCGTAAGGCGTTGGGATATATATAAGGACCCGTTTGAGGATCAGGAGCATTTTGACGCCTATATCCAACACAGTTCCGGGTCACTTTTCGTGGCCTCAGCGCAGGCGCTGGGTGCGGCGGAGGAAAGCGTGCTGCGCGACTTCGGGTACGGAGTCGGTGTGGCAAATTGGTTCCGCGCCATTCCCGAACTGGAAAAGCGGGGTCGTGTACCTTTGCTTGATGGCACGACGGGTGGCGTTCAGCAATTGGCACAAACCGCCTTGGATCGATTGCGCAATGCACGATCAAACCGAGGCGAGATAGCGCCTGAGGCGCGTCCCGCGCTGTATGCGGGCTGGCTGGCGGAACGGGTTCTGAAGCAGGCCATCGCCCAGCCCCAGCGGGTGGCGGCAGGAACGCTTGAACCAGGCGAAATGCGTCAGCGCCTGTCCCTGATGTGGACCGTCGGCAGCGGGCGCTGGTGATCAGACGCTTTCGGGATCGGCCGGGCGCAGAACCAGCCACAGCAATGCGCCACCTGCCAGTGTCAGCAAGGGGATCATGGCAAGGTTAACAGCATTCCACCCCTCGATCGCGGATCCGCCCGAGCAGTTCATCAACCCACCCGAGGCCAGCGATGCAAGTGTCACACCGCCAAACACCAACAGGTCATTTAGGCCCTGCATCCGACCACGCTCTTGCGGTTCATGAGATGCGGCCAGCATCGTGGTCGCGCCGATGAAGCCGAAATTCCAACCAATGCCCAGAAGGACGAGGGCAACAAAAAAGTTCCCCAGTTCAACGCCTTGCAGCGCAACCACTCCTGATGCGGCAAGTATGGCCAGGCCCAGAGCGACGATCTTTTCAACGCCAAACCGGGCGATCAGGTGCCCGGTGAAGAAGCTGGGAACATACATTGCCAGCACGTGACTTGTCACGATATCCGCCGCGTCATTGGCCGAAAACCCACATCCGACAACCGCAAGCGGTGTCGAGGTCATGACAAGATTCATCAGCGCATAAGACACCATGGCACAGATGATCGCGACGGCAATGCGGGGCGTTTTCAACAGCTCGATCCGTGACCGCCCCTTGGGTTCATCAGCCGCAGGTTTCGCAGGCGTCGGAATGTCGAGAAAGAAGAACAGCACCGAACCCAGAACGTTGATGCCGATTACGGCCATATATGTACCCAGAAAAGGGATGACGTAAGCTTCAGACGTCAGCTTCACGATCTGAGGCCCAATGATGGCGGCCGCCAATCCGCCCGCCATGACATATGAAATCGCCTTGGGGCGGAAATCGTCTGAAGCGGTGTCTGCTGCTGCAAAGCGATAGAACCCGTGTGCGCTCATATAGATGCCGGTCAGCAGGCTGCCGACCAGAAAGATGGGGAAGGAACCAAGGAACAGGCCATAAGCTCCTATCAATCCGCCCAATGCGCCGGCGGTTGCCCCGACAAGAAACCCCACGCGGCGGCCCCATTTTTGCATGATGGCCGAGATCGGCGTGGCCGCCAGCATCGATCCCAGAACGATCAGGGATATCGGCAGGGTCGCCAAACAGGGGTTCGAGGCCAGCGACTGACCTGCAAGCCCGCCAACGATGAACATCATCGGCATCTGCGCGCCCAGTATGGCTTGGGCAGCCACCAGCACGGCCACATTGCGTTTGGCCCGTCGGTCGTCCGGAAGGGTTGAAATCATGGTCATGGGCGAATGGTTATCGGCTAAGTGTTTGAGGCACAACCGGGTTGCATCTGCGTCACATGCGCCTAACGTGCCCGAGATAGCAGAGCAGGGAGGCCGCATGTCCGCAGGCCGCATCATCGAAACATCGGACTGTGTGGCCGAAGGGGCCGAGTGGCTGGCCAAAACCTGTCCGCGCATGGCGTATGCGATGGATCAGACCGGCCCCTTGCCGCTGCGCCGCCGCCCCGATGGGTTTGCGCAATTATTGAGTGCAATTGTCAGTCAGCAAGTCAGCGTGGCTTCGGCCAATGCGATCTGGAAACGGCTTCAGGATGCAAGGTTGACCGGCCCGCGCAAGATCCTGTGGGCAACGGATGATGATCTGCGGGCAGTTGGGCTGAGCCGACAGAAGATCCGATATGCGCGGGCACTGGCCGAGGCACGTATCGACTACAAGGCACTGCGCGATGCAACTGACGCAGATGTCGTCGCTACTTTGACGCAAGTTCCGGGTATCGGTGTATGGACAGCCGAAATCTATGCGATGTTCTCACTGGGTCGCGCAGATGTCATCGCACCCGGTGATCTCGCCCTGCAAGAGGCGGCGCGCATCCTCTATGACTTGCCTGAACGTCCAACGGACAAGGAATTGCGCAAAATGGCCGAGGCCTGGTCGCCCTGGCGTTCGGTTGCGGCACGGGTGCTGTGGGCCTATTACCGGGTTGCAAAACAAAGAGAAGGGATCAGATGACACGGGTTTTGAATGCGCTCCGGAAAGAGCCTGTTTCGGGCGACACGCGCTCGGTCGTAGTGTTCGTGCATGGCTACGGCGCAAACGGTGCCGATCTGCTGGGATTGGCCGATCCGCTGGGCGAACACCTGCCTGATACGTTGTTCGTGGCCCCCGACGCCCCCGAGCAGATCCCCGGAATGCCCAATGGGTATCAGTGGTTCCCGATTCCGTGGATCGACGGGTCTTCCGAGGAAGAGGCCCGCCGGGGCATGGAAATGGCGGTCGAGGACTTCAACGCCTTTCTGGACGCGCTGATGGTGGACGAAGATGTTCTGCCCGAACAGGTTGTATTGTTTGGCTTCAGCCAAGGCACCATGATGAGCCTACACGTTGCGCCGCGGCGGGAAGATCCCGTGGCCGGGATCGTAGCCTTTTCAGGCCGTTTGCTGGAACCCGATCTGCTGGTGGATGAAACTGTTAGCCGGATGCCTGTCTTGCTGGTGCATGGCGACGCTGATGACGTCGTTCCCCCACAGTCCCTGCCGGAAGCGGCCGAAGCCTTGCAGGCTGCGGGTTTCAAAGAGGTCTATGCCCATGTCATGAAAGGTACCGGGCACGGTATCGCGCCGGATGGGCTGAGCGTTGCGCTGGCCTTCATGCGCGACAAGCTGAGCCTTTAGTCTTTGGAACCTGATCAGCGGAGCGCCCATGCGTTCCGCACCGGATCAAGTCCAAAGGTGCGCTTCGGCGAACTCGACCGAGTTTCCGGCCGGGTCGCGCACATACAGGGACCGTACGCCGCCGGGCCAGTCAAACTCGGCATCTACCGGAATATTCCAGTCCAGAAGGTGTTTGCGCATCACTGCGATTTCCTCTCGTGACAGCACAAGACACACATGTCCGGGGCCGCGCGCGCCGTGGGGCGGAACCGGCATACCGGGGTCAAGCGGCGGTTGTTCGGTCTGGTCGGGATTGAATATCAGCAGGACCGATCCGCCGATGCGATAGAAAAGATGGCGGTCGGCGACACGTTGTATGCGTTCGAGCCCAAGAACTTCGCCGTAAAACTGTTCTGCCGCGTCCAGATCATCAACATAGAGCGCCGCTTCCAGAATGGCCGAAGGGGCCGGGATGTAAGGCGTTTTCTTCATGACCCCAGTTTAGCAGATCGGGGCAGGGTCTGTCACCGGCGTGGGCGACGGTCGCGCTTGCGTTGGGGGGCCGCGTTCAGTGTCGGCATTGGCAGACTGTCCCAGTGCCCGGGCTCAAGATCATCCAGGGTCCAGTCTCCGATGCGGTAACGGATCAGGCGCAGCGTCGGCAGACCAACTGCCGCTGTCATCCGGCGCACCTGTCGGTTTTTGCCTTCACGTATGGTCAGTTCAAGCCAGCTGTCCGGAACGGTCTTGCGTTCGCGGATCGGCGGGGTGCGCGGCCAGAGCGCCTCGGGCTCGTCGATTTGGCGGGCCTTGGCAGGACGGGTCAAACCATCCTTCAATTCCACCCCGTTGCGAAGCGTTTTCAGGGCAGCCTCGTCGGGGGTGCCTTCAACTTGGACCCAATAGGTTTTGGCCATCTTGTGCTTTGGGTCAGAGATCTGGGACTGCAACTTCCCTTGATCCGTCAGCAGCATCAAACCTTCACTGTCACGGTCCAGCCTGCCCGCGGGATAGACGCCCGGCAGATCGATGAAATCGGACAGCGTTCTGCGCGGGCTGTCCGTATTGGCGCGGTCGGTGAACTGCGGCAGAACATCATAAGGTTTGTTGAAGCGAATGAACCAGGACATGATCTGCGCATAGCCTGAAGATTACCCCCCGTGCAAGCTGTGGATAACTGTCATGTGCCTGTTACGGATTCGCGTTAACCCGTCTGCGACATATTGTGGAAAATCAGGGCTTGTCAGAGTTTTAACACGATATATAGTTATAAAAAGACCGGGGCGGGTGCTCCCCGCTCTGGTGTCACAAACGGGCAGCTGAGAGCGAGGAGCGATTCTGTGATGGACGGAGACTTCAGGACCGAATTTGTAAGGGAGCCGGGTGCGCTCAAACAACACCCGGCCCTGGTTTTGAACGCCGATTATCGCCCCTTGTCCTATTACCCGCTGTCACTGTGGCCTTGGCAAGAAGCGATCAAAGCGGCCTGGTTGGATCGGGTCGATATCGTGGCTGAATATGACGAGGTCGTCCGCAGCCCGAGCACCGAGATCCGAATACCCTCGGTCGTTGTTTTGAAAGACTATGTAAAACCCATAAAGCGCGTGGCCTTCACGCGCTTTAATTTATTTTTGCGGGATGAATTCCGCTGCCAGTACTGCGGCAGCCGTGACAACCTGACCTTTGACCATGTGGTGCCACGGGCCGCCGGTGGTGTGACCAGTTGGCAGAACGTGGTGGCGGCGTGCAGCCCGTGCAATCTGCGCAAAGGGTCGAAATCGCTGCGCCAGGCTCGGATGACCTTGCGCAAGCCGCCTCGTCAGCCCGATGCCGAAGCGTTGCGCAATATCGGACGGAAATTCCCACCGAACCACCTGCATGAAAGCTGGATCGATTTCCTGTACTGGGATGCAGAGCTGGACGAGTTTTAAGCCGCGCGGGTTTTCCACGCGGCCAGCCAGATCAGGACCAGCACAGCAGAAGCAATAGCGTTCCAGCCAGCCATCGAGATGCCAAACATCTCCCAGGGGATATCATCGCACCGCACCAAAGGCGCGGACATGATTTGATCGAACAGATCGTCTGCGGACAGACCGCTGATGCTGCCGGATGTGCAGCTGCTTGGGCCTTCCCACCAGCCTTGTTCAACGCCGGCGTGAAATGCACCCACCGCCGAAGTTGTCGCGGCCGCCGCTGCGCCCAGCAAAGGAAGAAAGGTCAGCCTTGGCAATGCCAGCGCCACGGCGCCGATCGCGATGGCCACTGCATGAGGATAGCGCTGCCAGATGCACATCTTGCATGGCGCAAGCCCGCCGAGATGCTGAAAGCCAAAAGCGGCCAGAAGAAGGGCCAGTGATCCTAGACTTGCCACCGCGACAAGTTGCGAACGTCTCGTCATAAGTATTTCACCACCAGGAAACCGCCAAACAGTAGGATGATGAACAAAGTGAACATTAGCCCCAGGCGCTTTTCGATGAAGTCGCGGATCGGCTCACCGAATCCCCAGAGCAGACCTGCCACCAGGAAGAACCTCAAGGCGCGAGCCAGAATCGAGGTCGCGATGAAAGTTCCAAGCGGCATGCCGGTCCAGCCGGACATAATGGTGATGACCTTGTAAGGGAAGGGGGTCACACCAGCGGCCAGAACGGCCCAGAACCCGAAGTCGTTGAAACGGGTATTGAATTCTTCCATGGCATGGGCTTTCCCCATGGATTCCAGAATGGGCTGCCCGATGCTTTCATAGAAAAACGCACCAATCGCATAGCCCAGCATGCCCCCCAGAACAGAAGCCACCAGTGCCACGGTTGCGATCAGCCATGCCCGGGACGGGCGGGCCAGAATCATCGGAATCATCAACACATCTGGCGGAATCGGGAAGAACGAACTTTCGATGAAAGCCACGATGGCCAGCGCCCACAGCGCGTGAGGGTGTTCGGCCAGACGAATAGTCCAGTCATAAAGCGATCGTAACATAAAGCACTCAAATCCCGTTTTCGGTCTGAAGCCCAGCCAAACCATGCGCCTGACGGACCGTCAACAGTCGAGGGCGAAACAAATGGAATATTGGATGGTTTTTGCCTCTGGACCTTCGCTCGGATGGGCGCTAATCCAGTGTTCGTGGCCCAAGTGGCGGAATGGTAGACGCAGGGGATTCAAAATCCCCCGCCTTCACGGGCGTGAGAGTTCGAGTCTCTCCTTGGGCACCACATTCCCGACGAATTCAGAATTCCGTCCGTCCTTATGGCGGGGTCCCGTGCTGGTGCCGTGATCAAGGTGCTGACCCGCAACCTTGGTCTTTATGTCTTGTTAGAGGCCTTCTGTAGCGGGCCGCAAATGCCACAACGTTCCGGGCCTGCATCAGCAGTCAGGTCATCAGGTCCCCGGCGGTGTGAATCGTGAACCGGGTTGGTATTGCGGGGCTTTTGTCAGATTCGCCCGAACGCAAAAACGTGACATGCCCTGCGTCCATGTTCGAAAACGCGGATCGCTCTTTTTCGCGCCGACTCGTGCCGGTTCATTGCATCGACGATGAAACCGAGTTTTGGGCTTCGATTGATCGTGTGACCCCAGACTGTTCGCTGTGAACTGATGGGGAAAGTTCTGGATTTATGCTCATATATGCGAATTGGCGCAGGTCCGACCGGTGCCGGCCTTGACATTGTGGGTATCTGAATGAAACCTCGAAAGGGTTGGGAGAAATTGGGAAATTCAAAGATTTGTAGCCGTTGCGATGCGGGCCGGTTTGTATTATCGGCACGCTTCCCTGAGCAGGTGATCAAACTTGATTTCCAACTGCCAGACAAAAAAAGTGGGAGTTAACAGATGAAAAACAGCAGCAAACTGAGCGTCGGCGCCTTCGTCACCGCAGCCCTTCTGGCTCCGGCGGCATATGCCGAAGAGTTCATTACAATCGGTACCGGCGGTGTCACCGGCGTTTACTATCCGACCGGCGGCGCGATCTGTCGTCTGGTCAACAAAGGCCGGAAAGAGCACGGCGTGCGCTGCTCGGTCGAATCGACCGGTGGTTCGGTTTACAACATCAACACCATCCGCGAAGGCGAACTTGAGTTTGGTGTGGCCCAGTCCGACTGGCAGTACCACGCCTATAACGGCACCTCGAAATTCGAAGAAGCGGGCCCGTTCGAAGGCCTGCGCGCCGTGTTCTCGGTGCACCCCGAACCCTTCACCGTCGTGGCCCGCGCCGATTCCGGCATCACCAACTTTGAAGACCTGAAGGGCAAGCGCGTCAACATCGGCAACCCCGGTTCCGGTCAGCGCGGCACCATGGAAGTCCTGCTGGGCGAAATGGGCTGGACCACCGACGATTTCGAACTGGCAACCGAGCTGAAAGCGGCTGAACAGTCAGCAGCCTTGTGCGACAACCAGATCGACGCGATGGTATACACCGTTGGCCACCCCTCGGGTTCGATTCAGGAAGCCACTACCGCATGTGACTCGGTTCTGGTGAACGTCAGCGGTGAGGCCGTGGACAAGCTGGTCAACGAAAACTCGTTCTACCGCAAGGCAACCATTCCCGGTGGCATGTACCGTGGATCCGACGAAGACACCGCGACCTTTGGTGTGGGCGCGACCTTCGTGACCTCGGCCGATGTATCGGAAGATGCGGTTTACGCGGTCGTCAGCTCGGTCTTTGAAAACTTCGATGATTTCAAAAAGCTGCACCCGGCATTTGCAAACCTGAAGCCGGAAGAGATGATTGCGGACGGCCTGTCGGCTCCGCTGCATCCGGGTGCCGAGAAGTACTACAAAGAAAAAGGCTGGATTCAGTAAACCAGACCTGACGCAGGGTGCCCAAGGGCGCCCTGCACAAAACCCGTAAGAAACGGGGTTCAGATGGCCGAAAAATGGCCGCGACGGGGAGACATTTGATGAATTCCGACACTCAATCCAATCGTCCGCTTTCCGAAGAAGAGCTTCAGGATCTGGTTGCGTCTTCTGACGCAGGAGGGCGCAATCCGGTCGGGAACGTGGGCGTTTTCCTGGCGGTCGTGGCCGCGATCTGGTCGATATTTCAAGTTGTTCTGGCTTCGCCCCTGGCGAATTATGTCTTGCCCGGAAGCGTCGTGAACAATGCACGGCAATTCCACCTGGCTTTTGCCCTGTTTCTGGCTTTTGCAGCCTATCCCGCGCTGAAATCCAGCCCGCGGGATTTCATCCCGGTTCAGGATTGGATCATGGGATTGGTGGGTGCGTTTGTCGCGCTGTACGGCTATTTCTTCTATGACAAGATCGTCAATGCGGGCGGTTTGGCCGACGACACCGACAAATGGGTTGCGTTGCTTGGCTTGATCCTGCTGTTCGAGGCCGCGCGCCGTGCGCTTGGCCCGGCCATGGCAATCATTGCGACGATATTTTTGGCCTATGTCTTCTTCGGTGCTTCAGAGTGGGTGCCTGAAGTTATCCGCTGGAAGGGCGCGAGCCTGAAAAAGGCGATGAGCCACATGTGGATCACGTCAGAAGGCGTGTTTGGTATCGCACTGGGTGTTTCCACGAAATTCGTCTTCCTGTTCGTGCTGTTCGGCGCATTGCTGGATAAAGCCGGGGCAGGGAACTATTTCATCAAGATGGCCTTTGGGGCGCTTGGCCACCTGCGCGGTGGTCCGGCCAAGGCGGCTGTCGTGGGCTCGGCTGCGACCGGCCTGATCTCGGGCTCGTCGATTGCCAACGTTGTCACCACGGGTACATTCACCATCCCACTGATGAAACGCGTCGGATTCAGCAGCGAACAAGCCGGCTCGGTCGAGGTCGCCAGTTCCGTGAACGGGCAGATCATGCCGCCGGTGATGGGGGCCGCTGCCTTCCTGATGGTGGAATATGTGGGCATCTCATATGTCGAGGTGATCACCCATGCCTTCCTGCCAGCTGCGATTTCCTACATCGCGCTGGTCTATATCGTGCACCTTGAGGCGGTGAAGCGGAACATGCCCACGCTGGGCGACCGCGATGTGCATCTGGCGCGGACCGTGGTGGGGATGCTTGCATTCTTCCTGGTGTTTGCAGGTCTTTGCTATGGGTCGCAATTCCCGGTGGATGCCGTGACAAGCTGGGTGCCGTCGGCGGCCGGTCTGGTGCTGAGCCTGATTATCTGCGCGGTATATGTTGCCCTGCTGTATTTGGCGGCCCAGGTGCCTGATTTGGAACCGGATGACCCGAACGCAAAAGAGGTTACGCTGCCGGTCATCGCCGATATCTACAAGGCAGGTCTGCATTACCTGCTGCCGATCATCGTTCTGGTCTATTTCCTGATGATTGAACAGAAGTCACCGGGCCTGTCCGCGTTCTGGGCGACATCGCTGCTGTTTGTCATCCTGCTGACGCAGAAGCCGCTGAAGGCGATGTTCCGGGGGCAGAGCAACCTCTACAACACTTTCATCGATGGTGTTGCCGACCTGTGGCAAGGGCTGATCGACGGGGCACGCAACATGATCGGCATCGCGCTTGCCACGGCAACCGCGGGCGTGATCGTGGGAACCGTCACGTTGACGGGTGTTGGTCAGGTGATGGCCGATCTGGTCGAGTTCCTGTCGGGCGGCAATCTGATCCTGATGCTGGTCATGGTCGGGCTGCTCAGCCTGATCCTGGGCATGGGCTTGCCGACAACCGCGAACTATATCGTTGTCAGCTCGTTGATGGCCGGGGTGGTTGTTGAACTGGGTGCGCAAAGCGGGCTGATCGTTCCCCTGATCGCCGTCCATCTGTTCGTTTTCTACTTCGGGATCATGGCCGACGTGACACCTCCGGTCGGGCTTGCCAGCTTTGCCGCCGCGGCTGTGTCGGGCGGTGATGCGATCAAAACCGGTTTCACGGCCTTCTTCTACAGCCTGCGCACCGTGGCGCTGCCCTTCGTCTTCATTTTTAACACCGATCTTCTGCTGATCGATGTGACATGGGTCGAAGGGATCACAGTGGCGATTTTCGCGACCATAGCGATCCTTGTCTTCACGGCAGGCACCATGGGGTATTTCCTGACCCGCAGCCGGATCTATGAAAGCATCGCGCTGATCGCCGTGGCATTCGCGCTGTTCAGGCCGGATTTCTTCATGGATCGCATCGCACCTCCATACACTTCGGTCGAGCCTGCGGCGTTTGTCGAAACCATCGGCCAGACTCCACCCGGAACCGAGGTTCGCATGGTGATCAGCGGGCCGGATTTTGACACCGGTAAGATGGTGGACACCACGGTTGTCGTGCCAGTCGGATCAGAAGAGGGCGGTGACGCGCGCGTCGATGCCATGGGGCTGCTGTTGCTCGAAGAGGATGGTCTTGTGAAACTAGATGAGCCGATGTTTGGTTCACCGGTTGCCGATGATCTGGCCAACTTTGACTATTACGGTGACGAGGCTGTGCGCCTGAGCTCGGTCAGCCTGCCGTCCAGCCAGCCTCCGAAGCAACTGGTCTATATCCCGGCGATGATCCTTCTCGGCCTTATCGCTTTCCTGCAACGCGGTCGTGCCGCAAGACAAGGAGTGCCCGCATGACACGCTCTGTTCTGTGTGCCGTTGATATCAGCAACGGCGAGATTGATGCACCGGTTCTGAAAAAAGCAGCCGCGCTGGCGGATATGGAAGGGGCGCAACTTGACGTGGTGACGGTGCTGCCCGATTTCGGGGAAAGCTGGGTGTCGGGGTTTTTTGAATCCGGTTTTCACGACAAGGCGTTGGAGGAAGCGCAGGCCAAGCTGACGGCGCTGTGCGTATCGACCCTGGGGGCCGAGCGCAATGAAACCATCCGCCATGTGGTTGCGACAGGAACAGCTTATCAGGAGATTTTGAAGACGGCCGAAAGTGCCGGCTCTGATTTGATCGTAATCGGAGCCCACAAGCCGGATTTGAAGGATTACCTGCTGGGCCCGAATGCGGCACGTGTGGTGCGACATTCCAACGTCTCGGTCTACGTGGTGCGCTGACGCGAAAAGCAGATCCAGTACGCAAATGTGTTGAAACGCCGACGGCAGTCCGCTGCCGTCGGATCATTCAGGAAGCATTTGTGCGGCAGCTGTTTCAGTAGCCTGTCATTTCCAGATAACCAACGCCTTCGTGGCTGCCAGTGACTGTAACCGGGCCTTCCCAGTATTCGAAACGCGTCCCCATCCAGGCATCTGGCGTCAGGGCGGATACCTTGACGTCGATGCCTCGGTCCGCAAGCACGACGCGCCATTGCGTCGGGACGTCGCGGCCTGCCACCTGATCGGTCGCAAGCGGCTCTAGCCTGACGGATCCGTCGGGGATGGCATCGGTGCTGCCGTCTGAATTGATCCATGTGGCCGACGTGAAATCGCCGCGACCACCGCGCAAGCGAAAGGCCATCAGTTTGTCTCCGCCTTCGAAGCTGAGCGAAAACCAGTCCCAGCCGGTTTGATCCTCGGCCAGGGGTTGCGATGACCATTCCCGGTCCAGCCAGCCCTGACCAGTGACGCGCATATCGCCGTCCGGCAGGTGCAGTATGCCTTCAACTGAATAGAAGGGTTGCGAATAGTAATAGCTGGCTTGCCCGTCGGCGGATTTGACGGAATAGCCCGCTTGGCCATGAAACACCAACGGGCCTTGTGCCGTCAGCGCAAGATCATACCCGAAATCAGCCCCGTTTGCCGTCAGGGTCAGGGTGTCCATGTCCGGTCCGGCCATGCGCCATTCGTCGATCCAGGCTTCGAACGGTTGCGCCGCAACACCTGCCTGTCCGATCCCCCCACGCGACAGGCGTTCGGCAAAATAGTGGGTGTCAGGCGTGGTGGTAGCCGCATGGCCCATCCAGATCTGCGGGCTTTGCCATCCATCTGTTTCAAATGGCTTCAGGGCCGACCGGAAAAGGGTCCATTGTATACCATAGTCACGCCCGTCCTCGCCTTTGAGGTTGGCCGTCAGATACCACCATTCGATCCGATAGGCGGGATGTGGCCCGTGGTCTTTGGGAAAGTCGAACGCGATCCCCGACTGCGGAATCTCGAATCCTTCGGCTGATCCTCCAAGGCCAGCATAGCCCTGCGCCCAAAGCGGCGATGGGCACAAAAACACGAGAACGGCCAAAAGGGCTTTAACGTTCATTGGCGAACACCTTCAGCAAATCGGCAGGGGGCAGACGCACCATGCGCAGCGCGGGCAGGGCCGCGGCAACCAGGGCGGCCAGCAGGGTCAACAGGAACAGCCACAACCAATCCCAGGGAAACACGAACATCGGCAATCGCCAGCCAAAGGCCTGTACATTGATCACTGCCAACAGAACCCAGGCGAGGATCAGACCAAGCGGCAACGCCAGACACGCGGTCAGAGCCGCGAGCAGCACGCTGCGCAGCAGTTCCAGCCGCGCCAGTTGCGCCCGGTTCAGCCCCAGTGCCCAAACCGGAGCAATCTGAGGCAAGCGCTGGGTCCACAGGGTCAGCAGGCTGGTAAGTATGGCAAATCCCGCCACGCCGAGGGTCAGAACATTGAGTGCCGAGGTCACGACAAAGGTCTTTTCGAAGATTGCCAATGATTGCGCCTTCATGGCGGCCTGCTGAACCACGGCCTGACGCGGCAGGGCGAACCGCTCGCGCAAGGTTTGCGCCATTTCAGTCGCCTGTTCGGGGTTCAAACGGATGCCAAACCGTCGGGTCTCTGCCCCCGGCGCGATGCGGTCAAGCTGGGCCATCGAGACAATGGCTTGCCCGGTCGGGTTTCCGTAATCCGAATACACCCCGGCTATGGCCAACGCATGATCCGGGGACAGTGTCAGCGTATCTCCGGGCCAGAGGTTCGCGCGCCGTGCCAGTTGTTCGTTGATCAGAATCGCGTCTCCGGCCATGACGTCGTCCCATACGGTCGCGGTTGCCGATATCAACGGCCAGTGTTGCCGATAGACCGGATCGTCAATGACCCCGTACAGAAACAGGGGGCCCGTTTCATGTGGCAGTTCCATGTTGCGAATTGGAAGGATGGCCTTGACCTGTGGCCGCAGCCAATCCGTGATCTCGCGCCCCTGTTCTTCGTCACGGACGGTCAGATAGAGCTCTGAAGTCAGGCGTTGGTCCAGCCAGCCGACAAAGGTCAGCCGGAAACTTGAAACCATCGTGCCCACACCGATATTTGCCGCAAGCGCAAGCAACAGGGCCATCAGGGCAAGCGACAGCCCGGGCAATTGGGCGCGCATGTCGGCCCAGACCCACTGCGCGACAGCGCTGCGGGACCTGTTGCCAAAGACGGAAAGCGCAAAGGTCAGAAGCGCCGGCAACAAAAGCGCGGCACCGGTCAGCAATCCGGCCAACAGCACGAAACCGGCAACCAGCCCACCGATGCCGAGATAGGCGATGGTACCGCCGAAGATCAGGGCCAAGCCGAGCAAACCGGTCACAAGGCGTGTCCGAGCATTGCCCTGCCAGGCTTGCACTCCGGGCCCCGCCAGCAGAGGCATACGAGACAATCGCCACAGCGCATGGCCACTGGCAAACAAGGTACCGCAGACAGCCATCGCCATCCCGGCAAACACCCAATGGGGGTGCAATGTCAGCTGTCCGGTCACGGGTGCACCATACAGGCCGCGAAGGGTTGCTGCGACATCGGGCAACAACGCTCCGGCCAGAAAGAACCCAAGAAGCAGACCCATGGTTCCACCGATCAGGGCCAGCCCCGTCAGTTCGGTCAGGATCAGAAAGACCAGCCGCCGCATCGAAACACCCAGCGCTCGCAGGGTACGGATCATGCCTCGGCGTTGGGCAAAAGCCAGCCCGACAGTGCCGTTCACGATGAACAGGCCAACGGCAAAGGACAACAGGCCAAAAGCCGACAGATTCAGGTGAAAACTGTCAGTCAGCCGTGCAGTATCGACTTGCGAGGATGGGCTGGCGCGCTCCAGTTCGGGCGCGATTTCGGCCAGGGGGGGGCGATCACGCGGCTGATCCGGCAAAACAATGAGGCGCGAGATGAAACCGGTTTGGTTCAGCAGGGCTTCGGCTGTGCCGATATCCGTCAGGATAACGTCTGGTGGCAGCGCCGTGGTGAGTGAAAACGGCGGAAGGTTGTCCTGGTCGCGCAACAGCGGCGCGAGTTCTGCCGCGATCAGAAGCCGCCCCGGGGCGGTCAGCATGTCGGCGGGATCGGGCGGTGCGGTGCTTTGGTCGGCTTCGGTAACGGCTGGCAGGGCCGGGTAGGCGACCATGTCCACACCCATCAGACGCAAAGTGCGGCCTGCGATCCGATAGGGGCCCTCCAGAACGGCCGCCACCTGCCAGCCAGCACGACGCAGATCGACGTAACGCGAGACCGGGATCAGACCGGATGGATCGCGCAACTCGTCGAACTGCCCAAGGGTGAGTTGCGCGTTGGCCCGGGCATAGCTGGCACGTGCTTCGGCATTGATGGCCTGAACCGCGGACCAGAGACCCGTGGCCAACGCGATGCCTGTCAAAAGCGTTGCAAGCTGCAACCAGTGCACCCGCCAATGTGACATCAAAGCCTGAATGACGGCAGCTGTCATTGGATACGACCACCGCAGAGCTGGAGGCTTCGATCCAGTCGGGCCGCGATCTGTTGGGAATGCGTGACCAACAGAAGCGCTGCGCCGGTATCGGCCACAAGTGCCAGCATCAGATCCAGTACTGTTGCACTGGCGGTTTCATCCAGATTGCCCGTGGGCTCATCCGCCAGCAGCAGTTTCGGGCGCGCAGCCATCGCACGGCCAATCGCGACCCGCTGCTGTTGCCCGCCGGACAGGTTTTCGGGATATCGGTCCAAAAGATCGGACAGGCCCAAGCGTTCGGTCAGATGTGCGGTCCAACCGGCATCCTCGACGCCGGCAAGGCGGGCGTGAAAGGAAAGGTTCTGCGCAACGGTCAGCGAAGGGATCAGATTGAACTGCTGAAACACCAGCGAGACCTGCCTGCGCCGCAACTCGGCCCGCCCGGCATCGTCCAAAGGGGACAGAGGCGTACCGTTCAGAGTGATTTCACCGCCGTCAAAACAATCGAGCGCAGCGGCAAGGTTCAGCAGAGTGCTTTTGCCACTGCCGCTTTCTCCGGTCAGGGTCAGAGTTTGCCCGTGATCAAGGGTCAGCGACACGTCGCGCAGAACCGGGCGCCCGCCGGGATAGGTTTTCTGAACACGGTCGATGGTCAACAGCATGATCTGGCCTTTTTTCTTCCAAGGATGTGCGACGGAATTCCAAACTGTCCAGTGCGGACCGGTACCCGGTTCCATTCGCCGCAGGCTTTTGGCACGATCGCCGGGGTTGTGCCCCGCACCTCAAAGGGCCATTCTGCCCGGACGGTCCACTGTCGTAAATCAGGATGAAAAACATGACGTTGCTGCATCAGATCATATGGGGCAGTACATTTCTGGCGCTCTGCTTCTTGGTCGAGATTCTTTTGTTAACCTGGTGTACCGTTGCGATCATCAAGTGGGATGAAAGATGGTCCGCCAAGGGGGTGTTCTTTGGAACGGCAACACCAATCGCGGTATCTTTGGCGTTTATCGTCGCCACGCATACGATTCAGGTCTGGATCTGGGCCATCGTATGGGTGTTGCTTGAGGTTCTGCCGGATTGGAACTCGGCCATCTATTTCTCACTGGTGACGTTCACGACTCTGGGATACGGCGATATCGTTTTGGGCGAAGGATTGCGTATCTTCGGGTCTTTTGCCGCGGTTGCCGGTCTGCTGGCCTTTGGTCTGTCGACCGCTTATCTGGTGGCGATGATGACGCGCGTCTTTCAAGAGAAATTCTTTTCCTAGAGGATAGGCGCAAACAGCCGCGCCAAGGGGGCGCCAAACCGGATATGCGCGGGTTGCTGGGCCAGACGGCGCGTCAACTCATAGCTCGCCTCGAAATCCGCGCGCAGCATCTGATCAACAGCCAAGGCTGCGCGGGCATCGAAAAACAGGGCCATCGCCTCGAAGTTCAGCCGGAAGGACCGGTTGTCCAGATTGGTCGTGCCGACCGCGGCCAGCGTGTCGTCAACCACCAGCACCTTCTGGTGCATGAATCCATCCGTATATCGGAACACTCGCACGCCGCAGTCGCGGATTTCGTCGAAATAGGCAAAAGCGGCCAGCCAGGGTAGCCGATGGTCGATCACATCCGGGACAAGGATGCGCACGTCCACCCCGCGCATCGCTGCATGTTGCAGGGCGGTCATGACGTCGATGTCGGGCACGAAATAGGGCGATGCGATCCACAGTCTTTCTTTCGCCTCGGCGATTGCCGAAAAGAACATCATGGCGCCGGTTTCGGTTTCGTCTCCGGGTCCGGTCGCCACCAATAGGGCATTCATGTCTTGCTCGGCCACGCTGCCTGCCCAGTCGAGATCATCAATCAGGTCTTCATCGCGGGCCCAGTGCCAGTCTTCGGTGAAGATGAGCTGCAATTGCCGGACGATGTGTCCGGTCATCTTGATATGCGTGTCACGCCAATGGCCGAAATGCGGGTCTTCTCCCAGATATTCAACGCCCACGTTGTGACCGCCGATAAAGCCTGTTTCACCGTCGATAACGACAGTCTTTCGGTGGTTTCGGTAATTCAGCTGAAACCGGAAATTCGGGCCGCGTTGACGGCGAGGGTCGGCCACGTCAATTCCCGCATCGCGCATCGTGTCCAGGTAGGTGCTTGGCAACCCATAACTGCCGACAGCATCGATCATGAAACGGACATGCACCCCACGTTTCGCGGCCTCGATCAGCTTGGTCTGAAGCTTGCGGCCCAGCGCGTCGTCTCGGACGATGTAGAACTGGATCAGGATATAGTTTCTGGCCTCGTCCAACGCCTCGAAAATGGCATCAAACGTTGCCTGACCATCAATCAGAAGCTGAGCACCATTGCCACTGGAGACCGGAAGGTGAGCCAGAAACTCGAATGGTCGTGGATTGATCGACATCGTGGTCGGATCAGGTCGGGAATAGTCGGCAAAGGTCTTGATTCCTTCGACGACCCGTTCGCTTTGCTGGCGCGCGATGCGATAGCCGCGAAACCTGTGGTGCCCCAGAAACAGGTACATCGGCACCGCAAAAACCGGTGCCGATACCAAAAAGACCACCCAGCCAACGGCTCCTTGCGGCGTGCGCGCGGTTTGTGCAGCGCGCACCGAAAACACAATCGCAATTGCATATAGCAAAAAAACAAAGGTGGAAACCAGCAATGTCCACATGGGCGGCAAGTCTTTCGGGTCGTTCAGTTTCCTCCAGTGTAGACCCGCGACCAGTCTTTCGCCATATCGACGATGACCCAGCCTTTGTCCGGCCCCTGATCCAGACCGTCAACCAACCGTCCGATCGGACTTTCCCGATCATAGGCCCATTCCCGCTCGGCATCGGTATGGTGGATCAGAACACCCAGCCGTGGCCCATTGCCCGAGGTTGTCCAATCCAGCATGGCGAAATCGCCGTCTGAGTTTCCGGCGGCCAGAATGGGGCGTTTGCCGATTGTGCGTTCGATGTTGATGGGTTTGCCTTCCTTGTCGTCGATGAAGGCAATCCCGGGGGCCTTGATTACGGTCGGAACGCCATCGACATCTTCGAAAGTCGAGTTTCCATAGGTGCCCAGAATCTGTTCCGGCGGAATGCCATAGGCTTGTTCCGCAAAGACCCGCATGAAGTGAATACCGCCACCCGAGACAATATAGGTCTTGAACCCTTCGTCCCGCAGATAGCGCAACAGCTCGACCATGGGCTGATAGGTCATCTGGTCATAAGGCAATCCGGTGTCCGGGTGTCGCGCTTCGGCCAGCCATTCCGCGACTGCGGCCTGAAACGCCTCGACAGTCGTCCCGGAATGTGACGCGTTGACAACTTCGATCAACGCATCGTGACCGCCTTGAAGAACCGTCGCAAGATCACCTTCGGCAGCGGCTTTCAAAGCAGGTGTGGACAGGATCGAAGGATCTTGTTCGGCCAGTTCAGAAAGCCGATCCATGGCGAAAATGAACTGGAAATACACCGGCTGTTCAGCCCAGAGCGTACCGTCATTGTCAAATACCGCGATCCGGGCTGCTGGGGTTACGTAGCTTTTGTTTTCAGGGTCTGTCACCGCCTCGACAAAGTCAACGATATGGTCCCGCGATGCCGTGTCCGCCCATGAGGGCAGCGGATCTGCGGATGCCGTGAAGCTCGCAAGTCCGCTCAGTACAACTGCAACAGCCAAGGCTAGGGGCTCTCTTGTCATGGCCTAATTCCTTCGACGCATGTTTCGGTAAGAAATACCGTGGATAAAACAAAAAACCCGCAGCGCCGATCAGGTGCTGCGGGTTCAGGTGTCGCGATTTTACTTGGAGCCGACCTGACTGAAGATCTTGTCCTTGGCGTCGCCAATCGTAAAGCTGCCCGGCTTCTGACGCGGCGGGAACTTTTCGAATGTTTCCAGGAACTGGCCCACATATTCTGCCGCAGGCAGCAGTAGGTAAACACGGTCGATATACCAATCCCAATAGGTGTTGGAAGTGACATTGGACCGTTCGTACGGATCGCGGCGCAGGTTGAAGAGCAACGGAATACGCAGTTCGGTCCAGGGCTCTGCCCAAGCACGCAAAGTCTGCGGATAGCGGTGCTCAAGAAACACTGCTTTCCAGTCATCGTAACGCAACGCAGTCAGATCACCATCGTCGGAGAAGTAGAAAATCTCGTGACGTGGGCCTTCATCTGTTTCACCCGTCAGGTACGGCAGGAAGTTGTATCCATCCAAATGCACTTTGTAGTCGCGTCCGCCGCCAACTTCGGCCACGGTGATCCCTTCAAGCAGCTGTTCCTTGATGTTCGGATTACCTGCAACCGCCAAATAGGTCGGCAACCAGTCCATGTGATGCATGATCTCGTTGCTGACCGAGCCGGCGTCGATTTTGCCGGGCCAGCGTACCATTGACGGAACACGCCAACCACCTTCGTAGTTTGTGTTCTTTTCCCCTCGGAACGGTGTCATCGCCGCATCCGGCCAGGTGTTCATGTGCGGGCCGTTGTCGGTGGAATAATGAACGATCGTGTTGTCCGCGATCCCCAGTTCATCCAGCAGGGCAAGGAATTGGCCGACATGCATGTCATGCTCGATCATCCCTGCTTGGTATTCATCCATATGCTTGCCGGCGATTTCGTCGGCTTTCGTGCGCATTTCGTCTTTGACATGAGTACGGAAGTGCATTCTGGTGCCGGACCACCAAACAAACCACGGAACACCTTCTTCCGTTTTGCGCGTGATGAAGTCGAGCGCGGCCGCAACCGTTTCGTCATCCACCGTTTCCATACGCTTTTTGGTCAGTGGGCCGGTGTCTTCGATCATTCCGTCAGCACTGGATTTTATGACCCCGCGCGGACCAAACCGTTCGCGGAATTCCGGGCTTTGCGGGTAGTCTTCGTTTTCAGGCTCTTCCTCGGCGTTCAGGTGGTAGAGATTTCCAAAAAACTCATCAAACCCATGATTGGTCGGCAACATTTCGTCCCGATCGCCCAAGTGGTTCTTTCCAAACTGACCGGTTGCATAGCCTTGAGCTTTTAGTAGGCCGGCAATCGTTGGATCTTCAACTTGCATGCCCTCTTTTGCGCCCGGCAAACCAACTTTGGACAATCCGGTGCGGAACACAGACTGGCCCATGATGAACGAGGACCGACCAGCCGTACAGGATTGTTCACCGTAGTAGTCGGTAAAGATCATGCCTTCCTTGGCAACCCTGTCGATATTGGGGGTTTGATATCCCATCAGGCCCATGGTGTAGGCAGAGATGTTGGATTGACCGATGTCGTCGCCCCATATCACAAGAATATTGGGTTTTTGATCCTGCGCCCAGGCGGGCACGGCAAGGGCGACAGTAACGGTCGCCACGGCGAACCGGCGCAGTGTTCTGCGCCAATTGTCTGCAATCATTCGTGGAGATGACATGAAGTGCTCCTGATCAGTCGGGTCTTAACGACCCGGAAAAGAAAATATAATTGAAGCCGCGAGCCTATACTTTGAAGCTGCAAGCAAGTTGTTGATTGCCCGCACAAAAAACAGATACTTGTTCGAGCAGTGAACACAGTTATTTTAAGCGATGAAACGTATCGAAAACTTATCATATGATTATTTTGAAAGATACAAATGTTTGATTCTGATGAGGATATGCGGATTCTGACCCAAACCGAATGGTTTGGCGCGCGCGATTCAAGGTTTCAGAATGATCTAATGACCGTCGCCGTTCACAGAACCTTCGATTCCGGAGAAACCCTTTACCACCACGGCGATCAGGCCAATGGTATTTTCGCGGTGCTTTCAGGCGCGCTTCAGATCACCGCACCTGCCGATGACGGACAGGAATTCGTCTTGCATCAGGATGGATCGGGTTTCTGGATCGGGGATCTTGCGCTTTTCTCCGGGGCGAAACGGCTGGTCAGCGTCGTGACAACGCAAAAGACCCGCACGTTGTTTTTTCCCGGTTCCCGCGTGGCAAGATTGGTTCGGAAAAACCCGGAATACATCCGTGATTTCTATGCGTTGACGCATGAAAACATGAAGACCGCACTGCGCATCATGGCCAACCTTGCGGTTACGGGGTCTGAAAAGCGTCTGGTGCTGCGCCTGTTGCATCTTGATGAAGGCACCTTGAAATCTGATGGGTGGATTGTCGTGTCTCAGGAAGAGCTTGCTGAAATGGTTGCGGTATCTCAGCCGACGTTGCACCGGCATCTGCACCACCTGGCGGATCTGGGCCTCGTGGAATTGGGCTATGGCCGGCTACGGTTGATCGATCGGAGCAAGCTGATCAGCAACTGTCAAAGTTGAAATCTAAGGATTGAGCGGGGGCAAGGACCCGTCCTTGCGTTCTGTTGCGCTTTTCAGTGCACCCAGGTTTTGCATGGCTGCTTGCCAATCTTCCGGGCTGTTGCCAGCCGTCGCTGAATACCGCGCAGCACCGATCTTCATCAGGCTGTTCTCAAGATCCAAAGAACGCTCGGGATGCGCGCTGCGTGATTTCCAAAGATCCAATGCCTGATAAGCCGCGGGCAGATCCCGTGATTGCAAAGCGGATCGCAAGGCATCGACGGCATATCTCTCCGAAGCCAGATACCTGCGGCGCCGTTCCGTTTTCCAGGTTGCATAGCGCGGGCGCAGAAACCTTCCCAATGTCCACAATTCGAATACAGCAATGACAAGGAAAAGAACTGATTTGATGATGGATTGCGCGTCTGGTGGCTGTCGCTTGGGGGGTGTCAGTGAAAGCGTGGTCGCGGGAAGTGATGCCGTTTCGATCTGACCGGTGTCCAGATTGAACCAGTCGATCGAAACGGCCGACAATTGTGTGTCGCCACCATCTTGGGCGATGTACACGGTTTCTTCGACCCGTTGCCCGGACAGGATGCCCCGGTCCTCTGTTTCTGAAAAGCGGGGTTCCTTGGGATAGGCGCGAAGCAGTTGGCTTTGATCCTGCGGCGTCAGCGCCGGGATTGTCAGGGCCGTGGTGCCAGAGATCTGCGCGCTTATCTCGCGCGTGATGGAATCGCCGGCCTGCATATCGGTCGGACCGTCCAGCTTCTGATCAAGAGAGAAACCGCTTGCGATGATCAGCGGGTCAAGACCCTGAGCGCCATCCGGGATTTCTGCATTGAGCTGTATGGGGGGAAGCGCCATCGAAACCTGGACCGGGTCATTGGACTGCGGATCGGCAAATGTCACGACAACCTCTTGCGCGTCATACGCGACCGGCCCTGGTGCCAGCGGATACAGGCGATAACTGCGCTGCACCCCCGACCACGTCTCTCCGTCCACCGTTTCGCTTACCGGACCAGAAGCCCTTTCAGGCAGGCGAACCAGGATGTTTTGTTGCTCCAATGATGGGAATACGGGCGGTTGCGGCATGAAGGTCGGAATCAGAACCTTGATGCGGACGATGGCGGGCTGGCCGACGATGACGGCCTGGTTCGGGATGTCTACTGAAACCTGCGGTTGGTAGGATGAACTGTCCTGTGCGGACAAGGAAACCGGCATCAGCAGAATGAAGACAACAAGGTATCTCATTCTGTTTGCTCCTGATTTTCCAACAGGAAACGGTTTTTCAGAAAATCCTGCATATCGGTGTCGATCATACTGATCCACTGGTCGGCGGACAGTGACTGCGGCCCGTCCTCAGCGGCTTGAACCGTGGTGTCACTGCCGCGTGCTGCGTCGTTGTCAAACACCGTATCATCTGCACCGATGCCAGCTTCTTCGCCGGTATCGGACTGTTCGCGCGTCGTTTCGACATAGTCCAGGATGGCTTTGGATACGTCGAGATTATGCTGGGCTTCGGACCAGTCGGGGCGACGTTCCAAGGCGGTTTCGAACGCCGATATGGCTGGGCGATACTCGCGGTTCCTTATGCGGGCCATTCCTTCGGCAAACGCAGCTTCCGGCGTGTCCAGCGTGGAAAACACGGACGACGCCTTTTCGTATTGACCATCCCTGAGATAGGCATATCCCTTGTGATATGGGTCTTCGAACATCTCGGCCGCGTCGCCAAACCGTTTTTGGTTCATCGCAATCTGGCCCTGTTGGTCAGGGGTGAAAAACCAGTCTCTCCATCCTTCTGCGCGCGCTCCGGATGTGGGCAACACAATCAAAGCCAGAATTGCCCATCGGACCACCCAGCCTTTCCGGAACCATAGCAGGGACAGCAGTGCAGCAGGCCAGGCCAGAATCCAGCCTTTGTCCTGCCAGTCCAGGCGGTCATCGTCATCCAGGGCGGCAGTATAGGCTGATTGGATACGGCGCGTCAGTTGAGTGACGTCCCGGTCGTCGTTCGAAAACGCCACCACTGATGCATTCTGGAGGTTGTCCAACTGAGCAATACGACCACCGTCAGGCAGCATGGTGAGAAAGAAAATATCAGTATTCGAAGCGCTTAACCCAGATACCTGAGATGGATCGAGGTCATCCAGCACGAACAACACAGCCCCCGGGCCGTCGCTGTCATCCAGAATGGACAGAGCCAACGCAAGCGCATCGGCTGCGGCATCGCCGTCCTTCGGCATCACCTCGGGCGTCAACCCCTCAAGCAACGGACGAAGTATGTTCGCATCTTCGGTCAAAGGGGCAACGCGATGCGGGGTTCCTGCATAGGCGATCAGGGCGGTTCGAGCACCGGCGCGTTCGTTGATCAGGTCGGAAATCTTGAACCGTGCCCGATCCAGCCGGGATGGCGCAAGGTCCGAGCTTTCCATGCTGTCGGTGACTTTGAGAGCGATCACCAACGGAGCCGTATCCGCGATCAGCGGGTTGGGCGCACGCGACCATGTCGGGCCCGAGGCCGCCAATGTGACAAGCGCCGCAATGATCATCGCAACGTCAATGGGCTGGACGCGCCGGTTTTCTTCCTTGCCCAGCAGCAAGGCCTCGGCAAGATGCGGGGCGATCCCTGACGGCCGTTTGGTTTCTGCCATCGGTCTGGGTCTGATCCGCCACCACAACGCAAAGATGGGGATGAGAAGCAGCAGGTAATAGCCTCGGATAAAATGGAAATCAGCCAGATCCATCGTCAGACGGCCCCCTGGTGTCGCTGTGAGAAATGAAACCCGGCCATGCTGACCAAAATGACGATCAGCGCGAATAGCAACGGAATATGGGCAAGGCTTTGTTTGGGGCGATAGCTTTGCGTTTCCACAATTCTGGGGTTCAGTGAATCAATGCGTTCATAGGTCTGTTCAAGGGCCGTTGCATCGTCGGCAAAGAAATACTCTCCGCCTGTGCGATCGGCTATGTCCTTCAATGCCTGAAGATCGACGCGGTCTTCGCCCGTGGCATTCGGGTCTCCGACACCAATCGTATAGACAACCACGTTCTTTTCCGCAGCAATGGCCGAAGCGTTGACCGGAGTCATGCGACTGGACGTATCGGCGCCATCGCTGAGGACAATCATCAGGCGCTGGTCAACCTCGCTGGATTCAAAGGTTCGAATGCCAAGTCCTATGGCATCGCCCAAAGCGGTGTTCGGACCCGCCATGCCAACTTGAGTTTGGTCCAGGAACCCATTCAAACTGTTCAGATCTTCCGTGAAAGGCGCTTGAATGAATGCGCGTGTTCCAAAGATGATCAGCGCCATCCTGTCACCATCTCTTTCAGAGATGAATTGCTTCAGAACCTCTTTGACCGCGTCCAGCCTTTGCATCGGGGCACCGGATCCGGTCTGAAAGTCGCGCTGATCCATCGAGCCGGAGATATCCAGTGCCAAAACCACATCGCGGGCTGACTTTTCCATCACGACGGGATCGCCCAGACGCTCCGGACGCGCCAGCGCCAGAACCAACAGAATCCAGATCAATGTGGCGCTTGCTGTTTGCAGCCGGGCTCGGGTTCGGATCATTGACCCGGATTGCGGCTCGACACCGGCCGCCTGGGCCACGCGGCGGAAAAACGGAATGCGAATGGACGCGGTTGATTCCCGCCGGGGCGGAGCAATGGCGTAGACCAGCAGCGGCAGCGGCAGGAGCAAAAACACCCAAGGCGCAGAGAAGGAAAACATCACGGTCCCCGATGCGGTTTATGGGACTTGACCCAATGCCGAGCAAGTTGTGTCAAGGCGCGGTTTGGCGGCAGGTCCTTGTACGGCGCTTCGATCAGTGATTGTCCTGTGTTCGATAAAAATGTGGAATCATCAGATGTTTGCGAAAGGAAGCTCAACCAATCTTCCCCGTGAATCCCTGCAACCTGCTTGCGCGGATATGCGACCAACGCGGTGCGGCGAAGGATTTCGGCAACCTTTGCCGACGTGATATCCGGGTTTGCCAGCTCGGCCAGCGCTTGGTGTCGATACGCGTTCGCCCGCCTTCGCCGGACGAAAAGAACACAGACCAGTCCAACAAACCCAAGCAGTATGACGGCCAGCGCCAACCATCCCCATGTCTGTGGAACCATCGAAATAGGCGTGGGTTCCGGTGCCGGCTCGAGCATATTCAGCAGATCAACCAGAGATTTCCCTGTCGTGTCGATGCTCATTTCTGCCCCCTGCGATGCCCGAACAGATACAGCAACTGATCCAGGGCGGGTTCCGTCGTTGTCAAAGGAACAACGGGAAAACCGTATCGCCGGGACCATGAATGCAGGTGGTTCAACCTGTCCTCCATGGACTTGCGAATTTTCCCGGACAATTCGGGGTCGGAGCTGTCGATTTCGATCTGGTCGCTGCCGTCCGAGACCGTGAGTTTCAGATTGGGTGTCAGTCCCTTTGCTGTTTTGTCAGCAATATTGAACACGATCAGATCGTTTGAGACCGCAATGCGGCGCAGCAAGGATTCCGATCTTTCGTTAAGCCCGTCACAATCGGAAAACAGGCAAACCAGCCCGTTGGTTTGGGACATACGCGCGGCTTCCGACAACATGTCATTCAAAGCCACGGTTGGTTGCGGGTTCAAGGCAGCATGCAAGGCCGAATTGGCAGCCCCGATGGATGACAGAAACCGCATGAGCGCAGCAGCGCGGCGCTGCGGCCTGTGTTCCGCAACGCTCGTGTCGTTGAAGACCAGACCACCGACACGATCGCCCTGGCCAAGAACGCGATGCGCGGTGATTGCGGCAGCTTCGGCGGCGATGACCGATTTCATGTAGACCTCCGTTCCGAAAAACATCGAAACGCGTTGATCGACCAGCAACAGGGCAGGGCGGTCTTTTTCCTCGGTATAGACCCTGACATGGGGCTCACCGGTTCGCGCCGTGACTTTCCAGTCAATGGTGCGGATGTCGTCGCCCGGTTGGTAGTTGCGCAATTCTTCGAAGTTCAGGCCGCGTCCGCGCAGGCGTGATGCGTGTGTTCCATTCAGGATCGACCGGGCAGGCTGACGTGGCAAAAAGCTCAGGGCACGGGAATGCAGTTCCAGACGCAACAGGTGATCCGCAGTGACGTGAATGCGGGGATCATCGGGATATGCTGAGGATTGATGCACCCGGCCAACCCGAACCGTCAGGGCAGCGCGACGAGACGCAGGATTTCCGCGATCACGTCATCTGCCGTTTTGGCGTTCCCCTGCGCCTCGAAGCTCAGCGTGATGCGGTGACGGAACACGTCATGTGCTATGGCTCGAATATCCGCAGGGTCCACATAATCACGCTGGTTCATCCACGCATGCGCCCGACCGCATTTGTCCAATGCCAATGAGGCACGCGGGCTGGCGCCGATTTCGATCCAGCTGGCCAGTTCTGCGCTGAGCGCCGCAGGCGTCCGGGTCGCCTGAACCAGATCGGCCATATAGCGGTCCATAGCATCCGAAACATGGATCTGCCCGATTTCCGAACGCGCTACAAAAACGGCGTCCTGCGGGATCGTCGGTGGTGGCTCGCTTGACGCGCCTTTCCCGGCGGCGATCTCTTCGCCCCGTACCAGCCGGATCACTTCAACCTCGTCTTCGACCGGCGGATAGGTGATCTGAACATGCATCAGGAACCGGTCCATCTGCGCTTCGGGCAGGGGATAGGTGCCTTCTTGTTCAATGGGGTTCTGGGTTGCCATCACGATGAACAATGGTTCCATCTTGTGGGTGGTTCCGGAAACCGTGACCTGCCGTTCTTCCATCGCTTCCAGCAAAGCGGCCTGCACCTTTGCCGGTGCCCTGTTGATCTCGTCAGCGAGGACGATGTTGGCAAAGATCGGCCCGGGTTCAAAGCGAAAGGTGCCGCCCTCATCAGTTTGTTGAAACACCTCGGTTCCCGTCACGTCTGAAGGCAGCAGATCAGGCGTGAACTGGATCCTGCTGAACTCTGCGTCCAGATTGCGTGCCATCACCTTGACTGCACGTGTTTTGGCCAATCCGGGCAGACCTTCGATCAGAAGGTTTCCGTTGGCCAGCATCCCGATCAGCAGTCGGTCGATGACCTCGGTTTGCCCTATGATGGACTGGCTCATGCGGGCCTTGAGATCAAGTATCTGATTAAGTGCATTCATAGGTGGTGGTCCAATCGGTGCCAAACTGAAAGAAATGAATTGATGACGGAACAGGGGTTGGGTCGGTCAGGAATATCCCGAAATGTCGGAATGTTAGCAGGCTTTGAAAGGCCGATCTACTGTCAATGTCTGGCGGTGAGGCGACGTAAATCGTTCTTCACTTCCTGTCGTATGGGGCCGGGGTTTGGCGCGTCTCGCAAACTGTTCAGCCAGTGGGGTTGAGGCGCCTGTCCTGCGGCCCTGCTCCAGGTCAGATCCCGCAGGATTTTCTGTGGAGCGTCGTCAAGTGTGTCAGGAACTTCAAAGTCATTCAGGGTGGCCCAGACGCCGCTCCACAATCGCCCTACGGACCAGGGGTTGTACCCTCCGCCGCCAAGAACCAGAAAACGTGCCGAAAGCTGTTTCAGCGCCGCGACCGTTCGCCAATGTGCGTTGTTGGACAGGGTCAAACGCGAAAGCGGGTCTTCGGCCACGGCGTCGGCCCCGCATTGCAGGACAATCGCTTGCGGTTTGAACGCTTCGGTGGCTGGCAGGATCAATTGATCCAGAATGGCGGTGAACTCGTCGTCATTCAGATGCCTTGGAACCGGCAGGTTGAAGGCCGCGCCACCGGCGTCTTCCTCAAGTTGGCCCGTGAACGGCCACCGCCGCGTTTCATGCACCGAGATCATCCGGACTCTGTCCGACCCGCGAAACGCAAGTTCAACCCCATCGCAATGATGGGCGTCGATGTCGACATAGACCACGCGATCCAAGCCAGTGTTCAAAAGGGTCTGTATCGCCAGAACCGGATCGTTCAGATAGCAAAACCCGTTCGCCCGGTCCGCAAGGCCGTGATGCGTACCGCCCGCAGGGTTGAAAACGATCCCTCCATCCCGGATCAGTTCGGCGGCCAGCATGGAACCACCGGCGGCGGTTGCCGGCCGGCGATACATCTCGGCGAAGATCGGGTTCGACAGAGTCCCCAAACCGTATTTATCCCGTGTTTCGTCCGTGACATGCTGGTCCGCTTCCGCCTTTTGCAGGGCGGCGATATAGTCCGGCGTATGAAACCTTTCCAATACACTTGGCTTTGCGCAGGGGCTGACGCGGTAGCTCTCGGAGGTCAACCATCCCAGTTCGCGACACAGATCGATGACAGTTGAAACCCGCGGGATGGCCAGCGGGTGTTTTGAACCGTAGGTCGAGTTGCGGTAGATATCGGATCCGATGAACAGGGGACGCTTCATGACCTAGCTTGCTGCGGCCTGACTGTTGTCCTCGCCCAATCTGCCATCCAGAGACATCAGTATGGCGACCGGCCGAAGGGCCGGGATGTGGCTGAAAACGATCAGGATGCATACGGTCAGAGGCACACTCAGAAACGCTCCGATCAGGCCCCAGACCGTTGTCCAGAAGGTCAGGGCCAGAATGACAAGAAAGGTCGACATGTTCAGGGATCGGCCAAGCATGGCCGGATCAAGGAAATTGCCGATCAGGAATTGGATCGTTCCACATCCCAGCACGATGACCAGGAAGGGGATGATCGTTTCGAATTGAACAAGCGCGATCATGGCCGGGAAAAACACCGCTATGATCGAACCGATCGAGGGGATGAAGTTCAGGGCAAAGGTCAATACGGCCCATGTTTCCGCGTATTCCAGACCAAGCGAGCGGAAAACCGTATAGCTGATGGTTGCCGTTATCAGGCTGATCAGGGTTTTGACGCCGACATAGCGTTGCAAGCTGACCGAAATCGCATCGAGCATGGCGGAAAACTCGGCTGCGGCGACAGGATCTCCGGCGGCCAGTTGGATCTTTTTCCGAAACGCCAGTCGTTCGGCCATCAGAAAGGCGACATAAAGGCTGATCAGGAAGAACTGGTTCAACAATGAGGTGGCGCTGCCCAGCAATACGCGTGCGACATAGGACATGTCGATACTGACCAGATTGTCACGAATGAAGGTGGTCACGTCGTTGCCGACCAGCCCCGTTATTCGCTCGACGGCACCATCAAACTGGTTTTCATAGGTGCTGATCGAGCGTGCAAACTGCGTCGCCTGACTGCCCAGCACGTACATGATCATGAACAAACCCGCCAGAACGACGGTCACACCGGCAATATTGGCCAGCCAGACCGGAGCGCGGGTCAGGGCGACGACGCGATCGCTCAGCGCGATGATCAGAACATTGACCAGCAGCGCCATGGCAAGCGGGATCAGGAAGTTTGCCCCGGCATAGAGGCCCAGCACGATCAGCGTCGCGATGATGCATGTATCCCGGACAACAGACAGTCGAAGCCTGGGACTAACCGTAATGTCTTTTTGATCCGGGGTCATTCGGTATCCTGTGTCTGGCGCATTTCCCGTCCTGCGCGACCCAATCCTGCACGCGAGGTCTTGTTTATGCAATGCGTTCAGGCGTTTGTTGGCCCTCATTCCCCAAATAGATATTCATGACGGGTTCTGTGTTCCATTTCGGCGGGTTAGGGTTGCCGCATGACCACTGCCGCGAATCCCCTGTTTGGCCGACCTGTTCAGGCGCTTTGGCTGTCGATCCGTCGGTTCAGCAGAAAGAACGGCTTTGTCATGAGCAGCCATGTGGCCATGTCGCTGATGATGGCGCTGTTTCCTTTTGTGCTGTTCACCGTGGCGCTGGCAGGGGCGTTGTCGCAAGGCTATGTCACGGATGAGTTGATTGACCTGATTTTCGGAGCGTGGCCCAAGGATGTCGCAGATCCCATCGTGGCCGAACTGCGGGCCGTTCTGGCCGGATCCGGTTCGGGTGTCATCACCTTGGGTGGTTTGCTGGCGATCTATTTTGCTTCCAACGGCGTTGCCGCCGTACGTGCAGCCATGAACCAGGCCTACCATGACGAAGACAGTTGGCCATTCTGGAAAACCCGGCTGCTCTGCCTGGTGCTGGTCATTCTGGGTGGGTCGGCCATTCTGATCATCGCCGCCGTCGAGGTGGTTTTGCCGGTCTATACGAAACTGGTGGCCGAACACACAGAAGTTGCCGTGGCCAACTGGTTTTCCGTGGATCGCCTGCGCTGGACGTTCACGGTGGCGGTTCCTGCGGGCACCGTTCTTCTGGCACATCTCGTGCTGCCGACCCGCAGGCACAGCCTGATGCAAATTCTGCCCGGCGTCCTGCTGACTTTGGCCTTGTGGGCGGCCGGTGGATGGGCGTTTTCAATTTATATCAGTCAGTTCGCCACCTACAGCGCCACCTATGCAGGATTGGCGGGGGCCATGGCGGCATTGATTTTCCTGTATCTCTATTCCGCGATCCTGATTCTGGGGGCCGAATACAATGGTGCATTGATTGATCTGCAAAATGCCTCAGAAGGAGATACGGCATGAGATTTGCCCTGATACTGGCCTGCCTTGCAATCGCTGGCGAAGTTCAGGCGCAGACCCCAGAATATGTGGGCTCAGATCAGTGTACCGACTGTCATCAGCAAGAAGCCGAAGCCTGGGCTGGGTCACATCATGCGCTGGCGTGGACAGATACCACTGACGGCGCTCTTGCGGCCGATTTTGACGGAACTCGGTTCGATCATGACGGTATGTCCGTCCAGTTCAAACGTGAGGCAGGCAGGTACTCGGCCCGCGTAGCGGAAAAAGACGGTGCGACGACGGAATATGACGTGCATTCCGTCGTTGGAATCGTACCCTTGCAGCAATACCTTTTCGAGACCGAACCGGGCCGTTTGCAAAGCTTCGACGTGGTTTGGGACACAGAGCAAAAGCGCTGGTATCACCTGTACCCTGATCAGGACCTGCCGCCTGATGACGGGTTGCATTGGACAGGCCCTTACAAGAACTGGAACGCGCGCTGCGCTGAATGTCATGCCACGGGTTTTGAGAAGAACTACAATCCTCAAACCAGATCCTACACGTCTCAGCAGGTCGAAATCGGGGTCGGGTGCGAGGCCTGCCACGGGCCGGGGTCCGCTCATATCGATTGGGTCCGGGAACAGGGGTCTTCAGATGGCCTGGGCAATGCCGGCTTTCTGTTGAGTTGGGGCAAGGGGCGGACCGAAGAAGAAATACAGCAATGCGCCGGATGTCATTCCCGGCGCGAAGCGCATGGCAACGGAAACCCGGTTCCGGGAACTCCGTACCATGATGCGTATAATCTGGCTGTGCTGCGCCCCGGGACCTATCATCCCGACGGGCAGATACTGGATGAGGTTTACGTCTACGGCTCGTTCCTGCAATCCAAGATGTACGCGCAGGGCGTCGGATGCATGAACTGCCACGAGCCGCACAGCGCAGAATTGAAAGCCGAAGGAAACGGGGTTTGCACACAGTGCCATTCGCCTGCCGGAAATCCGGAATTCGCCACCCTTGCCGCAAAGGACTATGACACGCCTGCGCATCACAATCACCTGGAAGGCGGGGAAGGGGCCCAATGCAAAAGCTGCCATATGATCCAGCGGACCTACATGGGTGTCGACGGTCGACGCGATCACAGCTTTCGCATACCCCGACCGGATCTTGGGCTGGGCGTTGATGCCTGCACGGACTGCCATCAAGACCAGGACCAGGCCTGGGCTGCAAGCCAGATTGAAGGCTGGTTTCCGGAATCGCCAAATCGACGCCCGCATTACGGGACAGTTTTCAAAGCTGCGGCCGAAGGGCAGCTCGACACGCCCGAGGGTTTGCTTGCCGTCGCAATGGATGCGTCGCAGCCCGGGATCGTAAGAGCAACCGCCGCATATCTTATGCAGCCGTTTGGCTCGCCAGAGATAGCCGCTGTCACAGCGTCGCTTTTGCAGGAAGATGACCCGCTGATACGAGCGAATGCAGCGGCGCTGCAACGTCAGGCCAGCCCGGCAGATCAGGTGCGCAGGCTCGAGCCGTTGCTGTCTGATCCTCTGCGAAACGTGCGCATCGCTGCCGCCAAAGAGTTCCTGAGCATACCGCCGCAGGGTTTGACGGCCGAGCAACGGACCAAGCTTGGGCAGGGCATGTCGGAATGGCAGCAGTCGATTTCGAATAGGCTGGATGCCCCGGAAACCCACCTTGTACTGGGGGGCATGGCATTGACGCTTCGCAACGCTCCTGCGGCTGAACAGGCCTTTCGCGAAGTTGTGACGCTGGACCCGCAGCGGGCCGAGGCGTGGCCGATGCTGGTACAACTGGCGCAGATCAATCGTGGCCCGGAAGCTGCGCGCATAGTGATGCAAGAGGCGCTGGACAGGCTGCCGGATGATCCGAACCTGCTGCAATTGTCGCAACAACTCAGCCCCTGAACCGGCATATACGTGCCCGATTTGCTCCATGTTCGCGGCTAAATTCCCCGCTAACAACATTTCAGGTGTGCTGTTCAGAGGTGAAGGATGTCCATTGAAGTGTCAAAGCAGAGACCAACGGGTGTACGATCTATTTCGTTGGCGCAACGTATTGAAGAGTTGCGCAGCCGCGAACCTGAATACCTGACCCATGGTGACACATTGATGTTGCAGGGCATGGCGGCCACGTCGTTGCGCGAACAACGCCTGAGCGGAAATCGCATTCGGTTGGATGATTAAGAATCGCCGCGAAACCCTGTTGCCACAACGAATTTTTCCGAACTGTCCGAGCGTGACGCAGGCGGTTTGACGTTGGCAACTTTCTGAAACTTCTGCTTCAGCAGTTTTTGCAGATCGCCTTCAGCACCACCGGCCAGAACTTTGGCGACGAAGGTTCCGCCTTCTTCCAGAACGTCAAACGCGAAATAAGCTGCGGCTTCGCACAGCGCCATGATTCGCAGGTGATCGGTCTGCTTGTGACCAGATGATGCCGCGGCCATATCCGACATCACGACGTCTGCCTTGCCGTCCAGCCAGTCTTTGACCTTCTGGTCGGCGTCATCTTCCATGAAGTCCAGCACATGGATCTCGGCGCCGGCGACCGGTTCGACCTCTTGCAGGTCAATGCCCAGCACCGATCCGATCCGTTTGCCTGATTTCTCGCCCAGCGCGTTCACCCGCTTGACGGCGACCTGACACCAGCCTCCGGGCGCGCAACCCAGATCCACCACGCGCGCGCCGGGCACCAGAAAGCGGAATTTGTCGTCCAGTTCCAGAATTTTATATGCCGCTCGCCCACGATATCCATCGGCCTGAGCGCGTTTTACATAAGGATCGTTCAACTGCCGCTCGAGCCAGCGGGTCGAACTGAGCTTGCGCCCGCGCGCTGTCTTGACCTTGACCTTCAGGTCGCGCTGTCCGCGGCCTGAATTGTTTTTTCCACTTGGTGTCTTCGCCATCAGAACGGTCCGTCTTCCAATACACCGTCCGCGCTCATCTGTGCATAAAGCAGACCTTCGCGCAGCCCCCGGTCCGCCACCGAAAGGCGGTCAGTGGGCCAGCAACGAAGCAAAGCCTGCAATATGGCCGAACCGGACATGATCAGGGCTTGCCGGTCTTCACCGATGCGAGGGTCCCGGCGCCGCCCATGAGGGCCGAGTTCTAAATACCCGCGTATGACTTTGTCAATCTGATCGCTGGTCATGCGCAGCCCGTCCACTTTGGTCCGGTCATACCGCTTGAGGCCCAGATGCGAGGCCGCCACAGTGGTGACCGTGCCGCTGGTGCCGACGATCTGAAACCCTTCGCGCGTCTGTTCGTCCTTGTAGGGCGCAAAATCGGCAAGGTTCTCCTCGAAAAACCAACTCATCAACGCGAAACGGGCGGCGTCATCCTCGACATCATTGAACTGGTCCCGCAGCGTGGCGACGCCCAGCGGTACGCTGATCCAGTCAACGACCTTGGCCGCGGGAAAAGGGCTGTCGACAGTGTGAAACCCGTGATGCAGCCGCATGATGGCCGCGGGTCGGTCGCGGCGTGGAACGGACGAGATGTCGATCCAGACCAATTCGGTCGAACCGCCTCCAATGTCGACGACCAACAACTGCTCGGTCTTGGTCGAAACCAGCGGGGCACAGGAAATCACCGCCAGACGGGCTTCTTCCTCGGGCTGAATGATCTCAAGCGTGAGCCCGGTTTCGCGCTTCACCTGCCGGATGAATTCGCGCGAGTTCTTGGCGCGGCGGCACGCCTCGGTTGCGATCAGACGCATCCGTTTGACCTTGTTGCGTTTCAGCTTTTGCTGACAGATTCGCAATGCCTGAACGGTGCGCGACATCGACGCCCGCGACAGTCGTCCGGTGCGTTCCAGACCCGCGCCCAACTGCACGGATTTGGAGAAGCTGTCGACCACATGAAACCCACTTCCCTTGGGCTGGGCTATCAACATGCGGCAACTATTTGTCCCCAGATCCAGTGCCGCATAAAGAGCATCCGGATCGGGTCTTGCCGGCGCGGGGCTTTCGACCGCTTTCGGGAACGCGCCCGCACCTTTGGGACGCTTGGGCGCCATCGTTACGCCCTCCGATTTTCGAGTTACCCCGACCCTAGGCGGGGGATCGCCGACGTGCAAGTGATTTCAAGTTTGAAATTAACGCGCGTGTCACATGCCGTTCATACTGGGGTGCGATGGGCATCCACGGAACCCTCAGCGGGATTCTTTACGAGCTTACAGCCAGGTATGGAGATTGCCATGAAAGACGATCACACCCTTTCTTTTGATGAATACGATGAAATCATAAGCCCACGACCCGAAGAATGTGACTTTGACCGCGTTGTCGAGCGTGCGTTGTCGCGTCGCGGGTTTATGGGAGGCGTTCTGGCGATGGGCAGTTTCGCTGCCGTTGGCGGCTCGGTTCTGCCGACAGGTGCCCGCGCGGCGGCGGACCGTTTCTCGTTCGAGGCGATTCCGGTTTCGACGGCGGACGAAGTGACTGTGCCTTCGGGCTACAAGGCCGAGGTCATGGTGCGCTGGGGTGATCCGCTGTGGTCGGACGTTCCGGAATTCGATCATGACACCCGAGGCACGGCGGCCAGTCAGGAACGCGCATTTGGTGACAACACGGATGGCCAGGATGTGTTTTTCCACGACGGCCATGTTCTGCTGGTGGTGAACAACGAATATACCAACCGCGGCATTCTTTGGGGCAACAATCCGGACGCCAAGCCAGCATCCGATGACGACATCGCAAAGGGCATGATGGCGCATGGTGTCACGATCGTGGAAATTGCGAACACCGATGGCAAGTGGGGCATCGTAAAGGACAGCCCGTATAACCGCCGCGTTACACCGCAGACCGAAATGACCATCACGGGTCCGGCCGCCGGTCATGACTTGATGAAAACCGCCGCCGATCCGTCCGGCACGACGTGCAAGGGAACATGGAACAATTGCGGAAACGGCATGACACCGTGGGGCACGTATCTGGCCTGTGAAGAGAACTTCAATGGTTACTTCTCGGCTGAGGATGAAAACCACGAGACAAGCCCGGAACTGAAACGCTATGGCGTATCGGCCAGCGATTGGGGCTATGGCTGGGCCAAGATCGACGACCGTTTCGACGTCTCGAAAAACCCAAACGAACCGAACCGTGCCGGTTATGTCGTCGAGATCGATCCGACCGATCCGGCATCGACACCGCGCAAGCTGACAGCACTGGGACGCTTCAAGCACGAAAACGCCGAAGTCATAGTGAACAACGACGGTCGTGTCATCGTTTACATGGGCGATGATGAACGCGGCGAGTTTCTTTACCGCTTTGTCTCGGAAGGGGTTTATGCCGCTGGTGTGGATACCAACGCGCTGTTGGAGAAAGGCACACTTTCGGTTGCCAAGTTCAACGACGACGGAACCGGTGAGTGGCTCGATCTGACACCTGAAACCACCGGGCTTGCATCGCAGGCCGAGGTTTGCATCCACACCCGTCAGGCTGGTTCGGCGGTTGGAGCAACCACCATGGATCGTCCCGAGTGGGTCGCGGCCAATCCAAACGCGCCCGAGGTTTACTGTTGCCTGACCAACAACAAGAACCGTGGCGTCAAGCCGAATGCAGGGGGCGACGATACCTCGACCAACGGCCCGAACCCGCGGGACAAGAACCATTACGGTCAGATCCTACGCTGGCGTCCGGATGGCGGCGATCATGCTGCGGCTGGCTTCGGCTGGGATCTGTACGTGCTGGCAGGCAATCCCACGGTCCACGAAGACGCCTATGCCGGATCCGAGAACGTGAACGCCGACAACATGTTCAACTCGCCCGACGGTTTGAAGTTCGACAGCAATGGCTTGTTGTGGATCCAGACCGATGGCAATTACGGCAACGAAGGTGACTTTGCCGGTCAGGGCAACAACCAGATGCTGGCAGGTGACCCTGTCACCGGTGAAATCCGCCGCTTTCTGGTTGGACCGAATGGATGCGAGGTCACCGGTCTCAGCTGGTCGCCGGACCGTCGTACGATGTTCGTCGGCATTCAGCACCCGGGCGAAAAAGGCAACAGCCACTGGCCTGAAGGCGGTGACTCGGTGCCGCGTTCGGCCATTGTCGCCATTACCCGCGAAGATGGCGGTCTGGTCGGCTAAGGCCATTTGACCCATCACTTCTTGCCTCGGGCGGTTTTTCCCGTCCGGGGTTTTTCTTTTTCATGCAGCGCTTTCATAGTGACGATGAGAATTATGATATGCGCGTTTGCCGGAAAACTGGTTACAAGCCCGATACACCACCGTGGGCAAAAACGTCGCTGGAAAAGCGCCGTGTGTCGAAAACCGACCGACCCAGGCCTACATTGAAGTTTAGAACCGGCCCATCGGGTTAGGAGGAATCACAGCAATGCCTGACGTCACCATCGTGTATTGGCGCGACATTCCCGCTCAGGTCATCGTCGGCAAAGGCCGTCGTGGCGCAAAGCGGCAGTTGGAGGAACGGTTTGAACAAGCCATCGACCGTGCCGCGATGAAGGTGAACGCCAAGGACAGTGATGCCTATCTGGCCGAATGGCGCAAAGCCGAACCTTTCGCGGTCGAAGGCGATCCTGCCGAGATTGCCGAAGCCGAAGCTGTGCGTCTGGAAACGGAATACGATCAGGACCGCGTCAAAGCGCTGATCGCCAATGACGGTTGGGCATGAGCCCCAGACTTTATGGGAGGCCGAAATGGCTTTGCTGAACTTCAAGAAACGTGATGCGGTCGAAAACGGCCCAGTAAATCCGACCGTCGAAGCCTTTTTGCAAGGCTATTCGATCGAGGTCATGCCGCGTACCGCCGAAAAGGTCGATGACTTCCGCGCGCTGTTGCCCGAGGGGACACGCGTTTACATCGCCCATATCGAGGGCACGCCGATCGAAGACATGGTCAAGACCGCCAAGCGGATCGCGGCGGAAGGTTACCCTGTCATGCCGCACTTCCCGGCTCGGATCATCAAGGATGCGGCGACGTTGGAAAACTGGATCGCCATGTACCAGGGCGAAGCAGGCGTTGAACAGGCGTTGTTGCTGGCCGGCGGTGTCGCCAACCCGCACGGCGATTTCGACAGCTCGATGCAGCTGCTTGAAACCGGTCTGTTCGACAAGGCGGGCTTCAAGCGCCTGCACGTGGCGGGCCACCCCGAAGGCAACAAGGACATCGACCCGGACGGTTCGACCAAGAATGTCGATGACGCGTTGCGCTGGAAGCAGAAGTTCAACGAGACCACGGATGCCGAAATGGCGCTGGCAACCCAGTTCGCCTTTGACGCCAAGCCGATCATCGCCTGGGCCGACAGCCTGAAAGAAGCGGGTATCGATCTGCCGATCCATATCGGAATCGCGGGTCCGGCCAAGCTGCAAACTCTGATCAAATTCGCCATCGCGTGTGGCGTTGGCCCGTCGCTGAAGGTTCTGCAAAAGCGCGCCATGGATGTCTCCAAGCTGTTGCTGCCCTACGAGCCGACCGATGTCGTGACCGAACTGGCCAACCACAAGGCGGCCAACCCGGATTTCAACATCACCAACGTACACTTCTTCCCGCTGGGCGGGATCAAGACCAACGCCAACTGGGCGATCAATAACGGCGGCGCTTCGGCAAAGCCTGTAAACTCCTAAGGAACGGACATGACCCGAACAGTCGTAGAATCAAAAACAAAAACAGCCGTCCTGGGCTTTGACGAACCGTTCTGCGTGATCGGTGAGCGGATCAACCCGACAGGCCGCAAGAAACTGGCCGCCGAGCTGGAAGCGGGCGATTTTTCGACCGTTGAAAAGGACGCCTTGGCTCAGGTGGCAGCTGGCGCGACCGTACTGGATATCAATGCGGGCGTTGTCTACAACTCGAATCCCAACCCGAACGAGACCGAGCCGCCGCTGATGCGCCAGATCGTCGAACTGGTTCAGGGTCTGGTTGACGTGCCGCTGTGCATCGACTCGTCGGTGCCGGGTGCGTTGGAGGCCGGTCTTGAGGCGGCTGAAGGGCGTCCTCTGCTGAACTCGGTCACCGGCGAAGAAGAGCGTCTGGAGCTGGTTCTGCCGCTGGTCAAGAAGTACAACGTGCCGGTTGTAGCGATCTCGAATGACGACACGGGTATTTCGGAAGATCCCGATGTGCGTTTCGAAGTGGCCAAGAAGATTGTCGAGCGCGCGGCTGATTTCGGCATTCCCGCGCATGACATCGTGGTCGACCCGCTGGTCATGCCCATCGGTGCGATGGCAACTGCTGGTCTGCAGGTATTCGCTCTGGTCCGTCGCTTGCGCGAAGAGCTGGGCGTAAACACCACCTGTGGTGCGTCCAACGTGTCGTTCGGCCTGCCAAATCGCCACGGCATCAACAACGCTTTCCTTCCAATGGCGATGGGTGCGGGCATGACCTCGGCAATCATGAACCCTGTTGCGTTGCCTGTAGGGCCCAAGAAGATCGCAGAGAAAAAGGCCGAGATTGAAGCCAAGGGTGTCATTCTGCCTGCGGACATGGATGATGAAACCTTCTGCCAGCTGTTCGGTCTTGGCTCGACCAAGCCGCGCGCCGGTAAGGAAATGGAGGCCATTCGCGCCGCCAACCTGCTGACCAACAACGACCCGCATGGCGGTGAGTGGATCCGGTTCAACAAAGCACCGGACGAGGCGGGCGCCGCCGGTGCCGCCGGTGGCCGTCGCGGTGGTGGCCGTCGCCGCCGCGCCTGATCTGAAGGACACGGACAGCAAAGGCCGGGCACAGCGCCCGGCCTTTTCATTTGACCCTGATCAATGTCGAATTTGCAGAAGGCTTCAGGATATCCTGATCCAGGATGCATCGATCAGGTGGCAGCATGAGTAAACATCACCCCCCAAAACTCTCGGATGCGGATCTGACCAGGAAACTGGACAAAAAAGCCTACTTTGGTCAGTTGGTCGAATTGCAGACAAGATTGGCCAGAATTCAGCAAGCCTATCTGTTTCATGGGCTCAAAGGTGTGTTGGTGTTCGAAGGTTGGGACGCTGCCGGAAAAGGCGGAACCATTCGCAGGATCAGTCAGGCCCTGGACCCGCGCAGCTTCAAGGTCTGGCCCATCGGCGCGCCTCGGAACTACTATCTCAACCGGCATTATCTGCTGCGGTTCTGGGAACGCCTGCCGCCTTCGGGAGCGATTTCCGCTTTCGACCGCAGCTGGTATGGTCGGGTTCTGGTGGAGCGGATCGAAAAACTGACCCCGGAAACACGCTGGCGGGCCGCTTATCAGGAAATCAATGATTTCGAACGAATGCTGGTCGATGACGGGACTCGAATCGTGAAACTGTTTTTCCACATTTCACAGGAAGAGCAGATGCGCCGTTTTACCGAGCGTCTGACCAATCCGATGAAACGCTGGAAGTTGACTTACGAAGATTTCAGAAACCGCAAAAAATGGGATGTCGCTGAAGTGGCCGTGGATGAAATGCTGGCACGGACGTCGACGGAAGTTGCGCCTTGGCACGTGATCCCGTCCAACAACAAGAAATATGCGCGGATCACAGCCATGAAGGCCATTGTTGACGCGTTTTCAAAAGGGGTGGATCTGAACCCCCAGCATCTCGATCGCCGAACTTTGGAGGCAGCAGGCGCCGCCTTGGATGTCGACCAGTCCCTGATCGACAGCCTGCGGGCCCGAACCGAGTAAGAAACCGAAAAAAGTTGGTTGCGATCCGGGTTGAACGTCTGGTTGTTCTGGTGCTATTTCATCTTACAGGGCGGGTATGATGTAATGGTAGCCTGTCAGCTTCCCAAGCTGAACGCGCGGGTTCGATTCCCGCTACCCGCTCCAGCAACGATCTGTAAAGTGCTGTTAATCAATCAAAAAGATGACGCCGCGTGGCTTTCCACCACCTTTACGGATCTAACCGGCGCATGTTTCCGTGGATCTGCTCAACGGGTTGATAAAGCCGGCGCTACCTGTTGAGGCCAAGCAGAGACTCTCTGCCTACGATGCGGGTCGGCAGTTCGACAGATTTGCCCGGTGCGTTGGATTCGATCATCTGTATCAACGCCAAAGCAGCCTTGCGTCCCATGTCACGATGAGGAACATGGACAGTTGTCAGGGCAGGGGCGACGATGCGCGCAAGCTCGATATCATCAAATCCGGTGATCGATACATCTTCGGGTACCCGAAGTCCCATCTGCTGAGCTTGCCGCACCGCACCAACTGCCAGAACGTCGTTGCCGCACAAAACCGCGGTCGGCGGGTTGTCATTCGACATGAGATGCTTGAATGCCTCGGCACCGTTTTCAATCTCGTACGAGGTTTCGATCACGACCAGATCGTCTTGCGAAAGGTCATGTCGGGACATCGCGTCTTTTATCCCCTGGATCCGCAGGCGCGCACGGTCGTTGCCCTTGCTGATGCCTGAAATCGTTGCCAACCGCGTATGGCCTAATTCGATGATCTTGCTTGTCAAAGCCTCCATCGCCCGTCTGTTGTCAAACCCGACGGACGGTATTGGTTCGTTTGGCAGGAAGGACCACGCGACCAGGGCCGGCACTTTACGCCTTTCGAGATAGTCGTAGATTTGCGCGTCACGGTCATGCCCGATCAGCAACAGCCCGTCGGCGCCCCGCGCAACCAGCGTTCGGATCTGTTCTTCTTCTGCGGCCGGTTGATAGGCCGAGCTGGAGACCAGCAAGGTGTAGCCCTGTTTGTGAATCTCCTCTTGGAACGCCTGCAACCCCCTTGCGAAGATTGCATTTTCCATCGTCGGGATTATCGCGCCAATCGTGAAAGAACGCCGTGCAGCCATCACGCGTGCTGCAAAGTTCGGCGTGTATCCCAGGGAGTCCACGGCAGACAGAACACGTTTCCGCGTTGCCTCGACCACCTGTTGCGGGGTGTTCAGGCACCGTGACACGGTGGCAGTGGAAACGCCTGCTGCCTTGGCAACGTCATCCAGCGTCGGTGCGGACCGATGTTTTGACATTCTCGAACTCTCAATTCCGGTTCGCCTAAGTTAGTCGCATTCTTCCAAGGATGAAAGCGTTTATGTAAGCGCTTGCATTTATGATGTAAGCGCTTACAAAGGTATTTGAGCCGATTCTGAAGGGAGTCCCGGAAATGTATCTCGCTGCATCAGTCATCGTTTTTGCGATCTATTTCGCAAATGTCGCTTTGGGTGCTTTTGCGAGCAGCGCGTTTCTTGGCGACGTTGGAGAGATGTTGGTTCTGTTCGCGGCTTCGATCCTGTTCGTTGTCGCAATTCTGAAAAAGGAAGCTGACCGGAACGCACAAGACGGCAGCTGAACTTTTGCTTGGGAGGGCAATTGATGAAAACCGACAAGACCGAACTGGCATCGGCCGAGCGCCGCAATTTTCTGAAACTGAGCGCCAGTGGCGCGTTCACGGCCGCAATGGTGGCTGGGGCAGGGGGCGTTTTGTGGTCTTCCGAGGCCGCCGCGCAGACCGCGAAGGAAGAGAGCGAGCGTGAAAAGGCCGCAGATCACGTAATGACCGTGGCCACGGCCTATGTGCTTGGCGCGTCGCGCAGCTATCCGATCATGCAGTTGGACCTGAAAGAAAACATTCAGAACGCCACAAACGGCAAGGTCTATGTCAAACTGGCCCCCGGCGGTCAGCTTGGTGCGGGTGGCGCACTGGTCCAGAAGGTGCAGGGCGGCACCATTCAGGCCGCGCAGCATTCGCTGTCGAATTTCGCGCCGTTCGCGTCGACAGTCGACCTGATCAACATGCCGTACCTGTGCGGCTCGAACCAGCGTTTCACCAACCTTGTCCATTCGGACACGTGGAAAAATGAGGTTCACCCCAAGGTCGAGGCCGCAGGATTCAAGGCCCTGTTCTATGTAAACATCGACCCGCGCGTGGTTGCGGTTCGTCAGGGCGGCAATGCCGTGCTCACCCCCGGTGACATGAGCGGGATCAAGTTCCGCGTGCCGGGATCGAAGATGCTGCAACAATACTACCGGATGGTCGGCGCCAACCCGACGCCGGTAGCCTGGGGCGAGACCCCGTCGGCCATCAAGCAGGGCGTTGCGGATGCGCTCGATCCTTCGGTTGGCGCGCTCTATGTCTTCGGTTTCAAGGATATCCTCAGCCATGTGACCTTCACGCAGGCGGTGCCGGACAGCCAAGTTTATTCCTGTAACCTGGAATGGTTCAACTCGATGCCTGCCGATGTACAGGAAGGCATCATGTGGGGATCGGAAATGACCAGCCACCAGAACCTGTCCAAGGTTCCGTCGGCCCGCGCCTATGCCATGGCCGAGCTGAACAAGGCCGGGGTGCAGTTCCATTCGCTCAGTGACGATCAACTGGCGGAATGGCAGGATGCAGGCGGGTATCAGAACGCCGATTGGGATCCGTTCAAGATGGAACTGGCCGGATCGATGGAAAACTTCGAAAAGCTGGTCGAAGCCGCCGGTACTCAAGGCAAATATTACGTCCACGACGCCTAAGGCCCAAGCCGTGGACGCCTGACAGGCGTCCACGAACTTTACATTCAGTCAGCCCGACAACATCCCGCCAAGCTAGGCGTGGGTCAGGCTGTATCTGCGCCGGAGGATCAGATGACCATTCTTCAAAACATAGACCGGAACGCAGAGCGCTGGTTGCTGCTGGTGTTCTACGTGATGCTGGTGATTACCATGGCCATCGAGGTGCTGCGGCGCGAGATTTTTGCCTATTCGTCGATCTGGGGCGAGGAAATTGTCCGGTATTCCTTCATCTACCTTGCCTGGATTGGTGCCGCGGCTGCGGTGAAAGAGCGGGCGCATATACGGATCGATGTGATCATGCACTACATCGGGCCGCGCCCCAAGGCGGTGCTTTATATTTTTGGCGATCTGGTGATGTTCGGCGTGGCGATCATCGCGCTCTACTGGTCGTATGAGGCGGTTCATGTTTCGGCCAAGTTCGGCTCGGTCACGGATGGGCTTCGGGTCTCGAAAGTCTGGTTCCTTATGGCCGTGCCCACTGGATTTGCCCTGATGATATGGCGGCTGATCCAATCCTTCCTGCGTGACCTGAAATCACTTCGTGACGGCACCCCCGTCTTCGAAGGCGACAAGCTGTTTGACTGAGGAGAATACGGATGCTTTGGAATTCCCTCAATCAAACCGTTGAACTGGGCTGGGATTTTTACCTGCCGGTGATCCTGTTCGTAGGCCTGATCGCCTTGGCCGTGCCCGTTTGGGCCGCCATAGGAACAGCGGCGATCGTGATGCTGATCATGTCCGGTGATCTACCTCTCAGCCTGGTCGGAGAAAGCCTGTTCACAGGTATCGACGCATTTGCCCTGACCGCGGTACCCTTGTTCATCCTGACCGGTGACGTTCTGGTGCGGACCGGTCTGTCGCGCAAATTCCTGGACGTAGCCGAGGCGCTGACCTGCTTCGCCAAAGGCGGGTTCGGGTCGGCCACGGTTCTGGTCTGCGGTATGTTTGCCGCGATTTCAGGGTCGGATGCTGCCGGGGCGGCGGCGGTTGGTCGGATGACCATCAACCGGCTGGTGGAAAGCGGATATCCGCGTCCCTATGCCTGTGCTCTGGTTGCGGCTGGTGCCTGTACCGGCATCCTGATCCCGCCTTCGATCGCCTATATCATCATCGGCCTCGTGCTGGGTATTTCCGCCTCGACCCTGTTTCTAGCAGCCTTGATCCCGGGTCTGGCCATCCTGGTGTCGATCCTGATCACCAACATCATCATGAACCGTCTTTACACCTATGAGGGCGGCGGCATGATGACCATGAGTGAATGGCTGGCCAATCTGGGCAAGGCGCTGAAATCGGGCTGGTACGCGTTCATCGTGCCGGGGATCATTTTCTACGGCATCTTCTCAGGTCGCCTGACCCCGACCGAAGCCGGCGCAACCGCCGTGGTCGTCACCATCATCATGGGCTTCATCCTGCGCACACTGACGCTGGCGGACTTTCCATCGATGCTGGTCAGTTCGGCCAAGGTGAACGGAGTCATCCTGCCGATCATCGCCTTCTCGGCACCCTTGGCCGAAGCACTGGCGATCATGGGCGTGCCACAGGGCTTCGTGGCCTCGGTCACGTCGCTTACCGATGATCCGTATCTGTTGATCTTGCTGATGATCGGCATCCTGATCGCAGCGGGCTGCGTCATGGAGACAACGCCGAACATCGTGATCCTGGCGCCGATCCTGAAACCGCTGGCCGACAATATCGGCATGAATGAAATCCAGTTCTGCATCATGATGATCACCGCGCTGGGTGTGGGCTTCATCACGCCGCCGCTGGGTCTGAACCTGTTCGTCGTATCTGGCATTACCGGTGAGTCCATTCTGAAGATTGCCGCTCGGGCCATTCCTTTCGTACTGACCATGCTGATCGTGGTGATCCTGATCGCCTACGTGCCTGCTGTGTCGACCACACTGCTTCCTGAAATCTACCAATAGGACCTGCTGAACATGCCTCGTGAATATTTGAAAAAGGCGACTTTAACCGCTCAATCACATGCCTCAGAGGTGCATGATACGGTCAAGACCATCCTTGCCGATATCGAGGCCGGTGGCGATGCCAAGGCGCTGGAATACGCCGTCAAGTTCGACAAGTTCGAAGGAAACGTCCTGATGACGCAGGACGAGATTGATGCTGCCATCGCGCTGGTGCCGGAAAAACTGAAGGCCGATATACGCTTTGCCCATGACAACGTCCGACGCTTTGCCGAGACGCAGAAGGCTACCGTGTCGGACGTACAGATGGAGATCGTTCCCGGTTTCGTTGCGGGGCAAAAGGCGATCCCGGTGGATGCGGCAGGATGCTATGTTCCCGGTGGGCGCTACAGCCATATCGCCAGCGCGATCATGACGGTGACAACGGCCAAGGTCGCCGGGTGCCGTCATATCACCGCCTGTTCTCCTCCGCGACCGGGCGAAGGTGTTGCGCCCGCGATTGTCTATGCCGCGCATATCTGCGGAGCCGACAGCATTCTGGCCATGGGCGGTGTACAGGGCGTGGCTGCCATGACCTATGGTTTGTTCGGTTTGCCGCGCGCCAATATCCTTGTGGGGCCGGGCAACCAGTTCGTGGCCGAAGCCAAGCGCATCCTGTACGGCAAGGTTGGCATCGACATGATCGCGGGTCCGACCGACAGCCTGATCCTTGCCGACAGTTCCGCGGACGCCCATGTGGTGGCAACCGATCTGGTCAGTCAGGCAGAGCACGGGTACAATTCGCCCGTCTGGCTGGTAACGGATGATCGCGACCTTGCGCAGAAAGTGATGGAGCTGGTTCCGGTTTTGATCGACGATCTGCCAGAGCTGAACCGCGAAAACGCCTCGGCCGCGTGGCGCGACTATGCCGAAGTCATCGTCTGTTCAGACCGCGAAGAGATGGCCGCCTGTTCCGATGAATATGCACCCGAGCACCTGACGGTTCAGGCCGAGGATCTGGATTGGTGGCTGGATCGGCTGACGTGTTATGGCTCACTGTTCCTGGGTGAGGAAACCACCGTGTCCTATGGAGACAAGGCGACCGGGACGAACCATGTTCTGCCAACGTCCGGTGCGGCCAGCTATACCGGCGGTTTGAGTGTTCACAAATACATGAAGATCGTCACCTGGCAGCGGGCCACGCGTGAAGGTTCCAAATCGATCGCCGAAGCAACCGCCCGGATTTCCCGACTGGAAGGAATGGAGGGTCACGCCCGTGCAGCGGATGTGCGTCTTGCCAAGTATTTCCCGGATGAAACGTTCGACCTGACCGCCGATGGATGACCCGCGCGCATTGTTTGACCTGACGGGCCGGGTGGCCTGCATCACCGGCGCCAGTTCGGGGCTGGGGCGGCAGGTGGCGCGGACACTTGCCGCAGCCGGCGCGCGTGTTGTCGGCGTGGCCCGGCGCAGCGACGCGTTGGCGCAGATGCAGGCCGAAATCGGCAACAACGCAGAAGCGGTGGTCGCCGATGTTTCGGATCGTGACGGAATGGGCGAGCTGGTGCAGACGATCAATTCGAAGTTTGGAGCACCGGACATCATTGTACATGCGGCTGGGGTCAACACACGCGAGGCTGCCGACGATGTTACTCCTGAAGGATGGGATACCACGCTTGCACTGAACCTCAGCGCGCCGTTTTTCCTCAGTCAGGCCATGGTGCCCGAAATGAAAAGGAAGGGGTGGGGGCGTATCGTCAATTTCGCCTCGCTGCAAACAACGCGCGCGTTTCCGGGCGGCATTGCCTATGGGGCCACCAAGGCCGGGATCGGGCAACTGACCCGCGCGATGGCCGAGGCCTGGTCGCCCTTTGGCATTACCGCCAACGCGATCGGTCCGGGGTTCTTTCCCACTGAACTGACGCAGGCCGTGTTCGACGACCCCGAGCGCGCAGAGCGGAACGCCGCTCAAACCTGCATTGGGCGCAATGGACAGATGCAGGACATCGATGGACCGATCCTGTTTTTGTGCTCGAACGCGTCCGGCTATGTCACGGGGCAGGTTCTTATGGTTGATGGAGGGTTCACGGCCAAATGAAGGCGCTGGTTTACCAAGGTGTGGAACAGATGGTGTTCGGTGAGGTGCCGGATGCCGAGGCCGGTCCATCCGAACATTTGATCCGGATCGAGGCGGTCGGCATCTGTGGATCGGACATGCACGCCTATCTGGGACACGATGCGCGTCGTCCGGCACCGCTGATCCTTGGGCACGAGGCGGCCGGTGTGATTGTTGATGGGAAACGCGCCGGTGATCGTGTGACGATCAACCCGCTGGTCAGCTGCGGTCAATGCGCGGCCTGCCTTGCCGGCCGGGAAAACCTGTGCCCGGATCGCCAGATCATCTCGATGCCGCCGCGCGAAGGGGCGTTCGCGCAATACGTCACCATGCCTGCCAGCAATCTTGTCGAAGTTCCGGAAGATATATCGTTTGCCAAAGCCGCGCTGGCGGAACCGCTGGCGGTAAGCTGGCATACGGTCCGGTTGGGGATCGAGGCGCTGCATCCGGCGATGGACCGTCGCGCACTGGTGATCGGCGGCGGGGCCATCGGCCTTGCGGCGGCCTTGGCCTTGCGGGCAATGGGCGTCGATGACGTGACAATCGCGGAACCAAATGAGCTGCGTCGGACTTACCTGGCGAAAATCGAAAGCTTTGCGCTGGTGGGTTCAGCCAAGGGGACTTACCCGTTGGTCATAGATGCCGTGGGCTATGCCGCGACGCGGTCGGTTGCCTCGGCCATGGCCGAACCGGGGGGCGTGATCGCGCATGTGGGGTTGGGAGAGGATGCCGGTGGTCTGGATATTCGCCGGATGACCTTGCAGGAAATCACATTCATCGGGACTTACACCTACACCGCCAAGGACTTTCGCCAGACGGCTCAGGCGATCTTTGACGGGCGGCTGGGGGCTCTGGACTGGATCGAAGAACGAGCCCTGGCCGACGGCGCGCAGGCGTTTTGCGATATCCGATCTGGCGCCGTGGCCGCACCCAAGATTATCCTGAAACCCTGGGGATAGAACTGACAGAACTGGAGACCTTCATGTACACGAAAATACTGGTCCCGTTGGCTTTGGATCACGGCATATCGCAACACACGCTGGAAATCGCACGGGCCTTGTCAGGAAAGGGCGCGGAAATAATTGCGCTGCATGTCTACGAGATGCCTCAGGGATCGGTCAGCGCCTATCTGGACAAATCGGTTGTCGCCGAAGGTTTCGAACGGGCCCGTTTGCAATTGCTGCAAAAAATCGAGGGGCTTGAAGGGGTCACGGCCGAAATCGTCAAAGGCCATACCGCGCGGTCCATCATCGATTATGCCAGCAGCAAAGATGTCGACTGTATCGTAATCGGCTCGCACAAACCGGACCTGAGCGACTACTTCCTTGGATCGACCGCTTCGCGCGTCGTCCGCCATGCCCCCTGTGCCGTGCACGTGCACCGAAGGGCGTGAATTCCTCAATCGCGCGTCTAGCGCCCCAAACAGGACCAAAAGCTGGATCATGAACATAGACAAGAAGATCACCGACGATCTGGTGGCGAACGATATCTCGTTTGTCACCACTGTCCCGTGCAAGCAATTGGCAGGTGTCATCGCGGAAATCGATGAGCGTGATGGCATCTATCACATTCCGTCCAACAAGGAAGACGAAGGGATGGGCCTGTGTGCAGGGGCGTGGATGGGCGGCAAGCGTCCCGCGATCATCATGCAGAACACGGCCATTGGCGTGACGATCAACACGCTGGCGACGCTGATCCAGTATTACCGGATGCCGCTGCCGATGCTGATCTCGTACCGGGGCGAACTGCGCGAGCCCATTGCCTGCCAGGTTGAAATGGCGGTTCACACCAAGGCGCTGTTGGCCCAGCTGAACATCCCCACCTACCACTTCCACCATCAGGCGGATGTCGAGGAGCTCGACGCGATCCTGAAATACACATTCATGTGCAACAAGCCGGTCGCCATCCTGACCGACGCCAATTTCTGGGGAGGCTATGGCGACCAATGATCCGTTCTGAAATACTAAAAAAAATCGCCCCGATCCTGCGTGATCAACTGGTTGTCTGCAACATCGGCATTCCCAGCCAGGAACTGCACGCCATCGACGACCAGCCGAGCAATTTCTACATGCTGGGGACAATGGGCCTGGCGTCCTCGATCGGTCTGGGGCTTGCGCTGGCCCAGCCTAAACCGGTGATCGTCATTGATGGGGATGGCTCGATTCTGACCAATCTGGGGACGTTGCCGACCATCGCCAACAACGTGGCAGACAATTATATCCTGCTGATTGTTGACAATGGTTCGTACGGTTCGACCGGCGATCAGCCGACCTATGCCGGGCAAAAGACCTCTCTGGCCAAAATGGCCGAAGCAGCCGGGTGTGAGCGCGTGATCGAATGTGCCGCCGAAGACACCGGACGCGTGCTGCAAGAGGCGCTGGATGCCAAACAGATGACCATTGTCGTCAGCAAATGTGAAAGCGGCAACGCCAAGATGCCGCCGATCACGATGGATCCGGTCGTCATCCGCGACCGATTCATGAAGGCCGTTCAGGCCTGATGGGCGCAAGCGCCATCCACAGTGCCGAGGACGCCCGCCGCCTGGCGCGGCGGCGTCTTCCGTGGATGGTGTTCGACTATATTGATGGTGCAGCCGGGGCCGAGATGGGTGCCGGTCGCAATCGGTCCGCTTTGGATGCAATGACCTTGCGCCCGCGTATCTTGCGCGACGTCAGCGAAAGATCTCTGGCAAGTTCCCTGTTCGACCGGCCCGCGGAACGCCCGTTTGGTATCGCGCCGATGGGCATGTGCAATTTGTCCGCGCCGGGGGCCGACTTGATGCTGGCCCGCATCGCAGCACGCCATGAAGTGCCGCTTGGGGTTTCGACTGTCGCCTCGACCGCGATGGAGGATCTGATCGTCGAAGCTGAAGGCCATGCCTGGTTTCAGCTGTATTTCAGCGGCGATGGCAGCGGCACGTTCAAGCTTGTCGATCGCGCCAAGGCTGCGGGGTATGAAACACTGGTGCTGACCGTGGATGTGCCCGAGGTTGGACGACGCCCGCGCGAGTTGCGCCATGGGTTCAAGATGCCCTTCAAAATGGGTCCCAAGCAGGTGATGGATTTTGCCTTGCACCCGCGGTGGTCCTTGCCGGTGCTGCTGAAAGGCAAGCCGGAAATGGCGAATTTCCTGATGGATGGCTACGATTTCGACCGGACCGAAAGCCGCGCCAAGGCCACGTGGGAGACATTGGCCCGCCTGCGCGACCAGTGGGCCGGGAATCTGGTGGTCAAAGGCATATTGGATGCAGACGACGCGCAAAGGCTCAAGTCAGCGGGCGTGGACGCCATTCAGGTCTCAAGCCATGGTGCACGCCAGTTGGAAAGTGCGCCCGCGCCAATCACGGTTCTGCCCGAGATACGCAAGGCCGTCGGTCCGGATTTTCCGCTTTTCTACGACAGTGGGTTGCGGTCGGGTGAAGACGTTCTCAAGGCACTTTCGAACGGGGCGGACTTTGCCTTTTTCGGTCGTATCCTTCAGTTTGCAATAGCGGCCGAAGGCGAAGCGGGCCTTGAACAGCTATGGTCGGTACTCAGCGAAGAAATGAGCATCGCCATGGCCCAACTAGGCGTCACGTCGCTGGACGAGGTCCGACGCAACGCCTGTTATCGGTGAGGACAATGACCCGAGGTTTCCCACGGGTCACTGAACTGTCGGTTTAACCGCGGCGCCTGCGACGACGTCCGCCACCTGCTTCGGTCTCGCCGCCGGTGTTGAAGCTTGGGTTGGGCAGTGTGACAACCTGGGCCAGTTCCGGGAACGGGTCGGTCTTGTGCGGGATCGCATTGGCGGCCACGAAATGATCCTGAAACTTCGGCTCGATGGCGGTTTCGATCTTGGTGATCTCGCGCACGACGCGTTCGATCTCGGCGCGCGATCCGATATTGCACAGCGCGATACGCGCGCCGGTACCTGCGGCGTTGCCCGCGCTCGAGACTTTCTCCAGCGGCGCATCGGGTATCATCCCCAGCACCATGGCGTGTTTGGTCGAGATATGCGCGCCGAACGCACCGGCCAGAACCACGCGATCCACCTTTTCGACGCCCATTTCGTCCATCAGCAGGCGTGCGCCTGCGTACAATGCGGATTTCGCAAGCTGAATGGCACGGATGTCACCCTGCGTGACGGTGATGCGGGGGCCGCCTTCGGCGCTGGCGTCGTGGATCAGATAGGCGTGTGTGCGACCTTCGGGCACGCAGCGGGCCGTACCGGTCTGTTCCGCCGATCCGATCAGACCACTTTCGTCCAGCAGGCCAGCGATACGCATCTCGGCCACTGCCTCGATTATACCCGAACCGCAGATGCCGGTGATCCCGGTCGTGGCGATATCCAGATCAAAGCCCTCTTCGTCGGACCATTTATCGGACCCGATGACGCGGAACCGGGGTTCCTTGGTGACGGGGTCGATCTCAATCCGTTCGATGGCTCCGGGCGCGGCGCGCTGGCCCGAACTGATCTGAGCGCCTTCGAAGGCAGGCCCGGTAGGCGAGGAACAGGCGAGCACGCGGCTGGTATTGCCCAGCAGGATTTCAGCGTTGGTGCCCACGTCGACGATCAGAACCAGATCTTCGGACTTGCCGGGTTCTTCGGACAGGGCCACCGCCGCGCAGTCCGCGCCCACATGGCCCGCGATACAGGGCAGGATATAGACCTGCGCGCGTGGGTTCATAGTGGTCAGATCCATCTCGCGCGCGGGCAGGGAGATGCTTTCCGACGTTGCCAGTGCAAACGGCGCCTGACCCAGTTCCACCGGGTCCAGCCCCAGCAGCAAGTGATGCATGACCGGGTTGCAGACGAATACCGTTTCCACGATCAGAGAGGCATCGATGCCCGCCTCTTCGGCAATCGACGTGGCCAGGTCATTGATCGCCTCGCGCACGGCCCTGGTCATCTCCTGATCACCGCCGGGGTTCATCATGGAATACGAAACACGGCTCATCAGGTCTTCACCGAACCGGATCTGGGGATTCATGAGGCCGGAGGATGCCTTGACCTCGCCGGTTTCCAGATCGGTCAGATGCGCGGCGATGGTGGTCGATCCGAGGTCGATGGCCAGACCATACAGCCCGCCTTCATGCAGGCCGGGCCAGATTTCGACGATACGCGCCACGCTGTCCTTGTGACCTTTGTGGACCGCCACGGTGACTTCCCATTTGCCCTTGCGCAGAACCGGTTGAAGTTTGGACATCAGCGTCAGGTCCGCCGTGACGGCATCAATGTCCCACTGCTCGCGCAACGCCCGCTCGAGCCGTTCCAGATCGCCGGTGGGCGAATGCATGTCGGGTTCTTCCACCACAACGAAATAAAGGCGCGTGGCCGGGTCCATCGTGATGGCACGCGCGGCGGCCGCCTTGCGCACGACCTGCCGGTGTACCTGGCTTTCCGGCGGTACGTCGATCACCACGTCGCCCTGAACCGAGGCCTGACAGCCCAGACGGCGGCCCGGTTTCAACCCGCGCTTGTCGTCATAACGCTGTTCGACGGCGTTCCATTCGCTCAGCGCGCCCTCGGACACCGTGACGCCGTGCTTGGGAAATTCGCCATAGCTGGGTGTGATCTGGCACTTTGAACAGATGCCGCGGCCCCCACAGACCGAATCCAGATCCACCCCCAATTGACGGGCCGCCGTCAGTATTGGGGTGCCGACGGGGAAGTGCCCGCGTTTGCCGGACGGGGTAAAGACGACAAGAGGGTCGGTGGTCATCAGTGACATACCTTTTCATATTCGCGCGTATGCCGGGCAAGATATGGGTTTGAGCGAAAAGGGAAAGGCCATCAGCGGCACGATCTGCACAACGAGCGTCGTTTTCTTCCACTGCATCGACAGCCAGAGCCAAAGAGTTGCCCCCAAGGGCTTTTCCTTTGGTTCAATCCGTGTAATAGGGTCACCGCCAAACGGGCTTTTGCATGGGGTATTCAGATGCAGATTCGTGAGGCACTTACCTTTGACGACGTTCTCCTGGTTCCGGGCGCATCTTCCGTGCTGCCGGCAACGGCGGATACGACCACGCGTGTGACGCGCGAGATCACCATGAACATCCCGCTGCTGAGTTCGGCCATGGACACCGTGACCGAGGCGCGAATGGCCATTGCCATGGCGCAGGCGGGCGGCATCGGTGTGGTACACAAGAACCTTTCGGTGGAAGAACAGGCCCGCGAAGTCCGCCGGGTCAAGCGGTTCGAATCCGGTATTGTCTATAACCCCGTGACGTTGCGGGTGGATCAGACATTGGCCGACGCCAACGCGCTGGTACAGCGCTACAACTTCACCGGTTTTCCAGTCGTCGACGAGCAGGGCCGCGTGGTGGGTATCCTGACCAACCGAGACATGCGCTTTGCGAACTCGGACGATACGCCGGTACACGCGATGATGACTTCGGAAAACCTGGCGATGCTACAGGAACCGGCCGATCTGGAAGAAGCCAAAAGTCTGATGCGGGCGCGCCGTATCGAAAAGCTGCTGGTTGTCGATGGCGAAGGCAAGCTGACCGGTCTTCTGACGCTGAAGGATACGGAACAGGCCGTTTTGAACCCAACCGCCTGCAAGGACCGTCTGGGTCGCCTGCGGGTCGCTGCGGCGACGTCGGTCGGTGATGCCGGGTTCGAACGGTCCGAACAATTGGTGGATTCGGGTGTCGACATCATCGTCGTCGATACGGCGCATGGTCATTCTCAGGGCGTGCTGGACGCTGTGAGGCGGGTCAAGGCCCTGTCGAACGAGGTTCAGATTATTGCCGGGAACGTTGCAACCGGCGAGGCGACCAAAGCGCTGATCGATGCTGGTGCCGACGCGATCAAGGTGGGCATCGGCCCGGGGTCGATCTGTACCACACGGATGGTGGCGGGGGTTGGTGTTCCTCAGTTGACCGCGATCAGCGATTGTGCGGCAGCAGCGGGCGACGTTCCGGTCATCGCGGATGGCGGTATCAAGTTCTCGGGTGACTTTGCAAAGGCGATTGCCGCCGGGGCATCCTGTGCCATGGTCGGGTCGATGATTGCAGGCACCGACGAAAGCCCGGGCGAGGTGATTCTGTATCAGGGTCGTTCGTTCAAATCCTATCGCGGGATGGGCAGCCTGGGCGCAATGGCGCGCGGATCAGCCGACCGCTATTTCCAGAAAGATGCAGCCAATGACAAGCTGGTGCCCGAAGGCATCGAAGGGCAGGTGCCCTACAAAGGCTCGGCCAGTGCCGTGATCCACCAGCTGGTTGGTGGTTTGCGCGCGGCGATGGGATACACCGGCTGCGCCACCATCGAAGAGATGCGCAAGAACTGCAATTTCGTGAAAATTACCGGCGCCGGTCTGAAGGAAAGCCACGTGCACGATGTTCAGATCACCCGCGAAAGCCCGAACTACCGGGTCATGTAAGCCATCCAGCAAGACACAAGGCACCCGCGAGCGGGTGGCATTTTACCAATTGGATCGGCCAGCCGGGCCCATTTCCGCCGAGGTATTCCACCATGACACCCGCCGCCCGTGTTCAGGCCTCGATCGAAATTCTGGATGATATTCTGGCTGGCGCGCCGGTCGAAAAAGCGCTCACCGGCTGGGCGCGACGCAGTCGTTTCGCAGGGTCCAAGGATCGGGCGGCCATTCGCGATCACGTATTCGACGCGTTGCGACGCAAGCGCTCGTACGCAGCGTTGGGAGGGTCCGACACCGGGCGTGGTTTGATGATCGGTGCGACCCGTGCGTCAGGCGGTGATCTGGCCGAGTTGTTCACCGGCAACCGTCACGCTCCGATGCCGGTTCAGGAAACGGAAACGGCGCGGGATTTCGCGTCCGAGGCCGAGAGATATGACATTCCGGAGTGGCTGTGGCCTCGGTTCGTTGACTCTCTGAAGGACGCCTTGGTTCCTTGCGCGATGTCATTGCAGAACCGGGCGCCCGTTCATCTGCGGGTCAACTTCCTTAAAACCGATCTGGGCGGGGCCATCGACGCCTTGAAGTCCGAGGGTATTGTCGCCCATCCGGTTCAGGTATGCCAAACCGCCCTTGAAGTGACAGAGGGGGCCCGGCGCATTGCCCAAAGTCAGGCCTATGCCCGGGGCCTGGTCGAGCTTCAGGACGCTGCAAGCCAGGCGGTTGTGGCCGCGCTGGATCTGCGGCCGGGAATGAGCGTTCTGGATTATTGCGCGGGTGGTGGCGGCAAGGCGCTGGCACTTGCAGCGCACGAGGGCGTCGAAGTGTACGCACATGATGTGAACTCCGGCCGCATGAAAGATATTCCGACGCGGGCGGAACGAGCAGGCGCAAAGATAACCATCCTCAACTCCGATGACCTTTCAGATGTTGATCCGTTTGATGTGGTTTTGGTTGATGCGCCGTGCTCTGGCAGCGGATCTTGGCGAAGGGCGCCAGCCGGAAAATGGGCCTTGACCGAGGATCGCTTGCGGGACCTCACCACCATTCAGGCCCGGATTTTATCCGACATTGTTCCTTTGGTGCATCCGGGCGGCCTGCTGGCTTACGCAACCTGTTCGGTTCTGAACGATGAAAACGGCGTGATCATAGACGGTTTTCTGGATCATTTTTCCCAGTGGCGGGAAACCTACCGGAAAACGTGGCACGTTACACACGAATCTGATGGGTTCTTTACGTCGCACTTGACGCGCTGAGCTTTTGGCAAATAACAACCTTGGGTAGATTGTCGCTTTCCAAACGCCGTTAAGCGGGAATTAACCTATTTTGGCCGTTATAGCCGATAACTTTGCGCCCGAGCCGTTTATGTCTGACACAGCAGAATTTTTCAGCGACCCATCTCTTGCCCACACGCCCCCGACATCTCGTCTTTGGTCGTTGGTGGCGGTGGCGTTGTTGATCGGCATTGCGCCCTTGGTCGGGTTGCTGCCACCGGATTGGACCACGGGCATGATGGTCGCGGGGATTTCGCTTTTGATTGTGGTATTGTGCGTCCTGATCAAAGGCCAGGTCGCCGCCAGACACGCGCAACAAACCACTGCCGTCATGGCCGCTTTTGCAGAACAGGAAGAGTCACCCTTCCTGATCGCAAATGCTTATGGCGACATTCTGGCGTCCAACGCATCAGCGCGGGAACAGTTCGGCGCGGCGAAAGGAGCCAGCCTTGAAAGCTGCCTCGGTTCGACGTTCTCGACCCCTCAGGTGATTTTGTTGAGGTTGCAATCTCAGGCCCGATCCTTCGGTCGGGCCCGCGAAGACTGCGTGATCAGGGGAAACACAAACAGTGTCACCGTGTTTCAATTGGCTCCCGACATTTTTTGCTGGCGGTTTCAACAGTCAGAACAGGAAAGCTGGCAGTCTCTCAACCTGCCGGTTCTGACCATCGGATGCGTGGATGACGTGGTGTGCCCGAATCCGGCGGCGAAAAAGTTGCTTGGGCCGCGTCCCGAACGGGTTCGCGACATCTTCGGTGATGTTGACCCCCAGGTCGGAGCCTCAAACATTATCAAGTCACAGGACGGGTTGATTCCGGTGGCTGTGACGGAACTTTCCCGATCCAGCAAGGAACGAAGCCTTGGGTTGGTGCCGCTCATTGAAACTCAGGCGCCCGGGGCCAGCACGTCTTTTGCAGATCTTCCGGTTCCGGTTCTCACCCTGTCTCCGGCGGGGACCATTCTGAATGCCAACAGGTTGGCGAACAAGTTGCTGGGAAATGAAAACCTGGAAGGCACGAACATAGCCGACATCATGCGGGGTATGGGGCACCCCATTCTTGATTGGCTGGCGCGGACAGCCGCGCAAGAAGATGCGCAACGATCCGAGTTTCTTCAGTTGACCCGAAAAGACAAGGAGGTCTTCGTACAGGTCACGCTGAGCCGTGTCGTTGTCGATGGCAAGATCTGTCTTATCGCGGTCCTGAATGATGCGACCGAGTTGAAAACTCTGGAAGCTCAATTTGTCCAAGGGCAGAAAATGCAGGCTGTGGGTCAATTGGCCGGCGGGGTCGCGCATGATTTCAACAACCTGCTGACGGCCATTTCCGGGCACTGCGATCTGCTGTTGTTGCGCCACGATCAGAATGACCCGGACTACGGGGATCTGGTGCAGATCAATCAGAACGCTAACCGGGCCGCTGCGCTGGTCAGCCAGCTTCTGGCATTCTCGCGCAAACAGACTCTCAGGCCCGAAGTTCTGGATTTGCGTGACACGATCTCGGACCTCATTCACTTGTTGAACCGGTTGGTGGGCGAGAAAGTTCTGCTGACCCTCAGCCATGATCCGGTATTAAAGCCGGTTCGGGCGGACAAACGGCAGTTGGAACAGGTGTTGATGAACTTGGTCGTCAACGCGCGCGATGCCATGCCGGACGGGGGCGAAATACGTATCGAGACCGAAGTGTTGAACCTGTCGCAACCGCTCAGCAGGGACAGGGCGACCGTCCAGCCAGGCGAATATGTTACGGTCAGGGTAATGGACAGCGGCGTGGGAATACCTGCCGACAAACTGCAAAAGGTCTTCGAGCCGTTCTATACGACAAAGCGTACGGGCGAGGGTACAGGGCTTGGGCTTTCAACGGCCTATGGCATCGTCAAGCAGACGGGCGGTTTCATCTTTGTCGACAGCACGGTGGGCCGAGGCACTGAATTCACCGTTTTTCTACCGGTTTGCGCCACAGTGGCAGAGGCGGAACAGCATTCTCCGGCGCAACCCGAATCCCAAAGTGCCCGGCAAGGAGAGGGCGTCGTGCTTTTGGTTGAAGACGAAGCGCCGGTCCGCGCCTTCGCAACCAGGGCTCTGCGGCTCAAGGGCTATACCGTGCTGGAGGCGGATTCGGCCGAGGAAGCACTGCGGCTTCTGGAGGATCCGTCTTTGAACGTCGACGTATTTGTGACGGATGTGGTCATGCCCGGCATGGATGGGCCGACCTGGGTGCGCAAAGCTCGGGAAACACGCCCGGACGCCCGCGTGGTCTTCGTATCGGGTTATACGGAAGGTGCCTTTGGCGATTCAGAACCCGAGATCGCCAATTCGACCTTCCTGCCCAAGCCGTTTTCTCTCAACCAGTTGACCGAGGCGGTTTTCCAACAATTAAACTGAACATCCTACAATGCTGCATCGTGGAGCGCGAATTCCTCTGCGTGTCTTTTATGAAATTTCTGCCGTGTCTCGGGCGTCAACGTCAGATCACCCGATGGTGATACATTCTCTTGCGGCAGGTCGATCTGCATGTTCAGTCGCGCTTGCAGGAAGTCGAGAATTTTGCCCTGGTTTTCGTATTTGAAGACATGAGTGGCACCGCGACCATTGCTGCGGGTACGGAAAAACTGGCTTTGGCTGCCAACATCGGCAAAATCCGGGCGCGGGTTTGTCATATAGGCCTGCACAAACGTGTCGAAACTCATGTCTCGGGTCGAATGGACGTGACCGATCAGGTCGGCGCGGCTGCGAAATCGATACCAGCTGCCCAGCCAGTCAACGGGTTCGCGAACAACTGCCAGGATCTCCATCTCGGTATCGTACATCTTGCGAAAAATGTTCTGGAAAAACCGATCATACCTGCGCACCGGAGCATGTTTGAGCTCGGGCGGATGAGTGACGACGATATCAGCGCGATCCCGCAACGCTGTGTGATAAGCCGTGCTGCCGGTTTTCGGAACGGCAAGGAAGGCAAGGCGTTCCTCATAGAAAACAAGCATTTAATTGCTCCAATTGTCACCCGGCTATGCGCGCAGATTGTCGTAAACGACTCCTTAATACAATTGAAGAAGAGTAAACCCTGTAAGTTTTTATTGAAATGTTCTCTTTTTGGTCCCATAAGGAACAAGAGGCGAACAAAGCAGAGATTGCCGCCCGATCAAGGGTGTGACAAAAGGGAAGGCGACAGGACAATGGCGGATCTTCTGACAATGAGCGACAAGAAAAACGCAGACAAGCAAAAGGCGCTCGACAGCGCGCTGGCCCAGATCGAACGGCAGTTCGGTAAGGGCTCCATCATGAAGCTGGGCGAAGGCGCCAAACAGGACATCGACGCAAGTTCGACAGGCTCGCTCGGGCTGGATATAGCGCTGGGAATTGGTGGTCTGCCGATGGGGCGGATCGTTGAGATTTACGGCCCCGAAAGCTCGGGGAAGACGACGCTGACGCTGCATTGCATTGCAGAACAGCAGAAACGCGGCGGCGTCTGCGCCTTTGTCGACGCCGAGCACGCGCTGGACCCGCAATATGCGCGAAAGCTGGGCGTTGATCTGGATGAGCTTCTGATCTCGCAGCCCGATACCGGAGAGCAGGCGCTTGAGATCACCGATACGCTGGTGCGCTCGGGCGCGGTCAACATGGTCGTGGTCGATTCGGTTGCGGCGCTGACGCCGAAATCCGAACTGGAAGGCGATATGGGTGACAGCAATGTTGGCGTTCAGGCCCGTCTGATGAGCCAGGCGATGCGGAAACTGACCGGCTCGATCAGCCGCTCGAACTGTATGGTGATCTTCATCAACCAGATCAGGATGAAAATCGGCGTGATGTTCGGCAGCCCCGAAACCACCACCGGCGGGAATGCTTTGAAATTCTACAGCTCGGTCCGTCTGGATATTCGCCGCATCGGCGCGATCAAGGACCGGGACGAAGTTGTCGGCAACCAGACGCGCGTCAAGGTCGTCAAGAACAAGGTTGCGCCGCCTTTCAAGCAGGTGGAATTCGACATCATGTACGGCGAGGGTATCAGCAAGATGGGCGAACTGCTGGATCTGGGTGTCAAAGCCGGTGTGGTCGAAAAGTCAGGGTCATGGTTCAGTTACGGCGACGAACGGATCGGGCAGGGGCGTGAGAACGCCAAACAGTATCTGCGCGACAACAGCCGCATTGCCTTTGAGATCGAAGACAAGATTCGGGCGGCTCACGGATTGGATTTCGACATGCCTCCGGGCGCAGCCGAAGATGATGACATCCTTGAAGCCTGACGGTCGCTGACGGGGGGCGTTACGTTTCCGGTCCGACGTGTTGTGTTGAAAACACCATGAACAAGGCGGTCCCCCGGGCCGCCTTGTTTCGTTCGGATACGCCTCTGCTGTGGACACTCGTTTGACAGGGGGATAAACCTGCGGGGACCAATTTTTTTGTGCGCCGAGAGAGCCCTATGCCAACCCTGAACGACATCCGATCGACCTTTCTGAACTACTTTGAAAAACAGGGGCATGAGGTCGTGGCGTCCAGCCCGCTGGTGCCGCGCAACGACCCGACGCTGATGTTCGTCAATTCGGGCATGGTGCAGTTCAAGAACCTGTTCACCGGCCTGGAAACACGTGACTACAAGCGCGCCACCACGGCGCAGAAATGTGTACGTGCCGGCGGCAAGCACAACGATCTCGACAATGTGGGTTACACCGCGCGCCACCATACATTCTTCGAGATGTTGGGGAACTTCTCGTTCGGTGATTACTTCAAACGCGAAGCGATCCCGTTCGCGTGGGAATTGATCACCAGGGAATTCGGGATCGACAAGAACCGCCTGCTGACAACGGTCTATCATACCGATGACGAGGCGTTTGAAATCTGGAAAAAGGTCGGTGTTCCCGAAGACCGGATCATCCGCATCGCCACCAGCGACAATTTCTGGCAGATGGGTCCGACCGGCCCCTGCGGCCCGTGTACCGAAATCTTTTATGATCATGGCGACCACATCTGGGGTGGTCCTCCGGGCTCTGCCGAAGAGGACGGCGATCGGTTCATTGAAATCTGGAACGTCGTCTTCATGCAAAACGAGCAGTTCGAAGACGGCTCGATGGTGGAACTCGACATGCAGTCGATCGATACGGGCATGGGGCTCGAGCGGATCGGCGCATTGTTGCAGGGCAGCCATGACAACTATGACACCGATCTGTTCAAGGCACTGATCGAGGCCTCGGCCGATGCGACTGGCGTGGATCCTTACGGGGATCAGAACGTACACCACCGTGTGATTGCGGACCACCTGCGTTCGACTTCGTTCCTGATTGCGGATGGCGTGATGCCCAGCAATGATGGCCGCGGTTATGTTCTGCGCCGCATCATGCGTCGTGCCATGCGTCATGCGCATCTGTTGGGCGCCAAGGATCCGGTCATGCACCGGCTCGTCCCGTCATTGGTACAACAGATGGGCGGTCACTATGCCGAGTTGACCCAGGCACAGCCATTGATCGAAGAGACCTTGTTGCTTGAAGAAACCCGCTTCAAGCAGACGCTGGACCGGGGGTTGAGGCTGCTGGACGATGAGGTGTCCGGCCTTTCCGAGGGTGCGCCTTTGTCCGGTGAAGCGGCCTTCAAACTGTATGACACTTACGGTTTCCCACTGGACCTGACGCAGGATGCGCTGCGTGAAAAAGGCCGGACAGTGGACACCGAAGGCTTTGAAACGGCGATGGCCGAACAAAAGGCCAAGGCGCGGGCTGCCTGGGCCGGGTCAGGTGAAGCCGCGGATCAGGCGGTTTGGTTCGATGTTCTGGACAGTGCCGGGGCGACCGACTTCCTTGGTTATGACACCGAGAAAGCCGAAGCTCAGGTTGCGGCACTGGTTGTCGACGGTGCCTTGGTTGACAAGATCGACGCGGGCAGCACCGGCTGGGTCGTGGTGAACCAGACGCCGTTCTACGGCGAAGCTGGTGGCCAGGTGGGCGATACTGGCGAGATGCGGCGCCTTGAAGATCGCGATCACCTCAGCCGGGTGGAGGACACCAGAAAATTCGCCGATGGGAAAGTCTATGCACATAAGGTGACGGTTGTCAGCGGTGCCGTGTCAAAAGGCGATGCTGTCGAGCTGGAAGTCGATCACGCACGCCGCACTGCAATCCGTGCCAACCACTCGGCCACGCACCTGCTGCATGAAGCGCTGCGGGAAACGCTGGGCGACCATGTGGCGCAGCGCGGCTCGTTGAATGCGGCGGATCGTCTGCGGTTCGATTTCAGCCATTCCAAGGCGCTAAGCCTGGAGGAAATCCAGAAGATCGAACGTGAGGTGAACGACTTCATCCGCCAGAACTCGGCCGTCGAGACACGGGTCATGACACCAGATGACGCGCGCAAACTGGGCGCGCAGGCACTGTTCGGCGAGAAATACGGTGACGAGGTGCGTGTTGTCTCGATGGGCAAGGCACCGACGGGCAAGGGCCATGATGGCGAAACCTGGTCGATCGAACTGTGCGGCGGTACTCATGTGCGTCAGACGGGTGACATCGGCACCTTTGTCATCCTGGGCGATAGCGCAAGCAGTGCCGGCGTGCGCCGCATCGAGGCACTGACCGGGGATGAAGCGTTCCGTTACCTTTCGGCACAGGATCACCGTCTTGCGCAGGTGGCGTCGGAACTGAAGGCGCAGCCGGATGATGTGGTGGCACGCGTGAAAAGCCTGCTGGAGGAACGCAAGTCATTGCAGAACGAAGTGGCTCAACTGCGTCGAGATCTGGCGATGGCCGGCGGGAGCGGGCAGGGCGGCGGTGCCGAAGCGCGTGATGTGAACGGCGTGAAGTTCATAGCGCAGGCCCTCAGCGGCGTTTCCGGCAAGGATCTTCCGGCATTGATCGACGAACACAAGGCGCGTCTTGGGTCGGGGGCGGTACTGCTCATCGCGGATACCGGCGGCAAGGCCGCGGTTGCGGCTGGCGTCACCGAAGACCTGACAGGAACCGTTTCGGCGGTCGACCTGGTCAAGGCCGCCGTGGTGGAATTGGGCGGCAAGGGCGGCGGCGGCCGCCCGGACATGGCCCAGGGCGGTGGTCGGGATGCGTCGAACGCGGATTCGGCGATCAAGGCCGCAGAACAGGTTTTGGGAGGATAAGATGGCTGCACTCTGGATTGCGCATGTGACGGTGACCGATGCCGAGGCGTATGGAAAATATGCCGAACTGGCCGGGCCAGCCATTGCCAAGCACGGGGGTACTTTCATCGCCCGTGCGGCGCGTTACGTTCAGTTGGAAGGCAAGGAACGGCCACGCAACGTGGTTGCCCGTTTCCCGTCGCTCGAAGCAGCCGTCGAATGCTACAACTCGGATGATTATCAGCAAGCATTGAGTCATGCGCGCGACGCCAGTGAACGTGAGTTGGTCGTGGTTGAAATCACGGAGTGAACGTCAGGTTTCACGGCTTGTAGCGCGGTTTGCCCGGTAAACGGGCAGCGAATAGGCAATCATTGGCTTATGCCACGATCGGTCAGGGAAACTCAGCCCACAAATATGGGCTGAGTTTATTATTTTATTATTTCAATTGCTTATCAGGCCGCGCTGTTGCGGATATGCGCGGTTTGCGCCTGAATTGTGGCTGCGCCACCCAAATTCTTGCGCAAAAAGGTCAGATTGACGGACGAATTTCCGCCCTTTTTCCCCTTCAACTTTTCAGGTGATTGCCTGGGCGGGTTTGTTCGCGGATAGTTTCACGAATCGGAATGCGACCCTGTTTGACGTGCAATCGTGCGAAAAACATCGGATTGGGGTACAGGCATGAAGCACTTTGTAATTCTGGCCAGGCAGCTTGGCGCCAAATTTCTGCCAGTTTCAGCGCGGGTCGCTGGCATCAGTGTTTTGAGCATCTGTGCCATTACCATGACCCCTGCTGCGCATGCGTCTGGGAACGGGTTTATCCCAAGTGTTGCGTCTTCACCGCCTCCGTCCGGAGCCGCCAACTTGTGCGCTCAATACAATTGGGCCTGTGCTGGAAAGCGATCCGTGTCCATGTCCAGCCAGCAAGAACTGAAGGTTGTCGAACAGATAAACCGGCGCGTGAACAGATCGACGCGTGAAGTCACCGATCAATCTCAGTATAAAACGACCGAGCGTTGGGCGCTTCCGACGGCCAGGGGCGGCGATTGCGAAGACTTCGTGCTGTTGAAGAAAAGGGATTTGATCCATGCCGGCGTCGATCCAAGCAAACTCTTGATCGCTACTGTTCTGGACACGCGCCGAGTGCCTCATGCGGTGCTGGTGTACCGCTCTTCAAACGGTGATTTGGTTTTGGACAACCTCACAAACCGTATCAAACCCTGGACAGCGACGCGGTACCTGTTTCTTCGCATGCAAGACCCGAACCGGCCCGGACGTTGGGTTGGTGTTTACGGGCATAGCTGAGGAAAACTGAAAACTTTTTTGAGAAAGTGAAAACCGGTGCAATCGAATCTTGCACCGGTATTTTTGCTTCCAAATCAGAAGGTTTCGCCGCCGCCTTCACCTTCACCTTCACCTTCACCTTCGCCGCCGCCTTCACCTTCGCCGCCGCCTTCGCCTTCGCCGCCGCCTTCGCCTTCGCCGCCGCCTTCGCCTTCGCCGCCGCCTTCACCTTCGCCGCCGCCTTCACCTTCGCCGCCACCTTCGCCTTCGCCGCCGCCTTCACCTTCGCCGCCGCCTTCGGTTTCACCGCCGCCTTCGTTTTCACCACCAGTGCCGCCACCTTCACCGCCAGTGCCACCGCCTCCAGCGCCAGTGGTGCCAGTTCCACCGCCTGAACCACCGCCGCCACCGAAAGCCGGGCTGCTGTCGACAGTCTCATCAGACGGACCATCTCCGGACCGTTGATCACTTGCGCCGATCGATGCCGTGGGAAAATCAGAAAGCAAATCTGCAAGTGGTGTGCATTCAGCTCCGACTCGCGCCAGAATTTGATCGAAATCGTGCCGGCGTTGAATGTACCGGATCATACCCGATGTCACCGCGTCGCACTCACATAACACCTGTGCGGAAGCTGCGGATTGTCTGGCTGTTTGAACGGTACATGTCCCGGCTGCGAAAGCTTCGCCCGCAGGCGAAAACAAAAACGTCGTAGCAACAAAAAACAGCGGGATATTGCGGGACCGGATACCCATTTGGAACTCCTCGAAACTCGATACTTTACTACGTGTTCATATGAACCACCGAAGCGAGAGTGTTTATGAACGACGTCACACAACTGGCATATTTTCACCTTAAACGGGTCTCAATCACAATATGTGGGCCGGGGGAGTGGTGAAGAATTAATGCAACCGGAAGCAGAAAGCCGCCTGTTATCAAAAGAAAACCGGGCGCAGTGCCCGGTTGTCCATTTTTCATCTTTTGTCCGTTTGGACGCAAAATTGCCACACTTGGGCAATTGTTTCTGATCGCGACGGTGGTCTGCCCGGAAAATCAGGCCGACTTGGCCATCCGCTTGCGCTCGTGCGGATCAAGATAACGCTTGCGCAAGCGCACCGCATTCGGTGTGACTTCGACCAGTTCATCGTCGTCAATATAGGCAATTGCCTCTTCCAGCGAGAATTGAACATGCGGTGTCAGGCGAACCGCATCGTCCGAGCCACTGGCGCGTACGTTTGTCAGTTTCTTGCCCTTCAGCGGGTTCACTTCCAGATCATTGTCACGAGAATGCTCACCAATCACCATGCCTTGATAGACATCCGTTTGCGGGCCGACAAACATCCGGCCACGCTCTTCCAGGTTCCACAGGGCGTAAGCGACGGCCTGTCCGTTCTCCATCGAGATCAGAACGCCGGCCCGGCGACCCGGGATCGGGCCTTTGTGCGGCGCCCAGCCATGGAACACGCGGTTCAGAACGCCTGTGCCGCGGGTGTCAGTCAGGAATTCGCCGTGATAGCCGATCAGACCACGGGACGGTACATGCGCGATGATGCGGGTCTTGCCGGCCCCAGCGGGGCGCATCTCGACCAACTCACCTTTGCGCGCCCCTGTGATCTTCTCGATCACCGAGCCCGAGTATTCATCATCCACGTCGATGGTGACTTCTTCGATGGGTTCCAGACGCTGTCCGTTTTCTTCGCGGAACAGAACCTGCGGGCGCGAAATGCTGAGTTCGAACCCTTCGCGACGCATGTTCTCGATCAGAACACCCATCTGCAATTCGCCTCGGCCGGCGACCTCGAAAGCCTCGCCGCCGGGTGTGTCGGTGACGCGGATAGCGACATTCGATTCGGCTTCTTTCATCAGGCGATCACGGATGACGCGCGACTGAACCTTCTTGCCGTCACGACCGGCCAGCGGAGAATCATTGATGCCAAAAGTTACGGTGATCGTCGGCGGGTCGATGGGCTGTGCAGGCAGGGCTTCTTCGACCTGCGGAGCAACCAGAGAATCCGCCACGGTGGCTTTGCTCATGCCGGCGATGGTGACGATGTCACCGGCTTCGGCCACATCGATAGGTTGCTGTGCCAGCCCACGGAATGCCAATATTTTTGAGGCGCGAAAGTTTTCGATCAACGATCCATCGCGGCTCAGGGCTTTCAGGCTGTCGCCAGCCTTTAATGTGCCGCTTTCCACACGACCGGTCAGAATGCGGCCGATGAAAGGATCGCTGCCCAAAGTGGTGGCCAGCATCCGGAACGGCTCACCTTTATGCGCGATCTGTTTCGGGGCAGGAACGTGATCGACGATCAGATCAAACAGGGCGCTCAGGTCCTTGCGCGGGCCGTCCAGCTCCATATCCGCCCAGCCCGAACGGCCCGAGGCATACATGGCCGGGAAATCCAATTGATCATCATCGGCACCGAGGTTGGCAAACAGATCAAAGCATTCATCCAGTGCGCGATCAGGCTCCGCATCCGGCTTGTCGACCTTGTTCAGAACCACGATCGGGCGCAGGCCCAGCGCCAAGGCTTTCGACGTCACGAATTTGGTCTGCGGCATCGGGCCTTCGGCGGCGTCAACCAGCAGGACAACGCCATCGACCATGCTGAGGATACGCTCGACCTCACCACCGAAATCGGCGTGGCCCGGCGTGTCGACGATGTTGATGCGGGTGTCTTTCCATTCGACCGAAGTTGCCTTGGCCAGAATGGTGATGCCACGCTCGCGTTCCAGGTCGTTGCTGTCCATGGCGCGTTCCGCCACGGCCTGGTTTTCCCGGAACGCGCCGGATTGTTTGAGCAGCTCATCCACCAGGGTCGTCTTGCCGTGGTCCACGTGAGCGATGATTGCGATATTGCGCAGGTCCATGAGAGGTCAGCCTTTGAACGGGAAGTTGCCGCGCGCATAGCGCGGCGCGACAAAATATACCAGCCCTAACCGTGGATCAGTGGCCGGCAGTCTTGGAAAAGAGGTGAATGATCAGGATTCCGGACAAGATCAACGTCAACCCCAGGATCGCAGGCCAATCCAGCCTTTGGCCGAACACGATGAATCCGATCACGGCGATCAGAAAGATGCCCAGACCTGACCAGATTGCATAGACAATGCCGACAGGCATGTATTTCAGCGTCAGCGCCATGAGGTAAAATGCGACTCCGTACCCCATGACCACAAGGACGGATGGCCAGAACCGCGTGAATTGTTGACTGGCCTGCAAGGCCGTGGTGCCAATGGTTTCCGCAACAACAGCCAGCATCAGATACAGATAGGCTTGGGGCATTTTGATCCTCGAAACAGGAAAGATACCCCGCGTTGAGCATGAAACCGAAGGGGTGGACAAGGCAATTTTGGGTCTGAAGATGGAAGAAAACCACTTGAGGTCAGGTATACCTGACTATTCAGAGAATCGAATTAGTGTAATGTTCTCAGCGTATTTTAGGATTTGTTATTGAGTATTGAGTTATGACGACATTTTCGAAATCCGTGATATTTGCTGCGGGTCTGATAGTGGCGATTGGGTGGCTTGCTGACGGGGGGTCCGTCGAAGTTGAAGCAGCCAACATGGTTGAACAGTTTGATGGTAGTAGTGTTTTTTAAGCGCCACGTAGAGCTTAGCAGGGAAAAAGGAGCCGTCGGGCTCCTTTTTTCTTTTCCGTCTAGTGATGTACAGCCTCGACGCTTTGGAAATGTGCTGCCAGTTGCGGTTGCAGCCAATCCCACAGCCGAGGAGAACCTGCTGCAATCGCAGGCTGAACGCGTGCCTCAAGCTGGGCATATGTAACCTTGTAATCGACCCACGACCCGCCACCGGTTTCCAGATTGGCGACAGGTGTCTGAAAACGATCAACGGCTTTGGCGAACCTGGCGTCCGGGCTGTCTGCCGCTTCAAACTCGTGCCACAGTGTCGTGAAGGTGCTGCATTGCGTGTCGGGCAGCAGCCCGAACAAACGCTTGGCCGCCGCTTGTTCCTTGGCTGCTTGCGCTGCGTGGTCGACCTGCCCGTGGATCGGATTGTCGCCCGCGTCGATTTCGACGATATCGTGCAGCAGCAGCATTTGAAGGACCCGATCAACACTGATCTCTGGGGGCGCATTTTCAGCCAGAACCCAGGCGTAGAGCATGATGTGCCACGAGTGTTCTGCCGAGTTTTCGAAACGATCTCCCGCCATCAACCGCGAGGCGCGGAGAACGGATTTCAACTGATCGGCTTCGGTCAGAAACGCCAGCCGTGTCGTAAACGCGTTGGCCTTCGTATCTGCACCAGCCAGCAGGTTTGCGGCGTGCTCGTAGGCCAGTGGAAAAACCTGTGCCAGATAGGCGGCGCGACCGCCTTCGAGATTTGAGCGCGCTATATCCACGTGGTCCGGATCGGGGTTCGGGGCACACAGAACCTGAAACAGCGGCTGACACCGATCCAGAACTTTTGCAAACCGGGCGTCGGCGGTCTGATCCTCTTCAAATTCACGCCAGACAGCGTGAAACGCATCGGCCTGATCCTTTGGCAACAGCCCAAACAGATCTTTGGCTGCGGCTTGCTCAGCCTCGGCAACCGAGTTCCAATCGGTTTCAAGATGAATGGGGTGGTCGCCGACGATGATCTCAACCAGGTCATGCAGCAACAGCATACGGATGACCCGATCAATCGAGACATCCGGCCCTGCCAACGGGGCCATGACCAGGGCCCACAAGGCCAGATGCCAGCTGTGCTCCGCGGAATTCTCGGGTCTGGACTGGTCAAGCAGAACATTTGCCCGCTCGACCATTTTCAGTTCGTCGGCCCGTTTCAGAAATGCGATTTGCGCCGACAAACGGTCGGTCATTGTTTTTCGATCGCTTTCTGCTTCGCACGATGCGCAGACAAGCGTTTGATCACGAACTGCCTGGCTTTCCGCTCCGCCAGCCGAACACGAATTTCCGTCAGAAACGCCTCTTCCAGAGACTGAGACGCAGCCCCGAGCACTTCTCCAACTTCGACGAAGAACCTGTCTTCGCCTGTCTCATCCATAACCTTCATCGTATCTTCGGCCAGTTTGGCGGCAAGAGATGTGATGGTGTCGGACATCAGCGGGTGTTCTCGGTCAGGCGGCGTTTCACATAGTCGCTGACATTGGTGATCAGCGTGTCCATGTGACGATCCTGAAAGAAGTGGTCCGCACCTTCCACTTCGGTGTGCGTGATGGTGATTCCCTTCTGCTCGTGCAGCTTGTTCACCAGCGAGGTCGTGTCAGCCGGCGGCGCCACCCTGTCAGCCGTGCCGTTGATGATCAGGCCGGAAGACGGGCAGGGGGCAAGGAACGAAAAGTCGTACATGTTTGCAGGGGGCGATACACTGATGAATCCCGTGATTTCAGGGCGGCGCATCAGCAGTTGCATACCAATCCACGCACCGAACGAGAAACCTGCGACCCAGCAGTGTTTCGAATTGTTGTTCATCGATTGCAGGTAGTCCAGCGCCGACGCCGCATCGCTCAGCTCGCCCACGCCCTGATCGTATTCGCCCTGGCTGCGACCGACGCCGCGAAAGTTGAAGCGCAACACGGTGAAGCCCATGTTGTAGAAGGCATAGTGCAGGTTGTAGACCACCTTGTTGTTCATGGTCCCGCCGAACTGAGGGTGCGGGTGAAGCACGATGGCGATCGGTGCGTCTTTTTCCTTTTGCGGGTGGTAGCGGCCTTCCAGGCGGCCTTCGGGTCCGGGAAAAATCACCTCGGGCATGTGTGCTTTGGTCCTGTCTTTTTCGTACAGATGCCCGGATATACTTGACGATAATCGTCGGGCACCTTAGAACGGTTCTAATTGCATTGCATGGCGCTTTTCTGCGCTGTCAGTCGGAGATACGCACTGGCAACGTCGGCGTCAATGATTTCGCGCAAATCCTGCTGAAAGGGGACATGGAATGAAGCTGTCGACCAAAGGGCGTTACGCAATGGTCGCTCTGGCGGATATTGCGCTTCAGCCGACGGAACGACTGGTAACGCTCGGGGAAATCTCCGAGCGGCAGGACATCTCGTTGCCATATCTCGAGCAGCTCTTCGTCAAACTGCGCCGGGCGAACTTGGTGTCCTCCGTGCGTGGGCCCGGCGGCGGGTATCGACTGGCGCGCCCGGCGTCCGAAATTCGCGTTGTCGAGATTCTGGCGGCCGTGGACGAAACCGTTGATGCGCTGCAAAAAGGGGCAGGAGCGTCCGGGGCTTCGTCCGGTAGCCGCGCACAATCGTTGACCAATCGGCTTTGGGAAAGTCTCAGCGCGCATGTCTATGTGTTCCTGCATCAAACCCGGTTGTCGGATGTGATCAAGAACGACCTCGCCCCATGCCCGGCCGTGCCGAGCCTGTTCTCTGTCGTAGATGAATGATCTGAACGGGCGGGATACGAAATGAAGTCTGTCGGCAAAAAGATGTATCCATGAAACGTGTTTATCTGGATCACAATGCAACAACGCCGCTGCGCTCCGAAGCGAGGGACGCGATGATTGCCGCGATGGATGTCTGCGGCAACCCCTCGTCGGTTCATGCTGAAGGTCGGGCCGCCAAAGCTCTGATCGAGCGTGCTCGGGCTCAGGTTGCATCGGCCTTTGGGGCGGATGGAGCGGATATCGTCTTTACATCTGGTTCTACCGAAGGCGCGGCGCTGGCATTGTCGGGGCGCAAATTGCACGGCGCAGCGATTGAGCATGACGCGGTAAGAGCCTGGATCAAAGAGGATCTTTCGGTTTCCGAGGCCGGAGACGTGCAGGTGGCCGCACCTGAAACGTCGACGTTGCAACTGGCAAACTCTGAGACGGGGATTGTTCAAACACTGCCGCCCGGTCTGGCCGTGACAGACGCCACACAGGCTTTTGGCAAGCTGCCCGTCGCGTTCAACTGGATGAATGTGCAGATGGCCTTGATTTCCGCCCATAAGCTGGGCGGCCCAAAGGGTGTCGGTGCCGTTGTGATGCATCGCGGAACCGATCTGGCGGCGCAGATCAAGGGGGGCGGTCAGGAAATGGGCCGCAGGTCAGGAACCGAAAATGTCATTGGTATCGCGGGGTTCGGCGCCGCAGCTGAAGCTGCTGCACGGGATCTGGCCAATGGCGTTTGGGAGCAGATCGAAGAATTTAGAAATATTCTAGAAAACGCTCTTGAGGCTGCTGTAAAATCACCTATTTTTGTCGGGAAAGGGCGGCAACGCCTGCCGAACACCCTGTGTTTTGCTGTGCCCGGTTGGAAGGGGGAAACCCAGGTCATGCAGATGGACCTGTCGGGTTTTGCCGTCAGTGCGGGCTCTGCCTGTTCCAGCGGCAAGGTTCGTGCCAGCGCGGTGCTTACCGCAATGGGATTTGACGAGGAAACTGCCAGCAGCGCAATCCGCGTATCGCTGGGACCTCGGACAACGGAAGAAGATGTGCTGCGTTTCGCCGAGACGTGGCTTGAGAAAGAGAAAAAGCATCGCGCGCGGGCCGCGTGATCTGACGGAGGGCAAGTCATGGCCGCTTTGGACCAGACCCAGGTTAAAGAAGGTGTCGATCAGGAAACCGTGGATGCGGTGCGCGAGGCCGGAACCTACAAATACGGCTGGGAGACTGACATTGAGATGGAGTACGCGCCGAAAGGTGTGAACCCTGACATCGTCCGACTGATCTCGGAAAAGAATGAAGAACCGGAATGGATGACCGAATGGCGTCTGGCCGCGTTTGAGCGCTGGACCAAGATGGAAGAACCGAAATGGGCCATGGTCACCTATCCCGAGATCGATTTTCAGAACCAGTATTACTATGCCCGTCCGAAATCGATGGAAGAGAAGCCAAAGTCCTTGGATGAGGTCGATCCCAAGCTGTTGGCCACATACGAAAAGCTGGGTATCCCACTGAAAGAACAGATGATTTTGGCTGGCGTCGAAGGTGCTGAAGACGCACCGGCCGAGGGTCGCAAGGTTGCTGTCGACGCGGTTTTTGACTCGGTTTCGGTTGGCACGACTTTTCAGGCCGAACTGAAAAAGGCCGGCGTGATCTTCTGTTCGATTTCAGAAGCGATCAGGGAACATCCTGAACTGGTCAAGAAGTATCTGGGCACTGTAGTTCCGGTGTCGGACAACTTTTATGCGACACTGAATTCAGCCGTGTTTTCGGATGGGTCTTTCGTCTACATTCCGCCCGGTGTCCGCTGCCCGATGGAGCTGAGCACCTATTTCCGCATCAACGCCGAAAACACCGGCCAGTTCGAACGAACATTGATCATCGCGGACAAAGGCTCGTACGTGTCCTATCTGGAAGGCTGCACCGCGCCCCAGCGCGACACCGCGCAGTTGCACGCAGCCGTGGTCGAAATCATCGTCGAGGAAGACGCCGAGGTGAAATACTCGACCGTCCAGAACTGGTTCCCCGGGGATGAGAACGGCAAGGGCGGCATCTACAACTTCGTGACCAAACGTGCCGACTGCCGGGGCGACCGGTCCAAGGTGATGTGGACGCAGGTCGAAACCGGCTCGGCCGTGACGTGGAAATACCCGTCCTGCATTCTGCGCGGCAACGAAAGCCAGGGTGAGTTCTATTCGATCGCGATTGCCAACAACTATCAGCAGGCCGATACCGGCACCAAGATGGTCCATCTGGGCAAGAACACCAAGTCGCGCATCGTGTCCAAGGGCATCAGCGCAGGCAAGGCGCAGAACACCTATCGCGGTCTGGTTTCGATGCATCCGAAAGCCAAGGACAGCCGCAACTATACCCAATGCGACAGTTTGCTGATCGGCGACAAATGCGGCGCGCATACGGTTCCGTATATCGAGGTCAAGAACAACACGTCCCGGGTTGAGCATGAGGCGACGACGTCCAAGGTGGATGACGATCAGCTGTTCTACTGCCGTCAGCGCGGCATGGACGAAGAAGAGGCCGTGGCCTTGGTGGTCAACGGGTTCTGCAAGGACGTTCTGCAAGCACTGCCGATGGAGTTCGCCATGGAAGCGCAGCAATTGGTGGCAATCTCGCTGGAAGGGTCGGTTGGCTGATGACGCGGGCGTCACGAAACGGCATCCGGAAAGAGGACGTGCTGACCTGGCTGGGGTACGCGTTGCCGGTTCTGGGCGGTCTGCTGGGTATGGCTTACGTCAACATCAACCACATGGAATTCATCAACCCGGTTTGGGCGGTTGGCGGAGGGGCGATCCTGGGTTGGATCGTCGCGCGGCTGATCCGCAAGTTTCTGGGATAGGAAGGTTTCGGGGCCACGGTGCCCCTTGCGATACGCAAAAGGATAAAAAATGCTGGAAATCAAGAATCTGCACGTGAAGCTTGAAGAAGAAGACAAGCAGATCCTCAAGGGTGTGGACCTGACGGTTGAGGCCGGCAAGGTACACGCGATCATGGGGCCGAACGGGTCAGGCAAGTCAACACTCAGCTATGTGCTGTCGGGCCGCGACGGGTACGAAGTGACTGAGGGTTCTGCCACGCTGGATGGCGAGGACCTGCTGGAGATGGAACCGGAAGAGCGCGCCGCTGCTGGCGTATTTCTGGCGTTCCAGTACCCCGTGGAAATTCCGGGCGTGGGCAACATGACTTTCCTGCGCACCGCCGTGAATGCCCAGCGCAAGGCGCGTGGTGACGACGAGCTGTCCGCGGCGGATTTCCTCAAGGAAGTGCGTGCCAAAGCCAAGACGTTGAAGATCGACGCGGATATGCTCAAGCGTCCAGTCAATGTGGGCTTCTCGGGCGGCGAGAAAAAGCGCAATGAAATCCTGCAAATGGCCATGCTGGAACCCAAGATGTGCATCATGGACGAAACCGACTCGGGTCTGGATGTGGACGCGATGAAGCTGGTCGCCGAAGGTGTGAATGCCCTGCGCGATGAAGGTCGTGGGTTCCTGGTCATCACCCATTACCAGCGCCTGCTGGATCACATCAAACCCGACGTCGTGCACATCATGGCCGATGGCCGTATTGTCAAGACCGGAGGCCCCGAACTGGCGCTTGAGGTTGAAAACAACGGTTATGCCGACATTCTTGCCGAGGTGAACTGATGGCCTTGCCCGAAGTCAAACAATCCGCAACCGAGGCCCGGCTGTCTGCCTTGACCATGCCCGATGCGGGCTGCACCCGCGCCGCGCGCGAAGACGCGCTGGCCCGTGTTCTGGAAACCGGTCTGCCCGGACGGCGTGACGAATATTGGAAATACACTCAACCGGATACGCTTGTCTCGCCAGACGCGCCTCCGGCGGCGGTGTTTGCCGATGATGAGCCGTTGATGTTCAGCGAGCTCGACCGGCTGAACATCGTCTTCGTGGACGGTGAATTCAGTGCCGAAGAGTCGGACGACCTGTCGCTGGAAGGCGTGACCATCGACCGGCTCGAGGATATCTGCTGCAAGGACATTCATTGGGCGAAAGACCTGTATGGCGTACTTGAAGCGCGCGGTCAGTCCCCGGTCCAGCGCCCGTTGGCGGCGTTGAACACGGCCTTTGCGTCGGATGGTGTGGCGATTCACGTTACTGGCAAACCGTCCAAACCGATCAACCTGATCTATCGTCATGCGTCGCCGACCTCGGATGCGATCCTGCATCATGTCGTTCGTGTGGAAAGCGGGGCCGAGGCCACCATTCTGGAAACCGGCCCGGCTGCGTCACGCTTCAACAAGTGCATGGAGATCGACATTGCCGACAAGGGCACGCTGCATCATGTGCGCGCGCAGGGCAGGGACCATGAACGCCGGGCCGCGACGCATATGTTCACCCGTCTGGGCACGGAATCGGTCTACAAGTCCTTCACACTGACTGTGAATGGCGTGCTGACCCGCAATGAGCAGGTCGTCGAGCTGACCGGCGATGACGCGGTCGCCCATGTGGCCGGGGCCTGTGTTGGCGATGGCGACTTCCATCATGACGACACGGTCTTCATCACCCATGACGCGGTAAACTGCGAAAGCCGGCAGGTGTTCAAGAAAGTGCTGCGCAACGGGGCGACCGGCGTGTTCCAGGGCAAGATCCTGGTCAAGGAAGGCGCCCAGAAGACTGACGGTTACCAGATCAGCCAATCGCTGCTTCTGGACGGTGACAGCCAGTTCCTCGCCAAGCCCGAGCTTGAGATCTATGCCGATGACGTGGCGTGTTCGCATGGTTCGACCTCGGGTGCGATAGACGAAACCGCGCTGTTCTATCTGCGGTCCCGTGGCGTGCCGGTCAAGGACGCGACCAACATGCTGACTTTGGCCTTTCTTGCCGAAGCGGTGGATGAGATCGAAGACAGCGCCTTGACGGACGAGATCGTAAGCCGTCTGGAAGGGTGGCTGGCGCGTCGTGGCTGATGGCTGTCTCGTCTGACATACTGGCCACATACCGGGGGCCGGGGCGCGTGGTGCACCGGCTTCTAGAAATGGGTCAGCGGGAAGACAGGGCGCTGGTGTTTGTCATGGCCTTTTGCGTGGTGGCCTTTGTTGCGCAAATGCCCAGCCTTGCCCGCAAAGCGCATATTGAAGGTGTCGAGCTGAACATGCTTCTGGGCGGCGCCTTGCTGGGGTCGGTGTTCATATTGCCGTTGTTTTTCTATACGCTGGCGCTGGTTTCCTATTGGGCGGCGCGGATGGCGGGCGGGCAGGGCACAGCCTATGGCGCACGACTGGCCCTGTTCTGGGCGTTGTTGGCATCCGCCCCCCTGGTCTTGTTGAATGGTCTGGTTGCCGGGTTCATCGGGCCCGGGCCCGCTTTGACAATTGTGGGTGTCGCCTGGGTTGCTGTTTTTGTCTGGTTCTGGTTATCCGGTCTGAGACAAGTACAAAGGTCCGCTGCATGACGATCAATTCCCTTGGCGCTCTGGCGGTTCTGACGATCAGAAGCCCCGACCAAGCCGCCCGCCAGCTGTTGTCCCTGAAGCCGGGGCGGGAAGGTTTGTGGTTGGCCTTTGCGCTGGCAGTGGTTCTGAACTGTCTCGTGCAGTTGGGCATCGATTTGTCGGTGCCCGTGCCGCAAGGTCAAATCGCACCGCCACCCGAAAGTATCCCCGTTGTTTTGCTGCGGTCCGCCGGAGCAATGCTGCTGAGCATCCTCGCGTTCTTCGTCGTTGGAAAAGCGATAGGCGGCAAAGCAAGCTTTGACGATCTGATGGTCCTGACAGTGTGGTTGCAGTTCCTGCAAATCGTTGCCCTGGTCATGACCCTTGTTCTAAGCCTGACGATGCCGTTTCTGATGATGATGATGCTGTTCGCGACGGCGATCCTGAGCCTTTACATCACGCTTCATTTCCTGAACGAAGCGCATCAATTCGGATCCCTTTGGAAATCCTTCGCCGTAATTCTGTTGTCAGCCCTGATTGCGGTTCCCTTCGTCCTGTATTTAACACCGGCCGCGCCTGTCTAGGAAAACCGTATCATGTATGATGTGCAGAAAATTCGCTCTGACTTTCCGATCCTGTCACGTCAGGTGAATGGCAAGCCGCTGACCTATCTGGACAACGGTGCGTCGGCTCAGAAGCCTCAGGTCGTCATCGATGCGGTGACCCGTGCCTATTCCGAAGAGTATTCGAATGTTCACCGTGGATTGCACTATCTGTCCAATCTGTCGACCGAGAAATACGAAGCCGTTCGCGGCATCATCGCCCGTTTCCTGGGGGCATCGAACGAGGATGAGATCGTTCTGAATTCCGGAACGACCGAAGGGATCAATCTTGTTGCCTATGGCTGGGCCATGCCGCGCCTCGAAGCCGGGGATGAGATCGTCCTGAGCGTCATGGAGCATCACGCCAACATCGTGCCCTGGCATTTCCTGCGGGAACGGCAGGGCGTCGTTCTGAAGTGGGTGGATGTGGACGCGGACGGAGGACTGGATCCCCAGGCGGTGATCGATGCGATCGGCCCGAAAACCAAACTTGTGGCCGTGACGCAATGTTCCAATGTTCTGGGTACTGTCGTGGATGTCAAATCCATCACCGAAGGTGCACATGCCAGGGGCGTTCCGGTGCTGGTTGATGGCAGTCAGGGCGCGGTGCATATGCCGGTGAACGTGCAGGACATCGGTTGCGACTTTTACGCCATCACCGGCCACAAGCTGTATGGCCCGTCGGGGTCGGGTGCGATCTACATCAAGTCCGAACGCATGGCCGAGATGCGCCCCTTTATCGGTGGCGGTGACATGATCAAAGAGGTCAGCAAGGATCAGGTGATCTACAACGATCCGCCTATGAAGTTCGAGGCCGGAACACCCGGCATTGTCCAAACCATCGGCCTGGGCGTTGCGCTGGAATACATGATGGATTTGGGAATGGAAAACATTGCCGCCCATGAATCCGGCTTGCGGGACTATGCGATGCAGCGCCTGAACGGTCTCAACTGGCTTCAGGTTCAGGGCACGCGGCCAGACAAGGCAGCCATCTTCAGCTTTACGCTGGACGGGGCCGGCCATGCGCATGATGTATCCACCATTCTGGACAAAAAAGGCGTTGCCGTCCGCGCCGGGCATCACTGCGCAGGCCCGCTTATGGATCATCTGGGTGTCACGGCGACCTGTCGTGCCAGCTTCGGTCTGTATAACACGACGGATGAGGTCGACACGCTGATCGAAGCGCTTGAATTGGCGCATGATCTTTTCGCCTGATTTTGGTTTCAAAGAGGGTGCAACAATCACGATTTTCAGTTGCACCCGGATTGGAACAAGGTTAGCTAACGGCCAAGGCACCTGTAGCTCAGCTGGATAGAGCGCTGCCCTCCGAAGGCAGAGGCCAGAGGTTCGAATCCTCTCAGGTGCGCCACCATCGCCATATTTCTAAGGTTTGTTGGGAAAAACAGCCGCTTCTGTACCACATTTGCAGGAGTTTAAGTGCCACATGGCTATCGTGATGAAGATCAAATATCTCGACAAACTCAAGGAAGGCTTCAGGTTCAAACGAAGGTTCCCTAAGGACGTTGCTCAGATCAGCGGAAAGGATTTTTTTCAGGCTCGTTTCGCTGTGAAGGAAGAGAGGCCTGCTCTGCTCCGAGAACATGCCGCCTTGCCGAGTATGAAAAACGCGATCAGCAGCGCCTTGCGCTTTGGAAGAACAGATTCTCGGGTCAATAAAGCATCCTTTTTAATTCAGGCAGCCCCCTTGAGGCCCTAGGTCAGTGTTTGGAGGGTCGTGTTCAGGGGTGCGTGCGGTGTTCCGGGCTGCAATCCTTTTCGCAAGTCCCGAACATGATCGAGACAGGGTTGCCGCGATTGTTCCATGAATTTGCGTCTGGGAGATGTCAGATTGATTGAGTTCGGCGACTGCATCTCGAGACACGACCTCTCGCATTGATCATGTCAGCGCCTTTCCGTCTTATCGCTGCGCAGGCGGCCTTTTCAAACTTGCCAGCGCCGCCATGCTGATCGCAGTTGACGATCGCTTTCGAGGCTTGACCTCTCTGTCAGTGGTTTCTTGATGTACACTTTCCGAACAAGGCTGGCTTGCGTCAGCTTTAACGGAGGAAAGAACGTGAAAGTCATCTCTTCAAAAAAAATGTTGATGGCCGTCGTGATTGTGGCCCTGTTGGTGTTGGGCGGCACAATTATGGGCCTTTCACTCTTAAACCTTTTGGGTTGGATCGTGGTCGCCGTAATTCTGGCGTTCATCCTTGGCAAGCTGACCGACAACGAAGAACCCGACAGCGACGAGGATTCAGAAGGCGACAATGCTTCCAACCCCAATGCTGCCTCTGATACCGGGGATGAAAAGTCCCGTGAGACCAGCGCCACCACGGAAACGGCTTCCTGCAATGATACCGGTGGTGGGGATGTCGGCGGCGGAGGTGGAGACGCAGGGATGTAGCCGGCCTTCCCGGCAAGCCCCTGTCAGACTGGCCGAGATTGCGAAGGCGCTGTCTTAGCCGCGCCAGGTGCGCACGACGCCGCAGTCCATATGCACGAAATTGGACCCGTAGTATTGGCCGACACCACCGGCCCGGCATGACATAGCTGCTTTGGCCATCTGCGAGACAGAGCGGGACGCCAGGCGCAAGTCTGCGGCTTGTCCCTGCATATGAAGCGATTTCCGGGCGACGCCACGAGAGCGGGCGCGGAGCATGGCGTTGGTCTGTGGAGAGCGATAGCCCGACAGCAACATATAAGGTTCATTGACATCCAGAAGGTTGTGTGATGCCGCCATGATATCAATCGTGCGTAAATCGATGGATTTTACCTGATCCGTGCGCCAATCCCGCATGAAATGGTTCACTTCTTTGACAGCGTCCTTGATATACTTACCATCGACCCAATAAATCATATCCAACCGTTCGCCTGTGCGACCGGAATACATGCGAATGCGACGGATATCGCCGCCGCCGCGCAAAAAGCCTGCTGCATTGGAGTAGGTGGGTGCGGCTGCGACTGCGGTTGCTGCAAACGCCCCCAAAAGGGCACGCCGGGTCAAGCCCGAGGAACTGCTCTTGGTCATTTTGGTTCGTCCCGTACTGTTCCTGCCTGCGCACGATGTTACGCGCGCTGTCTTAATTTTTTCCCATCCCAGATGCGGAATTTATGACACAATCGGATTCGGCGGCCAAGAAGTGATTCACAGTCATCTTTTCAAGGGGGAATTTTCGGCAGTTTTTTGCGCAAATGTCACAGGCGGGCGCAGAATATTGGCAGGTGTCGGCTGCGCGCCACCGGGTCGATGCAAACGCGCATCAGACGACAACAGAAGCAATTTGGTAAGGAATTTGTGAATAGACAAGTCTGCGCAGTCGAATTCATAGTTGTTCGACGCATGTATCACCAACCAAGTCATTGATTCCAAGGCCATCCAATGCTTTCTGTTTTCCGAGCCAGTACCAGTATCCTGCTTGCCACCTGTTTTACGGCCACGGCCAGTGTGGCGAATACCACCTCTGAACCCACGCACAACACGGCGTTTCAGATGGCCGTCGCAGAACATACTCCACGGGACTCTCAGATCGCAGAGTTTTACCGGACAAACGGGTTTTCGCCGATTTGGGTGGGCGAATCCGATGAGCATATGCAACGCCGGGCGGCATTGATCCAGGCACTGTCACATGCGCATCTGCACGGTCTGCCGCAGGCCGATGTGACAGTTTCATCCTTGATGCAGAAAATGCAGGATGCACGCTCGACACGTGACCTTGGCGCCGTCGAAGCGGAGCTGACCCGGGTTTTCGTGGAATTTGCCGACGCATTGTACTCGGGTGTTCTGCGACCGGGAAGCATCGACGACGGACTTGTTCGGTCGGTGGATCGTCGCAGCGCGGCCGAGCATCTGAACGGCCTGAACATACATGGCGCCGGGTATTTTGCGCAGCTTGCTCCTCAAAGCCGTCAGTACCGGGCTCTGATGAAGCAGAAGCTGGCGCTTCAGGCCTTGATAGATCAAGGCGGTTGGGGGGCAACTGTCCCGGAAACCAAGCTGGAATACGGTGATACCGGGCCCAATGTCGTGAAGCTTCGCAATCGGCTGGTGTTGATGGGCTACATGAAGCCATCGGCCAGCCCCTCCTTCGACGCCGCGCTGCTGGAAGGGGTCAGGGCCTTTCAAATCGCGCATGGATTGGAACCTGATGGCGTTGCAGGCAAGGGCACGATTGCCGAGTTGAATCGCCCGGCCGTGGACCGGCTCAAGGCTGTATATGTCGCTCTGGAACGGGAACGCTGGCTGCCTCGGGATCGCGGCGCACGTCATATTCTTGTCAACCAGACAGATTTTTCGGCAAAGATCGTGGATGACGGTCAAGTCACTTTTGAAACCCGTGCGGTTATCGGCAAGAACACGCATGATCGCCGCAGCCCGGAGTTCTCGGATGTGATGGAGCATATGGTGATAAACCCCAGCTGGTATGTTCCACGCTCGATCATCACCAAGGAATACCTGCCGAAGCTGAAAGCGAACCCAAACGCGGTCGGTCATATCCAGATCACGGACAGCAGGGGGCGGCAGGTCAATCGCGGGGCGGTTGATTTCAATCAGTTCACCGCCCGGAGCTTTCCATTTGCGATGCGCCAGCCGCCCAGCAAAAGCAATGCTTTGGGGCTGGTCAAGTTCATGTTCCCCAACAAGTACAATATCTATCTGCATGATACGCCTCAGAAAAGCCTGTTCGCGCGTGAGGTGCGGGCGTTCTCGCACGGCTGCATCCGGCTGGCGCAGCCTTTCGAGTTTGCCTATGCATTGCTGGCCAAACAGGAAGAGGATCCCAAGGCCTTCTTTCATCGTGTTCTGAGCACGGGAAAGGAAACCAAGGTCGATTTGGAGCAAAAAGTTCCGGTCCACCTGATCTATCGAACAGCCTATGTCGGACCAAAGGGCGACGTGCAGTATCGCCGTGATGTCTATGGCCGGGACCGCAAGATTTGGGAGGCCCTGCAAAAGGCAGGGGTGGCCCTGCCGGACGTTCAGGGTTAAGCACAGGGCAAATCCTGCCAAAAGGAAGCCCGTGATGCAGTTTACCATTCAGCAAATCGCCGACGCTTTGGGTGCCGAGTGCCAAGGTGATGGCGGCCTGACGATCGTGCGGGCGGCCGAACCGGGCGATGCCGGCCCAACCGATCTGGCCATGGCCATGTCTCCGAAATACGCCGAAGCGCTTTCGAAAGGGGACGCGCGCGCCGCCGTTCTATGGGAAGGCGCGGATTGGCAGGCCATGGGCTTGCGGGCGGCCGTTTTCGTGAAACGTCCGCGCATGGCGATGGCGGGGATCACCGCAATGCTGGATCGCGGGCAAGGGATTGAACCGGGCATTCACCCTTCCGCGGTAATCGATCCAACGGCTGAAATCGGATCTGACGTGGCCATAGGACCGCTGACCGTTGTTGGTGCGCGGGCGCGAATTGGTTCGGGCTCGGTCATCGGAGCACACTGCGTGGTGGGTATCGACGCCGTTCTGGGCGAACAGGCCCTGCTGCGGGAAATGGTCAGCATTGGCGCGCGGGCCCAAATCGGGGATCGGTTCATCGCGCAGCCCGGCGCAAGGATTGGCGGTGACGGATTCAGTTTCGTAACGCCCGAGGTCTCTGGCGCCGAGAACGCCCGAAAAACGTTGGGCGACCAGGGCGACGCCAAGGCCCAAAGCTGGCTTCGCATCCATTCTTTGGGCGCAGTTGAGATCGGGGACGATGTCGAGGTTGGCGCCAATTGCACCGTCGACAATGGAACCATCCGCAACACGCGGATCGGTGACGGCACCAAGCTGGATAATCTGGTCCATGTCGGGCACAACACCCGCGTCGGGCAGGATTGTCTGCTGTGCGGTCAGACGGGTGTGTCCGGCTCGGTCGAGATCGGCAACAACGTTGTTCTGGGTGGTCAGACCGGAGTGGTCGACAATATTTTCATAGGGGACGGCGTCATTTCGGGCGGGGGCACGAAGATTCTGTCAAATGTGCCCGCCGGGCGCGTCATCATGGGGTATCCGGGCATCAAAATGGAGACCCATACCGATGTCTACAAGGCGCAGCGGCGACTGCCCCGCATGGCACGCGACGTTGAGGCATTGAAAAAGGCTGTTTTCAAACAGACCCCAAGCGATTAAATCATCGTCAAACTGAAAATCAGGGGATCGACATGAGCATCAGCGACCGCGTCATCGCAATCATTGCAGAGCAGGCCGTGCTGGAGCCATCGGACGTGACGCCCGAAAGCACGCTGGAAGATCTGGGAATCGACAGCCTTGGTCTGGTCGAAAGCATATTCGCCATCGAGGAAGAGTTCGACATTTCAATTCCGTTCAACGCCAATGAACCCGAGGCCAACGATTTTGATATCTCGAATGTTGCTGCGATCATTGCCGGGATCGAAAAGCTCGTGTCGGAAAAGGTCTGACAAACGCTCATGAAACGTGTTGTCATTACCGGCGCAGGTACGATCAATTCACTGGGCCATTCGGTTCCTGACACGCTGGAAGCCATGCGAGAAGGTCGCTGTGGGATCTCGGAACTGAAGTTCCGGGACGTTGACCGGTTGGCCATCAAGATCGGCGGGCAGGTTCGTGACTTTGAGGCCGAAGGGCGGTTCAACCGTCAACAGATGTCGCTGTATGACCGGTTCACCCAGTTCACTCTGACCGCCGCCAAAGAGGCCATTGATCAGTCGGGCATCGAGTTTCACGGAGAGCTTGCTGCAAAGTCAGGTGTTGTCCTGGGGACCGCCGGGGGGGGCGTGTCGACCTGGGACGACAATTACCGATCGGTCTATGAGGATGGCAAGAACAGGGTACACCCTTTTGTTGTTCCCAAACTCATGAACAACGCGGCGGCCAGCCATGTTTCCATGGAACACAACCTCAAGGGCCCCAGCTTCACCGTGTCGACCGCCTGTGCATCGTCGAACCATGCCATGGCTCAGGCCTTTCAGATGGTCCGCAGCGGTATTGCACCGGTCATGGTCACAGGCGGGTCCGAATCCATGTTGTGTTTCGGTGGCGTCAAAGCCTGGGAAGGGCTGCGCGTGATGTCGAAGGACGCATGCCGACCGTTCAGTGCCAACCGCAACGGAATGGTACAGGGGGAAGGGGCCGGTATCTTTGTTTTCGAAGAATACGAACACGCCCGTGCCCGGGGCGCCGAGATAATGTGCGAAGTCGTCGGTTTCGCTATGTCGTCAGACGCGGCCGATATCGTGATGCCCAGCAAACAAGGGGCTTCGCGGGCCATGTCAGGTGCTTTGGCCGATGCCAGGTTGAATGCCAGCGATGTGGGCTACATCAACGCGCATGGCACCGGAACGGCAGCGAATGACAAAACCGAATGTGCCGCAGTGGCGGATGTATTTGGACCCTATGCCGACGATCTGATGATATCGTCGACCAAATCCATGCATGGTCACTTGATTGGTGGAACCGGTGCGGTGGAACTGTTGGCATGTATCATGGCGCTGCGGGACGGAGTGATTGCACCCACCATAGGATACGAGGAACCCGATCCGGAATGCGCGCTTGATGTTGTGCCGAACGAAGCTCGGGAAGCCAAAGTCGACGTCGCGCTCAGCAATGCGTTTGCCTTTGGCGGGCTGAACGCGGTTTTGGCGCTGAAGCGAGTTTAAAGAACAACGCTCAAAACAAGGCCGCCGCATTCAGAGCGGCCTTTGTCTGCGATGTGTCAGTTTTGCAGGACTTCCAACTGGTCGTAACCACTGGTGAATCCATCCAGCGACATTTCGATTTGCAAAAGTTGGCTGGGGGCCAGAATGGACACCAGCGAAATCGTTGCCTTACTGCCTGCTTTCATGGCGTCTATATCGCCTTGCGTAAAGCCCAATTGCGCGACGCAGCCTACCGGGTTGCAGTGATGATAGTTGTATCTTTTGCCCGGTGCGCCGTCTATGGACACAGCAATTTGCGCTTGCAGCATGGTCTCCAGCGGCACAGTCAACCTAGCTCCGGCAACGGCCTCTGTACCTTCGGGAAGCTTGTTTATCGAGATTTCCGCAATCGGCTGGCCTTCGGCACCGGAAAGAACTTGACGCAGCAGGCAAGGATCATCGCCCTCTTCGGTCCGTAGACAGGTTATGCTCCAGGCACCACTTGTTTCTTTGACGTATTGTTCGCCTATACGTGGGCCGGTTTCTCCCAGATCCAGTTCCTGTGCAGCTTCGGTTTGGGCCGACTCGTCCTGCTGCTGGCTTTCGTCGTTGGCCTCCTGGGCGTAGACTGCGCTGCTTAGAAAGGCGACGGCCATTGCATTTGCGGTTAGAAGTTGCTTGATCATGAGTGCCTCGATTTGATGCTTGAGCTTTTTGCTTCGTTTAACACTCTTCTGAACTGGTGTCAGGCACTAACAGAACGGCAGGTCTGAACGTGAACGGATTCTTGCCAGAACACCAGAAACGACCTGCACTGAGACAGAAAAAGAGAGCTGTATAAACCAGCTCTCTTCTCCAAAAGGTTCTCCCCGTCGGACTGGCCGACTTATTTATGCGCAAACCCTACGAGAGGGTCGCAGACGGGTCAACAGCTATCCTCAAATTTTAATACTGCGGTCAGAGCTTTGAAACCATTTTTGAACCTGCAAAAAAGCCGTGCCCGAAGGCACGGCCAGTCGACAGGGAGGAAGTCTGCCCCACGTGAGGGAAACAAGCGCGGGGCAAATTGACTATCGCAGTCAAAGGTTAACTTTGTATGCTGGTCACGGATCGGTGAAACATAAGGCAGTGTTAATGGGCAAGAATGTATTTTTGGGTGGCGGAGGCGAAGGCTATGGCCAACCGCAGGAACTGGCGCTGAAATATGCGAACCGCCACGGGCTGATTGCCGGCGCCACCGGGACCGGTAAGACCGTAACTTTGCAAATCCTCGCGGAAGGCTTTTCCCAAGCCGGGGTTCCGGTGTTTTTGTCCGATGTCAAAGGTGATCTGTCGGGCCTGGCTTTGCCCGGAAGCGACGCGCACAAACTGCATCAGGCATTTATGGATCGTGCCAAACGCATTGGGTTCGACGATTTTTCCTATTCTGCCTGTCCGGTTGCGTTCTGGGATCTTTTTGGCGAACAGGGCCATCCGGTGCGGACGACGGTCACTGAAATGGGCCCTTTGCTGCTGTCCCGGTTGATGGAATTGAGCGAAGCGCAGGAAGGTATTTTGAACATCGCGTTCCGCGTGGCCGATGAAGAGGGAATGCCGCTTCTGGATCTCAAGGATCTTCAGGCGCTGCTGGTCTGGATCGGCGAGAACCGGGCCCAGCTTTCATTGCGATATGGCAATGTATCGACATCTTCGGTCGGTGCGATCCAGCGGCGTTTGCTGGTGTTGGAAAACCAGGGTGGAACAAAGCTGTTTGGCGAACCCGCGCTGGATCTGTCCGATCTGATGCGCACCGATGAAAACGGGCAGGGGATGGTGAACATCCTTGCCTCGGACAAACTGATGGCCGCGCCACGGCTGTATGCGACGTTCCTGCTGTGGCTGCTGAGCGAATTGTTTGAAGAGCTTCCCGAAGTCGGTGATCCTGAAAAACCCAAGCTGGTGTTCTTCTTCGACGAGGCGCATCTGCTGTTTGACGGCGCTCCGAAAGTGCTGGTGGACAAGGTCGAACAGGTTGCCCGCCTGATCCGGTCCAAAGGGGTGGGGGTCTATTTCATCACCCAGAATCCCGCCGATATACCCGAGGATATTCTGGGACAGTTGGGCAATCGCGTTCAGCACGCTTTGCGGGCGTTCACGGCGCGTGACCGAAAGAACCTGCGTCTGGCGGCGGAAACCTATCGCGAAAACCCCGCCTTCGACACCGAAGCCGCAATCCGCGAGGTGGGCGTCGGTGAGGCTATCACGTCGATGCTTCAGAAAAAAGGCGTTCCCGGAATCGTCGAGCGCACATTGATTCGTCCGCCGGGGTCCCAGTTGGGGCCTATTTCCGATGCCCAGCGGCGGGCCATTCTCGATGCCTCTCCGATGGCGTCGAAATATGACAATGGTATTGATCGACAGTCGGCCTTTGAAATCCTTCAGGCCCGGGCTGAGGCTGCCGCCAAGGCCGCTGAACAGGCAGAGGCCGATGAAGTGCTGGAGGCACAATCACCGATGGAGCGAGAATATTCTTCGGCTCGCAGATATTCGGGAAGCCGGGTCGGCAGATCCTCGTCCCGGGTGCAGCGCCGGAAAGACACGTTTGCATCGGCGATGACCGACGCGGTGATCAAGGAATTGAAGGGAACGACCGGACGCCGGATCGTTCGTGGTATTCTTGGCGGTTTGTTCCGCAACAGATGACGGAACGGCGCCCATCACGGGCGCCGCAATGTTCACTTCAGACGGCGCTGGCCTTCCTGACGGCAATAGGCGTCAGCCTCTGACACGGACATTTTCGTAGCTGGCAGGTCAATCGCCCGGTCCCAGGTCACCCGATCGTGACGATACAGCTGACAGGTTACGACACCCTTGGGCGTCTGGACCTTGACGGGGGTCGTCTCAAGGTCTTCCGGAGACGGAATACAGGCGGATGTTACGATGGCAACAACCGGAAACAGAAGCAGTGTCTTGAACCGTGGTGCTTTCATTTTTGACTCTTTTCAAAACGTGTGAGTGATCGTTACAGATCGGTGTAGACGTGTGTGAGTGCCGGCAACATACCGCAAAAAGAAAACACTGCGGTGGGTCCGTTTATTCAGAAAATCGTTAAGAATCAAGAAACCGTGCCGAAGTAAAGGCACGGTTTCGCTTATTGAAGGGGGAAGTGGCCTATTTCTCCGGGATCAGCCCTCTTGGGCTGAATCTGAGAACAATCAACAAGATCAGACCCATCGTGAACAGACGCATATGTGCAGCACTGTCCAACAGGTGGGCTTTCAGTGCGCTTCCGTCCGGCATGCCCGCGGTAACGACATTCATCAGCCACAACCCGATCGGTTCAACCTGAACCCACAGGAACCAGATCAGGAATGCACCCAGAACGGCCCCGAAGTTGTTGCCCGAACCACCCACGATCACCATCACCCAGACCAGAAAGGTAAAGCGCAGCGGTTGGTAGGCGCTTGGCGTCAGCTGGCCGTCCAGCGTTGTCATCATCGCACCAGCGATACCGCAAACAGCCGAACCAAGTACGAAGATTTGCAGATGACGACGGGTGACATCCTTGCCCATGGCCTCGGCCGCGACTTCATTGTCACGGATTGCGCGCATCATCCGGCCCCACGGGCTTTTCAGCGCCATCTGAGCCATCCAGAGCAGCACCAGAAGCACGATCATGAACAGCAGCGAATAACCGAGTTTGACCGAAAGGGTGGACGCGGTGACGGGATCCAATCCCAACCATTCAGCCCGCGCAAGAAAGGCCGGGTCGTTCTGCAAATCCACTTCGTAGCCCACAACAGGGGACGGGCGTGGGATGCCGTAGACGTTCTTGACGCCTCGGGCCAGCCAGTCTTCGTTTTTCATGACTGCAATGATGATTTCGGCGATACCCAATGTGGCAATCGCCAGATAATCCGAACGAAGGCCCAGCGCCGTTTTACCGATCAGCCACGCAGCGCCCGCCGCCAGCAAACCGCCCGCCGGCCAGGCCAGCAGAACGGGTAGGTTAAGACCTCCGATATTGCCGGAAATCGCCGGGTCGATTGCCTCGACCGCTGAAATGCTGGGGTCGAAAACCGCGCGATAGACGAAAAAGCCGACGACCAGAACTGCGATGATGGTGAGGGTTTGCACTCGACCTTTCGGTATTCTCGTTGCTACCAGAACAGCCGCCACCACTGTCGCGGCGCCCAGCAGCAAAGCCAGAACGATACCATAGCCGCCCGCAGCCCATGCACCGGGCGTAGGCGGTGTTGAAACCAGCACGACGGCCAGACCGCCCAGGGCGACAAAGCCCATGACGCCCACATTGAACAGACCGGCAAAACCCCATTGCAGGTTTACACCGATTGCCATGATGGCGGAAATCAGCCCCATATTCAGGATCAGGATCGCGGTGTTCCAGCTTTGCGTGAAACCGGTCAACAGGATCAGGCCGCCGACAATTGCGAAGAGCAGCGAATTTTTGACAGCGTCGGTCATACTGCTTTCCCCTTGAAAAGGCCCGTGGGCTTGAACAGAAGCACGATCAGCAGGATGACAAAGCTGACGGCGAATTTGTAATCGGTCGAGAGAAGTTGCACCAATCCTGACGGCTCAAGGTTTTCCGGTGCAAGATAGGTCAGCACCTTCTTCCAGGCGTATGTTATCGTCACTTCGGAAAACGCGATGATAAACCCGCCTGCGATGGCGCCCAGAGGATTGCCCAAACCACCCACGATGGCCGAGGCAAAGATTGGAAGCAGAAGCTGGAAATACACGAAGGGTTTGAAGCTCTTGTCCAGCCCGTAAAGAACGCCGGCAGTTGTGGCCAGTGCCGCAACGATAATCCATGTGATCATCACCACACGTTCCGGGTTGATGCCTGACAACAGCGCCAGATCCTCGTTGTCCGAATAGGCCCGCATCGACTTGCCGGTGCGCGTTTTGTTGAGAAACCAGAACAGCAGCGCCACGGCAACAACGGCCACGATCACCGTGATACCTTGCGACGTCTTGATGGCCAGCCCCTCGCGCAGACCGGTCATCGCCTTGAAATCGCGTGCCGAAACAATGAACCGGGCACCGTCCGAAAACCTTTGGTCGTCCGGCCCGATGATAAACCGGACAAGGCCGTTCATGATGAACATCACGCCCATTGAAACGATCACCAAAATGACGGGCTTCGCCTTCTGTTCACGGTAGAATTTGTAGACCAGCCTGTCGGTGATCAGCACCAGCACGATACAGCCCAGGATGGCAAAGGGCAGGGCGAGCAGGGCGGTTGGCAACGGTCCAAAGCTGATCCCGGCGGCCTGCAACCCCCATGTGACCAGCACGGCGATCATCGCGCCAAAGGCCATTGTGTCGCCATGGGCAAAGTTCGAAAACCGCAGAATGCCGTAGATCAGGGTCACGCCAAGCGCGCCCAACGCCAGTTGACTGCCATAAGCGACCGCAGGCACCAACACAAAATTCGCAAGCGCAACAAGCGCGTTGAGTAGATCCATTATTTCTTCTCACTGTCCGGGTGCGGTCTTATGGCATGACGGTCCGCGCAGGCACAATGTTTCCTGCGCTGTTTTGCGTCATATTTTTCTGCTGGTTGTGAAAAAAAATCCACGAGAAAACCGGAAGCAGGCAAGACTATTCAGTTTTGGCCTGGCTCAGTCACGCACCGGCCAATTCCGGTGGGTGACTGAGATGGTAAGAAGCGGGATCAGGCGTCCGTCTCGGTGCAGGTGCCATGATCGGTTCCCGCGTGAGGACCCTTGACCGAGAGGTCAAAGGACATGTCGTCATAATGCACGACAAAGGTCATGACATCTTCGCCTTCAATATGGACAAACGTCATGTTGCCAACGCCTTTGAACACCATCGCGTCGCCTGAAACATTCGCAGTTTCGATATTGCCCTTGTCTCCTTCCGGTGCCCGGTTGAGGCGCACTTCGCTGCCGTCACGATCCGACACACAGACAAAGTGACGTTCTTCCGCAGTTGCGGCGGTCGCGCACAAGGTGGCAATGGCCACACACATCCATTTTTTCATTTTTGGGTCCTGAACAGAGTTTCTATTCAGAAGGTTCGCTTGATTTCACGGAGCTAACTTTGGTTGACCGGGAAACCGTTTCCTTCACAAAGCCCGGCGCTAAACGCACAATGTGACCGGATTGCAGCTGAGGCGTGGAAATCTTGGGATGGTAGGAGAATTTCGGGAAACTTCGGGTATTGATTTCAGACAATTTCGGGAACAAGGATGACGTTGGAGAGCGCCATAATGGCATTGAGGAACTCCATTAAAACTCCAGTCCGCATTTTCCGGAGAATGCGCGTCTTGCTTGGCCTGCTTGCGCATAATCGACATAGCGCATTGGCAGGGTAAGAAGTGTCACTGCCACTTCGGTGTCTGAGGTCTTCGTCACATACATGTTTATGTGTTTGTCGTCCTGTGTCCGAGATGCGGTCAGCAAGTCGTTTTTTGCGGTGGCGGTCCACTCTTGTCCATTTGATAAACGGATTTTCGAAGTGATTTCGCCTGCCCTTGCTATCTGACCCACAGAAAAGTCACCAAAATTGCTTTGAACAAGTTCTGGTGGAGTACCCAAAAGTTCGAGCGTGAGTTCAGCGCCCTCGCAGTCCTCCACATACGCGCAGGTTTCTTGCAAGACGCAGGGAGATGAAAGCGCTGTACTGCCAATTGCGGTAAACGCGAGCGTCGCCACGGCCTTCAACTCACCCACCCAAGAAACTCTTCCGAACCTCCGGATCGGCCAGCAGTTCCTTGCCCGTGCCGGTATAGGCATTGCGCCCCTGAACCAGAACGTATCCCTTGTCGGCAATCTCCAAAGCCTGGCGGGCGTTCTGTTCGACCATCAGGATCGGCAGGCCGGTGCGGGACACCTCGATGATCCGGTCGAACAGTTCATCCATCACGATCGGCGAAACGCCCGCAGTCGGTTCGTCCAGCATCAGCACCTTGGGCTGGGTCATCAGCGCGCGGCCAACTGCGACCTGTTGACGTTGTCCGCCCGACAACTCTCCGGCGGCCTGGTTGCGCTTGTCGCGGAGGATCGGGAAGAGGTCATAGACCTGCTCCATCGTCTGACTGATGTCGTCGCGGCGGATGAAGGCACCCATTTCAAGGTTCTCTTCCACCGTCATCGAGGTAAAGATGTTCTGTGTCTGCGGCACGAAACCCATGCCACGCATGACCCGGTCTTGCGGGCTGAGATTGGTGATATCCTCGCCATCCAGACGCACGGACCCTGAACGGACATCCAGCATCCCGAACACAGCTTTCATCGCCGTCGACTTGCCCGCACCGTTGGGGCCGACGATGACTGCGATTTCACCCTTGTCCACGGCGATGGTGCAATCATGCAGAATGTCCGGCCCTTTGCCGTAACCACCCGTCATGGTGTCGCCGATCAGAAACGGGCCACCTTCGACCTTATGGGTCGCACCACTTTTGCGATGGGCCGGGGTCATGGTGCCGACACCGTGCGGATTGGTGATCGAGGCGTCCTTGTTGCCCTTGTCATCCTGATAGGGGTTGTCGCTCACGCGCCTGCCTCCAGTTTGTCTTTGTTCTTTAGGCCGGTGCCCAGATAGGCTTCGATCACGTGCTCGTTCGCCTTGATCTCGTCCAAGGTACCCTCGGCCAGTACCTTGCCTTCGGCCATGCAGATGACCGGATCACAGATCTTGCCGATGAAATCCATGTCGTGCTCGATGACGACGAAGGTGTATCCACGTTCCTTGTTCAGACGCAGGATCGTGTCGGCAATGGTCATCAGAAGGGTGCGGTTCACACCTGCGCCGACCTCGTCCAGAAACACGATCTTGGCGTCGACCATCATGGTGCGGCCAAGCTCCAGCAACTTTTTCTGACCACCCGAGACCTGACCCGCCTTGTGATCGGCCAGATGTTCAATCGTCAGAAACTCCAGCACCTCATCGGCCTTGGCCTTCAGTGCGCGTTCTTCGTCAGCGATGCGTTTGCGGCCGAACCACGTGTTCCACAGCGACTCGCCTGATTGCGCGCCAGGCACCATCATCAGGTTTTCACGGCAGGTCATCGACGGGAATTCATGTGCAATCTGAAACGTGCGCAACAGCCCCTTGTGGAACAGCTCATGAGGGGGCAGGCCGGTGATATCCTCGCCGTCCATCACCACCTTGCCGCTGGTCGGCGGCAAAACACCTGCGATCACATTGAACAGAGTGGTTTTTCCTGCCCCGTTGGGCCCGATCAGGCCGGTGATCGACCCTTTCTGGATTTCCAGCGATGCCCCGTCCACCGCATGAAATCCGCCGAAATGCTTGTGCACGTCCTCGACGACGATCATCTTTTCCCCTTGCCGCCTGTCCGGCGCTGTTGTCTCGACCCCGTTGATCGGGTGCGGTCTTTTTTCATTGAAACAGCCCGGACACAAGGCCCGGGCTGCTTTCATTCATAGCCTTTGACGATCAATCAACGGAAGTTGACGGTCTTGTTTTCACCGTCGGTCACTTCGATCTCACGATAGGAACCAGCGCTTTCGCCGGGGCCGATCAGTTCGACACCGGACGCACCGACATAGTCGATGTCCTGACCGTTTGCCAGCAATTCCAGACCCTTGGCCAGTTCGCCGGGATAGATCTTTTCACCCGGAGCGTTGGCAACGTCCATGATCTTGCCGCCATAGTCGGCCGGATTGGTCGATTCGGCAGCCTGCATGGCCAGCATGAACAAAGCCGCAGCGTCATAGGATTCGGGCGAATAGGGCGACGAACCGTCGAAGCCTGCGGCTTCGGCCATGGCGAAATACTTCTCGGCGCCTTCACCGCCCGAACCGGCGATCTGACCGAACGAGCCGTTCAGGTCGGGGCCGACATTGGCCGGCAGCGAGTCACCGATCATGCCGCCCGGCAGGCCAAAGGTGTCAAACGCACCGCTGTCCAGCGCCGACTGGATGATGCCCAGGCCGCCCTGATCCAGATAGCCCGCAACAACCAGAATGTCGCCACCGGCCGAGGCAAGAGCACCAACTTCGGCCGAGTAGTCGGCTTTGCCGTCCTCGTGCGCTGCAACGATGGTCACTTCACCACCTGCTGCCTCGAAAGAGGTTTGGATCGCGTCCGCCAGACCCTTGCCGTAGTCGTTGTTGGTATAGGTCAGAGCGATCGAGTTGATGCCGCGATCTTTCAGGATATCTGCCATCACCTGGCCTTCGCGCGCATCTGACGGCGCGGTGCGGAAGAACAGGCCGTTGTCTTCCATGGTCGACAAGCCCGGCGAGGTCGCCGAGGGCGAGATCATGACCATGCCATTCGGAATCGCGACATTCTGAAGGATCGCACCGGTCACGCCCGAGCAATCGCCGCCGATGATGCCGGCAACACCGTCCGCAATCATGCGTTCGCCGTTCGAAGTGGCCAGACCGTTATCAATGCAGCCGGTGTCAGCGCGCGATGCGGTCACTTTGGATCCATCCAGCAGTTTTCCGGATTCGGTGACTTCCGCCATCGCCAGTTCAGCGCCCGAACCCATTGCAGGTGCCAGCGATTCAATTGGGCCGGTGAATCCGAACAAAACACCAAGCGTGATGTCTTCGGCCAACGCAGGTCCGGCCAGCAAAGCGGATGCTGCAGTTGCTGTAAGCAGCTTTTTCATATGGTTACTCCCTATTGTGAACGTGTTCGTTCTGGCCACGAACCTAGGCAAGCTGCCCGGAAAAGAAAAGTCCTAACGCAATCGTGTTTTTATCGATCGGAAATCTATCTGTTTTGTTAGGGTTTGCCTTGGATTGTCCGGAGAAGGATCAACATGCTCAGAGCTGCCGCGATTCTGTTCGTCACTTTTTGCACCGAAAGTGCCTTGGCACAGGTGTTGTCGACCTCGGTCGGGAATACAGAAATCACCGAAATGGCAGGCGGGCTAGATACGCCCTGGGCCGTCGGCATCCTGCCAGACGGCAGTTTTCTTGTCACCGAAAGGGACGGAAACCTGCTGTATGTTCAGGACGGAGAGGCGAATGCCGTATCCGGGGCTCCCAAGGTTGCAGCTTCGGGGCAGGGCGGATTGCTGGACGTCACGATCCCGCGCGATTTCAATAAAAGCCGCGAGGTTTTTCTGACCTTTTCAAAACCGCAAAAGGGTGGCGCAGGCACGGCTGTCGCAGTCGCACGCCTGTCCGAGAACGGCACGCGCCTGACGAATCTGCGGGTCATTTTCGAGGCTTCTCCCGGCGGATCAGGCGGGCGGCATTTCGGCTCTCGCGTAGTAGAAGCCAATGACGGCACGCTTTTTTTAACCATCGGAGATCGAGGGGATGGGCCGCAGGCGCAGGATCTCTCGAACGCCATCGGGTCCGTGATCCGTATCAACCGCGACGGCTCTGTGCCGTCAGACAATCCTTTCATCGGACAGGCAGAGATCCGACCTGAAATCTGGTCCTATGGGCACCGCAACCCACAGGGGGCCGATCTGGATAGGCGCGGCCGATTGTGGGTGTCGGAACACGGTGCGCGCGGCGGCGACGAGGTGAACCTTGTCAAACCCGGCGCCAATTACGGCTGGCCGGTCATCTCGTACGGCACGCATTATTCCGGAGAGAAGATCGGCGAAGGCACCAGCAAGCCCGGCATGGAACAGCCGCGCCTGTATTGGGACCCGTCGATCGCGCCGTCGGGGTTGATGGTCTATTCGGGTACCATGTTTCCTGAATGGCGGGGCGACATTTTCGTGGGCTCGCTGAAATTCGACTATATCGCGCGGCTGTCCGGAGACCCGCTGCGCGAGGTCGAGCAGATCAAGGGCCCCGAGACCGAACGGGTCCGTGACATCGTGCAGGCCCCGGATGGGGCGATCTGGTTCATCTCGGTCGGGCAGAGTGCGGTTTACAGGATGTCTGTGAAACAGTGACATACGAGGCATGCCAGCAGATTCCACAATTCCATTTGCGCGTTTTCATCGTCGCAGTCACTCTGTCCAACAGGTTACACGGTTAAGGGGATATCAATGAGTGATTTCGACATTGAATTGTGCACAAGTATCCCGCCAAGAACCGAGCTGAATAAGATTTTGATGCAATATTATGCTCTTATCGCTCAAAGAATGCAGGATATGGGGTTTGAATTGGATCCTTCCGCACCGCAAAGCGCACTTGCGGAATTCTGGGCAAATACGGATGACTACATGCCTCCGAACGGATGCCTGATCGTCGCAAGAAACCGCGGTGGCAAAATCGTGGGGTGTGGAATGATGAAACGGTTTGATCAGTATACCGGCGAGTTGAAACGTGTATTTGTAACCGAAGACGCTCGGGGCTCCGGAGTGGGGCGCGCATTGATTCAAGCACGAGAACAAGCCGCCAGAGCCATGGGGCTGAAGCGGTTAATCGCAGATACACTCACCCCAAATGTGGAAATGCGATCTTTGTATCCCAAGCTTGGGTTTGTTGAACTGGACTCTCCGATCGAGACAACAACCTACAAAGATCAGCCCATGCTCCGACCGTACTTGCACTATTTCGTCAAAGAGCTTTGACGCTGGGCTTTAGACCGACAGCCGTCCGCTCTGCGCACCACGCTCGCGATAGGGCGTGGTGTTGTAATGCGCCCGATAGCATTTCGAGAAATGGCTGGGCGAGGCGAACCCACAGGCCAGCGCCACGTTGATGACGCTCATATCGGTCTGCATCAGCAGGTTCCGGGCCTTGTGCAGGCGCAGCTCCATGTAATAGCGCTTGGGGGAACGGCTGAGGTACCGGCGGAAAAGACGCTCCAACTGGCGGGTCGACATACCCACGTCCTTGGCCAGAATCGAGGGCGAGATCGGCTCTTCGATGTTCTTTTCCATCATCAGGATAACCTGGCTCAACTTCGGATGCCGCACACCGATTCGGGTCGGAGTTGACAGGCGCTGCGTGTCCTGGTCGGTTCGGATCGAGGAATAGATCATCTGATCCGCCACCGCGTTGGCCAGATCCTCGCCATAGTCATCCGCAATCAGCTTGAGCATCAGGTCGATCGACGAGGTGCCGCCCGCGGTCGTCATGCGGCTGCCATCGATCTGAAAGACGGCTTTGGTCAGTTCGACCTCATCGAATTCCTCGATGAAACTGTCAGAGTTCTCCCAGTGGATCGTCGCCTTCTTGTTGTCCAGCAACCCGGCCTTTGCCAGAGTATAGGCCGCCGTGCAGAGGCCCCCGATCCGCAAGCCCCTTCGGGCTTCGCGCCGCAGCCAGTTCAGCACGCGCTTGGTGGTGGCCGCCTGAACGTCCACACCACCGCAAATCAGAACAACGTCGTCGCGCTGTAGCTCTACGAGATCACTGTCCAGCTTGAACTCGGTCCCGGCCGAGCAGGTTACCGTTTCCCCGCCTTCTCCCATCAGCTTCCAGGTATAAAGCTGTCTGTTCGCCATGCGGTTGGCGATGCGCAGACTGTCAAGCGCCGAAGCAAAGGACAGCAGCGAGAATTTGTCCAAAAGGACAAAAACGAAATTCCGGGGTGGGGCCGCAGTGTCTTCCACCGTGACAACTTGGCGTTGCTCTTGCATGGCGAGATGTCCTTGCTTCGCTGCTGGTCAGTTTATTATTCAGCAGCAGATTTGACAGCCACCATGATCAAAGCTTGTTTACGTCGTCAAGAGGCGCAAATGGGATATGGTCACTCTTCATTGCATTTTGTATAGAGACCACCTGAAAACTTCAGCGGAGACCAAAGCTATGACCGAATGGCAAAAATCGAACTGGCGCAACAAGCCCCGGGTTCAGATGCCAGATTATACCGACGCGGCCGCGCTGGCCAAGGTCGAGGCTCAGCTTTCAAAGTATCCCCCGCTGGTCTTTGCCGGCGAGGCGCGGCGTCTCAAACAGCATCTGGGTGCCGCCGGTCGCGGCGAGGCCTTCCTTCTGCAAGGCGGGGATTGCGCTGAAAGCTTTGAACAATTCAGCGCTGATGCGATCCGTGACACGTTCAAGGTGATGCTGCAAATGGCGATGGTTCTGACTTATGGCGCCAAGGTGCCGGTGGTCAAAGTCGGTCGTATGGCCGGGCAATTTGCCAAGCCACGCAGTGCCCCGACCGAAGTTGTGGATGGTGTGGAACTGCCCAGCTACCGCGGCGACATCATCAACGAATTGGCCTTCACACCCGAAGCCAGGATTCCGAATCCCAACAAGATGTTGCAGGCCTATACGCAAGCGGCGGCGACACTGAACTTGCTGCGCGCTTTCTCAACCGGTGGATTCGCGGATATGAGCCGCGTTCACGCTTGGACTCTGGGTTTTGCGGATGAACAGGACGTTCAGAAATACTCCGAGGTAGCGGACCGTATTCAGGACACCATCGACTTCATGGAAGCCGCTGGTATCACTGCGGAAACAACCCATGAATTCTCGACCGTTGAATTCTACACCAGCCACGAAGGGCTGTTGCTGGAATATGAAGAGGCACTGACGCGTCTGGATTCGACCTCGGGCAACTGGCTGGCCGGCTCTGGTCACATGATCTGGATCGGCGACCGAACCCGTCAGCCCGATGGCGCGCATGTCGAGTTCTGCCGCGGGGTTCTGAACCCGATCGGTCTGAAATGCGGCCCGACCACCACGGCCGAAGACCTGAAGGTTCTGATGTCCAAGCTGAACCCCGACAACGAAGAGGGGCGTCTGACCCTGATCGCGCGCTTTGGCGCGGGCAAGGCGGGCGAGCACCTGCCGCGTCTGATCAAGGCGGTCAAGGAAGAGGGCGCCAAGGTGACCTGGGTCTGCGACCCTATGCACGGCAACACGATCAAATCGGCCACGGGTTACAAAACCCGCCCGTTTGATTCAGTTCTGCGCGAGGTGCGTGACTTCTTTGGTGTGCATCAGGCCGAGGGCACCATCCCCGGCGGCGTGCATTTCGAAATGACCGGCCTGGATGTGACCGAATGCACCGGTGGTGTACGCGCCGTGACCGAAGAGGATCTGTCGGATCGCTACCACACCGCCTGCGATCCGCGCTTGAACGCGTCGCAATCGCTGGAACTTGCGTTCCTGGTGGCGGAAGAGCTGACCAACCTGCGCCGCAACGGCTCGAAACGCGCGGTAAGCTAAGCGCAATTGTAACACTGACAACAGCGGGCCATCGGTCCGCTGTTTTTTGTTCACGGCTGTCTTACGTGTTTCAATCGTCGCGAGACACCACCAGATGAAGATGGCCGGCAGAGCGTTTGAATTCGCGTTGTTCCTCGGCAAAACCTTCCACAGGACGGCGCAGAGTGGGCGCGGGTACCTGAATTTCAGAAACCGGTTTGATCCGCGTATCAGACAGTGAAAACCGGCGCGGTGTCTTGCCGATTGCGCCATCGGCGATCATGACCCCCAAAACACGACTGACATCCCCAAGGTCGCTTTTCAGTGGCAAAAGGATCATCCGGGCCTGCATCCGGGTACGTCCCAACACCCCGCCCGAGGTCAGACTCAATTCGGCAACAGCGGGGGATGCAAATACCTGCTCCAGAACATCCTTGGTCTGCGCACGGGCATCCGGTTGAAAGAACGCGGTCAACGGCATCCCTCGCACTTCCATCCCTGCTAGTGCGTTCAGATGGCTGCCTGCCAGACGAAATCGGGCCAGGCCGGGTGCGATGCGTTCCAGGATGAAAGTATATTCAAGAACATTCTCAAGACCGCGCGGGTCGATTTGAGACCGCATTGGTACGCTGTCACCGCTCAACAACGCGATCCAATACGCCTCGGCCTGGCGGATCGGCGATAGGCTGCGCCCACTGTCAAAGCGATCCATTGCGACGATCTTTCCAAATTCTGACCCGGAACCTATCCCGAAAAAGGTTTTCATTTTCATCACCCTAACGTCAATTGGCCGCCTTTTTCATAAAATGCAACACATTGGAAGCATCAACGGCCCGCAAACCATTGCTATGGGCAGTTTGACTCGGGTTAATTCAATTTTGGAGCAATTCTTTAACGAATGGTTAACTTGCGCCAAACAAATGCGTCTTCAGCAAACTCTTGCTCTGCACCAGTCAATAGCATTAGGTGCGGCACATGCTCGAAACAGCAAGGGAACAGGAAAGGGCCATCATGATCAGATCCATGACCGGATTTGCCTCGGGGAAGGGAACTTTCGGACCGCACAGCTGGTCGTGGGAACTTCGCAGCGTAAACGGCAAGGGGCTGGACATGCGACTGCGCGTGCCCGACTGGTTGACCGGTCTCGAAGTCGCGTTGCGGGCGTCGCTGTCCAAATCCCTGAGCCGGGGAAACGTGACCCTGTCGATGCGCTTGAACCGCGAGGATTCTGCCCCGGACCTGGCCTTGAACGAAGCCGCGATGGCTGCGGCCCTGACTGCTCTTGAACGAACGGAAGCGCTGGCAGTTGCGCGCGGCATCACGCTGGCGCCGTCGCGTGCGTCAGATCTTTTGGCGCTCAAGGGGATGATGGACGCAGGAACCGAGGCTGACGATCCGGCTCCGCTTGTTGCTCATCTGACGTCCGAGTTCAAAGATCTTCTGGCGGCGTTCATAGATATGCGCAAAACCGAAGGGGCAGCTTTGGCGGTGGTCTTGAACACGCAACTGGGACGGGTCGCGGAACTGACGACGCAAGCCGCGGCCATTGCCGAGCAACGCAAGGACGAGATGACCGAGGGGCTGCGTGAGAATCTCGCGCGGGTGCTGGAGAACACGCAAGGCGCGGATCCTGATCGTGTCGCGCAAGAGCTGGCGATGATCGCGGTCAAGGCGGATATCACCGAAGAAATCGACCGCCTGACCGCGCATGTAGGGGCCGCGCGTGAGTTGTTGGCACAGGACGGGGCCGTGGGCCGCAAGCTGGATTTCCTGATGCAAGAGTTCAATCGCGAGGCCAACACGCTGTGTTCCAAGGCGCAAAGCTCGGACCTGACATCGGTCGGGCTGGAACTGAAAGCGGTGATCGATCAGATGCGCGAGCAAGTGCAGAACGTGGAATAAGAATGGGAACGACTGACATGGCGGACCGCCGAGGCCTACTAATCATCCTGTCTTCTCCGTCCGGAGCGGGCAAATCGACCCTGGCCAGACGGCTGATGGCCTGGGATACGGATCTGGAATTCTCGATCTCGGCGACGACCCGGGCTCCGCGCCCCGGCGAAGAGCATGGGCGCGAGTATTTCTTCCTGTCCGAGGACGAATTCAAACAGCAGGTCGCTGATGGGCAGATGCTGGAACATGCCCATGTATTCGGAAACTTCTATGGCTCGCCTGCCGAGCCGGTCAAAAATTCGATCAATGCCGGCAAGGACGTATTGTTCGACGTCGACTGGCAGGGTGAAGTGCAGATCCGAAATTCGGATCTGGGCAAGCACGCGTTGTCGATCTTCATTCTGCCGCCGTCCATCCCCGAGCTGCGCCGCCGGCTGGAAACGCGCGGGCAAGACAGTGATGACGTTATCGGCCGCCGTATGCTCAAAAGCTGGGATGAAATCAGCCACTGGGGCTATTACGATTACGTCCTGATCAACGATGACCTAGAGGCAACCGAAGAAAAGCTGAAAACAATCGTCAGCGCTGAGCGGATGCGCCGCATTCAGCAACCCAGGTTGCAACAGCACGTCCGCAAGTTGCAGAGAGAATTCGAGGGACTGTCATGACCATTTACGCTTTGGGCGAGCACGCTCCGCACATTCACGAGGACACCTGGGTCGCGCCCGATGCCAATCTGATTGGCAAGGTTGTGCTCGAGAAGGGGGCCTCGGTTTGGTTCGGCTGCACGATTCGCGCGGATCACGAAGAAATCCGGGTCGGCGAAGGCAGCAACGTTCAGGAAAACTGCGTGATGCATATCGACGCCGGCTTTCCCCTGACGATTGGTCGAAATTGCACCATCGGGCACAAGGTGATGCTGCATGGCTGCGCCATAGGCGAAAACACGTTGGTCGGAATGGGCGCAATCGTTCTGAACGGGGCGAAGATCGGCCGGAACTGTCTGATCGGAGCAGGGGCCCTGATCACCGAGGGCAAGGAAATTCCCGACAATTCGCTTGTCATGGGATCGCCGGGCAAGGTCGTGCGCCAACTGGATGAGGCCGCGGCCCAAAAAATCACGTTCAGTGCGCTGCACTATCAGGAAAACATGCGCAAATTCCGTGAAACCCTGAAACCTGCGCTTTGACGCGGCGGAATGAGTGGGTTTTGAACCATGACCGAAGACGTTCTTGAGGACATTGTTCTTGCGATCCCGTTGCCGGCGCTGATGGTGGATCAGACTGAACGGATCATTGCCGCGAACACGGATGCAACGTCTCTTCTGGGCCAGAACATTGTTGGACGTCATTTTGCGACCATATTGCGACAGCCGCAGGTTCTGGACGCGATCGAGCAAAGCCTGACAAGCAAAAGCGCAAAGAAAGCACGTCATCTGTCCAATGACGGCGCGCAGGACACAACATACACAGTCGAATGCAGATACATGAACGGTGTCGCTTCCGAAGGGGCCGTCATGGTCACGTTTCAGGATACCACCCATCTGGAACACGCCAGCCAGATGCGACGGGATTTCGTAGCCAATGTCAGCCATGAATTGCGCACGCCGTTGACCGCCTTGATGGGTTTCATTGAAACCTTGCGTGGTCCGGCACGCGAAGACCCCGAGGCACGGGATCGGTTCCTCAAGATCATGGCCGATGAAGCCAACAGGATGAACCGTCTGGTCGGGGATCTGTTGTCGTTGAACCGGGTCGAAAGCGAAGAACGTGTTCGACCCAGGCAACAGCTGGAGCTTACCGGTCTTCTTCAATCCACGATAAACTCTTTGCGGCCCCTTGCGGAAGACGCTGGCGTGGTTCTGTCGCTGGACGTGAAAAACGGTCCGCTTTCAGTCACCGGCGACGGTGATCAATTGCGACAGGTTTTCACCAATCTCATCGAGAACGGGATCAAATATGGCGCTAGTGGCGGCAGCGTCACCGTACGTGTCTTGCCTGTGGACAGGGATCCGGCGATGCGCGGCCCGGCTGTCCGAATCCAGTTCATAGACAAGGGGCCCGGCATAGATGCCGTTCACCTGCCGCGCCTGACTGAGCGATTCTATCGCGCCGACAGCCACAGGTCGCGGCAACTGGGCGGAACGGGGCTTGGTCTTGCGATTGTGAAGCACATCGTCAATCGCCATCGTGGAAGACTTCGCGTCGAAAGCGAATTGGGAAAAGGCTCTGTTTTTACAGTTGTTTTACCTCGTTGAAACAACTTGGAATGCAAGTCTGCTTTTATTCTGACCCTTTGGGGCATTGGCGTTTCTTTGAATAAAACGCAAAAAATCGCCTCCTGTCATAAAACCGTTACGCATGTGTCACAAAAGGCTTACGCACGAGCCATAGGGGTCCCCGCAGGATCATCATGGTGGTGATCAAGCATACCTTTTCAGGGAGACTGAAATGTCCTTTGTAAAACTGTCGGCATCTGCGCTGGCTATCGCTGCCGTCTCGGCGACCACTGCTGCGGCGCGTGACAACGTTCAGATCGCCGGTTCGTCGACCGTTCTGCCTTATGCCTCGATCGTGGCCGAACTGTTCGGTGAAAACACAGACTTTCCAACTCCGGTTGTTGAATCCGGCGGGTCGTCGGCTGGTCTGAAGCGTTTCTGCGAAGGCGTTGGCGAAAACACCATCGACGTTGCAAACGCGTCGCGCGCGATCCGTGAAAAAGAGATCAAAGCCTGCGCCGAAAACGGTGTGACCGACATCATGGAAGTCCGCATCGGTTATGACGGCATCGTATTCGCAAGCCAGCAGACCGGGCCTGACTTCACCGCGTTCGAGCCGTCCGACATTTTCAACGCACTAGGCGCGAAAGTTCTGAAAGACGGTCAGATCGTTGACAACCCGTACAACACCTGGGCCGAGTTCAACCCGGAACTGCCCGATGTTGAAATCGCAGGCTTCATCCCGGGCACCAAGCACGGCACCCGCGAAGTGTTCGAAGAAAAGGTTCTGCTGATCGGTTGTGAAGAAACCGGCGCGATGGAAGCCATGATCGCGGGCGGCATGAGCGAAGACGACGCTGAAGATGCCTGTCTGGCGGTTCGCACCGATGGCAAATCGGTCGATATCGACGGTGACTATACCGAAACCCTGGCGCGTATCGACACCAACCCCAACGGTATCGGCGTGTTTGGTCTGGCGTTCTACGAGAACAACACCGACAAGTTGAAGGTTGCCACCATGTCGGGTGTCGCACCGTCGACCGAAACCATCTCGACCGGCGAATATCCGGTTTCCCGCCCGCTGTTCTTCTACGTGAAGAAAGCTCATATCGGCGTGATCCCCGGTTTGAAGGAATACGCGCAGTTCTTCACCCATGACGAAATCGCCGGTCCGTCGGGCCCGCTTGCCAACTATGGCCTGGTCGCCGATCCTGAACTGGCAAAAACTCAGGACGCAATCGCCAACGAAGTCACCATGGGTTCGGGCAGCTGAGCCTGACGTCAGTGTAACGCAAATGGGGGCGACGGATCAGTCGCCCCTTCACTGTCTTTTTACTACTCGCAATCGAAGGCAATGGGGGTGTCATGCCGATACTTTGGCTCTTTCTGATCGTTTCGGCGATCGCGGCTGTCGGCTATCTACTGGGACGTACGCGCGCACTGCAAAACGCAGGGGGTGACAGTCGGAACCTGCATTCCCTGCCATCTTTTTACGGTGCAAACGTTGCACTGAAGACACTTGTGCCGGCCTTCGGTCTCTTGATCGTGTGGCTGTTGGCGCAGCCTTTCTTCCTCAATGCGCAGGTGTCGGACATGATACCGGACTCTGTGATAAAGGAAGGTTCCTCCCGCAGCCTGGTGATGGCCGAAGTACGCCGCACCGCTGCCGGGCTGGACAACGCGGTTGCGCAAGGCACTCTGACCCAGAACGCCGCCAGTGATGCCGATGCAAATGTCGCCGAGATCACCCAGCTTTTGAAGGACGCGGGGCAGGTTGTGACTTCGGACATCACCCAACCGGTACTGCGCGCTGCGCAGAGCTATCGCGCCATGAGTTCGACCGGGTACGCAATCATGTCCGTTGCCGTTGTCGCGGTTGCCTTGATCGGTGCCGTAGCGGGCTGGTTGCAAACCAACGCCGAATACCGTGCGCGCAACGTTGTGGAACAGGGGGTCCGTGTCCTGCTTCTGGCGGCCGCGTCGGTTGCCATTCTGACAACGGTGGGCATTGTCCTGTCTCTTGTGTTCAACACCTGGGAATTCTTCAAACTGTACCCGGCGTCAGATTTCTTTTTCGGCATGACCTGGGCACCCAGCTTTTCGGGCCGCGGCGGGTTGTCCGAACTCGGTATCTTGCCGCTGCTGTGGGGGACGCTCTACATCTCTGTCGTGGCGCTGCTGGTTGCAGTGCCGATCGGATTGTTCGCCGCGATCTATCTCAGCGAATACGCTTCGTCCCGCTTGCGCTCTGTCGCCAAGCCGCTGCTTGAGGTGCTGGCCGGGATTCCGACCATCGTTTACGGTCTCTTCGCCTTGTTGACCGTTGGCCCGCTGCTGTTGGACGTATTTGGTGAAAGTGGCCTGGGCTGGATGAAAGCCGGCACTGCCGTCATGACTGCGGGTCTGGTGATGGGGATCATGTTGATCCCGTTTGTCTCATCGCTGTCTGACGACATTATCAACGCAGTGCCGCAGGCCATGCGCGACGGTTCTTATGGCCTTGGCGCCACGCAATCGGAAACCATCCGTCAGGTCGTTCTGCCCGCCGCGTTGCCCGGTATCGTCGGCGCGATCCTTCTGGCGGCATCACGCGCCATCGGCGAGACCATGATCGTGGTTCTCGGGGCAGGGGCCGCGGCCCGCCTCAGCCTGAACCCGTTCGAAGCCATGACAACCGTGACAGCCAAGATCGTCAGCCAGTTGACGGGGGACGCCGACTTTGCCTCGCCCGAGGCGCTGGTCGCCTTCGCACTTGGCATGACCCTTTTCATTCTCACCTTGGGGCTTAACGTGTGTGCCCTTTATATCGTGCGCAAGTACCGGGAGCAGTACGAATGACCGACACCAGTATGCAAAGCCCCCAATCCGGTCGCCATACGATCTCGCTTACGGCTTCGGATGAACGCACGAAGAAACGCGCCAAGGCCGAGAAACGGTTCCGTGCTTATGGCATCGCCGCAATCGCAACCGGTCTGTTCTTTCTGGTTGTTCTGTTTGCTTCGATCCTGTCGCAGGGTATCCCGGCCTTCCAACGCACGGTCGTCAGCATTGATTTCACACTGACCGAACCGCAGCGGGACGAGGCCGAAGGGGCCCTTTTCAAGACAAAAGTCTATTCCAACCTGTTCGTCGCCCAGTTGAACAGTGAACTTGCCGAACGCGGAATCAGCGTTGATTTTGATGAGGCCGCGATCGAGCGTCTTTTGGGAAAAGTCGGCGGGACGATCCGGACCTTCTATTCCGAAAATCCAGACAAGCTGGGTGAGGCGGTCAGTTTCGATCTGGCGGCATCCAGCCGGGTGGACGGGTATTTCAAAGGCCGCGTATCCCGCGACACGATACAGGACAGCCGGTTTCTGCAAAAAAGCGATCTGGATCTGGTCGATGCGCTGGAACAGGCAGGCATCATCAGGCAGGTATTCAACTGGCCCTTCATCACCGGCGCGGACGCAGGCGTGGACAACCCCGGCGGCGCAGGTATCGGTGTCTCGGTTGTGGGATCATTCTTCATGATGCTGGTCGTTCTGTGTCTGTCGCTTCCGATTGGCGTTGCAGCTTCGATCTACCTCGAAGAATTTGCGCCGCAGAACAAGTTGACTGACCTGATCGAAGTGAACATTTCGAACCTTGCCGCGGTTCCGTCCATCGTCTTCGGCATTCTGGGCCTGGCCGTTTTCATTCAGTTCATGCACCTGCCGCAATCGGCGCCGCTGGTCGGCGGTCTGGTTCTGACCCTGATGACGCTTCCGACGATCATCATCTCGACCCGTGCGTCTTTGAAGGCCGTGCCTCCGTCGATCCGCGATGCGGCGTTGGGGGTAGGGGCGTCGAAAATGCAGGCGGTGTTTCACCACGTGCTGCCACTGGCCGCGCCGGGCATTCTGACAGGTACCATCATCGGTCTGGCGCAAGCCTTGGGAGAAACCGCGCCCCTCCTGCTGATCGGCATGGTTGGATTTGTCGCGCGCGGTTATCCTGACGGCTTTCTTGCAGGCTTTACCGAGCCGAACTCGGCCATGCCCGCCCAGATCTATACATGGGCCGCACGCGCTGACGCGGGCTTTTACGAGAAGGCGTGGGGTGGGATCATCATACTTTTGATGTTCCTGCTGACCATGAATATCATCGCAATCATCTTGCGCCGCCGCTTTGAACGCCGCTGGTAAATGGGGGCTGGAATGAACGACATGACACGAGTGGAGAGAACCGTGGACTCCAAAGACATCAAGATCAACGCCAGGAACGTACAGGTTTTCTACGGTGAGACCCATGCCATCAAGGACGTGAGCGTTGAGATCGAAGACAAGACCGTCACGGCCTTCATCGGGCCATCTGGTTGTGGCAAGTCCACCTTCCTGCGCTGCCTGAACCGGATGAATGACACCATCGATATCTGCCGTGTCGAAGGCGACATCCTGCTGGATGGTGAAGATATCTATGACAAGCGTGTCGATCCGGTCCAGTTGCGCGCCAAGGTCGGAATGGTGTTCCAAAAACCCAACCCGTTCCCGAAGTCGATCTATGACAACGTGGCCTATGGCCCGCGCATTCACGGCATGGCCCGTAACAAGGCGGAACTGGATGAAATCGTGGAAAAATCCCTGCGCCGCGGCGCAATCTGGGATGAGGTCAAGGATCGTCTGGATGCACCTGGCACCGGCCTGTCCGGCGGCCAGCAGCAGCGTTTGTGCATCGCCCGGGCCGTCGCCACCGAACCCGAAGTTCTGTTGATGGACGAGCCGTGCTCGGCCCTTGACCCGATTGCGACAGCACAGGTCGAAGAGTTGATCGATGAACTGAGGTCGCGGTTTTCCGTTGTGATCGTCACCCACTCGATGCAGCAGGCGGCGCGGGTCAGTCAGAAAACGGCCTTTTTCCACTTGGGCAATCTGGTTGAATTCGGTGAAACCGGGCAGATTTTTACCAATCCGATAGATCCGCGCACGGAAAGCTACATTACCGGCCGCATCGGCTAAGCACAGGTATCTGACAATGAGCGAACAACATATTGCAACTGCTTTTGACCGCGACCTCGAGGCGATCCAAGCGCATATCATGAAGATGGGCGGGCTGGTCGAGGCCGCCATCATAGGCGCGGCCCGCTCGCTGGAAACCCGCGATGAAGAGTTGGCGCAAGAGGTGCGAAAAGGCGACAAAGCCATCGACGCGCTTGAAGAACTGATCAATGAAGAAACCGCCAGGTTGATTGCGCTGCGTGCACCCACGGCCGGTGACTTGCGGCTGATCCTGTCGGTTCTGAAGGTATCCGGCAACCTTGAGCGCATTGGCGACTATGCCAAGAATATCGCCAAACGAACCACGGTTCTGGTCAATGCCAGCGAGATCTCCGGAAGCGCTGCGGCCTTGCGCCGGATGGCACGCGAGGTCGAACGGATGCTGCGTGATGCGCTGGATGCCTATATTCAGCGCGATGCGGAACTGGCCACAGACGTCATCAACCGCGATGAAGAAGTTGACCAGATGTATAACGGCCTTTTCCGGGAATTTCTGACCTTCATGGCCGAAGACCCACGCAATATCTCGGCCTGTATGCACCTGCATTTCATCGCCAAGAATATCGAACGCATGGGCGATCACGTAACCTCGATCGCCGAACAGGTTGTGTACCTGGTCACCGGCGACCGCCCGACCGAGGCTCGGCCCAAGGCCGACAACACGTCGCAAACCGTGTAGGAGGCGAGCGAGATGTCCGCAGATCAACCTACCGTTCTGGTTGTAGAGGATGAAATGGCTCAGCGCGAAGTTCTGGCCTACAATCTTGAAGCAGAAGGATTTCGGGTTTCAAAGGCTGCCAACGGTGAAGAAGCCATGTTGTTGGTGGATGAAGACAGTCCGGACATCATCGTCCTGGACTGGATGATGCCCAATCTGAGCGGTATCGAGGTCTGTCGTCGTCTGAAAAGCCGCCCGGACACGCGTTCAATCCCGATAATCATGCTGTCGGCCCGGTCCGAGGAAGTGGACAAGGTTCGCGGTCTTGAAACCGGGGCGGATGACTACGTGGTCAAGCCATACTCCGTGGTCGAGCTGATGGCGCGCGTGCGCACGCAATTGCGCCGCGTCCGTCCTTCGACAGTTGGTTTGCGCCTGGAATTCGATGACATTATTCTTGACTCCGAGACGCATAAAGTCAGCCGGGACAACAAACCACTCAAGCTCGGGCCGACCGAGTTCCGGCTTCTCAGCACGTTCATGGAAAAGCCGGGCAGGGTCTGGAGCCGCGAGCAATTGCTGGACCGGGTTTGGGGCCGCGACATCTATGTCGATACCCGAACGGTCGATGTGCATATCGGGCGTCTGCGCAAAGCTCTGACGCAATATGGCGGAACCGATCCAGTGCGAACCGTCCGCGGCGCAGGATACGCATTGGGGTAGCTATTTGGTGTGGGCTTGTAACGTGCAAAACAATTGAATTTTAACAGGGGTCGCACTTCGTTTGTGAATTCACCATGCTCACCTAATGGTCGCATAATTGGTATTATGGTTAATAATGTCCGCTTGTGACTTGACCGCAAAGTGAACACGTTGACCAGGACACACAAGATTTGTTTTGGGATGCGCTATGGAGCTCAGAGATAGAACTGTCATCGTGACCGGCGCCGCAGATGGCATTGGCCGGGGTTTGGCGGAACGCTTTGCTCAGGAAGGTGCGCGCGTCATCTGTTCGGATATTGACGCAGCCGGAGCCCGTGAAGTCGCAACCCAAACTGGCGGCGTTGCCTTCACATGTGACGTCTCGGATGAGGATCAGATCAAGGCGTTGATTGATTACACCGAAAACACTGTCGGCCCAATTGATCTGTTCTGCGCAAATGCCGGCATCCTGACGCTTGGCGGTCTGGATGTTCCGGACGATCAATGGGAAAAAATTTGGAAAATCAACGTGATGTCACACGTGTGGACAGCGCGACATCTGGTGCCTCGCATGATCGGTCGCGGCGGCGGTTATATTTTGACAACGGCCTCTGCGGCGGGTTTGCTGAACCAACCAGGTGCGGCGCCATACGGCGTCACGAAACACGCGGCGGTCGGATTTGCCGAGTGGCTGTCGCTGACATATGGCACCAAAGGTCTGCGGGTCTCGGTTCTTTGTCCTCAGGCGGTTCGGTCGCAGATGACTGAAGGACACGAGGTTTCAGTGGCATCGATCGACGGAATGCTGGAGCCCGAAGACGTCGCTGAAGCCTGCGTACAAGCCATCCGGGAAGAACGGTTTCTGGTTCTTCCACATCCGCAGGTTCTGGATTATCTGCAACTCAAAGCGGCCGATTATGATCGCTGGCTGGGCGGAATGCGCAAGTTGAATCAACGCTTTACGCCAGATATTTAACGTTTTCCCTGCGCCTTCCGCATAAGACCTTCCTGAGCCACCGACGCGACAAGGGTTCCGTCTTCTGAATAAATCGATCCACGATTGAAGCTGCGTCCCTGCCCTGTCCACGGAGAATCCATCACATACAGATGCCAGTTCTGAAATTTAACGGGTGCATGAAACCACAGAGCATGGTCCAGGCTGGCGCCGTTGAACTCTCCGGAAAACCAACTCAGCCCGTGAGGTCGCAAGCCCGACGACATGAGGTTCATATCCGACGCATAGGCCAACAGAAGATGTTGAGTTTTCGCATCCGCAGACGCGGCGGCCGCCATGCGAAACCATGTCTGGTTGCGGTCGTCTGACACTTCGGGGTTGAACGGATCCAGATGATCCACCTCCCGGACTTCGATCGGGCGTTCACGCAGAAGTTCACCGCGAAAACCTTCGGGCACGCGATCTACATATGCTTGTCGAAGCTCGGAGCGGGATGGGTATGTCTGGGGTGGATTCACGGTTGGCATCGGATGCTGATGATCCCAACCTTCATCCTGAACGTGAAAGGATGCCGACATGTTCAGGATCTGTTTGCCATTCTGAATGGCAACGACGCGGCGGGTAGTGAACGACCCCCCGTCACGCGCCCTATCAACTTGATAAATAACGGGTTTATCTGGGTCTCCGGGTCGGATGAAATAGGCGTGCAGGGAATGGCACAACCGGTCTTCCACGGTTCTGTACGCCGCGGCCAAGGCCTGCGCAATGACCTGACCGCCGAAAATCCGGGTTGGTGTTTCTCCACCTGATCCTGTGCCGCGGAAAAGATCGACTTCAAGCCGTTCGATATCCAGAAGATCCAGTAAGATGCGTTCCGCTTCGGTCATTGTTTGCTCTCAGGCTGATTATTTGAAACCCGGGTATCAGCCTGAGCAAGATCATTCAATCATGGCGGCGTGCACCAATGCCTTGAGTTCAGCCCGGGATGGATAAGAACTGGACGGCGACAGTTGCGTTAAGAACACAGCCGTCAGGTCGTTCTGCCAGTCGATCCAGAAATAGGTCGAGGCCATGCCCCCCCAGCTGAAATCACCAACGGAACCGGGCACACGCACCCGACCCGGATTCAGAACAATCGATCCGGCAAGGCCAAACCCCATGCCTTCCATCGGCTGTTCTGCAAAGCTCTTTGGTCCCATCGAAGCGATATCACCCGGCAAGTGGTTGCGCATCATGAAGTCCACCGTTTTCGGGCCAAGCAGTTGATGGCCATTTCCGGCCCCTCGATTACGTAGCATCTCGACGAATTTGACATAGTCGTCGATTGTGGACACCAGCCCGCCGCCTCCTGAAAAGGTCGTCGCGTTCTCGAATGGCGAGCCCTCGTAAGAATCGATCAATCGTAGTGAGTCACTTCCTTGGTCAAGCGAGTTCAACGCCATCGCATCGCCGGCCAGCGGCGTGTAAAGGGATGCGAACCGGTCCCCTGCCCCGGCTGGTACTGAAAACCCGGTTTCGCGCATCTCGAGGGGCGCCAAGATTTCCTGCCGGAAGAATTGTTCCAGGGTCTGTCCCGAGACGACTTCGACAACGCGCCCAAGCACGTCGGTTCCGACAGAGTATTCCCACCGTGTTCCGGGCTGGAATGCCAAAGGTAACTCTGCCAGGTCACGTACGCGATCTTTCAGAGGCCCTTGATCCGGTTTGAAGATAAGACCCTTTTCATCCATCGCGTCCGGTAGAATCCCGGGATTGAACGGATAGCTGAGACCACTGGTGTGGGTGAGTAACTGATGTAGAGTTGGGGGGGCTGCGTCTTCGGTTTGATCCAGCCTTTCCGCGCCGGGTACCAGAGCCTGCATCTGATTGAATTCGGGCAGGAAATCGGACAGAGGCGCGTCGAGGTGAAACAGCCCACGTTCCGCCAACATCATCAAGGCAACAGAGGTGACGGGTTTGGTCATCGAGTAGATGCGCGCCAGCGTGTCGCGTTGGAACGGCAGAGCCTCTTCCAGGTTTCGAAAACCGCTGGAGTGGAAAAAAACCTCATCCCCTTTGTGCTTCAGCAAAAAGGACGAGCCCGCGTATTTACGCTGATCAACATAGCGGTCCATCCAGATGCGAATCCGGTTCAGACGCGTTTCATCGAACATGGCTTGTTTTCGAAGCATTTTTTGAGTTCCACCAGAAGTTGACTAATATCGTGCGTGCGTGGGGCCTGAAACAACAGCAGAACCCGGGCTGAAATGAATGGTTATACAAGTAGAGCCAAGAGGCACGCCTTTCATCCAGGTGATACAATGAAACCGATACAGATTCGCTTGTAAATTGTTGGATGGGGTCATGTCGGACCGGCCTGGAGGAACATCATGACGCAAAACATAGATTTCGTTTACGATTTTTGCAGCCCAAATGCCTTTCTGGCTCACAAGATGCTGCCAGAGCTGGCCGCGCGGCATAATGCCAGGATCACGTATTCCCCTGTCCTTCTGCCTGTTGTTTTCAAGGCAACGCACAACCAGAGCCCGTTTCAGGCGTTTTCCGAGAACCGTCAGAAAACCGCCTATCTTACCCATGACTTGCATCGGTTCGCGCGACGTCGCGGGCTGAGCTTTCACATGAGCCCGCATTTTCCGATCAATACAAAATTTGCGATGCGGGGCGCCCACTTTGCCAGAGGAAAATCATGGGAAAATCGATATATAAGCGCTGTTTTTGATGCGATTTGGGTGCATGGACAAAAAGCTGACGAGTTGGCTGTTCTCGTCGATATTCTGCAAGAAAACGAACTGCCGGTTCGCAAGCTGCGCGAGGCAATGACAAGCCCTGAAATCAAACAGGATCTGAAGGATCAGACCAAATCGTTCGTGCGACGCGGCGTTTTTGGCGTTCCCAGCCTGTTTTACGGATCTGAAATGTTCTTTGGCAAGAACAGTTTGCCGAACCTAGAAATTGAGCTGTCGAAACACAAGAAACGGCACAAATCCAACACGTTGTGAACGGGATCAGCTCTGACCGCAGCGTGGCTTAGAAGGCTTCGGCAAAGATGTTGCCCGACGTAACTACGTTGATCCCACCGGAAACCGGGATAATCGAACCGGTTACGTAACTGCCGCCGCGTCCGCACAGAAACAGAACACATCCCGCTATATCTTCATCACAGCCGACGCGCCCAAGCGGCACTGACTTGCCGACCTTTTCACGCTTGTCCTCATCCGCCGTAGCAAAGGCCGTCATCCGCGATACGAACGGCCCCGGAGCCAGCGCGTTGACCGTCACGTGGTAAGGCGACAGTTCCTTGGCCATGATTTTCGTCAGATGCAGAACCGCAGCCTTCGAGGCTGAATAGCTGTAGGCGCCATCCCCCATGGGAACCTCTCCCATCACGGACCCGACATTCACGACCCTGGCCGGATCGTCTGCGGTTCCGGATTGCATCAACATCGGCAGCAACCTCTGGGTAAGCTCGAAAACCCCGGCCACGTTGACCGACATCACCTTGTCCCACGCGTCATACGGAAACTGCCCCAAGGGTGCCCCCCAGGTCACGCCAGAGTTATTCATAAGAATATCAAGCCTTTCCGTTCGGTCCTGAATGTCTGAAACCAGTTTGGCGATACTTGCCTCGCTGCCGATGTCTCCGGCAAACCCCTCGGCACTTCCCGGTGCCTCCAGCGCATTCAACTCGGCGGCGGCCGCGACACACGCGTCCCCGTTTCGGGAGGCAATCAAAACACGCGCACCGGCCCTGACCAGCGCTTCAGCGGCCATTCGACCGATACCCGTGGCGCCGCCTGTTACCAATGCGGTTTTGCCGGGCAGCGAGAAAAGGGTATCCGGGGTCATTGTCGTGTTCCTCTGCCAAATCTGATTTCGTTTGCATTCCGACCCGGTTCAAAGCCTTATCGTCTTTGCGGCAATCAGCCGCCCGCTGCGTTGACACGAACCCGGGTTGCACCAAAACTTCACACGACAATCTACAATCGCATCAGAGACGGTTTGCAAGTATTACTCAGCGTCGCAAGGGGCCGACCGAAAACCCCGGACAGTTCCTGTTTTCAGATCGTGAACTCGACGGCAATGCGCCTGAAATCCTGTTTTCCCAAAAACGAAAAACGGACGTAAATATACGGCCCAATTCCAAACGGACGTGCGGTATCGTCATGCCGAATGACTGAAGATGGTTTTCTCTTCCATCACAAGTTCTGTTTTCCTGGCACCTGTCTGTATTCAATCCGTTAATGTCAGGTAGACAACCCGGCCTTTTCGCGTCTATGAACCATAGTATGGGGATCGTGAAAACATGCATAACGTCTTGGTATTGAATGGCCCTAACCTCAATCTGCTTGGTACACGGCAGCCCGAGGTTTACGGCGACACAACATTGCACATGATCGAGGACCGCTGCGTTCAGCATGGGGCGTCCATAGGGCTGGATGTAACGCATCTGCAATCCAATCACGAAGGTGTGCTGCTTGACGCCATTCATGCGGCCCGTGGTGTGCAAAGCGGGCTGGTACTGAACGCAGGGGCGTTCACGCATACGTCGATTGCCCTCATGGATGCCATTGCATCAGTAGAGTTACCGGTTGTCGAAGTGCATCTTTCCAACATTCATGCCCGAGAAGCCTTCCGGCACAGGTCCTACGTAGCCCCTGTCGCATTGGGTCAGATCTGTGGCTTCGGTGCCCAAAGCTATATCCTCGCGCTGGACGCGCTCGCGGCTCATCTGAAAGCGGGCAACACGACATGAAGCTCAAGGAATATCTTCGGTTTGTCAGCTACACCAAAACCCTGGAAGACCTTTGGGATGCTCATTGCCGCAAAATGGCCGAGTTCGGATTTACCCGCCTGATCTATGGGTACACGCAATACCGGACAGAGACGTCTCTGGGTGATCCGGAAGATTTCGTAATCCTGACGAACCACAAACGGGCTTATGTGGACGGATTCCTCAAGGATGGTCTGTATTTTCACGCTCCGATGTTGAAGTGGGCATTGGACAACGAAGGCGCCGCCAGCTGGAAAATGTTGCAGGAGATGAACTCGGGCGGAACGATGACCGCCAAGGAGCGCGAAGTTTTCGAGTTCAACAAATCCATGGGCGTGGTTTCCGGCTATACCGTCAGCTTCAACTCGGTTTCCATGCGCTCGAAAGGGGCGATTTCTCTGTCGGCCGCCAATGGGCTCAGCCAGGAAGATGTGGATGCGGTCTGGGAAGAGCACGGCGACGACATTTTGCTCATGAACAATGTCGTCCACCTGAAAATCCTGACATTGCCGTTCCATCCGCCGAACCGGGCACTGACCAAACGTCAACGCGAAGCTCTGCAATGGGTTGGTGACGGGAAAACCACTCAGGATATCGCGCTGTTGATGGGACTGACATCGGCAACGGTAGAAAAGCACCTGCGACTCGCGCGCGAAGCTCTTTCGGTCGAAACGACGGCGCAAGCGGTTCTCAAGGCGTCACTGCACAACCAGATGTTCATTATGGAAGCATAACCGCAATATTTTGACGCTATCCCGCGTCAGTTTACCTTAGGTAAGGAAATCACTACTTTTCAAACCAATCCTAAAAGTTGCAAAGTGAGAGTGTTCCGTGAGTGGTGGCTTTAGCCAGGGAACATTGGATTGGATCTTTGCAATAACAAAGCTCTCCGATCAATCTGACAAGGGGGCGCCTATTTGTCCGCGTGCCGGTGTCGGAATTTTGGGGGGCCTCGACCATCCCCATCATGCGGGGCCCTCCAATTCTTCTCTAAAGTACTTTCAAGTCCGCCGGTGGCAAAAAAAAAGGGTTACGCGGCGCGCAACCCTTCAATTTTGTTGGGAAAGGCCGTTGCCGGCACTTTCCCTGTGCCCTTTTAGCCTTGCGCGGCTTTGGCGACTTCGGCGGCGAAATCTTCTTTTTCAACCACGATGCCTTCGCCAACTTCCAGACGGATGAAACCGGTGATGGTCGCGCCCGCTTCCTTGGCCGCTGCTTCGACGGTCAGGTCCGGGTTCACGACAAACTGCTGGTTCAGCAAAGTCGATTCCGCGACGAATTTCTTCATGCGGCCTTCGATCATCTTTTCGATCACCTGCTCCGGCTTGCCGGATTCGCGGGCGATATCCATCTGGACCTGCTTTTCTTTCTCGACAACGGCCGGGTCCATGTCTGCTTCGGACAGGGCCGCCGGGTTCACGGCCGCGATGTGCATTGCAACCTGCTTGCCGATTGCCTCGTCGCCACCGGTCAAAGCAACCAGAACGCCGATTTTGCCCATGCCGTTGGTGGCCGCATTGTGGACGTAGGACACGACGGTGTCGCCCGACAGTTTCGCCATGCGGCGCACCGACATGTTCTCACCAATCGTGGCGATCTTGTCGGTCAGGGTGTCGGCGACGGATTTGCCGCCCAGATCAGCTGCCAGCAGCTCTTCTACGTTGTCTACGCCTTCAGCCGCGTAAGCAATCTTGCCGACCATTTCCTGGAACTCGGCGTTTTTTGCGACAAAGTCGGTTTCCGAGTTCACTTCAACAGCTACACCGTTGCCGCCATCGACGTGGACTGCAACCAGACCTTCTGCTGCGGTACGGCCCGATTTCTTGGCCGCCTTGGCCAGACCTTTGGTGCGCAGCCAGTCAACGGCTTCATCCATGTTGCCGCCGGTTTCAGTCAGCGCTTTTTTCGCGTCCATCATGCCTGCGCCGGTCGAGTCGCGCAGTTCTTTAACCATTGCTGCTGTGATTGCCATCTTTAGGCTCTCCTCAATTCAAATGGAATTGGGGCAGGTCTACCCTGCCCCATATGTCATTTACGTGACGGGCAGCTTACGCTTCGGCTTTGGCTTCCGGAGCAGCTTCTTCAGCGGGTGCTTCTTCCGCAACGGCTTCTTCAACCGGTGCTTCTTCGAACGCGCCCAGGTCAACGCCTGCGGCACCCAGCTGAGCGGTCATGCCGTCCAGAGCGGCACGTGCGGCCAGGTCGCAGTACAGAGCGATTGCACGCGCTGCGTCGTCGTTGCCGGGTATGATGTAGTCAACGCCATCGGGCGAGCAGTTGGTGTCGACAACAGCCACGACCGGGATACCCAGCTTGTTGGCTTCTGCGATGGCCAGTGCTTCTTTCTTGACGTCGATGACGAACAGCAGATCCGGAACGCCGCCCATCTCGCGGATACCGCCCAGCGAAGCTTGCAGCTTGGCCTGGTCACGCTCCATGCCCAGACGCTCTTTCTTGGTCAGGCCTTCGGCGCCCGATTCCATCGCTTCGTCGATCTGGTTCAGACGATTGATCGACTGGGAAACGGTTTTCCAGTTGGTCAGGGTGCCGCCCAGCCAGCGGTGGTTCATGTAGTACTGAGCCGATTTTTCAGCCGCTTCTGCGATCGGGCCGGCAGCCTGACGCTTGGTGCCGACGAACAGAACGCGGCCACCTTTTGCGACGGTGTCACGAACGGCTTGCAGCGCCTGGTCCAGCATCGGAACGGTCTGGGTCAGGTCCATGATGTGGATGCCATTGCGCGAGCCGTAGATGAACGGGCCCATGCGGGGATTCCAACGCTGTGTCTGGTGACCGAAGTGCACGCCAGCTTCCAGCAGCTGACGCATGGTGAACTCGGGAAGAGCCATGCTTTGTTTTCCTTTTCCGGTTTACGCCTCGGCGGGGGTGAAAGAAGCGGATGCTCCAACCGGCGGGCCGGATAGGGATGTCTCCCCTACAAGGCCCAAACCCCACCTGCGGGTTTGAATGGCGCGCGTATACGGCAGGTTTGGACGCAGTGCAAGGGTCAATGCCCTTATTTTTCAAGCCGCGCCAATGCATGCGCGTGGAGCACCGCCGCTTCGCAATGGGCCGCAAGTTCCTTGCGATTGGCGAAGTCCCTGACCCGGGCCGGCGAATGATAAATCAGTTCAACGGATCCTTGTCTGCGCGCACCCAATGTCTTGAGCAGGTGCGGCGCGAAATCCATATCGCCCCACCAGCCATAGAACCGGTCAGGCTGACCTTTCGGCGCGTGGAAAATCACCGAGACCGGTTGCACATACATGAAATCCCGCAATTCATCCGCGAAGAAAGCGGCAAAGAGCGTTGTTTTGAATGGCAAAACACGCAATCCGTCGGTCGAGGTGCCCTCGGGGAAAAACAACAGTTTATGTCCGGCCTTCAGACGTTCTTCGAAGATCGCCGTCTGCTCGCGCGCCTTTTTGCGATCCCGCTCGATGAATACGGTTCCGGTGGCCCGTGCCAACCATCCGATACCCGGCCAGTTTACGACTTCTGCCTTGGACACGAAGTAGACCCTTTTGCGGGCGTTCAGGGCAAAGATATCCAGCCAGGATGTGTGGTTGGCAACAACTGCGCCGTGTTCCTTCATCAACGCGCCCGAGCAGCGGAATCCGATTCCCAGGACTCGGAACGCGTTTCGGCACACGAACTGGCTGATGAACGGTGTGACAGGGCGTCGAACGCCACAAAGCGGCAGCTCGATCAGTCGAATGGCCAACAGAACAAGCAGCCCACCGAACACAAGGATGGCCAGGGGCAAGCCCCTCAGGATCACAAGAATCCAGCCGACAAAACCCAGTTCGAACGGATCCGGCGCATCCTCACTGTTCCAAAGCGGATCATTCACCGGATCAAGCCCCGCCATAGATGCGCTTCTGCCGCTCGTTCATACGGGTCGTATCCAGGATCAGGCACACATCGGTGGTATTGAAGGTATGATCGATGAACGCCCCTTCACCCACAAAACCGCCAAGCCTCAGATAGGCTTTGATCAGGGCCGGAACCTGCACCATGGCGCGGCGGCGATCCAGCCCGTCCGGTGCGACAAGATCCATGGTCTGAAACACGCTCGGCTGAGCCCGCACCCGCAGGTCTGGCGGTGCCAGATGATTGTGATGCAGCATGGACAATGGCTGGGCCAGTTCCTGCACATCCGTGCCATGAAAACTGGCGACGCCGAACAGAACTTCGATCTGACGTTCGGCCACATACCGAGAGAGACCATTCCAGAGATGATACATGGCCGTACCGCCCCGGTAGTCCCTGTGCAGGCAGGACCGGCCCAGTTCCAGCAACTTGCGGCCACTTTGCTTGAGAACGCTCAGATCGTATTCGTCCTCGGAATAAAACTGCCCCAAGTCAGCGGCGCGATCCCCCGGTAACAGCCTGTAAACGCCGACAACTTCTCCGGTCGCATCATCAATGGCCAGCATGTGATCGAAATAGGGATCAAACCGGTCCCGTTCCAGCCCGGTCACATGATCGATCAGCTCACCCCCGCCGCCGAGTTCACGCACAAACACGTCATAACGCAACCGCTGCGCGGCGCGCAGTTCGTCCTGGGTTTCTGCCAATTTGATCGTGAACGAGGGGCCAGCGTCCGGCATGTCAGACTTATCGATCCTGTTTTATCAACGCGGCTGATACCCCAGTTCCTCAGGGGAAGGCAACAAGTGGGCATCTGGCCTTTTCTGTTAACTCTTCTTAAACCAGTTTCACGGATCAAAGACCGGCATCAGGGCGATGCGCGTTCCGTCGATTACCACTTTCCCCTGCTCGCGAAAGTTCACGGTGATCTTGCCTGCGATGTTGGACTGAACCTGTCCGACGCCCCATTCGGGGAAATCCGGGTGGCGAACAAACATGCCCGGTGCAAGAATAGCATTCATGTCTGTCATTTGGGGCTTCCGGTTCCTGCGGCAGATACCGCAGGAGGTACGCATGGGCAACACGAACGTCAACCTGGCTGAATTGATCGGCTCACGGATCTGCCACGATCTGATCAGCCCGATCGGTGCCATCACCAACGGGCTGGAGCTGTTGGACATGGTTGGTGCTGTCCAGGGCCCCGAGATGGAGTTGATCTCGGGCAGTGTCGGCAGTGCGGGCGCGCGTATCCGGTTTTTCCGGGTTGCCTTCGGATCAGCAGGCGAACAGCCGCTGGGCCGTGCCGAAGTGGCCGAGCTGCTCAAGGACATCGAACGCACCGGACGGGTGAGGGTTATCTGGAACCTGAAGGAACCCGTGCCCCGGAATCAGGTCAAACTGGCCTTTTTGGCAATCATGTGTTTCGAAAGCGCCATGCCACTGGGCGGCACAGTCGAAATCACGACCCAGGATGGAAAATGGTCGGTCATCGGGACAGCGGACAAGCTGAACGTGGACACTGAACTGTGGAAACACGTTGCAACCGGCCGGTTTCCCAACAAGATTACACCCGCGCAGGTCCAGTTCGCTCTGCTGCCCGAAACGGCAAATGCGATGGGTCGGCGCGTTGCGGTGGAAACCGCCGCAACCCGCGTAGCGCTGCGTTTTTAATCCCGAATCGTTCCGTTCCCGCGCACCAGATATTTGAAACTGGTCAACTGGGCGGCCCCCACCGGGCCGCGGGCATGCATTTTGCCCGTGGCGATACCGATCTCGGCGCCCATCCCGAACTCGCCACCATCGGCGAACTGAGTCGAAGCGTTGTGCATCAGGATCGCGCTATCGAGGCGCTCAAAGAAACGGGCTACGGCCGTGTCATCCTCGGTCATGATACAATCGGTATGGTTTGATCCGTATCGCTGGATATGCGCAATGGCGGCGTCGATATCAGCGACGGGCTTGGCCGCGATTACGCTGTCCAGAAACTCTTTTCCCCAATCCTCCGCCGTCGCGGAAACTGTGCCCTCGACCGCAAGTGTGCCTTCGGCGTGAACTTCGACTCCTGCTTTCAGCAGTGCGGCGATCACGTCTCGCCCCAGCGTTTCGGCGATGTCCTGATGAATCAGCAGACATTCGGCAGCGCCGCAGATGCCGGTACGGCGCGTCTTGGCGTTCAGCACCACGTCCAGTGTTTTCTGCGGATCAGCACTCTTGTCGACATAGATGTGCACGATGCCTTCAAGATGCGCAAAGACAGGCACACGGGCCTCACGCTGGACCAGCCCGACCAACCCCTTGCCGCCGCGCGGAACGATGACGTCGACATAGTCGGTCAGGGTCAGCAATTCCTGAACCGCCGCGCGGTCACGTGTCGGCACCAGTTGAATCGCATCTTCCGGCAGATTGGCGGCCTTCAGCCCTTCAACCAGGCAGGCATGAATCGCGGTCGAAGAATGAAAACTCTCGGACCCTCCGCGCAGGATAACGGCATTTCCGGATTTCAGACACAGCGCGCCTGCGTCAGCGGTGACATTCGGGCGGCTTTCATAGATCACGCCGATCACACCCAGCGGGGTGCGTACGCGCTGAATATTCAATCCAGTCGGACGGTCCCATTCGGCCAGCACTTCGCCTACCGGATCGGTCTGATCAGCCACCGCCCGCAAACCATCGACCATGCCCTGAACACGCGCCTCATCCAGCATAAGGCGGTCCATCATCGCCGGGCTCAGGCCCTTCTCGCGGCCGAACTCCAGATCCTTCCGGTTGGCTTCGATGATCTGCGCCCGATTGGCCCAAACCGCGTCGGCTGCCGCAATCAGGGCGGCATGTTTGCGTTCAGAGCTTGCAAAAGCCAGATCGCGCGATGCCGCTTTGGCACGTTTTCCAAGATCAGCCATCAGAGCCGGAATGCTGTCGAAATCTTTCATGTCGCGTGCCTTTCAGGTCGTCTTTTTCAGTATCTACAGGGCCAGATCATCCCGGTGGATCAAGGCCGCACGGCCGGGATATCCAAGGGTCGCCTCGATCTCGGACGACTTGCGCCCCTTGATCGCGTCAGCCTCCTGCGCGGTGTAACGGCTGATTCCCTGCGCCAGCCGGCGAGCTTTGGGGTCAAGGATCGCGACGGGGTCGCCGCGCCCGAAATCGCCGGTCACTTCGACAATACCTGCGGGCAACAGGCTTTTGCCATTTGCCAGCGCGTTGGCAGCCCCTTCATCGATGGTGATTTCGCCACGCGGTTTCATTGCTGAAATCCAGCGTTTGCGCGCAGCATGCGGGTCCAGCGTTGCGGTAAACCACGTCGAATTCGCGCCATTTTCCAGCGTTTTCAGAGGGTTCAGAACCGATCCTTCCGTGATCGCCATCGCACAACCGCCCGCGGTGGCCATCTTGGCGGCCAGCAGCTTTGTCTTCATTCCGCCCTTTGACAGGCCAGAGCCCGCATCGCCCGCCATGGCTTCGATCTCGGGCGTGATCATGTCGATCGTTTCGAAACGCGTGGCCGAGGCGTCCTCGTTGGGGTTGCCCGAATAGAAGCCATCGACATCTGACAGCAGGATCAACTGATCCGCCCCGACCGTTACCGCGATTTGCGCGGCCAGACGATCGTTGTCGCCATACCGGATCTCATCCGTTGCCACGGTGTCGTTTTCGTTGACGATCGGCACGACACCCAAGCCCAGCAAAGTTTCCAGGGTCGCCCGTGAATTCAGATAGCGGCGACGATCCTCGCTGTCTTCCAATGTCACCAAAACCTGAGCCGTGGTAATCCCATGAGGCGTCAATGCCTCTTCATATGCACGCGCCAGACGAATTTGCCCGACGGCAGCGGCAGCTTGCGACTTTTCCAATGGCAATGTCGCCATGGACAGCCCCAAAACGCCGCGTCCCAGTGCAATAGATCCGGACGAGACAAGGATTACATCTGTCCCCTGCCCCTTGAGCCACGCGACATCCTGCGCCAACGAAAACAACCATTCATTGCGCAACTGGCCGGTTTCGCGATCAACCAGCAAAGCTGACCCGATTTTGACAACCAATCGGCGCGCAGAAGTCAGGGTTGCCAAGGCTGCGCCTCCTCAGCGGGTTTCTGACGAACACGATTGTCGTCGATCTGGCCGCGCAACGCGCGCAGAACCTCGGTTACACCTTGATGAGCAACGCCGGACATCGTCATCACGGGGCCGCCAACGGCCTCTTCCAGTTCGGCTTTGGCCAGATCACGTTCTTCATCATCCAACGCATCAACCTTGTTCAGAACGGTGATCCGGGGTTTCTGGGCCAGTTCGCCGCCATAGGCCTCAAGCTCGTGAATAATCGTGCGGTAATCATCGGCAACCGTTTCCGAGGTACCATCGACAAGATGCAGCAGCACGGCGCAGCGCTCGACATGACCAAGGAAGCGATCTCCGATCCCGCGCCCTTCATGGGCGCCTTCGATCAGGCCGGGGATGTCGGCCACCACGAATTCCACGTTGTCGACCCCCACGACACCCAGATTTGGGTGCAGCGTGGTAAACGGATAATCCGCGATCTTGGGCCGCGCGTTGGACGTGGCTGCAAGAAAGGTCGATTTGCCTGCATTCGGCATGCCCAGCAGTCCTACATCGGCAATCAGTTTCAGACGCAGCCAAATCGTACGGTCAATGCCTGCCTGCCCCGGATTTGCACGCCGGGGGGCCTGGTTGGTGGCCGATTTGAAGTGCAGGTTGCCGAAACCGCCATTGCCGCCCTTGGCCAGCAGAACGCGCTGGCCCACCTCGGTCAGATCGCAGATGACGGTTTCCTCGTCTTCGTCCAGAATCTCGGTGCCGACGGGCACGCGCAGGACAATGTCATCACCGTCCTTGCCGGTACGTTGCTGCCCCCTGCCCGGCTGGCCGTTCTTGGCAAAGAAATGCTGTTGATAGCGGAAGTCGATCAGGGTGTTCAGCCCGTCCACGACCTCGACCCAGACGGAACCGCCCTTACCGCCGTCCCCGCCATCAGGGCCGCCGTATTCGATGTACTTTTCGCGTCGGAAGCTGACGCAGCCGCTACCGCCGGCCCCGGACCGGATGTAGACCTTTGCAAGATCGAGAAATTTCATGGTCTGTCCCCTACTGCAAAGGCCCCATCGGCCACAAGTCAGAGTTTTTTGCTGTACGTCCAGGTGGGCACATTCGCATCACGCGCCACCGAATAGCTTTCTGCATCGCCAAGATACTGGAACCCGCAATGAGTCAGGACCCGGGCCGAGGCCGGATTGTCCTGAAACACACTGGCAAACATCGTCGCGTTTTTCAGCGGGTTGGCATTTACCAGTGCTTCGACAGCCATAGAGGCAATGCCGGTATTCCAATAGATCGGCGCAACCCAATAGCCGACTTCGGACTGATTCCGATCCAGCCGTTTCAGCGTGATCAGACCAATCAGTTCCGGACCGCCGTCCTTGGTGGCATCCATGACCCAGACGTCCTCGTCCCGGTCCTCGGCCATCGAGCGCGTCACAAAGGCCTCGGTCGAGCCGGGGGCCAAAGGATGTGCGATACTGGTTGTCATACGTGCCACACGCTCATCACCGGCATAGTGCTCGATCAGCCCCATATCCGACCGACGCAGAGGACGCAGATCGAACCGCTCGGTTTCTATGACCGGCTGATTTATTATTGTTTCAAGTTTCATGGGTGTGTTCCTCCTCCGAACAACACGAAAAGTACGGACGCAACCGTAAGGCCTGCCAATGTCCACATCAGATATTTTTCAACGGGTCGTCCTTCAACCGCGTGGGCAATTCTATCGCCCGCAAAAGTCCAGATCGGATGAAGGATCACCTGGCAAAACAACAAACACAGAGCAATCGTAACCGTCGCTTCGAAACTGGGGGTGCCCGCAGCCACGAACCCGGTGAACCCGGCAATGATCATGGCCCAGGCCTTGGGGTTGAGCGGATGAACAATCAGCCCGGCCAGAAAGCCGGGGGCGTTCCCCTCAGCCTGCTGTCGCGACAACCGCGTGTTGGCAATCTTCCACGCCAGCCAAAAAATATAGGCCGCTGACGCGTATTTAAGTACCGCAAACACCGCGGGTGCCTGATCCGAGAGATGCAGCAACCCAAAACCGACCGGCCAAATGATCAGCTGCTTCCCAAGGATAACACCCCCGACAAAAGGCAACGCGGCGCGAAAGCCAAAACGCGCACCAGTACCCAGCAGGACCATGTTGGCCGGTCCCGGCGTGCCGACCTGGCTGGCGGCAAAGATCAGGAAACTGGTGGTTGCGACTGTCATCGGTTTGTTTGATCACGACTGCGTTAAAACGAAAAAGGGACCGGCACTTTGTGCCGGTCCCCCATGAATTTTTCTTAAACCTTCTGGGTTTCGGCTTACTCTGCGGCCTCCGCCACTGGCAGGACCGAAATGAAGGTGCGGTTTTTCAGTCCCTTGTGGAACTTTACGGCGCCATCTGTGGTTGCAAAGATGGTGTGATCCTTGCCCATGCCGACGCCTTCGCCCGGCCAGAACTTGGTGCCGCGCTGACGCACGATGATGTTGCCTGCGATGGCGGCCTGACCACCATACAGTTTCACGCCAAGGCGACGACCCGCTGAGTCGCGGCCGTTACGGGAGGAACCGCCAGCTTTTTTATGTGCCATTCTCTCTCTCCTTAGCCTTTGGCCAGCTCTTTGGCCTGCTCAACCCATTCGGGTTTCACTTTGACCGTTTCGATAGCAGCAATCTGCTCGTCCGACAAGGCGGCCAGAGCGGCAAAGCTCTCGATTCCGGCTTCGGCAAGCTTCTTGGCAGCGGCAGGGCCGACGCCGTTCAGCTTGGTCAGATCGTCCGCAGCAGCAGCGGCAGGTGCCACTGCCTTGGCTTCGGCTTTCTTGGCAGGCTTTGCAGCAGGTGCCGCTTCGCCAGCCGGAGCCGAACCGGTTGCAGCCTTGATGCCCGACTTGTCAGCGCCCGACGACAGGATGTCGGTGATCTTGACCAGTGTCAGCTTCTGACGGTGGCCAACGGTACGCTTCGAGCTGTGCTTACGACGACGCTTGACGAACTTGATGACCTTGTCACCTTTGATCTGTTCGATCACTTCGGCCTGAACGCCTGCGCCTTCGATGAACGGTGCGCCAACGACCGGAGCGTCGCCACCCAGCATCAGAACATCGTTGAATTGAACTTTTTCACCTGCGTCGGCAGCCAGCTTTTCAACGCGGAGGATATCACCCGCCTGAACCTTGTACTGCTTGCCGCCAGTCTTGAGGACCGCAAACATGCGTCTTTCCTTTGTCTAACCGCGTTCTGTGGTCCCCTTACGGGAGTTTCCGGCTCCAAGACACTTGAAAGCCACCTCGAACAGCGCGCCCTTTTCGGGCTGTGTGAATGACCATCAGGACATCCCAAGGGTCAAATAATAACGATACCCGGCGCGGAATACCGGCCGGGATGCGCGCTTATCCATGGATCGCCGAGAAAAGTCAACACCAAAGCGTCGTCAGAGATCAGACGCCCTAAGCGTCTGTGCGACCGCCCGCCCCAACCGGAAAGATATATCGTTGAACATGCGGTCAAAGCCGTCGAACAGCGCCTCATTCAGGGCGCGCCCGGTTTCGGTTCTGGAAAACGCGATATTCTCGCGCATCTGGGTCTCGTCCAGAGGCCGATAGGCCATCAGAAGAAAAGAATAAAGCCACGCCTCGGTTTCAGCTGCGCGGCTCTCTTTCTGTGACAGAAGTTCGGCCAGCAATTCCTGATCATCGCCTTGCGCGTCGATATCAAGACCCTGAAAGAAGCTGTAATCTGAACTCAGCGCCCCCTGAACGTTCTTTTCGACAAGGTCATTGGCCTGGATGTACTCATCGACCAACTCGAACCGAGTCGAGTCGCGTTCAACGGACTCATAGGATTCACGGGCCATGTCCTCGATGGCCTGGTCCGACATCGCCTGCCGGGCCGAGTTTTCCAGCGACACGATCGTCTGACCAAGATCGCTTTCGAAAAACAGGATCGCCTGATCAAGCTGCGCAACTGAAAGACCTGCCTCAAAGGCATCCGTCAGGAATTGCTGCATCCAGACCGGGTCGTAGATATCTTTGACCTGCGCTTCAAAATATGCGCCGCCGGTATTGTCCAACAGCGTTTCGTCAAGTTCCTCGCGGTGCCCCTGCCCTTCCTGTACGAGAATTTCCATCACATGCGAAAGGTGCATGGCCTGCGCCAGCCGGTCGACCCTTTGATCGGCCAGCAATTGTGCGCCCCACAGAACAAACGCAATCGTCAGAAAAACGCGGTGCATCAAATATCCTGTGCGGGATGCAGCTCGGCCATTCGGGCCGCAAGAACTTCGAACCGCATGGCCATGATCTCGTATTGGATCGCGTTCAGCAATTCATACACTTCCTGCATCAGGGGTTGTTCCAGCGCCTCGACATACGAGTCGACATCCGCATCGGAAAAGTCCTGATAGGTATAAGCTGCGCCTGCAAGGCTGGACAGTTGCAGCGACTGGCGCATACCGGCTTCGTTCCGCTTCATCAATGCACGCAATTCTTCGGCATCCAGTTGCAGTTCGATGACACCTGATGCGCTGGCTGCCAGAAGAAAACGCACCTGAATTTCTTGCAGGGCCCGCACCGCGGTGCCGGTCGAATCGATCGCCTTGTTCATGCGCTTGAAACTTTCGACCCGTTGCGATCCGTCTTTGATCAGGTCTGAAATGATTTTTTGACCTTCCAACTGCTTGGCCTCATCGTCCTCAAGCATATGCGAGGCGTTTTCGGCCTCGACCAGGCGCTGACCCAGGTCGGATGCATAAAAGTCTACCGCGTGCGTCAGCGCCTCATCACTCAGTGTTTGTTCCAGGATGGAAACTGCGGTCTCGTGCATGGCGCCGACATCAAAAACTTCGTCCGCCAGGCGGGCCCAGTCCGAGCCAAATCCCTCAGGGTCGATCCCCAGCATCTGAGGGGCGGACCTCGAGCTCAGCGCGATGCTGTCCAGGGCGACGTCAAACCCGGTTGTGGTCAGAAAGGCCTCTATCCGATCGCGGCTGGCGGCGGAAAGTTCCAAAGGGATCAGAACAAGCGCAAAGAGCGGGGCCAGAAACCAAAAGGCAGAGCGGCGTAGAAACTGTGTCATACCTATCAGACTAGGAGTTTTGCGCTGGCAGGCAACGGAAAATCCCCGGTTTCGCAAAATCCCGAATTTTCTGCTTGCACCCCTGCCCGTTCCTCACTAAATCCCCCCCTCACAGACCCCCGCGGAGAGGTGCCGGAGTGGTCGAACGGGGCGGTCTCGAAAACCGTTGTGGGTGCAAGCCCACCCAGGGTTCGAATCCCTGTCTCTCCGCCACTTTTCCAATGCTGGCTCAATGCTGCCTTTTGGGTTCACGATAAACGCCTGAAAATTGGTTGCGCCTGCGGTCCTTTCCCGGCGGATCGCTGCCAAAACAGGGCGCGTCACCTTTGTGCAGGCGTGTTCTTGCCGCGTTTCCAGGGGCAATGAGCATAGCCCGGCTTATACTCTATTCTGCTGAGAATTATTGGGAATTCCCCTTTGTACCTGAGTTATTTTTGGCGCATCCCGGCGACACATTTTCCAAAGGAGACACACATGTCGCGTACTCTCATTCTTGCCATCGTCATCGCCGCAATTGGCGCTGGCGGGTATTTCTATCTGAATCAACCCGAACCCACACCCGCTGAACGTTTGGAAACGGCGGCAGAAGAAGCCGCCGAAGCGGTGACAGACGCGGCTTCATCCGCACAGGACGCTGCCTCTGACGCTGTTGATGCCGCGACCGAACAAGCCGCCGAAGCAGCTTCGTCGTTGGCGGATCAGGCAAGCGAAGCGGCGTCATCGGTTGCGGATCAGGCCGCTGACACCGCCCAGGAGGCCAGCGATCAGGTGGCCGCGCTGGCCGGTCAGGGGCAGGAGTTGCTGAACTCATGGATTCAGGAAGGCAAGCTGGACCCGACCAACTTCGACTATGATGGCATTATGGCATCCCTTCAGGACAGCACTCTGGCCACCGATCTGAAGGATCAGGCGATCAAGATTGTGAATGATATCAGGGACTCGCCTGAAACGATTGTTCAGAAAATTCAGGAACTGACCAACCTGCTGACCCAACAGTAAAGTTTTGAAGGCCGATCCACGGGTCGGCCTTTGCCCCAGAGCGCATCTGCGCTGCCCCTACGTTAGGGCGTGGTTGAATTGACCTCCTTCGCGGCTTTTGATTGGCTGTGCCTGACAAACAGCCCGCACCTTGCCCGTACTATCGGGGGCTTTCCAGATATGGTGCGCGCTGTGCTTTAGCCATTTCAAGGATGACCCGATGACCGACCTGCCCCAGACAATGTTCGCCGCAATCCTGAAACATGACGGGTATTCCGGCACGGCCAACGGACCGGCCATTGAAAACGCCGCCGACTGGTTGGAAAAAGCCGAGGTTCCCACGCCGGAACCCGGCCCGGGTCAGGTGCTGATCCGGTTGCGCGCGGCTTCGGTCAATCCGTCAGATCTGCATTTCATCAAGGGTGAATACGGGCAGCCGAGGGTCAAGGGATCCCCCGCCGGCTTTGAAGGATGCGGAGACGTCGTGGCCGCCGGCAAGGGCGCCGAAGCCCTGCAAGGGCAACGCGTCGCGTTTGTTGCCGCCGGATCGGGGGCCTGGGCGGAATATGTCGTTACGCAGATGCAGATGTGCATCCCTCTGCGCCCTGATATCTCGGACGATGATGGGGCTGCTCAGATCGTCAATCCAATGACGGCGATGGCCATGGTGGATATGGCCAAGGCTGACGGCGATGCCTTTGTCGTATCAGCCGCGACCAGCCAATTGGGCAAGCTGATGTGCAGCCTTGGCCGCGACCTGGGGTTGAAGCCGATCGCCTTGGTGCGCCGGGCCGAGACGACAGGGATGTTGAAAGACCTTGGCGCGGCCGAAGTGCTGGTGACAACCGATGAAGACGTTGTCGCCAAGTTTGCGGATCTGAGCGCGCAGCTGAAACCGCGCGTGTTTCTGGATGCCGTGACGGACCAGTTGTCTGAACAACTGTTCTGCGCCATGCCCAACCGGGCGCGCTGGATCAGTTATGGCAAGCTGTCTACCGAGGCGCCGACGCTGACGCAGACCAGTCAACTGATCTTCATGAGCAAGCGGATCGAAGGCTTCTGGCTGACAAACTGGATGATGTCGACCCCGCCCGCCGATCAGATGCGCGTCGTGGCCGAGGTTCAGGCCCGGTTTGCCGACGGCCGCTGGAAAACGGATGTTTCGGAACATCTTAGGCTGAAAAATCTTGTGCCAAATCTGGCGGATGCGCTGAAAAAGAGTGACGGCAAGGTGATTATCACGCCATAGTAGAACAAACCCGCGTCACCGCAGGATACGTGCGGGCAGAACGCGACACCGGCAAACCGGTCGAGGGAGGACAGTTTGGATAACGCACAGCTGCTGATCAGCGGACTGGCAAACGGGTGTGTCTATGGCCTGATCGCGCTTGGCTTTGTTCTGATCTACAAGGCGACCGAAGCGGTAAATTTCGCGCAGGGCGATTTCATGATGCTGGGGGCCTTTGTCACCATCGGCCTGACCAATACCGAGTACATGGGCCTGCCGTTCTGGCTGGCCCTGCCGATATCACTGGGGATCATGGGGGCATTGGGATATCTTCTGGATCGCCTGATCATCCGTCGCCTGTTTGGCGAAAGTCAGACAGCCGTTGTTATCCTGACCATCGCCCTGGGCTTTGTGATCCGTTTCGTGGCCGGATTGATCTGGGGGCACGAACCGCAAACACTGCAAAACCCGCTGGCGGGGAAAGATCTGCGCTTTGGCGGCCTTGTGCTGGGGCTGGAGGATGTCGCCGTGATCGTCGTGACCATCCTGCTGACATGGGGCCTTTACGTCTTTTTCAAACGCTCCAAACTTGGGCTGGCGATGCAGGGGGCGTCGCAGAACCAGCTGGCAGCGTATTACATGGGTGTACCTGTCAAGCGGGTTCAGGGGTTCATCTGGGCGCTGGCCGGTGTCGTTGCGGGGATTGCGGGCATTCTGTTCGCCGCCAAGGGCGCGGTGGATCCGACAACCGGATTGCTGGGCATCAAGGCATTTGCCGCCGCCGTTATCGGAGGATTCGGAAGCCTGCCCGGTGCGTTGGCCGGCGGACTTATCGTCGGCGTGATCGAACCTTTTGCCAGCCGCTATATCGCGGCGGGTTACAGCCAGATCGCGCCATACGCCCTGCTGCTTGCCGTGCTGATCTTTCGCCCCAACGGGTTGTTCAGTCAGGTTCGGGTCAAAAAGGTCTGAGCCATGCGGATCGTCTTCAAAACCGACTACATGCAGGATATCCGCCCGTGGAAAGACCGCTATCAGCTTGTCCTGTATCTGATCCTTCTGACGGTTGTTGCCGCAGCCCCCTGGTGGCTTGACGAGTTCTATCTGGGTGAACTGACCAACGTCCTGATCTGGGCCATTGCCGGGTTGGGCCTGATGATCCTGACCGGGCATACAGGGCAAGTCAGTCTGGGCCACGCGGCCTTTCTGGCCTTTGGCTGCTATGCCAACGTCGCCCTGATAGAAGCCGGGGTGCCCTTTCTGGTTGCTTTCCCGCTGGCGGGCATTCTGACCGGGATAGCGGGCGTGACGGTCGCGATCCCTGCCCTGCGCCTGCATGGCATCTATCTGGCCATCTTCACCATGGCGCTTTCGATCCTGATGGACGACATCATCGTTCTGTCCGAACCCATCACCGGCGGTGTTGCGGGCAAGTATGTCGGCGGGGTCGAAATCTTCGGCCATCTGGTAGACCGCTTGGGAACGCCCGATCAGTTCTTCTGGCTGGTCCTGACCGTCGCCGTTCTGGTCACACTGGGATATATCAACCTGCTGCGCGCGCCTTTGGGCCGCAGCTTTATCGCTGTGCGCGACTCTGAGGTTTCGGCCCAGGCGATGGGAATCGATATCGCACGGACAAAGATGATCTCTTTCGCCTTGTCCTGCGCGGTGACGGGCTGGGCCGGGGCACTGATGGGGTTGTTCGCCGGAGCGTTCAACAACGAAACCTTCAGTGTTCTGATCTCGATCCAATTGTTGATGATGATCGTGATCGGTGGGCTTGGGTCGATCCACGGCGCGTTTCTGGGCGCGATCGTGATCGGGTTCCTGCCGCAGTTTCTGTCGATCTCAAAAGAATATGCCGGCGCTCTGTTCGGTGGCAGTACGGTGGCCATTCCGGGATTGGAGTTCGGCATCTTCGGCATGATCCTGATTGCCTTCATCCTGTTCGAACCCATGGGCATCTATGGCCGCTGGCTGAAAATCCGCACCTGGTTCGAGCTGTTCCCCTTCTATCGAAAGGACATGTTCAAACGGCAGAAGTCTTATCTCAAGACGGAGCGTCTGAGATGAGCTTGCTGGAGTTCGAAAATGTCACCCTCAAGTTCGGCGGCCTGACGGCGGTGGATGACCTGTCATTCGATGTTCGGGAAGGTGAGGTTTTCGCCATCGTCGGTCCAAACGGTGCGGGCAAGTCCACTGTTTTCAACCTGATTTCCCGGTTCTACGATCCCGTTGACGGGGCGATCCGGTTTGACGGACATGATCTGCTTCAGGTCAAACCGTCCGGCGTCGCCGCCTATGGCGTGGCGCGGACCTTCCAGAATATCGAACTGTTCGAACACGCCACCGTTCTGCAAAACCTGCTGGTCGGGCGGCACCGCCACCGCAGGACAAACCTGATTTCCGAGATTCTGTTCACCCCGTCCGCAAAGCAACAGGAACTGGAAAACCGCGAGAAAGTGGAACGGATCATCGATTTTCTCGACCTGCAAGCCTATCGCGACAAGATGATATCCGGGCTGCCCTACGGCGTACGCAAAGTGGTTGAAGTTGCTCGCGCTTTGGCAACCGACCCCAAATTGCTGCTACTGGATGAGCCGGCCTCGGGGTTGTCCGTCGAAGAGACAACGGACATGCGTTGGTGGATCGATGATATCCGACGGCAGATGGGCATCACCGTTTTGATGGTAGAACATGACATGGGCCTGGTCTCGGCCGTGTCAGACCGGGTTCTGGCCATGGCAGATGGTGCCAAACTGGCGCTTGGAACCCCGGCCGAAGTTCAATCGCACCCGGCGGTGATTGAAGCTTATCTGGGGAAAGCCTCATGAGCGCGCCAATCCTGAAAATCCGAAATGTCGAAAGCTTCTACGGCCCGATAATGGCCATTCGTGGCGTTTCTCTGGATGTTCACGAAGGTGCGATTGTCTCGATTCTTGGCGCAAACGGTGCCGGCAAGACGACGTTGATGAAAACCGTCTCGGGTGTGATGGACCCGGAAAAAGGCACGATCACCTTTGATGGAGACGACATTCAGGGGGCCGAGCCGCATACCGTCGTCCAGCGCGGGATCGTGCATGTACCCGAAGGGCGCGAGGTGTTTCCCCTGCTCACCGTCGATGAAAACCTGAGCCTCGGCGCGTATACGCGATCGGACAAGGCGCTGATCGACCAGGATCGCGAGCTGGTTTTCAGTTACTTTCCCGTTCTGAAAGATCGCCGCACGCAAGAGGCCGGCACCCTGTCAGGTGGGCAGCAACAGATGCTGGCAATCGGACGTGGGCTGATGGCCCGCCCCCGCATCATGCTGCTGGATGAACCGTCACTGGGTCTGTCACCGCTTTTGGTGCAGGAAATATTCGCCATTCTGAAACGTCTGAACGAAGAACAGCATATGACAATGCTGCTGGTCGAACAGAACGCCAATGCTGCATTGGAACTGGCGCATCATGGTTACGTGATGGAGGTTGGGCGCATCGTCATGGACGGCGCTGCGGATGAGTTGCTGAAGTCCGAGGACATCCAGAACTTCTATCTAGGCGTGCGGGAAGAAGGCGCGCGCGAAAACCGCCGTTGGAAGCGCAAGAAGACGTGGAGGTAAGCAAGATGGATGCGACGCCCCTCGCCCGGCAGATCAGGATCAACGGCATTGAGCTTAATGCAACACCCGGACAACGCCCGTTGCGCGTGGATGGGTGCACCACCATCAGTGCGCTGTTTCAAAGCCGTTGTGCGGAAATGGGGGATCGAACGGCCCATCGTGAAAAGGACTTGGGCATCTGGAAGTCATATTCCTGGGCCGACTACTGGCAGCACGCCAAGTTGATCGGGCTTGCCCTGCGAAAGCTGGGTTTGAAGCGCGGAGACGTTGTTTCGATCCTGTCCGAGGACCGCAAGGAATGGATGTGGTTCGACATGGGCATTCAGTGCGTCGGGGGCATTTCTTCTGGCGTCTACACCACGGATTCCGCCAATCAGTTGCAATATCTGGTCAACGACAGTGGCAGCAAGTTCCTGATCGTCGAGGACGAAGAGCATCTGGACAAGTTTCTGGAAGTCGAAAATCAAGTTCCGGATCTGGTCAAGGTGATCATTCTGGAGGGCGAGGGCTTGCATGACCTGACCCATCCACGCTGCATGATGATCGGCGACCTTTACGCTTTGGGCCAGCAGGCCGAACAGGAAGATCCGGGACGGTTCGAAGCCGAAATCGCACAGGCCAAACCTCAGGACACAGCTTTGCTGGTTTACACATCCGGCACCACCGGCCAACCCAAGGGTGCGATGTTGAGCCATGAAAACATCCTGGCCGGCATCGAGGCCGGTGCCTGGTCATTGCCAACACAGGCCAGTGACGAACAGCTGTGTTTTCTACCGCTCTGCCATATTCTGGAACGCGACGTGTCTGTCTATTACCCTCTGGCCGCCCGCTGCACCGTGAATTTCGCGGAAAGCCCCGAGACGGTGTTTGCGAATCTGCAAGAGGTCTCGCCCTCGACCTTCACGGCTGTGCCGAGAGTTTGGGAAAAGATCCATGCGCAGGTGCAAATCCTGGCGCAGGATGCAACGGCGCTGGGTCGAATGGCATACGGTCTTGCCCTGAAGGCCGGCGCGCGCCGGGCCGATTACGTGAGTTCGGGAAAACCCGTTCCCGCCGCCATCGCGGCCCGGTTCTGGTTCTGGGATCAGTTGGTTCTGAAGAATTTGCGCCGGATGCTGGGCTTGGACAAGCTGCGCCGGGGTGGCACGGGTGCCGCGCCTATCTCGGCGGATTTGTTGAAATGGTACTGGGCCATCGGAGTGCCGATCGTCGAGGGCTTCGGCATGACCGAAACGTCCGGCCTTGCCACACTCAACACCGTGGAAAGCAACAAGATAGGAACCATCGGCAAGGTCGTCCCGGGGTGCGATATCCGTATCTCGGACGAAGGTGAAATTCAGCTCAAGGGCATGAACATCTTTCAGGGCTATTGGCGCAACAACGCCAAGACGGCGGAAAGCTTTACCGCCGACGGCTGGCTGCGCACCGGCGATATGGGGCATATCGACGAGGACGGTTTTGTCACCATCACCGGCAGGTTGAAAGACATCATCATCACCGCCGGCGGCAAGAACATCACCCCGGCCGAAATCGAAAGCCGTCTGAAGTTCAGCCATTACATCTCGGACGCGGTGATCATCGGTGATCGGCGCAAATACCTCACGGCGCTGATCATGATCGATCAGGAAAATGTCGAGAAATATGCGCAGGACCAGAAAATCCCATTCTCGAACTTTGCTTCGCTCTGCGCCGCGGCCGAGGTGCGCGAACTGATCGGTGCCGAAGTGGCCGCGGTGAACAAGGAATTCGCACGGGTCGAACAGATCAAGGATTTTCGCCTGATCGACGTTCTGCTGACCGCCGAGGATGACGAGCTTACCGCCACGATGAAGCTGAAACGCGGCCTGGTCGAAAAGAAACACGGACATCTGATTGAAGACATGTACACTTAGCCAAAGAATTTTCGGGAGGAGAAAGATGAAGAAGTCACTCAAATGGCTGGCCGCAGCCACGGCGTTGACCGCCTCGGCAAGCATCGGTTCGGCTCAGACACAGGGCGTTACGGACGAAGAGATAGTCATTGGGTCCGTCAACGACCTGAGCGGCATCTTTGCCGCAGTGGGTGTTCCGGCAACCAAAGGTGCCAACGTGGTATTCGACCGCGTGAACGAAGCCGGTGGCATACACGGGCGCAAAATCCGCTATGTGGTCGAGGACAACGGCTATCAGATGCCGCGTGCGATGCAAGGCTACAACAAGCTGCTGAACCGCGACAAGGTGTTCGCCATGCTGCAATCGCTTGGCACGCCGATGAACATGGCCGGGTTCAAGCTGTTGGATCCCAAGGGTATTCCCAACGTTGCACCTCTGACCGCCGCGCGTCAGATGTTGCAGGAGCCGATGCGGAACAAGTTCACGTCTTTCTCGACCTACTATGATCAGGCGCGTGTCGGTGTGAAATATCTGGCCGGCGAATTTGGATCAAAGACGGTCTGCACCATGTATCTGCCGACAGATTTCGGTGAAGAAATTCTTGAAGGCAGCAAGGCCGGCGCCGAAGAGGCCGGGATCGGTTTTGGATCTGAAACGACCCACAAGCCGGATGAGACGGATTTTGTCGGATCGCTCAGCAAGCTCAAGGAAGAAGGCTGCGATATCGTCACCATGGCGCTTGGGGTGCGTCAGGCGATCACCGTAGTTGGCACCGCCAAGAAGATGGGCCTGACGGACATGAAGTTCCTCGGCACTTCGGCCAGTTTCCTGACTGTCGTGGCACAGGTTCCCGGAGGGGTGACTGACGGGTTCTATGCGGCAGCCTCGTGGCAGGATCTGTGGGCGCGTGCAGATCAACCTGCCCCGGCGGCGTTTATCGAAGAATACAAGGCCGCCACGGGCGAAGACCCGGTTGGATTCGCCATGTTGGGCTATTCCGCCGCCGAAATGATGGTTAAAGCGCTTGAGGCCGCGGGCCCTGACCTGACGCATGACAGCTTTATCGAGGCGATGGAGTCACTGGACTATCAGGATGATCTGGTCGGCAACCATATTTCCTATGGCCCGGACGATCACCAGGGGGCGGATACGGTTTTCGTCAACGTCGTTGAAAACGGCGCGTGGAAGCTGGTTTACGAAGAATAAGATTTCCCACAAAAACAATGCAAAAGGGCTCGCAATTGCGAGCCCTTTCTTATTGGGTTTTCCCGGCGAATTAACGCTTGGAGAACTGGAACGAACGGCGGGCTTTGCGCTTACCGAATTTCTTACGTTCCACAACGCGGCTGTCGCGGGTCAGGAAGCCAGCGGCTTTCAAGGCGCCGCGCAGGTTGGGATCGTACAGTTGCAGCGCTTTCGAGATGCCGTGCTTGACCGCACCGGCCTGACCGGTCAGGCCACCACCTTTGACGGTGGCGACAACGTCGAACTCGCCTTCGACACCAGCAACCTGGAACGGCTGGCGCAGGATCAGTTGCAGAACGGGACGTGCAAAATAGACGTCCTGATCCTTGCCGTTCACGGTGACCTTGCCGGAACCCGGCTTGATCCAGACGCGGGCAACAGCGTCTTTACGCTTGCCGGTTGCGTAGGAACGGCCCAGCTCGTCACGTACGGGTTCACGCACGATGACTTCTTCGGCCACGGTTTCAACGCCTGCGACGGCGCTCAGCTCTTCGAGAGTATTGATCTGATCAGCCATCGGTCATTAGCTCCGGGTGTTTTTCTTGTTCATGGACTTGACGTCCAGAACTTCGGGCGCTTGCGCCTCGTGGGGATGCTCGGCACCGGCATAAACGCGCAGGTTGGTCATCTGCTTGCGCGACAGGCGGTTGCCCGGCAGCATGCGCTTGACCGCTTGGGTCACGACGCGTTCGGGATGTGCACCTTCCAGGATCTGCTGTTTGGTGCGCGACTTGATGCCGCCCGGGTGGCCAGTGTGCCAGTAGAAGTTCTCTTCGCGCTTCTTGCCGGTCATCTGGATCTTGTCAGCGTTGATCACGATGACGTTGTCGCCCATGTCCATGTTCGGGGTGAACGACGCTTTGTGCTTGCCACGCAGACGCATGGCGACGATCGAGGCAAGACGGCCCAGAACAACGCCCTCGGCGTCGATCAGGATCCATTTCTTGTCGATGTCTGCAGGTGTTGCAGAAAAGGTTTTCATGGCAGGATAGTCCTGTTTGATGTGAAAGACCGCCCCAAGCGAGGCGGCCCGAATTCGATGGATGCGTATCTAGACACCCACGATTGCCACGTCAAGCGACCCAATGCTAATTAAATAGTTTTAAAACATTAACTTACAAAATAGGTATTATTTTACCCCATATTTCTGATGTGGAATTCTCCCAAATTCAACACTCTGATACACTAGATAGGAATTGATCGCGTCCAGCCACGGAGAGTTGCATGCAGGATTTGATGTACACAATTGAAAGCTACGGCGCCGCATGGCAGGAAAAGTCCTCAGGAAAACGGTTTGAGTTCTTGGCGCATTGTTTTGCGGAAAACGGTCGATATGTGGATCCAACAGCTGATGTTTCGGGGCGTGAGCGTTTGAATGCTCATATTGGAGAGATTCTTGAAAGCTCGAATGGGCGCGTTGAAATCACCAGCAGTCCGGTTTCGCACCACGATGTCGTTCACTTCACTTGGCATATGGTGGCGCCCGACGGCGCAATCATGGTGGCCGGGCATGATTTCATTCGATTGGACGAAGATGGAAAGATCGCTCATCTGGCCGGATTTTTTGGCGATCCGCCCCCGCTGACCTGAATGCTAGACGCTGATCTGTTCCGGTGGATTGTCCAGCAACGCGCGCAGCCTCAGCATTGCGTCTTCGAACCGTTCCAAAGAAACGTGACCATTCATGGCGATGCGTACTGCATTCGGCGCGCGCCCATCGCGCAGGGCAAATTCATCCGCTGATCTGAGTTGAATACCTTCTCGTTCGGCCGCGCGGCTGAACGCGGCAGAGCGCCACCCCGATGGCAGGTTCAGCCAGACAAAAGGCACGTCAGGAGCCCAGTTCAGATCGAACCCCCCCAGCGCATTGACGGCAATCCGGACATAGTCACCCATCCGCTTGCGCACATCCTGGGCAATTTGGCGGGTACGCGGGTCCGACAGCAGCAACCGCGTGAGTTCGGCCAGGGGTTGAGCCAAGCCAAAATACCCATATTCGGCAGATCGACGCAGATCGACACTGCGATCCTTTGGAGCAATGGCGAAACCCACGCGCAGCGCCGGTGTGAGTATCTTTGAAATGGACGACACGTGCCACCCTCGCTCGGGTGCAAGGGCGCGAAAGCTGGGTTCTTTGGCGTCCCCCATTCGATAGCAATCATCCTCAACGATCTGGACATCAAATTTCCGTGCGATCTCAACGATTTCTTTGCGTCTTTCCAAAGGCGTGTGTGTTGCGGTCGGGTTTTGAACTTCGGGTGACACGCATACCGCCTGCGTCGGGGTTTGGCGCAGAACATGTTCCATTGCTTCGGGATCGATACCCCATTTGTCCATTCGAATTCCGACCACCTCGGCGCGCATCAACTCTCCGGCACGACGGAAACCGGCGTAAGACAGGTCTTCAACCAAAACGACCGGCTTGGGCCCTTGCAGGATGGTTTGAAACACCAAGCAAAGCCCATTCTGCCCCCCATGGGTCAGGACAATGTCATCATCGTTCAGCGGGCCCAGCGGAAGATCCGACAGCCAGTCAACCACAGCCTGTCGCATGGGCTGATACGCATCGCGTGTGGGGTAGTTCATGAATAATGCGGGATCGGATTGAGAGACTTTCTGCAAGCACTCGCGGATCAACGACACCTGCCCCATATCCACCAGCCTGGGGCTGAACAGGCTGACATGGTGGGTGTTCTGCGCCTCGGCCAGATGAAGCTGCCGGGACCAGACATCATCCAGAATCGGAGATTTTGGCGGGGCTACGAATGTACCACGTCCGACCTCGGCTTGTAGCAACCCCTCATCGGTGAGAATCGTATAGGCGCGCGCGACAGTGCCGGGTGTAATTTGCAATCGATACGCCAGCTCCCGCACCGGTGGCAGTTTGGTGCCGATATCCAAAGTTTTGTTATCAATAGCTTTTCGTATTGTGTCGGCAACCAAAGTATACTTTGGCCCCTTGGACTTTGGCAGCGCGCTTGGCCAAATTGTATCCATTACAATTCTTCCTTTGCCTTTGACACAATTTCAAATGTATCAAACTTATGTACCAAACAATACTGTTTTGTGTCAATACAATTTGAAAGGAATTCCGAGATGACACGCACAATGCACACCCCCGCCCTTCTGCTGCTGAACGACAGCCCACGGCTGCCTCTGCTCGCTGCTCTGGCCGTGCGGTTTGCGGCGGCGGTCACTCAATGGGAACGCCGCCGCCGCAGCCGCGTCAATCTGGGCTATCTGGATGACCGTCTGCTTCAGGACGTCGGGCTGACCCGCCATCAGGCTGGCCGGGAAACAAAGCGCTTTTTCTGGCAGCCCTGACTGATCCCCAGTCCCAATTTATTGGGACCTCTTCCTGGGCCGGGGCCTGTCCCCGGCCTTTTTTATCCGAAATTCGCGGCAGCAGACCCTGCCGGCGGCAGGGAATAGGTCATCGTTGCCCGCGCAACCGGAAGATCACTGCCTTCCGAGTACAAAAGCACATCCCCAACGGCCAGTGTTCTTCCCAGCTTCAACAGACGACAGGCCGCAATCATATCGGCGCCACCATCCGGTTTGCGCAGGAAATCAAAAGAACTGTTGGTGGTAACGGCCAATGACTGACGCCCTTTTCGTGCCAGAACCATCGCATAGACACTGACATCGGCAAGCCCGAACATCGACGGGCCTGACACCGTGCCTCCGGGGCGCAGGTGTTGGTCCTGAACCACAAGGCGCATGGTGATCGTGTCTTCGGTCAAGTCTTCGACGACGAAATCCTTGTGCACCTGAGGGAACACCTCTTTGAGGTATTGTGACAGTTCGTCCCGGTTCATTTCCAAAGCCATACTTCCCCTCCTGCTCTTGCCGACCTAGAGTTGGCCCAACTTGGGATCGGAGGGCAAGATGACAATTCTGGAACGTAACGACACTGGCGCGGTTGCAAGGCTTACGATGAACGCGCCGGACCGGCTGAACGCATTGAGTGACGAGATGCTGGCTGCGCTGCAAGCCGAGCTTGATGCACTGCGCGACGACAGCGCGATCCGGGCCGTGGTCCTGTCGGGGGCAGGAAAGGCGTTTTGTGCCGGGCATGATTTGAAACAGATGACGGCCGGACGCCAGTCGGAAGATGGCGGCAAGGCCTACTTTCAAGATCTCTTTTCCCGTTGCGCCCGGATGATGATGTCGATCCAATCCCTGCCGCAACCCGTTATCGCGCAAGTCCATGGCATTGCGACCGCCGCCGGGTGTCAGCTGGTTGCAACCTGCGACATGGCGGTGGCCGCGGAAGGTACACGGTTTGGCGTCAACGGGGTCAATATCGGCCTGTTCTGTTCCACGCCGATGGTGGCTCTCAGCCGCAACATCCCCAGAAAGCAGGCCTTTGAAATGCTGACCACCGGCGAGTTCATTTCAGCGGAACGCGCCGCCGACCTGGGCTTGGTAAACCGTGTCGTTCCTGAAGAGGCGCTGGAACAAGAAGCCAACGGGCTGGCGGAACTGGTCGCATCCAAGCTTGGCGTGGCCGTGAAGATCGGCAAGGAAGCGTTCTATCAACAGCTGCAAATGCCTTTGGATCAGGCTTATGCCTATACCGGAGACGCAATGGCGCAGAATATGTTGTACCGCGATACAGAAGAAGGCATTTCCGCCTTTATTGAAAAGCGCCCCCCGAATTGGACCCAATGACGCAATTGTTTTGAACATTTTTTGCCACTGTTTTCATTTTAGCACTTTCCAAAAGGGCAACTCTGTGGCAAAGCTGGGTCGAGGCTAAGGCCTCAGTACACTTTTGGGTCGCCGTGGGCGGAAGGTCCCTCCAGCTGGTCTCTCTCACCAGCGCTGACATTCCCGCAGCGGCGACCCCAAGACCCCTCCACCAGATCGGTCACAAAAAATACGGCAGTTGCGCCTGTCTGTGCGGTGCCCTATGTGGCTGCACATGACACAAGTTTTGCATATCGTGGGCGGTGGAATGGCCGGGTCCGAAGCGGCCTGGCAAGCCGCTGAAATGGGCGTTGACGTGATCATTCATGAAATGCGTCCCACCGTTGGCACCTTCGCACATCAGACAGGAAACCTGGCGGAAATGGTGTGTTCAAACTCATTCCGATCGGATGACGATGAACAGAATGCCGTCGGTCTGCTGCATTGGGAAATGCGGGCAGCCAATGGGTTGATCATGACCACGGCCTATGAACATCGCCTGCCGGCCGGTGGTGCGCTCGCCGTAGACCGCGATCCCTTTGCCGAAGATGTCACCGAAAAACTCCGCGCACATCCGCGTGTGACGGTAACAGACGAAGAAGTGACCACCCTTCCCGATGATGGGCAGTGGATCTTCGCGACCGGCCCTTTGACCTCACCCGCATTGGGGGAAGCCATCCGGGCGGAAACGGGATCGGACGCGCTGGCGTTCTTCGATGCGATCGCGCCGATTGTCTACGCCGACAGCATCGACATGAGCAAAGCGTGGATGCAATCCCGGTACGACAAAGGCGAGACCGAGGAAGAGCGCACGGCTTACCTGAACTGCCCGATGGACCGTGATCAATACGAGGCTTTCATCGACGCCCTTCTGGCTGCGGACAAAACCGAGTTTCACGAAGGTGAGACCGCAGGCTATTTTGATGGCTGTCTTCCGATTGAAGTCATGGCCGAACGCGGACGCGAGACCCTGCGCCACGGTCCGATGAAGCCGGTTGGGTTGACAAACCCTCATGCGCCTGACGTTAAACCTCATGCCGTTGTTCAGTTGCGGCGCGATAACGCATTGGGCACATTGTTCAACATCGTAGGGTTCCAGACTAAGATGAAATACGGAGCCCAGACCGACGTGTTCCGCATGATCCCCGGTCTGGAAAACGCCAGCTTTGCCCGGCTGGGTGGCATCCACCGCAACACGTTCATCAACTCTCCCACCCTGCTCGATGCGCAGATGCGGTTGAAATCCAAGCCCAACATCCGCTTTGCCGGGCAGATTACGGGCGTCGAAGGCTATGTTGAAAGTGCCGCGATGGGATTGCTTGCCGGTCGCATGGCCGCCGCGGAAATACTGGGTCGTGACTTGCCCGAAGTGCCCAAGGACAGTGCAATGGGTGCGTTGATCCATCACATTACCGGCGGGGCCGAAGCCAAGACGTTTCAACCGATGAACGTAAACTTCGGCCTGTTCCGCCCCGTGGACGGCCTGAAAGGCGGGCGGCGCGGCCGGAAGGACCGGTACAAGGCCTATACCGATCGTGCCAAGGCAGAATGGCAAACCTGGTTGGATCAATGCTGACTGGACGCGCGGCGTGATCTCGGCCTAGCATGCCGGGATGAGCGATAAGTTCCTGGACAGCACCTACAATCTCGACACGCCTGAAGACACTGAAACGCATTATCAGAACTGGGCCGCGACCTATGAAAAAGAGGTCGCGGAACAGGGATATGCAACCCCGGGACGGGTGGCCGCGGCATTGTGGCTATTCCACCCTCACCCCCAAACTCCGATTCTGGACTTCGGCTGCGGAACGGGGCTTTCCGGTCTCGCCCTGCGGGCGGTGGGATTTGAGGTCATCGATGGTATCGACCCCACCCCCAAAATGCTGGAAGAGGCAGAGGCCAAGGGTGTTTACCGAACCCTGACCGGGTTTGACATCACCAATCCAGCCCCGCTCAGGCCCGGAGCGTTTTCGGTGATCACGGCCATCGGTGTCATCGGCCAGGGCGCGGCGCCGCCCGAGACATTCGACCTGTTGATGCATGCCTTGCCAAAAGGTGGGTTGTTGGCGTTTTCCCTGAACGACCATGCGCTGTCAGATCACAAATTCACCTGCCGAGTGACGGATTGGGTCGACATGGGTGCCGCACGTTTGCTATTTCGTGAATACGGGCCGCACTTGCCCGGCATCAACCTTAACTCTGACGTGTATGTATTAGAAAAAGCGTGACTTTCGTAACGCGTTTCGCGCCATCCCCGACTGGCCCGCTTCACCTTGGGCACGCCTATTCTGCGATGATCGCCAGCGACATGGCCAGATCCGAAAATGGACAGTTCTTGCTGCGCATTGAAGATATCGATCGGTCCCGCTCGCGTCCGCACTGGGAGGATCAGATCTACGATGACCTCAATTGGTTGGGGCTGACCTGGCCGGAACCGGTTCTGCGTCAATCAGATCGGCTGAGTATCTATGATCGCGCGTTGGATCGGTTGTGGAAAAAGGGTCTTCTGTATCCTTGCCTGTGCAATCGCAAAGATATTGCCGCCGCCGCAAGCGCGCCCCAGGAAGGCGCGCCCTTGCTTGGGCCAGACGGAATTATTTATCCCGGTACGTGCCGAAAAGTACACCAGGGTAAAGACTTACGCCAGAAACCTCATCCAAGAGACCAAGTGTTGCGACTGGACGTTGCCAAAGCCTGTCGAACAATCCGCGATCCGGCCAGGTTCCAATTCTTGGAACTGGGCTCCGGCCCCGGTGGCGAAGCAGGAACAATTGCTTTTACCCCGGATGAGATGGAAACCAGTGTGGGCGATATCGTTCTGGCTCGCCGAGACATGGGCACGTCCTACCATTTGTCCGTCGTTCTTGACGACGCGGCCCAGGGGATCACCCGTGTGGTTCGCGGTCAGGATCTGTTCGAAGCCACCCGCATCCATGTTCTGCTTCAGGTGCTGTTGGATTTGCCTACACCCGAGTATTTCCACCACGATCTGGTCCGCGATGACGCCGGCAAACGGCTGGCGAAACGCGACGATGCGCGTGCGATCGCGAAATACCGGGCCGAAGGTGCCAGCCCGGCAGACATCCGGCACATGGTGGGGCTTTGATCTGGCTCGGTTACTCCATTGGGGCCATCAGTTCGGTCTCGGCCCCGTCCCGCACCGCAGTATAAAAGCACGTCCGGCGGTTGGTGTGACAGGCAGCACCGGTTTGACGCACCAGAACCAACAGGCAATCGCGGTCACAATCGATGCGGAAGTCCACCAGTTCCTGCACATGGCCCGAGGTTTCGCCCTTGATCCAGAAGGACTGGCGCGAGCGTGACCAATAGGTCACCCTGCCCGTTTCCAGTGTCTTTTCAACGGCCTGCGCATTCATCCATGCCATCATCAGAACTTCACCCGACACCTCGTCCTGCGCAATTGCCGGAATCAGTCCCGCTTCGTTATATTTCAGAGTCGATGGATCAAACGCGACGGGGTGAGACATGACAAAAACCTTTTGCATCCGTTGGGCTGGCCACTATGTATGAGGAACACACGACGAGGGAAAGCCATGAGCGGCGAGAACGACCTGATCAAGCTGTATTCCGGACGCATTCTGGCGCTGGCGGCGGACATCCCGCATCTGGACCGGTTGGAAAACCCGGATGCAACGGTCAAGAAACGCGCGCCTCTTTGCGGCTCTACCGTGACGGTTGATCTGAAGGTTCAGGATGGTCGCGTCAGTGCCTTTGGACAGGACGTGAAGGCCTGTGCGTTGGGTCAGGCATCCGCTTCGTTGGTTGGCGACGCAATCATTGGCGCAACGCGTGCTCAGGTCGAAGCGGCGCGCGATCAGCTTGCTGCGATGTTGAAAAAGGATGGCCCCGCCCCGGATGCGCCCTTTGACGGTCTCGAGGTTCTGATGCCGGCGCGGGACTACAAGAACCGCCACGCGTCAATACTGCTGGCACTGGACGCCACTGCGGAAGCCATGGCGAAGGCGGAACAGGCCCATTGCGCCTGATTGTAGCTATTTGAGACAAACCCGTTTACCTTCCGCACAGATTTAAGGAGGGATGGGTATTGAATAATCTGCTTGAGCATTTCGTGACCCTTTGGGTCGTCATTGACCCAATTGGTACAATTCCCGTTTTCATTGCCGTCACTGCGGGGCTGGAGGCCGCCGCGCGTCGCAAGACAGCTTTGTTGGCATCGATAATAAGTGCCGGTGTTCTTTTGTTCTTCCTAGTGTTTGGGCAACTGCTGATCGAAGCGCTGGATATCGGTTTGAATTCATTTCAGGTCGCAGGCGGTATCATCCTGTTCCTGTTCGCTCTGACCATGATCTTTGGCGAAAGCAAACAGGAAATAGAACAGCGTCAGGCAGAAGAGGATCAGGAAGACAAGTACCACAAGCAGAATCCCGCGATATTTCCTCTTGCCGTTCCATCTCTGGCTTCACCCGGTGCGATGCTGGCGGTCGTCATCCTGACGGACAACCATCGATACAGTGCGGTAGATCAAGGAATTACCGCGTTGGTCATGCTCTCGGTTCTGGTTGTTGCCTTTATTCTCATGCTTCTGGCGGAACCGATCATTCGCCTGATTGGTCACTCAGGAGCAGCGATCATCAGCCGTATCATGGGGATGATCCTGGCCTCGGTCGCGGTCAATTCGGTCCTGTCCGCATTGCTTGAGATTTTCAAAACCGGCCAGCTGTAAAAAAGCCGCCGCACCTTCCGGGCGAAAGGGCGGCGGCAGGCATTGCGTGTCTCGCGTGGGGTCCGGATTACCGCACGGGGCCGAGGCATGGCCCCTCAAGGGGTTTGGGACAGGCAGGTCACCCTTGACTGAAATGGGGATGACAGCGCGGTTTTTTCGGCACGAGATCGCAGGCAGAAAGGCTTAGAATCCAACCGGAAGGTGCAGGGCGACCATCAGGATCACGACCAGAGACATCACGCCCACGGCATCCTGTAGGATTGTCGATTGCGAGCGGCTGAATACAGTCTTGATCTGGGTCAGCATAGGGTCACCTCCGGTCAGAGTTTTAATCCTTTGTTGACCTTTTGTTCTCATATTTACCCGAGTCGGTAAAGAACTTTTTGAGAACATTTGTGAACTTTTCGGAGCTTCCTGCCTAACCTACTGAAATCAAACGGATCGCCTGATCCTGTTTCATCAGCCACAAAACTACGCGCGCCGCGCGGCCCCGGTCCGAGTCCAGCTTGGGATCCGCATTCAGCAATGCCCGGGCATCGGATTGGGCCACGGCCATCAAGCCGGCCTGACGCTCCAGATCCGCAATCCGGAACTTCGGCAGACCGGACTGAGCGGTTCCGATCAGATCTCCGGCACCACGCATTTCCAGATCGGTTTCCGAGATACGGAACCCGTCTTCGGTTTCGCGCAGAACCTCCAACCGCTTACGTCCCCCCTCGCTGAGCGGTGGTTGATACATCAACAAACACGTCGATTCCGCATCACCACGGCCCACGCGACCGCGCAATTGATGCAGTTGGGCCAGACCAAAGATTTCGGCCCGTTCGATGACCATGATCGTGGCATTGGGCACGTTGACCCCCACTTCAATGACGGTCGTGGCCACAAGAACCTTGGTGGCCCCATTCTGGAATGCAGACATTGCCGCGTCTTTTTCGGCCGGCGGCATCTGCCCATGAACCAGCCCGACCACACCTTCGCCCAATATGGCACGCAAGCGTTTGAATCGTTCTTCAGCGGCCGTCAGGTCCGAAACCTCTGATTCATCGACCAAGGGGCAGACCCAATAGCACTGCCGCCCCTCATCGATCGCGCGACGCAGGTGGGATACGACCTCGTCCATGCGCTGCGTGCTGACTATCGCCGTCTTGATCGGTTTGCGCCCCGGCGGCTTTTCGTCCAGCACCGACACATCCATGTCGCCATATTGCGCCAGCGCCAGACTGCGTGGAATAGGTGTGGCGGTCATCACCAATACATCCGCGCCCTGCCCTTTTTCCGACAGCTCCATCCTCTGACGCACGCCAAACCGATGCTGTTCATCAACTATGGCCAAGCGCAGCGCTTTGAATTCAACATCACTGTGAAACACGGCATGGGTGCCGACCAGAATTTGGATATTGCCATTTTTCAAAGCCTCAAGCTTGGCGCGCCGCTCTGCGCCCTTGTCACGCCCGGTGAGCAGTTCAAGCACCACTCCGGCCTCTTCCGCCAACGGGCGCAACCCTTCCAGATGTTGGCGCGCAAGGATCTCGGTCGGGGCCATCATCACACCCTGTCCGCCTGCCTCGACCGCGATCAGAAGGGCCATGAAGGCCACCAATGTCTTGCCGGCCCCCACGTCACCCTGCAACAATCGGTTCATGCGGGCGTCCGATGCCATATCGGCCGCGATTTCCTCGATCGCGCGGCTTTGCGCGCCGGTCGGACGATAAGGAAGACTGGCCAACACCCTGGATTGCAACGCGCCTGTCCCTACGCTGACGACACCACGGGATTTCCGCTCTCGCTGACGCGCCAGAGCCAACGTCATCTGATGCGCGAACAGCTCGTCATAGGCCAGACGCTGACGCGCGGGCGCAAACGCTGAGACATCATCAGCCCCTTGAGGATTGTGACCGGCTCGAATTGCCGAAATCCAATCCGGCCAGTTTTGCTGTGCCATCTGCGCAGGGTCGATCCATTCCGCCAGCTCAGGCGCACGCGTCAACGCGCTGCGGCTGACCTTGAACGCCGTCTTCTGGGTCAACCCATGTGTCAGATGGTATACCGGTTCAAATTCCGGAATCTCACCGGCTTGCTCGACCGGCAACATATGATCCGGATGCACCATCTGAGCCATGCCGTCGAACAGCTCCAGCTTGCCCGAGATCACACGGCGCGCGCCCTGAGGCAGCAGTTTCTTCAGATAGTCCCCGCGCGCGTGAAAGAACACCAGCTGAAAATCGGCCTGACTGTCTTCGACATGCACGCGGTAAGCGCCCCCCTTGTTGCGCGGCGGCCTGTGTGGGCCGACCGTCACTTCGACGGTCAACGTGGCGGGCAGATCGACGCCCTGAATCGTCTCTCGCCGACGTCGGTCGACGACGGCATAAGGCAGGCCGAACAGAACGTCGCGTGGGCTCTCAACGCCAGCCTGTTCCAGGACTTGCGCGGTTTTGGGGCCAACGCCCTCGAGTGTTTCCAGCCCCGCAAACAGCGGGAACAGCTGTTCCGGCCTCCCGCTCATGCGCCTTCGATCAGCTGCAACCAGCCATCCTCATCCAGGGTTTCGATACCCAGCTCTGCCGCTTTCCTGGCTTTCGAACCCGCACCGGGCCCGGCGACAAGAATATCGGTTTTCTTGCTGACGGAACCGGAAACCTTCGCACCCAACGCCTCGGCCCGGGCCTTGGCCTCGGCGCGGGTCATCTTTTCCAACGTCCCGGTGAACACAACCGTCTTGCCAGCCACCGGGCTGTCTGAGGCCGGTGCATCAGGTGCGACGATTGTCAGTTCTTTGCGCAACGTATCGAACGCGCGCCTCTCTTCCACGTTCGAAAACGCATCGGAGAGAGACAGACCCAGCGTTGCGCCGATCCCGTCAATTCCGATCAATTCCGACCAGGCGGCATTGGCATCCGGCGGAACACACGCCGCAGCGATGGCAGCATCCCGCGCTTCCTTGACACGCGCCCGACGACCTTCTGCCAGCGCGGCCGCCCGTTCGGCATCTTCCGCCGCATCCGCTTGCCGCTGCGCCAGAGCTGCCGGGCGCGCGGTGTCCAGGGCTTGTGTCAGGGTCTCCCAATCGCGGTAATACAGCGCCAGATCGCGTGCTCCGACTTCACCTACATGTCGAATACCCAAAGCAAACAACAGGCGCGCAAACGGAATGGTCCGCTTTTCGTCGATCGCGGCAAACAGATTTCTGGCCGAGGTTTCCCCCCACCCATCCCGGTTTTTCAGCCGAGCCAGATTGGCCCTGTCACGCTGTTCCAATGTAAAGATATCCGCCGGAGTCTTTATCGGAAGGATCGGATCATCATAGAACATCTCGATCTGTTTCGCGCCAAGGCCTTCAATGTCAAACGCTTTGCGCGAGACGAAATGTTTCAGTTTTTCAACGGCCTGCGCGGGGCAAATCAAGCCACCGGTGCAGCGGCGGACCGCATCGCCTTCTTCGCGGATCGCCTCGCTTTGACATTCCGGACACCGTGTCGGAAAGACAAATGGCTGCGAACCGGCCGGGCGTTTGGACAGATCAACATCAGACAGCTTCGGGATCACATCCCCGGCGCGATATACCTGAACCCAGTCACCGACACGGATATCCTTGCCATCGCGGATCGTGCCGCCCTTGGCATCGCGTCCCGCGATATAGTCTTCGTTGTGCAATGTGGCGTTGGACACGACAACACCACCCACAGTCACTGGATGCAACCGGGCAACCGGGCTAAGCGCGCCTGTGCGACCGACCTGAATGTCGATCGCCTCCAGCCTCGTCCAGGCCAGTTCGGCCGGAAACTTGTGTGCAATCGCCCATCGCGGCGTGGTTGAGCGAAACCCCAAACGCGCCTGAAGCGACAGATCATTCACCTTGTAGACAACCCCGTCGATGTCATAGCCCAAGGTGGAACGTTGCGCTTCGATATCCCGGTAATGCTCCAACATCTCTTGCGTCGTTGCGCACAGACGGGTCAGCGGATTCGTCGAAAAACCAAGTGATTTAACCCGCTCGATCGCCCCCATCTGCGAGTCGGACAATGGTTCCGAAACCTCTCCCCAGGCGTAAGCAAAGAAACGCAGCGGGCGCGAGCGCGTGATTTCCGGATCCAGTTGCCGCAAAGACCCCGCCGCCGCGTTTCTTGGATTGGCAAAGGGTTTGCCGCCTCGCTCGGCCTGCCGCGCGTTCAACGCCTCGAAATCCGCATGAGACATGTAAACCTCACCCCTGACTTCCAAAACCTCGGGCGCGTTTTGCAGGTGTTGCGGGATATCGGATACCGTGCGGGCATTGGCCGTTACATTTTCACCGACTTCACCATCTCCACGCGTCGCAGCCTGAACAAGCTGACCGTTTTCATACCGCAATGACAGGGACAGGCCGTCAATCTTGGGTTCGGCCGTGTAGGCAAGGCTTTCCCCAGAGCCAAGGCCCAGGTATTTCCGGATCGATCTGTCGAAATCTGCCACGTCCTCATCATCGAAAGCGTTGCCCAGCGACATCATGCGCACGGCGTGCGTGACTTTCGAAAAACCATCAGCAGGCTTTGCACCCACTTGATCCGTCGGGCTGTCGTGACGTTTGAGATGAGGGAAGCGCGCCTCTATCTCGGCATTGCGCCGTTTGAGAGCATCATAGTCGGCATCCGACATGTCAGGCGCGTCAGCCGTGTGATACAGCGTGTTCGCTTTCGACAATAGTTCGGCCAGACGTGCAAGTTCGGCACGTGCCTCATCTTCTGTCAGCTCGGATATGGAAATCGGTTTACTCATGGCCTCGCCCTGTCACGCGTACTTGGACCTCAGTGATAGGGCGAGGCCATGGCCAGGTCCAGACGTGCTGAGCCGTGAGTGCAATGTGCCGCCCTGGACCACCGGCGGCACTGGTGTTTCAAATCAGAGACCGACTGCCATCCGTGTTTCGTCCAGCGTGTTGCTTTGCGGATCTCGCAGCACATAGCCACGGCCCCAGACGGTTTCGATATAGTTCTCACCGCCGGTCGCATTGCTGAGCTTTTTGCGCAGTTTGCAGATGAACACATCGATAATTTTCAGCTCGGGTTCATCCATGCCGCCATAGAGGTGATTCAGAAACATTTCCTTGGTCAGAGTCGTCCCCTTGCGCAGGCTGAGCAGCTCGAGCATCTGGTATTCCTTGCCGGTCAAATGAACGGTCTTGCCATCCACTTCCACGGTTTTTGCATCAAGGTTCACCGCAATACGCCCTGTATGAATGATCGACTGCGAATGCCCTTTGGAACGGCGGATAATGGCATGGATGCGCGCCACCAGTTCTTCGCGATGGAAGGGCTTGGTCAGATAATCATCCGCACCAAATCCAAAGCCTTTGATCTTGCTTTCAGTATCATCAGCGCCGGACAGAATCAGAATCGGCGTTTCCACCCTTGCGATCCGCAACTGGCGCAGAACCTCATGCCCGTTCATGTCCGGCAGGTTCAGATCCAGCAAGATCAGGTCGTAATCATAGAGTTTCGCCAGATCGATTCCTTCTTCGCCAAGATCCGTCGCATAGACGTTCAGGTTCGCATGCGTCAGCATCAATTCGATGCTTTTGGACGTGGTCGGATCATCCTCGACTAGAAGTATGCGCATTTTTCACTGCTCCAATTCGGGTCAATAATTCCAATTGAAATTAAACCTGATCAAGAATGGTTAATCTGACGTTACCGTTGAATCATTTATTCACGCTCTCCTTTAGGTTGTCGATACTTTTTTAGCGCCGTCGCTTTCAACGCCTCGACGCCGTGTTCCGCGACCAAGGAAACCCAACCGTTGAATTCTTCGTCGCTCAGGCCGTATTTCTTTTTTGCGTCAGACAGGCTGATCAGCCCGTAAAGCACGCCGCGCACGACAAGAATTTTGCGTGACGCCACCCATCGCCTTGTGTTCGCCGGCGGTAAATCCGCATGCGTCAAAATGGATCCATCCGGCAGAGCAACAGACCTTGGCCCTTCAACTTTGTGCAAATACATCGCTTTACCCTTCTTGCTGCACCAAAGCTGACCTCAGCCTACTTAAAGTCGCGTGAAACCGCCCCTTGAGAGTGTGTAGAATTTTCTTATATTCTGCCGGTCTTTCTTAACCCGGACTGGAATCTGCAATGGCCCTCGATACCGAGACCCCGCTGAACTCGCTTGGCTTTGCCAAACCGCCCTCGGAAACGCGGGTCGTTGTGGCGATGTCGGGGGGCGTCGACAGTTCCGTTGTCGCGGCCTATCTGGCCGATCAGGGCTATGATGTGGTCGGTGTGACGTTGCAGCTTTATGACCACGGCGCGGCGTTGGCCAAGAAAGGTGCCTGTTGCGCTGGAATCGATATTCATGATGCGCGCCGCGTGGCGGAAGAGCGTGGATTTCCACATTACGTTCTGGATTACGAGAACATCTTCAAGGATGCCGTGATCGACGAGTTCGCCGACAGCTATCTGGCAGGCGCAACGCCGGTTCCCTGCATCCGCTGCAACGAGCGCGTGAAATTCAAGGACCTTCTGGAAACCGCCAAGGATCTTGAGGCAGACTGCATGGCTACCGGCCACTACATTCAGCGCAAGATGGGCGCCAACGGTCCAGAACTGCACAGCGCCGAAGACGCCAAACGCGATCAGTCCTATTTCCTGTTCTCGACCACGCCCGAGCAACTGAACTTCCTGCGTTTCCCGCTGGGCCACCTGCCGTCAAAAGATGCAACCCGTGAGATGGCGGCGAAGTATGGGCTGTCCGTGGCGGACAAGCCCGACAGTCAGGATATCTGCTTCGTACCTGACGGCAACTATGCCAGCGTCATCGAAAAACTGCGCCCCGGAGCCGCGGAACCCGGCGAGATCGTTCACGCCGATGGCCGCGTTCTGGCGCAGCACAACGGTGTAATCCACTATACGATCGGGCAACGTCGCGGTCTTGGTATCGGCGGCCTCAGCGAGCCGCTTTACGTCGTCAAACTGGACGTAGACAAAAAGCAGGTCGTTGTCGGCCCGAAAGAGATGCTGGCAACGCGCGTCGTTCCGGTGCGCGAGATCAACTGGCTGGGCGATGAACCCTTCACGTCACGCGATGAATGGCACCTGTCCGTCAAGGTCCGCTCGACCCGCCCGCCGCGCGAGGCGATCATTCGGCCGCTGTCGGACACCACGGCCGAGGTCGAACTGCTGACCCCCGAGGAAGGCATCTCGCCAGGGCAGGCCTGTGTGTTTTACGCGAACGAGGGCAGCCGCGTATTCGGCGGCGGCTGGATCTGGCGCGGGTATTAAGCTGAAACCGGTTTGACCTCGGGTTCGATCTGAATCTGCAATGCATCGTTGAACCGATTGAACGCACCGCACAAGGCGATGCGCCAGGTCAGTTCGACGATCTGAGCATCCGTGAACCATTCCCTCAGCTCCGCCACTTCGGCATCCCGCATACGGCCCGACCGGATCGTCACGGCTTCGGCATAGCGGACAACCGCCTTGTCACAGGCATCCAGTTCCGGATGATCCTCGACGTCTGGCAGACGCGCCGCACCTTCGGGGCTCAGCCCCGCCACGGTCAGCAGCGGTGTGTGATGCGAGACGCAATAATCGCAGGCATTCAGTTTCGAAACCGTCACCATGGCCAGTTCCAACGCACGGCGCGGCAGGTTCTCCTGCTCTCGCAAGGTTGTCAGCATTCCCGTGACATGGTTCAGAACCGGAGGGCAATACGCCGCGACGCGGGCCCAGTTGTCAAACGGACCATACGCGCCCAATGCTGCGTGGGATGCGCGCGCGTCGGCGGTCATGTCCTGATCCGACAAAGGGGGAATGCGGGTCATGTCGAAAGCTCCTTTTTCTGGATCACGATACCTTGGACCTGCATCACTGCAACAGACCTTTGCAGGTCACATATGCGAGACGAAGCGCTCTCTTTGCCGGGTCACAGCATGTCGGTGGGAGAGTTGAAGAGAATATAGAGCCCGACGCAGACCATGATATATGGCGCAATCCGATCCAGCCGGGCAACGCGCGGGCCAAGGCTTTTGGCGTGGGGGGCCCCCCATGCCGCAACAACAACCAGCAAGGCGGCCGCGCTGGCGGCACCGATCAACGCCACGACCCGATAGGACGGCGCCGAATCCGCAAGCAGAGGGGTCATTACCGCAAAACTGTCTATCGAGAGGCTCAGGAAAAGCGTCACCACCGAAGTCACGGCCCCTTTTGACACAGCACCTTCGTTGTCCGCCTCGCGAAACTGATGCCAGATTCCGCGCAAGCCAAACACCAATGGGACAAGGCCAAGGTAGCCGATCCAAAACGGAAGGCCGCTCTGGTTCAGGCCCACGGCCACGGTCATGGCCAGGGAAAGTACGATCGTCTGAGCGACCGCAAAGCCCACGATCGCACGGCGCTGTTCCATCACCAGAATCAAGCCCAACAAGACAGCAAGATTGTCCAGATTGGTAGAGATCATCGCGATCCCCGCAGAGACTGCAAACAGCGCGTGATCAAGCATTGCGTGGCTGCATTCTGTTCAAAACCGCCCGCGCCGCGCGCAAGCCGGGTGCTTCGCCCCCTCGCCCCAACCTGTCCATTGTCAGGTTCATGGCGTGCTGTTGCGCGTCGGGTGCGTCGGCTACCTTTCGCAAGGCTTCGGCGATCTTTTCAGGCTGACAATCATCCAGCAGGCATTCCGGCACGGCGCGCGTGTCCGAGACCAGATTGACCAGAGTAACGGTGTCCAGATTGACCATCCGTTCTGCCACCTTCTGCGTCAGCCAGTTGAGTTTGTACGCAATCACCATCGGCGTATTCTGCGCCGCAAGTTCCAGCGAAACCGTCCCCGAGGCCGCCAGGGCAAGATCTGCGGCGCCAAAGGCTGCACGTTTGTCGGCTGTGGCTTGCTCTGCGCCTGCATTGCGAGGGTCCAGCACCACGGGGGTGCCGGGCCATTTTCGCACCACGTCATTTACCAGATCGGTTGTCGCACCAACGGTCGGGATCACCACGCGGTAATTCGGGTGGGCATCGATGAACAACCGCAACGCGCCGCCGAAAGACTCTGCAAGGCGTTCGATCTCACCCCGCCGTGACCCGGGCAAAGCCAGCAGGATTGGGGCGTCAGCCAGATCGAAGCGGTTCCGAAAGGCCGCGATCTCGTCTGGTGTGGCAATCGGCTCGCTGGCCACAGGATGACCGACAAAGTCGCAGTCCATCCCTGCCCGCTGCATGTACGGAGGTTCAAAAGGAAGAAGCGCCAGCACATGATCGATGACCTTTGCCATCTTGTCTGCACGCCCGGGGCGCCAGGCCCAGACACTGGGCGCGACATAATGCACGGTTCGGATTTTGCTGTTGGCTTTGACGATCTTGGCGACGCGCAAGCTGAAATCAGGGCTGTCTATCGTAATCAATACATCCGGTTTCGTGTCTAGCACCGCCTGTGCTGTCTCGGAAATACGTCGTTTCAGGTGGAAAAACTTCGGCAGAACTTCAACAAGCCCCATGACCGAAAGCTCGGACATGGGAAACCGGCTGCGCAGACCCTGCGCTTGCATCAACGGGCCACCGACCCCGTCGAATTCAACATCAGGCACCAGGGTTTTCAACCCCTCCATTAGCGCACCGCCCAACCGGTCACCCGAAGGTTCACCGGCGACCAGAAAGACACGCATCAGACCGCCCGCTCGCGGATATAAAGGAACAGACCCAGGCGATTGCATTCAGCGATGACACGATCTTTTTCCAGAACCAGCACACCGCCTTTTTCCAATACGATCCCGGACAAACCTGCCGCAACCGTATCGGTGACGGTTTCCGGCCCGATGGCGGGCAAATCGGCGCGCCGATCCTGATCGGGTTTGGGACCTTTGAACAGAATGCCGCCGCCTGCGTCGGGGCGTTGCGTCAGGGAGTGCAGCATCCACGCGGTACCGAACACCCCCTCGATAGCCAGCGCCTGCCCTTTGGACACGGCACAGGCCTGCCCGGTATCCGCCGCCCCCATTACCCGAAGAATCCCGGCGGCGCGGTCAGCGTCGGCCATGTCGGCATCCGAGGGCTGGGCCTCGGTCAGACATCCCACAGGCGGCAACAAACCGGGCGCGATCTCATGCGCGGCCCGCAAGTGTAGACCGGCCCCCTCGAGAATTCCGATCACGGCGCGCAAAGCTCCGTCATCCCCGGACAGGATGGCCTTTTGGATGATCGGAACCAGTGGCAGCGTCGCGGCGTCGATGCGCGAGGGGTCGATTGGCGGGCGCCGAACAGCGCCGGCAAGGCAGATTTCAGTCACGCCCCGCGTCTTCAGGTCAGCGATGAAACTGCCCAACTGTTCCAGAGGAAACACGACATCTGCGCTCAGGGTGTCCGGCAGAAACCCCTCCATCGCGCAGATCAGGGGACGTTCTGCCAACTGCGCAACAACTTCGGTCGGCAGCGCCCCGGTTCCCGCAATCAACGCAAGCATGACCCTATTTCCTCGGGGTCAGGAATGATCGGTCACTATGGCCGGTGACGAAATCCACGATCTGCTGCACATAGTCGCTTTCGTTGCCTTCACCGATCCGGCTGGCGCGATCCATAAAGGTGCCTTCGCCGTCGGACAATTCCTTGAAGGCCGCGCGCAGCGCCGAGATATCTTCGCGTGATACACCCTTGCGCTTGAGACCGACAAGGTTCAAGCCATCCAGCTCACCTCGCGACGCCTGTACCAGGCCATAAGGAATAACATCCTTGGGCACCATGGTCAGCGCGCCGATAATGGCCCCGCGCCCAACGCGCACCCATTGATGCAGCCCAGAAATGCCGCCAACGATCACGTCGTCTTCGACGATGCAATGCCCCGCCGCGCCTGCATGGTTGACCATGATCACACGGTTGCCGATCTGAACATCATGGGCCACGTGAACCCCCGCCATCAGCAGGCAGTCGTCACCGATCCGCGTGACACCACCGCCACCTTGGGTTCCGGTATTGATTGTCACATGCTCGCGAATGCGATTGCGTTTGCCAATCTCAAGACGGGTGTTTTCGCCACTGAACTTCAAATCCTGAGGGATCTCACCAATCACCGAGAAATTGAACACAACGGTATCTTCGCCGATCGAGGTGTCACCCGTCACGACCACGTGCGATTTCAACTCGACCCGATCGGCCAGTTTCACCTGTGCGCCCACATGGCAGAAGGGACCGATGATGCAATCCTGTCCAATCTGCGCACCGTCTTCGATAATTGCGCTGGGATGGACTCCGTTCATGTTGTTTTTTCCATATCCCAGTCGACATAGGCCGAGAATTCCGCCTCGGCGGCCACGTCACCTTCGACGGTGGCACGGCCGCTGAACTTGAACAGCTTGCCGCCTTTTTTCCCGCGCACGGTTCCCACATGCATTTCCAGCACATCACCGGGCACGACCTTGCGACGGAATTTGCACTTGTCGATGCTCATGAAGTAAATCAACAGCTCGGTGTCGATGACGTCCATTCCAACACCCAGCATCACACCGGCGGTCTGTGCCATTGCCTCGACAATGGTGACGCCCGGCATGATCGGCGTTCCGGGGAAATGCCCCTGAAAATGCGGTTCATTCATGGTGACATTCTTGATTCCGCGCGCCGACTGATAGCCCGAAATATCTACCACCTTGTCGACAAGCAAAAACGGATAGCGGTGCGGCAGAATCCTCTGGATCAGCTGAATGTCTGCGCTTTTGGTTTCTGTGCTCATGGTGCAGATATCCCGTTTTGGATGTTTCTTTTTTTGCGTGGTTAGCAATACAGCACTGCAAGGGCAAGCGAACCTATTCGCCCTGCCCCTCTTGCAAATCGCTTCCATCACCAATCGCGGCGTTTATTCGGAGGATCGCGGCTTCGGTGATGTCGGACGTGCTGACGACGACATTGGATCGCTCGATCATCACGCTGGCCCCAATTTCGCGCAACAGATCGACAAGTACAGGGCGCACGATCTCGGAAAAGGTCTGCTGGGCTTCTTCGCTGCGACGGGCCAGAACGTCCAGCTTTGCCCTTTGCCCCTCGCGATGGGACTGAACCTTGAGATCAAACGCCTCGGCCAGGGGGCGGAACTCGTCGGCCGTCATGATGGCGCGCTGCTCGGTGAGTTCCTTTTCTTCGCGGCTCAGTTCCGCGACAATCCGTTGGTTTTCTTCGGCCAGTAACGCGCTTTCCTTTTCGATTTCGCGCAAAACGCGCTGTCCGAAGGCAGACTTGGCAAACAGCTCTTCACTGGACAGGGTGACCACACTGGCTTGAGGCACACCAAGCTGCTGAGCATCTGCCAAAGGCGCCAGGACCATCGTCAAAAATGCACACAGGGCCCAAAGCGGGCCCCGTGTTCTGCCAAGCAATCTGTTCAGCATCGCGGATCAGAACCGGGCCTGGATCGTAAAGTCAAAGTTCTGCTCCTTGTCGAAAGATTCTTTCTTGAGAGGCTGCGAAAAGTTGAACTGCAACGGCCCGAACGGAGTTTCCCACAGCACCGAAATGCCGATCACGTGGCGGATCGATCCGTTTGCACCTACAATAGTTGAACCTGCCGTATTGACGTTGTCGATGTTGTAGAGGTTGCCGACATCATAGAACAGGCCACCACGCAGCCCCAGTTCCTCGGGCAGTCCCAGCGGGAAATCGGTTTCGAACCGGGCAACCCAATAATAGTTGCCCCCGATTGCGTCATCCTGACCGTTGGACAGGTCACGCGGTCCGATACCAGCAGGTTCGAAACCCCGGAAGGTATTGGGCCCCAGCACGAACCGGTCCACAGTACGGCTGAAATCGTTTCCGCGCCAATGCAGAGCGCCCAGCTCCATCGTTGCCCGAAGCACCACCTCTTCGTTCCATACTCGGGTTTGCGCGATACCACGCGCCGTGGTCTTGAAGTATTTGTTGTCCCCACCAAGTCCGGCGGCATCAACGCCAATCTCGAACAGAAAGCCGGTATTGGGGTCCAGACCGCCGAGACGGCTGTCATAAATGTAAGACAGTCCCAAAGAGCTGGACGTCCGTTTGCCCTGCGCGATTTCAGAAGCAATCACCGCGCCGTTAACTTCGTTGTCCTGCTGCGTCATCTCGCTGCGGTCCCAGCGATAACGGAGCCGCAGCGCCGACAATTCACCAATCGCATAGGTCAGCTGTGGTGCAAAGAAAAGACTGCTTGTGTCATAACTTGCAAACCCGGAATTGGTGGCCGACAGCCCCAGACCAATGTCAAAGCGCAGCTTGCGGCCCAGCAGGTAAGGCTCGGTGAAGCTGAGCGTGTATTGTTCCGAGTCCTGCGCGGTCGAGATCGACACACCGAGGTTCTGGCCACGACCCAGGAAGTTGGATTCGTTCAGACCGACCGCAATCCCGAAACCGTCCGTAACCGAGTAGCTGCCGCCAAGGCTCAGCGAGCCGGTAGGTTGTTCTTCAACGTCCACATCCAGAATGACCTGGCTGGGCGAAGATCCTTCGCGCGGTTCGACTTCCGCGACAGCGAAGAAACCCAGGGCATTGATGCGCTCGGCGGCCTGACGGATTTCGCGGGGATTGAACGGGTCTCCTTCGACGGTGTCGAACTGACGGCGGATCACCCTGTCAAGGGTGGTTGTGTTGCCTTCAATATCGATCCGCTCGACAAAAATCCGAGGACCTTTTGTCAGGACAAATTCGATATCCAAAGTAAGATCGCGGTCATTGCGTGTGACACGTGGTTCCACCCGAAGGAAATCCACGCCTTGTTTCAGACCCAGACGTTCCTGGCGTGTAATGGAGTTTTCAACCAGAGACGGTGTATAGGTTACGCCGGGCTTGATCTTCAGCGCGTCCTGATAAGGGGCCGGATCCACGCCCGGAATCTCACTGACGGTCGTGATCTTACCGAACGAGAATTTCTGGCCTTCGGTTACATTCATCACCAGGAAAAACGCATCCCGTTCACGGGTAAATTCGACGTTGGCGCTGTTCACGCGGAAGTCGACATAGCCTCGTGACAGGTAGAAGTCCCGGATGACCTGCTTGTCGAACTCGATACGATCGCCGATGAACGTGTCGTTCCGGAAGAACGTCCGCAGAAACGTTGCCTGCTTGGTTTCCAGAACGCGGCGCAAGCGTCGGTCGGAAAAGGCACGGTTGCCGACAAAGCTGACACGTTCCACCTCGATGGTCGTGCCTTCGGCCACTTCAAAAACCAGATCAACCCGGTTGTCGCTGCGGCGGATAATCCGAGGGATCACGGTCGCGGCAACACGGCCTTGGGCTGAATACACTTCAGCAATCATATCGGCGTCAGACTCGGCCACCTGCGGGGTAAAGACGCGGCGCGGCTGAGATTCGATGACGTCCAGCAGAACGTCGTCCTTGACACGGGCGTTGCCCTCGATGCTGATCTGGTTGATCGTCGGATATTCCTGAACCGTGATGACCAGCGTAGACCCCCGCGGCGTCAGTTCGACTGTTTCAAATACACCACTGTCAAGCAAACGCTGATAGGCATCATTGAGCTGGCCCGCAGTTACGGTCTGGCCAGGTTCGATTCCCGTTCGGGCGATGATCGTACCGGTTTCAATCCGGCGATTGCCCTCAACATCAAACGAATTGATCGTATAGTTTTGCGCCTGTGCTGCATGCGGAAAAGTCATTAAGCTTGCAGCAACAAAAAGGAAAAGAACCGCTAGCGCCTGCCACAAAATATTGTTTGTTGGCATTTGCTGCCCGCAGGATGTGCCCGCCCCTCGCCTGTCAGTCATTTTATGCTCTACCCAGAATTTAAGACTTTAATGCTGAGTAGCGGGATTGAATGAGCTTGTCAAAAGGCGAAATCGAAGCAACCGCGCAGACTGCCAGTCAATTTGTCGACGTTGATTTCAGCAAGAATCACATGGCCGCCAAATAGGCGGCACCTGCCATAGCCAAAGCCGTAACCGCAAAGCTCAGCAGAACATCCCAATTCAACACGAACAGGAAGCTAAAGCTCTGATACGATCTTTTCAGCGTTTTGGTCATGGCTTTTCCCTCAGACGCAAAGAGAATAGCGCCCAATTAAGGCGATAATGCGGCTCAATTTTGCACCGAGCGCCACAATCAGCAGAACAGATCGTTGCTTACTGAAAACAGCATGAGGGTGAGGATTATCGTGATCCCTAGCCCCATGAGCACCCGCAAGGCCCCGTCACTGGGTGGTTTCCCTGCAATGGCTTCATAGGCGTAGAACACGAGATGCCCGCCATCCAATGCCGGGATCGGAAACAGGTTCAGCAATCCGACCGCCGTCGACAGAACCGCGATGAAGAAAATGAAGTTCTGCGCCCCCTGGCTGGCCATTGCCCCCGAGGTTTCGGCGATTCCGATCGGCCCCGAGATGTTGCAGGTGCTGATTGCACCCGTCACCATGTGCCACATGCCCGACAGCGACCCTTCGATAATGCGACCCGTCTGCCTGACACCGCCGGTCAGTGAATCCAGAATACCAGCTGGTTCAGTTGCCGGCTCCAACATCATGCCCCCGATGATCCCAATCCGCCAATGGGTGACGAAACCGCCTTCCGGCTGAGGTTCATCCGTGCGTCGGGGGGCCAATGCGAATTCCAGCTCGGATCCATCCCGCCAGACGTCCAACAGCAGAACCCGGCCGTCGGACCCTTCGACAAAATCCTTCAGCTGCTCGAAGGCAAAGATCGGTTCCCCGTTCACCGCCGTGATGACATCGCCTTGTTTCAGTTGAATATCCATCGCCGCGCTGCGTGGGGCCACTTGGCGGATCAGGGGTGGAAACATCCATGGTGCTTGAACATCCAGGGTTTCACCGTCCCGGATAACCGTGTAGTCCAGAACCGGTTCCACAGGCAGCGCCTCGATAAAGTCCTGCCAGGCCCCCTCTTCATCGTAATCAGGTGTCGGAATACCGGCGATGGCCGTGATCACATCACCTTCTCTCAGTTCCTGCACGGTGCCGGGCAAGGGTTGCAACGATCCGACTGTCAGCGGCTCTTTCGATACGCCCTGTGACCAGAAGATCAGACCGAAAACCAGAATGGACATTGCAAAATTGAAGACAGGCCCGGCCGCGACCGTGGCGGCACGCGCCCACAAAGGGGCGCCGTGCATGGTGCGGCGCAGTTCTTCCGGGCTTTGGGTTGCGATGCCTTCCATCGCCTCTTCATCCTTGCCGGATGCGGCATTGGCATCGCCCAGGAACTTTACATAGCCCCCAAACGGCAGCAACGCGATCTGCCATCTGGTTCCCCGCTTGTCGATACGGCTCCACAGAACCGGGCCAAACCCGATCGAGAAGACCTCGGCATGGATACCGGACCAGCGCCCCACAATGTAATGTCCGTATTCGTGCACCGCGACGATGACCGACAACGCGATGACAAACGCGACAATCGTCCAGAGAAGATTGCCAAATTGGGGGATTAGCGAAAGTACGTCCAAAATTCTATCCTGCTCGTTCCACCACAGTGTCATCGACCCACTGACGTGCCAGATGGTCGGTTTGCTGTACGTTATCAAGGGTCATCGGGGCATCAATAAGGCTGTCTGACGCGTCAAACCTGTCCAGAACCGCGGCGACGGCATCAGCCATATCCAGAAACCCGATCCGGCGTGCGATAAAATGATCCAGCGCGCGTTCCTTGGCGGCATTGAAAACAGCGCCTGCCAGGCCGCCACGCTCCATCACGTCCCGCGCGAGCTTCAGGGCCGGATACCGCGCTAAATCCGGTTCATTGAAACGCAATTGCCCAAGCTGGGCCAAGTCAAGCCGCTGTATCGGCAAGTCCCGTCTTTCGGGCCAATGCAGCGCGTAACCGATTGCGTGGCGCATATCGGGTGCCCCCATATGGGCCATCATCGCACCATCACGATACCCGACAAGGGCGTGTACTATGGATTCCGGATGCACCAGCACTTCGATCTGATCCGGCTCGACACCGAAATATTCTTTTGTTTCTATGACTTCCAACGCTTTGTTGAACATGGAGGCGCTGTCGATCGTGATACGCTGCCCCATATCCCAATTCGGATGGCTGGAGGCCTGTTCCACAGTCGCGTTTACCAGTTCACTCAGGGGCCAATCACGGAACGCCCCGCCACTGGCGGTGATGATCACACGCTCGACTGTTTCAACGTCTTCACCGACCAGCGCCTGAAACACCGCCGAATGTTCGCTGTCGACCGGCAGTAATCGCGCTCCATGCTGTTTGGCCGTTTCCAGAACCAATGACCCGGCGCAGACCAATGTCTCTTTGTTGGCCAGTGCCAGGGTCGTTCCCTGTTTCAACGCTTCGATTCCCGGTGCCAACCCGGCCGAGCCGACAATGGCCGACATAGTCCAATCCGCCGGACGCGCAGCAGCTTCGACGATGGCGCCGGGGCCCGCAGCCGCCTCGACGCCACTGCCGGCCAAAGCGGAACGCAGGTCATCAAGCCGGTCTTCATGAGCGGTGACGGCAATATCGGCACCCAACCGACGCGCATCATCCGCAAGATTTTGAATATTGGCGCCACCGGTCAAAGCCACGACGTCATACTCGGACGGTGCGCGCGAAATCAGATCAATCGTATTCTGCCCGATCGACCCGGTGGCCCCGAAAACAGATACCTTTCGCATTACATTTCACCCGGCGAATAGATCAGCCCTGCGATCAAAACGAACAGCGCGGCGCCCATCATGCCATCAAACCGATCCAGAAAGCCGCCATGACCCGGTATCAGGTTCGAACTGTCTTTGACGCCGAACTTACGTTTGACTGCGCTTTCAACAATATCACCGGCCTGGCTTGCCATTGAGGCCAAAACGGAAACAACGACAAAAGTGAATCCAAAGCCGGCCATGCTTGCAAAAACCGCGCCGACACATGCCGCGGCGGCCCACCCGCCGGCGGTTCCCGACCACGTCTTTTTTGGGCTTACCCTTGGCCAGAACTTCGGGCCGCCAACCGCCTTGCCCACGAAATAGCCCGCGACATCCGTGGCGACCACGACCGCGATCAGCCAAACCATCCAGCCAAAACCGAAGCTTTCCCGGATCGAAATGAAACCCAGCCCGGCCCCGACGATCCAGACCACAAACAGCCCGAACAGTACCTTCGAGCGACTGATCTGCCCCACACCCACAAGCGCTGGCGCGAGTATGACCGGCAAAGTATAAATCGGCGGCAAGTGATAGCTGAGAACCACGGTGACGCTTGTCAGAATTCCCAATTGCACGGCCACGCCGCGGGCCTGCGGGTCGATCATCCGAACCAATTCCCACGTCATCAGACCACAGGCTGCGGCGATGAAGGTTTCGAACCACCACCCGCCAAGCCAGACCTCGATTGATCCGATCACGACCAGAACAGCAGCGGAAAGAACCCGTGTTGTCAGGTCAGACCATCGGCCGTCTCTCATGCCAGAACCGCTCCGAACCGCCGATCTCTTGAGCCGTAATTCTGGCACAGACGGGCCAGTTCATCAGCGGTGAAGTCCGGCCAGAGCGTATCGATGAATTCGTATTCCGAGTAAGCCGACTGCCACAGAAGAAAATTTGAAATCCGCGCTTCACCGCTGGTTCGAATCACAAGGTCGGGATCAGGAAGAACACGCGTATCCAGATACTTGGGAAGGGTTTCTTCATCCACCTCTTCGGGTTTCAGCCGCCCTTCAGCCACATCCCGCGCCAGACGCTTGGTGGCGCGCGCGACCTCGTCGCGCCCACCGTAATTCAGCGCGACGGTCAAATGAACCAGATCGTTGTTTTTGGTTTCTTCTTCCAGCGAGTCCATCAACTCGATCAACTTGGAATCCAGCCGGACCCGGTCTCCGATGAACCGAACCCGGATGCCATTATCCGCAAGTGTCCGGGTTTCCTTGATGATATAGCGGCGGAACAGGTTCATCAGACCAGCCACCTCGACCTGGGTCCGCTTCCAGTTTTCAGTCGAAAACGCGAACACCGTCAGGTACTTGATTCCCAATCCCGGGCAGGCCTCGACAACCTCACGCACGCGCCGCGCCCCGGCATGGTGGCCGAACAGCCGGGGACGGCCGCGCGCCTGCGCCCAACGACCATTGCCATCCATGATGATGGCCACATGGCGCGGGCCGGACTCCAGCTCGGTTTGCGGGTCTTTTGGCATCAGTCCGGCTCAGACCTGCATGATTTCGGCTTGCTTGGTTTCAAGCGCAGTATCCACGGCCTTGATCATCTCATCCGTCATGTCCTGAACTTCACTTTCCCAAAGCTTCTGGTCATCTTCCGACATGCCGTCCGCTTTGGCCTTCTTGATCTGATCCATGCCATCGCGACGCACGTTGCGGATCGCAATGCGCGCGCTTTCCGCGTACTGACCCGCGACCTTGCTCAATTCGCGGCGGCGTTCTTCGTTCAATTCGGGTATCGGCAGCATTATGATGGTGCCGTTCAATTGCGGATTGATACCAAGGCCGCTTTCGCGGATGGCCTTTTCCACCTTACCGACCAGTGACTTGTCCCAGACGTTTACAGTAACCATACGCGGTTCGGGCACGTTCACGGTGCCCACCTGGTTGATCGGTGTCATCGAGCCGTAAGCGTCAACCATGACAGGTTCCAGCATCGAGGCCGAAGCACGCCCTGTTCGCAATGATGCAAATTCGGTTTTCAGATTGGCCATTGCGCCATCCATGCGGCGCTGCAGATCATCGGTGTCCAGTTCGAAGTCGTCAGACATTCTGCTCACTCCCCGTCTTCAGGTACTCTTTGGATGGGTCTTACGCCATCGCAATTGGGATGTATAGCAATCATGATCGGGAATTGTATCAATGGCCAGAGGTGTTGCGACCAATTCGGACAAACATCGTTTTCCGGAACCTGGCCGAGTTCCTCCGGCCAGGTCGAGTTCACGGGTCAGCCTCAGGCGTTCACGTCCACCACGACACGCCCCTTGACCTGGCCCTTCAGAATGTCGGCGCCCAATTGCGGCAGATCGGACAGACCGGCCGGTTGAACCATCGCTTCAAGCTTGTCCATCGGCAGATCCGTGGCGATCCGTTTCCACGCGCGCACCCTGTTGTCATAGGGCTGCATCACGCTGTCGATACCCAAAAGGTTCACACCGCGCAGCAGGAACGGAATCACTGTCGCAGGCAAAGCAGCGCCCCCTGCCAAACCAACCGCGGCAACGGAGCATCCGTATTTCATCTGGCCCAGAACACGCGCCAGCATGGCACCGCCCACAGCATCAACGCAGCCCGCCCAGGTTTCGCTTTCAAGGGGGCGTTTTGTGGTCTCGTTCAGGTCGTCGCGCGGCACAATGGTCGTCGCACCAAGTGATTTCAGATAGTCCCCGGTTTCAGGCCGTCCGGTGACCGCAGCGACCTCATAGCCCAAATTGCCAAGAATGGCCGTGGCCACCGACCCGACACCACCCGCGGCCCCGGTCACCAATACCGGTCCACGATCCGGGGTCAGCCCATGATCCTCCAGCGCCATGACCGCCAGCATCGCAGTGAACCCGGCGGTGCCCACGGCCATTGCCTGACGCGTTGTCAACCCATTGGGCAGCGGCACCAGCCAATCGGCCCGCGCGTTGGCTTTTTGCGAATAGCCGCCCCAGTGAGCCTCGCCCACGCGCCATCCGGTCAGAACAACCTTGTCACCGGGTTTGTAGCGGTCATCCGATGAGGCTTCGACCGTGCCGGCGTAATCAATGCCGGGGACATGTGGATAGGCTCGCACCAGCCCGCCCCCTTTCGGAGACAGGCACAGGCCGTCCTTGTAGTTCACCGTGGAATATTCGACCGCAACCGTAACATCACCATGTGGCAGGTCATCCACCGACAATTGTTTGATCGAGCCGGTGGCAATTCCGCTCTCTTCATCCTTGTCCATCACAAGTGCATTGAACATCTGTCATTCCTTTCGTGTTCAGTGACCAGCCCATGTCGGCAGCTGGTTCAAAATATCCCGAGGTCGACGCGGCAGCGTCCTTGGCTCTGCTAGATCCAGAAATGCGATTGCACGGTCGCGCGGCGCATCCCGGCCGGTGTTTCCACTTCCAGTTCCGTCCCGGCATCCCAATGGCTCAGGCGCACCATACCGATCGCCACATTGGTTTCAAAATCCGGAGACCAGGCCGCCGAAGTCACCTGCCCCACACGCTTTCCGTCCGCAAGCATACCCCAGGGACGATCGCAACCCGGCACCGGATCACCATCAATGGCGATAGGTCGGATTTGCTGCACCGGCCCTTCCTTGGCGACACGCAACAGAGCGTCCCGACCGATGCAGCCGATCGCGGTGTGCGTGTTGCAGAACTTTCCCAGACCGCATTCATGCGGGGTGTTGTCATCGGTCATGTCGTTCCCATAGGACAACAGACCGCCCTCAATGCGTTCGATCAGGTTCGGGCAACCCGCGCGCACGTGCAGGTCTTCGCCGGCGGCAAACAGGGCGTTCCACAAAGGCATGCCGATATCGCCACCTTCCACGTATATCTCGAAACCACCCTGTTTCGAATAACCGGATCGCGCGACGGCCAGATCGCGCCCCTCGAACTCGAACATATCAAATTTGAAAAACCGGATGTCGCGCACGCGGTCCCCGAAGACACGGGCCATCAGCTCGTCCGCCTTCGGGCCCTGAACGGCAAGCGGCGACACGTCCGGTTCGTCCACCAGCACATCCAGACGGTAGCCAACGGCGATACCCTTGACCCAGAGCAACAGATCGCTGTCTGCAATCGAGATCCACCAGCGGTCTTCAGACAGCTTCACCGCGACCGGGTCGTTCAACATGCCGCCTGTCTCATCAACGATAGGCACATAGAAACACTGCCCCGGAAGCATACCGCGCAGATCACGCGGGGTCAGCATCTGCATCAGGCGCGCAGCATCAGGGCCACGCAATTCAACCTGCCGCTCGCACGACACATCCCAGACCTGCACATGGTTCTTCAGATGCCGGTAATCGGCTTCAACGCTTTCAAAAACCGTCGGCAACAACATACGGTTGTAGACCGTATAGCCCTTGACCCCGGCAGCTTCGACCCCTTCAGAGAACGGAGTGCGCCGCAAGCGGCGTGACGCGGAAATCTGTGGCATTCATACCTCCTGAGGCATAAAGACGATATCACTCACAGGCGCTTCCGAGCCCGTCTCGGTCAGCATTTTATGCACTTGTCCCCTGTGGTGGGTCTGGTGATTGAAGAAATGGATCACGCACAACGCGTAAGACATTGTGACATCAGCCTCTTTCGCGGCGGAATACCACGTGAACGAGCCGGTCAGGGGATCGTCCCCCAACCCTTCGGCCCAGTTCAGGATACGCGCGTCGATCTTTTCGCGTAACGCCAACCAGCTTTGCAGGTCCGGGCACAGGTATACACTTTCATGGATACCCCCGCCGGCCTTGTGAATCGTGCCGTCGGGCCCGTCGCGCTTTTCGAAACGCGACATCCACATCCAGTCGCCCCACAACAAATGGTTTACCGTGCCCATGATCGAGCCAAAGAACGCCCCGCGTTCAAGGGTCAGTTCCTTGGATGTCAGAGATTGCAAAAACTCTGCCAACTGCTTGTTCTGCCAGTGATTGTACCGCGCCATTTCCTGCGCATACGCGCCCGTGATCATCATTTTGGCCCGTGCCAGTCGATGGGGCAGATTTCAGCGGACTTGCCGCCAAAGTCCCAGACCCGGCCATAGTCGCGCACCTTCGATTTGGTGCCACGCGCCACGATGATGTCAGGTCCCATCCAGTATTTGGAGTTTGAAACCATCACCGGATGCTCCGGATCCTTGCCCGCAAGCATCTCGATCTCACCCTGGATCTTGCGACCAATCGCGATCCGACGTTTGTTTCCGTCACGCTCGATCTGGACCGGCGCCCGTTCCGCGCCAATGATCTCGCTGACCAGCATGGTAAACAGACCGGTGGTGCCGCCCGCCTGACCGCTGAAGATTTGCAACAAACCGTTATAAGCCTTGCCGCTTGCGCGCTCGTCGACATAAGCGGCGACTTTCCACTGGCCTTCACCCATCCGGCCCGGAATATCGACCAGCAACCCGACATTCAGACCCGACAGATCCTCGCCTTCATAGTGGCCCTCATCAACGATGATACCCATCCACGCATGACAATGACCTTCCGTCGGAGGATGCGCGCCCAGTGACACCACGCAGGGGCAGAACACGTCACATGAACAGTTCAGGATCAGCTCGCCCTTGATGGCCCATTCCGTCGGGCTCATCTCTCGCCGCTTGGGATTGGGCATGCGGCTGTCGATGCGCTGACTGACGGGCAGCCGATCGGCGTCTGGTTTTCTGTTTTTAGCCATTGGTTTATCCTCCGTAGCTAATTGGATACACGAGCAGGATAAGACCGCCCGCAATCAGCACAAACCCCATCGGACGGGTCACGGCGTGCCCGATCTGAGGAAGTTTCTCCAAAACCATGAACAGGGTCGCGAGCCCCATCCACAACAGGCTCATGACACCGCCGACAAAGCCAAGTGCCATGAAGCCCCAGCAACAGCCGACGCAAAAGGCGCCAAGACCCAGGCCCATGCGCACGCCACCTGCAAAACCGGTTCTCCAATGTCCTAGGAAATAGGTCATCGGGGCATGGCAGACACCGTGGCAAACCTCTTTGACGCGGGAAAACTGGAAGGCGCCCACGGCAATCATCAGACCGCCCGCGACCCAGCCGGATTTGGCAATTCCCAGCATATCGACAACGCCGCCAAACAGCAGAACCAGCTGAATTCCTGCGATCAGAGCCGCAAACCCGACCCAGACGACGGAATACCCGGCCAGAACCCCCAGCCAGCCGGCGCGGGTGCCATTTGCACTGCGGATCAGGTCATCGTAACTGCGCAGGGTCGGGATCAGGGTGGGCAGCATCATGGCCGCCATCATGATCGCCCACATTGAAAACAGCGGGCCGAACTCGGCCATGGGCATGTACATATCCATGCGCGGATCCATCGCGGCCATCGCCTGCCCCATCGGCCCCGGACGGCCGATCAGATCGAGGTCCATGTCCCGGCTCATCGAGAACATGACCCACCACGCCCACAGGATCAGAACATAAAAGCCCAGCCACATTCCGCTGCGCAGCCACGTACGACTCACTTCGGCCTCCCGACTCAACTCCCTTGCTTTTCAAATGTCAGACTTTTAAATGTCAGACAAATAAAAATTTGCCCAAGGTCGTCTGAAGATGAAAACCGCGCCCCGAAAAACCGCAGACCTGTCTGCCCAGATCGCCCAGGCCATTCGGGATGCGATCGTTTCGGGTGAGCTGATCGTGGACGCGCGCCTGCCCTCCGAAGCCGAACTGTCGGATCAGTTCCAGGTCTCTCGCCCGACCGTGCGTGAAGCATTGAAACGGCTGGCGGCACAATCCCTGATCCGCACACAACGCGGTGCTTCCGGCGGCGCATTTGTAAATCGCCTGAGCTTTGAGGACGCCTATTCTCAGCAAGTCACGACTTCGACATTGTTGCTGTCGATGAATGCGGTCAGCTTCGATACCGCATGCGAGGCGCGATATGCCCTGGAAAGGGCCTGTGCGCCCTTGTCCGCGCAGCGGCGCACGGCAGATCACCTGGCGACCATGCGGGCGGAAATATTCCGCCAGTCCCAACCGGGCCTGACGGACGAAGCCTTTTGCGCCTCGGACGTGACTTTCCATCGCGCGCTGGTGGATGGGGCTGGAAACCCGGTCCTGTCTTATCAGCTGGCGGGTGCCGTGGAAGCGATGCAGCCCTTGATGAATATGATCACCTTCACGGCGCGATCCCGCGAAGAGATCATCGGACTGCACAGCAGAATAGTGGACGCGCTAGAGGCAAAAGACGCGGACACCGTAGACTCCGCCCTGATCGGTCTGGAACGTTACACACGACGGCTGGCCCATGACGTGGCCAAGAGCAAACGTAAACCCAACTGAGGGCGGCATTCGAAACAAGATCAGAACAAGGGGCACACGAGCAGGCAGATTGTCATCCGGCGCCAAGACCGGAACTCTCAATATGAATTGAAGATCAATGACTTACGGGAGGACGTTATGAACCAAAGACCGGACCCAAGTTTTTATCCATCCGCAAAACTGGCGATGGAGGGCCCCGCTGAAACACTTGCATTCACGCTGATGCTCAGCCCTGACTTTTCACAACCCGACGGACTGGCGGTTGTGAATGTCGATCCAAGCTCGGACGATTTCGGAAAGATCGTGCATCAGGTGATCATGCCCGAAAAGGGCGACGAGTTTCACCATTTCGGTTGGAACGCCTGTTCTTCGGCCCTGTCGCCGCTCAGCGGTCACGCGTTTCTGGAGCGGCGCTATCTGATCATCCCGGGCATCCGGTCCAGCCGGATTTATGTAATCGATGTCAAAAACCCGCTCGAAGCCAAGATTCACAAGATCATCGAACCCGAAGAAGTCTTTGCAAAGACAGGGTATTCCCGTCCGCACACGATCCATTGCGGGCCTGAAGGCATCTATGTCAGCACCCTTGGCGGTGGCGGCCCTGACGGCACAGATGGCCCTCCGGGCATTTTCATCATGGATTGCGAAACCTTCGACATCATCGGGCGCTATGAGATCGAGCGCGGCGTACAGGACAAGCATTATGATTTCTGGTGGAACCTGCCGCGTGACTACATGGTCAGTTCCGAATGGGGCCTGCCACCGCAATTCGAAAACGGGCTGGTGGCCGAAGACCTGTTGTCCAATAAATACGGCCACCGCATCCATTTCTGGAACCTTCGAAACCGGACGAATATTCAAACCATCGATCTGGGTGAAAACCATCAGATGGCCTTGGAAATCCGTCCCGCTCATGATCCCGTAAAGCAATACGGGTTCTGCGGCGTTGTCGTCGATACAACGAACCTGCAAGGTGCAATCTTCACCTGGTGGCGCAATGAAGACGGCACGTTCGAAGCCGAGAAGACCATAACAATCGATCCGCAACCCGCTGATCCCGATGATCTTCCTGAGCTTCTGAAGGGCTTCTCTGCCGTTCCGCCGCTGGTTACCGATATCGACCTGAGCCTGGACGACAAGTACCTCTACGTCGCCTGCTGGGGTACCGGCGAGATGCATCAATACGATGTATCCGACCCGATGAACCCCACCCTTGCCGGCAAGGTCGAAATTGGAGGGATTGTAAAAAAGACCAAACACCCCAACGGCCAGACGTTTGGATATGGTCCACAGATGGTCGAAATCAGCCGCGACGGCAAACGCGTCTACTGGACCAATTCGCTCTATTCCACGTGGGACGACCAGTTCTACCCCGAGGAAGCCGGTGCGGCCATGGTCAAAGCTGATGTCGGCGAGAATGGCGGGCTGACGCTGGATCCGAAGTTCTGGGTGGAGTTCCCCAAGGGCTATCGCAGCCACCAGATCCGGTTGGAGGGCGGAGACTGTTCAACCGACAGCTTCTGCTATCCGTCGGTCTGAGTTGGAATTTTTGATGTCATCAACGGCTGGCCTGTGGCTGGCCGTTGTTCTGAGCGGCGCCTATCACGGCCTGAACCCCGGCATGGGCTGGCCGCTGGCGGTGTCTTCGGCTTTGATGGAACAACACCAATCCGCCCTGTGGAGCGCACTCGCGGCTTTGGCTGGCGGGCATTTCGTGGCCATGCTGGGCGTACTTCTGCCTTTTGCCCTGATGGCCGTACTGGTCGATTATCAAAATGAAATCCGTATCGGCGCGGCCCTGGTCGTCATTGGCATGGGCCTGTACATCGCGATAACCCGCCGTCATCCCCGCTTTCTTTCGCGGATCCCGCCAAGCAGGCTTGCGCTTTGGTCTTTTCTCGTGGCGCTTGCCCACGGGGCCGCCCTGATGCTGGTTCCAATCTATCTGGGCCTTTGTGCCGTGGATGAACTGGACGCGGGACATCAAGCGATTTCCCAGATCATGACGACGAACACCCTTTTGGTTCTGGGCGTCGCCGCGCTGCATACGGCCGCCATGGTTCTGGGTGGCGGGCTGTTGGCCTTTGCGGTCTATCGTTGGCTTGGCCTGCAATTCCTGTCGCGCAGCTGGTTCAACCTGGAGCTCATCTGGGCCCTGAGCCTCATTCTGGTCGGTGGTCTGGGTCTTTGGTCCGCACTCGGCTGACCTTGTACTTTGTTTTGAAACGGGCTTTGTCTGCATCAAGACAAAACGGAGCTTCCGAATGCAGGACCAAACCCGCCCAACCGATGTGCTGCGTCAGGGTAAAATCGACGACTGGACGGCCGCCACGACCCATGCCTTCACCCGCGAACTGTCTGACGGCACCCTGCCCGAGGATAAAATGCGCTGGTACCTGCAACAGGATTATCAGTTCGTCGACGGCTTCGTGCGTCTTTTGGCCAGCGCCATCGCGCATGCGCCGACCCTTGCAGACAGCGTCCCGGCCGCGCAGTTTCTGGCGGTGATCACAGGCCCCGAGAACACCTATTTCCTGCGCGCGATGGACGCTTTGGGCACTGAGCCCAGCACCGAGCCCGCGCCCGCCACACGGGCGTTTCAGGATCTGATGGCCGAAGCCGCAGCCTCTGGCCGTTATCAGAACATGCTGGCGGTACTCGTCGTGGTGGAATGGGTTTACCTGAGCTGGGCCAGCCCGGAAAACCCGCCCAAAGACGGCTTGCCGTTCTGGTTTGCGGAATGGATCACGCTACATGCGGGCGAAGGGTTCGAAAGCGTCGTGGAATATCTGCGCAGTCAGTTGGACAACGTCTGGCCGACGCTGGATGCGGCTGAACAGGCCGAGGTCACGCGACTGTTTCATCGCGCCATCGAGCTGGAACGTGATTTCTTTGACGCCGCCTACGCGGCCTGAACCCAGGAGGCCGCCATGGTCGCAACTCTGAACGTCATTGCAGCATTGCTGACCATCGGGTTCGGCGCGTTCGGGTTTCTAGCCCCGGCCCACACCGCGTCGGCCCTGGATCTGGCCCCGACCAACAGCACGATGGGGTTGTCCGAGATGCGCGCCTCGGTCGGTGGTTTGTTTGTTGTGACCGGGATCGCCGTTATCTGGCTGAACAACCCAATGGCCTATGTCATGCTGGGCATTGTCTATTCCGGTGCAGCGCTGGGCCGATTTGTGTCGGTCGCGCTGGACAATCCGCCCTTGGCCAAGGCGTTGATCTTTGGGGGAATCGAACTGGCTCTGGCGGTTTGGCTTATCTCTGCAAACTTCAACAAAGCCACCTAACAGATTGGAAATATAGGATACGGCAGACTTCATTCTGAGTTTGCATCCATCCATCACCTCACCTATATAAGAGATGTCCTTCGGGACTATGGACATAAACGCGCTCGTAATAAGCGGATCGGACCCGGGGGCGGTACCCGGCGGCTCCACCATACACCTTCTGGGGGCATCCTTCGTTTGGGGATCACTTTCAGAACCGGGGGGCCGAAATAGGATCGACGAACGTCTAAAGGGGTTAGCTTTGTCCCGGCTGTCTGCCACCGTTACCGGCGAAAACAGTACAATTGCAAACGACAATCGTGCTCCGGTTGCAGTTGCTGCGTAAGCAGTAGCAAGACCGAAACTTAAGCCCTTGCGCCTAGCCGCGTAAGGCGGGGTTCGCAGGTACCTGGCAACAGAAACCTGCATTAATCCCCCACATGTCTGAATTTATTTACCCGTCCCTTGGCGGATTCAGAGTTTATTCATTCCTTTTTGCCATCGTGCCTGCACTTGGACAGGAGAACTGGGATGACGAATTCAGAGATACTCAGAAAGTGGTACTCCGAAGTTTGGGAAAATGGAAACACCGAAGCAATTGATCAGTTTTTCGCGCCCGAAACGATGGCCGAGGGGCTGATTCCGGAAATGCAGGTCGGTGCGGACGATTTCCGGGATCTGGTCATGGCGTTCCGCCATATTCTGGGGGACATCAAGGTCGAGTTGCCCAAGATCATCGAAAACGGCGACTGGGTGTCTGCCATTCTGCATGTTCGTACTTTTCGTGCCGACAATGGCGCGCCATTGGAAGTCACGGGCCAGGTCATGGCGCGGTTCAAAGACGAAAAGATGGTCGAGGCTTACAATCATTTTGACTTCATCTCGTTTTTTGAAGAACTGGGCCAGTTTCCATCGGACACCCTGCCCGTATGCATGACCGGGCAACGCCTGGACTGGGCGTGAACCCAACGCAATCTTGACCCCCATGACCCTTGCGCGGTAGCAAGTGCCATGGGGTAAGATTGCGAACGCCCCGTGAGGCGACAGCCCAAGTTTCGCATGTATCCGCGGTTACAAGGAAACATGCCATGGCATCGCCCAACTCTATTTCCCCCAAGCAACTTCTGCGTCTGATTGGCACTCCGAATGCGCCCGTTCTATTCGACGTCTGCCTGAATGACGATTTTGAAGAAGATCCCTATCTGATCCCCGCGTCAGTCCGGCACCCGGTCACAGATCTTCAGGGGCTGAAATGCAAGATCTCCGGCCGCTCGGCCGTGATTATCTGTCAAAAGGGCAAAAAGCTGAGCCAGGGCGTTGTCTCCTGGTTGCGCAGCGAAGGGCATCAAGCCGAATATCTGGAAGGTGGAATGCAGGCCTGGCGCGAATTGACCGACGCGCCACGTGTGCCCGCAGCACGCATTCCTGATCGAATTGGAGGCCATACGCTGTGGGTCACGCGTCACCGACCAAAGATCGACAGAATCGCATGTCCCTGGCTGATACGCAGGTTTGTAGATCCCGACGCCAAATTCCTGTTTGTGGCACCCGGCGAAGTCGAAAGCGTTTCGACTGCTTTCGGGGCGTCACCATTTGATATCGAGAACACGTTCTGGAGCCACCGGGGCGACAATTGCACGTTTGACACCATGTTGGATGAATTCGATCTTCACTCTCCTGCGCTGGACCGGTTGGCGACGGTCATCCGGGCAGCGGACACGAACCGGCACATGCTTGCGCCCGAAGCGGCGGGATTGTTGGCGGTGTCGGTCGGGCTTTCAAGGCAGTATCGTGATGACCATGAAAACCTGGAGGCCGGGATAACCCTTTACGACGCGCTGTATCGCTGGGCGCGCGATGGGTTTGACGAAAGCCATGACTGGCCCACCGGGCGAACGTCATGAAACCGACACTGGCCGAGATTACCAAGGTCTTCAGCAGGATCGGCCTGCTGTCTTTCGGCGGCCCTGCGGCTCAGATCTCCTTGATGCATCAGGAATTGGTCGAGCGTCGACCCTGGCTGGATGAACAGACGTACCTGCGCGCCCTGTCTTTGTGCATGTTGCTACCGGGTCCCGAGGCGATGCAGCTGGCAACCTATGCGGGGTGGCGTCTGCGCGGTGTTGCCGGCGGGCTGATTGCCGGCAGCTTGTTCGTGTTGCCCGGCGCGGTGGTGATTGCGGTTCTGGTCGCGCTCTATTCAGCGTTTGGCGATATTCCCTTGGTGCAGTCGGCCTTTACGGGCATCAAGGCAACCGTCATCGTGATCGTTTTGCAGGCGCTTCGCAATCTTTCGCGCAAGGCATTGAACGATCGAGAGCATCGGGCAATCGCAATTCTGTCCTTCCTGTCCATTTTTCTGCTGAACCTCCCGTTTCCGGCTATCATTTTCGCTGCCGCTTTCTGGGGCTATGTGACCTTCAAAGGATCCGTTGAAACGCCGAAACGAGAAGGAACACCACAACTGGCGCGGTCTCTGCGAACGATTGCTGTCTGGTTGCCACTTTGGTTGGGCCCGCTTGTCGCTCTGAGCGTCACAGGCCATCAACTGCTGAGCGATCTGGGCTGGTTTTTTGCCCGACTCGCCGTTGTGACCTTTGGCGGCGCATATGCCGTATTGGCCTATATGACCCAAACCGTTGTCGACCAGTACCACTGGATCAGCACGGATCAGATGATTGATGGGCTGGGTCTGGCGGAAACGACTCCGGGGCCGCTCATACTTGTCACTCAGTTTGTCGCCATGCTGACCGGGCAACTGACCGGCGGGTACACCTTGGCGCTTGCCGCCGGCGCGGTTGCATTGTGGGCGACGTTCGTTCCGTGCTTTCTTTGGATTTTTCTTGCGGCCCCATATCTCGACCGTCTGGCCGCGCGTCCCCGCCTGTCTGCGGCCCTGCATGGAATCACCGCGGCCGTCGTCGGAGTGATTCTCAACCTTTCCGTGTGGTTCGCCCTGAATGTTCTTTTCGAATCGGTGACTGAAAAATCATGGGGTCCTGTGGCAATCCCCACGCCGCAGTTATCCGCGTTGGATATTACCGCAGTAAGTCTAACTATTCTTGCTGGGGCCTTGATTTTTCGACTGAAATTAGGGATGGGAATTGTATTGGTTCTGATGTCGGTGGCCGGGCTGGTTGCACACAATATCTGATCAATCCGGTCATACCCGCCCTTTCGTTTCCGAACAAAACCCCTATGCTGAGCATAACCACTTTTGAGGATCACACATGTCGCAAGGCATCGATTATGGAAACCTGATGCACACCGCCATGCGCGGCTTGATCAAAACAGTGCTGAAGGAAGTTTCTGAAACCGGTCTACCCGGGGCGCATCACTTTTTCATCACCTTCGACACACGTGAAGATGGTGTAGAAATCGCCGACTGGCTGCGTGAACGCTATCCCGAAGAAATGACCATCGTCATGCAGCACTGGTTCGAGAACCTCGAAGTCGGAGACGTCGGCTTTTCCATCACTTTGAACTTTGGCGACGCCCCGGAACCGCTGTACGTCCCCTATTCCGCAATAAAGACTTTCGTGGACCCATCCGTGGAATTCGGCCTTCGCTTTGAAAGCCCGGAAGACGAAATCGAAGAAGATCAGATCATCGAAGACGACATCGAAGTCGAAGAAGAAGAAATACATCACGATGCGGATATCGTGTCGCTGGACAGCTTCCGGAAATGAACCTTCAAACCCCGCCCGGCGCGGGGTTTATCGTTTCATCAGAAAAGTCTCGACCGACCGGGATTTTTGACCATCTATGAATCGTGAAAATGCGAGGTTCAGCCCGCCCTCGGCCAGCGTACGGTCGAATTGCTGCAACTCATATCCTCCGTCCTCATCTATAAACAACGAAAACACAGTCAGCGTGTCGCCGACAATGCGGCCCCATACAAACGGCTCGCCCTTCATCGGGTCCAATGGCACTTCGTGACCAAAGACATTGCGCTTCATCGCCGCCGAAAACACATCCGGGCGGTCTGACGGAACAAAATCTATCGAGAATTTCTGGTCCTTAACACGTCCGTCCGGCTTGTATGTCGTCGTCCGCCAACTGACGTTGAAGCCGTTCTTGGTCTCGACGATGGAAACGCTCATGTCGCGGGGCGTTGTCGTGCCATCCGCGTCTACTACTTCGGCTGAACCGACATAATCTCCTATGAACGGTGTAATCTCTGCTGCGCGGGCCTGCAAACTCAGAATCGACAGCCACAAAGCGCAAACTGCAAGTATCGCGGCAGCTTTTTCAAGCTTAAGGCGATGTAAATTTGGCATTTTATCCTCCTGGGCGGTCATTTCTCTATTGTAGCCCAGAGGTGTCCGCAAACAATGCACATTCCCCGCCAATAACGATTAAAGTGACGCACCCCGCGCCTATACCTTTGGCGTCCTTGAGTTTAAGGTGCGCGCAACTGGCCGATTGCGTCACGGCGTGGCTGCGGCTAAACGGCATACAACTGCATACCAGACGGAGTGACCGATGTCTCAAACCCGCACAGAATCCGACAGCTTTGGCCCGCTCGAGGTTCCTGCCGACAAATATTGGGGCGCGCAGACGCAGCGCTCGATCATGAATTTTCCCATCGGCTGGGAAAAACAGCCGGTCACCATCGTGCGCGCGCTGGGCGTGATCAAAAAAGCCTGCGCCATGGAAAACAAGGCAACGGGTAAACTGGACGCAAAGATAGCAGATGCGATCATTCAGGCCGCAGGCGAGGTGATTGAGGGCAAGTTCGACGACAACTTCCCGTTGGTCGTGTGGCAGACGGGTTCGGGCACCCAGTCGAACATGAATGCGAACGAGGTCATCGCCAACCGAGCCATCGAGATTCTGGGCGGAAAGATCGGATCCAAAGACCCGGTACACCCGAATGACCACTGCAACATGGGACAGTCGTCGAACGACACCTTCCCTACCGCCATGCATATCGCAACGGCGATGAGCGTGCGCGACGTGCTGCTTCCGGGGCTTGAGAAACTGGCGTCCGGGCTCGAGCAGAAGGCCGAGGAATTCAAGGACATCATCAAGATCGGCCGAACCCATACGCAGGACGCGACACCGTTGACACTGGGTCAGGAATTCAGTGGCTATGCCCACCAGGTTCGTCAGGGGATCGCACGTGTACACGCGGCAATGCCGGGGATTTATGAACTGGCCCAGGGCGGTACGGCCGTTGGCACCGGCCTGAACACCCAGCACGGCTGGGACAAGGCCGTCGCAGGCCATATGGCCCAGATCACCGGCCTGCCCTTCGTCACGGCACCGAACAAGTTCGAAGCGCTGGCCGCCCATGATGCCATGGTCTTCCTGTCGGGCGCTTTGGCGACGATTGCCGGCAGCTGCTACAAGATCGCAAACGACATTCGTTTCCTGGGCTCCGGGCCTCGTTCCGGCCTGGGTGAGCTGATCCTGCCGGAAAATGAGCCCGGCTCGTCGATCATGCCCGGCAAGGTAAACCCAACGCAGGCCGAAGCGCTGACGCAGGTCGCCGCGCATGTGATGGGCAACAACGCGGCGATGAATTTTGCCGGGTCGCAAGGTCATTTCGAATTGAACGTCTACAATCCGATGATGTCCTACAACCTGCTGCAATCGATCCAGTTGCTAGGGGATGCCACCGACAGCTTTACCGAGCGGATGCTGCTGGGCATCAAAGCGAACGAGCCGCGCATCGACAAACTGATGAAGGAATCGCTGATGCTGGTCACGGCGCTTGCCCCTACAATCGGTTATGACAATGCGACCACCGTTGCGAAAACCGCTCATAAGAACGGCACCACCCTCAAGGAAGAAGCCATCGCACTGGGCTTCGTGGACGAAGCGACCTTTGATGCCGTCGTCCGTCCCGAACAGATGATCGGCCCGAAAGACTGATGGGCAAGCCGGTCAATCTGAACCGGTATCGAAAAGAAAAAGCGCGGGCCGTGAAAAAGGCCCGCGCCGACCGGAACGCCGTCGCGTTTGGGCGAACGAAAGCTGAAAAAGAAGTCGTGAAGCTTCAACAGAAAAAACAAAAGCGCGACCTCGACAATCATGAGCTGGACGAATGAGCGGCCGCCCTGTCAAACGCTCTTTGACCCTGAAAGGGCATCGAACCTCGGTATCACTCGAGGATGAATTCTGGCGTGCTTTTCGCGAGATCGCTCAGGAACAAGATAAGCCAATCAATGTCTTGGCGGCTGAGATTGATGTGGAGCGCGACCCGGAAACGGGTCTTGCATCCGCCATACGCGTCTTTGTGCTGAACTGGTTCCGAAACCCTGATTGAGACTTGTCACGTCGTCGCCTCGACGTGTAACGTGAGCTGGAACAAAAAGGGTACAACCATGAGCGACACCATTACCGGGCCGGATGGGCAGCAAAGATGCACATGGTGTCAGGCCGCGCCCGAATTCTTTGAATATCACGACAATGAATGGGGTTACCCTGTCGACGATGACCAACGGTTGTTTGAAAAACTGTGCCTCGAAAGCTTTCAGTCAGGCCTCAGCTGGCGGACAATCCTGAACAAGCGCGAAAACTTCAGGAAAGCCTTCTGCGGATTTGATTTCAACAAGATGGCCGCGTTTTCTGATGCAGATGTGGAACGCCTGCTACAGGACGCCGGGATCATCCGTCATCGCGGCAAGATTGAAGCGGTGATCAACAATGCGCGTTGCGCGCAGGACCTTGTGGCCGCCGAAGGATCTCTGGCGGCTTATGTCTGGCGTTATGAGGCTGAAACGCCTCCGCCCCCGCAAACAGCATCCACATCACCCGAATCCGTGGCCATGTCGAAGGATCTCAAGAAACGGGGGTGGAAGTTTGTCGGCCCTACAACCGTGTTTGCGTTCATGCAGGCCATGGGGTTGGTCAATGACCACGCCGAGGGCTGCATCGGCAGAAAAAAAGCGGCACAGATGCGCCGCTCTTTCATCAAACCTGCCTGACGGATCAGACCGAGGCTTTGTAAATCTTGTCGATGTTGCCACCCAGAGCCGCGTTGAATTCGGCATCTGACTGCTGCTTCGACAGACCTTCGGTCAAAGCCCGCGAGAAGGATGCGATCATTTTGCCGTTTCGGCTCAACAGGTCGCAGGCTTCTTCCGTCGAATAACCGCCCGACAGGGCCACAACCCGCAATACCCGCGGGTGGTCTGCCAGCGCGTCATACAGGTTCGCCTTTGTCGGGATCGTCAGCTTCAGCATCACTTCCTGACCCTCGGCCAGTTGATCGAGGTTTTTGAGGATTTCAGCCTTCAGGATGTCTTCTGCTTCGGCCTTGGTTTCCGAATGGATGTTCACTTCGGGTTCCACGATCGGAACCATACCGGCATCGGTGACTTCGCGGGCGACGTCGAACTGTTGCGCAACCACCGCCGCGATGCCGTCGGCATTCGCTTCGTGAATGACCGAGCGTTCCTTGGTGCCGAACACACCATCGGCCTTGGCCAGGGTCTCGGCCAGACCGGGGATCGGTTTCATCATCTGAACGCCATTTGCCTGTTCTTCCAAGCCTTTGTCGATCTTCAGGAAAGGCACGATACCTTTGACCGACCACAGGTAATCGGCAACCTTGCGGCCTTCGATCTCTTCGCCCAGGGTACGTTCGAACAGGATTGCACCAATCACTTTGTCCTTTGTGAAATCGTCGGCCAGAATGATGCGGGCACGCATCTTCTGGATTTCACCGAACATCTCTTCGTCTGAGTTGTAGTCGGATGCCTCGACACCATACAACGCAAGCGCTTTCGGGGTTGATCCGCCGCTTTGATCCAGTGCCGCGATAAAGCCCGTGCCGTTGATCATCTGCGCGCGCTGTTCTGCTTTGGACATATTGTTTTCCCGTTCAATGATGATTCCGATGTTCCTCCCCGCATACAACAGGGCGTGAACCGATGGTAGGTTGTTAGCGCTCAAACAGGCGCAACCATATGCCATCTTTGGATCGAACCGTCAGATGCGCGACCGGAACAGGTGTTTTTCCCGGGATTGTTTCGAACCTGAAACGGCGCAAGAGCATCGACAGGATCAGCGGCCCTTCGACCATTGCAAACCCGGCCCCGGTGCACACTCGGGGGCCCGCAGAGAACGGGATGTAAGCGTCGCGCTGGCAGCGCTTGCCGTTTTCCGTGCCCCAACGCATAGGATCAAAACCGTCCGGATTGTCCCACAAACGCGCCTGACGGTGCAAATGCCACGGGCTGATCACGATCTGCGCGCCAACCGGCGCATCCCGGTTACGGAACCGTTCGGGGCACGTGGCCTCGCGAACCATCATGGGCACCGGAGGATAAAGACGCAGCGCTTCGCGAAACACATCCCGGCTGATCCGGAGTTTTGAAACACAGGCGAATGAAGGATCATCCAGAACGGCGGCCTCATCTGCAACCTTCTGTTGCCATTCCGGGTAAAGGGCCATCAGGTACAGCGTCCAGGCCAAGGCCGACGCACTGGTTTCATGCCCGGCAAGAAAAAAGATCGCTACCTGATCAACCATTTCGTCGGGGTCGAAGAACTGTCCGGTTTCGGGATCAGCCGTCGTCATGATCTTGGTCGCAAGATCATCAGGTGCCGTTCCGTCCTTGATGGCCTTTGCGCGTGTTCTGGTCAGTTCGGCAATCAGCGCCCTGATATCCCGCGCGTTTTGTTTGGTCGCCCTGGAATGAAACCGGGGCAGCCACTTTGGCAATGGAACAAAAGCCGCGAGATTTAGCAAAGGTTGCGCGCGTTGATAGGCCCGGAACTTTTCAAACACTTGGCTGGCGATAGCGTTTTCGATGGGAACGGAAAACAGGGTGCGGAATATGACGTCCGCCGCCGCATGGCTTGTCTGTTCTTCGAATTCGAGTTCCCCGCCGACACAAGGTCGCAGCCGTTCCACACATGCCTCGGCAGCGGCCAGCATGGCCGGGAATGTATCCTTCAGACGCCCGCCTTCGAACGCCGGATCGATAATCCGCCGCTGTCGTTTCCAGACCTCGCCATTGGTCAGAAACACCGAATTGCCAAGCAACGGCCGCAGGCCCTCGCTGATCCTGCCGGATTTGGGGAAATCGTCAGGCCGTTTCCTGAGAACGGTTTGAATCAGGTCCGGTTGATTGATCAGGAACGATCGGAAGAACGGGGTTTTGAATTCTGCCATCCACGCGCGATACAACCGGGCTGGCTGCGCCGACAGCAGGTCATGTCTGAACAGTTTCACATAGCGCAGCAAAGAAACCTTATCAGGGCGCGGGTCTGGCTTGGGCGGGGTCATGGGCGTACCGAGGTGAACTTGGACACAGGCGTCTCGATGCGGCTGCGCGAAGCCTCTCGATCCGCAAACCTTTGCTTCAGCGTCAAAGGGCCAGCCGTTATCCGGAAATAGTCATAGCTTTCCGGCTTGTCGAACGCGCAAAGGTACTGAAAGTGCAGGCGAAAAAACCGCCATCGCAACGCCTTCCAGCGTTCCGGAGACAAGGTTTGCGTGAAAGCCGCCGACAGGACCAGCGGCCAACGTTTGTCGGCGTCGGCCACGCCCGTGACCGCAACCGGATCGCAAAGCGCAAAGGCGCAGCCATCACCGGGGGCCGAGACATCGATCCAGGTGAGTTCGGACCGCGTGGACAGGAAATGCAGATCGGACCGCAAATCGTATGCCCGAGGCAGAAACGAAACCATCGGAACCACCTGCCCCAAGCTGAGGAAAGACAGTGCTGCCCGCCGCTCCTGCACGTTCATTTTTCGGATCAGCCCGGCCAGAACAGACGCCCCAAGATGCGCGCCCGAGCTGTGGCCAACGACCAGCACCTCATCCACATCGGACTTCAGCGCAGCTTCGATCGTCTCTCGGAACGAAGCCAACCTGTCCCTTAGCTCGACCGGCATTTGCCCGTTCAACTGCGCTGAATAGGCGTAATCATGCATCAGGTAATAAGCAAACAGCCGGTTGTCGACCTTGCGAAACCATAACAACAGCGCAACGGCTGCGGCCGCTCCCGGGAACAGCCCCCACCAACCGGCCATGGCTATGCATGCCCATGCCACCGCAAGCGCGATCAGCAGCTGAGACACCAACATCGCCACTGGATACAACGCCGCGATCACCGGGCCCTTGCGCAATCGCATCAGACGCCACAACGTACCGGTTGATATGTAAATCCACGCCGTGCGGGCCAATTGCCAATAGGTCGCCGGGATCGAGACCGACATGCTGTCGCGCACGATGTCGGACCACACCAGAACCTCGAATTCCGTTTCAACGGTCAGGCCATCTTGTTCCGAGGTCACGCGCCAGCCAAAACGTCCGTCCGTTGTCTTTGGGGCGATTGCGATCTCGTACCCCGAGATCCGGGCCTGTTTCTGAGACTCGGTGCGATACAGCTCGCGATATCGCCGGGGCGGCATCGGATCATAGCCGGGAATATAGAACACCCGACGTCTGCGCACCTGCGGCTGATTTTTGTGACTGCTCATGCCCTTACCTTCTAATGCGCAAGTTAACGCAGGCTTGAGGTCAAGGTAAGTGCGTCAGTTGATCACCCGAAGTTTGCCAGCGCCGGAAAAGTCTCCAGCAACCACCAGCTGAAGCGGGTGAAAAGACCCGTGATCAGCATTATTCCGACAAACAACAGCAGGCCGCCCATGACCTTCTCGATCGTGCCCATATACGGTTTGATCCGGTTCATCACGGTCATCGAGCGATTCAGGAACATGGCTGCCAACAAGAACGGAATACCCAAGCCCGCAGCGTAAACCCCCAGCAGAAACGTGCCACGCGCGACCGACGCTTCGTTCGCCGCCAGTGACAGGATCGCCCCCAGTTGTGGCCCAATGCACGGGGTCCAGCCGAATGCAAAAGCAAGGCCAAGGATATAGGCACCAAAGACCGACCCACCGGAATCGCCGGTTTCAATCCGTGCTTCGCGATCCAGAAAAGGAATCCGGAAGACATTCAGAAAGTGAAGGCCAAAGACGATGACGACGGCACCGGACAGCTTGGCGAACAGCACCTGATTTTGCAGCACAAACGCACCAAAGGCCGATGCGGTAAAGCCAAGCAGCAAAAAGACGGTCGACAGGCCCATGACAAAGAACAGCGCCGACATGGTCGCCTTGCGCCGCGCGCGGGCCTCGTCCTGCATCTCATGTATGGTAACGCCGCTCATATAGGCCAGATAAGGCGGTACGATGGGCAATACGCAAGGCGACAGAAAGCTGATCAGGCCACCCAGTAGCGCGACGAACATGGCGGGCAGAAGTCCCGCGTCTATGATTTCGATTCCGAACATGTTTCTGCACATATGTGATGAAGAGCGATCCGTCACGGGGCCAAACGGTCACATCCTCGTGCACGGAATCTGGACAATATTACAACTTCACCCTATCCCGAAAATCATGTCAGAAATTTCAGATACCCTGGACGCTTTGGGCCTGTTGTGCCCCTTGCCCGTCCTGAAAGCCCGCAAACGACTGAAATCCATGCCGGACGGCGCCGTTCTGCGGGTTCTGGCCGATGATCCTGCGGCCATCGTGGATGTTCCGCATTTTTGTGCCGAGGCCGGGCATAGACTGCTTTCGCAGGACACTGACGGCGCACATCAGATCTATCTGATCCAAAAATCCAGCTGATCTTTGTTTCAGGTCAAAAAAAGGCGGGCCAATCAGCCCGCCTTTTTCGTTAGCTTCCCAGCGACCACCAACCGCGTCGTTTGGGCTTGGCCGGTACAGGCTCAGGCTCTTCCGCTACGCCTTCAAGCACTGGCTCGGTTGTTGCTTCTGCTGGCCCGTCTTCGGCAGGATCGTCGGTTTCCGTAATTTCAGAGGCTTCTACAGCTTCCGCGGACGGCTTTTCCGCCTCATCCGCTTCTTCAACCGCTGGTGCCGCATCCACACCGTTTGCAGGTTGCTCTGCCGACAGCGAAGCATCAGCCTGTACTTCGGCTGGTTCGGCGACCACCTCGACCTGCTCCGCCACGTACTCGGCGCTTTCGCCCTCGATGAGCTCACCGGTTTCCTCGGCTGCCGGTTCTTCGGTCACGGCGTCCGCCGTCGTGACGGCTGGTTCTTCAGACTGTTCCGCAACTTCTTCGGCAACCGCGTCTTTTTTGCGACGACGCGGGGCGCGTTTGCGCTTGGGCTTGGCCGGTTTTTCTTCCTCCGAAGCCTCAGCTTCAGCCGGTTCAGCATTTTCAACGACAGGCGTATCGCCCTCTGCGTTTTCTTGTGCGGGCGCTTCACCCTCTTCCACGGTCTGCTCGGGCGCATCGCCATTGCCCGCGCCTTTCTTGCGGCGACGACGGCGGCGCTTGCGCTTGGGCTTTGCCTCTTCTTCGGTCTGAACGGTTTCCTCTTCGGCCTCTTCCGCGTCCGATGAATCGACAAGATCCATCAGTGACGCATCAACAGAAACAACGGGCGCCGTGGCCTCGGGAACGATCCGGCTGGCCGTCTTGAACTTCTCCATCGAGAAGTCCGGGCTGACCAAATGGATATCCCCTTCAATCCTCACCGAAAGCCCATACCGCGCTTCGATCTGCGCAATATGTTCTCGTTTCTGGTTCATCAGGAAGTTGGCGATGCTGACAGGGCAGCGTACCAAGACTTCGCGCGAACGGCGACGGGTACCTTCCTCTTCGATCTGACGCAGGATCGACAAGGCCATGTTGTCGTCCGAGCGGATCAGGCCGGTGCCGTGACAGGCCGGGCACGGCTGTGTCGTTGCCTCGATCATGCCGGGGCGCAGACGCTGACGGCTCATTTCCATCAAGCCAAAGCCCGAAATACGCCCCACCTGGATTCGCGCACGGTCGGTTTTCAACCGCTCTTTCATGCGCTTTTCAACGGCCGCATTATTCTTGCGCTCATCCATATCGATGAAATCGATCACGATAAGACCGGCCAGATCGCGCAGGCGCAACTGGCGTGCAACCTCTTCAGCGGCCTCAAGGTTGGTCTTGAGTGCGGTTTCCTCGATCGACCCTTCCTTGGTGGCACGGCCCGAGTTTACGTCGATCGCCACCAGCGCTTCCGTCACGCCGATCACGATATAACCACCGGATTTCAACTGTACGGTCGGGTTGAACATCCCCGCCAGATAGCTTTCCACCTGATAGCGCGCGAACAGTGGCAGCGCATCTTCATACCGTTTCACGTTCTTGGCGTGAGACGGCATGATCATCTTCATGAAATCCTTGGCGATGCGGTACCCGCCCTCGCCTTCGACCAAGACTTCGTCGATATCGCGGTTGTAAAGATCTCGGATCGACCGTTTGATCAGATCGCCTTCTTCATAAATCTTTGCCGGCGCGATGGATTCCAGTGTCAGCGCCCGGATCTGCTCCCACAAGCGCTGAAGGTATTCATAGTCGCGCTTGATCTCGGACTTGGTTCGCTTGGCCCCGGCGGTTCGAATGATCAAACCCGCCCCGGTCGGCACATCGATATCCGTTGCGATCTCTTTCAGTTTTTTCCGGTCCGCCGCATTGGTAATCTTGCGGCTGATGCCACCGCCACGTGCGGTATTGGGCATCAAAACACAATACCGTCCTGCCAACGAAAGATAGGTCGTCAGCGCAGCACCCTTGTTTCCGCGCTCTTCCTTGACAACCTGCACCAGCAGAACCTGACGTACTTTGATGACTTCCTGTATCTTGTAACGACGCGGACGCGGTTTGCGCGGCGGCCGAATGTCTTCGCTGTCATCCTCATCGGCAACCGATTCAATCGATGCGTCTTTTGATGCAGCGTCCGTGCTTTGGCTGTCGCTGCCGTCCTCATCCGCGTCCAGTTCATCATCCGCAGCTTCAACAAGTTCTTCTGTTTGCTCGGGCTCGGATTGGGCTTCTTCCCCTTCCGATTGAACCTCTTCACCGGCTTCCACTGCCTCTTCGGCCTGGTCCTCCGCGTCGTCGTCCGACGCCTCGACAGCCTGTTCAGTGGCTTCCTCGGCTACGTCGTCTAACGCAGCCTCATCCGATGCGGTTTCGGTTGCGTCATCAGTGGCCGGCGCGTCATCGTCAACTGGCTCCTCTACCGGAGTTTCAGCGACGACTTCCATCGGCGACGTTCCTTCCGGAACCTCAACACCTGCTTCTTCACCCTCGTCCAGATCGATGGTTTCCATGCCGGTTGGTTCGGTCGAAACCTCCATCGTTTCAACCGGATCATCCGATTTCACGTCAGCAGCCTTCGAGCGAGACCGAGACCGCCGCTTCTTGGATTTGGCCTCTTCTGCCTCATCGCGCGCCTTCATTGCCTCGGCATAGGCGCGCTCTTCCTCCATCAGCGCCTCACGGTCGGCGACGGGGATCTGGTAATAGTCCGGATGGATTTCCGAGAATGCCAGGAAACCATGCCGGTTCCCGCCATAGTCCACAAAGGCCGCCTGAAGCGATGGCTCAACCCGAGTTACTTTTGCAAGATAGATGTTGCCGGCAAGCTGGCGTTTGTTTTCGGATTCAAAATCGAACTCCTCGACCTTGTTTCCGTCAACCACCACGACACGGGTTTCCTCCGCGTGGGTGGCATCGATAAGCATTTTCTTAGCCATTTGTCCTTGGTGCACCGCGCCAAACGCGTTGTCCTGACCTGTCCAGGCGGACAGGCGCTTTTGGGGAGGTGTCTTGTCAGGGCGATATCAGACGGCGCGCGGCAGGGTCTGGCGCTGTGGCCCCCTGCCCGTTCTCTCAATCGTTGCGCGCGCGTCATCGCGGTTCTTCTCCGACAGGTGCGTCTGAACGCTGCCTGCCCATTTATTCCTTTCGCCCGGGGATCCCGGGCTCAGGTACTCCACTGCCCCTTCAGGGGCATAATCGGTCTGCTGAACCGCGAGGTCTTGACCCTCACCAACGGATCAGCAGCGAAACTCAAAGATTCGGGACTTGCAGGCGTCAAATTCGCCCGGCCCGTTCCGCCACAATAAAAGCAACCCTGTGGAAAAGACAATGGGCAAACTGCATTCCGCGCCCAAAACCAATGTTGCGCCCCCCCTTCATCTGGCCCAAAATATCCCGGGGGAGGCGCCACAGGCGACGGGGGCAGAGCCCCCAAATCGCATCGCTTACAGATAGTCCGACCGCTGAAGGCCGTATTTGGCCATCTTCTCGTTCAGCGTCCGGCGAGGAAGGCAAAGCTCGTCCATGACGGACGCAATCGAGCCTTTGTGCCTGCGCATCGTGTTGTCGATCAGCATTCGCTCGAACGCTTCGACATATTCCTTCAACGGCTTGCCCTCGGTCGTCATCACCGGCTGCATCTCTTCGTGATCGGACATCAACAGAGACGCGATGGTGCCCGAGCCACGGCGCGACTGAAGCACCGCCCGTTCGGCAATGTTGATCAACTGACGCACATTGCCGGGCCAAGGGGCCTGCAACAGTTGCGCAGCCTCCTGCGCGCTCACCTGGGGTGCATCGCAACCGTATTCCTCGGCAAACTGCTCACTGAGGCGGGTGAACAGGGTCAGGATATCTTCGCCCCTCTGCCGCAACGGCGGCATGGTGATGCGCAGCGCCGCCAGGCGATAGAACAGGTCCGGGCGCAGCACGTCTTCCGACGTCTTGCCCGCCTCCTGCAGGTTCGAGATGGCTACGATCCGGGTCTCCGCAGGTGTGCCCTGTTCGTTCATCACGCTCAGCAGCTTGGCCTGCAACGTATCGCTCAACGCTTCCACATCTTCCAGAACCAGCGTTCCACCCCGCGCCTCTTCGATGGCAGGCAGTTGCGCATCCTCGGGCATCATGGGGCCAAAGAGACGCTTGGCCAGTGCATCTTCTTCAAGCGCGGCGCAGGACACCAGGACAAATTTCTTGCCTGCACGGCTGCCAACGGCATGAAGCGCGTGAGCCACAAGCGTTTTCCCGGTACCGGTTTCACCGTCGATCAACACATGGCCGTCGGCCTGGCCGAGATCCAGAATATCCTCGCGCAGCCGCTCCATGACCGGGCTGGCACCGATCAGCTTGTTCATGATCTGCGTGCCACCGGACAGCTCGCGCCGCAGCGCACGGTTGTCCAGTGTCAGTCGGCGCGCATTGCTGGCGCGTTTGGCCAGCTCGGACATACGGTCTGGATTGAACGGTTTTTCAAGGAAGTCAAACGCGCCAACCCGCATCGCCTCGACCGCCATCGGAACATCGCCGTGACCGGTGATCATGATCACCGGCAGGGTGCTGTCGGCCCCCATCAGCTTTTTCAGAAGCTGAATGCCGTCCATTCCGGGCATCTTGATGTCCGAAATAACAATCCCAGGATAATCCGGACCCAGAACCTTGAGCGCATCTTCCGCGCTGGCAAAGGTTTCCGTGTCATATCCGGACAAAGCAAGCCATTGGCTGATCGATTGGCGCATGTCCTGTTCGTCATCCACAATGGCAATTTTCATGGCCTGTGCCATAGTCATTCCTCGTTATTCCGCGGCCTCGAGGCCGTCGCTTCCCAGTGCCGGCAACTGCATTTCAAACACCGCACCGCCGTATTGGCCGTTGCGCGCAGTCAGCCGTCCCCCATGGTCGTTCACGATCCCCGACGAGATGGCAAGCCCCAGCCCAACTCCATCTCCGGGTTGTTTGGTGGTATAGAACGGTTCGAACAGGTTCTCGATATCTTCGATCCCATGCCCGTTGTCGCGCACGGTCAGCACAGCCGTGTCACCCGCCGCCAGAATGATTTCCACATCCGGCTCTGCCACTGATTTGGTGGCGTCCAGCGCATTGCGCAAGAGGTTGACCATCACCTGCTCGATCCGCATCCGGTCCCCCATCACCACCACCGGTTCTTCCGGCAGGATCTGGGTGATCTTCACATGGCGCTGGCGCAGCTGCGGTTCCATCATCGACAAGGCCGAGGCCAGCGCTTCGCCAAGATTTACAGGTGAAAACGCATCCGCCCCCTTGCGGGCGTAAGATTTGAGCTGCCGCGTAATCGCCCCCATCCGTTCAATCAGACCATCGATGCGCCCGAAACTTGCCAACGCTTCTTCCGGCCGGTTTCGACGCAACAGCAGACGGGCGCCGGCCAGATAGGTTTTCATTGCAGCCAGCGGTTGATTCAGCTCGTGACTGACGGCCGCTGACATCTCACCCAGAGCAGCAAGTTTCGAGCTTTGGGCAAGGGTCTGTTCGGCCAAATCCAACGTCTTTTCAACCCGTTCGCGCTCAGCGATTTCCCGCTGTAGCCTGGCGTTCAATGCGCGAAGCTCTGCCGACTCGCGCTGAAACAGGGTCATGCGCAACGTCGCGCGTCGGCTCAGCGCGTAGAACGCCAGTGCCAGAAGAATCGCAAAGCCCATGATCTCGAGCGCCAGAACGCTGTTCACTTTCTCGCGGATCGAGGCATAGGTCGTGAATGATGTCATTTGCCAGCCGCGGAACGGTATGCGGGTTTCCAGACGCATTACCGCCTCGCCTTGAAGGTAGGCGTCAGGCGGCAAAGCGGTCCAGTCGGTCGTTGCGCGAATGGCCCGCTGGATCGCCCCTTGCGGCGGTTGACGCAGCAGGGCCGCCCCCTCATCCAGACCCCGCCAGCGCGGTTCGGTGGACAGAATGATGGTTCCGGTGCTGTCAGTGACCATCACCGCATCCGAAATACCGGCCCATGCCTGTTCAAACTTTTGCAGATCAACTTCGACAACGATCACGCCAAGTATTTCCGCGCTGTTTTCAAGCCGGCGGGAATAGACAAAGCTGTATCCGCCGGATTCCTTGGGAATAACGGAAAAGATCGTCGCATTTGACCGGATCGCGTCCACAAAATAAGGAATATTCCGGTGCGCCTCACCCAGCCTGTTCCGGTCCGTCGCCGCAACCGTTCGCCCGTCTCCATCCAACAGCATCAACGACGCCGCACCGATTTCCTCTACGAACGAAATCAAACGCTGCGTCGACAGCGAATAGTCCCTGGATTGCAGTGCCGAAATCAGGGTCGGGTCCCGCGCCAGCAACTGGGGCACGATCGAGTTGCGGCGCAATTCGCTTAGCAAATTGCCGGAATACAGCGCAAGGCGCAGCTCGGCCCGGTTGCGGGTGGATTCGGTGAACCTGTCAGTCAACAAGCGGTTGGTGGTCCAAACCGTTGCGATTGTTGCCACCATCAAAACAAGAACAGCCAGCCGCAGCCGCCACCCCAACGGGGCGCCGCGAAACGGTTTCAGCAGCTTTGACCAGCCTGATCGCACGTCCGAGTTCATGATCAGACGTTACGCGCGGGCGCGCGTGACCTCAAGTCACGCCGCTTCAAACACACCTGACAATGCGCGGAACAGCGCCGCCCCGTCGGTGCCGCCATGCCCTTGATCGGCCGCGCGTTCGGGGTGCGGCATCATACCCAGAACACGACGGTTTTCGGAAAGGATCCCCGCGATATCACCGACCGAGCCATTGGGGTTCTCGGTATAGGTGAATGCGATCCTGTCCTGATCTCTCAACGCCGCCAGCGTTGCGTCATCCGCGAAATAGTTGCCGTCGTGATGCGCGATCGGAATACCGATCACGTCGCCCGCATTGTAGCCGCCGGTAAACACGCTGTCGCTGGTTTCAACTTTCAGGCCCACAGTCTTGCAGATGTATTTGAGCCCTGCATTGCGCAACAGCGCCCCCGGCAGGATCCCCGTTTCCGTCAGAACCTGAAATCCGTTGCAAATCCCCAAGGCGTAACCGCCGCGTTCGGTGTGATTGATCACGGCCTTGCAGATCGGAGATTTCGCGGCAATTGCACCACAGCGCAAATAGTCGCCATAGGAAAAACCACCTGGGACGCCCACGATATCAATGCCTTTCGGCAGCGCGGCATCCTTGTGCCAGACCATGTCGACCTGAAAACCGGCCTGCTCGAAAGCGACCGCAAGGTCTCGGTCACAGTTTGATCCGGGGAAAACGATTACGGCTGCGCGCATGGCGGGCCCTCCTACGAGACAAAATCGGTGACGACCGCAACGCCCGGAGGGGTTGGATGGTCAAAGGCGGCAAGCTCGGCGCTCACCTGGTTGAGAGATATTTTTCGCGTGACCAACGGGCTCAGGTCAATTCCGCCACCCGCGATCAGCGACAGCAAAGACGGATAGCGCCAACTTGGCATGCCGCGCGTTCCGAAGACGGAAAGCTGACCGGAATAAAGAACATCCATCGGTAACGCCATCTGCGTGTGATCCCCGGCTGGCATCCCGATCTGCACCATGCGCCCCATTTTACGCAGGGAACGCATTGCGGAAACGGTCGTCACTTCAACGCCAAGCGCCTCGATCGCGACATGGGCACCGCCACCGGTGAGATCCTTCACCGCCTGCGGCGCATCGCAGGTTGCCGCATTGACCACCGCGTCAGCGCCCAGAGCTTTGGCATAATTCAGTTTATCATCCGTGATGTCGACAACCACGACACGTGCGCCAAGCGCCTTGCCCAGCAGCAAAGTGGAAATCCCGACACCACCGCCGCCGAAGACGGCAATCCATTCACCGCCCTGCACCTGTGCCCGTCCGACCAATGCCTGCCAGGCTGTCGTCACGCGGCATCCCAACGCGGCCGCAATGTCCGGCGCTATGCTGTCCGGCAAGGGCGTCAGGTTCGCATCGGCATGGGCCACCGCGACATATTCCGCAAAAGCGCCGTCACAGGTGAACCCCGGTACAACCTGATCGGGGCAGATCGTCTGATGACCCTGCGCACAATCCGGACACCGGCCGCAAGCCAGAATGAAAGGTGCGATCACCCGATCCCCGACACGCCACCGGGTGACGCGCGCGCCGACGGAAACCACCTCTCCGCAATACTCATGCCCGGGGGTGATGGGCAAGACGACGTCCGGATCCGAACCAGACCACGCGTGCCAGTCTGACCGGCACACGCCGCAGGCCAGAACCCGCACGACCACGCCGTCCTCCGCAGGTGCGGGGTCCGGGATCGTCATTACCTCGAGCGGTTGTCGGGAGGTGATCAGACGCGCGGCCCGCATTCCATCAGACCAGTTCGATCTCGTAGCGTTCGATAACCGTGTTGGCCAACAGCTTTTCGCACATCTCGGTCACATCTGCTTCGGTCGCGCCGTCGGCCAGTTCAAGGTCGATCACCTTGCCCTGGCGGACACCTTCGACCTGATCAAAGCCCATTGCACCCAATGCGTGCCGAACTGCTTCGCCCTGCGGGTCCAGCACCCCGTTCTTGAGCATCACATGAACCCGTGCTTTCATTTTGGCAACTCCACCTGCGGCCCGCAATCCGAGGCCCATTTCGTTGCGCGGGGGATAGCGCGCCAAATGGCTTTCGACAACCCTGTTTGCAAAGCAGTTTGCCGCAGCAATCCAACTATCCGCCTTCTTTGGCCAATCCCGGATAATGCGCGTCAATCGCATGGAACGTGCCGGTCAGAACCATCTCGACCGCGACGGCGACCAGAAGGATTGCCATGATCCGGGTCAGGACATTGATCATTGTCTCACCCAACAGGCGCGAGATCTGATCTGCGAACAACAATCCCAGCCCCACGATCGCGCAGGCAATCAGGATCGCCGAACCCAGCGTCACGATTTCGGCGCCGTTCGACAGTTGGTGCGAAAAAACGATCGTGATGGCAATTGTGCCCGGCCCGATGGTCAAAGGTATCGCCAGCGGTACGACGGCGAAATTCAGTTTCCGCTCGTGCCCGTCTTCCATCGCGGCCTGATCGCCCGGTGGCCGGTCTTCGGCCTTCAACATCGACATCCCGATACCGAAAATGATGATCCCCCCGGCAATCCGGAAAGCCGGCACATCAATGCCGAACACCCCAAGCACTTCTTCCCCGATCACGACAGCGGTCAGCGCAATGACGGTAACCGAGATCATGACAACAACCGCAACGTGGCGGCGTTCAGCCGCCGAGCAGTTCTTCGTCATGCTCAGAAAAATCGGGATGTTGTAAAGCGGATTGAAGATTGCAAGCACGGCGGCCAGAAACTTCAGAAATACTGTCTGATCAAACAGTTCCGCCATTTGACACCCATCCTGAACCTTTTGCGTCTGCCCGTGGCAAACATGCTTGGGAAACGGGAAGCTGTCAAATTCAACCGCGAACGAAAAGGCGCCGCAAACACGGTTGCGGCGCTTTGGCGAGGTTCCGACCCAACCCTGCTCAGTTGATCAATGTCGGTTTGGTGACATTGTTGCTGGGCAGGACACCCAGTCGGCGTGCAACTTCGGAATAGGCGTCGGTCAAACTGCCCAAATCGCGGCGGAAGACGTCCTTGTCCAGTTTCTGGCCGGTTTCGATATCCCACAGGCGGCAGCTGTCAGGGCTGATTTCGTCAGCAACGATCAGTCGCTGATAATCGCCTTCAAACACGCGGCCGATCTCGATCTTGAAGTCGACCAGACGAATGCCCACCGCCAGCATCACACCGCTCATGAAATCGTTCACCCGCAGGGCGAGGCTGAGGATATCGTCCATGTCCTGCTGGCTGGCCCAGCCAAAGGCGGCGATGTGTTCTTCGGTGACAAGCGGATCACCCAGCGAATCGTCCTTGTAGCAGTACTCGACGATCGGACGCGGCAGTTGAGTGCCTTCTGCGATTCCCAGGCGCTTGGACATCGATCCGGCGGCATAGTTGCGCACGATCACTTCCAGCGGAACGATTTCGCAGTTGCGAACCAGCTGTTCACGCATGTTCAGGCGGCGAATGAAGTGGTTTGGAATGCCGATCTGGGTCAGGCCGGTCATGAAGAATTCGGACAGGCGATTGTTGAGCACACCCTTGCCGTCGATCACGTCCTTCTTTTCCGCGTTGAAGGCGGTGGCGTCATCCTTGAAATACTGGACGATCGTGCCCGGTTCGGGGCCTTCGTACAGAATCTTGGCCTTGCCTTCATAGATTTTCTTGCGACGCGCCATAAGCGACCTTTCCACTCTGCACAGAGGGAATGAGTCCCCTCACGTTGGCGTCCTCATAGTCCAAGCACCCATTTCCCGCAAGTTCATGTACCCGAGAGGCTTTGACGCAGCGCAAATCCCTTGCGTAAGAGACGTCGTATAGTCATATCATCAGGAAAGAAGACATAACCCAAGAGGTCCTTGCCCTATGACGACGTTCGACGAACGCGAAAACGCCTTTGAAGCCAAATTTGCCCATGATGAAGAGATGCAGTTCAAGGCACAAGCCCGCTGCAACAAGCTTTTGGGTCTGTGGGCTGCTGAAAAACTGGGTAAATCCGGTGCCGACGCCGATGAATATGCAAAGACGGTCGTGATTTCCGACTTCGAGGAAGCCGGGCACGAAGATGTCGTACGCAAGGTTTCGGGCGATCTGGGCAACCTGTCCTCGGACGAGGAAATCCGCGCAAAAATGGCCGAGCTACTGCCGGAAGCCAAGGCACAGGTCCTGAGCGAGACCAACTGAGCCTAGGGCGTCTGACTCATGATCTTCATGAGTTTTATGAATTTGATTTGACGCCTTGGTCATGAGACACGGGGCGTCTCTTTTTTTAACGGCGTTTTGCGCCTTTTCCTGGAACAACCGTATGACAAACGCGCTGAGCAAGCTTCTGGAATCCAATGACGCCATTCTGGCCGATGGTGCCACGGGAACGAATCTGTTCAACATGGGCCTGCAATCTGGTGACGCTCCCGAACTCTGGAACGTAGATGCCCCGGACAAGATCCGGGCTCTGTATCAGGGGTCGGTTGATGCAGGCAGCGACCTGTTCCTGACCAACACATTCGGCGGCACGGCGGCACGGCTGAAACTGCATGACGCGCACAACCGAGTTTGCGAGTTGAACCGCATCGGCGCCGAGCTGGGACGCGAAATCGCCGACAAGGCCGGACGACCAGTCGTCGTTGCAGGATCGGTCGGCCCAACCGGGGAAATCATGGAGCCGGTCGGCAGCCTGTCGCACGCGGAAGCCGTGGAAATGTTCCACGAACAAGCGGAAGCGCTGAAAGAAGGTGGCGTGGATGTTCTGTGGGTGGAAACCATCAGCGCCCCCGAAGAGTTTCGCGCCGCCGCCGAAGCCTTTGCCCTGACCGACATGCCCTGGTGCGGCACAATGAGCTTTGACACGGCCGGACGCACGATGATGGGTGTCACCTCGGCCGATCTGGCCCAGCTGGTTGAAACTCTGGCGAATCCTCCCATCGCCTTCGGTGCAAATTGCGGCACCGGCGCGTCCGACATTCTGCGCACCGTGCTGGGCTTTGCCGCGCAAGGCACTGAACGCCCACTGATCTCGAAGGGCAATGCAGGCATTCCGAAATACGTGGATGGTCACATCCATTATGACGGAACGCCTGAACTGATGGGGCAGTATGCCGCCATGGCGCGGGATGCCGGCGCGACCATCATTGGCGGGTGCTGCGGAACCATGCCCGACCACCTGCGCAAGATGCGTGAGGCGCTGGACACCACGCCGCGTGGTGAACGCCCGACGCTCGATCAGATCACTGATGCGCTGGGTCCGTTCACATCCGCCTCGGACGGGACGGATGACGATGCGGCACCGGAACGCCGCACACGCCGCCGCCGCCGCGCATGATGCCAGCCTGATCAGCGCCCTTCGAATTTCGGAGGGCGTTTTTCCATGAAGGCGACGACACCTTCGGCAAAATCCCTGGAACGGCCACATTCGCCTTGCAGGTGCGCCTCGGTCGCAAGCTGCTGTTGCAGGGTGTTTTCATACGTTCCGCGAATGGCCCGCTTGATCGCGCCATAGGCGGCCGTGGGTCCTTTTGCCAGATACCCTGCCCTTTTGCGCCAATGATCGGCGAAAGCGTCATCCGGCACGGCTTCCCAGATCATGCCCCATTCATCCGCCTGCTTTGCAGTGATCTTGTCGGCAAACAAGGCCGCGCCCATCGCTTTGGCCAACCCCATCTGACGGGGCATGAACCATGTTCCCCCGGCATCGGGAAGCAGACCGATACGGGCAAATGCCTGAAGAAAATAGGCGCTCTCCGTGGCAATCACCACATCGGCACAAAGGGCAAGGTTCGCGCCTGCCCCGGCCGCCGGTCCGTTCACCGCGGCAATCGTGGGTACCGGGCAATTGTGGATCGCTTCCAACATCGGTTCGTATTCATCGCGCAGCGACCGTTCCAGATCGATCTTGCCGGTTGAAGACGCATCACCCAGATCCTGCCCCGAACAAAACGCGGGGCCAGCACCGGTGATGACGACACAGCGCGCCTTGACCGCTGCATCTTTCATGGCGTGCGTAATTTCTGCGCGCATCTGGGTGGTCAGCGCGTTCATCTTGTCCGGCCTGTTCAGCGTCAGAACCGCCAGACCGTCTGCAATCTCCAGAGCAACCGTTTCGTAATTCATGAAAACCCTCCCGTCGCGCCATGTGTTTTTGCACACTTACTGGCCCGGACGGGACGGGAAAAGCAGAACCACGCGTCAGTCTTCAAGAATTTGACGCAGACGTTCTTTTTCGTCCTCACTCAACGCGACAGAGTCCACCGAAGCACGGGCCTTGGCCCGGGTGCGGAGAAAGTTCAGCCCAACCGCGGCAGCGATCAACAGCATGATTGGCCCGGCCAGCCACAAAAACAGGTTCGAGCCGCTGGCAGTCGGTTTCAGAAGTACGTATTCGCCATACCGGTCAACGATAAATGCGATCGCCTGTTCATCCGTATCCCCAGCCACCAACCGTTCCCGCAACAACACGCGTAGATCACGCGCCAGATCCGCGTTGCTTTCGTCGATGCTCTCATTGCGGCACACAAGGCAGCGCAGCCCGGCGCTGAGATCCCGCGCCCGCTGTTCCAGAACCGGATCATCTAGAACTTCGTCAGGCTGCACCGCAAAGACAGGGGTTGCGAGCATCATCAGAATCAGAACAAACCGTTTCATTCCGCAGGTACTCCGCCGACCGGGGTTTTTCTTGCGCCTGCGGCCACGCGGAAGCGCCTGTCACACAGGCTCAGGACACCGCCAAGCGCCATTAGGATACAGCCGCCCCAGATCCAGTTTGCCAGCGGCTTGATATAAGTTCGCATCACCCAGCCACCATCTGCCTGTCGATCGCCGATCACGACGTAAAGGTCCCCGAGGAAACGATAATCGATCGCCGCTTCGGTCGTGGGCATCCGCGCAACGGGGTAATCCCGCTTTTCGGGATGCAATGTCCCGATCGGGCGGCCATTCTTTTCAATCAGAACATCCGCCGTGGTCGAGAAATAGTTCGGCCCTTCAACCTGACGGACGTCTTGCAATGTCAGCGTGAACTGTCCGACTTCGAAAGGTTGGTTGAGTTGGGCGACGCGAATATCCTCGTCCTCCCACGCAGTCAGACCTGCGATGGCAAAGATGGTAACTCCCAGCCCGGTATGAGCGACGGCTTTACCCCAATCCGCCCCCGGCAGACGGAGCAAGCGTTTCAGGCTGCCGTTGCGCCCCGTACGGCTCCACAGATCAACGATGGCGCCAAACGTAATCCACGCCCCAAGGAACAGACCCACCGGCCCCAAAGCGCTGCGGCCGGTCTGCATCGCCCAAACCAGCAAAGCAATCGCCAAGGCCAGACCAAAGGCATAGCGCAGCGACCAGGCCGTTTTTCCAATCCGTCCCCGTTTCCACGGCAACATGGCCCCAATGGGAAGGATCAATCCCAACAAAACCATGAAAGGAGAGAATGCTGCGTTGAAAAACGGCGCCCCGACCGAGAGTTTGCGATCAAACATCATCTCGGCCACCATCGGCCACATTGTGCCGACAAAGACCACGAAACAGCTGACCGCCAGCAGGACGTTGTTTACGATCAGCGCGCTTTCGCGGCTGACCATGCCGAAGACACCCTTGGCCTCCATCGCCTGCGCCCGCGCGGCAAACAAAGTCAGCGCCCCACCGATGAAAACCACCAGAATGAACAGGATGAACACCCCGCGTTCCGGGTCATTGGCAAAGGCGTGAACCGAGGTCAGCAACCCCGAACGAACGATGAATGTCCCGATCAGCGAAAACCCGAAGGCAATGATTGCCAGCAGGATGGTCCAGCTTTTCAGCGCCTCGCGCTTCTCGACAACGATTGCCGAATGCAGCAGTGCTGCCGCCAGAAGCCACGGCATGAACGAAGCGTTCTCAACCGGGTCCCAGAACCAGAAACCGCCCCAGCCCAGCTCATAATAGGCCCACCAGGACCCCAGCGCGATACCGATGGTCAAAAACACCCAGGCAGCAAGTGTCCATGGGCGAACCCAGCGGCCCCATGCCGCATCGATACGCCCTTCGATCAGCGCGGCGATGGCAAAACTGAACGCCATGCTCAGCCCCACATAGCCGAGATACAGAAATGGCGGGTGGAAGGCCAAACCGGGATCCTGCAACAGCGGGTTCAGATCCCGCCCGTCAAACGGCGCAATTGCCAGCCGGTCAAACGGGTTCGAAGTCAGCAGAATGAATGCGAAAAACGCGACCGCGATGGATGATTGTACCGCCAGCACACGCGCCTTCAGGCTTGGGGGCAACCCGCCCCCGAAGAAAGCTGCCATCGCTCCGAACAGAGTGACAATCAGCACCCACAGCAGCATCGACCCCTCGTGGTTCCCCCACGTCCCGCTGATCTTGTAGATCATCGGCTTTGCTGAATGACTGTTTTCGACCACGATCCGCAGCGAAAAGTCCGACACGATGAAAGCCCAGATCAGCGCACCGAAGGAAAAAGCAGTCAGCAGGAACTGGACGATGGCAGCAGGCTCGGCAAAAGCCATCCAGCCGGTCCAGTTTTTTGACGCACCGATCAGAGGCACCACGCTTTGCACGATGGCGACGAAAAAGGCGAGGATAAGGGCGAAGTGGCCAAGCTCTGTAATCATGCCCCGGAATATACTCCGAGGCCGAACCGGGGGCCATTAACTTTCGCATGATCCGGGGGCACATAGTGTCGCGGGTCAAAGCCCCCGAAGCTTGCGCCAATCGGTCAACGCTGGATTCGCGTCAGGAATCGAGGCGTTCTGTATCAGGTTGGCATCGGGGCCGGGGTCGGCGACGCCCGGGCTGTCGCTGCGCATGGCCCGCACCGTTTCTATGTTCTCCATGACCGTCGGCAGGCGTTGCATGGCTGCGCCTATATCCCGCTGAAAATCCTGCATTTTGCTCTGATGGCGCGCGCCAAAATAGAAAGACACAATCACGCCCAGCAACCACCAAAGAGGTTCCGGCACCAGTGCAATGCCCTGCATGCGTTCGGCGAACCACAGCGGATCCACCATTGCTGCAACAAACAATCCCAGCGTTCCAAGCGCCAATGCCGGGCGCGGCAACCGGTTCACACCATCCATGACGCGGTCGAACAGGCCTTTTTGACGAACCACGAACTCTCCGCCGAACTGCGTCATTGCCTGGCTTTGCAACGCTGTTGTTCTCTCAGCACGGGACTCGGCGTTTTCCCGGTATATTTCAACCGTCTCACGCACAGCGTTGCGACCGCCCCCGAACAGCAGCGCCAATACCCCCGAGATCAACCCCATGCCGCAACCCTTTCCTTGAATTCACTTTCCGTCAGACGATAGCGTGGCGACAGAAACTCTTCGGCGCGTTTGATCCAGCCTCCTTTGCCACCGGATCGGGTGCGCGCGTATTTTCTGGATGTCGGACGTTTGTCGGCGAGCCGAAAATAATAGTTCCGCCGCGCCACGCCGTACGCATCGCGCAACGCGTTGGGATCAGGTCGGGCCGCGTCTTCGCACGCCTGCGCCGTTTGCGTGCCGATCACGCCATCTACCACGACGTCAAACCCCATTTCACGCAAAAGCCGTTGCAGGATTGTTACTGCTTGCGCACCGGCATTGACGTACATGTCAAAGACAGGGGCGTGCAGAATATCCGGCAACAGCGCGATGCGTGGCTTTTCAAAGTAGTGCTGAACAAAGATATCGACCGCCTCGCGCTGAGTAAGCGCCCGGACATCCGCCACGTCAACCAGCCCATCGCCGGACAGATCCAGTCCAAGCCTGCGCATCGTGTGGATCGTGACACCATATTTGGTTGCCCCGCCCGGATCGTCCGGGTCATTCACGAATTCGCCTTCCCGACGCACAATTTCCTTGGCAATCTGCCGAACCGTTTGCATAGCGCCCTCATTTCGCTGAATGGCACTGACGATCCCGAAAAAGAATTAACAAGCCTGAACGACCAAGGGCGCTGCCCGCATCCCGCGCGCAACGCCCTCAACATGGATATTGGTCAGGTCAGCTTTCTTCAGCCTCTTTGTAGACGCCCTGCTCTTTCAACGCGTCCACGACTTCCTTCGGCATATAGGTTTCATCATGTTTGGCAAGAATTTCAGTGGCTTCAAACACACCGTTCACGTAACGCCCGGTGCCGACCATGCCCTGATTTTCCGAAAACAGATCAGGCAGAACCCCGGTGAAAGAAACCTTGACGCTTTCGCCGCCGTCGGTGACGACAAAATGTACGGTTTCGCCCTGCCCACGGATGATCGAACCTTCTTCGACCAAGCCGCCAATCCGAAAAACCTCGGTCGGCTTGGGCGGTTCGGCAATAACCTGGCTTGGCGAGCGGAAAAAGTTGATCCCGTCGCGCATGGCATAGCCAATCAACGCCGTCGATGCCACCAAGGCAACGATAGCTACCAGAATGACTTGTACTCGGCGACGTTTCTTGAGCGTTTTCATACCATCCTCACGGGAATAACGGTGCCATCATCAGGCCCCGGGTTTCAATCTCACCTAACATCAGGTTGGCGTTCTGCAAGGCTTGGCCGCTGCTACCTTTTGTCAGGTTATCCAGCGCCGCGATCACGATCGCGCGCCGTTCGATCCGATCTGCCACAACACCGATATGACAGAAGTTGGACCCGCGCACATGGTGGGTCGACGGTGTCTCGCCCATCGGCAGCATCTGAATGAAAGGCTCATCCGCATAAGCTTTTGCAAGCGTTTCATAGATGCTCAGCGGGTCACCTTTTACGTAGGTCGTGGCCAGAATGCCCCGGTTTGCAGGGATCAGGTGCGGGGTGAACTGCACATGAACCGTACGCCCGGCCAGTTTGGAAAACTCCTGATCGAACTCACCCAGATGCCTGTGGGTCCCGCCGACGGCATAGGCGTTGGTGCCCTCACTCAGTTCGGCATGCAGCAGGTTTTCCTTCAGCGACCGCCCTGCCCCGGAAACAGCGCATTTCAGATCCAGCACGATATCGTCCAGATCAATCACCCCGGCAGAAACAAGCGGCCGCAGAACGTATTGACCGGTTGCCGCGTTGCACCCTGTGCCCGCCACCAGCCGCGCGTCCCGGATTTCGTCGCGGTAGAACTCGGTCAGGCCATAAACGGCCTCTTCCTGCTGCGCGAGCGCGGTATGCGGGTTTCCGTACCACTTTTCATATTCGTCCGGGTCAGTCAGCCGGAAGTCAGCAGACAGGTCGATGATCTTCAGATCCTTGGGCAGCGCACTGATCACTTCCTGGCTGGTCTTGTGCGGAAGGGCACAAAAACACAGATCGACCCGGGAAAAATCAATCTCGGAAATCTTGCACAGATCCGGCAGGTCCATGTGGCGCAGATGGGGGAAAACCTGCGCCATGGTCATCCCCGCCTTGCGTTCGGCGGCCAGCGCGACGATTTCCATGTTCGGGTGTTCGGCGATCAGCCGCACCAGTTCCGCACCGGTATAGCCCGAGGCGCCCAGAATTGCGATTTTATGGGTCATGTCAGACCTCTTCTCAACGTGTGTCACATGTTACGACCGCCGATGCGACGGTCTTGGAATAATGAAAGCAGAACGGCCGCGTCCTTGACCTAAGTCAGGCGGCTTCGAATGTGATTTGTCGTCGGAGGAACTGGGTCGCCCGATCGCTCACCACATTGGGTTTCCCCGTCGTCAGGAAGCCTCCCGGGCCGGTACCCAGCATGTTGGGGTGGCGATGCAGGTAATCCGCAAGGCTTTCAGCAACCAGCTCTCCCTGGCTGTAGACCTGCACATCAGGTCCCAATGCCGCCTGAAATGCTTCGGCCATGAGCGGGTAATGCGTACAGCCCAGAATGGCCGCCTGCGGTTCGGGCATCTTGCGCTTGAGGGCTTCCACATGGCTGCGCACCAACGCCTCGGCAAGGATCATGTCACCGTCTTCGATGGCATCCACGACGCCACCACATGCCTGCGCCTCGACATCCACGCCAATTGCCCGGAACGCCAGCTCGCGCTGAAAGGCACGGCTGGACACAGTGGCGGGCGTGGCGAACAAGGCAACATGCTTGACCGCCACTTCGCGTGGTGGGGAGTTGTCGCCCCATTGCCGTTCGGTCAGGGCTTCGATCAATGGGACAAAGACACCAAGAACCCTTTTGCCGTCGGGCACGCCTTCTTCCTGCATCCGACGCAGCGCCGCCGCGCTGGCGGTGTTGCAAGCCAGAATCACCAGATTGCAGCCGCGATCCCAAAGGTCCTGCACGGCCTTTCGGGTCAGCTGATAGATGTCCTCGGCATCGCGCACACCGTACGGGGCATGCGCGCTGTCCGCGTAATACAGGAAATCAACGTCAGGCAGACGTGTCTGCGCGGCGCTCAGGACGGTCAGACCGCCCAATCCGGAATCAAAGATACCTACTGCCATTAGCCCCTTCAGGCGCGATGCCGTTCCTCAAATTCATAGCCATAGTCATATGACTTCAGCGGTGTCGGAGACAGCTCATACGTCGCTTTGCGCAGGAAATCCATCATCTTGCGCGTATCCTTGCCCAGCGGATCCAGAATGTCGCGCCCGATAGGCGTGCCAATCACCACTTTGACCGGGGTATCGACACGCTTTTTGAACTCCTTGATCAGCAAGCCCATGCGCAGGGTGTTGTGCATATGGCTTGCTATCTGAAACAAACGTGACGTGTGCCCGTCGAAGAACACCGGAACGACGGTGGCATTGGATTTCGCCACCATGCGGGCCGTGAAACCGCGCCACCCCGGATCCATGGGATGCGCGAACGGATTGACGCCGGTGCTGACCGTACCCCCAGGGAAAATCCCGATCGCGCCGCCATCGCCGAGGTAATTCAATGCGGTTTTCCGCGTATCCAGATTCAGTTTCACCGCTTCTTTGGTTTCATCAAACGAAACAGGCAAAACGATACGGTTCAGGTCTTCGGCCTTGCGGAAAACGCGATTTGCGAGAATCCGGAAATCACCACGGGTCTGCGACAATATATGCCCCATCATCAGCCCATCCAGAATTCCATACGGATGGTTTGCAATCAGGATAAGCGGACCCTCTTTGGGGATATTCTCCAGTGCGCCACCAACGACATCCAATGTCAATCCATAGCGATCGACCATGACCGACCAGAAATCCCGACCCTTTGCAACTTCTTGTTCGTAGCCGTCCGCCCGTTTGATCAGACGCAACCGTCCTGTGGTGTTCTCCATCAGCCTGATGACCAGCCGACCCCCCTTGGTTTCGGCGGAATGCGCATACGAGATGTCACGAACGACATGACGGCGAGAAGACATGTAGGGCTCCGTTTTGCTGCGCGCAAAATAAATGCAAGCAACAGGTTTGACCAGCTATCGTGACACCCTTGTGACGAATTACTCTGCCGCGGCTTGCAATTCAGGCCCACCGCTGCGGATGACCGCCAGCAGCTCCTCTCGCCGTTTGGCAGCCTTGGCCTCGTTTTCCCGCAGAACCGGCCCAAATCCGCGGATATCCAGCGGCAAGCGGGCCAGGGCGGCAATCGCATCACGGGTGCCCTGCGACACAAGGGGCAGAACCTCGCGCATATCCTTTTCATACTGTCGGATCAGGGCGCGCTCCATCTTGCGTTCGGATGAATACCCGAAAAGGTCAAGTGGTGTGCCGCGCAATGCCTTGAGTTTGGTCAACAGTTTCAACGCAGTCATGATGGATTCGCTGAAGGCACGCTTTTTCGGCCTGCCATTGCTGCCCGATCCGCCGAATATCGGCGGGGCAAGGTGAAAGGTCATCTTGAAGTCACCATCAAACTCGGCCGCCGCTTTTTCCCGACTGGTCAGAAGAAGGCGCGCAACTTCGTATTCGTCCTTGTACGACAACAGTTTGTGATAGCCTTTTGCCACCGCTTCGCACACATCCGCGTCCTCTACACTGTCCACCAGCTTGCGGTACCGCCTGGCCAGCCGTGCACCTTGATAGTCCGTCAGGTGCTGCGCACGAAACGCGATGATCTGGTCCAGCGTCTTGGGCATCTCGGCCACGGTTGGCGAAAGGATGGATTGTACTTCGTCTGGATGCAGAACCGCCCAACGGCCGACATCAAACGCGCGCTTGTTGCGTTCGACCGCTGCGCCGTTCAACTCGATGGCCTCGAATATCGCCTGATGGCTGACCGGCAACAGTCCGCGCTGCCAGGTCGCGCCGAAGATCATCATGTTGGAATAGATTGAATCCCCCATCACCGCGCGCGCCAGTTCGGTCGCATCAAACAGCGAAACATCTTCTTTCAGCCGCGCTTGCAGGGCCAGTTCCAGCTGATCCACCGGAATGCGGAACTCGGTATCACGCGTGAAATCGCCCGTCACCGTTTCGTGGCTGTTCACGACGGCCCCCGTACGTCCGGTGCGCGTCAGGCCCAACGTCTTGGCGCCGGCCGAGACCACCAGATCACCGCCGATCAGCGCATGGGCCTCGCCTGTGGCGACGCGTATCGCGCTGATGTCCTCGGGGCGGTTGGCCAATCTACAGTGGATGTGGACTGCGCCGCCTTTCTGCGCCAGGCCCGCCATCTCCATCATGCCCGCGCCTTTTCCGTCGATCTGCGCCGCCTGCGCAAGGATCGCGCCGATGGTGACGACCCCCGTACCGCCAACGCCGGTAATCACGACGTTGTGCGTACCGGTGATCTTCGGCAGATCCGGCATCGGCAAATCCGGCAGATCAATTTCGGTCGTCGCCTCTTTGCGAATTTTCGCGCCCTCAAGCGTTACAAACGAAGGACAGAAACCGTTCAGACACGAGAAATCCTTGTTGCAGCTCGATTGATCAATGGCCCGCTTGCGGCCCAGCTCAGTCTGTTTGGGAACGATCGACACGCAGTTTGACTGTACACCGCAATCGCCACAGCCTTCACATACATCGGTGTTGATGAACACCCGCTTGTCGGGATCGGGGAATGTACCGCGCTTGCGTCGGCGGCGCTTTTCGGCGGCGCAGGTTTGAACATAAACGATGACCGATACGCCCTCGATCTCGCGAAACTTCTCCTGCACCTGCATGAGGTCGGCACGCTCGCATGTCTGGACGCTGTCGGGCAGAGCCTTGAAGTTGACGTCTTCCTTTTCGTCATAAACCAGGGCCACTTCTCGGACACCCATTGCCTTGACCTCGGCAACGATCCGTTCGGCCGTCAGGCCGCCTTCATTCTCCTGCCCGCCGGTCATGGCAACCGCGTCGTTGAACAGGATCTTGAAGGTGATGTTCGTTCCTGCGGACAACGCAGCCCGGATCGCCTGAACGCCCGAGTGGTTGTACGTGCCATCGCCAAGGTTCTGGAACACGTGCTTGGTCGTCGAAAACGGCGCCTCGCCGATCCAGTTGGCGCCTTCCCCACCCATTTGCGTGAATCCGGTCGTCTCGCGATCCATCCATTGTACCATGTAGTGACAGCCGATGCCGGCATAGGCGCGGCTGCCTTCCGGTACCTTGGTCGAGCTGTTGTGCGGACAGCCGGAACAGAAATACGGAAGCCGTGTCGCAATTTCCTGCGCGTTGTCAGCCCGGCGCGCTTCTGACAAAGATGCCAGCCCGGCCCGGATACCATCGGTCTCTCGACCCTCTTCAATCAGGATTTCGCCCAGCTTTTCAGCGATCATGATCGGGTCAAGCGCACCGCGCGTCGGGAACAGTTCTTCCCGGTGCAACGCCCCGGCCCCGCCTTTGTACCAGCCATAGACCCGGCGTCCGCGCCGGTCGTCAAAGATGGCCTCCTTGACCTGAACCTCGATCAGCTTGCGCTTTTCCTCGACGATCACGATCAGATCCAGCCCCTCGGCCCAGTCGTGGAATCCGGCCATATCCAGCGGGAAGGTCTGCCCCACCTTGTAGGTGGTAATGCCCAGACGCTCGGCCTCGGCTTCATCGATATTCAGAAGCGAAAGCGCATGTGTCAGGTCCAGCCAGTTCTTGCCAGCCGCGACAAAGCCGATCTTGGCGCCGGATTTGCCCCACATCCGCCTGTCCAGCTTGTTGGCGTGCGAAAACGTCTCGGCCGCGAACCTCTTGTAGTCGATGACACGCGTTTCCTGCATGTGCGGCGTGTCCCCCAACCGGATGTTCAATCCGCCATCCGGCATATCGAATTCAGGGATGACCACCTGCATCCGGTCCGGACTGCCATCCACGACCGAGGTGACTTCGATCGTGTCCTTCATCGTCTTCAAGCCAACCCAGACACCTGCGAATCGGCTGAGTGCAAATCCATAAATGCCATAGTCGAGGATTTCCTGAACGCCGGCAGGGCTGACGATCGGCATATACATGTCGACCAGCGACCATTCGGATTGATGCAGCACCGTCGAGCTTTCGCCGGTATGGTCATCCCCCATCGCCATGAGCACACCGCCATGTTTGGCCGTACCCGCCATGTTTGCGTGGCGCATGACGTCACCGGACCTGTCGACGCCCGGACCCTTGCCATACCAAAGCCCGAATACCCCATCGAATTTGCCGTCGCCGCGCAGCCCCGCCTGCTGGCTACCCCAAAGCGCGGTGGCTGCCAGGTCTTCGTTCAAACCGAACTGAAACGTGACATCGCTTTCGGCCAGCGGCTTCTGGGCCCGCATCATTTGCTGATCTACGGCCCCCAAAGGAGACCCGCGGTATCCAGTGACCAATCCAGCGGTGTTGAGACCCGCTTGCCGGTCTCTGGCCTTTTGCATCAGCATCAAGCGCACAAGCGCCTGTGTTCCGTTCAGAAGAACCGGGCTTTTTTCAAGATCGAACCGGTCGTTCAGCGTTATCTGTGGCTGGCTCATCAGACGTCTCCCCTCGTCAGATCAGTGTGCTTTACTTGGGTTCATTTTAGGTCATAATTTCTGACCTGTATAGAATTTATCCACTGATATGTAACGATTTCGTCCTTTGAATGTAGAACTTGTTACCTATTTCATATAGGGCTTCTGAAAGATAACGAAAGTTGCGGCGATGGATTGGGACAAGCTTAGAATATTTCACGCGGTGGCGGATGCCGGCAGCCTCACGCACGCCGGAGACAAGCTTAATCTGTCTCAATCCGCCGTAAGCCGACAGATCCGCGCATTGGAAGAGTCTCTGGATGCCACACTGTTCCACCGCCATGCACGGGGGCTGATTCTCACCGAACAGGGCGAGTTGTTGTTCGACGCCACATCCGCCATGTCGAAACGGCTGGATGCAGCAGCGGCGCGCATTCGGGACAGCGAGGAAGAAGTCTTTGGCGTTTTGCGGGTCACGACGACCTTCGGCTTTGGCACACTCTGGCTGGCACCGCGTTTGCCCAAACTGTACGAGCAATACCCTGATCTGAACATCGACCTGATGCTTGAAGAACGCGTTCTGGATCTTCCGATGCGCGAAGCGGACGTCGCCATCCGCATGAAAGAGCCCAGCCAGGCCGACCTGGTGCGCAAGCGCCTGATGACAGTTCAGATGGTACTATATGCAACCCAGGACTATATCGAAAGCCACGGCGGCATGTTGCAGTCCCTGGAAGAGATCAAGAACCACCGTCTGATCTGCCAGACCCCTGCGGCACCGCAGGTTGGGGCCGGCGCAGCCATGGTGCGCCACCTGATGACCTACAATCCGGCATCCTTGTTGACGGTAAACAACTATTTTGGCGTGCTTCAGGGCGTTTTGCACAATCTGGGCATCGGTGTTCTGCCCGATTACGTAACACAGGATTTTCCGCACCTCGTGCCCATTCTGTCAGACATCGAAGCCGCAGATGTTCCGGTCTATCTGGCCTACCCTGAAGAATTGCGACACTCAAAGCGCGTTGGCGCGTTTCGTGACTTTGTTCAAGACGAAATCATCGCGCAGCGCAAGCAATTGAAACAGATGGGAAAATTGTAGCTATGCGCAAACAGCATATCGGACATGAATAGATCACAGGGTTAATTGTCTTGAACGTTAACAAACTGACCCCTAAATGAGCACTCGAAGGCGGTGATGCTGAAACGCTCATCATCTTCATACCTCCCTGTTGGACTACGGCCGAGCTTATAGCTCGGCCTTTTTTTTGGCCGGACCCTGCATTAAGTCAGCGAAAGCTCTGGGAAAAATACACGCATAGGAATATGATCCCCAAAAAACGATACAAATTCGTGTTTGAGGGAAAATACATGTTCCACCTACCCCGCCTCGTTCTGGCGATCATCTCCGCAGTATTCTTGGCGGTGCCGCTATACGCACAAGACACCGGTTCAACTTCTACTGTGACCATTCCGGAAGACCTGACACCCGAACAGGTCGACGATCTGGTCGCGCGCATGTCCGATGACCAGGTTCGCGCCATTCTATTGGAACGCCTTGATGCCGTGGCGGAAAAACAAGCTGCCGAGAAAGCGAACGTAGAAGACCCGTTGACTGAGATAAGCGATATCTGGGCAGCCATGGTCACGTCCTGGACTCATGTTCTGACCACCGCTCCCAACATCATCACGGCACAGATAACCGCGTTCAGCAATTTTAGCGATACGTTCGGAACGACTGGTGTCTTTACTCTGTTTGGGCTTGTCCTCTCAGTGCTTGTCGTCGGGTTCATAGCGGAAAAGCTGTTCATCTTCCTGACCCGTCGCTGGCATGAAGCAACCGAAGCGGCGGGCGAGGCCGACCTTTGGGGCGCCGTCAGTTACCTGTTTCGCCGGTTCTGCCGCGAAATCGCCGGTCTGATCGTATTCTATGTCGTGATCCGCGCGGTTGGCCGCGGTCTTCTGACGACGGAACAGATCACCTATGCTGCACCGTTTGTATTCTATCTTATCTGGGTGCCGCGTTTGGGCGCGGCTGCGTCACGGTTTGTTCTGGCGCCGGAGAAGCCGCAATTCCGGTTGGTCAATATCGACGACCACTGGGCCAAGTACCTGCATCGCAACCTGATCGGATTGTTGATCCTGATCGGATTCACGCTGTTCGTCGTTCGGTTCAACGCGCTCAATGGCATCACGGGTGACGATACCCGCATTGGCTTCTGGCTGAACGCGGCAATTCACGTCTATATCGCCGTAATCGCCTGGACCGCGCGTGAAGGTCTGTCGCAGATGATGCTGGGGACGGACCCGGATCACACGAAATTCGATGAAGAAGTTGCGCACTATTACCCCTATTTTGCCATCGGCGTTTCGGTGGCAATCTGGCTGCTGGTCGAATTTCTGGTCGCACAGCGTGATCCAGCGACATTGAGATTGCTGACCGGCGGCGCGCATTTCACGACGATGTTCTGGTTGTTGATTGCCCCTGCGCTGGATACGCTGATCCGTGGTCTCGTGCGACATTTGCAACCGCCCATGTCGGGCGAAGGCCCTCTTGCCGAACGCGCCTACCGTTCCGCGAAACGCAGCTATATCCGGATTGGTCGCGTTATTGCGGGCTTGGTCGTGCTCTTCATGATTGCACGCGCGTGGCACCTTGACCTGCGCAATGTCGCGTCGGCCGGTGTCAGTGCCGAAGTTGGCGGTGCCGTGATCGAATTCCTGCTGATCATCGCCGTTGGCTATATCCTGAACGAGGTCGTCTCGCTGTGGATCAACCGCCGATTGGCCAGGGAACAGACTGCGGCCGAGGCGCTGGACGAAGAAGCAGGCGGTGAAGGCGGCGGAGCCGGCGGTTCTCGTCTGGCGACGGTTCTGCCCCTGATGCGGATCACGGCCCAGATCACGATTGCCGTGATTTTTGGCCTGTTGGCGCTGGGCGCATTGGGCATCAATATCACACCGCTTTTGGCCGGTGCCGGTGTTCTGGGTCTGGCGATCGGTTTTGGTGCGCAAAAACTGGTTGCTGACATCGTGGGCGGCGTTTTCTTCCTGATAGACGATGCCTTCCGCGTCGGAGAATATGTCGACGTCGGCGGCACGATGGGAACGGTCGAGAAGATCTCGGTTCGCTCGATGCAGCTGCGTCACCACCGAGGTGCCGTGCATACGATCCCGTATGGTGAGATTCAGAAGCTGACAAACTTCAGCCGCGACTGGGTCATCATGAAGCTGAAGTTCACCGTGCCGTTCGATACCGACCCCAACAAGGTCAAGAAGATCTTCAAAAAGATCGGCGCCGAAATGATGGAGGACGAAACCCACAAGGATGGCTTCCTGCAACCGTTCAAATCGCAGGGCGTGTTCGACTTCGACGATGTCGGCATGATCATCCGTGGCAAGTTCATGGCCAAACCCGGCAAGCAGTTCACCCTGCGCAAAGAGATCTTCAACCGGGTCAAGGCGGCCTTCAAGGAAAACGGCATCGACTTTGCCCGCCGAGAGGTGCGCGTGGCGATACCGGGGCAGGAAGAGGCCGAAAACCTTACCCCGGAACAGAAGGCCGCTGTAGGCGCCGCAGCCGCAGCTCAACTCAACAAAGACCAGGGGTCAGCGTAACCGTCACGGTTTACGCCTTGGATTTTGCGCCAGTACCGTGGTGCATTCCTTCGGAACCGGCAGTGATGCCGGTTCCGTTTTTCTTTGAAAGACGCAACCTGCGCCGTCTTGACCCTTTCCACACGCGCGCGCTTGCCCTACAAGGCGCGCAATCTCGGCCCACTTGGACACAGGACAGAAGATGCAAGAGCCCGCCATCACACCCGATCTGATTGCCGCACATGGGCTCAAGCCCGAGGAATATGACATGATCCTCGAGATCATCGGGCGTGAACCTACTTTCACCGAGCTTGGCATTTTCTCGGCCATGTGGAACGAGCACTGTTCCTACAAATCTTCGAAGAAATGGCTGCGCACCCTGCCCACCTCTGGGCCTCAGGTGATTTGCGGACCCGGTGAAAACGCAGGCGTGGTCGATATTGGCGACGGTCAGGCTGTGGTCTTCAAGATGGAAAGCCACAATCACCCGTCTTACATCGAACCCTATCAGGGTGCGGCAACCGGCGTGGGGGGCATCCTGCGCGACGTCTTCACCATGGGCGCACGCCCCATCGCGTCCATGAACGCATTGTCCTTTGGCGAACCCGGCCACCACAAGACCCGTCAACTGGTCAACGGCGTGGTCGAGGGTATCGGCGGCTATGGCAACTGCTTCGGCGTGCCTTGCGTCGGCGGCGAAGTCCGCTTCCACCCTGCCTACAACGGTAACTGCCTGGTGAATGCATTTGCAGCCGGTCTGGCCGACAGTGACAAGATCTTCTACTCGGCAGCCTCGGGCGTAGGTATGCCCGTCGTTTACCTGGGTGCAAAAACCGGTCGCGACGGCGTGGGCGGCGCAACCATGGCATCCGCCGAGTTCGACGACACCATCGAAGAAAAGCGTCCCACCGTTCAGGTCGGCGACCCCTTTACCGAAAAACGCCTGATGGAGGCGACGCTGGAACTGATGCAGACCGGTGCGGTGATCTCGATCCAGGACATGGGCGCGGCGGGCCTGACCTGCTCGGCCGTTGAAATGGGCGACAAGGGTGGCCTTGGCGTGCGCCTTGATCTGGAAAACGTCCCACAGCGCGAAGAAAACATGACAGCCTATGAAATGATGCTGTCCGAATCTCAGGAGCGTATGCTGATGGTCCTCAAGCCCGAGCTTGAGGCCGAGGCCCGCGCCGTGTTCGAAAAATGGGATCTCGATTTCGCGATCGTCGGCGAAACCATTGCCGAAGACCGCTTCCTGATCATGCATAACGGTGAAGTCAAAGCCGATCTGGTTCTGTCCAAATTGTCTTCTACCGCGCCGGAGTATGACCGCCCATGGGAGCCTACGCCAGAGGCAGAAGAACTGGCCGAAGTGCCTCAGATCGACCCGATTGACGGGCTGCGCGCCCTGCTCGCTTCGCCCAACTACGCAGGCAAGCAGTGGGTCTATGAACAGTACGACACCATGGTGATGGCGGATACCGTCCGCACGCCGGGTCTGGGTGCGGGCATGGTCCGCGTCCACGGGACCGACAAGGTGCTTGCCTTCACATCCGACGTGACCCCGCGCTATGTGCGCGCAAACCCTTTTGAGGGCGGCAAACAAGCCGTGGCCGAGGCCTATCGCAACCTCACCGCCGTCGGAGCCAAGCCGCTGGCCACCACGGACAACCTGAACTTCGGCAACCCCGAAAAGCCCGAGATCATGGGCCAGTTTGTCGGCGCCATTCAGGGCATCGGCGCCGCAGTCGGCGCGTTGGATATGCCGATCGTGTCGGGCAACGTCTCTCTGTACAATGAGACCGACGGACAGGCCATTCTGCCGACCCCCACCATTGGTGCAGTCGGCCTGTTGCAGCACTCGGACGAAGTCATCGGCAATGAGGTGCGCGAAGGTCATGTCGCGCTGGTGATCGGTGAAACCAAGGGTCATCTGGGTCAATCCGCCCTGTTGGCCGAGGTGTTCAACCGCGAAGACGGCGACGCCCCGCATGTCGATCTGGATGCCGAAAAGCGCAACGGTGATTTCATCCGCGCCAACCGCGAGATGATCAAGGCCTGCACCGACCTCAGCGATGGTGGTATCGCTCTGGCTGCCTTCGAACTGGCAGAAGCCGCAGGCGTTGGCGTATGTCTGGACGACGCCCCGACTGAATTCCTGTTCGGTGAAGATCAGGCCCGCTATCTTGTTGCCTGCAACTTCGATCAGGCCGAGGCATTGATGATTGCGGCCGGTCAGGCCGGTGTTCCGCTGAATGCGGTTGGTCGTTTCACCGGCGAGACGGTCAGGATCGGCAGCTCGGAAGCCTCGCTTGATGAACTTGCCGCGATTTACCGCAACAGCTTTGCCGACGCCGTGGCCTGACAACGCGACACGAAAACCAATCGAAACCCGCGCTGTGATCCGGAGCGGGTTTCGTTGTTATTGCATGTGCCGGTGCCCTTGCACGCCCGGTTCATGCGCTCTACATCTTGGGAAAGACCTTCTGGAGTTACCTACATGCCGATGAGTGCCCACGAAATCGAACACCTGCTGCGCGAAGCCTTTCCTGATGCCGAGATTCAGGTCGGCGGCCAGGATGGTGTTCATATGTCTGCCATGGTGGTGGATGAGAGCTTTCGCGGAAAGAACCGGGTACAACAGCAGCGTGCCGTTTATGCCGCGCTGAAAGGCAAGATGGATGGCCCGGATGGTGAGTTGCACGCGCTGGCGCTGACCACCAAAGTGCCGGAATAAGCTTCTCGGCGTCTTTCGAGGCGAACATATGACTCTCCCGTTGGAGAAACGAACAGGAAACGCAAAATGACCGACGTGAAAACCCAGATCGACGAAACCGTCAAAGCCAATGACGTGGTGCTGTACATGAAAGGCACCAAGGAGATGCCACAATGTGGTTTCTCGTCCCGCGTGGCCGGCGTTCTGAACTACATGGGTGTTGAATACACCGACGTGAACGTACTGGCCGACGAAGACGTGCGTCAGGGCATCAAGGATTATTCCGACTGGCCGACCGTGCCGCAGCTGTATGTCAAGGGCGAATTCGTAGGCGGTTGCGACATTATCACCGAAATGACCCTGTCCGGCGAACTGGACACGTTGTTTGACGAAAACGGTGTCGGCTACAACAAGGAAGCAGCCGACAAAATCCGCGAAGCAAACGCGTAATCCGGCCTACCGGCTGGAACAGTCCTGATAAATCACCTGCTCATTGGCGGCGCCTGCCGCCAAATAGCTGATTGACGCGTTCCAGCCTTTTGAGCGCAGGATATAGGTTCCTTCGGCTCCGAGAGACTCATAGCGGATGCCCGACCCGCTTTCGACCTGGCGCATCGCAACCAGAGTGTTGTCCACCATCGTCGCCGCCGCGCCTGAACCGTCGGGCGCGTTGAAATAGGTCACCGGCAACGGAACTCCGTTCTCACAGGTAAAGGTGACAGACAGAATGTCGATTTCGGCGAGCGCCGCCGTTGCCGGGAAAACAAGCAGAGCACCGCAGAAGAGATTGCGCAGGTGCGTCATTGTGCTGTTTTCTCCTCAACCACCGAAGCCAGCGCTTCTGCACGTGCCGCCAGTTCTGCCAGCGTATCCGTGACGGATGGCGGGACGACCGCGACTTCAATGCGCTCGGGCTCCGGCGCAGGCGCGTTTCGCAGCGATTGAAGCTCGGCCTCGGCCTCGGCCAGCTTGGCCTCTAACGCCTTGACCTTATCTTCCGTTGCCGCCGTTTTGTCGGCCAGCAGCAACCCCGCCATCAGCAACATGCGCGCTTCCGGCATCCGCCCGATCTGATCGGACAGTACCTGCGCTTCGTCATCCAGCATTTTGGCAGCCGCGTGCAGAAAGGGCTCTTCCCCGTCCCGGCAGGACACGTCAAAACCGCGCCCGCCGATATGAATTGTTACCTCGGGCATTACTCTACCTCACCTTCTACAAGTTTTGCATGCGACAGCAGAGGTTCCAACCGTGCCAACACGGCCTGCGCTTCGGCGGCATCCGAAGCCTGCGCGGCACGTGTCGCCTCCAACTCGGCGACGGTGGCGCGGTTCAGCAATTCAGCATCCGTCAGCCCTTCTGCCGCCGCAGAGCGCAATTCTTCGACCGAATTCCGCAACTGCTCGTTCGCCTTGCGCATACGTTGCAGATCGTCATCCAGCCGGGACATTGCAGCGCCATGGCTGGCCCGTTCGGCCCGCAGCATCTCAAGCTCTGCGCTCAGTTCATTGACCCGCTCGGTATCTTCAAGCTCGGCCTTGAGGCGGCTGTTTTCCGCCTCAACTTCTTTTGCCTGAGCAAGCAATTCACGCATTTGCTCAATCTCGGCCTTCAACGCCGAAGGATCTTCGACGCCGTCAAGTTCGGCACGCAGCCTTTCGTTCTCGGCCTTCAACGCTTCCAGTTCAGCACTGTTGTCCAACGCCGCCTTGGCCTCGGCCAGCTCGGCGCGGGCTGCTTCAACAGACGTGATTTTTGCTCTGGCTTCTTCCAACTCTGCGCGCAACGCATCTGTTTCGTCAGAGTCGGCTGGGGCTGTCCTCAACTCTTCCAGATCGGCACGCAGCCCGTCCACTTGCTGTTCGTGCTGCTCCTTCAGGGTTTTCAGTCGTTCCTGAAGCTGTGCATTGGCGACTCTTTCGTCTTCAAGTTCGGCTTGAAGCCTCTCACTTGCCTCAGCATTCCGGGACGCACCGCCCAACCCCTCGACGCCCGCACTGATACGGTCCATCGCCGCAACAATGCGGTGCTGTAGTTCCTCTAACTGGCTCATGCCCCTGTCACCTCTTTATCAAGGTTCATTCTGTCGCGAAGTGATCCGAATCAAAACCGAATCCCGCCTGCTGACAGTCTAACGGAATGCGACAGAAAATACCCACTGTTTGGTTTCAACCACTTGGGCCGCACTCTTCACCCGCCCGGTGCAATCAAGGCCCAGTTCCGCTTGCACTTTGGGTGCTGAATGATATTGAGCGCGCAATCTGCTTTTTATCCAAAGGAACAACGCCCGTGGACCTGACTGCGCTGCGCAAAGCCAACCCCGAACACTGGGACAAAGCTGCGGCAATCCGCACCCTGACCCTTGACGCCGTCGCCGCCGCAAATTCCGGCCATTCCGGAATGCCCATGGGCATGGCCGATGTTGCGACCGTTCTGTTCGAAAAGCACCTGAAATTTGATGCCTCGGCCCCGAACTGGCCGGACCGCGACCGGTTCATCCTGTCGGCTGGCCATGGTTCGATGCTGGTCTATTCGCTGCTCTATCTCACCGGTCACGCCGATGTAACGCTGGACGAGATCAAGAATTTCCGCCAGTTGGGCGCAAAGACCGCGGGTCACCCCGAAAACTTTCTGATCGACGGTGTTGAAACCACCACCGGGCCTCTTGGTCAGGGCATTTCCAACGCGGTGGGCTTTGCCATGGCCGAGGAAATCCAGCGCGCGCATTACGGTAAGAAAGTCGTGGATCACTATACATACGTGATCGCGGGCGACGGCTGTCTGATGGAAGGCGTCAGTCAGGAAGCGATCACATTGGCCGGCCGCCACGAGCTGAGCAAACTGATCGTCTTCTGGGACAACAACAACATCACCATCGACGGCACCGTCGATATTGCGGATCGCACCGATCAGGTCCGCCGTTTCGCGGCCTCGGGCTGGCATGTGATTGAAATCGACGGCCATGACCCCAAAGCCATCGATGCGGCCATTGTTCAGGCGAAAAAGTCCAGGAAACCAACCATGATCGCCTGTGAAACGCATATCGCTCTGGGTCATGCGGCGCAGGACACTTCGAAAGGTCATGGCGCACTGACAGATCAGGATCAGCTGAAAGCCGCGAAAGAGGCCTATGGCTGGCCCCACGGCGCTTTCGAAGTTCCTGGCAACGTCAAATCCGCTTGGGAAGCCATTGGCGCACGTGGCGCAGTCGAGCGTGCCGCTTGGGAAGAACGTTTCGCACAATTGTCCGAGCGCAAGCAGGCCGAGTTCAACCGCGCCTATGCGTTTGAGGCCCCCAAGCGATTGGCTGGTGCCATTCGTGCGTTCAAAAAGCAGATGTCCGAAGAACAGCCGAAACTGGCCACCCGCGCCTCTTCTGAGAAGGTTCTGAACGTCGTGAACCCGATCATGACCGAAACCGTTGGCGGTTCGGCTGACCTGACCGGATCGAACAACACCAAGTCGGCTGATATGGGTGTCTTCCTGCCGGAAAACCGCAAGGGCCGCTATATTCACTACGGTATCCGCGAGCACGGCATGGCCGCAGCGATGAACGGTATGGCCCTGCACGGTGGCATCCGCCCCTATGGCGGTACGTTCATGGCCTTCACCGATTATGCCCGCCCATCCATGCGGCTGGCGGCACTGATGAAGATCCCGTCGGTTTTCGTGATGACCCACGATTCGATCGGTCTGGGCGAGGATGGACCAACCCACCAGCCGGTGGAACACCTGGCCATCTCGCGCGCGACGCCGAACACCTATGTGTTCCGCCCCGCCGATACGATCGAAACCGCCGAAGCCTGGGAACTGGCACTGACCTTCAAAGACAGCCCCTCGGTGCTGTCGCTGACCCGCCAGGGCGTGCCGACCGTGCGCAAGGATCACAAGACCAAGAACCTGACCGCACAAGGCGCCTATGTTCTGGCCGAGGCCGAGGGCAAGCGTCAGGCGATCCTGATTGCAACAGGTTCAGAGGTTTCGCTGGCAATGGAAGCCAAGGCGATGCTCGAGGCCGAAGGCATCGGCACCCGCGTCGTCTCCATGCCCTGCATGGAGCTGTTCGCACAGCAGGACGAAGCCTATCGCAAGCGCGTTCTGCCCGCCGGTCCGGTTCGCGTCGGCATCGAGGCCGCCGTGCGCGCCGGTGGCTGGGATCGCTGGCTGTTGGGCGAGCGTGGTCGCGAAGCCAAGGCAGGCTTTATCGGCATGTCCAGCTTTGGCGCCTCGGCCCCTGCCGGTGAGCTGTACAAGCATTTCGGCATCACGGCCGAAGCAACCGTTGCCAAAGTCAAGGAATTGTTGGGGCAGTAAATCAGTCCCATCTGATCGAGCAAAGGGCGGCCCTGGCCGCCCTTTTCAATTGGGTTCAGCGTTAACCCGAAGTGCAAGTTCTTCGTAGGCTTTCAGAGCGTAATCCAAACGCAACTCATACCGTCCTTGCACCACCACTTTCTCAGGGGCTTGCAAACCGAGGCATGACAACGCCTGGCGAAGATGTGTTCCGGACAGCGGAACATAGGTGGCCGATTGCCCCACCAAAGCGTTGTAGAAGCGTCCCCCGAACCAATTACTACGCTTCTGCGCCTTCAACGCGGTATCAATACGGAAATGCAAGAAACCATACAGCTCAGTTTCATCGAATGGGACTTCGTCGGCCGCAACACTCAAAGCCGATAGAAATGAAGCTCCGCCGGTTGATCCGCGCTTACCGACTTGCCGAACCAGAGGGCCATCAATCATTGCGGCCAGACGATAACGGGTCAACTCAGTGTATCGCCTTCTTGTTTAACAGTGGTGAAATGATCCGGGTTGCCACCGGGATCAAAACCAATCCCCAGGCCAGACCGAGAACCCCATCCATCGTCGCCTTGGACAACCATTTCACCGCAGCCGTCCAGCCTTCAGGTGCGGAATACGCAATCACCTTGGCCAAGTCGTAGATCTGATGCTGCAACCAGCCAAATCCAAGCACCTCCATCCCGTGGATCACAATCGAGCCGCCGACCCACAGCATCGCCGCGGTTCCCACAATCGACAGGGTTTTCATCACCCCGGGCATCGCTTTGACCAAGCCGCGGCCCATACCACGACCAACAGGAGTTGGAGCGTTATTCGCCAGAAACAGCCCCACGTCATCCATCTTCACGATCAACGCCACCGACCCATAGACGGCCACCGTCACGCCGATCCCGACAACGGCCAGCGTCGCGGCCTGCATCCACAGGTTCGGGGCTTCGATTGCCGCCAATGCAATGGTCATGATCTCGGCAGACAGAATGAAATCAGTTTTGATGGCGCCCTTGACCTTTTGTTCCTCCAGATGGCCCGGATCGCGGTTCTTCATGTCTTCCTCAATCACATGGCTGCCATGAGGAAACAGAACGTGAAAAATCTTCTCGGCCCCTTCGAAACACAAATATGACCCGCCAAGCATCAACAAGGGCGTGATCAGCCACGGCGCAAAATTGGCCAGCAACAAGGCGACGGGCAGCAAGAGTATGATCTTGTTGAAGATCGACCCGCGCGCAATGCGCCAGATGATCGGCAACTCGCGCGCCGGGGCGAAACCTTGCACGTATTTCGGCGTCACTGCTGCGTCATCGATGATCACACCGGCGGTTTTGGCCCCCGCTTTGCCTGCCGCCGCGACCACATCGTCCACTGATGCCGCCGCAACTTTGGCAATGCCCGCCACATCATCCAACAGGGCCAAAAGACCACTCATCGTGTTTCCCTTCAATCTGCTGTCGCCAACCGGACCCTACCTGATCCAACGGCTAGCGCAAGCGTTAGCGCAACCGGCGCAGGTTTGCGCTAACACCTTAAAAATATGCCGTTTTTGCCCTTTTGAGATTCCCTTTTCGCCGTTATATGGCCCTCAAAGCAAGCGCATCTGGAGACGTCATATGACCATCAAGGTCGGTATCAATGGTTTTGGCCGTATTGGCCGCTGCACCCTGTCGCACATCGCCGCGTCCGGGCGCAACGACATCGAAGTGATCAAAGTCAACGCAACTGGCCCGTTGGAAACCTCGGCTCATCTGCTGAAATATGACAGTGTTCACGGGCGTTTTCCGCGCGACGTCACCATTGACGGCAATACCATGGATCTGGGTCGCGGCCCGATGCAGATGTTCTCGACCTACGACATGACCGAGTTGGACTGGGAAGGCTGTGACGTCGTTCTTGAATGCACCGGCAAGTTCAACGATGGCCTGAAGGCCAAAACACATCTGGAACGTGGTGCTGGCAAGGTACTGCTGTCGGCTCCGGGCAAGAACGTGGACAAGACCATCGTTTTCGGCGTCAATCACAACACGCTGGCCGCCAATGACAACATGGTTTCGAACGGTTCGTGCACGACCAACTGCCTCGCCCCGCTGGCCAAGGTGCTGGACGAGGGCGTCGGCATCGAACACGGCATCATGACCACCATCCACGCCTATACAGGCGACCAGCCTACGCTGGACCGTCGCCACAGCGACCTCTACCGGGCCCGCGCTGCGGCAATGTCGATGATCCCGACCTCGACCGGCGCGGCCAAGGCGCTGGGTGAAGTTCTGCCAAACCTGAAAGGCCGTCTGGACGGTTCCGCCATTCGCGTTCCGACCCCGAATGTTTCGGCGGTAGACCTGACGTTCCGTGCCTCACGCGACACCTCGACGGCGGAAATCAACGCGATCGTCGAAGAGGCCGCCAAAGGCCCGATGCAGCGCGTTCTGGGATATGAGCCCGCTCCGCTGGTGTCGACCGACTTCAACCACACCGAGGAAAGCTCGATCTTTGCACCGGATCAGACCCGCGTTGTCGATGACCGCATGGTCCGCGTTCTGGCCTGGTATGACAATGAATGGGGCTTCTCGGTCCGTATGGCCGACGTTGCTGTTGCGATGGGCCGCCTTAACTGACCCTTCGGACTTCGCTTGTACCTTGATGCCCGCTCAGGTTATCTGAGCGGGCATTTTACGTTCGGGACAGCCATGACCAACCAAATCGCTATCTGGCTCGGCCTTCTTCTGCTCGGCGGTATCATGCTGGATGTGGCGCTGTATGGCACCGAAGATCTGCTTTTCCTCGGAAAGAAGCTTTACGACTTCCTGGACTGGCTCGCTTTCTGGCGGTGACTGAGGTTTTCCTTGACATTTCGCCTGATCTGGCTTTGTTAGCGCTAACTCATCTTGCTGAGACATTTGGACGGAGCAGACCATGACCTTGAAACTGGCGATCAACGGATTTGGACGGATCGGGCGCGGGGTTCTGCGCGCGGTGATGGAAAGCGGACGTACGGACGTTGAGATCGTCGCGATCAACGATCTTGGCAAACCCGACATGAACGCGCATCTCTTTGAATTTGACAGCGTTCACGGCCGCTACCCCAACCCGGTCACGCTCAGCGATGCAGGTCTGGACGTGGGTCGTGGTCCAATTCGGCTGAGCAGCGAGCGCAACCCCGAGGATCTGCCCTGGTCAGATATTGACGTCGTTCTGGAATGCACGGGTGTGTTTCGTACGCGCGAGGCGGCGGAACGTCACTTCAAAAACGGATCCCGGAAAGTTCTGATCTCTGCCCCTGCAAAGGGCGACGGCGGTGTGAAAACCATCGTCTTTGGTGTCAACGATAGCGAACTGACCGCCGAGGATCTGGTGGTCTCAAACGCGTCCTGCACCACCAACTGTCTGTCTCCTGTTGCTGCGGCTCTGGATGCCGGCCTTGGTATCAAGCACGGCAACATGACCACTGTTCACGCTTACACTGCCAGCCAGCCGGTGCATGATACAGTTGGAAAAGATCCCTACCTGTCCCGAGCAGCGGCGCTGTCGATGATCCCCACGACAACCGGTGCGGCCGCTGCCGTGGGCCTGGTGCTGCCGCAACTCAAAGGGAAACTGACCGGTCAGGCCATCCGTGTTCCAACCCCGAATGTCTCGGTCGTTGATCTTGTGGCCGAGGTTTCACGCCCCACGACCGAAGAAGAGGTCAACCAGCTGTTCGTCGATGCGGCTGCCAAAATCCCCGGCGTGCTTGCCGCGGAAAGCCGCCCTCTGGTCTCCATTGACTTCAATCACGATCCGCACAGCTCGACCGTTTCACTGGCTGAAACCAAAGTCACTGATGGCACATTGGTTCGTGTGCTGGCGTGGTATGACAACGAATGGGGCTTTTCGAACCGGATGCTGGATACGGCGGCCGCAATGGGTGCCCTAGCCTAACCGCTGTTTCAGCGCATCATTGACACGGGGCGTGACGAATTTCGACACGTCCCCGTTCAACCGGGCGATTTCCTTCACCAGTTTGGACGCGATCGCCTGATGGCGCGCTTCGGCCATCAAAAAGACGGTCTCGATCGAATCGTCCAGAGCCCGGTTCATACCGACCATCTGAAACTCGTATTCGAAATCGGCGACCGCCCGCAGGCCCCGTACGATGATTTGCGCGCCTACATCCCGCGCACAGTCAATCAGAAGGTTTTCGAAGGGATGCGCGATGATTTCGGTTCCGGTCTGTTCTGAAAGCCGGGCGCATTCCGCCTCGATCATGGCCACGCGCTCTTCCAGCGAGAACAGAGGGCCCTTGTCCCGGTTGATGGCCACACCGATAACCAGTTTGTCCACCAAAGCTGCCGCCCGGCGGATGATATCGATATGCCCCATCGTGATGGGATCAAAGGTTCCAGGATACAATCCAACCCGCATCGCGCCCTCCTGCGCAACAAAATTTCTGCGCAAGCAAACATAACTTTGCTGCGGGTGCAAGTGATTGCTTGGGCGACCCGTGGCGTCAGTGCCCCATTATCATGCCCTCGAGGGCATCTTTTTCCATCGCAAGTTCGGCAAGCTGGGCCTTCACCACATCACCCAAAGTGACAATGCCTACGAGTTTTCCATCTTCAACCACCGGCATGTGGCGAAAGCGCCCCTCTGTCATGCGGGACATGATGTCTTCCACGGTGGTCTGGCGCGTCGCCGTGACAAGGTTCTGCGTCATGTACGACTTTACCGGTTGGTTCAGACAACCACTGCCGCTGGCCGCCAGTTCCCGGACGATGTCACGTTCCGACAATATGCCGGCCGCGGTTTCGCCACCGTCGTCGGAAACAACGACCGTACCGATGCGCTTGTCCGCAAGAATCTTCGAGGCCTCTGAGATTGTCGCCGTTGACGCCACGGTCACGACACCATCTGTCGCTTTGGACTTCAGGATGGCCTGAACTAGCATGAAGAATACCTCCGGAATAATAACACTTATTCCAAAGCGTTGCGCGATTGCCGCGACCTGTCAAGCGTCGGGGCCTGCTTCCAAACGAAGCACTTCATCGCGAATGCCGCGTGTCAGGGCATCAGCAAAGCGGTTCAACCGCTCGTTGCGCTGGTCTCCCTGATGCCGGACCAGATAGAAGCTGCGCGTCAAACTCACTTGATCCGTCAGGATTTTCCGAAGCCCCGGGTGGAACGGCAAGGTGAAATCATGCGCCACGCAAACGCCAGTTCCCAGGCAGACCTGCCGCAGTTGAACCGACACCGAATTCGATGCAAGAGCGACACGGTCAACGCCAATATCATTCAGGTAATCCAGTTCCCGGTCAAAGATCATGTCGGGGATATAGCCGATCAACCTGTGGCCCTTCAGGTCAGCGATGCTCCGGATCGGATCATGTCGTTTCAGATACTCTTCGGTCGCGACCATGTGCAGCTTGTAGTCGCTGATTTTCTTCACCAGCAGCTGACCGGCGGTCGGCGCACTGACCGTAACCGCCATATCCGCCTCGCGACGGGACAGGTTGATCACGCGCGGAAGCGCAAGGATCTGGATGTCCAGATCAGGGTTTGCGTCGCTGATTTTGGCACACACCTGCGGCAGCAGATAGTTGGCACTGCCGTCCGGCGCACCAATCCTGATTTGCCCGCTCAGGGTTTTCGTCGGTCCTGTTACCGCCCCGGCCGCCGCGCGCATCGCTTCTTCTGCGTGCAGCCCGTGTTCCAACAGCCGCTGTCCCGCCGGGGTCAGAACATAGCCTTGCTGCGACTTGGTGAACAATGTGGAATCCAGCGTCGCCTCCAGGCGCGCAATGCGCCGACCGACGGTGGCAGGGTCGATCTTCAGGATGCGACCAGCGGAAGACAGGCTTTCCTCGCGCGCGACAGCCAGGAAAACCCGCATATCATCCCAATTTGGGGTCATTTTGATCCCTTTTGCATTTTTGCAAAACTCTTTTGAGACATTGCCTCTGTTCGCCGGATTTCTGCAAGCCTATTCTGCGCGCAAATCTATCGGAGGAGCTATTGATGCAAGACCTGACCCATTTCCTGAACGGCGAAATGGTCGCCGGAACGTCCGGTCGTTTCGACGACGTCTACAACCCGGCAACGGGCGAAGTTCAATACAAGTGCCCGATGGCCAGTGCGGCGGAAACCGCCGCCGCGATCGAGGCCGCCGCCGCCGCCCAGCCCGCATGGGGCGCAACCAACCCGCAAAAGCGCGCGCGCGTCATGATGGCCATGGTCGGCCTGATGAACCGCGACATGGACAAACTGGCCGAAGCGCTGAGCCGCGAGCACGGCAAAACCATTCCAGACGCCAAGGGTGATTTGCAGCGTGGTCTGGAAGTGATCGAATACTGCATTGGTGCGCCACAGATGCTGAAGGGTGAGTTTACCGACAGCGCGGGTCCCGGAATTGACATGTACTCCATGCGTCAGCCTTTGGGTGTTGTCGGCTCGATCATGCCGTTCAACTTTCCGGCCATGATGCCGCTCTGGCACGTTGGCCCCGCGCTGGCTTGCGGTAACGCCGTTGTTCTGAAACCGTCCGAACGCGACCCGTCCGTGCCCCTGATGCTGGCTGAACTGTTCGTCGAAGCCGGCCTGCCCAAAGGCGTTTTCCAGGTCGTAAACGGCGACAAGGAAGCGGTTGATACCATTCTCGACAGCGAGATCATTCAGGGCGTCAGTTTTGTCGGCTCAACCCCGATCGCGCAGTATATCTACAGCCGCGCAACGGCGAACGGAAAACGCGCCCAGTGCTTCGGCGGCGCCAAGAACCACATGATCGTCATGCCCGACGCTGATCTGGATCAGGCCGCTGACGCGCTGGTTGGTGCCGGTTTCGGTGCGGCAGGCGAACGCTGCATGGCCGTTTCGGTGGCTGTTCCCGTGGGCGAAGAGACCGCGGACGCACTGATCGAAAAACTGGTGCCGCGCATCGAAAAGCTGAAGGTTGGTCCCTACACTGCCGGCGATGATGTCGACATGGGCCCGGTTGTGACCGCTGCCGCGAAACAGCGCATTCTGGGCCTGATCAACTCAGGCGTCGAACAGGGTGCGAAACTGGTTGTCGACAACCGCGACTTCAGCCTGCAAGGCTATGAGGACGGCTTCTTTGTCGGCCCGCACCTGTTCGACAACGTGACCCCCGAGATGGACATCTACAAACAGGAAATCTTTGGCCCGGTTCTGTCCACCGTGCGCGCGGGTTCGTACGAAGAAGCGCTGAAACTGGCGATGGATCACGAATACGGCAACGGCACCGCGATCTTTACCCGTGACGGCGACACCGCACGTGACTTTGCCAGCCGGGTCAATATCGGCATGGTGGGCATCAACGTTCCGATCCCGGTTCCGCTGGCCTATCACACCTTTGGCGGTTGGAAGAAATCCATGTTCGGAGACCTGAATCAGCACGGCCCGGACAGCTTCAAGTTCTACACCCGCACCAAAACCGTGACCGCACGCTGGCCGTCGGGCATCAAGGAAGGTGGCGAGTTCAACTTCAAGGCCATGGACTGATCCCACAGTTTCCTGACGCTTGAAGCCCGGCCCGTTCAACGGCTGGGCTTTTTGCATCTTTCCGCCGAAAAACCTGCTGTCGTCCGCCCGGTCACAGGAAATTCAAGTGGTTCACTCTGGAAAAAACCAACCAATGCCCATATTTTGGCGCCAACAGATTACCGAGCAGTGAACTTATCGGAGGCAAACTTGTCCCAATCCCGTATGACCCGTCGCTCTGCCTTGCTGGGCGTGGCCTCTTTGGTGGCAACACCTTCCCTTGTTCGGGCGCAAAGCACGGATGCTTTCCCGGAAACGGAAGACGCGATCAGTACGCAATTGCCGGTCCGGCGCAACATATCGTCCTTCTCGCAGCAGAACTGGCAGGACCATTTCGATGAATTGGGCGTCGGGTGCCTGTTGGCCGATATCACCAGCCGCGCCGTCCATTACTGGGGGCCTGACGGCACCTACAAACTGTACCCAAGCTCCGTACCCATGAGCGAAGAGCTTACCAAACGCGGGTACACGAAAGTCGTGCGCAAAACCGAATTCCCAAGTTGGACCCCCACGGCCTCGATGCGCGAACGGGACCCTTCGCTGCCGCTTCGGATGGAAGGTGGCGACCCAGGCAACCCGCTGGGAACCCGCGCCATGTATCTGGGTTGGCCTGCATATCTGGTTCACGGAACGCACGACACGCGAAAGATCGGTCGCCAAAGCTCATCAGGTTGCATCGGCCTGTACAACCAGCATGTCGAAGAACTGTATCCGCTGGTCAAGGTCGGAACACAGGTTCGTCTGGTCTGATCCCCCCTTCTGACAAGCCAAAGCCCCGGTCGATCGCCGGGGCTTTGTTGTTTTCGGAACCCGGCGTTTATTCCGGCAGGATCACCGCGTCGACGACGTGGATCACTCCATTGCTGGCTTCAATGTCTGCCTGCACGACTTTGGCGTCGTTCACTTTCACGCCGTTTTTGGCATTGACGCTCAATCGATCGCCCTGAACGGTCAGAACCTTGGCGCGTTTGCCTGCGATATCACCGGACATAACCTTGGCCGGAACCACGTGATAGGTCAGGATGGCGACCAGTTGATCCTTGTTTTCGGGTTTCAAAAGCGTCTCGACAGTGCCTTCAGGAAGCGCGGCAAAGGCTTCGTCCGTGGGTGCAAATACGGTGAACGGACCTTCCCCTTTCAGTGTATCAACCAAACCTGCGGCCTGAACGGCGGCAACCAAAGTGTTGAACGACCCGGCGGCAACGGCGGTGTCGACGATATCAGCGGCCTGAGCCTTGAGCGGCATGGCGAATGCAAGTGCGGCGGCTGCGCCCATGAATGTACGACGGAACATGGCTGTCTTCTCCTCTCCAGCTTGTTATGGAAAGGGGTACGGGGCTTTTGCCGCAATGGATCACTCTGGTTTCAGTTTTCCTTGAGCTGCACCCAGATGCTCTGCGCCCGCCCCTCGGCCAGGAACGGCAAGGCGGCAACGGCATCGGGCCGATCCTGTTGCAGGTAATATCCCGGCCAAAGCATTGAATACGCGCCAGATTGAAGCAAGCTGTGCAACACGTACTGCTCTCCCCAACCTGGGCAGTCATAGAAGAAGCGCTTGGGGTATTCGTAGGGCAAAAACACGTCGTGAACGTGGATCACCACGCCGGTGTTGAGCGAAGGTATGATGCGGCAGAACAGATGGGCGACATCGTTGCTCATCCGCACAACATGGCTGGAATCGATGAACAGAATGTCTCCGGCCTCCAGCTCTGCGAACAGGGCCGGGTCTGTATCTTCAAGACGTTTCTGTTCGAACCGGTCGACCACATGGGCGATATCGGCGCGTGGGTACGGATCAACAGCGGTAATGGTGGTATCCAGATTGCCGTCGATGATTCCCTGACGGGTCACCCGGGTGGAATTGCCGCATCCGACCTCGATCACGCGTTTGGGCTGAAAGCGGCGGATCATCAGATACAACGCATCCGCATCCGGGCTGTCATAGTAACCATTGCCGGTACGATAACCGGTCTGGTTGCGTGCGGGATCTTTCAGCGCCTCAAGGGCTGTTTTGTGACGCTCGTATTCCGCCACAAGTTGAGAGATGTCGAACCCCTCCATCCCCGGCGACAACGCATAGGCGGGGCGCGTCAACCCTCCTGCCGCTTCGAAGGCTTCCAGCCGCGCCCGTTCATCCTGTTCCGTAACTCTGTCGACCAGTTTCACCCCCAATTCTTCAAGGGCTGCGTTGATCTTCGGGAATTTTCTGGGTTTCAAGGCGCTGGCTCCGCGATCTGTGATGCAGTGTTCCTTACCGTTGCAAACCGTTTCACTGCAAGGGCAAGCCGGGCAAACCCTTGGCAAAACGAAAATTTCCGTATTCACTGATGGAACTGACAACTGGGAGGGGCCCCATGCAGCAGGAATTTACACTCGGGATCGAAGAAGAATACCTGTTGGTGGATCGTGACAGCCTGCAATTGTCCGAAGCCCCCGAAGCGTTGATGGCGGCCTGCCAAAGCGATTTCGAAGGTCAGGTCAGCCCCGAGTTCCTGCAATGCCAGATAGAGGTTGGAACCAGACCACACACCACGGTCGCTTCAGCGCGCGAAGATCTGAAGCGGCTGCGGTCATGCGTGTCGAAACGGGCGGGTGAATACAACCTGTCCCCTATCGCCGTCTCGTGCCATCCCTTCGCCAACTGGAAAGATCAACACCACACCCGGAAAGAACGGTATGACGCGTTGCAACACGCACTCGGCGGCGTTGCCCGGCGGATGCTGATCTGCGGGATGCATGTTCATGTTGGGGTCGAAGACCCTGCGCTTCGGGCCGACCTGATGCCGCAACTGTCATACTTTCTGCCGCATCTCCTGGCGCTGTCCACATCTTCGCCTTACTGGAACGGCGAGGATACCGGCCTGTCTTCATACCGGCTGACGGTGTTCGACAACCTGCCCCGCACCGGGCTGCCGCCAGTTTTTGCCAGTTGGAGCGAGTATGAACGGACCACGGGTATTCTGGTCGAGCTTGGCGTCATAGAAGACACCACCAAGATCTGGTGGGATCTGCGCCCTTCGCATCGTTTCCCGACTTTGGAAACACGGATCATGGATGTTCAGCCCCGGCTGGAGCACACGTTGTCTTTGGCGGCACTGGTGCAGGCATTGACCCGGATGCTGTGCCGCCTGAAAGACCGCAACCTGCGCTGGCGGCAATATGATCGTTTCCTGATCGGCGAAAACCGCTGGCGCGCTCAACGATACGGAGTGGGTGAAGGGCTGATCGATTTCGGCGACCGGTCGGTCAAGCCCATGTCTGAACTGATCGGCGACCTCATGGGGTTGTTGGCTGAAGACACCGAAGCGCTTGGCACGATGACTGAACTCGCACGGCTCAGGCAGATTGCTGAAAACGGCACCTCTGCCACGCGCCAACGCCGTATTCATGCCGAGGCAACAGCGCGGGGGGACGATCCGGGGCAAGCCGTCGTGCGCCACCTGATCGAGGAGTTTCACGCCGATCTCTGAACGTTTCCGGCTTGTGATCCGTTTCAACCGACTCATTGTTGCGCCTGCAAAATTTCTGTAAGAATTCAGAAATAAACAACCGTTCAATTCATTGCCGACGGGAGGGAGCGTCATGGATTTCGCACTCAGCGAGGAGCAAACAGCCATATTCGACATGGCGCACGCGTTCGGGCAGGAAAACATCGCCCCCTTTGCGCGCCAGTGGGAGGCAGACGGAACCATTCCCAAAACCTTGTGGCCCCAGATAGGCGAACTTGGTTTCGGCGCGCTTTACGTATCCGAGGAAAGCGGAGGCTCAAACCTGACCCGCCTGGATGCCACGCTGGTTTTCGAGGCCCTGTCGATGGCCTGTCCTTCGGTCGCTGCCTTCCTGTCGATCCACAACATGTGCGCCAAGATGTTGGACAATTTCGCGGATGACGACCTCAAGGCACGCATCATGCCGGATGTTCTGAGCCTGAATACGGTTCTGAGCTATTGCCTGACGGAACCCGGTTCCGGCTCTGACGCGGCGGCGCTGAAAACCCGCGCCGAACGGACCAACGAAGGTTATACGTTGAATGGCACCAAGGCGTTCATCTCGGGCGGTGGCTATTCGGATGCCTATGTTTGCATGGTACGCACCGGTCAGGATGGGCCCAAGGGAATCTCGACCGTATATGTCGAAGACGGCACGCCGGGGCTCAGCTTTGGGGCGCTGGAACAGAAAATGGGCTGGAAAAGCCAACCCACCGCGCAGGTTCAGTTCGACGACTGCAAAATTCCCGCAGGCAACCTCGTGGGCACCGAAGGCGACGGCTTCAAATACGCGATGATGGGCCTCGATGGCGGGCGGCTCAATATCGCGGCCTGTTCTCTTGGGGCTGCCCAAGCCGGGCTTGATATGACTCTGCAATACATGTCCGAGCGCAAGGCGTTCGGCCAATCCATCGATCAGTTCCAGGCGCTTCAGTTCCGTCTGGCGGATATGGAGATCGAATTGCAGGCCGCCCGCACCTTCCTGCGTCAGGCGGCGTGGAAACTGGACAACGGCGCGCCCGATGCCACGAAATTCTGCGCCATGGCCAAGAAATTCGTGACCGAAACTGGATCGAAGGTGGTGGATCAGTGCCTGCAACTGCATGGCGGGTACGGATATCTTGCGGATTACGGCATCGAAAAGCTTGTGCGCGATCTTCGCGTGCATCAGATTTTGGAAGGCACGAATGAGATTATGCGCGTGATCGTTTCACGCCAGTTGCTCGCCAATCGCTGAGGCCCCGATGTCAGATATTGAAATCCGCACCACAGGCCGTGCCGGTCGCATCACCCTGACCCGTCCTCATGCGCTGAACGCGCTGAGCTATGACATGTGCATGGCCATCGACACGGCGATGCGCAACTGGCGGGAAGACGATGCCGTTGACCTGATCGTTCTGGACGCCGAGGGGGAAAAAGCCTTTTGTGCGGGGGGTGACATCGCCGAACTTTATGAAACGGGCACCAAGGGCGATTATGCCTATGGTCAGAAGTTCTGGCGCGATGAATATCGTCTGAATGCCCTGATCTTCGAATATCCCAAACCGGTCATCAGTTTTCTTCAGGGGTTTACCATGGGCGGAGGTGTCGGAATCGGCTGCCATGGCAGCCACCGCGTCGTCGGAGAAAGCTCCAAGATTGCAATGCCGGAATGCTCGATTGGCTTGGTTCCGGATGTCGGCGGGTCTTTGATGCTGGCCCTTGCACCGGGGCGACTGGGTGAATTCCTTGGGACCACGGGCTTCAGAATGGGGCCTGCGGACGCGATCTTTGCGGGGTTTGCCGACCATTTCATACCGCAATCGCAATGGTCTGATCTGATCGAATTGCTGGAAGCGTCTGGAAATGCGGAACTGGTGGCCGATCATGCCGAAACACCACCCAAGGGCGAATTGGCAGAGTTGCAAACCGAAATCGACAAGCATTTTTCCGGTGAAACTCTGGGCGACATCCTGATCAGCCTGCGCAATGACGATCAGGAATTTGCAGACAAAACTCTGGAAAAAATAACGAAAAACGCGCCGCTTTCCGTGGCCTGCACGATCGAGATGCTGCACCGTCTGCGTGGCCCCTCGCTGACCATGCGGCGCGCGTTGGAGATGGAATACCGCTTTACCCACCGGGCGATGGAGCATGGTGACTTTCTGGAAGGCATCCGCGCGCAGATCATAGACAAAGACCGCAACCCGAACTGGCAGTTTCCCGATATGGACGTCCCTCTGGTGGCCGTCTCGAAATTGTTGCAGCCATTGGGTGCGGACACCCTGACATTCGAGGAGGACTGAGAGATGCAGATCGGGTTCATAGGGCTGGGAAACATGGGGGCACCCATGGCGGCCAATCTGGCAAAGGCCGGCCATCAGGTTCTCGGATTCGACACGGCAGGCGTTGCCGTTGACGGGGTGACGCAGGCCGGTACTGCGACCGAAGCCGTCGCCTCTGCCGATGCAGTCATTACCATGCTGCCGAATGGGTCCATCCTGCGGTCAGTTGCGGATCAGATCATTCCCGCCATGGCGAAGGGTGCTGTGCTGATCGATTGCTCGACAGTTGACGTGGACAGCGCACGCGCAGTCGCGGAACAGGCCAGCGGCGCTGGTCTGCTGTTCGTCGACGCTCCGGTTTCGGGGGGTGTCGGCGGCGCGGCAGGTGGCACCCTGACATTCATGGCCGGCGGGTCAGAAGCCGCCTTTGCAAAGGCTGCTCCTCTGTTCGACATCATGGGGCAGAAAGCGGTTCACTGCGGCGAAGCCGGAGCAGGCCAGGCCGCCAAGATTTGCAACAACATGATCCTCGGCGTCACCATGATCGCCACGTGCGAGGCCTTTGCCCTGGCCGACAAACTGGGTCTTGACCGCCAAAAGATGTTCGACGTGGTCAGCACATCATCGGGGTACAGCTGGACGATGAACGCCTATTGCCCTGCCCCAGGCGTTGGCCCGCAAAGCCCTGCCGACAATGACTATACTCCTGGATTTGCAGCCGAGTTGATGCTGAAGGACCTGCGCCTCAGCCAACAAGCCGCATCCAGTGCGGATGCGGATACACCGATGGGACAGGCCGCGACTGCACTTTACGAGCAATTCGTCGAAAACGAGGACGGTCTGGGCCGCGATTTCAGCGCCATGCTGCCTCGGTTTGAAAAGCGTGGGCGAAGTTGATCCAAGTCATATTCCACCCACGGAATGTTTGGTATCCAAAGGGTGCAACCTATTGGAAAGGATTCTTACGTGATGACCAAAAACATGGGTGGACTCGACAAAACGCTTCGGATCGCAATAGGCATCGCGCTTATTCTGGGCGCTCTGTTGGGATACGGAACCTGGATGTGGATCGGCATCGTGCCGTTGGTCACGGGTCTTCTGAATACATGCCCGATATACTCGGTGTTGGGCATCAGCACCTGCCCAACCAAGAAAAACTAGATTGGACAGGCGGTGGAGCGAAGACAGCCTGAAGCCGCCTACTCCGCCGCCACCCGATCCGGGTTGAGCATGGTTTTCAGATACCTACCGGTATGGCTGCGTTCGACTTGAGCGATTTCTTCCGGTGCTCCGACGGCTACGATCTCACCACCGCCGTCGCCGCCTTCAGGCCCGATGTCGATGATATGGTCGGCGGTTTTCACCACGTCGAGATTATGCTCGATCACCACGACGGTATTGCCCTGATCGACCAATTCATGAAGCACTTCCAACAGCTTGCGCACATCTTCGAAATGCAGACCCGTGGTCGGTTCGTCCAGGATATAAAGCGTCCGCCCGGTTGACCGTTTCGACAGTTCCTTGGACAGTTTTACACGCTGCGCCTCACCACCCGAAAGCGTGGTCGCCTGTTGACCAACCTTGATATAGCCAAGACCAACGCGGGCCAGCGCATCCATCTTGTCGCGGATTGATGGAACGGCCTTGAAGAACTCCTGCGCGTCTTCCACCGTCATATCAAGCACATCCGCAATGGACTTGCCCTTGAACTTGATCTCGAGCGTTTCGCGATTGTACCGCGCGCCTTTGCAGGTTTCGCAGGTGACATAGACGTCGGGAAGGAAGTGCATCTCGATCTTGATGACGCCGTCGCCCTGACAGGCCTCACAGCGGCCGCCCTTGACGTTGAAGCTGAAACGACCCGGCTTGTATCCCCGCGCCTTGGCCTCGGGCAGCCCGGCGAACCAGTCGCGGATTGGGGTGAAGGCGCCGGTATAGGTTGCCGGATTCGAACGCGGAGTCCGCCCGATCGGGCGCTGGTCGATATCGATGACCTTGTCCAGATGCTCCAAACCCTTGATTGTCTCACACGGCGCAGGCGTTTGACGCGCGCCATTCAGGCGCATCGAGGCGGTCTTGAACAACGTCTCAATCGTCAGGGTCGACTTGCCGCCGCCAGATACACCCGTGACACAAACAAATTTGCCCAAGGGAAACTCGGCCGTCACGTTCTTGAGGTTGTTGCCCGAAGCCTTTACCACCGTTACCTTTTTCTTGTTCCCCTTGCGCCGCTCGGCAGGCACTGGAATCTCGCGTACGCCCGACAGATACTGCCCCGTGATCGAGGCCGCATCGGCCGCGATCTGCTCGGGCGTGCCGTGGCTGACCACCTGCCCGCCATGCACGCCCGCACCGGGACCAATGTCGAACACATAATCGGCTTCGCGGATGGCTTCCTCGTCATGTTCGACAACAATCACGGTGTTGCCCTGATCCCGCAGATTCTTGAGCGTACCAAGCAACCGGTCATTGTCACGCTGGTGCAAGCCGATCGAGGGCTCGTCCAATACGTAAAGAACCCCGGTCAGGCCCGAGCCGATCTGGCTGGCCAGACGAATACGCTGGCTTTCGCCGCCAGACAGCGTTCCACTTGAACGAGACAGCGTAAGGTATTCCAACCCAACGTTATTCAGGAAGCCCAACCGCTCGCGGATTTCCTTCAGAATGGCCCGGGCGATCTCGTTCTTCTGAGCGCTCAGATGGTTCGGAGCATCCTCGATCCAGGCAAGCGCTTCGCGGATGGACATTTGCACCACCTGACCGACATGCAGCCCGGCGATTTTCACGGCCAAGGCTTCGGCGCGCAGACGATACCCTTCGCAGGTGCCGCATGGACGGTTGTTTTGGTACCTCTCGAATTCCTCACGGATCCACGCGCTGTCAGTTTCGCGATATCGCCGTTCCATATTCGGAATCACGCCCTCGAAACTGCGCGTAACCTGGTACACCCGTCCGCCCTCGTCATAGCGGAACTGGATTTCCTCATCGCCAGAGCCCCGCAGGAACACCTGCTGCACTTTGCCGGGCAGGTCTTTCCAGGGCGTGTTCTTGTCAAACTCATAATGGCGCGCGATGGCTTCGATGGTCTGAAGGAAATACGGCGACTTGCCTTTCCTCCATGGCGCCAGGGCCCCGTCATACAGTTTCAGCGTCTGATCCGGCACCACGAGTCTCTCGTCAAAGAACAGCTCGACCCCCAACCCGTCACAATCCGGGCAGGCTCCGAATGGCGCATTGAACGAAAACAGGCGTGGTTCAATCTCGGGGATAGTGAAACCGCTGACCGGGCAGGCAAAGTTTTCGCTGAAGGTAATACGTTCCGGCTCCCCTTCCCGTGGCGCGGTTTCCAGAATCGCGATGCCATCGGCCAGGTCCAACGCGGTGCGCAGGCTGTCGGCAAGGCGGGTCTCCGTCCCCTCGCGCACGACGATCCGGTCAACGACCACGTCAATGTCATGGCGGAACTTCTTGTCCAATGTCGGGGGCTCGTCCAGTTCGTAGAATTGGCCATCCACCTTCACACGCTGGAACCCCTGCTTGCGCAGTTCCAGAAATTCCTTCCGGTACTCACCTTTCCGGTCGCGCACGATTGGAGCCAGCAGAAAACCCCGCGTGCCCTCCTCCATCGTCATGATGCGGTCGACCATGTCCTGCACCTGCTGCGCCTCGATCGGCTGGCCGGTGGCCGGGCTGTACGGCGTACCTGCGCGCGCGAACAGCAGGCGCAGGTAATCATAAATCTCGGTGACGGTTCCCACGGTTGATCGCGGGTTCTTCGAGGTCGTTTTCTGTTCAATGGAGATCGCCGGAGACAGTCCACTGATATGGTCAACATCGGGCTTTTCCATCATGTCGAGAAACTGCCGCGCATAGGCGGACAGGCTTTCGACATAGCGGCGCTGACCTTCGGCATAAATCGTGTCGAACGCCAGCGACGACTTGCCCGAACCGGACAGCCCGGTGATCACCACCAACTGATCCCGAGGGATATCGACATCAATGCCCTTGAGGTTATGCTCGCGCGCGCCGCGCACCTCTATATTCTTCAGCTCAGCCATTTCCGGCCCCCAACAAACAAGTGGTTTAGAGATAGGCGAGCTTGCCCGAGTCTCCAACAGAAAAGTTAGAACATTTAGTGAACGTACAGGTTTTCGCCGACCAAATCAAACCATGGGCATGGAATCGTACAGCGCAATGCCTGGCTATCTGGCGGACCGATGGTTTTGAAAAGAAAATGGCGCGGTTGACGGGGCTCGAACCCGCGACCCCCGGCGTGACAGGCCGGTACTCTAACCAACTGAGCTACAACCGCGCATCTATTTCATGGCCTTTATCCTGGACCAAGGTTGGCAGCGATGGCGCGGTTGACGGGGCTCGAACCCGCGACCCCCGGCGTGACAGGCCGGTACTCTAACCAACTGAGCTACAACCGCCCGCTGCATGTTCATTGCTGAACGTTTGGGTGTATTATGGCCACGCTCGGGCAGCGTCAAGCGGCGTTTTGCAGTTTTTTGTCAGAATCCAGTTTTTTGTTTGCCCGCTGTTTTTTGCCCTCGCGAATTGTTCAATTTCGCTTGCAGCGCACCCCCGGGGAAGATATGACCGCGTGTCATGGGTGATTAGCTCAGTGGTAGAGCGCTTCGTTCACATCGAAGATGTCAGGAGTTCAAATCTCTTATCACCCACCACCCCCTTTTCGGATTTTCGCTTGGAACCAGCGGGCTTGCCATGTCGCGCGTTCGGCGGCTATCGTGCCCTATTTGGCCCGAAAACAGGCCACACACAAAGGCTGAGATCAACATGGCGGGGTTGAAGCGCGACATCGGCCTGCTGGGACTGACCTTCATTTCAGTCGGAGGAATCATCGGTTCGGGCTGGTTGTTCGGCCCTCTTCTGGCGGTTCAGCATGCCGGGCCTGCGGCCACGATCTCGTGGATAATCGGCGCGGTTGCCATGTTCATATTGGCCATCACCTTCGCAGAGATTTCCGCCATGCTGCCCATTCCCGGAGGGATCGCGCGCGTGCCACATTTTTCGCATGGCAACATCGTTTCGATGGCCATGGGATGGACTGCCTGGATCGGCTACAACACCACAGCACCCATCGAAGTCGAAGCCATGCTGAAATACCTGGCGCCGTATGCGCCTTGGTTGCATACGGCCGAGACAGGTGGCTTGACCGGGGCGGGTGTTTTCGTCGCGCTGGTTTTCATGCTGCTGTTCGTCGCGGTGAATGCGCTTGGGGTCAAGTTCTTTACGCGCGTCAATGCAGCGCTGACCTGGGCCAAGATCGCCATCCCTGTTGTCCTGTCGGTTGTTCTTGTCGCAAGCCGGTTCAACATCGAGAACTTCACGCAACCGGAAGGGTTTGCGCCCTACGGCGCGCAGGGTATCATGGCCGCCGTTTCAACCGGGGGCGTTATTTTTTCATTCATTGGCTTTCGCCATGTGGTTGATATGGCTGGTGAAGTTCGAAATCCAAAGTTCGCGATTCCGGCCGCATTGGTGTTGTCGATTGTTCTTTGCGCCTTCATCTACCTTGGTCTGCAAGTGGCCTTCATCGGTGCGCTGGACCCATCCATGCTGTCCAAAGGATGGGCACAGTTGAGCTTTGGGGGCGAAGGACCACTGGACGCCATCATCATGTCTGTCGGGCTGGTCTGGTTTCTGAGCCTGCTGAATGTCGGATCCGTGATAGGCCCCTTTGGCAACGGGCTGGTCGCAACCGGGTCGAACGCCCGTATCGCCCTCGCCCTTTCAAAAAACGGTTTCCTGCCCAGACGGTTGCAGACATTGTCGTCATTCGGGGTTCCGCTGTGGGCGCTGGCGCTGAACTTTCTGATCGGAACGGTTTTCATGCTGACAGTACCTTTTACCACCGTCATTGCCCTGAACGGTGCAGCCATCGTCTTGTCATTTGCCGTCGGGCCAATAGCCGTGGTTTGCCTGAGAAACCTGTTGCCAGATCATCCCAGATCGATCCGAATACCGGCCGTGCGTCTTGTCGCGCTGTCCGCTTTCGCCATCGCCACGCTGATCGTCTATTGGAGCGGATGGGACACGGTCTGGCGGCTTGGCATCGCGCTGATTGTCGGCAGTATTCTGTTGCTGATCCGGTTCCGGGGACGTTTGGACGAAATGGACGTTACCGAAGCCCTGTGGCTTGTGCCTTATTTCTCAGGTCTTGGGTTGATCTCATTCCTTGGGCAATTCGGAGCCGGATCGTTGAAGCAGATCCCGTTTGGGTGGGACCTTCTGCTTTGCATCCTGTTTTCGTCGATCATATTCGTACTTGCCGTTCGTTCGGCTCTGCCACCTAAAAAGTTCAAGGAATACATAGCGGAAGAAGAAATACTTGATCCAAAGCAACCGGTCATTGGATTGTAAAAAAGGCGGGGTATTCGCCCCGCCTTTTTCATTCGCTCAATCTGCTTAATGTGCCGTGGCCGAGGGTCCCGTCGCCTCTGACGAGGCTGCTGCGGCGGCGGCGGCCTCCTCGGCGGCTTCGTCCCATTCAACCGGTTCCGGTGTACGAACCAGAGAATGCTCAAGAACCTCCGAGACGTGCTTGACCGGGATGATCTTCAAGCCTTCCTTCACATTGTCCGGAATATCCGCCAGGTCCTTTTCGTTTTCTTCCGGGATCAGGACCGTCTTGATACCACCGCGCAACGCAGCCAGCAGTTTCTCTTTCAAGCCGCCAATTGGCATTGCGTTCCCGCGCAACGAGACCTCGCCCGTCATGGCGATGTCCTTACGAACAGGAATACCTGTCAGAACCGAGACAATCGAAGTCACCATCGCCAGACCAGCCGACGGACCATCCTTGGGCGTTGCGCCATCGGGCACGTGCACGTGGATGTCGATCTTGTCGAACTGCGGCGGCTTCACTCCGATCTTCGGAGAAATCGACCGCACATAAGACGATGCCGCATCGATGGATTCTTTCATCACATCGCCCAGCTTGCCGGTTGTCTTCATCCGACCCTTACCGGGCAACTTCAGCGCCTCGATATGCAGCAGATCGCCCCCCACCGAGGTCCAGGCCAAACCGGTCACGACACCGACCTGATCGTCCTGCTCGGCCAGACCGTAACGGAATTTCGGCACACCCAGGAACTCATCCAGGTTCTCAGGCGTGACCGTAACGGATTCCGCCTCTTTCTTGATGATCTTGGTCAGCGCCTTCCGTGCCACTTTGGCGATTTCACGCTCGAGGTTCCGCACGCCGGCTTCGCGGGTGTAGAACCGGATGATCGCGGTCAGCGCCTCGTCGGTCAGTTCAAATTCCTTGTCTTTCAGACCGTGGTTTTTGACCTGTTTGGCGATCAGGTGTTGCTTGGCGATCTCGCGCTTTTCATCCTCGGTATAGCCGGCCAGAGGAATGATCTCCATCCGGTCCAGCAGTGGCCCTGGCATGTTGTAGCTGTTGGACGTGGTCAGGAACATCACATTGGACAGGTCATATTCGACCTCAAGGTAGTGATCCATGAACGTGCTGTTTTGTTCCGGGTCCAACACTTCCAGCATCGCCGAAGCCGGATCACCACGGAAATCCTGCCCCATCTTGTCGATCTCATCGAGCAGAATGAGCGGGTTCGTGGTTTTCGCCTTTTTCAGCGCCTGAATGATCTTGCCGGGCATCGAACCGATATAGGTCCGGCGGTGGCCGCGGATCTCGGATTCGTCGCGCACACCACCCAGGCTGATACGAATGAACTCGCGCCCGGTCGCCCGCGCAACGGACTTACCAAGCGAGGTCTTACCCACGCCCGGAGGGCCCACGAGGCACATGATCGGGCCTTTCAGCTTTCTCGAACGCTGCTGAACGGCCAGATATTCAACGATCCGCTCTTTGACCTTCTCAAGGCCATAGTGATCGGCGTCCAGAATGTCCTGCGCGCGCGCCAAGTCCTTTTTGACGCGGGATTTGGTGCCCCACGGCAAAGACAGAATCCAATCCAGATAATTGCGCACCACGGTTGCTTCGGCCGACATGGGCGACATGTTCTTGAGCTTCTTCAGCTCGCCTTCCGCCTTCTCGCGCGCTTCCTTCGACAGCTTGGTCTCGGCGATCTTGGCTTCCAGTTCGGCGATCTCATTCGCGCCGTCCTCACCATCGCCAAGCTCTTTCTGAATGGCTTTCATCTGCTCATTCAGATAATACTCGCGCTGCGTCTTCTCCATCTGGGATTTGACGCGGGTCTTGATCTTTTTCTCAACCTGCAAGACCGACATTTCGCCCTGCATCAGACCATAGACTTTTTCAAGCCGCTCGCTGACGCTGAGTGTTTCCAGCAGATCCTGCTTTTGTTCGACCTCGATGCCCAGATGGCCCGACACAAGGTCGGCCAGTTTTGCCGGCTCGGTGGTTTCACCCACGGCCGTCAGCGCTTCTTCAGGGATGTTCTTGCGCACCTTGGCATAGCGTTCGAACTCGTCCGCGACGGTGCGCAACAGGGCTTCAGTCGTGGTGACGTCACCCGGAATCTCGGTCAGATATTCCGCCCGTGCTTCGAAAAACTCTTCGTTTTCAAGAAACTCGGTGATCTGCACGCGCGCCTGTCCTTCGACAAGCACTTTGACGGTGCCGTCGGGCAGTTTCAGCAGTTGCAGCACATTGGCCAGGACGCCGGACCGGTAAATACCGTCCTCATCCGGGTCATCGACGCCCGGATCAATCTGGCTGGACAACAGAATTTGCTTGTCGTCCTGCATGACCTCTTCCAGCGCGCGGACGGATTTGTCTCGGCCCACGAAGAGCGGCACGATCATATGCGGGAACACCACAATATCGCGCAGCGGCAGAACGGGGTATGAGGAGTTCAGAGGCTCTTGCATGCTCTATCCTTATCGTTGGCAAGATGGCGCTTGTCCCTCATCGAGGCAACATCCGGCCATCTCCTGTCTTGGACGATAAAGGTGGGGCCTCATCGCCCTTTTTCAACCTTACCGCCATGTAATGTGTCGCAGCATGAACCGAGGTTTTCGGGACTGCAAGATGTCCCGGGGACATATCCACCGAAATTAGTGCGACATGAATATGCAATGCGCAAATTCAGGGTCAGAACACCCGCTGCATCGCCCGAGACAGAAAAAACCCGTGGCCGTCCCGGTTGCGACATTCCAGACCTTTCGTGGAAGAGGCGCAGGTGAATCCTCCGAACCGACCGGTGACACCGTATTCCGCACGGTCGAATCCGTCCTGGTTCCGGTTCAGCGGCTGGCACAGCATTTCCACTGGGCCGGTATCGAACATCAGGAAATCATGCCCCCAGTCAGTTTGACAATTCGCGGGGCGCGGCATCGCAGGCGGGCCGTATTTTTCAATAATCGTGCACTGGATGTCCGATGAATCCGCGCTTTCTCCCACTGAACACTGAATGTTTTCGGATGGGGTTTCAAAAGTCCAGACGTCTGAAACTGCAGGGGTGGCGCAAAAAACAACTGCGCCGAGGAAAAAGCGAAACATGAAAAACTCTCCGGGCCACAAACAAAAACAACTTTGAACAAAGTTGTTTCAGAATACCGGAAAACCACGCAAATGTCACCCGAATGGGCAGGTTACAGGGGCTCGATATCGCCCTGCGCGCGTTGCGCATGGAACGCAGCCTGCCACGCATCAAAGGTGCCCTCAGCGATCGCGTCCCGCATCCCCTGCATGATTTCCTGAAAGTAATGAAGGTTGTGCCAGGTCAGCAACATACCCGAGATCATCTCGTTGGCGCGAAACACATGGTGCAGGTAGGCGCGTGAGTAATTCGCGCAGGCCGGGCACGAACAGTTTTCATCCAGCGGGCGCGGATCGTCCGCATGGCGCGCGTTCTTGATGTTCACCACGCCATAGCGGGTGAACACCTGACCGGTACGACCCGAGCGGGAGGGCAAGACGCAATCCATCATGTCGATCCCGCGCGCCACTGCTCCGACTATGTCATCCGGCTTGCCAACGCCCATCAGGTAACGCGGCTTGTCCATGGGCAGGAAATCAGGCGCATAATCGAGACAGTCGAACATGGCCTCCTGCCCCTCGCCCACCGCCAGACCGCCAACGGCGTAGCCTTCAAAGCCGATGCTCTTCAACGCCTCGGCGCTTTCTTCCCGCAGGTCCTGCTCAAGACCGCCCTGCATGATACCGAACAGAGCATGCCCCGGGCGATCCCCGAATGCGTCACGGGACCGCTCGGCCCAACGCATCGACAAACGCATGGATTCGGCGATCCGGTCGCGATTTGCAGGCAATGCAGGGCATTCGTCGAAGCACATCACGATATCGGAGCCAAGAAGGCGTTGAATCTCCATTGACCGTTCCGGCGTTAGCTCGTGTTTCGTCCCATCGATATGGGATTTGAAGGTCACACCCTTTTCGGTCAGCTTGCGCAAACCGGCCAATGACATGACCTGAAACCCCCCCGAGTCCGTCAGAATGGGACGGTCCCAGTTCATGAATTTGTGCAACCCGCCCAGACGATCAATGCGTTCGGCCGTGGGACGCAGCATAAGATGATAGGTGTTGCCCAGCAGAATATCGGCCCCTGTGGCCCGAACGCTTTCGGGCATCATCGCCTTGACCGTCGCCGCAGTACCAACTGGCATGAAGGCAGGTGTACGCACTTCGCCACGCGGTGTGTTGATAACACCGGTACGGGCCTTGCCGTCTGTGGCCTTGAGCTTGAAAGAGAATTGCTGGGTCATGTCATCGCCTCGGATCGCCGAACCGGGCAGGATTTGCCCGATCCGATCGGTCTTTGCAACCCGTCAGGGCAAGGACGCAACACGTTCGGTAAACAGACGCACGACCCCTGCCCCATCCACATCGCGACACACACGAACCACAGGACGATCCGAGTCAGGTTGCGTCGCACCTATCCGGTCGCCTTCCGTCACGACACGCAGCCCGGTTTCGACCATGTCGAACATGGCCCCGTGCGAACAGGCGATCACGGCGGTTGAATCATGCAGCCCGCACCCTTCCAATCCGCCGATTTCTTTATAGAATTTCAGGTAAAAACGAGAGATATCGCGCAGAAAAGACCCCATGCCGGGCGATTTTAGCGCCAAGGCTTCGAAATCTGCGGTCTCGTACAGCGTTTTCAGGGTAACGTCCAAACCAACCAGCACGGTCTCGGGCGGTGCGGAAAAGACCTCATCCGCGGCAACCGCATCGTGATAGATGTTGGCTTCTGCATGGTCGGTAACGTTGCCCTTGCAGTAGACGGCACCGCCCATGATCACCAACCGGCCAAGATTACCGGCAAACTCCGGGTCCAATCGCATGGCGTTGGCAATGTTGGTCAGTGGTCCGACCGCACACACGACCAATTCCTTTTTGTGCATCCGGGCCATCTCGGCCAGAAACTCTGCGGCAGGAAGATCATGGTTCCGTCCGATCTGGGGAATTTCGATCAGATCGCCAAACCCTTCAGGGCCGTGGACATGGTCCGAGGGGACGTGCATGTCAGCCCCCAGCGGGAAAGGCGCGCCTTCTGCCACAGGAAGGTCCAAGCCCAGCTTGTCCAGCAGGAAACGGGCATTGCGGCTGGATTGTTGAACATGTGTATTGCCGAACACCGTGGTCAGGCCGATCAGGTCAAATTCAGACGCAGCGGCGGCATAGGCGATCGCCATGGCATCGTCGATGCCGGGATCCGTATCGATAATCAATTTCATCCCCGCCCGATACCGCAAACAAGCCGGGATGCAAAGCAGTCACAGCAGTTCAGCTCAATGCTGAATTCCCATAGTGAGGCGTTTGCATCTGGCGGTTTTCCCTCCATACCAGAGTTGAAAACCCGCGACTCAATTCCCATATGTATACCATAGTACACAATAAAAAGAGGACAGAATGACCGAAGATCAGATCATCGGACTGCTTTCGTCAAACATCATTTACCTGCTGGCCGCCGTGCTGGTGGTCATCGTTATTTTCAAGGGCATTAAGATCGTTCCGCAATCGGAAAAATATGTGGTTGAACGGTTTGGAAGACTGCATTCGGTGCTTGGCCCCGGCATCAATTTCATTGTTCCGTTTCTGGACGTTGCCCGCCACAAGATCTCGATCCTTGAACGCCAGTTGCCGAACGCGACGCAAGACGCGATCACCAAGGACAACGTTCTTGTGCAGATCGACACCTCAGTCTTTTACCGCATTCTCGAGCCGGAAAAGACAGTCTATCGAATCCGCGATGTTGATGGTGCGATTGCAACCACCGTTGCTGGCATTGTCCGGGCCGAGATTGGCAAGATGGATCTCGACGAAGTACAATCGAACCGATCGCAACTGATTTCACGCATTCAGGAAAGCGTTGAAACCGCAGTGGATGATTGGGGAATCGAAGTGACCCGTGCCGAGATTCTGGATGTGAATCTGGATCAGGCCACCCGCGATGCCATGCTGCAACAGCTGAACGCAGAACGCGCCCGCCGCGCGCAGGTGACCGAGGCCGAAGGTCTGAAACGCTCGGTCGAGCTACAGGCCGATGCCGAGTTGTATGCCGCCGAGCAAACAGCCAAGGCCCGCCGCATTCAGGCCGAGGCCGAAGCTTATGCGACCGGCGTTGTTGCCAAGGCAATTCAGGACAATGGCATAGAAGCGGCACAGTATCAGGTTGCGCTGAAGCAGGTTGAGGCCCTTAATGCACTGGGCAACGGTTCCGGCAAGCAGACCATAGTTGTGCCTGCCAATGCACTCGAAGCCTTTGGTGACGCGTTCAAAATGCTCAAAGGAGGTAGATGATGGCTGATCCCTTTTGGCTGACCTGGTGGATCTGGCTGGCGGCCGCGCTGGCTCTGGGGATCCTGGAAATCGTTCTGCCCGGGTTCATCTTTCTGGGCTTTGCGATCGGGGCCGCGATTACCGGTCTAATCCTGGTCATCCCCGGCATGACAGTATCGTTGCATGTTCTCGCGCTGATCTTCGCAGTTCTTTCGTTGATCGCATGGCTTGTCCTGCGCAGGCTGTTTGCCTTGCCGCATGGTCAGGTCAAAACCTTCACGCATGACATCAACGACTAAGACACAGTGACGCTCACCCGAGCGTCACTCCCCCACTGGACGCTGTTGCAGGTATTCCCTATATAATCACTCAGGCAACTGACCCGAGGCAAAGATGACCCACCCGAGCGAACAGTTTGAAGGCACCCCGCTGATTGCGCCGTCAACGATTGAACACCCGCTTTACGAGGCTGTCGTCGAAGCGTGCCGCACGGTTTACGATCCGGAAATTCCGGTCAACATCTATGACCTGGGCCTGATCTATACGATCGACATTTCTCCGGACAACGCAGTGAAGGTCATCATGACCCTGACAGCACCCGGATGTCCGGTCGCGGGCGACATGCCCGGCTGGATTGTCGAGGCCATTGAGCCTGTTGCGGGCGTCAAGGAAGTTGATGTCGAACTGACCTGGGAACCGCCCTGGGGCATGGAGATGATGTCAGATGAGGCGCGCCTAGAATTGGGCTTTATGTAGCCATCCGGCACAGGCCCCAGCCAACTGTCACGAAACTTTGGCATTTTCGTCACCTTATCATGCAGTCCCTGTCACATTCCTGACGGATAACATCTGACGGTGGCATTCGCGTTTGCTGTGCCATCGGCTGGGTATGCCATGACCGCCCCCCGCTTCCCAGCTCAAGAACATGGGCCGTTCTTGCCCGAGAACGGTCCTTTTTTCATTTGCCGTTCCGACAACGGCGATCAATTCAGTTTGCAGGTTTCCTTGATCTCTGCCGCTCTGGCGTCCAGGTGCTTGATGTAGTCACCTGACAGCATTTGCAGCCTTTTTTGCTCGGTCCCCGTGACCAGCCCCAACAGAGCACCGGCAGGAGTTATGGCAGCAATGCTTTCCAATTGTTTGTCTTCCGCATGTTTCTTTTCCGATGCAATCGCACGCAGATCCCCTTCCGCCGTTGCACAATTCACCGGATGCCGTTCTGATCCCGTGGCTGCCCAAGCTTCGTCGGACATCGCACAGGCGGTCACGGAAACCAGTGCCATCATGAGCGTTGATGCCTTAATATCGACAGTTAACTTATTCATTTTATTTCTCTTTCTTTCTGCACGAGCGTCCAAATGAAGGGTCATCAATCCATTGGGCCAATGCTACTCCTGCATCGTGCGTCAAAGCAAGTTTGCGGATCGGCTGCGCGGACACACCAGAGCTTTACAGCGAATTCGGATTCTTTGCGCTTCCTTGCCTTGAGCATAAGAGCCTTGGACCCTAGATTGGGTGTAACGCGCGACAACGGAGACTTACATGTTCGGCATCCCCGGCAAACAGGCTGTGACTATGACGCCCAAAGCCGCAGAGCAGATTACCCGCCTGATGAAATCAGGCGGTCACGCTGGTTTGCGCATCGGCGTCAAAAAAGGCGGCTGTGCAGGCATGGAATACACCATGGAATATGTCGATCAGGCAGATCCTCATGATGAAGTCGTCGAACAGGATGGCGCGCGCATCATGATTGCGCCCATGGCCCAGATGTTCCTGTTCGGAACCGAGATCGATTACGAAGTGTCGTTGTTGGAAGCCGGCTTCAAATTCAAGAACCCGAACGTCGTCGATGCCTGCGGCTGCGGAGAATCGATCAAGTTCGATGAAAACATCGCCCAACAAGGCTAAGCCCGCCTCATTACCTTTCAATTGAACGTCGCATGCGGACCGATCTTCGATTTTTCCGCCCGGGATCAACCTGCGAGCAGAATTGTAAGATGGTCCTGACAATGCTATCCGCATCCCAAAATCATCGGATGATCAGGGAGATACCGAAATGCGGCAGAAACTGGCGGCTGGGAACTGGAAAATGAATGGGACCGGCGCTGAGCTGACCGAGTTGAAGGCACTGTCTCAGATCCACCCGACAGCATCTGTGGATATCCTGATTTGCCCGCCGGCCACATTGCTCAGCCGCGCATCAATTGCCGTTCAGGGCACTGCCATCTCTGTCGGCGGTCAGGACTGTCATGCCGAAAAATCAGGCGCGCATACCGGAGATATCAGTGCGGATATGCTGGTGGATGCCGGTGCAACATCGGTCATCCTGGGCCATTCCGAACGCCGTGTGGACCACGGAGAACATGACGAGGATGTGCGGGCCAAGGCGCGCGCAGCGATGGATGCGGGGCTGAAAGCGATCATCTGCGTCGGCGAAAGCCTTGAGCAGCGCGAAGCGGCCAATACGCTCGACATCATCGGCGGCCAGATGTCCGGGTCGATCCTGGATCAGTCGACCGGCGAGAACCTGATCGTCGCGTATGAACCGATCTGGGCAATTGGCACCGGCAAAGTTCCCACCCTGGAAGAAATCGGGGAAGTTCACGACTTCATGCGCGCCCGACTGGAGCGCCGCTTTGGCGAAGGTGTGGGCCGTTCCGTCCGCCTGCTTTATGGTGGTTCGGTGAAACCCGGCAATGCGGCCGAAATTTTCGGCGTGTCGAACGTGGACGGTGCGCTGGTCGGCGGGGCCAGTCTGAAGGCCCGTGATTTCTCGGGCATCATCTCGGCGCTCGAACAGGCCTGACCCATCTACTGCCACTTGAATGCGGCCTGGCCGCACGATCACCCGAAACCTGGGACCGGAAACAATGAAAGTCTGTGTCATCTGCATGAAATGGGGCGATGCCTATGGCCCCGAATACGTGAACCTGCTGTACAGGGCGGTTCAGGACAACCTGTCGCTTGAACATGATTTCATCTGTATTTCCGATGATTTCACGGGGCTCGAACCCGGCATCAAACAGCAGCCCTTTGCCTTTCCCCAGCTGGACCGCCCGCTGTGGGCGCATGGAAAATGGCCCAAGCTTCAGATGTTCGACCGCCGGATCGTCGGCCAATACGATGCGGCACTGTTCCTGGACCTCGACCTGCTGATCACCGGTGATCTCGATCCGCTGTTCCAGATTACGCTGGACAAGGGCGGGCTGTATCTGATGCCCAAGTTCCGGGGCTTCGTCTGGCGGATGATTCCGGCTGGCGTCTGGGACCTTGTGCCGTGGCTGATGAACAAGGTCACCCGTGGAAATTCATCCGTGGTGGCCTTTTTCCCGTCAGAGCAGTTCCACCTGTTCGACGCCTTTGACGGTGACATCCATTTGCCGAAATACGAAAACGACCAGGACTATATCTCGGCCCAGGCCTACAAACGCCGGTGTTTCCCCAAGAACTGGTGCACCGGCCTGATTCACCTGGTGCCGTACTGGCCGTTCGGCCTGATCTACAAGCCATACCGGAAACTGCCGCGACGTCCCAAGATCGTGATCTTCAACGGACGGCCCAATCCGCACGAACTTGTCAATGACAACATCGGATCCTGGGGCGCGCGCCGGCGGCGGGCGTACGGAGGTATCCGGTGGGTCAGGGACTATCTGGCGAAATACGGCCACCCGACCTGAGGGTTCCAAACCGGCGCGCCGGTTCGGAACGGGTTTTTCCTGCTAGTTCGTTATGATCTCGGGGCCCATGAACGTGTTGGGCAGGAAGGTCGAAATCCATGGAATATACGTCACCATGATCAGGAAGACGAACAGCACGGCCAGGAACGGCAGCGCCGCCTTCACAACGCTCATCATCGGCATGCCCGCAACGCCCGAAGTCACGAACAGGTTCAGACCGACCGGAGGCGTGATCATCCCGATCTCCATATTGACCACCATGATGATACCCAGATGGATCGGGTCGATGCCCAGCTCGATAGCGATCGGGAACACCAGGGGCGCCACGATGACCAGCAGGCCAGACGGTTCCATGAACTGACCGCCGATCAGCAGGATCACGTTCACCACGATCAGGAAAGCGACCGGGCCAAGACCCGCCGACAGCATCGCCTCGGCAATATGCTGCGGTACTTGCTCGTCGGTCAGAACATGCTTGAGGATCAGCGCGTTGGCGATGACAAACAGCAGGGTGACCGTCAGCTTGCCCGCCTCGAACAGCGTATGCTTGGTGTCCGGATGAAAGAACGCCGTGATCAGCGCATAGGGCTTTTTCAGCAGCGGTAGGTTCCGTGAGCCTTCTTCCGTGCTCAGCGGGCCCATGTCCTTGTACACAAAGCTGGCAATGAAGAACGCATAGACCGCGGCGACTGCGGCGGCTTCGGTCGGGGTGAAGATACCACCATAGATACCACCCAGAATGATGACGATCAGGAAAAGCCCCCAACCGGCTTCACGGGCCGAGGCAAAGACCTCTCCCCAGCCTTTCCATTCACCCTTGGGCAGGTTCTTGACCTTGGCCATGACGTAGATGGTGATCATCAGCATCAAACCGGCCATCAGACCGGGGATGACCCCTGCAAGGAACATGCGCCCAACCGAGACCTCAACGGCTGCGGCATACACGACCATCACGATGGATGGCGGAATCAGAATGCCCAACGTACCCGCGTTACAGATCACACCGGCGGCGAACTCCTTGGAGTAACCCACCTGACGCATCCCTGCGATGACGATCGAGCCGATGGCGACCACGGTCGCCGGGGACGACCCGGACAGTGCTGCGAACAGCATGCAGGCAAACACACCGGCAATCGCCAGACCGCCGGGCAAATGCCCGACACAGGCAATCGAGAACCGGATGATCCGCCGCGCCACACCGCCGGTCGTCATGAAAGACGAGGCCAGAATGAAGAACGGGATCGCCAGCAGGGTAAAGTGCCCTTCAAAAGCCTCGAACAGAGTGCCCGCCACAGATGCGAGCGAACTATCGGAGTAGATCAGCAGGAACAGAGTCGAGCTGAGGCCAAGCGCAACTGCAATCGGAACACCGATCAGCAACAGGCCAATGACCATCGAGAAAAGAAGTACGACGTCCATCAGTTGTGCTCTCCCTGCTGAGCGCGGACTTCTTCGATCTCGTCCTCGACTTCGTGGCTGGCAACAAGGCGGTCTGTTTCACCACGCCAGATCTGAACGGCAACCTGGGCGAACCGGATCACCAGCAGCAACATCGACACCGGAAGCACCAGGTATGGCACAACCTTGGGCAGCTTCTCGTACCCTTCGCCATAGTTGATCAGGTCTTCCAGAAACCGCAGCGGAGCGACCATTGGGATATCGTCCACTTCGTAGAAACTCTGGCTGCGGGCGTCGAAATTGAACCCCGTCGGGAACCACCGTCCGGATGTCGGCGGCAGATCCGCGAAGACGGCCCAGTAATCATAAGCGCCTTTCAGCAACAGCAGCGAAAACACCAGACAGCACCCCACGGCGATCAGCGCGAGAATGCGACGCGGCGCCGGGGCCAGCATGTTCAGAATCGCGTCAACACCCAGATGAGAGTGTTTCTTGACCGCATAAGAAGCGCCAAGCAGCACCAGCCAGCCAAAAGTGAACACTGTCAGTTCAAGCGCCCACAGGATATTGGAATTGAAAACAAACCGCGCGATCACGTTGGCAAATGTCACGACCGTCATCAGGCCCAACAGGCACGCGATCAGGGTTTCTTCGATATGGTCGACCAGCCCGCCTTGGCCGGAGTTCGCACCAGACATCTCTCTATCCCCACATTTTTATTGATGAGAAGGGTTGGGGCGGGCTTCGTCAGCCCGCCCGGCCTGCGCGTCGATAACTCCCCAGTCCCCGGACGCGCGGCCTTATCCGGATCAGAATCCGGCGTTGATTGCCTGTGCGGCGTCGATCTTGTCCTGACCCACGTCACCAGCGAACTGTTCCCAGACCGGCTTCATCGCATCAACCCATGCCTGACGCTGTTCCGGGGTCAACTCGCGGATGACACCACCTGCTTCAACGATCGAAGCTTTTGCTGCTTCGTTCACTGCAAAGGCTTCTTTGTTCCGCGTCTCGGTCACTTCGGCCAGAATGGTCAGGAACTGGTCACGCACGTCCGGATCCAGGCTGTCCAGCCAGTCCACAGATGTTACGACCAGATAGTCGATGATGCCGTGGTTGGTCTCGGTGATGCCGTCCTGCACCTCGAAGAACTTCTTGCCATAGATGTTCGACCAGGTGTTTTCCTGCCCATCCACAACCCCCTGTTGCAGCGCGCCGTAGACTTCCGAGAACGCCATTTTCTGCGGGCTGCCTCCAATGGCCTCCATCTGTGCCACCAGAACGTCCGAAGACTGCACGCGGAATTTCAGGCCGTTTGCATCCGACGGATCGACCAGCGGCTTGTTGGCCGACATCTGCTTCATGCCGTTGTGCCAGAAGGCCAGCCCCTGAAGGCCACGGCGCTGCATGCTGTCCTTCATCGCCTGACCATCAGCCGAAGCCTGGAATGCATCCACTGCGTCGATGTTCTTGAACATGAACGGCAGGTCAAACAGGCGGAACTGCTTGGTGAACTTTTCGAATTTCGACAGCGAAGGTGCGGCCAGCTGAACGTCGCCCTGCAACATCGCTTCCAGTACCTTGTCGTCGTTGTACAGGGTCGAGTTCGGATAGACTTCCATGCACATCACGCCGTTCATCTCATCATTGACGCGCTGTTCCAGCAGCGATGCGGCGATGCCCTTGGGGTGCTTGTCAGTGTTGGTCACATGCGCGAACTTGACGACGATTTCACCATCGTCACAGGCTGCCATGCCTGCGGTGGCTGTGACTGTCAGCGCCAGAGCGGTTGCGGCTGTTGTCAGGAATTTCATCTGTCTTTTCCTCCCAGACTTCCTTGAAACTGTTCTTCGACACCAATTCGGTATCAGATGCAGCGAAGTGAAACGAATCGGCACAATCCACTCAACGTTTTGTTTTTTGCCCCTCGATTTTCTATTTAGCTATTTTGTTTCAAGAGCTTAAAAAGCACTTTGCAATGCACCGTCGACGCACTCAAAACCCCGAGTGCGAGATTCCGCACAGCAATTTTCCAGTTTGTGCGAAAATCCGCACACCCTGCGAATCAAAACCCCCGAATCAACCGAGGCGAATCCGCAGCCCGCATCTGCGGGCTGCCCGGCCCAACAGCTTTAGACGCATGTTAATGCGGAAAAAGGTGGCGGGAGCCCGGCCGTTACCGCCGGTAATCTTCGGCCCGAATCTGGTACCGTGCCAGTTTGTCGTAAAATGTCTTGCGCGGCAGTTTCAACGCCTTCGCCGCATCTGATGCCTTGCCGTTGTGACGACCCAGCGCCGCGATGAGCAGCGACCGCTCCACCCGCGCCATCTGTTCGCTGAGGCCCAGGTCTGTTGCCTGCGCGACTTCTTCCGGCATTCCCAGCACGAAGCGCATCGCGGCTGACATCAAGGATCGCGCATTCCCCGGCCAGTCGCTGGCCATAAGCGACGCCAGATGCTCGGACGAGATGTCCGGCGCCACGATCCCCGCCTGTTCCGCGGCCTGTGCAACGTAATGGCGGAAGATCACCGGAATGTCGTCGGGACGTTCTGCCAGCGATGGAATACGCACCCGCATGACATCCAGCCTGTAAAACAGGTCAGCATTGAACCGGCCTTCGGAACTCAGCGCCGACAGATCAGCGGTCGTTCCCGCAATGATACGCCCGCCCGGCCCCTGCTCGATGATCTCCAAAGCCGCAAATTGCGTGGCATGGGGCATGGCCGAGACTTCGTCCAGAAACAATGACCCACCTGCCGCATCCTCGCAGCTTTTGGCCAGGTCGTCGGGGCTGAGGCTGGAGGCCGTGCGTTTGACAAACGGGCCCTGCCCTGCTGGTGACATCAGATGCACGACCTCGGCGACCTTCGAGATGCCGCTGCCTGGCGGTCCCGTCACAAGAACTTCGGCACCTGTCGGAGCGACGGTCCGAACCCGCTCGCGCAGGGCCTCGGCCTGCGGCGACAGACCGAACAGCAAACGCGCGGCCGGGTCTCCTCGTTCCAGCTCGGATTTCGCCGCCCTTTGCTCCAATACTTGCGAACGGGATGCAAAGGCGCGTTCAAGCACCTCCAGAAGGTCGGACGCGGCACATGGCTTTTCCAGAAAATCGAACGCACCCTTTCCCATGGCATCGACGGCCATGGGAATATCGCCCTCACCCGTCAGAAGAACCACGGGAAGATCCGGATCGACCTCTCGGGCATATGACAAAAGATGGAATCCGTCCCGCCCCGGCATGCGGATATCCGAGATGATGACACCGGGAAAATCGCGACTGATGTGATCCTTGGCCGCCACAAAAGACCCCGCAGTCGTTGGCAGATAGTCCGCCAATTCCAGAGTCTGAGACAGGGCCTCGCGTACGGCTGCATCATCATCGACCAACAAAACCCTGCGCATCATGCGGCCTCTTCCTTGTCGCAAGGTTCCAGTTCGACGGTGAACATGGCCCCATCCGCCGTGTTCGCGCCCCGAATATCACCACCGAAACTTTGAACCAGCCCGTATGAAATCGAAAGCCCCAGCCCCAAACCTTCCGACGATCCAACGCTTTTCGTCGAATAGAAGGGCTCGAACATCCGATCGGGGTCTTCAATGCCCGGGCCAGTATCCTGCAAGGAAACGCTCAATCGTGCACCTTTTCGCAGCGTTATCGTAATAATTCGTTTTGGTCGCCCCAGCATTGCATCCGCCGCATTGTTGATCAGATTCACGAATACCTGCACCAAACGTACTTCACCCCCCCACACATACACAGCGCTGTTCGGGGGGGCCCAGTTCAGGGTTACATCGTCGTCTCGCAGGCGGGCCTCTGTCAGTTCAACAGCGGTGTTGAGAACCTGTATCAGGTCAACACGCCCCATTGGTTCGCTTTCGTTGCGGGCAAAGGCGCGAAGGTTCTTGATGATCCGCGCCATCCGCGCCGCCATTTCCGAGATCCGGCCCAGATTCTCGGCGGCCATTTCAGGTTTTCCCCGCGTCATGAACGCTGAACCGTTATCCGCAAATTGCCGTATGGCCATAAGCGGCTGGTTCAGTTCATGACTGATCCCCGCCGACATTTGTCCCAAAGCGCTGAGCTTCCCCGCCTGAACCAGGTCCGCCTGGGCCCGCCGCAGCGCCGCCTCGGCTTCTTCCCGTTCCGTCACTTCCTTGCGCAAGCTGGCATTTGCAACCGTCAGGTCATGGGTACGTTTGGCCACGCGGCTTTCCAGAACGGCATTCGCTTCTGCCAGTGCCCGCCGCCGCTCCATGGCAAGAAAGAGCATTGCCCCGAAGGCCAGACAGATCGCCGCGACGGCCGCCGCCTGTAGCCTGGCAAGCTGAAGGGCCGGTGCCACGTCCACAAGAACTTCCGCAGTCATATCGATAACCGGCAAATCAAGAGTCAGATGAAGCGCATCGCGTGGCAGGTAACGCCCCCAGTTCAAATGCCACAACTCGTGCCTGCCGACCTGTTTTGAAGAAAAATCAACGGTCGCGCCATCTGGCGGCGTCAATCCCGCCTCACCGTCCGCCCGGCGCCAGAACAACAGGTCGGATCTGTTGGAAATGAATACAACTCCATCGGAATCGACAAAGAAAACCGCTTCGGTACTGCCGCGCCACGTCTGTTCAACGTCCTGAACATCAGCAACAACCATCAGCGCGCCTTCGATCTGGCCAGACGGGCCAAAAGCGGGGGCGGCGTAGGAATAGATCCGGTCATCGCCCGCGGGCACAACCTCATGCGCGCTGCCCAGGGCGCCCTGCATCGCGCGGCGGAAAGCTGGGTGCCCGGCCATGCTGCGCTGGGACACCGGCTGCGCCGACACCAAAACCTGCCCGTTCTTATCCAGATACATCATGTTTACGGCGGCAGTCTTGTCTGCAACGTCCAGCAGCATTTCCCGAGCCTGGCGTCTGTCGGCCTGTGTTTCAAGTTCATGCAAAACGGGATGTGTCGCCATCAGCACGGCAAGTTCCTGGTACACCTGCATCTGCGTGCTCAGCCGGTCAGCCGCCAGCTCAAGATCGGCCTCTGCCTTCTCGCTCAACTGAGACAGGGCCTGTCGATAGCCATAAGACCAGACAAACCCCGACAATAGCCCGACGGCGAGCAAAAAACCGGAAATGAACCAAACCCTGTGCATAGACAGGGTCTTGCATTCAACGCGTCGCATGGCAAGTGTGCGGCGCATGAAGTCCTTTTCGCAATCGCCGACAGACCCGGGTTTCGTCCAAAACCCCTACCCGTTCTACGACAAGACGCGACGCGCAGGCGATCTGTTCTATTGGCAGGACTACGATATGGTCGCCGCGGTTTCATACCGCGCAGTTCGCGCCCTGTTTCGGGACCGCAGATTTGGCCGCGAGGTACCGCCCGAACTGGCAGAGCAAGGTCCAGCCCACCTGGCGCCCTGGCTGGCCATCGAGGCCCATTCACTGCTTGAAGCAGAACCACCCAGGCACACACGCCTTCGATCATTGGTGATGCGCGCCTTCACGTCACGGGCGATTTCTGCGCTGCAACCGTCCATCGAAGACCTTTGCCACGACCTGATCAAAGGCTTCCCTCATAAGTCGTTCGATCTGTTGGAAGCCTATTGCACTCAGGTGCCCGTGATCACGATCTGCCGGCTTCTGGGCGTCCCAGAAGCTATGGCGCCCGACCTGTTACAGTGGTCACACGATATGGTTGCCATGTATCAGGCCAACCGCACGAAGGACACAGAAGACAGGGCCGCCAAATCATCACAGGAGTTCACCGAATTCCTGAAGGAATACATAGCGTTGCGGCGCAATGATCCACGGGACGATCTGATAACCCGGTTGATAAGCGCCGAAGAAGAAGGCCAGAAACTGTCACTGGACGAACTGGTTGCCACCTGCATCTTGCTGCTGAACGCAGGCCACGAGGCTACTGTGCATTCACTGGGGAACGGGGTGAAAACCCTGTTGCAGACTGGTGCCGCCCCCGACGTCCTGGCACCGGATGGACTCGACGCAACCATCGAAGAGATCCTGCGCTATGACCCGCCTCTGCACATGTTCACGCGTTACGCCTATGAGGACGTCGACCTGTTCGGCCATTCATTCAAACGCGGCGATCAGGTGGCATTGTTGCTTGGCGCAGCCAACCGCGACCCCGCTGTCTGGGCTGAACCGAACACGTTTCAGCCAAGCCGTCCGATTGAAGTCAACACAAGCTTTGGGGGCGGGATTCATTTCTGTGTGGGGGCACCTCTGGCGCGTCTGGAAATGCGTATCGCATTGCCGATCCTGTTCGAAAGCTGTCCAGACCTGCAACTGGCTGCACCACCGCATTATTCGGACAGCTATCACTTTCACGGGTTGAATCAGCTGTTGGTCAGAACTTGACCATTCCAACTCGCGCAGATTGCCGATGCCTCTGGCGCTTATGAATCCGGCCGGATGCCCCCCATCAACTCATCTGGCTCAAAACACCCCGAAGGACGCGCGCGGAACGGGTGGAGGCGGCAGAGCCTCGGTTTCTAAGCCCCTTTGGCCAACGCATTCAGCGGCAGCATCGTCGTGGATTTGATCTCTTCCATGGACAACAACGCCGTGACGTTGTGCACGCGCACCTCCGAGATGAGCGACTGATAGAACTGATCATAGGCACGGGCGTTCTTGACCCGGACCTTCAGAATATAGTCGATATCACCGGCCAACCGGTGCGCCTCTTGCACTTCGGGGTGATCCTTCAATGCTTTCAGGAATTTATGTTGCCAATCCGCCTCATGTTCCGAGGTGCGGATCAAGACAAAAAAGGTGGCTTCAAACCCAAGTGCCTCGGCATCCAGCAGAACCGTTTGCTGGCCGATGATTCCCGCCCCTTTGAGCTTGCGAATGCGATTCCAGACAGGCGTCTTTGAACTGCCAACCCGAGCCGCAATTTCGTCCAATGATTGGCCCGCATCGCGTTGCAGCTCGGCCAGAATTTTTCGATCCGTGTCGTCTATCCGCACCGACATTCCAATTTTCCTTCTGTTTCGATGCCCCTGTTCCGGTTTTCCCGAATTTCGGAACATATGTCCTTATTTCAGCCGAGGTATGGCGCTTTGGTGGGAATATTTCCTATATTGAGGGTCAAGTCAAACAACACCCGAGACGATCCGATGCAGGATTTTCACACACTCAACCCCATAGGCCATGTCGACTTTGTCGGCGCTGGGCCCGGTGACCCCGAGTTGCTGACGCTCAAGGCGCTGACTGCGTTTGAGCAGGCGGAAGTGGTGCTGCACGATCGCCTCATCAGCAAACCCGTGCTGGACATGGCCGCTCAAAAGGCCGTTTTGGTAGATGTCGGCAAGGCCGGGTTCGGCCCCTCGTGGAAGCAAAGTGATATCGACGCGCTTCTGGTTGAATACGCCCTGAATGGCAACCGCGTGGTGCGGCTGAAATCGGGTGATCCCACGGTCTTTGGTCGTCTGGACGAAGAAATCGAGGCCGTGGATGCGGCCGGTATACCCTGGCAGATCATTCCCGGCATCACGGCGGCCTCTGCCGCAGTGGCTGGCATCGGCCAAAGCCTGACCCGCCGCGGGCGCAACTCATCGGTGCGGTTTTTGACTGGGCACGACATGCAAGGATTCGCGGATCACGATTGGAACGCTTTGGCTCAGCCGGGTTCCGTTGCAGCGATCTACATGGGCAAGAAATCCGCTCGGTTCATTCAGGGCCGTCTGATCATGCACGGCGCCGATCGCGCCACGCCCATTACCCTGGTCGAGAATGCATCGCGCCCAGACCAACGGATTTTGGCCACCACCTTGGACCAGTTGCCCACCGATCTGGCCGCCGCCGAAATGGATGGACCGGCCCTGACTTTCTATGGCCTTGCCCCGCGCCAAGCGACGCAGGCTGTAACCGAATTCAACAAGGAGCTTGCCTGATGGCCCGCGCTTTTACCCCCAAAGTCGTCACTGCAAATGACTTGCTCGAAGGTGACGTGATTTATCTGACCGAAGATGACCGCTGGTCCCGTGACCTGAGCGAAGCAGAACTGATCACCGACGAGGCACATGCGCAGGTTCGCCTGCTGGATGCCGCGCGTCAGGCAAACAAAATCGTGGGCGCCTATCTGGCCGATGCCGTTGCTGGCGAAAACGGCCCCGAGCCCACCCATTTCCGGGAAGACTTCCGCCGCACTGGTCCGTCCAACTATGCCCACGGCAAACAGGAAACTTCCCCGCAGCCCCGGGCCTGACCTCTGGCCCTTCTCTCTCCCCTTCAAGGCCCCGGGTTCGGGGCTGCAACCAAGGACAGCTAGACATGTATCGCTACTCCGAGTTTGACAAAGATTTTCTGGCAGAGCGTAACGCGCAGTTCCGTGCTCAGGTCGAGCGCCGCATTGACGGCTCGCTGACCGAAGACGAATTCAAGCCGCTGCGCCTGATGAACGGCCTGTATCTGCAACTGCACGCATACATGCTGCGGGTGGCCATTCCCTACGGCACGCTGAACAGCGCACAAATGCGCCAATTGGCCCTGCTGGCTGAAAAGTGGGACAAGGGCTATGGCCATTTCACCACCCGTCAGAACATCCAGTACAACTGGCCGAAACTGAAAGATGTGCCGGACATGCTGGACGCACTGGCCGAGGTCGGCATGCATGCCATCCAGACCTCGGGCAACACCATCCGCAACGTGACCGCCGACCATTTCGCCGGTGCCGCAGCGGATGAGGTCGCCGACCCGCGCCCCTATGCTGAGCTTCTGCGCCAGTGGTCGACCGACCACCCGGAATTCCAGTTCATGCCGCGCAAGTTCAAGATCGCGATTACCGGTTCGGAAAACGACCGCGCCGTGATCAAAGCGCATGACATCGGCCTGCAACTGGTCGAACGTGACGGCGTTCTGGGCGCGCGCGTCATCGTCGGTGGCGGCCTGGGCCGGACGCCCATGATCGGCAAGGAACTGTCCGAATTCGTCGCCTTCGACGATCTGCTGGCCTATCTGGAAGCCACCGTGTCGGTCTGGAACCAGATCGGTCGCCGCGACAACAAGTACAAGGCGCGCATCAAGATCACCGTGCATGAACACGGCATCGACGCCATCCGCGCCAAGGTGAACGCGCGTTTCTTGCAGGTGCGCCCGCAGTTCAAGGGCGCCGACATGGCCCTGCTGGATGAGATCAAGGGCCACTTTGCGCCTCCGGCCTTCCGCGAAGGTTCGGTTGCGTCGTTTGAAAGCGCCTATACCAACGATCCGGTTTTCCGGTCGTGGGTCGATACCAACATCGCGCCGCACAAGCAGGCGGACCACGCGATCGTCACGATCTCGATCAAGAAGCACGGGGCAACACCGGGTGATGCGACCGCCAAGCAGATGCGCGTGATGGCCGATCTGGCCGAAGAGTTCGCCTATGACGAGCTGCGTATCAGCCATGAGCAGAACGTGATCCTGCCGCATGTCCACAAATCGGACCTGCCCGCGATCCACGCCAAGCTGAAGGAACACGAACTGGCCACCGCCAATATCGGCCTGATCAGCGACATCATTGCCTGCCCAGGCATGGATTACTGCGCGCTGGCGACGGCGCGCTCGATCCCGGTTGCTCAGGAAATCGCGGCCCGCTTTGAGGATTTGAAGCTGGAGCATGACATCGGGCACCTGAAGATCAAGATCTCGGGCTGCATCAACGCCTGTGGCCACCACCATGTGGGCCATATCGGCATCCTGGGTCTGGATCGTGCAGGCGTCGAAAACTACCAGATCACCCTGGGTGGTGACGCCACCGAGACGGCCGCAATCGGCGACCGCACCGGTCCGGGCTTTGCCTATGATGAGATCGTGCCGGCCGTGGAACGCATCGTCGACACCTACCTGGATCTGCGCGAGAGTGCTGAAGAGACCTTTCTGATGACCTATCGCCGCGTCGGCATGGAGCCGTTCAAGGCCGCCCTCTACCCCGAGGCTCGGGCGAATGCCGCTTGACCTGATCCAAACGGAACTGGGCAAAGACCGCAGCGACCTGACTGAGAAGGTCAACGCATTGAATGCCCGGTTCCGTCACCACAGCGCCCATGACGTGATGCATGGCGCCCTTGAAGAGATCGACGAACTTGCTCTGGTCTCAAGCTTCGGTGCGGAATCGGTGGTGTTGCTGCATATGGCTGCGGTGGTCGACAAGATGACACCGGTGTTGTTCGTGGATACCCAACTGCTGTTTACCGAAACGCTGGAATACCAACAGGAAGTCAGCGAGCGCCTGGGGCTCAGGAACATCAAGATCATTCGGGCGGATGACGAAGACATTCGACGCGACGACCCCTATGGATCGCTACGCCTGCGGGATACGGATGCGTGCTGCAACCTGCGCAAGACCTTTCCGTTGCAACAAGCCCTGACAGGCTATTGCGGTTGGATTACCGGCCGGAAACGGTTCCAGTCCGGCACGCGCGCCGCGCTCGAGTTTTTCGAGGTCGAAGATGGCACGGGCCGGATCAAGGTCAATCCGCTGGCCCATTGGGCGCCGGACGATGTGCGCGCCTATATGGAAGAAAACAACCTGCCCCGGCATCCGCTGGTGGCCAAGGGATACCCATCGATCGGCTGTGCGCCCTGCACCTCGCCGGTCAAAGAAGGCGAAGACCCCCGCGCCGGACGCTGGCGCGATCAGAACAAGGAAGAATGCGGCATACATTTTGTTGATGGCAAGATGGTGCGCATCGGAGAGAAAACATGAACGTAATCGTAACGGATGAGGGCTTTTCGCCCGATGACTGGACCGACGGCTTTGTCACTCTGGACGATGCCGCAAATGACGTGGTTGCGCTGGACGTCAGCTCGGACACGGACCCGGATGAGCTTTTTGACCGTTTGGGCAGTGCCAGGTTGGTCCGGGTGGATTTTCCATCCTTTGCCGACGGTCGCGGCTTTACCATCGCCCGCACCCTGCGCCTGAAGGGCTATACGGGACGCTTGCGCGCCAAGGGTCATGTTCTGGCAGACCAATACGCCGTGGCGCGTCGCAGCGGCTTTGACGAAGTTGAGATTGACGGAGACCTGGCAGACCGCCAGCCCGAAGATCAGTGGCTTTCCCGGGCCAACTGGAAAGAGAACAACTATCAGGCCCGTTTGCGCGGTTAAAAGCCGCACATCGCCGGCTTGTGACACAAAGGGGGCAATCTGTCCCCTTTTCCTGACCTGGATCAATGATTAAACGGAGATGTCGGTTTAGCAGACCGGCAGGTAAACGATGACAGAGATGAAGCCCGTGAGCGAAGCAACTGCCGTGAAGGCCCCCGTCCTGCCGGACGCGCAAACCGTAACCGAGGTCAAGCATTGGACCGACAGCCTGTTCTCTTTCAAGGTGACGCGCCCCGCCTCGCTGCGTTTTCGCTCGGGCGAGTTCGTGATGATTGGTCTGCTGGGCGACAATGGCAAGCCATTGCTGCGCGCCTATTCAATCGCCTCGCCTTCGTGGGACGATGAGCTCGAGTTCTATTCGATCAAGGTTCAGAACGGCCCGCTGACGTCGAAGCTTCAGCATATCAAGCCCGGTGACCAGATCATCCTGCGCCCCAAGCCGGTTGGCACATTGGTGCATGACGCCCTGCTGCCGGGCAAGCGTTTGTGGTTCTTTGCAACCGGCACCGGCTTTGCCCCGTTTGCTTCGCTGCTGCGTGAACCGCAAACATATGAAGATTATGACGAGGTCATCATCACCCACACCTGCCGCGAAGTGGCTGAACTGGAATATGGCCGCCAATTGATCGACAGCATCCGTCAGGATGAAATGCTGGCCGAACTGATTGGCGAAGGCTTCGCTGACAAGATCCGCTATTACCCGACGACCACGCGCGAAGAGAGCCCCAAGATGGGTCGGATCACCGACCTGCTGAAGGATGGTACCGTGTTCAGGGATCTGGGCATCGAAGGCGGAATCAAGCCCGAAACCGACCGCGCCATGGTCTGCGGTTCGCTGGCATTCAATCTGGACATCAAGGAAATCCTTGAGGGTTTCGGTCTGCGCGAAGGCGCGAATTCCGAACCCAAGGAGTTCGTGATTGAAAAAGCCTTTGTCGGCTAAAGGCAGGCTGCGTTCAGAGCTTTGTGGCCCCGAACGCAAAAAACACCGGACAAAACACTGTTTTTTCGCAACTGCCGGTGTTTATGACGCTTGAAGTGCGGCTCGGCCCGGTTTAAATTCCGGGCTCGAAATTCTGCAATTATCAAAGGAATGAACCCATAGCCCGCAGACCTCACAACGCGCCGCCACAACGTGACACCGGCCCGCGCGTCAATGACAAGATCCGTGCCCCCGAAATCCGCCTGATTGGTGCCGAAGGTGAAAATGTCGGGGTGGTTCATCCCGCCAAAGCCATGCAGATGGCCGCCGATGCCGGTCTTGATCTGGTCGAAATTTCGCCCAATGCGAACCCACCGGTCTGCAAGATCATGGACTTCGGCAAATTCAAATATGAAACGCAGAAACGCGAAGCCGAAGCCCGCAAGAAGCAAAAGATCATCGAGGTGAAAGAGGTCAAGTTCCGACCCAACACCGACACGCATGACTATGACGTGAAGATGCGCAACGTCTTCAAGTTTCTGGAAAACGGCGACAAAGTGAAAGTCACCCTGCGTTTTCGTGGCCGCGAAATGGCACACCAGAACCTGGGCCGCGAATTGCTGGAGCGTGTCGCTGAGGACGTCAAAGAACTGGGTAAGATCGAAAACATGCCGAAAATGGAAGGCCGTCAGATGATCATGATGATCGGCCCCCTTCCGCAGAAATAACCCTGCCCAAATACCGAAACGAACAAAGCCCCTTCGCCTTTGAAGGGGCTTTTTTTAAGTCGCCTTCCTGCTTTTCAACCAACGGGCCGCGTCCCGGAAATCGAACACCAGCGAGGTGATATCGACGATCAGAAGCACCCGGAGAAAGCCGGCAAAGGCTGGGCTCAGGGGGTCTTCGGAAAACAACAGAAGTGTCACGATGATGACCAGTGGCACCCAGCACAGAATGTGCGGCAAGGCCATCGCACCGCTCATCCCGCGGGCAGCCACCATGATCGGTACGTTCAGCGCCATGCCTGAAACTGCAAGCAATGCAATCAGGTACCCCTGTGGCTGATCCAGAAAAGCCAGCGGAAGCAGGTTTACCGGCACCAAAACAACGGCCACCCAGATCTGCACCCAGGAAGCGAGCGCTCGGAAACTGCGCCAGATATCCAGCACCATGGACGTCGCCTTTTCCAGATCCATTGCCCACGACACATAGCAAACGTGTCGCAGGCAAACAGGGTGCTCACGGTATTGTCAGAGAACGGCTGAAAAAGAGCGTTCCAGTTTGCTGACAAGTTCGCCTACCTGGTCCTCTTCTATGATGAAAGGCGGCGCGAGCAGGATATGGTCTCCGTTCCGGCCATCCCGGGTGCCCGCCATGGGATAACAGATCAACCCTTCGGCAAGTGCTGCCTTCTTTATCTTTCCGGCAATGCCCAGGGATGGATCAAAGGGGGTCTTCGTCTCGCGATCCGCCACCAGTTCCACACCCCGGAACAGGCCACGGCCACGCAAATCGCCCACATTCGGGTGCTGTCCAAACGCGGCTTCCAGTGCGGATTGCAGTTTGCTGCCCATGCGTCCGGCGCGCGCCGGTAAATCACGCTCTGTCAGTTCACGGACCACCGCAAGGGCGGCTGCCGTGGCGACAGGATGGCCGATATAGGTGTGCCCATGTTGGAAAAACCCTGACCCATCCCGAATCGCACCGAAAATCTTATCGGTGCACAGCATCGCCCCGATCGGTTGATATCCTGCGCCCAACCCTTTGGCGATGCACAGAATATCCGGTGCAACACCGTCGTGATCACAGGCGAACAAATGACCGGTGCGCCCCATGCCACACATCACCTCATCCAGAATCAGCAGCACGCCGTATTGGTCGCAGATTTCCCGGATGCGTTTGAAATACCCCTCAACCGCCGGAACCGCGCCAAGCGTAGCGCCGACAACCGGCTCGGCCATGAAGGCCATAACCGTTTCAGGCCCAAGGCGCAGAATTTCCGCCTCCAGCTCGTTGGCGACGCGCTGACCATAGTCAAAGCTGCTCTCATCCCCGGGCTTTTCGGCATATTCATAGCAGGCCGAGATATGGGTCATTTCGATCAGCATCGGCGCGAATTGAGCCCGTCTCCAGGCATTTCCCCCGGCAGACAAGGCCCCCAGAGTGTTGCCATGGTAGCTTTGCTTGCGCGCGATCACGTGGCGGCGCTCGGGCTGCCCGATTTCCAGAAAATACTGGCGCGCCAATTTGATGGCCGCTTCGGTCGCCTCGGACCCGCCCGAGACGAAATACACCCGGTCCAGATCCCCCGGCGCGTGCTGGATCAGCAGATCCGCCAATGCCTCTGCCGGCTCCGAGGTCATGAACCCGGTATGGGCAAATGCGATCTGCTCCACCTGCTGTTGCACGGCCCGGATCACTGCCGGATTGGAATGCCCCAGACAGGACACGGCCGCATCGCCGCAATCCAGATATCGCTTGCCGTCGGCATCGATCAGGTAAGCGCCGTCGCCACCCGCCGCGACGGGAAGTTCAGATTTGGTGTGGCGTGGGAAAACATGGCTCATGTTCCGGTCCTTCCAAGTGTTTCAACCAAAGCCGCGACCGAGGCCGCGTTGTCCGTCCAGAGCGTGCCATCCGGTGCCGTCAGGCTGTTTTCGAATCCAACACGCAGATCGCCGCCGCGCCGCGCGGTTTCGATCAGACAGTCATGTTCCTGCGTCCCAAAAGCGCACACCATCCAATTGGCCGGGCTGGACGGAAACGCATCCAGATCCGCTGGCACGGATTGCTGATTTTGACTGTAGCGCCCCAACACAAGCAACCGGTCTGTCTGGTCCGTCTGGACGATACCTTTTGACTGCCAGTCTTCCAGCAGCTTCACATCTTCTGAATCGTAGAGAATATGCTGAACCCGCGTGCCCTGAGCCGCACATAGCGCATAGACCCGAGGCGCAAGATCAAGGGCCCGCGCGATTTCCCGGACTGAAATCGAGGCCCATTCAGGCCGGACCCGTTGCAAACATTCAAACTGCGACGAGACGTCGAACACGCCTGCTGCCTCGGTGGTGATCTGAACATCCATGCCCGGCACCACCCTTTTCAGTTCCGCGATTGTTTCGCGATACAATCCGGCATCCAACGTGTGGTGTCCGTCGGCATCCCGTACATGCAGGTGTATGCCATTCGCACCAGCCTCGTGACAGCCCCGCGCCGTTGCGACGATCTGATCCGTCGTGACTGGCAAGCCCGGGTGATCCGCGCGGCCCCGCCGGGCCCCGTTCGGAGCAACCAGTATATATGGCTGCCCGGTGGTTTTCACTGTGCTCTCGGTCATTGCGCCCTCGTGTTCGTCTGTCCTCAGCTAATGATCTCAAGTTTCGTTTTCAATTTACCAATTGGAAAACATATGTTTTGCTTGTCGCATGACCCGCGCTCTAACTGCCATCGTTACGCAAATGCGCCGCGAGATCGATGAAATGCCTGCGCAAATGCAGGTCGCTGTAAAGTACATCATCGATCATCCCGCCGAGTTTGCGCTGAATTCGATCCGAACCACCACCGATCGCATCGGCATCAGCACGAACGTTCTGATCCGGCTGGCGCAACGCATGGGGTATGACAGCTTTGACGCTTTTCGACGCCCATTTCGAAACGCTCTGACAACTGACGGTGAGGACAGGTTTGGGCAGGACTGGCTGGAACACCTAAAGGAACAAGGGCGGTCTGGTGCGGCGCAGGCACGGTTTGCGCAGAACGAAATAAACGTCGTGTCCAGATCGCTGCGCCTCATGGCCCCCCATTTGACGGAACAGGCCGTCGCGCACATCAGGTCGGCGCGCCGCTGTTATGTGACGGCCACACGATCCAGCCATGCGCTGGCCTATTACTTTCACTACGCCGGGCGCATGGCCCATCCCGGGCTTCAGCTGGTGCCCCGCCACATGGGTTCGGCCATTGACGATCTGGTCGAAGCCACCGCCGAGGATTGTCTGTTCGCCATCACGGTTCACCCCTATTCGGCCGACACGATTCACGCGATGCGGTATGCTCGGGACCGTTCGATGCGCATCATCCTGTTGTCGGATAGCGAGGTTATCGCGCCGGGGGTGGAACCGGATGTCGTCCTGCCTGTCAGCACACGAACCTTGCACCCGTTTTCAAGTTTTTCGGGGGCAATGGCCGTCCTGGAGTGTCTGCTGGGACATCTGTTTGACGCCGGCGGAGAGACCGCCAGAGAAAGAGTGGATGCCTATCAGAAAGCGCGGGAGGATACCGGAGCATATTGGCGACCCGGCGTATTGCCAAAGCTCAGAAAACCATAGGCCGGATCCGTCTAAGCCTCTGGCGTCAACCTCAGAATTCAGCCCCGCTCAGGATCAGCAGCGGATCATTCTTTTCGTTTGGCGCGCGGCTGAGGTCTGGTCGGGATTTCCTTCAGCAATCCTCCGACACCCATTCCGGCAATATCTGCCCCGGTCGTTTCGATCCCGCAGGCAACCCGTGACAGAACCCAATCCGCCCCGTTCAACGCCGGAGATCGCGCGCACCCGGGCAACCCGATCACCGGTCGATCCTGCATCGAACCCAGAAACAACAGGTTCCCCGGATCAACCGGCATACCGAACCGATCCACCTGCCCGCCGGCAAGCCGAACAGCAGACGGCGCAACATCGTCCGGGTCCGAGGTCGCGGAACCAGTCAGGATCATCAGCAAATCACCGGTCGTTCTGGAAACCGCCTTGGCCAGCGCATCCACGCGATGCGGCACGATCTGCACATCACACAAATCCAAACCCAGGGCTTCGGTCCGTCCGCGAATGGCGGCGATCCCCTTGTCATTGGGGGGGCCTCCGGGGATATCCGTAACGATCAAACCTGCCGTCTTGTGAACGGGTCTTGCCAGACGCACGGCCCCTTGCGCCAGATTGGCGGCCCGCCGAACATCAGCCTCTGGCACGGCATACGAGATTACCTTGATGGTAGCGACCATGCCCTTCGGGCCCATCTGCTGGTACTGCGGAACCGTCGCAACCGTAATCATCGGGTTGACCCGATTGAACATTTCCAGCGCATCCACATCCAGAACCGCCACGCCCGGCCCGTCCGCCAACAGGTTGACCCGGCCGGTGAACGCATCGGTCACGCGCAGATTGGCCGACGCCGCATCTGGCGCAAGAGCTGCGGCCAAATGACGTGCGGCCTCGTCTTCGTGGCAATCGCCGGGTTCAAGGCGGGCAACGATCACTTCGCGGATGTCCGCCTGCGTCAACTGCGCAACATGCTCTGCCCGCAGTGACAGCCCCTTGCGCAGCTTTTGCCCGTCAGCCGTCACCGAATGGGCTAGAATGGCACCTATCGCTTCGGAGACTGCTACCGGACCAAACCTCATGCCCTGCCTCGTAGAACGGCCGTCATCTGCGCCAGAACTGCAACGGCAATCTCGGATGGGCCGGCAGCCCCGATATCCAACCCGATTGGCCCATGAATCCTCGAGATTTGCTTATCACTGAAACCCGCCGCCTTCACACGTTCGACGCGTTTGGAATGGGTGCGTGTCGATCCCAATGCACCGATATAGAACACATCCGCATCCAGTGCAGCTTGCAATGCCGGATCATCCAGCTTTGGATCATGCGTCAGCAGGACAATTGCGGTGCGCGCATCCAGCCCGAGTTTTGCAACGGCCTCATCCGGCCAATCCGTGAGGATCGTTTCCCCCGGGAAACGGGCGTTGGAGGCAAATGCGTCGCGCGGGTCGATAATGGTCGGATCATACCCGGCAATTCGCGCCATCGGCACCAGCGCCTGCGCGATGTGAACCGCACCGACAATGATCAATCGCAGCGGCGGGTTGTGAACGGCCACAAAGGTCCGGCCATCTTCTTCAAAACCTGATCGATCCATGCGCAGCCGTTCGGCATAGGCGTTTCGGCGCAAGGCTCTGTGCCCGGTATCGGTATTGACTTCATAAGCGATGGGTTCGCGCCTTGCGCGGGCTGCAACCAGTTCCGCCAGCATCGGTTCGGGCAGAACCTTTCCAACGGGTTCGACGAGGACGCGAATGGTTCCACCACAAGCCAGCCCGACCGCAAAGGCATCTTCGTCGCTCACCCCGAATTCCAGCAAGCGGGCTTCGCCTTCGTCAATGGCCTCAAGCGCTTCGACGATCACCGCGCCTTCGACACAGCCGCCCGACACCGAGCCTTCGATCCGGCCATCGCCGCCGATCACCAGCTGGGAACCAACCCGACGCGGCGCGCTGCCCCAGGTTTCGACAACCGTGGCAAGGGCGGCGCCGCTGCCATCGCGGTGCCACTTCAGTGCCGTTTCCGGGCTGTTGTCGAATCGCTCCATCAGAACCTCCAGACGTCGTCTGTTTCCCAACATAAGCAGGATTGGCGTGATGAAAAGCGCGACGCCCCTGTCAAAACGTCTATATTGAACCCAGCGAGCAGAAGCTAAGGCCTGAACTGCATTCAAGAAATCACAGCATTGATTGTTAGTGCCACGGGTTTTAGCCTGCGCGGGCAGCCGGCCAAGCGACCGAGCCACGTATCAAACACATTTTTTCGGAGACAAGCAGTTGAAACATTTTCTTGCACTGGGCGCAGTGGTTGGCCTTTTGACTTCAACCGCAGCGTGGGCTGACACATTCGAACGCTACGGAGAAGTAGAAGGCTGGAAAGTCTTCATCGACAACGAAAAGAAGTCCTGCCTGATCGAGGCCGTGGACGATGCGGAAAACGTCGTTCAGATGGGCCTGACCGAAGATCGCGGCGTGGGATATGTGGGGGTGTTCACCAAAGCCGAGACCGACATCAAACGTGGCGAGACGCAAGAAGTGGCCATCCTGATCGGGGACAACATCTATCTGGGTGAAGCCACAGGCATGAAAGGCAATATCACCAAGGGCTATTCCGGTGGCTATGTCCTGTCAGACAGCCCGCAATTCGCGGATGATCTGGCCAAGAAAAAGGTCATGATCGTGTTTCCCGAGACATCCTATGCATTTACCGTCGATCTGACCGGCACGTACAAAGCCATGGAGATGGCGCGTAAGTGCAACGAAGAACAGTTGTCATAGGCAACTATTCGGAAAGCGCGGCCAACAGCCGTGCTTTCTGCCCCTGGTCATCGGGTTGTGAGATCACAGAGGCCAGATCTTCGAGCGAGGCTATGGAATGCCCTGCCCTGAAACTGTCGACATGGGGCAGCATGGCTGCCACCCCCTGAGCCTTGGGGGCAAACCCGTCCCAGCGCAGCAGCGGATTCAGCCAGATCAGGCGTTTTGAGGACAGGTGCAGCCGCTCGATCTCTTTCTCGAGGCTCTCCGGGTCACCCCGCTCCAAACCGTCGGTGATCAGCAGAACAACGGCCCCCTGCCCCATGACACGTCTTGACCAGTCTCTGTTGAACTGATGCAGACAGTCGCCGATGCGTGTGCCCCCTTCCCAATCCTGCGCCTCGGCCCCGGCAGCTGCAAGCGCTGCGTCAACGTCCCGATGATGCAGGTGGCGGGTAATATTGGTCAGGCGTGTGCCGAAAGTGAAGGCATGAACCTTGGCCCAACCTGCCCCCTTGGCGTTCGAGACCGTGTGCAGGAAATGCAGGATGGCACGGCTGTACTGGCTCATTGAACCTGAGATGTCGCACAGGGCCACAAGGTTTGGCCACCGCGGTTTGGGCTCTAGCCGGGCGATATCGCGCAATTCGCCCCCTTGCCGCATGGCTGCGCGCAAGGTGCGGGCGCGGTCGATACGGTGCCCCAGATGACTGGCCTGTCCGCGGCGCGATTCAATCGGTTTGACCGGCAGGGTCAACCGCGCCAGAACGCGCTTGGCTTGCGCGATTTCGGCGGTGCTCATCTGTTCGAAGTCCAGATTGCGAAGACGCTCCTCGGACGATGCCGTCTGCGTGGCGTCAATCTCGATTTCAGTTTCGCCTTCGTCTTGCACCGGCTGTTCGGGCGTGTCCTGTTCGACACCGTCCAGAAGGGCCTCAGCCGCGCGTTTTTCGCCAGCATCCGCCTTGCGATCCTCCTGCACGCCCCGAATGGCAGGAAGCATCATGGCCATCATGTGTTCCATATATCGCGGGTCGCGCCAGTACATTCGGAAGACCTGTGCAAACACCGTGCGATGTTCGGGGCGGTTCACGAAACAGGCGTGCAGCGTCCAGTAGAAATCCCGTTTCTGGGTGAAACCCGCAGCTTGTACCGCGCGAATTGCATCGATCACGCGCCCCGGACCAATCGGCAGCCCCGCCTTCCGCAGCGCGCGGGCAAAATGGGTGATGTTCTGCGCCAGCTTCGGGTTGTCGGGAATATCCAGCGGGATTTGCTCGGCCATCAGACGTAATGGGGGCTCTGCCCCCATGCCCCCGGAGTATTTGAAAAAAGATGAAACATCAGACCGGTTCGAGCGTGGCCTTGGCCTCGTCGAGGATGCGTTTGGCCTCGGACCCCTGAAGTTTTTGAATGTCGTCCTGATATTTCAGGATCGCCCCCAGCGTGTCACCGATCACCTCGGGGCTGAGGTTCATCACGTCCAGCGCCAGCAGACATTTGGCCCAGTCAATGGTTTCGGCCACGCCGGGTTTCTTGAACAGGTCCTCGGTGCGCAGACGCTGAACGAAAGCCACGACTTCGCGGCTGAGCGCATCGGCGGCCTCGGGCGCGCGCGCGTGCAGAATTTCGATCTCGCGTTCGAAATCGGGATAATCGACCCAGTGATACAGGCAGCGACGCTTGAGGGCATCGTGCACTTCCCGCGTCCGGTTCGACGTGACAATCACAATGGGTGGTTCGGGTGCTGCAACAGTGCCCAGTTCAGGGATCGTGACCTGAAAATCACTGAGGGCCTCCAGCAGAAAGGCTTCGAACGGCTCATCGGTCCGGTCCAATTCGTCAATCAACAGAACCGGTGCACCGTTTTCGTCCGGGCGCATTGCCTGAAGCAGCGGGCGTTCGATCAGGTATTCATCCGAAAACAGTTCCGCCTGCAACGCGCCCCGGTCGGCCCCGCCCGAAGCCTCGGCTGTTCGGATCGCAACCATCTGAGCCGGAAAATTCCATTCGTAAACGGCCGTGGACGCGTCCAGACCTTCGTAGCACTGCAACCGGATCAAGCGGCGGTTCAGACCGGATGCCAGCGCCTTGGCGATTTCCGTCTTTCCGACACCTGCTTCGCCTTCCAGAAACAACGGGCGTCCAAGCTTCAGCGACAGGAACACAACCGTGGCAAGGGCGCGACCGCAGACATAGCCCTGACTTCCCAGCATCTGCTGTACGGCATCGATGGAATTTGGCTGCGTCATGGAACCCCTCTCTTCTTCGCGGACAAACAGGTCACGCATGCGCCTTTGCGTCAAGGCCCTAGCCCCTGTCAGAGCTACGACGTTCCGGTTGGTTGACAAGTTTTTTCGCCAACACGTTCCGGGCTGGTTGGTCTTTCAGGGCAGCTATGCTAGCGGAAGATCATGACTGATACCCTCACGATCCACCGCCCCGACGACTGGCATCTGCATCTGCGCGATGGCGCCATGTTGCAGGCCGTTCTGCCCGAAACCGCCCGTTATTTCGCTCGTGCGATCATAATGCCGAACCTCGTGCCACCGGTTGTACGCGGCGATCAGGCCGCCGCTTACCGTGACCGTATCATGGCTGCGTTGCCCGACGGCATGACGTTCGAGCCACTGATGACCCTGTACCTGACCGAGGATACAGATGCGCAGGACGTCGCGGCCGCCCATGCCAGCGGGCTGATAAAAGCGGTCAAGCTGTACCCGGCGGGGGCCACGACCAATTCGGCCTCGGGCGTGCGTGACTTTGACAAAGTGCGCCCCGTACTGGAGAAAATGGCCGAGATCGACCTGCCCATGTGTGTTCATGGTGAAGTGACCGACGCCGAGATCGACATCTTTGACCGCGAGGCCGTGTTCATCGACCGCGTTCTGGACCCGATCCGCAAGTCGACGCCGGGCCTGCGCGTGGTGATGGAACATATTACCACGTCCAATGGTGTGGACTATGTCAAAGCCAACGAGGCGGATCTGGGCGCGACGATCACCGCGCACCACCTGATCATCAACCGCAACCATATTCTGGTTGGCGGGATCAAACCGCATTACTATTGCCTGCCGGTCGCCAAGCGCGAGGAACACCGCCTGGCCCTGCTGGCGGCCGCCACGTCGGGTGACGCGCGGTTCTTCCTGGGCACGGACAGCGCTCCGCACACGGATGCCAACAAGGAAATGGCCTGCGGCTGCGCGGGGTGTTTCACCGCGACGAATACCATGTCTCTGGTGGCCGAGATGTTCGACCGCGAAGGTGCGCTGGACAAGCTCGAGGCGTTCGTCTCGCTGAACGGGCCGGGCTTTTACCGCCTGCCCGTGAACGAGGAAAAGATCACCCTGACCAAGGGCGAGCCGGTTGCATACCCGTCAAAGATCGACACGGGCGATGGACCTGTCACTGTGTTCGACCCGGGCTTTCCGCTGCACTGGCGCGTGGCTTAACCCGCCATACGTTCGGCCAGATCACGGGCGCGACCGCCGGTGCGCAGCATCGACCAGATCGCGTCCGCCTTATCCGTTCCGATCAGCTTCGACGCTTTGGCGCGCACACGATCCTCGCGGTCAGACAGCGACATTGGGGTCATCAGGTCATGCGTTGCCTCGCGGCGAATACCGTCACGACGCAGCAAGGCCAGATGCGCCTGCGTTTCCGACAGGCTTTCATCCGCTTCGACCGTGATGCGGTCTTGCAGAGACGTAATGCGCGGGTCCGCGCAGACCTTGTCGGTGTAGCTGCCCGGCAAAGCCGTATCGTACCCCAGCGCCTGCATCGCGATGACCGTCCGGTAAGAGAACTTGGTCCCCAGCCCGGTTGTGGGCGACAGCTGATTGCACACACTCATCCAACGGGGATGGGTTTTGATTTTGATCTCGGCCACTTCGGGTTCCGCGATGTCCAGCGCGCGCGCCGCTTCCAAGGCCGCGTGCAGGCCGTGACAACAGGCGTGGAACTTGTGGCTTACCGTTTCGAACAACCATTCATCGCCCAAACCCTCCAGCGCGCCTTGATCCGCTGCACCCTGATGGGTCGCGCCAAATCCGTACGTGCCTTCCAACGCGTCGGCGTTGGGCTGAAATCCACGCTGAACAAGCACAGCCGCCTCGACCCCGGCCGAAGCGGCTAGCCCGGCATTGTAAGGCTTGCCCATGGTTCCGAACTGGGCCTTGAGCCCGGCCGCGCGCGTTGCCGTCAAACCCAATACGGAGCGCATCTGGGTTTCATCCAATCCTAGCAACCGCCCCACGGCAACAGCGGCCCCGAATGCACCGGATGTCGCTGTCTGGTGAAACCCGGCCTGATAATGCCCCCTGCCCAGCCACAGGCCGACACGGATTGACGTTTCCATACCGACCAGCGCGGCTTCGAGAAGATCGACCAGAATGCGGTCATCCCACTCGGCCACGGCAAGGGCCGCAGGAAGAATGGCGACTGACGGATGCCCGATATGCGCGAAATGCGTGTCATCGTAATCCAGCGCGTGGGATATGGTTCCATTCACCAAAGCCGCGCCGCGCAATGGGGCCGCGCCCCCTCCGAACAGGTGGGCCTGAGCGTTCCCGCCCTCGGCCAGGACCATATCGCGAACGATGCAGGACACCGGCTCGGACGCCCCAGCACGACCAACTGCCATCCAATCCAGAACGGACAGCGACGTGACAATCCGCGCCTGAGCCGTCGTTGAAACCGGGCCCGCCGCGAAGGTGGCCAATGCTGCCGTGAAATCCGTCATGGGCGCAGTCTAGCGTGCGCCCTTGCAGGGTAAAGGCCTAGCCGTAGAGTTCTTTCGCACGCGCCTCGAAGGCGCGGACGATCCGCTGCATGGCTTCGTTGAACACAACGCCGATGATCCCTTGCAGGATGGCGTTCTTGAACTCGAAATCCACATGGAACGAGACGTTGCAGCCCCCATCGGGCGCGTCCTCGAACTGCCAGTCGGATTTCATGTATTTGAAAGGCCCGTCCAGATACTCGGTATCGATCTTTTTCTGATCGGAAAACAGGGTCACCCGGCTGCCGAACCGTTCGCGGAACACTTTGAACGAGATGACCAGATCGGCCTCCATCACCTCGGCCTCACCAACCGCATAGGTCTTGCGGATCCGGGCCGCGGCGCACCAGGGCAGAAACTTGGGGTAACTGCCCACATCCGCAACAAGATCATACATCTGCTGGGCTGTGTATGGCAGGTGGCGGGTTTCCGAATGGATTGGCATGATGTCCGGTATTTGCAGGTGACAATGGCGCGTCATGTCGTATGTTGCGCGCCAAAGATCAAGGGGGCTGCGATGACTAACCGCGCATATGTGATAGATGAGATGATCTCGGCCAAGGCCATCGCCGCCCGAATCGAGGAGTTATGCCGCGAGATAACGGATGAGTTCGGCGATACGGACAAGCTTGTCGTCGTAGGATTGCTGCGCGGCAGTTTCGTCTTCATCGCCGACCTGGTGCGGGAACTGGACCTGCCGATCGAAGTAGATTTCCTTGAGGCGTCCTCTTACGGCGATTCGATGGAGAGCAGCCGGGAAGTGCGCATTCTCAAGGACTTGCGCGGCGCGATCGAAGGCCGCGACGTGCTGGTGGTCGAAGATATCGTCGACACCGGACACACGCTGAACCATGTCACCAAGTTGCTTCAAAGCCGCAAGCCGAAACGGCTCAAGTCGATTGCCCTGCTCGACAAACCCAGCCGTCGCGAAGTTGATTTCCGGTCAGACTGGATTGGCTTTGAAATTCCGGATGAATTCGTCGTGGGTTACGGGATCGACTACGCGCAGCGCAACCGCAACCTGCCGTTTATCGGCAAGGTTCGGTTTACCGACAACTAAATGTACTATTGTCGGGCAACTTGAGTGTCGACCCAGCGCCCCAAATTCAAAAAACCGAATAACAATAGACAGGCATCATTGCCCCCCTTACCCTTCCTATCAGCTTGGGAGGACTATGGATGAAGCGTGTAGTCGCGACAGTTGCTGTCGTTATGGCGATCGTGGCACTTGCAAGTTCGGGTGCTGCAAAGGATAACAAGGGCAAAGGGCAAGGTGCCAATAAAAACAAGGTAGAGAAATCTATCAAGTCAAACGGCAAAGCTGTTCCGCCCGGTCAAATCAAAAGATATACGCGTGGCCAGAAGTTGCCCGATGATCTGAGTTTCGATTACATTGACGACCTCGGCAACTGGAAGCTTAAGCCGTTGGGCCCCGGCCAGCGCTATATCCGGGTAGATGATGAAATTCTCTCTATATCTGACGATACGAAGACAGTTATAGAAGCCGTTGGAATCGTTGGTGATCTGGTCAAGTAAGTGGATCGAGACTAGCAGGTTTTGCGAAGCACGACATCAATCGCGCTCAGGAAAATCCCGGTTCCAATCGGAATAAGCGCATCCGGGAAATCGTAATCCGGGTTGTGCAGTTGCGGATGGTCCTGCCCCGCCCCCAACCAGAACATGGCCGCCTGCGCGCCTTTGCCAAACTGGCCGAAGTCTTCGGAAAAGCGCTGTGGCTGATGGACCAGCCTGCACGCGACGCCCTGTTTGGCACAGGCCTTTGCCAAAACAGCAACGGCTTTTCGGTTATTGACGCAGGCTTCGAACACCTCGTGATAGCTGATTTCCACCGCCAGCCCTTCGAACTTCGCCGTGTTTTTTACCAAAGCTTCGGCCTCGGCCATCAGGCTCTCCATCCGCGCGTCCGAAACCGTGCGCAGGGTCACCCATAACTCGGCCTGCCCCGGTGCGACGCCAACTGTCCGCTCGCCCAGAGTGGCATGGGTGACCGTGGTCAGAGCGTAGGTGTCATCCAAGTCACCGCCCGCCCCCAGGTTGGCCAATGCCGGCATCAACGTGGACAAAGCACCTGCCGGTGACACGCCGTCCTTGGGGGCGGCTGCGTGTGAGGTCTTGCCTGTCAGAACGATTTGCATCCCGCGCGAGGCGCAGTTCGCGGGGCCTTCACACAGTTCTACCGCCCCCAGCTCCAGCCCCGGCAAATTATGCAGAGACAGCACGATGTCAGGCGAAACCTCAGCGAACTGAGGATCGGCCCGGCAAGCAATCGCACCATGTCCGGTTTCTTCGGCGGGTTGGAAAATCAGAACCACGCGGCCGGACTTCGGGCGCTGGTCCTTCAACGCTTCTGCCACCCCGAGGACCATCGCCATGTGACCATCATGGCCGCACAGATGCCCCTTGCCTGCAATCTGAGACGCATAAGCCAGATCCGAGTGTTCCTGAATTGGCAGCCCATCCAGTTCGCATCGAATTCCAACTGTGGGGCCGGGAACGCCGCTGTCGTAAACGGCGGCAACACCGTGCCCGCCGATGCCGCACAGAACCCTGTCCGCATCCGCTTGGCGCAAAAGATCCGCAACCCACGCTGCGGTATTCTCCTCCTGCCCCGAAAGCTCTGGCTGTTGATGAAACTCGTGGCGCAGGCGGATGAGCTGCGCGATCCGCTCTGGCGTCACGCTTGCTGTAGCTTTGCTTGCCGGGCCGCGCGAAGCCGGGCGAAATCGTCGCCCGCATGGTATGAAGACCGGGTCAGAGGTGTCGCGGATACCATCAGGAACCCCTTGCCATAGGCCGCCTTTTCGTAAGATGCGAACTCTTCCGGGGTTACGAACCGATCCACTCCGTGATGTTTCGGGGTCGGTTGCAGGTACTGGCCGATGGTCAGGAAATCGATATCCGCCGCGCGCATGTCGTCCATGACCTGACGCACTTGCTGTTCGTTTTCACCCAACCCGACCATGATGCCCGATTTGGTGAAGATCGACGGATCAAGCTCTTTCACGCGCTGTAGCAGGCGCAGGGAATGGAAGTATCGCGCACCCGGGCGCACTTCGGGGTAGAGACCTGGCACCGTTTCCAGATTGTGGTTGAACACATCCGGTTTCGCTTCGACCACAATCTCAAGGACATCCTCATCACATTTCAGGAAGTCAGGCGTCAGAATCTCAATCGTGGTTTTCGGAGACCGATGACGCACCGCACGAATGGTCTGCGCAAAATGCTCGGCCCCACCGTCTTGCAGATCGTCACGGTCCACCGAGGTGATCACCACGTGGTTCAGGCCAAGTTTTTCCACCGCATGGGCCACGCGACCGGGCTCAAACGCGTCAAGGTCGTCGGGGCGACCGGTTGCAATGTTGCAGAAAGTACAGCCGCGCGTACAAATCTCGCCCATGATCATCATGGTGGCATGACCCTGGCTCCAGCATTCCCCTACGTTGGGGCACCCTGCTTCTTCGCAGACCGTCACCAGATTGTTGTCGCGCATGATCCGCCGCGTATCCGCATAGCCTTTGCCGCCAGGTGCCTTGACCCTGATCCAACTTGGTTTCTTGGGCTGTGCATTGTCCGGACGGTGGGCTTTTTCCGGATGGCGCTGTTCGGGGATCTTCAGATCTCGCACGGTCGTTTTCCTGACTTTGGGTCAACTCTTGTCGCTCATAACATAGACAGAAGCGCGGTGTTACACCAGCGGCGCATAGCCGCTATGCGTTGCATCCTCGCAAGCGCAGAAGGGCATCATGCGCATATTCGTATTTGCGATTTAAATCCGATATTTAGCAAGAGGTTGGCCTTATTCGCCATCCCAGCGTTTACGCGATTGAATGCGGTTTGGAACTGTTTTAACTCACACCAAAATCATATGTGAATCACAGGAGTTTGACTATGAAAACCGGCGCAAAACTGCCCGACGTGACCTTTCACACCCGTGTCCGCGACGATTCCATCGAAGGACCAAACCCATTCCGTTGGGAAGACAAGACGACAGCCGACTATTTCGCCGGTAAGCGCGTGATCCTGTTCTCATTGCCGGGTGCGTTCACCCCGACCTGTTCGACTTATCAGCTGCCTGGATTTGAGAACGGCTATGCCGATTTCAAGGCCATGGGGATCGACGAGATTTACTGCATGTCCGTCAACGACAGCTTCGTGATGAACAAATGGGCCCAGGATCAGAACCTGAAGAACGTAAAAGTCATCCCCGACGGATCGGGGGAGTTCACCCGGAAAATGGGCATGTTGGTCGAAAAGGACAATCTGGGTTTCGGAATGCGTTCGTGGCGCTACGCGGCCATCGTCAATGATGGCGTTGTCGAGGCGTGGTTCGAAGAGCCGGGGCTGATGGATAACTGCCCGGAAGACCCCTATGGCGTGTCCTCGCCGGAAAACCTGATGAAGCACCTGAAGGCGTCGGCAGAACCTGAAATGGCCTAAGCCGCGAATCCAAAGAAAAGGCCCGTATACACCGGGCCTTTTTTCTGTTCAGCCGATCATCCGATCTCGTTCCGCCTGTTCCTGATAATGCCGTTTCAGCCGTTGCAAGGCGATCCGCAGGACGATCTTTCCGGACCGTGCTGACCAACCCATTCGCTTTTCCGCCAGCTCCAACCCTTCCAGATAGCAACAGCATCGCAACGCAACATCACTCAGCCCCGGCCCCAGGTCGGACAAGGCGCGAGCAACGCGGTCCTTCGCATCAGAAACCCCCTTTCCTCCATGGCTTTCACTGTCAAAGCTGCTTCGACCACCTGTCGTCAGAAAACGATCCCAGTTCTGTGAAACCTGAGGCCCGATCTGTGCCAGCTCGAAATCTTCGCGCAAGCGCTCGCCGGCGCTGACAAGGGATTCATCCAGAAACGGTTTTCCGTCACGATCCCGTCTGCGCGACAATGCAATCAACGGGCTTTCCGCGGCACTGTACCGAATGCGCTTGACCCGCTCGGCGGACCCGCCTGAAGACCTGCCCTGAAAGGGAGTTTGAGCTTCGGCAAAACCAAAGTCAGTCCCGGCACGCGCCTTGTTTTCTGCCTTGGCGATCAGATGACTTAGCGCCGTTCGCCCGGCTGCGGAAATCCGATATCGCGAAATACGACCGGGATTGTCACAGGTTATCCAGTCTTTCAAGGCCAAGGCCTGCGCGATCCTGCACTCTACGACCGCGGTTCTTGTTGCCCCAGCATTGCCGGTGTCGCGTACGACGACCGCCTTGTCCATTTCCTCGGCCACGGCAAGGACCGAACCCGTCTCGCTCAGGCGGCGCAACACACGCAATGCCTCATTTTCAAACTCTTCTTCAGCCGCGTTTTCTGACCCGCTTGCCGGACCGTCGGCGCAATCCGAAGCTGAAAAATGTGTCTCTGCAAGCGATTGCAACGCCGCATCCACCAATGGGTCGTCGCGGCGCATTTCGATGCGTCGAATTTGCCTGAGGATAGTTGACGCATGGCACCCGGCTGATCGCGCGATATCGCGGATCGAGCGACCGGTCTCGGTATGAGCAAGGTATCTTTGCGCCCCTTCTGGAACCCATGCCGGAATGGTGAAAGCCATGTTGTTTTCCATAATTATTTGCCCTCGTCGACAAAACAAACTGCCACTTTTCGCCCTCGGAATGTGGGTTAACCAAATCTAACTAGAGGTCCATTCGTTACTCGTTCGTTAACCACACAAGGCAAGAACCAGATTTGATTCAAAAAGATAAACAGTCGTGAAACCATCGTTCGGGGAGACTCTGACTAAGGCAACACCCGCTTAGGTTGTGTCAAACAGGACCCATCAATTTTCTGAAAAGGGACACATGACATGCAGGACCTGATGACAATGATCGCAACCCTCCGCCGCCCACGCATGTTGGCGCGTGCTGCCAGATTCGGGGCGCGGGATTACAATCGGGACAGGCATCTGCAACGCATCCTGGGATACGGGTCGCTGCCCGGTTCAGGTCAGGCGCTGCTGCGTTTGCTCGAGATGGAAAGAGAGGTAAATGAACTGCGAAAAGAAGATGATGCCGCCTATTCATTGGTGCGGCATCTGGATCTTCTTATTGCGCTGTTGGGTGAGGCGCAGCTGTATCAGGCCAGCCGCGCCTCGGTTCTTCAATGATCAACCGAATGCATCCGGCATGGAGGCCTTTTTCTCGGCGATATAGGCTTCCAGCGCCGCTGCGATATCCGGGTCAATCTGGGGTTGCTGATAATTGGCCAGCAAATGTTCAACCCGTGCCGTCGCCAAAGCCCGTGTGTCACGCGCGCCTTCTTCCTGCCAGGTTTCATATGGCTTGTAATCCAGCACTTCGGATTTCCAGAAGGATTCCTTGAAGTTGGCCTGCGTGTGGGCACAACCGAGATAGTGACCACCCGGCCCGACTTCGCGGATTGCGTCCATGGCCTGCGCGTTTTCATCATATGCAACGCCCTTGGCCAGCGAATGCAGCACTCCCAACTGATCCGCATCCATGACGAACTTCTCGAAATCGGCGACCAGACCGCCTTCCAGCCAGCCGCAGGAATGCAGCATGAAGTTCACGCCCGACAGCAGACCCATGTTCAGCGAATTCGCTGTTTCATACGCTGCCTGCGCATCCGGCAGCTTCGAGCCGCAGAACGACCCGGCCGACCGGTATGGCAGGTTCAGACGACGTGCCAGCTGGCCTGCACCATACGTGATATGCGCGGCTTCTGGTGTGCCGAAGGTCGGCGCACCCGAGTTCATATCGATCGATGTCACGAATGCACCGAAAATCGCGGGGGCACCCGGACGGATGATCTGGCTGTAGGCAACGCCGGCCATGACCTCGGCCAGAACCTGCGTCAAAGTACCGGCCACCGAGACCGGCGCCATCGCTCCGCCCACGATGAAGGGCGAGATGATGCAGGCCTGATTGTTGCGCGCATAAACTTCCAGCGAGCCCATCATCACGTCGTCGAATGTCAACGGCGAGTTGATGTTGGTCAGCGAAGTCATCACTGTGTTTTCCTGCACGAACTCCTTACCGAACAGGATTTCGCACATTTCAACCGAATCCTGTGCCCGGCTGGGATCGGTCACCGAGCCCATGAAGGGCTTATCCGACAGGGTCATATGCGCCTTCAGCATGTCCAGATGGCGCTTGTTCACCGGTATGTCGGTCGGCTCACACACCGTACCGCCCGAGTGGTGCAACCACTTGGACATATAGGCAAGTTTCACGAACTTGTTGAAATCGTCCATGGTTGCATAGCGGCGTCCACCCTGCGCATCACGTACGAACGGAGGACCGTAGACCGGGGCCAGAACCATGTTGCGGCCACCGATCACAACCGATTTTTCGGGGTTGCGGGCGTGCTGGGTAAACTGGCTGGGGGCTGTCTTGATCAGTTCACGGGCCAGACCTCGCGGAATGCGCACACGCTCACCGTCAATATCCGCGCCTTCGTCGCGCCAACGTTCCAGCGCGGCCGGGTTGTCGACAAAGTTGACGCCGATTTCTTCCAGCACGGTTTCAGCGTTGTTTTCGATAATCTCAAGCGCCTCTTCGTTGAGGATCTCGAAATTCGGAATGTTGCGTTCGATGTATTTCGCAGTCTCGATACGAACTGCGGTACGCTCGGCACGGCGGGCAGCGCCACCGCCACCTCTCGCCCTGCGCCGGGTGTTTGCCTCTGCCATGAGAAAATCCCGTCTGATTGGTTAGATTGAGCGTTTTGATACAGGTTTGCCGGAACTCAAGCATAGGGATTGCGGCGCTCTGGGGGGAAAAGCGACATTGCCGCCCCACCAAGAAGCAACCGGTCAGTCAGGATCGACCACCAACGCTTTCTCCATGGTAAGGCCGCTGCCCACCTGATCCGTCACTTTCCAGCCCATGTGCCGATACATCGCAATCGTGTCTTTCATCATTTTATGAGTTCGCAACTTCAACTTGGATAGATTCCGCGCCTGTGCTTCTTCTTCGGCAAACTGCATCAATCGCCGCGCAACCCCCTGCCCTTGGGCTTCGGGCGAAACCGCAAGGTTGAACACCATGATTGCGTCGTCAACTTGGTCAAAAACGATGACCCCGACTATACCACCGGATATCGCAAGCATGACACGGTGGGTCTTGATGTCATCCGCGATTCCGGCAGTAACGTCCGGCAGATCCTCGATCCGGCTCATCGCATCTGCATAGGCACTTCCCAGACAACGCGTTACCTCGTCTGCATCCACCACAGCAGCCTTTCTGAACTCGATCTTTGACATGGCACCTGATCTTTCCGCCGGATTGACTCAGCTTTTGCACCAAATGACGCCATACCGCTTGCACATGCAAGGCTTGCAACTTATGAGCCGGTTATGACCCAGACATCCCACGACCGCCTTCTGATCATCGACTTCGGCAGCCAGGTTACGCAGCTTATCGCCCGCCGCCTGCGCGAGTTGAATGTCTATTGTGAAATTCACCCTTACCAGAATGTCACGATGGATTTCGTGCGGGAAATGGCGCCACGCGCTGTGATTTTCTCGGGCGGTCCGGACAGCGTGACGCGCGATGGCTCGCCCCGTGTTCCGCAAGAGATTTTTGATTTTGGCGTTCCGATCCTGGGCATCTGCTATGGACAGCAGGTGATGATGCATCAGCTTGGCGGCAAGGTCGAAAGCGGCCATGGCACAGCCGAGTTTGGTCGCGCCTTTGTTACACCCAAAGACAAATTGGATATCCTGGAAGGCTGGTTCGCGGACGGCGATGAACAAGTCTGGATGAGCCACGGCGACCATGTCAGTGAAATCGCACCGGGGTTCGAGGTTTTCGGAACCTCGCCCAACGCACCTTATGCGATCACGGCTGATCCATCGCGGCATTTCTATGCCGTGCAGTTTCACCCCGAGGTACACCATACGCCAAAGGGCGCGAAACTGTATGAAAACTTCGTCAAGCTGGCCGGGTTCAAGGGTGACTGGACCATGGGCGCCTATCGCGAAGAGATGATCCGCAAGATCCGCGAACAAGTCGGAGACAAAAAGGTCATTTGCGGATTGTCCGGTGGCGTCGACAGCTCGGTTGCCGCGATCCTTATTCACGAAGCAATCGGGGATCAGCTGACCTGCGTGTTCGTCGATCACGGGCTGCTGCGCAAGAATGAGGCCGAAGAAGTCGTCGGCATGTTCCGGGACAACTACAACATTCAGTTGATCCACGCCGACGAATCCGAGCTGTTCCTTGGCGAACTGGAAGGTCAGAGCGACCCCGAGACCAAGCGCAAGATCATCGGAAAACTGTTCATCGACGTGTTCCAGAAACACGCCGATACCATCGACGGCGCCGAATTCCTGGCTCAGGGCACTCTCTATCCTGATGTGATCGAATCGGTGTCGTTCTCGGGCGGGCCTTCTGTAACGATCAAGTCCCACCACAACGTGGGTGGCCTGCCGGAAAAGATGGGCCTGAAACTGGTCGAACCGCTACGCGAATTGTTCAAGGACGAGGTACGTGCCTTGGGTCGCGAGCTTGGTCTGCCGCAGAGCTTCATCGGGCGCCACCCCTTCCCCGGACCGGGCCTGGCCATTCGCTGCCCCGGCGAGATCACCCGCGAAAAGCTGGAGATTCTGCGCGAGGCCGACGCGATCTACATCGATCAGATCCGCAAACACGGGCTTTATGACGACATCTGGCAGGCTTTCGTCGCCATCCTTCCCGTCCGCACCGTCGGCGTGATGGGCGACGGGCGCACCTATGACTACGCCTGCGCGTTGCGCGCCGTCACATCGGTCGACGGGATGACGGCGGATTACTACCCGTTCAGCCATGAGTTCCTTGGTGAAACGGCAACCCGGATCATCAACGAGGTCAAGGGCATCAACCGATGCACATATGACATCACCTCGAAACCCCCCGGAACCATCGAGTGGGAATGATCGGGCAAAACGCACCTGCGTTCGACGCCAAAACGACCCGATTCCAGGAATTCTTCCCAAGCCGTGCCTGAAAATGTCGGGCACGACCTTGAACCTGACGCTTCATAAGCGTTTCAATGATTCAACGAATTCAATCTTTTTGATCGCGTAGCGAAGGCCCTGATACCGGGGACGTGACCACGCGGCCAGGTCGGGGTGCGGCACGTGAATCAGACACAAAAAAACACCTTCAAGGCCGCCTTGTGGATGACCGGAGCCATTGCGTCCTTCTCCTCGATGGCGGTTGCCGGTCGCGAACTGAGCCTCGTGCACGACACGTTCGAGATCATGATGTACCGGAGCCTCGTCGGGTTTCTTGTTGTCGCCCTCGTACTCACGGCCACAGGCGGTTGGGTTCAGGTTTCCACGCAACGCCTGGGGTTGCACGCTTTGCGAAACACCTTGCATTTCACGGGGCAGAACCTCTGGTTCTATGCGGTCGCTGTTGCGCCTTTGGCGCAGGTGTTCGCATTGGAATTCACACAGCCGCTTTGGGTGATCCTGCTGTCGCCGCTGCTGCTGAATGAACGCCTGACGACCCTCAAGATAACAGCAGCGCTTATCGGTTTTGCGGGCGTTCTGATTGTCACGCGACCGGGTGCGGCACCGTTGAGTCCCGGCCTTGCAACCGCAGCCGCGTCTGCGGTTTTCTTTGCATTTACAACGATCACGACCAAAAAGCTCACACGCTTTGCCAGCATCGGATGCATCGTTTTCTGGCTTACTTCCATGCAAGCGGTGCTTGGGGCCGTCGCGGCCGGTTTTGATGGGCAGATTGCCTTGCCTACGGCGCAAACCGTTCCGTTTTTGGTTCTGGTCGGGCTGGCGGGGCTGCTGGCCCATTTCTGTATAACCAATGCATTGGCTATTGCCCCGGCGACAGTCGTGATCCCATTTGATTTTGCAAGACTTCCTACGATCGCGGTGGTCGGGATGATCCTGTACCACGAACCCATTGACCATTGGGTTCTGATCGGTGCGGCGGTCATCTTTTCGGGAATTTTCCTGAATATCTGGTCTGAAAGCCGTAACAGTTTAGCAACAGTTGAAAACACTAGTCGCAATACGTAACGCACCGTCACCAGTTGACCTTAAAGTAACCAAAAAGAGAGTATTGCTCATCATACACGGGATCGGCGTTCGTCACACTCAGCCAGACGCCATTGAAGCCCGCCAGGGATTGTTAGGGAGGACAGAATGAAAAAAACACTACTCGCGACCTGCGCTTTGTGTGCTGGAGCGACGGCAGGATACGCAGGCGGACTGGATCGAAGCGGTCAGGGCATCAACCTGATCTTCGAAGAAGGATCAGTGGTACAGTTTCGGTTGGGATACACCAACCCCAGCGTAACGGGCACCATGCCAGCTTTGGCCGGACCAAACATTGGGCAACCGGTCGATTCCGGTGAGGTTGCGAACGACTTTTTCACTCCGCATCTGGGCTACAAAACGTCACTGACCGAAAAACTCGATTTCGCGATCATGTATGACCAGCCCTTTGGGGCAGACATTGAATACGCAAACACCTACCCTCTTTCGATCAACCCTATTCCGGGTGGTCGCACCGACACTCTGAGGGCCACAGCGGACACGGACGCAATCACCGCATTGCTGCGCTACAAATTCGATGGCGGGTTCAGCGCAATCGGCGGTATTCGTGCGCAGCGTGTGAAGGCTTCGGTAACCGTCCCGCTTGCAGCCGGATACCAGGTTGACACCAATACCGACACAGCATTCGGCTACGTGATCGGGGTTGCATGGGAGAAACCGGAAATCGCGGCACGTGTGGCACTGACATACAACTCCAAGATCAGCCACGATCTGTCGCAAACAGAAACTCTGAACCCACCACCGGTCCCGCCGATTCCGCCGGGAACCGTGGCCACCTTCAACACAAACAGCGAAATCGAGACACCCCAGTCGATCAACCTGGATTTCCAGACAGGCGTCGCACCCAAAACGCTGTTGTTTGGTTCTATCCGTTGGGTCGACTGGCCACAGCTGGTGTACAATCCGCCAAACTACCCGCCGACCAGCAACCTTGTTGACTACGCCGATGCGACCTTCACCTATTCGTTGGGCTTGGGATATCAATTCTCGGAAGAGTTCAGCGGCGCTGTGACGTTGGGCTACGAGACATCCCAGGGCACGCCAGTATCAAACCTCGGCCCAACCGACGGGTTCTGGAGCGTTGGTCTGGGCGGAACGTACTCGCTGGAGAATGCCAAGATTTCCGGCGGTGTTCGTTACACCGACATCGGTGACGCGACAGCCAATGGCGCTGGCCCGAATGCGCGCGGAACATTCACTGGCAACAGCGCCTGGAGCGTTGGCTTCCAGATTACATACGCGCTGAACTAATCCAAAGGTGACTAACCTCAAGGCTCCGCTGTTTCAGCGGGGCCTTTTTTATGCGCAGGTTTCGGGTCGTATATCTGTCGAATGAATGGAATTGTGCGGCCATGAACACGCAAAAACACCTTTCTCGGCGCGCCTGGGTCGAACTTCTTCTTCTGGCCGTCATCTGGGGCGCGTCCTTTGTGGCCATCCGGATCGCCCTGGATTCCATTCCCGTTATGACATCGGTTTTGCACCGCACGTTCTGGGCGATGCTGGTGCTTTGGCTGGTGGCCTGGGCAAAGGGACTATCCCTACCCCGCTCAGCTCGCATCTGGGGTGCATTTCTGATCATGGGGTTGCTGAACAATGTCATCCCGTTCAGCTTGATGGCATGGGGTCAGCTTTACATCGACTCGGGGCTTACGGCCATTCTGAACGCAACCACGGCCATCTTTGGTGTTCTGGTTGCGGCGCTGTTTTTCAAGGATGAACGTTTGACACAAGCACGCGTGATCGGAGTCGTTTTGGGTTTTCTCGGTGTCTCGATCATCATCGGAATACAGACCTTCACGTCTTTCAGCCTGCAAAACACAGCCCAGCTTGCCGTGTTGGCCGGAACGCTCTCGTATGCTTTTGCCGCGGCTTGGGCGCGGTATCATCTGTCTGGCCTTCACCCCGTTGTCGCGGCAGCGGGAATGCTGACGGGTTCGACCCTGCTGATCCTGCCGCTGGCGCTCATGACGGACGGGGTGCCAACGCTTGCTCTGCCCGCAATCACCTGGGCTGCGATTGGCTATTACGCCATTGTGGCAACAGCGGGGGCATACCTTTTGTACTATCGCGTGCTGGCGATGGCGGGCAGCGGCAACCTGATGCTGGTGACGCTTGTCATCCCTCCTGTCGCCATCGTGCTTGGCGCGATTGTGCGGAACGAAGCGCTGCCGTCGAATGCCTATTTCGGCTTTGTCATCCTTGCCATGGGTCTTCTGGTATTGAACCGAGCTGGCCGCCGTGATTGACGCCGTGCGCTGCCCGATTTAGCAAAGGCAAAAAAGGGACAGCACAAGATGATCTACAACTCAGCCGAAGACTGGCGCACGGCACGCCGCAAGAAGGTGCTGTTCTTTGGCATGTCCGGTCTGGGCAAGACATATGTCTCGAACATTCTTCGGGACTCAGGGAACTGGTTTCACTACTCGATCGATTATCGCATCGGCACACGGTACATGGGCGAATACATTACCGACAATGCAAAGGCCGAGGCGATGAAAGTCCCGTTCTTGCGTGACCTGTTGTTGTCGGATTCGATTTATATCGGCTCCAATATCTCGTTCGCAAACCTGACCCCGGTCGCAGCCTATCTGGGCAAACCGGGCAACCCTGACCTTGGCGGATTGGAAATGCCGGAATACCGCCGCAGGCAGGAACAGTTTCGACTGGCCGAAATACACGCTCTGCTGGATACCGAGTATTTCATCGACCGGGCCGAGCGTCTGTACAAATACCCCCATTTCATCTGCGACACCGGTGGATCGATCTGCGAATGGGTGGACCCAGACGATCCGAACGATCGGGTACTGTCCGAGCTTTCGCAACATACCCTGATGATCTGGCTGAAGGGGGATGAGGAACACACGGCAGAGCTTGTACGCCGTTTTGACAAAGCCCCAAAGCCGATGTCCTATCAGGCCGAGTTTCTGACCAAGGCCTGGACGGATTATTTGGATCTGCAAGGCTGTTCGGAAGCAGATGTGGATCCCGATGATTTCGTCCGTTGGACCTATGCCCAGGCCTTGGCGCATCGCCAGCCGCGCTATGAAGCCATGGCGAACAACTGGGGCGTGACGATTGCCGCCAACGACATCGGACAAATCCGCGATGCGGCGGATTTCGATGAGTTGATCGAACACACCCTTGAGACCACGCGCAATAACGCCTAACTATCAGTTTTCACTGATCTCTTAGAAGCCTGACATATGCCCATCAAAATCCCATCGGAACTGCCTGCTTTTGACGTCCTGACCAAAGAGGGCGTCATGGTCATGGACGAAGATCAGGCAATGCGTCAGGACATCCGCCCGCTGCGCATCGGTTTGCTGAACCTGATGCCCAAGAAAATCCAGACCGAAAACCAGTTCGCGCGTCTGATCGGGGCAACCCCGTTGCAGATCGATCTGTCTTTGATCCGCATGACCGAACACCGGACCAAGAACACCGCCGCCGAGCATATGTCCGAGTTCTATCGCCCGTTTCAGGAGATCAAGGATCAGAAGTTCGACGGCCTGATCATCACCGGTGCCCCGATCGAGCATCTGGAATTTGGTGATGTCACTTATTGGGATGAAATCTGCGAGATCTTCGACTGGACCCAAACCAACGTACATTCCACTTTTGGTGTGTGCTGGGGCGGGATGGCGATGATCAACCATTTTCACGGTGTCAAAAAGCACATGCTGGACGCAAAAGCCTTTGGGTGTTTCCGGCATCGTAACCTGGATCCGGCGTCTCCGTTCCTGCGGGGGTTCTCGGATGACTGCGTCATTCCGGTCAGCCGATGGACGGAAATGAAACAGGATGAAATCGATCGCGCACCCGGGCTGAGGACCCTGTTGGGCAGCGACGATGTCGGCCCCTGTCTGGTCGAAGATCCCGGCCATCGCGCGCTGTATATCTTCAATCACTTCGAATATGACAGCGACACGCTGAAACAGGAATATGATCGGGACGTCAGCAACGGCACGCCTGTCAACGTACCTATCAACTACTATCCCGACGATGATCCATCCAAAACGCCGCAGAACCGGTGGCGCAGTCACGCACATCTGCTGTACGGAAACTGGATCAACGAAATCTATCAGACCACGCCTTTCGACATAACGAAAATTGGCCACTAAAGTTCTGATATCCCTTGGCTTGGCCGTTCTGGGCCTTGTCATACTGACAACCTGGCGCAGCGCCCGGAACGAAGCGCTGGCCGAGGCTTCTTTCCCCCCCGAAGGTCGTCTTCTGGATGTGGGCGGCATCGCCGTACACGCCGTGGTCATGGGGGACGGTCCCGATGTTGTTCTGATCCATGGCTCCAGCGGGAACACGCGTGACATGACCTTCGCGCTGGCCCCCATTCTGGCCAGGTCATACCGTGTGATCGTTTTTGACCGACCGGGCCTGGGCTATTCCGAAAGCTTCAACCCGGATGGCGAAACCCTCATTGAACAGGCGGATATCCTGCAACGGGCGGCGGCTCAGCTTGGTGCGATAAAGCCCATAGTGGCCGGGCAGAGCTATGGCGGATCGGTCTCGCTGGCCTGGGCCGTGACCCGACCCGAGAATATCTCGGCTCTGGTTCTGATCGCTCCGGCCGCTATCCCATGGGAAACACCTTTGGATGGGTTCAACCGGCTTGCGTCAACCACGGCGGGCAATGTGCTGGCCTTGCCCCTGATCAGCTCTTTCGTGCCCGAATGGTACGTTACGCAGGCGTTGGACAAGGTGTTTGCACCGCAAACGGCACCGGAAGGCTATGCCGAACATTTCGGGCCCGGGCTGACGATCCGGCGTGGTTCGATGCATGCAAATGCCAAGCAGCGCGCAAACCTGCTGGACGAAATTACCCGTCTGCAACCCAGATATGGCGAGATCTCCGTTCCGACCGAGATCATTCACGGAACGGCCGACGACACCGTTGGTCTTGAATGGCATTCTGAACGTCTGATCGAACAAATCCCCGGGGCCGAGTTGATCGAGTTACCGGGTATCGGTCATATGCCGCAGGTGGTCGCAGCACCCGAAGTTGCCGCCGCGATAGATCGCGCGGCGCAGCGCGCGGGTTTGCGTTAGCCCACGCTCTAATCCATAGTCAGATATGGATTTTATCGCGAGGTGACATATGGCCCGGTCAGGAAAAGGTTCAATCGAGAAGTATTTTCGGAAAGACGCGCCCAAATCTGTACGGGAAGAGATTCAAAACGCGAAAAAGGGCGATATCCTGAACCCGACTTACCCGTATTCCGAAAAAATGAAGACCAAGGATTATGATGAGCAGATGGACCTGCTTCAGATTGAATTGGTCAAAATGCAATCCTGGGTCAAGGAAACCGACCAGCGGGTTGCCATCATATTCGAAGGCCGCGATGCCGCGGGCAAAGGTGGCACCATCAAGCGGTTTCGCGAAAACCTGAACCCCCGCGGCGCGCGCAATGTGGCTCTCAGCAAGCCGTCAGACGCCGAACGCAGCCAATGGTATTTCCAGCGCTACATCCCCCATCTGCCCGCCGCAGGAGAGATCGTGTTCTTTGATCGCAGTTGGTACAACCGAGGCGTCGTCGAGAATGTCTTTGGTTTCTGCACACAGGAACAGCGTGAGCGGTTCTTTCGTCAGGTCCTGCCACTTGAAACGGGCCTGGTGAATGACGGCATCCATTTTTTCAAATTCTGGCTCAATGTCGGTCGTGCAGAACAACTGAACCGTTTTCTTGCGCGCGAAAACGACCCTTTGAAGCAATGGAAGCTCAGCGCGATCGACGTGGCCGGGCTGAGCAAATGGGACGAATACACGCAGTCGATCTCGGAAACCCTGACCCGATCGCATTCTGATGCCTGCCCGTGGACAATTGTCCGTTCTGACGACAAAAAACGCGCACGCCTTGCGGCCATCCGAACGGTTCTGCATGCCTTGGACTATGATGAGAAGGACAAGAAGAGTATCGGCGAGGTTGATGCCCGTATCTGCGGTGGCCCGGACGTGTGGGAGGCATAAAATGCTGCTCTGCCCTGCCCTGTTGATGCCATCACGAGCATGTATTGGACGACAATGCATCGGTGGTCTATGTCCTTGTCTTCCAACACCCAATCAATGCACCTGAGGCCGGGATGACGAAACGCGGTTATCACCACGGAAACCTGAAGCAAGCCCTGATCGAGGCAGCCTTGTCCCTGATCGAAGACAAGGGCCCAACCGGTTTCACGTTGTCCGAGGCCGCAAAAACTGCCGGTGTAACGCCTGCCGCCGTCTACCGTCATTTTCAAGGGCGCGAGGACCTGATCGCCGAAGCCGCACGGCAGGGGTTTGAAATGTTCGCAGACCTGATGCAGTACGCCTATGACGAGGGACAGCCTTCAGCCCTTGCGGCTTTTGAAGCAACGGGGCGTGCTTACCTGGCCTTTGCGCGCAAAAATCCCGGGCATTACATCGCCATGTTCGAAAGTGGAATATCCCTGAACCGCACGCCCGAATTGTCCCTGGCCGCCAATCGGGCGAAGTCCGTTCTTGAAAAAGCGGCCGCGGACCTGTCCCAGCATATTCCGCCGGAAAAGCGCCCGCCCGCGTCGATGTTCAGCGCCCATATCTGGGCGATGAGCCACGGAGTCGTCGAGCTGTATGCCCGAAACACCGGCGCAACTTCGCCTTTTCCCCCCGAAGATTTGCTGGAAAGCGGTATCGGCATCTACCTGCGCGGTCTGGGTCTGATCCCTCAGGATGAGTGACGCGGTCAGAACGAACGACTGCCCTGCGGCATACTCAAGCCCGATGTCACGTTGATCAGATCCATCTCACCCATCCCCTTGATATCAACGCACCCAAGCTCCGAGACCTGAAACTCGTCGATCAGGGCATATTTCATCTCTTCCGGGGCCACGATGTTCATGGGGTTGGCAAAGACCTGCAACCGGGATGCGATGTTCACGGCAGGGCCAAACACGTCATAGACATATTTCTGAATGCCCACGACCGATCCGACCGCCGCCCCCATTCCCAATCCGATCCGGGCCTGCCACTTGTGCGGATGGCTTTCGTTGCGGCGTTCAAGATAGCGCAGGAACCTTACCGCACAATGCGCCACGGCGGTCGCATGATCCGGTGTGGGATCGGGCATGCCCGACACGGCCAGATAGGCATCGCCAATCGTCTTGATCCGCTCACACCCGAATTGTTCCACGATCCGGTCAAAGGCCGTGAAGATGTCGTTCAACTCACTCAAGGTGACTGTCGGGTCGGTCTTGGCCGCAAAATCCGTGAACCCGACAAAATCCAGCATCACCACCGAAACCTGCTGATACAGCTGCGGTGTGACAACGCCGAACGTCTTGAACTCTTCATACACCGCTCGTGGCATCAGGTTCAGCAACAGCCGTTCCACCCTCTCCTTTTCGCGCTCAAGCTCTCGGGTATTTCGCTCGACCATGGTGGAATAGCTGTCGATCATGCTTTCCAACTCGCGAATGCGGGTGATGTTCTGACATTCAACGATCAACACCTGTTCGGACAATCCGCTGGCCAGCGAGACCGTGACCGCAAAGATCAGTGTCCTTCGCTTTGGTTTGATCTGCAATTCGACCGAGTACCGAAGGCCGGACTGCTTTACATCCTCCAGTTCCTTGGGGTCGAGATCCGACAGAACGTCGCTCAAGGCGCTGCCCTTTTCAGGAGTACCGAACCATTCCGTGAAAGGCCCGTTGTAAAACACGAATTGCAGGTCGGATGCGCGCACCACGGCGACGCCCACTCCGATCGCACGCAGCAATTGTTCGTTTATTGCAAGAATGCTCATGCCGCATTCCGGGCGACGATGATAGAACGTTTTCCCTCGATCGCGTTCAGCGCAGTTTTGATGTCGCCGTCCGACATACCATGCTGACTCAGCGCGTCGCCAAACAGCTCGGCCATGACGTCGAATTCATTGTGCGAAATGTTCAGATGCCGATGAACTGCTTCGATCCTGTCATCACTGAAAGATGCGGGCCCGCCAATCAAGGACGAGACGAACTTGGTTTGATGGTCGATCAAACGCGGCATATCAATGTCTTCGAAATGATGGCCGATCTCATCCGAATCCAGCGCCATTTCATAGAAGGTCATCACGACCCGGCTGATCGTTTTGAAACCGCCATATTTCTCATAAAGTGTCTGTGCCACACGAATACCCGCGCGTTACCAATCAATAACCCCACAACTCTATATCAAATCGATATTTTTGTTAACGCTTATGATTTTCTGGCCGGGAAGGATCAAAAACCGTCTTTCCGCACAGGAAAACCTGCCAGAGCATCACTGAGACCGAAACAAAGCTTTCATACGTTCTTTGGGGATGGGAAACGAAGGAAAGGCAAACCATCAGCGGGATTGTCTTTTGACTGATCTTGAAGCGCTCTGATGGGCTGGGCCGGGTCAGTTTTGAATGCAAGCCAGCCCGCCCTTCTGGAAGAAAGCTTCCTCTGATACCCTCAGTAACCCGCCATCAAAGAGAATTTAGTTTCAATACGGCGTGTCCTCATGTTCACATGCAGAAGATGTGGCACAACCATTGAAAGGACCAAAAGTGCAGGAACATGGATATGCGTCCGGGCGCCTGAATCTACCTTTCGTCGGAATATCGACCTTCGCGAAATCTCCATATGTCGAAAACTGGGACGGAATTGAGGCCGATGTTTGCGTGCTCGGCGCGCCGTTCGACTTTGGAACGCAGTGGCGCCCCGGCGCCCGTTTTGGTCCTCGGGCCGTTCGAGAGGCATCGACCCTTTTCAGTTTTGGCCATGCCGGCGCCTATGATCATGAGGATGACGCAACCTATCTGGATAGCTCGGTTCGGATCGTCGACCTGGGGGATGCGGATATTGTCCACACCAAGACCGAGGCGAGCCACGAGAACATAGCCTTTGGTGTGCGAAAGATCCTGGAGGCCGGGGCACTTCCGCTGGTGATTGGCGGTGATCACTCGGTAAACATCCCCTGCATTTCCGCATTTGAAAGCAACTGCGCCGAAAACGGACCGATACATGTCGTTCAAATCGATGCGCATTTGGACTTTGTCGATGAACGTCATGGCGTCACCAGCGGGCACGGAAACCCCATGCGCCGCGCGATAGAAAAAGACTATGTTTCGGGGATGACCCAGTTGGGTATTCGGAACGTTTCGTCCACGTCCAAGGAAGGGTATGACGACGCGCGTGCGCGCGGATCGGATATCCTGTCGGTACGGCAGGTTCGCAGATTGGGAACACAGGCTGTTCTTGACCGCATACCCGAGGGAAAACGGTACTACGTGACTATTGATATCGATGCGTTCTGTCCCTCGATCGCACCAGGAACGGGAACCCCCAGCCACGGAGGGTTTCTGTACTATGACGTTCTGGAGATTCTTCAGGGGCTGGCGAAAAGAGGTGACGTGGTCGGCATCGATCTTGTCGAAGTGGCCCCTGCCTACGATCCCACCGAAAGCACTCAGATTCTGGCGGCGCAGCTTCTGCTGAATTTTCTGGGTTTCATATTTCACGAACGTGCCCGGCGCACGTGATAAGCGGGTGGAGCCAAAGCTCCACCCCAAAGCATCAGGCGCCGATAATGTTGTGCCCCGGTCCGTAGGGGAATCCGGTGATGTTTTCGGCTCCGTCTTCGCCCACCACCAGAATATCGTGCTCTCTGTAGCCGCCCGCACCGGGCTGGCCTTCGGGGATCCACAGCATCGGCTCGATCGAGACCACCATGCCGGGTTCCAGCACTGTATCGATGTCTTCGCGGAGTTCCAGACCGGCCTCGCGACCATAGTAGTGGCTCAGAACACCAAACGAGTGGCCATAGCCGAAGGACCGATATTGCAGCAGGCCTTCGTCGGCAAAGAACCGGTTGATCTCGGCGGTGATACCGGAACAGGTGGCACCGGGTTTGATCAGGCTTAGGCCAAGTTCATGTGCGGCCACATTGGCCTTCCACAGGCGCAGACTGTCGGCATCCGGCTCGCCCAAAAACAAGGTCCGTTCCAGGGCGGTGTAATAGCCCGAAATCATCGGAAAGGTGTTCAGTGACAGGATATCGCCTTTTTGCAACGCGCGTTTGGTGACCGGATTATGGGCGCCGTCGGTGTTCAAACCCGATTGAAACCAAACCCAGGTGTCACGGTATTCGGCTTCCGGGTAGGCCCGCGCGATTTCCACTTCCATCGCGTCTCGGCCGGCCATCGCAATTTCGATTTCGGTTGCGCCTTCGCGAATTGCGGCATGGATCGCAGCACCACCCACATCGGCAGTACGGGCACCGCCTTTGATCAATTCGATTTCTTCAGCGGATTTGATCATCCGCGCGGCCATGGTGTCGGCCGCGATGTCAACCAACTCAGGCTCACCCAGCATGTTCAGCGCCGTGTCGCGCGCCGCAAGCGTCATGTGGTCGCCTTCGATGCCGATCCGTTTTGCATTGTCGATCAGGCTCGCAACTGCACGCCAGTAGTTGTCGCGCTTCCAGTCGGTATAAATCACGTTGTCTTCAACCGACCGGCGCCAGGGTTGCCCGGCATCAATATTGGCGGACACGGTGGTGCAACTGTCCTGGGTCACAACGCAGCCATAGGGGCGCCCGAACGCACAATACAGAAAGCCTGAATAATAGGCGATATTCTGCATCGACGTCAGCAGCACCACCGGGATATCCCGCTGGGCCATGATGGCGCGCAGCTTGCCAAGACGGCGGTCATACTCGGATTTGCTGAACGGCAACGGGGCCTTTTCACCATTGTGGCAGGTGAAGAACTGAGGGCGGTTAGAAATGTCAGTCATCCTTGGTCTCTCATCTATGCCGGGCGTGCATTTCCCGGCCACATGTCCCGGCGTTCAGGACAGGCGGTCTCGGGGTCCGAGAGCCGATCACCTCCGTAGTCGCCGCGACGCCATCGCAGCGGAGATGAACAGGTGAATCGTTAGATCAGACGGTTTGCTGCGTCAAGCAGGCGAAAGACCCCGCAGACGTTCGGATCGACGCCGCAACAGTTCGACCGTCGTCAGCAGAGCAATGGACAGGACCACAAGGATTGTCGCAACCGCAAGAATGGTTGGACTGATCTGCTCCCGCAGGCCGGTGAACATCTGCCACGGCAAGGTCTTTTGGCTGGCAGAGCCTACAAACAGCACCACGACCACTTCGTCGAATGATGTGATAAAGGCAAAGAGACCGCCAGATATCACACCCGGCAGGATCAACGGCATCTGAATCTTGAAGAAGGTTCGCACCGGTCCCGCGCCCATATTGGCCGCCGCCCGGGTCAGAGATCGATCAAAGCCCACCAGGGTCGCCGTCACGGTAATGATCACAAAGGGAATACCCAAAACCGCGTGGGCCAGGATGACTTTCAGATAACCTACGAAGTTCTTGTTCATGCCCAGCGTACCTTCGAGGAAGCGCCCGATATCACTGTAGAAAAAGAACATGCCCGTCGCCGAGATGATCAGCGGAACAATCATCGGCGATATCAGGATCCCCATGATCGCACGGCGCCCGGGAACGTGAGACTGGCTGAGCCCAATGGCGGCCAGCGTTCCCAACGTTACCGAAATAACCGTCGCAATCGGCGCGATGATCAGCGAGTTCTTGAAGCTGCGCTGCCATTCGTTGTTGGTGAAGAAATCTCGGTAATGCTTCAGCGAATAGCCTTCCGGATCCAGCCGCAGCATCTCGGGGGTGAATGTAAAGAAATCCTCTGCGTTGAAAGACAGCGGCAACACCACAAGGATCGGTGTGATCAGGAAGACGAAGATCGCACCACAGATCACGCGAAACAGGTAGTGATAGAAAACCTGTTGTGCCGTGAGGTATGGCAGCAACTTGCGCCGATACCGCCCCTCATACAGCCAGAAGATAAACCAGGCAAAAAACCAACCGCCGAGCAGCCCCAATACACCACCCATCAGCCCGGCCACTATGAAACCCACGACACCGAATCCGATGATATTGATCCAGCGTGCGAGGTTTTCGTTCTTCACGATGTTTATGTAGACCCAAGCCAGCCCCGCGATCAGGACGGCTCCGCCCAGTATGCCCAGAAGGACCGAACCATTTCCGGCCCCGACGAAAATACCGGCAAATGCCCCGGCAAGTGCGACACTGGGCAAAACCATGGACATAGGTTTGCGGGATATCGGTGTCAGTGCGGCCATCTTGATTATCCCAACTTCACGTTATCGATGCCCACGATCTTGTCGTAGACCCAGTAGAGCAGCAGCACGACCGCCAGAAGGATCGTACCCAAGGCCGCGGCCAGCCCCCAGTTAAGTGAGGACGAAATGTGATAGGCGATCCGGTTCGAGATGAAGACACCCTTTGTGCCGCCCACGATCTCGGGCGTGATGTAGTACCCAATTGCCAGAATGAACACGAGGATCGAACCGGCCCCGATCCCGGGCACGGATTGCGGGAAATAGATACGCCAGAATGTCGTCCAGTTCGTCGCGCCCATGGATTTGGCCGCACGCGTATAAGATGGCGGAATGGTCTGCATCACCGAATACATTGGCAGGATCATGAACGGCAAAAGGATATGCGTCATCGCGATGATGGTGCCGATCTGGTTGTTGATTATGATCAGCCGGGCATCATCAGCGACCAGACCCAGCCAAACGAGGGTATCGTTAATAACCCCCTGTTGCTGCAACATGACCTTCCACGCGGACGTTCGCACCAGAAGAGACGTCCAGAAGGGCAAAAGGACCAGTATCATCAACAGGTTAGACACCCGCATCGGAAGTGTCGCCAACAGATAACTGACAGGGTAAGCAAGCAGGATACAAGCGCCCGTTATCACGAGCGACATGAACAGAGTACGTCCGAAAAGCTTGATCAGGATCCGCTTGTCTTCGGGTTGGGCCTGCGCGCCTTCCGGGGTTCTGCGCATATCGACGGCATTCAGGAAGTAGCCATTGGTAATCGCCGGTGAGTGGGTCTTGATCACGCGCCAGGTTTGCGGATCTCCCCATCCTTCGTGAATCTCGATCAACTTTTCCTTGAAAGGCCCATCCGTTTCAGGATCCAGTTTTTTGATCTGACGCCCGGATTTGCGGAACAGCGAAGACATACCTGTTTCTTCATAGTTCAGACGCGAACCAAGGCGAGTGTGTTCTTTGTTTTCGACCGCAACGACCATATCGCGAACGAAAGCATCGTAAACCGCTTCATCCGGAAGCTCGCCGCTTTGAGCATCCCAACCCTTCAGAGTTTCCACAGTAAGTGGAAGGGTTTCCGACACCATGCTGTTTTCCACCGAACGAAACAGCATCGACGCAATCGGCACGATGAAGGAAAACATGACGAACAGCAGAAGCGGAGCGACGAGCATCAACGCCCGCAATTTCTGCCGCCGCAGTGAACGTGCCAGCGATTGCTTGAGCGGCGTTCCGTCCGCTGCCAGCATCGGCCCTGCATTTTGGCTTGCGTCAGTCATCTGTGCCCCTTGGCTCTGCTTGAGTCTGAGGGCGGCGAGCCGCCCTCGACTTTTTCATGAAAACGCGCGCTTATTGCGCCAACCAAGCTTGGAACTTGGCTTCGATGTCGTCGCGGTAATCCGCCCAGAACTCGTAGTTGTAAAGGAACGTGTTCTTGGCGTTTTCCGGATCGGTTGGCATATGGGGCGCCATATCGATACCCAATTCGGCATGCTTACCCACCAGCGGAGCCGACGATGCACGGGCCGGACCGTACGAGATGTACTTGGCCTGATCCGCCAGACGCTGGGTATCGGTCGCGAACATGATATAGTCCAGCGCGCGCTGCTGACGCTCTTCGCTCAGACCAGCAGGGATGATCCAACCGTCCAGGTCAAAGATTTGCGCGTCCCACAACATGGCAACGGGCTGCTTCTGCTCTTCGATCACGCTGAACAGACGACCGTTATAGGTCGAACCCATGACGATCTCGCCATCAGCCAGAAGTTGCGGTGTATCCGCACCAGCGGACCACCAGACTACGCTGTCTTTGATCGTGTCGAGCTTGGCAAGCGCCTGATCCTGTCCTTCCGGAGTGGCCAGAACGTCATAGACATCGTCCTTTGCGACGCCATCGCACAACAGGGCCCATTCCATGTTGTTGATCGCACGCTTTTCAAGCGAACGCTTGCCCGGATAGGCTTCCAGGTCAAATACGGCGCAGACATCGCTGGGCGGAGTGTCTCCGACCAGATCGGTGCGGTACCCGAAGGTGGTTGAATATACGATCTGTGGGATAAAACAGTCGCTGACCAAAAGGTCGCCGAAATCTTCGGAGGCAGGTGTGCCATCCGGCGCCGGCGCAAGCTGGGTGTCAAAGTCGATTTCCAGCGCAAGACCTTCGTCACACAGACGAATTGCGTCTGCGGCCACAACATCAACCACATCCCAGGTGATGTTGCCGGCTTCGTTCATCGCGCGCAGTTTCGCAACTGCTTCGGCCGAGCTGTCATCATTCAGGATGGTGACACCTGTCTTTTCCGAATAGGGCTCGTGATACGCCTTAAGCTGCGATTTGGAATAAGCGCCGCCCCAGGAAACGATCGTCATTTCCTCTGCGAATGCACCGCCAGCAACTGCCCCAAGTGCCGCTGCTGTCAACAATGTTTTGGTTGTCTTCATGAATTGCTCCCAGTTTTTCCCGTTTATGTGTGTGGTCGGCTGATGCACGGGTTTTCACCAGCCGGTCCCTCAGTGAGGTCGCGCTTGTTCCGCGCGACTTGGCCTATGCGTCGAGCGCACGACAATCCTGAGCCAGCCAGCCGATCTCGATCTCCTGCCCCGGGGACAGGCGGATTGCGTCTGGCGCGTTCCGGGTCTTGACGATGAACTCATCATTTCCGGCAACGGACATGCGGAAACGGAACACGTCACCCATGTAAATGAATTCCTTGACGGTTGCCTTCAGCGTATGTGCATCGGCGTGCAGGCGATCCTTGTTGAATTCTACCCGCTCGGGCCGGATCGATACTTTTGTCCGTTCGCCGGGTTCGCGAACATTGATCGGAACAGCGTCAATTTCCGAGCCATCATCCAGCTGGACGAGGCATGTATCGCCATCGATCGTCTTGATGACGCCTTCCATTGTGTTGTTTTCCCCGATGAACTGCGCAACGAAGCTGTTTTCGGGTTCTTCATAGAGCTGATCGGGCGGTGCAAGCTGCTGAATGCGGCCATCGTCGAACACGGCCACACGATCCGACATGGTCAATGCTTCGGTCTGGTCATGCGTTACATAGACCGTGGTAATCCCCAGCTCATGCGCAAGACGCGTGATTTCGAACTGCATATGCTCACGCAGTTGTTTGTCCAAAGCGCCCAGAGGTTCGTCCATCAACACCAGTTCGGGTTCAAAAACCAAAGCGCGCGCCAAGGCTATTCGCTGTTGTTGACCGCCAGACAACTGAGCCGGGCGTCGCCCACCAAACGCACCCATCTGAACCATGTCCAGAGCACGTTGAACCTTTTCCTCCCGTTCAGACTTGCCCAATTTGCGGACCTCCAAAGGGAACGAAAGGTTTTCGGCCACCGTCATGTGTGGAAATAGTGCATAGTTCTGAAAAACCATGCCAATCCCGCGCTTGTGCGGCGGGATATTATTGATGGGTTTCCCATCAAGAAGAATTTCGCCATGGGTCGCGGTTTCGAATCCGGCAAGCATCATCAGGCAGGTTGTCTTTCCAGACCCGGACGGCCCGAGCATGGTCAGGAATTCGCCTTTTGGCATTGCAAGGTTGAGATCTTTGACAACGAGATTCTCGCCATCATAAGATTTTTGTACGCGTTGAAACTCAACAAACGCGGCATCGGTATTTGTGTCGGTCACAAGACCCCCTGTTGCGTCAAATGATTATCCGAGAGTTGCGGATTTCATTGATCTGTAGTCAGCAGTTAAGACCATGCAGTGGGCACTTGGCAACAATAGATGACGCAATTACGAATTTTCATGTCATATTTGCTGCTTCACTCAGCAAGATTGAGGCGGCACATATGCCATGCAAGGCTTTGATTACTTGAAAGAACAGGCTTGCCAATCCGCTTGCGAATCTCGGGGATGGCTTCAATCGTGCGCAGATTGGTACAGCTGAGGAAAACCGCTTCCACCGATGGATCAGATCCCAGTTTCGTCGCGGCTTCGATCACGGACTGCACCGAAATCCGAGCAACCTTTGCCTCTTCGGCCTGCCCGAATGTCCCGAAAACATCCATGGTTATCCCGTTTTCTGAAAACGCGGCTCGCAGCGGTGCGTTGACCTCTTCGACATAAGGCGACAGAAGCGCAAACTTCGACACCCCAAGATCCGCGGCACAGGCCGTGGCCGCGCGCAAAGGGTTTGTTACCTCTTTTGTATTGCACGACTGTTTGACAAGTTCCTCCACACGCTCTGATCCAATGACCGAACTTGCCGACGTGCAGCCATAACCCACCACCCGGAAAGGACGCGCGCTGGGCAACAATCTTGCCGCTGCCGGCAGGGCCTCTTCCATCTCGGCCAGGCTTTCTGGTGTCACTTCGATGCCGCTGGGTATCCGTGTTACAAACAACGGGTTTTTCCGGTCCGAGAAATACGCGCTGAATTCCGGCTCAATCGTCTCGTCGACCTGAAGTACGATCAATCCAAGCGGCGGGGTTTGCGGGTCGTCTTCGTCAAGCGTGTAAGGCACGTAGGTCATAGCTCGATCATCTCCGGCCCGATACGCGGGCTGATAAAGCGCGGGGCTTTGTCTGTTACGACGATGTTTTCTTCGTGAACCAATATCTTGTCACCAACCGCAATACCAGGCTCCAGGGTCAGCACCATGCCAGGCTCAAGAACGGTCTTGTCCGTCGGGATGAGGGACGGCCATTCAGTCAAAGACATGCCCAACCCGTGCCCCAGCCGACCGGCATCCGTGCCTTCGGATGCCTTGGTCAGCACCGTGTTCATGGCATGAAACAACTCTGCGGCCGTTGCGCCGGGCCGGGCGATTTCGAATGCAGCATCTGACGCGTCTATCAGCCTGGCATAAGCAGATTTCACGTCGGGACTTGCTGGGCCAACCGACCAGTTGCGATCGAAGTCACTGAAGTAACCATCCCAGACCAAGCCGGTATCAAGCATCAGTACATCGCCATCTTTCAAGGGGGACGAAGACGCCGGCGAAATCACGTCAGAATAACCGCCCTGCTCTGCCCCACCTGCGAGATACGGCACCCAGTCGGCACCCTCTTCCAGACACAGTATCTGGAAACCGCGAAATACTTCATCCAAAGGCACGCCGACCCGTGCAATCTCGGGAACGCGCGCGAACGCGCGACCAGCTATGGCGCATGCAGTTTCGATCTTGGTGATTTCTGCACCGGATTTGACCATGCGAAGCTGGCGCAAAATACCCTGATCTCCGGTGATGCAGCGCGAACCGAGCCTGTTTCGCAGGCGTTCAATGTCCGACAGGGGCATACGCGCGTGCGTCTCGTGACCATCGGGCATTCCGATACGGCCGTTGGCGGGCGTCAGTTCCGTCAGGGCATCCGTCAAAAGCGAGACGCCGTCATCCTGAAGGTCGGGTGAGCTCCACGTTCGGATGTCGTCGATCCAGGTTTGCCCCATCAATGAGGCGCCGATCGAGGGGATGACCGCGACCGGTTTGCCAGCCGCAGGCAGGATCAGGAACCAAGGGCGGGTCGGGCTTTCCCAGAATCTGGTCAGGTATCCGGTAAAGTAGCGCACATCGGTTTCCGTGGTCAGCAGCAGCGCCGACAGGCCCGCGGCATTCATCAACACCTGTGCGCGTTCGGTACGCGCGGCAAATTCTGCTGGCTCGAACCCTCTCATCCGGCGACCTCAGCGGTGATGCGTCGCATGCGGGCTGAACCGTTGAAACGTCGCAGCCTGAATGGCCCGGTCTTTCGGCCCGTTCGATGTGAATTGATATCGGTTTTCATGCAGCCCCCCGAGTTTTCGCTCGTTGACGTGAGCGGATCGGTAGGGTTCTGTCAACCAAAGTCTATTGTTGACCGGAGGCGCCAATGACCCACTCTGATCCAGCCTTCAGCCGGGCGGAATATGATCGTCGTCTTGCCAAGACCCGAAAGGCGATGGCCGCAAAAGGAATTGACTGCCTTTTTGTCGAAGACCCTTCGAACATCGGATGGCTCACCGGGTATGAGGGCTGGTCTTTTTACGTTCACCAGGGTGTCTTGATCTTTCTTGACGCGGACCCGATCTGGTGGGGGCGCCGGCAGGATGCAAACGGTGCGCTGCGCACGGTGTGGATGGGGGACGATCGGGTTTTCGGATACGCCGATCACTTTGTGCAGTCGACCACGCGGCATCCTATGCAGGATCTGGCCCAGCTTATTGCGGACTGCGGACACGGCCGCAGCCGAATTGGGGTGGAGCTGGACAATTATTACTACTCGGCCAAAGCCCATATTACACTGACAACGGAACTGCCCGAGGCGACGCTGATGGATGCAACGGCCTTGGTCAACTGGCAACGGGTCGTGAAATCCGACGAAGAAATCGCCCTGATGCGCAAGGCGGCCCGAATTTCAGAGTTTGTGACTGACGGCGTGCTTGAACGCGTTGAACCCGGCCTGCGCAAGAACGAGCTGGTCGCACAGATATACCATGACGCGATAACGGGCGTCGGGGATGACTGGGGGGATTACGCGGCCATCGTACCACTTTTGCCGTCCGGCTCAGACGCCGCCGCGCCGCATCTGACCTGGAATGGAGATGTGTTCAAATCGGGTGAATGCACCTTCTTCGAACTCTCCGGCTGCTATCGCCGATATCATGCTCCGTTCTGCCGGTCGGTATTTCTGGGTCAACCGCCTGATCATCTTAGAAGGGCCGAGGCGGCCTTGGTCGAGGGGTTGGAAGCGGGTCTGGAGGCTGCGCGCCCCGGCAATCGCGCAAAAGATATCGCCAAAGCGCTGGCGGCGCCTCTCGAACGTGCAGGGATCGAACGCGGTGCCCGCTGCGGCTATCCTGTCGGCCTCAGCTATCCTCCGGACTGGGGCGAGCGCACGATCTCGTTGCGGGGCGAAGACAATACGATCCTCGAAGCTGGCATGACATTTCACTTTATGCCCGGGCTATGGATGGATGATTGGGGGCTTGCGATCACCGAGACCATCCTGATCAAGGAAAACGGCCCCGCAGAGTGTCTGTGCAAACGACCACGCAAAATATTTGTCAAGCCCTGACAGGTGCACGAACGATTGCAGGCCCGCGCCGGATCAAACCCGTATCTGTTCAAGCAACCAGTCACGAAACAATGCGGCCGCCGGATTGCTGGCGTCGGCGGAAAGATAATACCCTTCGTTGCATTCGACAGTGCTGTCATGTGCGCTTTCGACAAGACCGGTTGCCATCGCATGTTTCGCCAGAAACTCGCTGATCAGGGCAACCCCGCTGCCATGAACGGCCAAATGAAGCGCCATGCCGAACGTATCGACGAAAACAGCAGGCTGCCGTTGCACGCCCTGCTTGTCGAGCCACGTTTTCCATCCACTGGACGTGCCGACTGCTTCTATCAGGGGAAGGTCAAACGGATCCCCGGCAAGCGTCGGCGCCTTGACAGCGACAAGCCTGTCAGGTCTCAGGCGCTCGGCCCCCCTGCCCACTTGTTTTTCTGACCCGAACCTGACCTGAACATCAGCTTGCGACGCGTGAAAATCGTCAGGCCAGATTGCACTGAGCAGCCGCACGCTGATCTCTGGATTGCGTGCGGTGAAGTCCGCGAGGTTTGGGGCGATGACCCATTGCGCGACGCTGACAGATGTGGCCACCGTCAGGACATCTCCTGGTGCGCTTGCGTCGGCCCTTCCGGCGGCGGCGGCAAGCGCCTCAAGCGCGCTGCCGACTTCGGGCAACAGTTTTCGCCCGGCATCCGTCAGGGCCAGACTGCGCGGATGCCTTACAAAAAGTGCTGTCCCCAGACGCATCTCAAGGGATTTCACCTGCTGACTGACGGCCGATTGGGTCAGGCCGATTTCCTCGGCAGCCGCAGTAAAACTCAGGGTCCGGGCTGCTGCCTCGAAGGATCGGAACCAGGTCAGCGGTGGAAGTGATTTTCCCATTGATCAAGTTAGCCATTAATCTTTCTAATGCGAAAGCACATAATTCAATCATTTGTCAAAAACCACACCCGTTTCTACCTTCTCCCAGCGCGACAGGAGAGGTGTGATGAAGCCGGAAATACGCAAGATTGTTACCTACGACGAGGAAGTTCTTGTCGAGGGATTTCGCCCTGCGGAAATCCCATGGCGCATGTTTGCCGTGGCCGCAGTGATTACCAATCCCTGGGCGGGTCGATATGTCGAAGACCTTAAACCGGAAATCCACGCATATGGCCCCGTACTGGGAAAGATGATGACGGACCGCATGATCGCGTTGGCCGGCAGTGGTGACGCAATCGAAGCCTATGGCAAGGCAGCCATTGTCGGGCTGAACGGCGAGGTCGAACACGCCTCGGGCATTATTCATACCCTTCGGTTCGGCAACCACTACCGGCAGGCGGTCAGCGCGAAATCCTATCTGGCTTTCACAAACACGCGCGGCCCCGCGAATGCGCCGATCATGGTTCCATTGATGGACAAAAACGATGCCGGGCGGCGTTCTCACTACCTGACCGTACAATTCTCGATCCCGGACGCACCACGCGACGATGAAATTGTCGTCGTATTGGGGGCCGCAACCTCGGGCAGACCGCATCACCGCATCGGCGACCGGTATCAGGATCTCAAGGATTTGGGCCATGACGTGGACAACCCGGCCGCGGTCTGAAATCGGCGGGCTGGCCGCGATCCAAACTGGCGCAGGTCCGGACATCCTGTTGCTTCACGGGGTTGGCCTGCGGGCCGAAGCCTGGAGCGCGCAGTTGGACGGGTTGGCCTCTGAAGCGCGCCTGACAGCGCCGGACATGCCCGGTCACGGGGAAAGTCCGCTTGGCTTTATCGGCACGGAACTGTCGGAATACAGTGATGCTGCAAGGAATGTGCTGGGCAGTCTGAACGGGCCGGTCCTTGTTGTCGGCCACTCGATGGGCGCGATGATCGCGTTGGACCTTGCCGCCAAGGCACCAGATCGGATTTGCGGCGTCGTGGCAATGAATGCTGTTTTTGAACGCAGTGCAAAGGCAGCGCAGGCCGTTCAGGAACGTGCTGCGGGACTGGATGGTGAAACACCGGTTGATCCAACCAGCACGCTGCGCCGGTGGTTTGGTGACATCGGTTCGCCTGAACGTGATGCCTGCCGCGAATGGCTGACGGCCATGGATCCGGCGGCTTACAAGCTGGCCTATACGGTTTTTGCCCAAAGCCAAAATCCGCGGCGCGGCGCGTTGGAGAAACTTGGCTGCCCCGCGCTGTTCATAACCGGCAGTCAGGAGCCGAACTCCACACCACACATGTCGCGTAGAATGGCCGAAGTCACCCCGAACGGACGCGCCCTGATCATCGATGGGGCGGCCCATATGATGCCGATGACACATGCAAGTCAGGTCAACGCCGCCATCTCCAGCTTTCAAAGCGAGGTGCAATCATGACCGAACTCGACCCCCGCGACCTTCGGCGGGCATTTGGCAAATTCATGACCGGCGTGACCGTAGTTACCACGCGCAACGCCTCTGGCATGGCCCTGGGCTTCACGGCGAATTCCTTCACTTCGGTTTCGCTCGACCCGCCGCTGTTGATCGTCTGCCCTGGCAAGAACTTGTCTTCCTACGGCGAATTCTCGGCCTGCACCCATTTCACGGTGAGTGTTCTGGCCGAGGGGCAAGAGGATGTGTCCAACACCTTCGCCAGCTTCAAAGGTGATCGGTTCGCCAAAACCGACCATAGCCTTGACGCGCGCGAGATCCCGTTGATCACCGGCGCGGTTGCGACATTTTCCTGCCGGACCCATCGAGTGGTCGAGGCAGGAGACCATTGCGTTTTGATCGGACAGGTCGAAGCCTATTCCCACAACGACCGCCCGGCGCTGGGCTACGCGAACGGGCGGTACTTCAGCCTTGGTCTGGAACGCGGCGCGCTTGAAGCGACGGGGCGCAGGATCGTCTGTGGCGCAATCATCGAACACGAAGGTCGCGTGCTGCTTGAAAAAACGGATGCCGGTTTCAGGCCGCCGCAGGTCACATTGTCCGACCGGCGACAGTTGCGGGACAGCCTTTGGCAGGATCTGCATGATCGAGGCATCGACGCAAATCTCGGCGTCGTCTACTCGGTCTATGACGATGCCACAGCGCATCATGTCTACATATTGGGCAATGCACCGGACCTTCCCAAACACGGCAAGCTTGAGGCCGTCGCGATTGAAGACCTGGCGGCCCTTTCCTACACGACGACGCCAATCACCACCATGATTTCCCGTTTTGCGCTGGAAAGCCGAACCCGCGACTTCTCACTTTATCTGGGCAGTGCGCAGCAGGGCGACGTGCACAGCTTTTCTGAAAGGACCTGATGGATGGAGTTTTCCCTTTTTGCACACATGGAGCGGCTGAGCCCCGATCAACCCCATGAGAAGCTGTATGAAGAATTCATCGCGCTGTGTAAAATGGCCGATGAGGCGGGAATGCGTGCCGTCTGGACCGGTGAGCACCACGGGATGGACTTTACGATCGCGCCCAACCCTCTGATGTCTTTGGTAGATATCGCACATCACACCAAGAATGTGCGGCTTGGCACCGGTACAGTGGTTGCACCGTTCTGGCATCCGATCAAACTGGCCGGCGAAACGGCTGCGGCGGACCTGATGACAGGCGGCCGTATCGAGCTGGGCATCGCCCGCGGCGCCTATTCGTATGAATATGAACGGATGATGCCGGGAATGGATGCATGGGATGCTGGCCAGCGCATGCGAGAAATCGCGCCGCTTTTGCCCCGGCTGTGGGAGGGTGACTGTGCCCATGATGGAGAGTTCTTCAAGTTCCCTGCCACCACCTCGGCCCCCAAGCCGGTGCAACCCGGAGGGCCGCCCATCTGGATCGCGGCGCGGGATCCGAACAGTCATGAATTCGGTGTGCAGAACGGCTTTAACATTCAGGTCACACCGCTCTGGCAGGGCATGCATGAGATTGAAACGCTGATGGGCCGCTTTGAGGATGCCTGCGCAAACTATGAGGGGCCGCGCCCCAAGATCATGCTTCTGCACCACACCTATGTTGGCAATGACGATGCTGATCTGGATCGGGCCGCTCGGGAATTGTCTTGCTTCTACAACTACTTCGGGGCCTGGTTTCAAAACAAGCGGCCGGTCCGGCAGGGCTTGATCCAGAAGCTGACCGACGAAGAGATGGCGGCCAATACGATGATGGCCCCGGAAAACCTGGCTCGCGATCTGACTATCGGAACCGCAGATGGTGTCACGGAACGTCTGAAACGCTATGAAGATCTGGGCTATGATGAGTATTCGTTCTGGATAGACAGCGGTATGAGTTTCGAACGCAAACGCGCATCGCTGGCCCGTTTCATCGACGACATCATGCCAAAGTTTCAGTGAGGATCGATGATGCATCAGAAACCACATTTCCAGCTTTATATCGACGGCGCGTGGACCGAAGGGGCACACGGGCAAGTGATGCATTCGCAAAACCCGGCGACGGGCCAAGACTGGTCCAGTTTCGCCTGTGCCGCACCCGAAGACGTGAACCGCGCCGTGTCCGCGGCGCGTCGGTCACTTGATGATCCCGCGTGGCGCGACATGACGCAAACCGCACGCGGCAAACTGTTGTTCAAACTTGCGGAACTGATCGAGGAAAACGCCAGTCACCTGGGCCAGCTTGAGACCACAGACAGCGGCAAGCTGCTTGCCGAAACCGCAAGCCAAACAGCCTATGTCGGTGACTATTATCGATATTATGCAGGGCTCGCGGACAAGATCGAAGGAGCGGTTCTTCCGATCGACAAACCGGACATGCACGTCTTCACCAAGCGCGAACCGATTGGCGTGGTGGTCGCTATCGTCCCCTGGAACGCACAGATGTTCCTGACCGCAACCAAGCTTGGCCCCGCGATGGCGGCAGGATGTCCGGTCGTGTTGAAGGCCTCTGAAATTGCGCCCGCTCCGATGCTGGAATTCGCACGGCTGATCGATGAAGCTGGCTTTCCGCCAGGTGTCGTCTCTGTCATTACGGGGGATGCCGAAAACTGCGCCATCCCGCTTACCCGGCACCCGGACGTGGACCGGATCGCATTCACCGGCGGCCCGGAAACAGCGCGCCATGTCGTGCGCAATTCGGCTGAAAACTTTGCGGTGACCACATTGGAACTGGGCGGGAAATCCCCGATCATCGTTTTTGATGATGCCAATCTGGATGGCGCCGCCAATGGCTTGATTGCGGGAAATTTCGGCGCCTCGGGTCAAAGCTGCGTGGCCGGCTCGCGCGGATTGATACATCGCCCGGTACTGGAAGCGCTTGTTGACAAGATCGAAGAGAAGATGAAGGGCATCGCAATCGGAGATCCATTGGAAACGGCCACCCATATTGGCCCGCTTTGCACCACTGATCAGGTGGAAAGAATTCAGGCGACTTTGGCGAAAGCCACAGAACAAGGCGCACGCATCCGCTTCGGGGGAAAACCTCTGGACCGGCCGGGCAACTTCATGGCCCCTACGCTGGTGGAATGCACGAGCGCAGAGACAGAGACGCTGAAGGTCGAAATGTTCGGCCCCGTGATGTCTCTGCTGCCATTCGATACGGAAGAGGAAGCGATCACATTGGCCAACGACTCGCAGTTCGGGCTTGGGTCCGGCGTTTTCACTGAAAATGTCGCCCGCGCCCACCGGGTTTCATCCCGTCTGAAATCGGGAATTTGTTGGATCAACACGTACCGCGCAGTGTCCCCGATTGCTCCGTTTGGTGGCTACAACCAATCCGGCTATGGCAGGGAAGCAGGAATCGAGGCCATTCACGATTACACAAGGACCAAAACCGTCTGGCTGAATACGTCAGAGCAGCCAATGTCGAACCCGTTCGTCATACGCTGACAAGAGTTTGTTTCAGTGTCCTTTTGAAAGCGCAGGTCTTGCGCTTGTCCATCGCACCAAGCTCTCTGAGCCCAGCTCGTTATGATGCAAGGACTTGTGGTTTCGGGGCGGGTTTCCAAGCACCCGTACGGCGATCTTAAGCCCATTCGAACAGACCATCTTATGATGGGTTCCAAATACGGCATACGCATTCCCGGCAATGCAGGAGAGACAGTCCAAAGATACAAACGGGGTTATCTCCGGCGCTTCATGGACGCCATCGAAGTCGGCGATGACCTGGCACGCATAAGGGGCGGTGAGCTAGGATAGAAACGGCAGTGGTTGCTCGACAAGTCGAGCGCTCAGCAGTTCCCTGATTCACTTTGGAATGGCGGAGAGACAGGGATTCGAACCCTGGAGACGGTTTCCCGCCTACACACTTTCCAGGCGTGCGCCTTCGACCACTCGGCCACCTCTCCGTGCCGGCGATATTTGGACGAATGCAATCGGATTTGCAAGGCCCCAATTCTGCGAATTCAGGGGAATGGCTTAAATAATTCTGTACACCCACAGAGGGATGACAAGAGGCCGACGCATGCTGGGATCTGGTCGCTCAAACCTCATCACCCGAATCCGAGTCCATATCCGCCTCGGTCAAATCCGCCGGAGCTTCTGCGACTTTGCGTGGCTCATCCTGCTCAGATATGGAAGCGTCCTGCTTGCTCGGGTCAGAGGCCCGCAGGGTTTCGGGATTTCGCAACCAGACATCACGTTGTGCGAACGGGATCTCGATCCCCGCCTCCGAGAATCTGCGGTTGATTTCATGGTTCATGTCGGATTTCACCGACAGAACCCAGTTCACGTCCCGCAGGATCGCCCGTATTTCAAAGTCCAAAGAGTCTGCTCCGAACCCCTGGAACACAACGCTTGGCGCCGGGTTGGCCAAAACCATCGGATGGTTGTTGGCGATTTCGCCCAGAATGGTTTCCACCAGCCGCGTGTCAGTTCCGTATGCAACACCCACCGGAACGATCACCCGCCCGATCGTGTTGCCGCGGGTATAGTTTGTTACAACACCGCTGATCAGGTCAGAGTTCGGAACGATGACATCCGTCCTGTCGAACGTCTCGATCCGGGTCGAGCGAACGGAAATGTCCCGCACATATCCCATCATGCCATTCACATCGATCCAATCCCCTTTGGATATCGGACGCTCGACCAAAAGGATGATGCCTGAAACGAAGTTCGACACGATTGTCTGCAAACCAAAGCCGATGCCGACGGACAGCGCTCCGGCGACAATCGCCAGCGACGACAGATCAAATCCGGCCACCATGATTGCCACCAACGCGGCAAGGAATATGCCAACGTATCCCGAACCCGCGACAATCGCGTTTTGCCCACCGGGGTCTATGCTGGTTTTCGGCAGAAGCGAATTGCGCAACCCACTTTGCAACAGACGCGTCAGCGTATAACCGATTGCAAACACGGCAACAAAGGTCAGAAAGTTGCTGGGCGAGATCGTTACCCCGCCGATATCAAACCCAAGCAGCAGGCGCGACCATGCTTCCAGCAGATCAGTTTCCCGCGCACCCCAATAGATCGCCAGAATTGGCAGCGCCAAGATGGCCAATGCAAACCCGACCAGTACGGAAAAAAGCGAATCCCCCGCGGCTTCGCCCTGCCCGGTGATCCAACCGTAAATCTGACTGATGAACCGTTGCAGGATGACCAAGGCCCCGATCAGCACCAGTGTCTTGACCGCAGGAAACACGATGGCTTCGGCCGCATTGGTGAATCCGAAAATTGCCAACAAAGGAGACACGATCCCCAACAGGAACAAAGCCCGGCGCAGGAATTCGACCAATTGGCTGAACCCCGCGGAACGGGTCGGGGCAGCCTGATCCGGTGGCCCGTCCGTTGTTCGAATCTGGCGTATTCGCAACAACAACAAAGCCGTAGCGACAATGATCGGGAAACTGACCACGGCACGGGTCGCGTCGGAGATGTTCTCGATCCGTTCGAACAGCAACGCCAATTCGTGCAGAACCAGCATCAGGGCGAGCAGATCGATATACACGCGCAGTTCGGTGATGCGTGCCGCGGACAGACGTTTGAACCCTTGCGACGCGCCGATCACGTAAACCTGGCGACCAATCCAGTCATAGAAAAACACGATCGCTGCCCAATACGGAACATTCTGAAGCAAAAGGCTGCCCCGCAGCCCCGGAACGCCGGTGAGACTGATCGCCGTGACCACGGCCACCACACCGATCCATGGCAACAGAATGCGCAGTAGTGAGATTACGAACGACCAGACCCCCGTCCCGGCCCCGCCGAGCAACCTCAGGTAGTCGCCTCCAAGTTCGGACCACCGTTTGCCAAAGATCAGCAGCACGGCTGAAATGATCAGAAGTATGAAGATCGCGAGCCCGCGCGCGCGAATTTGTTCGCGTACGACATCTGAACGAAAGTTAGTGATCGTTTCGTTTGCCAGGCTTTGAATGGCCTCTTTGACGTCCACCCATGCCGGCCCCCAATACGCCGGGTTGATCGGCGACGGGCCCTGTTCGAAGAACTCTTTTTTCTGCCGCGCGCGAATGATCTGATCAATTTCGCTGATCAGCCCATTTGCTCGACTGTAGGCTTCTTCGGAGATGATGCGCGGCACACGCAGACTGTTGAGCTGTTCTTCCAAATGCGCGCGAAGCTTGGCTATATCTTCGGGTTCGGTCGCGTCCCCTTCGGGTTTGGGGCCCAACGCCTTTAGCTGACTTTCAAGCGTTGTGATCCGGTCGGTATTTGCCCCACGAGCCCGATTGAAGTCTTCCCTGTATCTGCTTATTTCCGAACGTAAATTCTCTAGCGCAGCGTCAGATGCCCGGTTCGCCTCGATAACGGCTTCGGCCCGGCTCGCGGTTTTGATCCAACCTTGGTAATACTCGCTTTGACGATCCGTCAGTTGCGCGACAGCGCTATTCGAAAAGCCGACGAAACTCAGGAACAGCAGGGTCAGAAACAGGCGGACCTGTCCAAGCATCACACGTCCTCGAAAACGCCGGGAATGCTGCGTGGTGCCTCGGTCATCCAATCCGGAACCGGAAGCTCTTTTTCTCGCAGGAACTCGGGGTTGAACAGCTTTGATTGATACCGAGTGCCGTAATCGCACAGGATGGTCACGATGGTATGACCTGGCCCCATTTCCTTGGCCAGGCGCACCGCCCCTGCCATGTTGATCGCGGTTGAGCCGCCCATGACCAGACCTTCCTCACGCAGAAGATCAAAGATGTAGGGCAGCGCTTCGTTATCGGTGATCTGATAAGAAAAATCTGGCGTGAACCCTTCCAGGTTCTTGGTGATACGCACCTGCCCGATGCCTTCGGCAATCGACCCACCTTCCATCGCGATCTCACCCGTCGTGTAATACGAATACAGGCCAGCCCCCATGGGATCGGCAAGACCGATTTTGACGCCCTTGGGCTGCAAAACCTGGGCCACGCCTGCCAATGTCCCACCCGACCCGACCGCGCTGACGAACCCGTCAACCTTGCCGCCTGTCTGTTCCCAGATCTCGGGCCCCGTGGTTTCCACATGTGCCTGACGGTTCGCCACATTGTCGAACTGGTTGGCCCAGATGGCGCCATTGGGTTCTGTCTGCGCCAGTTCCTCGGCCAGACGGCGGGAATAATGCACGAAATTGTTGGGGTTGCGATACGGGGCTGCTGGCACCTGAACCAACTGAGCGCCAGCCAGACGCAGCATATCCTTCTTTTCTTCCGATTGTGTCTCGGGGATAACGATAACCGTTTTGAATCCCATCGACGCACCGACCAGAGCCAGACCAATACCAGTATTGCCGGCAGTGCCTTCCACGATGGTACCGCCCGGTTTCAGATCCCCGCGTGCGATGGCATCTTTGATGATAAAAAGAGCAGCACGATCCTTTACCGACTGTCCCGGGTTCATGAACTCGGCTTTGCCAAGAATCTCGCATCCAGTCTCTTCGCTGATGCGGCGCAGCCGGATCAACGGTGTTTTTCCTACTGCGTCAGCAAGATCTCGTGCAATGCGCATGGTCGCCCCTTGTCATTTGGTATCTTCGAAGATTTACAGCCGCACCGCCGCGACCACAAGCGAGATAGTCACGCGCGCAAACGATCCCGATGGCGGGCCAGCCAGTACGCCAGGGACACCAATTGCAAATCCTTGAAAAGATGGCGGTCCGTCATATCGATAAATTCGTCGAATGGCAGAATCCGGCTGCGGATATCTTCACCCTCAGTGTCCAAGCCACCGGTGATTGTTGTCTCAGTTAAACTGCCAAGCCCGACATAAAGATACATGAAACCCGTAGACGACCCGCTGGAGGAATACGCGCCGCCCGCATATTCCAGCCTGTCAAATCTAACTCCTGCTTCCTCCATGGCCTCGCGATGCGCCGTCTGTTCAGGCGTTTCGCCGGGGTCGATCATCCCGGCAACTGCCTCCCAAAGCCAGGGCTCTGGATCGTTGATCAAAAACACCGGCGGTCTGAACTGCTCGACCAAAAGCACGGTGTCACGGATCGGGTCATAGGGCAGAACCGACACGGCGCTGCCCTGCATCAAACCGCCCCGGTGCAGCACGGGGCCCATGCTGCCGTCATGTTGTCGGAACTGAAGATCGATTTCCTCCATCCCGAAATAGTCGACGTAAACGCGTTCGTGACGGTGCACGATCACGTCTTCGGCTATGTTCCGCGGGTCGCCGGTTCGCCGTTGCCCGGCCATGATCTTAGCCCAGGCACGGGTTTGAATGGCACGCACGCTGCGCGCCATGGTTTTGGGATCGACTTTACCGAAATAGGCCATTTCTTCTTCGGCGGCGAGCGCCGTAACCTCGCCCAATTTGTCCGCCCAGCCCTGCAACGACCACAACTCACCGGGTTGCCATGCGCCCGGTGTCGGGAAAAAGACCTGCGCCTGTACTTCGCCCCCATCCTCCAGAATGACCTTCAACGATTTCAGGTCATAGTCGAAGGATCCTTCGTAATAGGCCAGCCTGGCCAGATCATCGGATGACAAGCCCTGCACCAGCAACCCTTCGGCTACGGCACCTTCAGCAGACAGGATCATAGGGAAATCCTGCCCCTGAACCGCGTGAACCGCGTGGTCGCGCAGCTTGGCAGAATGAAACGTGATTTCGCTCAGCGGACGGCCCAAGACACGCTGCAACAGCGGCAGGTACCGCAGCGTTCCATAGAAGAACAAATCAGACAAATTCAATCTCTCTTGTGACGAAACGGTTCAGCGCCATTTGCGGCTGGCCTGTTCCGTGGCCAGACCGGCGACAACGGCGCCAATAGCAAGCGTAACCAGAATTTCGGGATAGATCAGCTGCTTGCCATAATCGATTCCAATCGAAAAGATGGCCATCACAGCTTCGAACGGGCCACCATAACGATTGCGCATCGCAAGGTCGAACATGCGGTAGCACCCCTGCACGAACAGTGCCCAGAATATCAGCGAGGCAACGCCGGTCAGGCCATTGTTTATGCCCGCGGTCCAGCCGCGCCCGGCGCGCTTGCCCATGATTTTCCAACCACAGATCGCACCAAGAGCCATGTTCACATAGGTGAAGTAACCATAGTCCTTACCCTCTTCGCCGTTTTCGATAACCATGCTTGAAACAAGAAAGGCCAGCACGATGAGACAAACAGCGGCTACGAGACGCGAGGCAGTGGGCATGTGACGGTCCGTGGGTTAACTTGGTTTTGCTATTGTGATCTGTGTCACATCGCAATTGCCCGTGTCAAAGGCCGCACCGCATGCAGTCAAATAATAATTCCACATGCGGCGAAAACGCTCATCAAATCCCATGTCCGAGATCTGATCCCATTTGTCGTTGAACGTTTCATACCAGCGTCGCAGGGTCAGGTCATAGCTTTTCCCGAATTCTTTCGAGCGTACAACCTGTAATCCGGCCTGATCTATCTGCTGACGCAAGATAGTCGGTGACGGAAGCATCCCACCCGGAAAGATGTATTTCTGAATGAAATCAACGCCGTTCTTGTAAAAATCCCAACGGTGATCACCCACCGTTATGATTTGCAAGGTCGCCTGAGCGCCAGGCTTCAACCGTTCACGAACGGTTTCGAAATAGACCGGCCAGTATTTTTGACCCACCGCCTCAAACATCTCGATGGACGCTATGCCGTCATAGACCCCACGTTCATCCCGATAGTCTTGCAGCTTGAACTCGACTCGATCTGATAATCCTGCCTTTTCAATACGTTCCTTGGCGTACTTGAATTGCTCCTGACTGATGGTCAGGCCGGTGACACGCAAACCCCGTTCCTTTGCGGCATATTCCGCGAAACCGCCCCAGCCACATCCGATCTCCAGAACATGATCCCCCGGTTTTGCACCCATCTCATCCACAAGACTGGCGTATTTGGCTGTCTGCGCATTCTCGAGGCTTTCCTGCCCGGTTTCAAATATCGCACTGGAATAGGTCATCGTCTCGTCCAGCCACGAACTGTAAAAATCATTACCCAGATCATAGTGATACGAGATGTTCTTCTTGGCTTGCGCCCTGTTGTTTCGGTGCAGCCAGAACCGCAGCCTTTCATAGGCCTGAACAAGAAACTGGCCCGTAAACCCGTCATAAACAGTCTCGGTTCCAAGATGCACAAGATCCATGAAAGACCGCAGATCAGGCGTACTCCAATGCCCGTCCAGATACGCATCGGAAAAACCCAGTTCGCCTTCGCGGATCAGGCGCGCAAAGACATCGTCGTCGTGAATATCGACCTGCGCAACCGGTCCGGGTTTTGCGGCTTCTGCGCGAAACGTGCGACCATCGGGCAGTTTGATATCCAGTCGCCCGGAATCCATCCGGTTCAACATTTTGAAGACTTGGGCGAAATATCTGGGCAGGTTTTTCTGCCCTTCGGTCGTCGTCAGGATCATCCGCTCTCCCCTCTGCGGTACGTGTACAAAGCTAGGCGGCGAAATTGTTTCTGGCAAGTTTTCAGTTCCTTAGTGGGGTTTTCGGCTTTCATATGCGCGTAAGGCGCGGGTCCGACCTTCGGACAATCCGACGATCGGCTTGGGGTAATCCGCATCCGGGCGCAGACCCCATGATCGCGGGACGGCATCAAAATAAGACAGGGCGGTTTTGCCGGGTTCGGCTTGGCCTTCAGTGATCCAGTGGCGCACAAACACCCCGTCTGGATCGAATTTCTCTGCTTGTGTCTGTGGATTGAAAATCCGGAAAAACGGGGATGCATCGGGCCCCGAGCCAGCGACCCACTGCCAGCCCATCGCGTTGCAGGCCGGATCCCAGTCGATCAGGCAATCCTCGAACCACTCCATCCCTATTTTCCAATTAGTCATCAGATGCTTGGTCAGATAGCTTGCGACGATCATCCGCGCCCGGTTGTGCATCCGACCCGTCACATACATTTGCCGCAGCCCGGCATCGACAACGGGGATTCCGGTTCTGGCCTGCCGCCAGGCAGTGACTTCGGGATGGTCCGGATCGGTATTCCACGGAAAACTGTCCCATTCTGGCTTCCAGTTGGATGTCACCAGTTGGGGCGTGTGGAACATGAGATGATAAGCGAATTCACGCCAGACAAGTTGGCGCAAAAAGGCGTCGGTTCCCCGTGTTCCGGTCAACGCGGCCCGCTGGATCACGTGCCAGACGGTGCGTGGCCCGATCTCACCCAAAGAGAGGTACTCTGACAGGTTGGAGGTCCCATCCTGATCAAGCCTGTCCCGAAGATCGGAGTATTGAACGATCCGGTCGAGAAACTCTTCCAGATGATCCAGAGCGGCCCGCTCGCCAGGTTGCACTTGAGGGCGCACGACCCTCGCTCCCCTGTTCATTGCACCCCCCAACCGACAATCGCTCAAGCCGTCAGAAGCAGGCCACGACACAGGTGCCTTAAGCGCAGTAACTGGCGCGTCAGGAAGTTGTACTTCCCGACCCTGAACCGCACGCCACATGGGTGTGAAAACCCGAAACGGATGACCCGATTTGGTAGCAACAGTCCAGGGTTCAAAAAGCAGATGCCCGGAAAACGACTTTGCAGTCACGCCTTTTTTTGCAAGTACAGACTTGATCTTCTTGTCGCGTTCAATCGAGGCAGGATCGTAAGCGCGGGACCAGAAGACTGAGGTTGCGCCGGTCTCGGCCATGACCTGCTGCAACTGTTCAAGCGCATCACCGCGTCGGAGGATCAGTCGACTGCCCATATTGGCCAGTGACGCTTTGAATGCCTCCAACCCCAAGCCCAAACGCCACTTTGGCGCGGCCCTCATCTGGTCGACAATATCGTCATGGATAAAAAGCGGTATAACCGGACGGCCACTTTCGACCGCCGCGGTCAACGCGGGGTGATCCGACAGACGTAAATCCCGTCGAAACCACATAATGATCGGAGCCTGCTCTTGCACCACAATCCGCCCTTGAGTTTTTTAGGTTCTACGCACCCTCAAGGGTAGTGGATCACAAAACGCGCTCAAGAGCCTCTAGAAGCTGATCAATTTCCTGCTGTGTGGTGTAATGGGTGAAGCTGACACGCAAAACACCTTGCGCCGGATCAACGCCCATCGCCCGCAAGGGGCGCACCGCATAGAAATCTCCGCCACCTGCCATGACACCATATTGCGCCAGTTCCGCCGCAACCGGTTCAGCCGGACGGTTCAACGAAAGCGCAACGGTGGGTGCGCGCCGGCTGGCGTCGGAAGGACCGATCAGACGCACCGCGTTTCGATCCTTTACCGCATCCAGAACCGGTTGCAGCAACGACACTTCGTGCGAACGCATCAGATCGTGGGCAAATACGCCCTGTTCTGCCGCACCCGTGTCGGGCCCGCCGTGGTGGGCGCAAAGCATCTCAACATAGTCCGCCATACCTGCACTGGCCGCAATCTGCGCGTGATCGGGGCCAGCGGGGGTAAATCGTTTATACAAGACATCGCCGTTGAAATAATGCGCCTGGTTGGGCAACAGCTCTCCCAATGTGCGGCGGATGACCATGCACCCCTGATGCGGGCCATAGGTCTTGTACGCAGAAAACAAATAGATATCCGGCCCAAGATCGCCAACATTTGGAAATCCGTGCGGGGCGTAGGATACGCCATCAACGCAGACAAACGCACCCGCCGCATGCGCAATGGCAGTGATCTCGGTGACCGGATTGATCTCGCCAACCACATTAGAGCAATGCGGGAAACAGACCAGACGCACTTTTTCGTCCAGCATGTTTTCAAGATCCTGAGGGTTCAGCGACCCGGTTTCCGGATCAATCTGCCATTCCCTCACCTCTATCCCGGCCTCAGCCAGACGACGCCATGGGCCAGAGTTGGCTTCGTGATCCTGATTGGTCACGACGATTGCCTCGCCGGGCTTCATCCATTGCCGGAACGCCTGCGCCAGGACATAGGTGTTCTGGGTGGTTGAGGGGCCAAAACTCAGCTCATCCGAGTCTACGCCCAGAATGGCGGCCATGCGCGCACGCGCTTCGTCCATTTCGGCGCCCGCAAGGCGGCTGGCCTCATATGGGGCGTAAGGCTGAACCTTGCGCTGCGTGTAGAACCGCGTCAGCCGGTCGATCACCGGTTTGCAGGTGTAAGACCCGCCCGCGTTCTCGAAAAACGCCTGGCCCTGAAGGCTGGGTTCGGAAAAGGCCGGGAATTGCGCCCGAACGAAATCGATATCCAGAGAGCTCATGCCTCATTGCTCCTTAGTTGTGCAGTCAGATCAATGAGATGCCCGCGCATGTTTCCGGACACCTCAGAAATCATGGCAGGTCTTCCAGCCCAGCCTGTGCTTGGGCCTTTGGCCGACGAAACACGGGGCAGCCCTTCGCCTTGGAAGGACACCGATACTTAGACAGGGCCGCCCACAACCGTCAAGCGAAAGCAAAACGCAAAAGCCCCGGCGCGATGCCGGGGCTTTGAAAGCTTGCAGAGTTGTCGGACGCTTACGCAGACCTCACCCCTGAACCTTGGTATAGGTCCCCTCGCCCGCGAGAATTCCGCGGAAGCCGCCGGGCTCATCAAGTCCGAAGACGATCAGGGGCAGATTGTTGTCGCGCGCCAGTGCGATGGCCGAAGCATCCATGACACGCAACCGTTTGGCCAGCACGTCATCATAGGTCACGGTATCATATCGCACGGCGTCAGCATGTTCCGCAGGGTCTTTGTCATACACCCCATCCACTCCGTTCTTGCCCATGAAGATCGCCTCGCACGCCATTTCGTTGGCGCGCAGGGTGGCTGCGGTGTCTGTCGTGAAATACGGGTTGCCAGTACCGGCGGCGAAAATACAGACCCGCTTTTTTTCGAGGTGCCGAACAGCCCGGCGGCGGATATAAGGTTCGCACACCTCGTCCATGCGAATGGCCGAGATCACGCGGGTGAACACTCCGATCTCTTCCAGTGCGGATTGCATCCCCAGCGCGTTCATCACCGTGGCCAACATGCCCATGTAATCGGCCGTGGTCCGCTCCATGCCCTGGGCTGAACCGCTCAGGCCCCGAAAAATGTTGCCGCCGCCGATGACCATGCATATCTCGACGCCCAGATCGTGAACCGACTTCACTTCTTGCGCGATGCGTTGAACGGTTGGCGGGTGCAGACCGAATCCCTGATCCCCCATCAACGCCTCACCTGAGATTTTCAACATGACCCGTTTGTACGTTGTTTTCGGGGTCTCGGCTGTTTCAGAAGAAGGGGAAAGGCTCATGTTGCGCTCCGGGCTGGCACGGGGTTAATTTCCGGCGCAAAATGAAGCAAAAGCTCCGCAGGTTCAATGCGGTTGGTGAGGATAGAGGCAACCGCGCATGACCCGGCGATCAACAGACCTGCTTTTTCGGCAACTGCCTCCAATTTCCGACGACAGGCCGGTTCTGATTGCGGGGCCTACGGCATCGGGAAAATCAGCGTTGGCGCTGGAGATTGCCGAACGGCATGGCGGGGTTATCGTCAACGCGGATGCAAGTCAGGTTTATGACTGCTGGCGCGTCATCTCGGCCAGGCCATCCGCCCAGGAAGAAGCCCGCGCGCAACATCTGCTGTACGGACATGTCGCCTATGATCAGGACTATTCCACCGGCCATTGGCTGCGCGAGGTCCTGCCTCTGCTGAAAGGGCACCAGCGCCCGATCATTGTCGGTGGGACGGGCCTGTATTTTTCGGCCCTGACCGAAGGCATGGCGCAAATTCCAGCGACTCCACAGGCGGTTCGAGCCGAGGCGGATCAGATGCCCATGGCAGACCTTCTGGAGGGGGTCGATGGCGAGACGCTTGCAAAGCTGGACACGCAGAACCGTGCCCGCGTGCAACGCGCCTGGGAAGTGCAGCGCGCCACAGGTCGCAGCCTGTTGTCCTGGCAGGCCGAAACGCCGCCACCGGAACTTCGGCTGAGCGATTCCCTACCGATCGTTTTTGACGTTGATAAAACGTGGCTGCTGAACAGGATAGAACGCCGCTTTGACCAGATGCTGGAACAGGGCGCGATCGAGGAAGTGCGCGCCATGCAGGACCGGTTCGATCCCACCCTTCCGGCCTGCAAGGCCATAGGCGTGCCGGAACTCAGGGCATATCTGGACGGCACGATGACTTTGGATCAAGCGCGAGAGCGCGCAACCATTGCGACGCGGCAATTCGCCAAGCGTCAGCGCACCTGGTTCCGCGCCCGTATGAAGGCCTGGAATCACGTCGATCCCTCTGTGTGATACCCGGCACGTCTGACGTTGCACGAACAAGGCGCCCGCCAAGTCTCAAAGCTTAAGAGAACTTAATGATTTGCTGCGGTTTCCCTTAACAAACCGGGAAAAGAATGGGGAAGTCGGCATCGTTTTGGACGGCCTGAAGAAATGCGTCTCAACGACTTCAACTGATCGCGAATGTCGTTTTTGTACTACTTATGACGATTTCGAACATTGACCTTATCAGAAATCTGGTGCCGAATAACGACATGGGGATGACCAGAGTCCAAAAAACAAAATCCTTCGCTCTGGCGACCGTGAAAATCCGGGTCGCGTAGAGCCATAATCAATCAACAAAATCAGTGTCACAGGGAGACATCCATGACGAATACCGTATCCACCGAAGACAAGGTGCACTGGGCGGCAGCGATGCACGCTCAGGAATACCGCGACGGCAAGCTAAGCCGAAGGGAATTCATGACACGCGCAACCAGTCTTGGGGTTACTGCCGCAGCGGCCTATGGCATGATCGGATTGCCGACACCTGCTTTGGCCGAAACAGCAAAACAGGAAGGCGGCACGCTGCGTGTGCAGCAGGAAGTCCGCGCCCTCAAAGACCCCCGTACCTATGACTGGTCGCAGATCGCAAACGTGACGCGCGGCACGCTGGAATATCTGGTCGAGTACAACTCGGACGGATCGTTCCGTGGCATGCTGCTGGAAAGCTGGGAAGTCAACGACGACGCGACCGTTTACACTCTGAATGTTCGTCCGGGCGTCAAGTGGAACAATGGCGACGATTTCACGGCTGACGACGTTGCCCGCAACATCGCGCGCTGGTGTGACAAGAGCTCGGAAACCAACTCGATGGCGGGCCGCTTTGCAACCCTTATTGACGCGGAAACCGGTCAGGCCGGTGAGGGTGTCATCGAAGTCGTCGACGCAACCACGGTCAAACTGAACCTGCCAAAGCCGGATATCACTCTTATTCCTGGCATGGCCGATTATCCCGGCGCGATTGTTCACAGCTCGTTCAGCGAGACAGACCTGCTGAACAATGTGGGAACCGGCCCATATCTGATGGACGAACTTGAGGTTGGCGTTAAAGCCGTTCTGGTTCGCAACCCGGATCACACCTGGTGGGGCGAAGAAGTGTACGGCCGCCCTGCCCTGGACCGTATCGAATACATCGACTACGGAACCGACCCTTCTGCCTGGTTGGCAGCGTTGGAATCCGACGAAGTCGACATGCTGTATGAATCGGTGGGTGAATTCATCGACGTGATGGACGGGCTTGGCTATGTGAAGTCAGAAGTGGTGACCGCCGCGACCATCGTTATTCGTCCCAACCAGCTGGCCGAGATCGACGGGCAAAAGCCTTATGCGGACAAACGTGTCCGGCAAGCCCTTCAGATGGCCGTAGACAATTCAGTTTGTCTGGAACTGGGCTATGGCGGTCGCGGAGCCCCGGCGGAAAACCATCACGTGGCGCCGCTGCATCCGGAATATGCCGAGCTTCCGCCGCAAAAGGTTGATCCCGCGGCAGCCAAGGCGCTTATGGACGAAGCCGGTTTTGGAGATTTCGAGCACGAGATCATCTCGATCGACGATGACTGGCGTCGCAACACCACAGATGCCGTTGCCGCGCAGCTGCGCGATGCCGGAATCAAGGTCAAGCGGACCGTTCTGCCGGGCAATACCTTCTGGAACGACTGGGCCAAGTACCCGTTCAGCTCGACCAACTGGAACCCGCGTCCGCTGGGTGTGCAGGTCTGGGCGCTTGCCTATCGTTCGGGCGAAGCCTGGAACGAGTTTGGCTATGCCAGCCCCGAGTTCGACGCTCTTCTGGAAGAGGCTCTGGCCATTGCCGACGCGGACAAGCGTCGTGAGGTCATGGCACGTGGCGAAGCACTGTTGCAGGAAGACGGGGTTACCATTCAGCCCTATTGGCGCTCGCTCTATCGTCACATGAAAGAGGGTCTTGTTGGAACCGACATGCATGTGACCTTCGAACACCATCACTACAAGTGGGGCTGGGCTGCCTAAGCACTGCCAATGACACACAAGGGGCGCCTGACACGGGCGCCCCTTTCCAGCCGCAGACTTGCCGACGCGGGGTCGGACGTCCGAGGCCAGAAAATGGTCCAATGATCTGCGGAATACCTGAACAACAGGGGCCACCATGGGACTATTCATCCTACGACGGTTCGGAGTGATGCTGCTTACGGCATTATGTCTGACATTCGTCGTCTTTTTCCTGACCAACCTATACCCGAACCTTGAAAAGCTGGCGAAAACGCAGGGCAACCAGCGTATGTCGGACGAGCAGGTCGAAGCCTGGTTGGAAAACCGCGGTTACCTACAGCCAACACTCGTGAAATACGGCCAATGGCTGGGCGTGATGCCCGGTTTTCAGAAAACGCTTGAAGACGGCCAGTTTGTGGGAACCTGCACGAGACCCGGTTCGACGGCAGAGGACACGGCAAGATATTGCGGTGTTCTTCAGGGCGATTGGGGATATTCGACCGTATTCAAGGACGAAGTCGGAACCATTGTTGGCAAGCGTCTGGGCAACACAGGTTACCTGATGTTCTGGGTTTTGGTCCTGATGGTTCCTTCTGCACTGATCGTTGGTGTTCTGGCCGGTATGCGAGAGGGATCAGCCCTGGATCGATCGTTGTCGACATTCTCGATCATCACGACAGCAACGCCGGAATACGTATCGGGCGTTATCTTCATCGCGATCTTCACCTCGTCCACCGTGGGGCTGAAATGGTTCAAAGGAACCGCGACGCAAGCGATGGAGAACCCGACATTCGAGAACTTCTTCCTGCCGGTTCTGACCATTGCGCTGTACGGTATGGGTTACATCGCCCGGATGACCCGCGCTTCGATGACCGAAGTGATGACGGCGCAATACATCCGAACCGCACGGCTGAAGGGTGTCTCGTTCCCGAACATCGTCATGAAACACGCCTTGCGCAACGCGTTGATCGCGCCGTTCACGGTTATCATGTTGCAGTTCCCGTGGCTGCTGAACGGCGTGGTGATTGTTGAAACCCTGTTCAACTACAAGGGTTTCGGCTGGGCGCTGGTTCAGGCCGCTGGCAACAACGACATCCAGCTTCTGCTGGCGATTTCGGTCGTGTCGGTCTTTGTGGTTCTGATAACGCAGCTGATCTCGGATATCGGCTACGTCTACCTCAACCCGCGCATTCGCATTTCATAAGGAGGGTGAGATTATGGAACCACTAACCTGGACCGGCTCTATCGCCTTCCTGAACCCGCTGCTGATGATCGCACTGGCAGCGCTTTTCCTGTCGATCCTGGTCTGGATCATCGCCAGTATCTTTTTGCCTGAACAGCAGATTGTCGTGAATCCGGATGGATCCGTCAGTTCTGGCGGCGGTGTCCGTGGATTGATCCAGCTTGCGCTGTATTACAGTTTCCTTGCCAGCGTGGGACTGGCCGTGGCTTATCTGGTGCTGGGCATCCTGATGGGCACAGGTGCAGGGATCATCGGCGCCATTTCCCAGCAATTCCTGCCTGTATGGGTCGCGCTGATCATCATGTTCGCCATGTCGATCGCCTTCAAGAGACGGTTGGGGTTGTACGGCAAACTGTATGACAGTCCCATCGGAATGATCGGCTTTGGCCTTGTGATGTTCTGGGTCTTTACCGGCATCTTCGGCGCCCTTGATCTGATCGTGACCCATGACCCGCTGACACAGATCTCTGGCATGAAGAACAAAGTGCCGGGAACGCCTCTGCCGAATCTGGAGGACGGCGAGTATGCCTGGTATCTTCTGGGCGGCGACAATCTGGCGCGCGACGTATTCAGCCGGATGGTCAAGGGGGCCTGGGTCGTGGTGCAGATTGCACCGCTGGCAACTATGTTCGCCTTCATGGTCGGCATTACGCTGGGGCTTCCCGCCGGCTACTATGGGGGGCGTTTTGATACGTTCCTGTCCTTCCTCGCCAACCTGATCCTCGCCTTCCCGGTGATCCTGCTGTTCTACCTGCTGGTGACGCCGGAAATCGTGGCGACCGGGGTGCCGAACTACATGGCGGCCGTGCTCTTCGTATTCCCAATCCTGTTCATCGGCGTATTGCTGAATTCACGCTATTACACGCGCCCGAATTTCCGTACACCGTTGCTGATCGGTGTTCTGGGTGTTGCGATCTGGCTGTATCTGTCGCTGATTTCGACCGGTGGCTACATCATCAATACCGACGCCTACCGGATCTGGGGCCTGCCGATCTATCTGGACCTGTTCGATATTCCCGGCGGTATTCTTGTGGTGTTCGTCTCTGTGGTCTTCGTCAACTCGCCCACGGTCTTCCGTATCGTGCGCGGCCTGGCACTGGACATCAAAACCCGCGATTACGTGGCTGCGGCCCAGACACGCGGCGAAGGGCCGTGGTACATCATGCTTTGGGAAATCCTGCCCAACGCCCGTGGCCCTCTGATCGTCGATTTCTGTCTGCGCATCGGGTACACCACCATTCTTCTGGGGACTTTGGGCTTCTTCGGACTGGGCCTGCCGCCGGAGAGCCCGGACTGGGGATCCACGATCAACGAGGGGCGCAAGCTGCTGTCGATCTACCTGCACCCTGCCCTTCCTCCTGCCTTTGCCCTGCTGTCGCTGGTTCTTGGTCTGAACCTGCTGGCTGACGGTCTTCGCGAGGAAAGCCTGAAGGACTGATGTGATCGAGGCCGGGGGGCCAGCCCCCCGGACCCCCCGGGATATTTTTGGCCAGATGAAGGGGACCCCCGCATTTGGTGAGGAGTAAGCAAAATGAGCAAAATGGCGGATTATGACGGCCCGATCCTGGAGATCGACAAGCTGTCCATCTCGTTCTTTACCCGCCTGCGGGAAATCCCCGCCGTGATGGATTTCTCAGTCAGCGTAGAGCCCGGCGAAGCCGTGGGGCTGGTTGGTGAATCCGGTTGCGGTAAATCGACCGTGGCGCTGGGCGTCATGCAGGATCTTGGCAAGAACGGCCGCGTCGTCGGAGGCACGATCAAGTTCAAGGGCCGCGATCTGGCAAAGATGTCGAGCGAGGAGTTGCGCGACATTCGCGGCAATGAAATCGCGATGATCTATCAGGAGCCGATGGCCTCGCTGAACCCGGCGATGAAGATCGGCAAACAGTTGATGGAAGTGCCGATGATCCACGAGGGTGTAAGTCAGGAAGAGGCTTATTCGCGCGCGCTGGAAGTGGTGACGGACGTTCGCCTGCCGGACCCCGAGCGCATGTTGAATTCGTTTCCGCACCAGTTGTCGGGCGGTCAGCAGCAGCGCATCGTGATTGCGATGGCGCTGATGTCGAAACCGGCGCTGTTGATCCTGGATGAGCCGACAACCGCTTTGGACGTGACGGTCGAGGCCGCTGTGGTCGAACTGGTCAAGGATCTGGGCAAGAAATACGGCACCTCGATGTTGTTTATCTCGCACAACCTCGGGCTGGTTCTGGAAACCTGCGACCGTCTGTGCGTGATGTATTCGGGGGAAGCGGTCGAGCGCGGCTCGATCAAGGATGTGTTCGACGAGATGCAGCACCCTTACACACAGGCGCTGTTCCGTTCGATCCCGCTGCCGGGCGCTGACAAGAATTCGCGTCCGTTGGTGGCCATTCCGGGGAACTTCCCATTGCCCCACGAGCGGCCTCCGGGCTGCAACTTCGGACCGCGCTGCGACTATTTCGAAGAGGGTCGGTGTGACGCGAAAGACATCCTGATGGAGGCGGTGCCCGGCAATGACCGGCACCACACCCGGTGTCTTAAATTCCAGGAAATCGACTGGAACGCCCCACTTGCACTGGCCGATCAGAAAGAAAAAGGCGACATCGGCCGAACGGTTCTGAAAATAGACAACCTCAAGAAATATTACGAGGTTGCGGCAAATGCCTTGTTTGGCGGTGGTGAGAAGAAGGTTGTGAAGGCCAACGAAACGCTCAGCTTCGAGGCGCACGAATCCGAGACACTGGCCATCGTGGGGGAATCCGGCTGCGGCAAGTCCACCTTCGCCAAGGTTCTGATGGGGTTGGAGACGGCCACAGACGGGCAGATCCTGCTGGACAACCGCAACATCGAACAGGTGCCCATCGAAGAACGCGATGCCAAGACGATCGGCGAAGTTCAGATGGTTTTCCAAAACCCGTTCGACACGCTGAATCCGTCGATGACCGTTGGACGTCAGATCATCCGGGCGCTGGAGATATTCGGTGTCGGAAACTCTGAGGCCGAGCGCAAGAAGCGGATGCTGGAACTGCTTGATCTGGTGAAGCTGCCGCGCGCCTTCGCGGACAGAATGCCGCGACAGCTGTCGGGTGGTCAGAAACAGCGCGTGGGTATCGCACGCGCCTTTGCCGGCGATGCACGTATCGTTGTGGCGGACGAACCCGTCTCGGCGCTGGATGTGTCGGTTCAGGCCGCCGTGACGGATCTTTTAATGGAGATTCAGCGAGAGCACAAAACCACGCTGCTGTTCATCAGCCACGACCTGTCTATCGTGCGTTACCTGAGCGACCGGGTCATGGTGATGTATCTGGGCCATGTTGTGGAATTGGGCACTACGGATCAGGTTTTTGCCCCGCCCTATCACCCTTACACCGAAGCGTTGCTGAGCGCGGTTCCGATTGCGGATACCTCGGTCGAGAAACAGCACATCGTTCTGGATGGTGATATTCCTTCGGCGATGAACCCGCCACCGGGTTGCCCGTTCCAGACGCGGTGCCGCTGGAAATCCGAAGTGCCTGACGGACGGTGTGAATCGCATGTGCCGCCGGTGCAGACGCTGGCAGATGGGCATCAGGTGAAATGTCACCTGGCCGAGGGTATTCTGGCCCGGATGGAGCCGGTGATAAAAGTCGCGGCGGAGTAAACCCGTTTCTGAACCTTGGAAAGGGCCGGTCAGTAACCGGCCTTTTTTTGGCGCCGTGATTTGTGGGGAGACAGACGGCGCTTGGGAGTGGCGTGAGTGGCAGCCTCCGGTAATTCGTCAGCCGGTCAAAACGTTGTTGCCGAAATGCATGAACTCCTGGTTCATGCCGGCAATGTCACCGGCTTCAAGATGAAGGCTGGCACTGTCAAGCATCTTGTAGCTCTGCTGCCCCTTCACCCAGTCGTCGGCGGATTGCAGAGTGGTCAGCGTGTAGGATGTGACCTCATTCAGGTAATGTGTGGGGATGATCACCTTGGGCTTGAGCTTGGATACGATGTCGTTGCCCTGATCGAAGCTGAGGATATGTTCCGAGCCATCCACCGGCAGGGTCAGAACATCCACCTGACCGATTGCGTCCCAGAACTCCTGCGGCGGGTTGTGGCGGTTGTCGCCCCAGATCAGCGCTCGAATGCCGCCGGTCTCGACCAGATAGACGACCATATCCATGTGGCCCACGTTGTTCGGCGGGCAGGCTTCCACGCCGAACTCGGCCAGCGCATTGGTCCAGTCATACCATCCCGGCGCGACACAGGCGTGCTTGTCGGCAAAGCCGGTGATCTTGATGTCAGCAAACTCGAAATTGCCGACCATCCGATCCAGCACCATGGTCGAGCTTGGGCGTTCAATCGCATCGTGATCGAAATGGGCATGGGTCGACAGGGTGATGTCCACCGGGATTTGCGGGAATTCGTTGCGGAACCAAAGACCCCACGCGCCCGACGGATCATCGCGCCAGGGATCAAACAGCACTGTTGCCCCGTTGGGCGAGGTGATCTTGATCGCACAATGACCATAATAGTCGATGCCAACCGTCCCGGTGCTGGCCTGACCCGTTGTGCCTTGCAGATCGATCACATGGTTGTTGTTGCCCGGCTGTAGCCACGCCTGAGATTGCGCCTGGGCCGGTTGTGCGCCCAGCACAGAAGCGGTCGCGCCGACCCCGGCAGCGCCTGCCGCCATGAAGAAAGACCGGCGCGACAGCCCCGGCGCCAGATGATCCTTGTCCCCGTTCAGGATGGTTGGTTTCAGATCTTTGCGATCCATTTTCGTTTACCTCTCTGTTGGACCCGCGCAGTTTTTCCGCGCGTCCCAACCAAAGGTAACAAGTCAAGGCATATTGGCTCAGACCGAAAAAATGGGGGCGGAATGTGGGGGAAAACCCCATATTCCGCATTCACGAAATCGAGAGCAAATGACTGCGCAGGTTCTGGCTGCGCCCTTCGAGGCCCAGCTTGCGGCGGATGTTGTTGCGGTGAAAATCAATTGTCGATGTTTCCCGCGACAGGGCCTTGGCAATGTCTTTGGTCGTTTTTCCAAACATGACCATCTGTGCAATCTCGATCTCGGTCGGGGTCATCACTGCAAATGCATCTGTCAGTTTGTCCGACAGTGCAGACGTGAGCTCGTTCAGGTTTTTCTCGGCCAGTTCAAGATAGACATACTGCGCTTCGTCCCCGGCAAGCTGCGCCCGGACCTTTTCGAGATATGGCAAAACCCGGCCGCGCACCTGTTCGACTATTTCGTGATCGCGGTCTTTGCGTTCGTCATCCAGACTGGACAGCAGGACGCGCAGCGCCGTGTTGGTTTCCTGCAACTCGCGGGTACGATCCGCGACACGGGTTTCAAGCTGCGCCAGTGTTTCGTTGAGCTTTTCTTCCAGCGCGCGGCGCAGGTAAACCTCTTGCAACAAAGCCAAATCCGACTCGACCATGCGTGCGAACTGCGCCAGCCCTTCGCGGAACAACAAGGCACGGCGGTTCTGCTTGCGATCCAGAACACAAATCGTTCCGAATACCGATCCATCGGGCCATTTCAGCGGCAGGCCGATGTAAAATGTCATCCCGTGTTCCAGATCGTCATTGTCGGCCCAAACCGGATCGCATGCAGCATCTTTGACCACCAATTCTCCATCCCGTTGCAGGACGCCCTGACAATAAAGTTTGGGATTCAACTGGAAACTCAAACCAACCGGATACGGGTTTTCGGGATGATCCGAGGTGATCAGCACCGCGTGATCCGGTGCGTCGGTTTTCATGATCAGGCTTGCGGGCACATCCGCCAATTCCGCGACCAGATCGACCAGTTGCTGCCAGTTGGCCAGCGTTTCCTGCGGAATCTCGGGGTGTTTAACAGGCATGAGGCGACCTCACCAGTTACTGGACGATACCCTTTCAGGTTAGTTGGACTGGTTGAGCCTGATCAAGAACCGGACGTTCTGCGCCGCGGCATCGGGTTTAACCGCCCCAGATTACCTTCACGTAGTTCTGGGTTTCCTTGTATGGCGGTATGCCGCCATGCTTTTCCACCGCTTTTGGGCCGGCATTGTAGGCGGCCAAAGCCAGTGGCCAGGATTTGAACTTGCGATACTGCCAGGACAGGTATCTGGCCCCACCTTCGAGATTCTGCTTGGGGTCATGCGGGTTGACCCCCAGAAGCTCGGCGGTCTGAGGCATCAATTGCGCCAATCCCAGAGCACCCTTGTGAGACTTCGCATGCGGGTTCCATCCGCTTTCCTGCTGCACAAGGCGCAGGAACAAGTCTTCGGGAATGTTGTGAAGGCGGGCAGCCTGTTTCGCCAGATCCAGATACTGGCCGCGATACTTGCCAGTATATCGCTTGCCGGTATGCGCACGGGATGTCTTGGGTTTCAACCTCGCGGAGTCGCGATACTGCGTCGCCGCACGGGAATCCAGAATCTTCGACTGCTTAAGGAAGATATCCTTGCGGCTTTTGGTAGATAGAGTTTGCGCCTGCACAGGCAAAACGGCCAGCACAAGGCAGACAACAGAAAACCCAGCAACCCAAGAACGCATCAATGCCTATCCTGCTCGATAAGAAACCAGTCGGATTATAGGTATTCCCACAAAAAATGAAAGCTTGGTAAAGGCCAAAGTAAGACTCTTGCCCAACACTGTTGTATCTACTGTTTTCATCCATGATGCAGGCCGTATAGGGTCTCACGGAACAAGTCGCGCCAGATTCGGCGCACATACGCGAAAACAGAACGAGGATTTTCATGGCGGGTTCAGTCAACAAGGTCATTCTGGTCGGAAATCTGGGTCGTGATCCCGAAGTGCGGACATTCCAGAACGGCGGAAAAGTATGCAATCTGCGCATTGCAACGTCAGAGACCTGGAAAGACCGCAACACGGGCGAACGCCGCGAACGGACGGAATGGCACTCGGTCGCCATCTTCAACGAAGGTCTGGTCCGTGTGGCCGAGCAATACCTGCGCAAGGGCTCTAAAGTCTATGTCGAAGGGCAGCTTCAGACCCGCAAGTGGCAGGACCAGTCTGGCCAGGACCGGTATTCTACTGAAGTTGTCCTTCAGGGCATTGGCTCAACCCTCGTGATGCTGGATGCGCGCGGTGAAGGCGGCGGCAGCGGCGGTGGTTACGGCGGCGGCCAGGCCGGTGGCGGCGGGTACGGAGACCCCTACGGTGGTCCGTCCAGTTCCCCGGCACCGGCACCGGCATCGGGCGGAATCGACGACGACGAGATTCCGTTCTAGGCAATTCGGAGACACGACATGACATGGTCCTTTTCTCTCGGCCGATTGCTCGGGTCCGAACTGAGAGTCCATGTCACGTTTTTTCTGCTTCTGGCCTGGGTGGGCTTTGCGGCCTATTCCGCCGGTGGCCTGCCGGCCGCCATAGACAACCTGTTGTTTGTTCTGGCCTTGTTTGCCTGTGTGGTCGCCCATGAGTTCGGTCATGCCCTCATGGCGCGGCGGTATGGAATCAAGACCCCAGACATAACATTGTTGCCGATCGGTGGGTTGGCCCGGCTTGAAAGGATGCCGGAAAAGCCTTTGCAAGAAGTCTTGGTGGCACTTGCAGGTCCGGCGGTGAACATCGTGATCTGGGTCATTCTGGTCGCCTTTGGTGCTGGACTGCCGATCGAGACGCTTTCCCAGATCGATTCACCGGGCATCGGGTTTCTGAACAGGTTGGCCTACATCAACCTTCTGCTGGCCGTATTCAACATGATCCCGGCCTTCCCCATGGACGGAGGGCGCGTGTTCCGCGCCCTTCTGTGCCTGCGCATGGATCGCGTCAAAGCAACACGTGTGGCTGCGGTCGGAGGTCAGATCGTTGCGGTGGGTCTGGGGTTTTTGGGGCTGAGCTCAGGCAACCCGTTTCTGGTGCTCATCGCCGTGTTCGTGTTCATCGCCGCCAACGCCGAAAGCCAGGACGTCGCCCTGCGATCTGCGGCACGCCGGGTTCTGGCCCGGGATGCGATGATCACCGAGTTTCACGCGCTCTCCCCCAACGATACGTTGAGCACGGCAGCACAAGCCGTAATTCACACCACGCAGCACGAGTTCCCTGTGTTGGATACGGATCAGTCTCTGCTTGGTTTTGTGACCCGAGATCGACTGTTTGCCGCGCTCGCAGGCGATCAGCCCAGATCGGCACCTGCCACCTCGATCATGAATGCCGATGTCCCCGCAGTTTCGCTTACCACCGGCCTCGAGACCGTGTTGGAACATCTGCACAACGGCGCTCCGGCCATCGCTGTGGTCACTCGGGGTGGTCGCATGATCGGTTACATCACGCGCGAGAACATCGGTGAACTGATGGTCATTCAGGGGCGCTAGGCTTTCAGGTCAAGCCGTGGCAAGCGCATCTGACAGAACCGAAAGAACCGCATCTTTCGGCACATCTGACGTCACGAACGCCTGTCCGATCCCACGCGCCAGAATAAACCGAAGCTGACCGTCCACGACTTTCTTGTCTTGTCCCATCAGATCCACCAGCGTGTCGGCACTTGGCAATTCGCCCGGAATATCGGCCAGATCCGTTTTCATCCCCATCGCACGCAAATGCGCGCGCACCCGGCTTGGATCCTCTTGTGAACACAGACCCAGCCGAGACGACAGTTCAAACGCCAGCGCACAGCCTATTGCCACACCTTCACCATGCAGAAGACGGTCGGAATAGCCTGTTGCGGCCTCCAGAGCGTGGCAGAACGTGTGCCCCAGATTGAGAAGAGCCCGGTCGCCTTGTTCGGTTTCATCCCGCGCGACGATATCGGCTTTCATTTGCACTGAACGCGTTACCGCGCGCACGCGGGCCGCCATGTCACCCGAGGAAATGCTTGGCCCGTTCGCCTCTAGCCAATCAAAGAATTTCGCGTCGCCAAGCAAACCGTATTTCACGACTTCGCCATACCCGGACAAAAAATCTCGCTGGGTCATGGTCCCAAGGACAGAGGTGTCGGCCAGAACCAGAGACGGTTGATGAAACGCGCCGATCAGGTTTTTGCCCTGCGGTGCGTTGATGCCGGTCTTTCCACCAACCGAGCTGTCCACTTGCGCCAGCAAAGACGTTGGAATCTGCACAAAACGAACACCACGCCGCAAAACCGCCGCTGCAAAGCCTGCCAGGTCTCCGATGACGCCGCCGCCCAAGGCCACGACAACATCCCGGCGTTCGACTTTTTCAGCGAGCAACCACTCGACGGCGCGCTCGAAATGCGGCCAGCTTTTGGTTGCCTCTCCGGCGGGCAGCGCCAGCGCGGTCATCTCGATCCCCGCGGCATTCAGCCCGGCGCGCAGCGCCTCGAGATGCAGACCGGCCACGTTTTCATCGGTCAGAACCGCGACTTTTGGCCGGGCCAGAAGTGGAGAGATCCAGCCCCCCGCCCGCGTCAGAAGATCCGGACCGATTTCAACATCATACGAACGGTCATCCAGGTCTACATGTACTGTTTGGTGCATTTATTTGAGTTCCAAAACATCAGGGCGTGTCATCAGGGCGTCGACAACGCGGCCTGCCATATTTTCGATCGAGGTCTCACCATCCGAATCCACAGCCAGATCGGCCTGAGCATAAACCGGCACGCGGGCCTCATAGAGGGCTTTCAATGTCGCATACGGATCGGCCGTGCGCAGCAGAGGACGTGTGTCTTTGTGGCGCACACGGTTCCACAGAACATTCAGGTCCGCGCGCAGCCAGACGGCAGCGCCCTTTTCGGCGATGATGCGACGGTTTTCCGGCTGGAGAAACGCCCCACCCCCCGTCGAGAGGATGCCTTTTTGTTCATCCAGCAAGCGCCTGATGACCTGCGATTCCTTGGCGCGAAAGAAAGGTTCGCCGTCACGTTCAAAAATTTCTGGAATCGTCATATTGGCGGCTGATTCTATCTCGGCATCGCTGTCCAGAAACGGAACGCCCAGCCGGGCAGCCAATGCGCGCCCCACCGCGGTCTTGCCAGCCCCCATCATACCCACCAGAACCACGGTTTTGTGCAGATCAAAGCCGCCCTGTGTGTCTGTCGAATGTGTGTTATGCTTAATTTCGCTCATTTAAACGTGAATGACGTGATCTTGGGAAAAATGCCAGTTATAACTTGGCCAAAATCAAAAATTGAGGCAGCGTGGCGCCATGGGCCGACTGATCAAATTCCTGATATATGTTCTTTGCCTGGTCTTCATTGGGCTGGTCGCCTATGCCTATATTGGCCCATTCTTTGGTGCGGATTTTTCTGCGCCTCAAAGTGAAATCCGCGAACCGGTCGTATTGGATGTCGACTAGACAGGCGCTGTTGGCGGTCTTTCTGGCGGGATCGGCACATGCGCAGACCCCGTTATCCGCGATCGAGTGGCTTGCGGATCCGCCGCAAAACCTGCCCGGAACCGTATTGCTGGAACCGCCGGTGGCACAGAACGGCGGATTGCCCGAAATTGAGGTCACGCCGCTTGAAGCGTTGTCGCAACCTTTGGGCCTGGTCGCATCATCCGTCACCGGGTTGCCCGTGGATTTGTGGCAAGGCAGCGATGCGAACCGGCTGGCGGAGCTGATCGCGAAGACGCCCGTTCGCGACAACCCGGCCATGCAACGCCTGTTGTTTACATTGCTTCTGTCGGAAACCCGCGCACCGGCGGGTCCTGATGCGCAAGAGGTCATGCTGCTGGCGCGGCTGGACCGTCTGATGCAACTGGGCGCGGCTGATCCCGTGCAATCGCTGGTTCAACTGGCCGGGCCGACCGATACACAGGATCGGTTTCAGCGCTGGTTTGACGCAACGCTGCTGACCGGCGATGAGGATCGCAGCTGCACCGCCCTTATCGCCGAACCGCACCTGTCAAAGGACTACGCCGCGCAAGTGTTCTGCAAAGCCCGGCGCGGAGATTGGGCATCGGCCGCGCTGACGCTTGAAGCCGCGCATGCCCTGGACATCCTGCCACCGGAAGAACTGGCGGTTCTGGATCGTTTTCTAAGCCCTGAACTCTATGAAGGCGCGGCTTATCTGCCCCAACCTGAAAACCCTGATCCATTGAGTTTCCGACTGTTCGAAGCGATCGGAGAACGGCTTCCGTCCGCCTCGTTGCCACGAGCTTTCGCCAACGCGGATCTTCGGGATGTGGCCGGATGGAAAGCACAGATCGAAGCCGCCGAACGGCTTACACGCATTGGCGCTTTGACGCCCAATCAATTGCTTGGACTTTATACCGAGCGGTCCCCGGCTGCGTCCGGCGCAGTTTGGGACAGAGTCGCGGCCATCCAACGATTTGAAAGTGCATTGGATACGCGAAACGCTGAAGCCATTGGAAAAACATTGCCTCCGGTCTGGCAGCAGATGCGCAGCGTCGGGCTTGAAGTACCCTTCGCCGAATTGTTCGCCGAGCGTCTGTCGAAGGTTTCGCTGTCGGTGCCGGCAACTGAAAACCTGCGCTGGCGCATTCTGATGTTGTCTGACCTGTACGAACAGGCAGCACTATCCGCGCCGGACAACTCGATCGATACCCTGTTTCTTGCGGCGCTGGCACAAGGCGATCCGGGGCGGGCGGTTTCTCCTTCTCCGTTGGCGGATGCGGTTTCTCAGGGGTTTGAATGGGCGGCGCCCGCACCCAACGACATTGACGCCTTGCTGGACAACGGTCAGCTTGGTGAAGCCATACTGGAAGCCATGCAGCTGTTTGCGCATGGTGCACGGGGCAATCTGGTGGATCTGACCGCAGCAATCGCAACCTTCCGACGCGTGGGCCTAGAAGACACCGCGCGGCGCGCCGCGCTGAGCCTGTTGATCCTGCAAGAGCGTTGAAGATGGCTATCCCGGCGACAAACGAACTTTGGATTTCGACCTTTCTACAGGCACAGGCCGCGGAACTTGGCGCAGCGACAAACACGTTGCTGGCCTATGGGCGCGACCTGAAGGACTTTGCGTCCTGGTTGGAGCACAGGGGATCCGGATTCAATCAGGCAGATCGTGATCAGATCGAAGCCTACCTGATCGACTGCGAGGCAGAGGGCTTGTCGCGCTCTACCCGCGCGCGGCGATTGTCAGCCATCAAACAGCTCTACCGATTTGCGTTCGAGGAAGGCTGGAACGAGACGAACCCCGCCATCCAGATCAAAGGTCCGGGACGGCAGAAGCGATTGCCCAAAACGCTGGACGTGCCCGAAGTCGACCGTCTTCTTGAAGCCGCCCGACAAACCGGGCGCAGCAAGGCCGATCGCATTCGCAATACCTGTTTGATGGAAGTTCTCTATGCCACCGGGATGCGCGTGACCGAACTTGTGTCCCTGCCCGTTTCCTCGGCCCGTGGCGATCCGCGCATGCTGTTGGTGTTGGGTAAAGGTGGCAAGGAACGCATGGTGCCCCTGTCCCCACCGGCGCGGGATGCTTTGGCCGCCTGGTTGACCGTACGGGACGAAGCCGAAGACCAGACCGTCGAGAAAGGCGGTCAAAGATCCCGCTTTCTGTTCCCGTCGCGCGGCAAGTCCGGGCACCTGACGCGGCACAGGTTCTTTCTGCTGGTCAAGGAACTGGCCGTTCAGGGTGGTGTTTCGCCCGAGAAAGTCACCCCGCATACCCTGCGTCACGCCTTTGCCACGCATCTGCTGGCCAACGGCGCTGACCTGCGTTCGATCCAGACCTTGTTGGGCCACGCCGACGTCGCAACGACCGAGATTTATACTCATGTTCTGGATGAACGGCTGACTGAACTGGTGTTGCAACACCACCCGCTGAGCAAAGACCCTGACGAAGACCGGGGCTAAGCCCTTGATCCAGCGGGGCGGCATCCCCATAACGGATGCATCACCCTAACCCACCAAGGACCAATGGAACCCTCACCTTCTCTGATCGACAGCACATTCTGGTTTACGTCAGGTGCGATCCTCTTGTTGCTCGTTTTGTCCGGCTTTTTTTCGGGTTCGGAAACAGCGCTCACAGCCTCTTCTCGCGGAAAACTGAGGGCTCAGGCCGACAAGGGATCACGCGGGGCGAAAAAGGCGCTAGAAATCACCGATGACAATGAACGCCTGATCGGCTCGGTTCTTCTGGGCAACAACCTTGTCAACATTCTGGCGGCCTCGCTGGCGACGGCCTTGTTCACCCGGCTGTTCGGCGAAAGCGGCGTGGCATTGGCGACACTGGTCATGACTCTGCTGGTGCTGATCTTTGCCGAAGTGCTGCCAAAGACCTATGCCATCACCAATTCCGAAAAGGCCGCGGCGGCTGTCGCGCCGATCATCAGCGTCGTCGTGACGGTGTTTTCACCCATTGTGGCCGCGGTGCGGCTGCTGGTGCGCGGTGTGTTGCGTCTGTTCGGCGTGCAGATCGATCCCGACAGCAACATTCTGGCCGTGCGCGAAGAGATTGCCGGCGCTCTGCAACTTGGTCATTCCGAAGGCGTGGTCGAAAAAGAAGACCGCGACCGCATCTTGGGTGCGCTGGATCTGGGCGACCGGACGGTGGAAGAGATCATGCTGCACCGCTCGAATATCGAGATGATCGACGCCAATGCTGCCCCCGAGGCGATCCTGAAACAATGTCTGCAAAGCCCGCACACCCGCCTGCCTGTGTTCCGGGACGAGCCGGAAAACATCGTGGGTGTTGTCCACGCCAAGGACCTCTTTCGCGCCATGTATGCGCAGGCAGGCAGCAGCGACGGCGGGACCGACCGTTTGGCAAGCTTTGACATCGGAAAGGTGGCAAACGCCCCTTACTTTGTGCCCGAGACCACGACCTTGGACGACCAGATGCGGGAATTCCTGCGCATGCACAGCCATTTTGCATTGGTTGTGGATGAATATGGGTCACTGCGGGGCCTGATCACGCTTGAAGATATTCTTGAAGAAATCGTGGGCGAGATCGCCGATGAGTTCGACATAGACGAAGAGGTGCCTGTAATACGCACCGAAGATGGCCAGTATCTGGTCGAAGGTTCCATGACGATCCGGGATGCCAATAGGGCACTGGACTGGTCTCTGCCGGATGACGAGGCGAACACACTTGCCGGCCTGGTGATTCACGAGGCACAGATGATCCCTGACGTCGGTCAGGTGTTTTCGTTCCACGGTTTCCGGTTCGAGGTCACGGCGCGTGAAGGCAACCGCATCACCGGATTGAAAGTGCGCCCCCTGTAACGCCTGCGATTTTTCCGAAACGTTCCGAGCACTGGCAAAGCGCCTGGCGTCAACTGAACGACCCAATGGCGCTGAACCGGGCGCGGATATTCCGATCATCGCACTGTCCGGCCCAAGCACGGAGCCGGGCACGACGGCCAGTTTGATCACCCCGGCTTGGTTTCAGCTGTGCAGTACAGTGAAAAAGCCGCCTTCAAGGCAGAAAAAAACCACTGGGCGATGCCGCACTGAAAAAGACGCAGGCCGCCGTTTTGTTTCGCTCGGTTATAGGTTTCGACGCGCTTTGGCTGTGCGAGAAGGCACTGCAAATCCAAAGCTGGTGCAATACGTGACATGCGACACTTGTTGTCGCTAACAGACGAGTAATATCCCCATCGGCTGGACAGTTTTTCCAAAACCATGGGGAGGAGCACTGTGAAAACCACCTGTCAGGTTGCCGTCATCGGAGGCGGCGTCGTCGGCTGTTCGGTGCTCTATCACCTCACCAAGCTGGGCTGGTCGGACGTGATGCTGCTGGAGCGGTCCGAACTGACCAGCGGATCGACCTGGCATGCGGCGGGCGGGTTTCACACGCTGAACGGCGACACCAACATGGCCGCGCTGCAAGGCTACACCATCCGGCTGTACAAAGAGCTGGAAGAGATCACCGGCATGTCCTGCGGGCTGCACCATGTGGGCGGCATCACCCTGGCCGACAATCAGGACCGGTTCGACATGCTGCTGGCCGAACGCGCCAAGCACCGCTTCATGGGGCTGGAGACCGAGATCGTCGGCCCCGACGAGATCAGGAAGATCGCCCCCATCACCAACACCGACGGCATCATCGGCGCGCTGTATGATCCGCTGGACGGGCACCTCGACCCCTCGGGCACGACCCACGCCTATGCCAAGGCCGCGCGGATGGGCGGTGCCACGATCGAAACCCACTGCATGGTGCGTGAAACCAACCAGCGCCCCGACGGCACCTGGGACGTTGTGACCGATAAGGGCACCATCCACGCCGAGCATATCGTCAACGCCGGCGGCCTCTGGGCGCGCGAGGTGGGCGCGATGGCGGGCATCTACTTCCCTCTGCACCCGATGGAGCATCAATACCTCGTCACCGACAACATCCCTCAGATCGAGGCGATCATCGACGCGGGCGGCGAGCATCCGCATGTGATGGACCCGGCCGGCGAAAGCTATCTGCGGCAAGAAGGGCGCGGGTTGTGCATCGGCTTTTACGAACAGCCCTGCAAACCCTGGGCCGTGGACGGTACGCCATGGGAGTTCGGGCACGAGCTGTTGCCGGATGATTTCGACAAGATCACCGACAGTATCGAGTTCGCCTATCGCCGCTTCCCGGTTCTGGCCGAAGCGGGCGTGAAGTCGGTGATCCACGGCCCCTTCACCTTTGCGCCGGACGGCAACCCGCTGGTCGGGCCGGTGCCGGGCGTGCGCAACTACTGGTCGGCCTGCGGCGTGATGGCCGGGTTCAGCCAGGGCGGCGGGGTCGGCCTGACGCTGGCGCAATGGATGATCGAGGGCGAGCCCGAGCGCGACGTCTTTGCCATGGACGTGGCCCGCTTCGGCGACTGGATCACCCCCGGCTATACCCGCCCCAAGGTGATTGAGAACTATCAGAAACGGTTCAGCGTCGCCTACCCGAACGAGGAGCTGCCCGCCGCCCGCCCCAACCGCACCACGCCGATGTACGACATCTTTTCCGATCTGGGCGCGGTCTGGGGCCAGCAATACGGGCTCGAGGTGCCAAACTATTTCGCGCAAGAGGACGAACCGGGCTATGAAACCCCGTCCTTCCGCCGCTCGGATGCGTTCGAGGCAACGGGCCGCGAGGTACGTGCCGTGCGCGAAGGCGTCGGCATCAACGAGGTGCACAATTTCGGCAAATACCTGATCACCGGCCCTCGCGCCCGCGACTGGCTGGATCGGATCATGGCCGGGCGCATCCCCGCCCCGGGCCGCCTGTCGCTGACCCCGATGCTGTCGCCCAAGGGCAAGCTGATCGGGGATTTTACCGTGTCGTGTCTGGCCGAGGAGGAGTTCCAGCTCACCGCCTCATACGGCGCGCAGAACTTCCACATGCGTTGGTTCCGGCAGCATCAGCAAGACGGCGTAACCGTCGAGAATATCAGCGACAAACGCAACGGATTCCAGATTGCCGGCCCCAAGGCCCGCGAGGTTCTGGCCGCCTGCACCCGCGCCGATATCAGCGACATGCGCTTCATGGAGGTGCGGCGCATGGTCGTGGGCATGACCGACTGCATCGTGCAGCGGGTCAGCTATACCGGCGATCTGGGGTTCGAGATCTATTGCGATCCGATGGCGCAGCGCCAGCTGTGGTGGACCCTGTGGCAGGCCGGCCAGCCGCACGGCATCACACCCTTCGGCATGCGCGCGATGATGAGCCTGCGGCTCGACAAGTTCTTCGGATCATGGATGCGCGAATTCTCACCCGACTACACGGCGGCCGAAACCGGGCTGGACCGGTTCATCGCCTTCAACAAGAGTGCGGACTTCATCGGCCGCCCCGCCGCCGAGGCCGAACGTGCGACAGGCTCTTCGCGTAGGCTGGTGGCCTTCGAGGTTGATGCAGTCGATGCCGACGTGAACGCCTATGAACCGATCTGGTTGGAGGGCAAGGTCGTGGGTTTTTGCACCTCGGGCGGTTATTCGCATTGTGCCCGAAGATCCGTCGCCATCGGTTTTCTGCCACCCGAACGCGCAACAGATGGGCTTGAAGCAAAGATCGAAATATTGGGCCAGATGCGCAAGGCAAAGGTCATCTCGACACCCTTGTTTGACGCAGACGGCGCCCGAATGAGGGGCTGACTTGGGCGCGGGCCGACGGCATTGTACTGAAATGACTGAAATACCCATTATCCTTCTGGCGGCGGGCCAATCCAGCCGTATGGGCGGCATCGACAAATTGATGCAGCCGATCAACGGCATCCCGTTGGTCGCCCGCTCGGCAAGCGTGGCCTGCGCCGTGGGACCTGTGATTGTCGCCCTGCCCCCTGAACCAAATCCAAGATATGGCGCGCTTGATGGCATGGATGTTCAAATCGTTCCGGTCCGGGATGCGGCAGAAGGCATGAACGCCAGTTTGCGCGCCGCGATCCAAAAACTGCCGCCGGATGCACCCGCCGCCATGGTTTTGCTGGCCGATCTGCCCGATCTTACGGAAGCTGACCTGGCAACAATCCTGAAAGCGCGACAAACCCATCCCGACAACCTGATCTGGCGTGGCACAACCGAGGATGGAAAGCCCGGTCATCCGGTGGTGTTTGACAGATCCCTTTTTGATCAACTGTCACAGTTGCAAGGGGACGACGGTGCCCAGGAGATCGTGCGAAAGTATCAAGACAGTGTTTATCTGCATCCCCTGCCCGGCCGAAACGCGCTGTTGGATCTGGATACCCCGGATGACTGGAAGGACTGGCACAGAAAACATGCCCTCTGAACAAACACGGCCCGGTCTTGTCGACCGGGCCGGTGCCCAAAACAGGACTACCACTTTGCTCAATCTCCAAAGCGCGGCCAGTGTGCTTTCAGAAACACCCCGGCTCTCAAACAGCCAAACCTAAACAAGACCCCCTCGTTAACACGCCGTTATCACTTATGGTGATCGAGTTAGCCGCCAGCGCCCCCTAGCGCTTTTAGCTCCCCTCACTTGGGCACCTTCATCCTCACCTATCCGATCGTTTGAAACAACGTAAAATTGGAAGGAAGGGTTAATTTGGGTCTTCTGCAAATGGCTTTTACGCAACATCGCGCCAAACTGAAATCAACCTTAAGGCGATCGACTGTTTTCACAAGCGGTAGCGATTCGGGATTAAGCGCAAACTTATTTGCCATTATCCGCAATCAACAACATTTTTTTTGTGTCAAGCCATGTCTCGACCAAACCCACCCACAACCATTGGAGGAGCAGACCTTTTTCCCATCATTCGGAAGGATGATTGTCAACAAAACAAAACAAATTCAATGTTTTTGAAAGTTTGACGCCATTTTTAGCAACAATCCTCCGATTCGCTCTGGTTCGGATCGGTAAAAATCCGCGAATCCCGATCAACGTCGACCGCAACACAACACCGACTTTGTGGCAAAATTAAGATTTATTAATTGATCAGTCAGGAAACGCCAATTCTGAGCGGGCATCTGTTGTCTCAACGCGCAGCCGCAACTGCGTGATGATAACAGGAGACACAAATGAGCATCCGCAAATCCTCGCTTCTACTTCCCCGCGCTTCCAACTGGGCAGGTGCCAGCGCGCTCGGCGCGGCCCTTCTGGCAACGACGGCCATGCCGTCCATGGCGGACGAGGCATTGGCTGATCTGGTTGAGACCGTTTCACCTTCGGTCGTGACCATCATCGCCGAACACGAGGCAGCGCCGACCCCGGCCCAGGGTCAGAACTTTGACTTCGATGGGCACCCTTTTGGAGAATTCTTCAAACGCTTCGGCGGCCCCGAAGGGTTCAACATGCCGCAACGTGGCCCGTCCCAGGGCTTGGGCTCGGGATTTGTTCTGGATGAGGCCGGATACATCATCACCAATCACCATGTCGTCGACAATGCCTCGACCGTGACCGTAAGGCTCAGCGATGATCGCACCTTCGACGCCGAAGTGGTCGGAACGGATCCGCTGACGGATATCGCGGTTCTGAAAATCGACGCGGGGATTGACCTGCAAGCCGTGGAACTTGGCGACAGTGACGCAATCCGCGTGGGCGAAGACGTGGTCGCCATCGGCAATCCCTTCGGCCTGAGCTCGACCGTGACCACAGGCATCGTTTCGGCAAAGGGCCGCAACATCTCGGAAGGACCCTATGCCGAGTTCATCCAGACGGATGCGGCAATCAACAAGGGCAACTCGGGCGGCCCCCTGTTCAATATGGAAGGCGAAGTGGTTGGCGTGAACTCGGCCATCTATTCGCCCAGCGGTGGTTCTGTGGGGCTTGGATTTGCCGTCACGTCGAACATCGTTGAACACATCGCAGCCGATCTGCGGGATGACGGACAGGTGAGCCGCGGTTGGCTGGGCGTGTCGATCCAGAACGTAAGCCCGCAACTTGCGGCCGCGTTGGGAATCGAGGCTTCCTCGGGCGCGCTGGTCTCTGACGTGGTTGCAGGCAGCCCGGCAGATGGTGCCCTGAAGCAGGGAGACGTTATCCTGACCTTCAACGACGATGCCGTAGACTCCAGCGGTGACCTTCCCATCCTTGTGGGCACGACCAAGGTCGGCACCGACAGCACTCTGACCGTGTTGCGTGACGGCAAGATGGAAACGGTGACCTTGACGGTTGGCCAGCATCAGGCCGCATCGGCCGAGGCAGACAAACCGGTCGAGGCAGAAGTTGCGGGCACGACGCTGGGTGTGACCGTGGCTCCCCTGACCGAAGCGGTTCGGGCAGAAACCGGTGTTGCTGAAACTGTCGAGGGCGTCGTCGTCACCGACCTGAAGCCCGACAGCCCGGCGGCAAAGGCCGGCCTGAAGCGCGGCGATGTGATCGTCAAGCTCGGCAATCAGGACACTGTTACTCCGGACGCGCTGAAGGCTGCGCTGGACAGTGAGAAAACCGATCCTGCCCTGGTGCTGATCAACCGTGGCGGCAGCCAGATCTTCGTCGCGGTCGAACTGGCCTGACCTGAACATGCGTGCGCCGCTTGATGGGGATTTTCGGCGCACGCCTCACCCGGCGGATCAGAGTTGTCCACTATCCGCCGGGCTTGCCGGGTGCCGGCCCAGCACCCGGCAAGAACTTCTTCTAACCATATGCTTTAGTTAAAATTTGTGATTAGATATCGGAAGAAAGGAGCCCGAGCATGAGCCGCCGTCTGTTGATCGTCGAAGATGATGCTGACACCAAGGACTTCATCGCCAAAGGTTTTGGCGAAGAAGGGTATGTGGTCGAAACCGCGGCTGACGGTCGTGAGGGGTTGTACCATGCCACGGATGGTGGGTTCGACGCCATTGTTCTTGACAGGATGCTGCCCGGTCTGGACGGGCTGTCGCTGATCAAGTCCATGCGGGCCGCCGGTTTGAAAACCCCGGTTTTGATGCTGACGGCGATGAGCGCCGTGGACGAAAGGGTCAAAGGGCTGCGCTCGGGCGCTGACGATTACCTGGTCAAGCCTTTTTCGTTTCAGGAACTGCACGCCAGAATCGAAGCCCTGTTGCGTCGCCCTCAGGAATCCGAAGAGACGCCGACATTGACCTGCAAAGACCTTCAGATGGATTTGTTGACCCGCAAGGTCACACGCGATGGGCACGAGATCACCCTGACACCGCGTGAGTTTCAGATTCTCGAGTTTTTCCTGCGCCGCAAAAACCGTGTGGTATCGCGCACCATGTTGCTTGAAGGCGTTTGGGATTATCATTTTGACCCGAACACCAACGTCGTCGACGTGCATATCTCGAAGTTGCGGCGTCAGCTGGACGAAGGCGGCGATGCCCCGTTGATTGAAACCGTCCGCGGAGCAGGTTACATGATGTCCGATGGATAACCTGCCGCTTTCGTTAAACAATTCAAGAACAAGGCTGGTCGCAACCAGCATGATTCTGAGCACGATTCTGACGGCATCAGTGCTTGCGTTCGTCTATGTGACCGCCAACCGAAGCATCGAGGCCGAGACCCGCTCGGTCGTATCAGCAGAGTTGACGGGGCTTGCAGATGAATACGAAAGACGCGGGCTGATTGGGTTGATCACTGCAATTGAGCGCCGTTTGCCAAGTGCCCCAGAGCGGGACGCGCTCTATCTTTTGACAGATCGGTTGGGCCTCAAACTTGCGGGCAATCTCAAGTCCTGGCCGGTGAACATTGCCGCCGGAAGCGGTTGGGTAGACTTGGAATTGCGCCGGGCAGACAATGATCAGTTCGTGTCCGTCTCAGCCGCATCGATCCGCCTGCCGGGCGGTGAGCGCCTTCTGGTTGGGCGGGATGCTACGTCACGCCAGCAATTCGACAGGGTTCTGTTTCGCTCGGTTGCCCTGGCGCTGGGGATTGCATTGGTTCTGAGCGTCATCACCGGCTGGTTGTTCACGCGGTTGGTATTCTCGCGCCTTTCGGATATTGCCAGCACGGCCGAGAATATCGTTTCAGGCGATCTGTCAAAGCGGATGCCGCTGCGCGGAACCGGGGACGAATTCGATCAGGTTTCGGGCACATTGAACAACATGCTTGACCGGATCGAGGAGTTGATCAGCAACCTTCGGACCACCTCGAATTCCATAGCACATGATCTTCGCTCGCCTTTGTCTCGTCTGCGGCAAAGGGTCGAGGCCCTCTCTGAACCTGGCAAAAGCGATCTGGATCGCGAGATCGACATTGCACGGGCGACGGGTGAAATTGATCACGTCCTGCGCGTGCTGGGGCAACTCACTGAAATCTCGCGGGCCGAGGCCGGTCTGGGGCGCGAGCAATTCGAAACCATAGATTTGCAGCAACTTGTTGGTGATGTTGTCGAGCTTTATGAGCCGGTCGCCGCCGATCAAGGTGTGCAACTTGAAGTCAGGGGTTCCGCCCCTGCCATTCAGGGGCACCGGCCGCTTCTGTCGCAAGCTCTTTCCAATCTGTTGGAAAACGCAATGCGCTACGCGCCGGAACATACTACGATCACGATCTCGATCGGTTCTCGCGACGGTTTCACCCAACTGAGCGTCAGGGATCGTGGCCCCGGCGTTCCGCCCGAAGAACTGGATCGCCTTCAGCTTCCCTTCGTGACACTTGACCCCGCGCGGACGGAACGCAATGCGGGTTTGGGCCTGGCGCTGGTGGCCGCAATTTCACATATGCACGGTGGGAAATTTGCCGCCCGGAACTGCGATCCCGGGCTGGAAACCACGATCAATCTGGCACAACAGCGTTAATCCGGAACACCGTGTATCGCTATGGTCTTGTTCTTGTAACGCGTGTCGGCGGTGACATCCGCGCCGAACCAATCCGGTGGCACGTATCCTTTGGCCTGCTCCTCCGAAGTGAACTCCACCTCGACCAGACGCAACGGCGCCAGATCGCCTGAAAAGACGTCCAGCTCGAACAGCAGACCACCGGGCAAATGACCGGTGTAGCGCTCTTTTTCAACCCTGCGCCCTTCCGTTTCCGGCCAGAAGGTTTCGAACTGATCCGCGGTGATCTCGGCCTCGCGCTCTACCCGGACCAGGCCACCAACCCCTTTCAAGGTCAGGAAATACGCATCGTTTTTTTGCCTCAGCCGCAGCTCGGTGGAATCGTCGGGCGCGGTCAGATAACCCTGTCTTACAACGGCTTTTTTCGCTTTGCTCAGGTCCGGCAGGTTTGAAACCAGAAATTTGCGCTCGATTTCCTTGCTCATTGGTTCGAAATCACTCCGTTTTCCAGCTCTTCAAACAGCGCCCTGTAAGACGCACAAGACGCACTGCGCCCGGCATAGGTACAGACCGGGGCACGATACTGACCCATCTTTTCGATATCCGCAGCGAAAGGAACCACCGTCTGCAAAAAGCGTTTTGGATACAGCTTGCGCATCGCCTTCATGGTTTCCTGATGCAAAACCTTCCGGTGTTGCACCATCGAAAAAAAGGCCCGCAGTTTTTTCTTGCGCAGCTTGTGTTGTTCAAAAAAGCTCACCAGCTGATCGAAACTCCGCTCGGACAGGGGCGTCGGAATGACCGGCACGACGATTTCATCGGCAGCTTTGAAGATATTCTCGGACAGGGTCGAAAAATTGGGCGGGCAATCCAGAATGATCACGTCATAGTCGCTGCCCGCGGCAATCAAAGCTTTTTTCAGCCGCGAACGTTTGTTTCGCATCCGCGACAGGAACACGTCGAAGTCGCGGAAGGTCAGGTTCGCCGGAAGAACGTCCAGCCCTTCGAAATCGCTGGCCCGGATTGCCTTGGTAAACCGTCCCACATCTTCGAAAAACCGCGCATCCGTCAGCTTTTTCGAAGGCTTCACCCGAAAGTAGAACCCCGATGCGCCCTGGGGGTCGAGATCACACAACAGCACCTGTTGCCCCGCCTGCGCATAGGAATAAGCAAGGTTCACCGAAGTTGCGGTTTTGCCGACACCGCCCTTGTTGCTGTAACAGGCAATGATCTTCATTCCTCACTCCTTTTGTCGGTGAAACAAGGTCCGGAACAAGTGCCGGGTTTCCGGCCCGTCGAATTTCTGAAAGCTGGCAATCACGCGGCTCCGCTCGGCCTTTTGGCGTTGATCCAGAACCGCAATCAATCCCCCCACGGCCAGACCCATCCGCGCATCCACATGACCCCGCGTGTCGCTGTGCTGCGCGACAAAAGCCAACAAGGACTTTTGCTGAACAGAGCAGTCGTTGAACACGCCCAGATTGTCCTGTAGCTTTTTCAATGGCTTGATGATGTTCTTGAAGCTCTTTTCATCGAACAGAGGCCCAAATATCTCCATCAGATAGCGCAGCTTCTTGCAATCAATACGAAGGTCATGCACGGTTTCGTCCGGCGTCTCGTCGGTGATACCGCGTGCGGTTTTGCAGACTTTTCGATACCGTTTCCAGATCAATGCGCACGCATATTCATGTGCTGCCCGTTTCGCGTTAGATCCGGGCGTCAGGCGATCCGATCCGTTGAACATCGCCGTCAGATCGGACATACGGGCGTTGTATTCGTCACTGCGCAACCGGCGAGACAAACGTGACAGCTCCTTGGCGCGCTCCTCCTCGAAAAGGTCGAACATCTCTTGCAGGCCCGCGTGAAGACTGGGCGGTACCAGACTGAAGTATTTATCTTTTTCCAGAAGATAGACATCCAGATCACGCATGCGCCCGGTGGCGTCCATGAGATCGGAAAAGACACGTTTCAATTGCACTGTCTGCGCGTCTGAAAAAACGCCTTTGAACAGGCTGATCACGGATCGGACCTTCCGCAGAGACACCCGGTAATCATGCAGAAATTCCGTGTCGATATCGGCGATAATTCCTTCTTCGTTTTGCCGGGCAACTTTCAGATAGGTTTGAATGATATCTGCCGCGACCTGAATGGATGGCTCAGCTTTTCCCAACTGGATTTCTGGCTTGGCGCGATAGGCAGCCATGCCCGGGAAAAGCCCGGCGCAAAACGCTTCGACACCCGCCTGCCCCTCGCACGCGGTGGAAATCGCGGTGTTCACCTTTTGGAATTCTTTCTCATACCCCCGCAGCCGCTGAAGCTGAACGATTGCTGCCTGACCCGTCTGCGAAGACAGGCACCAGACCGTTCCCCTGACCAGCGTTTTGTCAAGCTCATCCAATACGGCGAGGGATTTCACCTGAATCTCCCCGGCTCCGATCTGCATCAGCGCGCGCAGTTTGGGGAAACCCTTCAAAGCCGCTTTCACGGGGCCCTGCGGTAGCTCTTGAACAAACCGCCCCTGCCCCTTGCAGCGTTGAGACAGCGGCGCACGGCCATTTCGGAAAAGCCACAGTGTTTCTCCGACCTCAAGCAGAACACAACCTGAATTCCGCAACGATTGATCGTGGCAATCCAAAAGCACGAAAGATCTCGATTCCGTCGGTGGGCCGATCCTGATCGCAAACCCGGGAATGAGCTTTTCAACAAGCGACTGGTCAATGGATTGGGACAGAATGCACTGAATACCTGAAGGTTCCGTCATGATCCACCAATCCGGGGCGTTTTCAGGTATTCATTGACGCTGGTCTCAACGATCTTCGGCACGTTGGTTCCTTCTTCGACGGTTCTGATCCTTCATCACGTTCAGCCTATTCGGCTGTTACCTTGGCCAGCAGACTGTCTGGCCCTGGACCGACCCGCTTTTGTGTCTTTCGGCTTTTGAAACCCGGACCGCCGAGGCAGCATGACCTCATGAGAGCGGAAACACCACAAGACAGCAAGACATTATGTTTCGACAATGCGCAAACATGGGTGACAGACCCCGGAGGTGCAATTAAGACAGGCGCATGAGCGATCCGGTTTCTTCGATCCGCAACCTTGGCCCGGCTTTCGAGCAGGCCTGCGCGCGTGCCGGCATCCACTCGGCTGATGAACTGCGAGAGCTGGGAGCGGATGAGGCCTATGCTCGGCTTTTGCGGGCTGGCACCAAAGCACATTTCATCGGCTACTATGTTTTGGTGATGGGGCTTCAGGGACGCCCCTGGAATGATTGCAAGGGTGAAGAGAAAAAGAAGCTGCGACAGCGTTTCGACGCGATCAAGGCCGGCAACATCACCGCGCCGGAAAACCGGATGGTTGCTGATCTGGATGCCATCGGGGTCCGCGTTGCACCCAAAGATCTAAAGCAGGTCTGAACAAAAAAGGCCGCCCCTGACGGAGCGGCCCGATCTTTCGGCATAAAACCGGCTTAGCCGACCAGTTCGATGCCCGAGAAGAAATATGCGATCTCAACAGCCGCGGTTTCCGGTGCATCCGAACCATGGACCGAGTTTTCGCCAACCGATTCAGCAAATTCCGCACGGATGGTGCCGGGTGCTGCGTCCGCCGGGTTGGTTGCGCCCATGACTTCGCGGTTCTTGGCAATGGCACCTTCGCCTTCCAGAACCTGAACAACGACCGGAGCCGACGACATGAACTCGCACAGTTCGTCATAGAACGGACGCTCGGCATGAACTTCGTAGAACTTGCCGGCTTGTTCCTTGGTCATGTGGATGCGCTTCTGCGCAATGATGCGCAGGCCAGCTTCCTCGAACTTGGCATTGATCTTGCCGGTCAGGTTGCGGCGGGTTGCATCGGGTTTGATGATCGAAAAAGTGCGTTCCAGTGCCATATCGGGCCTCTCCTTGGTCTGACGGCGCGGGCTGGGCCGCGCGAAATTCATCGCGCGCCGCCTAACACGGTATTTCGCCGGTGAAAAGTGGAATGATGGCGCGATTGCGCCTTTGGGCGTCAGATTGCGTCGGGAAGCGGGTCTCGTGCATCCACCCAACGGACATACAGAACCGCCAGAAGACCCAGAAAGCTGCTGGCTGCCATCATCGACAGCACCAGATACGGGCCGTTCTCGGGGCTGACCGCCGCTCCGGTAATCGAAGTGATGACCGCACCGAGCGCGACGATCAGGGCCCCTGAAAGGCCCGCCGCGCTGCCGGCCAGTTTCGGTCGAACCGACATGACGCCCGCAGACGCGTTAGCGTTCGTCAAACCGTTTCCAAAACCGACAAAGATGGCTGATCCAAAAAATACCCAAACCGACCCCATCCCACCTAAAAACAGCAACAGCCCGCAGAACGGCCCGACCGAGGCGATGATACGTCCGGCCAGAATCATCGTCGTCAACCGAGTACGCGCGGCGATCCGACCCGTCACGAAATTGCCGACCATGAAACCGCCGGTGATGATTCCGATCCCCAGGCCCAGCGTCGCGGGGCTCAGATCGAACCAGGCGGCGGCCACCAGGGGCGCCCCGGTGATGAAACTGTAGAATCCCCCGATCGAGAACGCCGCGCACAACGCGTAGCCCCAGAACCGCCGGGCACGAAACAGGTGCGGGAATTCGCGCATCTGCGCGGCGAAGGTGGCCGACCGGTTGTGGTTGGTCTCGCCCATGTCCGCCCAGAGCAGCGTCAGCAGCGCCGCCCCTGCAACAGTGTAAAAGACGAACCCGGCCCGCCATCCGAACAGCATGTCCAAACTGCCGCCCAGCATAGGGCCCAGCATCGGTGCCAAAGCCATTGCCATGGCAACATATCCCAGCTTGCTGGCGGCCTCATTGGGCGCAAACTGGTCGCGGATCGACGCGGCAGACAGCACCGAGCCCCCGACCACGGCGGCCTGCATCAGACGAAACCCCAGAAAGGTCCAGATCGATTCCGCCAGAACACAGCCCAGTGACGCCGCCACGAAAACCGTCATGCAGACCAAGAGAACCGGCCTGCGCCCGAACCGGTCGGACATCGGCCCAAGGATCAGTTGCAGAACCGCGGAAACCGCCAGGTAGCCCGCGATGGACAGGTTCACCAGTGCATAATCCGCGCGAAAATCGACCGCCATGTTGGCAAGAGACGGCAGAAACATGTTCAGCGACAGCACCGACAGACCGGTCGCAAGGACAAGGGTCACCAAAGAGGGCGAAGTCTGTGCCGCGCGCATTCCAACTACCGTTTTGCGTTCCCGAGACGGCTACCACATGCGGGGCTGCAAGCCCATGCCCAATGCCCTGGTCATCTGATCGCCCGTTCCGAAGCGGTGGAATGTCGCACACGGAGATTTCGGATTCAATATTCTGACTATTTTTGTAAGTTTCTTTCTGCTAACAGATTCCGAAACCTGTGAAAGACACGACCATGACATACAAAATCGTTATCCCCGCCTGTCTTCTTGCCTCATCCGCGCTGGCAGATCAGGCCCCCTTGCCGATGGAATATGAACTGTTCGAAACTGCGGTTCCGCATGTCGACCTCGAGGAATGTCCCGTGGCGTTGCAGGGCCCGGGAACTTTCTGCCGCGCGACCGTGCACCATGACGAAATACACGTTTTCGCTTTCAGCGAGGACGGCGATCAGCCTCTGGTCGGGTTCAAATCCTACCCATTCGAAAAGGCTGCCAGCGTGTTGGATTGACGGCCAATTGGCCCATTGCCCCCATTGACAAGCCGTGGGCCGTGCCTCAGTGCTCGACCCATGTTACGGATCGAAGACATCACCTATGCCGTTGAAGGTCGTCCATTGTTTGATGGCGCAACCGCGACGATTCCCGATGGTCACAAGGTTGGCCTTGTCGGTCGGAACGGAACCGGAAAGACCACGCTGTTCCGTCTGATCCGGGGCGAGTTGGCTTTGGAATCGGGAAGTATCTCGGTCCCGAAGCGCGCTCGGATTGGCGGTGTGGCGCAAGAGGTGCCCTCCTCTGACGTTTCGCTGATCAACACGGTCCTGGCCGCCGATACCGAACGCAGTGCATTGATGGCCGAGGCCGAAAGCGCCGAAGACCCGACACGTATCGCCGAGATCCAGACCCGTCTGGCCGATATCGACGCCTGGTCCGCCGAGGCCCGCGCGGCTTCGATCCTCAAGGGGTTGGGCTTTGACGACGAAGACCAGCAGCGCCCGTGCTCGGATTTCTCGGGCGGCTGGCGGATGCGCGTTGCGCTGGCGGCGGTGCTGTTTTCTCAGCCCGACCTGCTGCTGCTGGACGAACCGACAAACTATCTGGACCTCGAAGGCGCGCTGTGGCTGGAAAGCTATCTGGCCAAATATCCGCACACGGTGATCATCATCAGCCACGACCGCGGCCTTCTGAACCGCGCCGTGGGGTCGATCCTGCATCTGGAAGACCGCAAGCTGACCTATTACGCCGTGCCCTACGACAAGTTCGCGGAACGCCGTGCGGAACGGCTGGCACAGGCGGAATCGGAAAACGCCAAGGCCAAGGCCCGCATCGCACATCTGCAAAGCTTTGTGGACCGGTTCCGCTACAAGGCGTCGAAGGCCGTTCAGGCCCAGTCGCGCCTGAAGATGATCGAACGCATCCAACTGGTCTCGACCCCACAAGAGGCCGCCCTGCGCGCCTTCAGCTTTCCGGAACCCGAGGAACTGTCTCCACCGATCATCCAGATCGAAGGTGGCGTCACAGGCTATGGCGAAACCGAAGTGCTGCGTCGCCTGAACCTGCGTATCGATCAGGATGACCGAATCGCGCTGTTGGGCAAGAACGGACAGGGCAAGTCGACCCTGTCCAAACTGCTTTCGGACCGGCTGCCCCTTTTGGCGGGCAAGATGACCCGCAGCAGCAAGCTGCGCATCGGCTATTTTGCGCAGCATCAGGTGGATGAGCTCTATGTGGACGAAACACCGCTGGACCACCTGCGCCGTCTGCGCCCCGACGAGGCGCCCGGCATGTGGCGTTCGCGACTGGCCGGTTTCGGGTTGAACGCGGATCAGGCGGAAACCGAGGTCGGACGTCTGTCGGGCGGACAGAAAGCGCGCCTTTCACTGCTGCTCGCCACGATCGACGCGCCCCATATGCTGATCCTTGATGAGCCGACCAACCACCTTGATATCGAAAGCCGCGAGGCGCTGGTCGAGGCGCTGACGGCCTATTCCGGCGCGGTGGTTCTGGTCAGCCACGACATGCATCTGCTGAGCCTTGTCGCGGATCGTCTCTGGCTGGTTTCGGACGGTACCGTCAAACCTTTCGACGGCGACCTTGAAGCCTATCGGTCCCTGCTGCTGGCGCGCGACAGACCCGCCAGGGAAAAGCACCGGACGGCCAAATCGAAACGCCCCCCGCGCGAGACGATATTGGCCTTGCGCGCGGATCTGCGCAAATGCGAGGACCGGATCGAGAAGCTGGCGGAAATGCATGACAAGCTTTCGACCAAACTGGCCGATCCGGCGCTGTACGAGGACGACAGGATCAACGACCTAGAAACCTGGAACCGCAAGTTCACCGAAGTCACCGAGGCCATGCAAAAAGCCGAGGCTTTATGGATCGCCGCCGCCGAACGGCTTGAACAGGCAGAAACAGCATGAAAACACCCGTCAAAGACACCGACGCTATGATTGCCGGTATGCATCCCCACTTGCAGCCCGGTGAGTTTGCCTTTGTCGTATGGCCTGAAGACAAACCCTGGCCAAAGGGCACGCGGGCCAGCTGTGTCGAGGACGAAGGGTTGTCTCTCATCGTCCCGATCAGTGCGGCACCGCAAGGTGCCGTCGCGATGCGATGCATCACGTTGCAGGTCCATTCCTCGCTGGAAGGTGTTGGTCTGACCGCCGCCGTTTCCAGCGCGCTGGCTGGGGACGGCATTCCCGCAAACATGGTCGCGGGGTATCACCACGATCACGTCTATGTCCCATCAGGGTGTTCGCAAGATGCCATGCGTATCCTGCAAGACCTGCAACGGAGCAGCAGATAACAATGGACAGTGCATTTCTGATTACCGCGTTCACAACGCTTTTCGTGGTCCTCGACCCGCCCGCGCAAACGCCGATCTTCGTGGCTCTGACTCAGGGCATGGACTGGCATACGCGCCGCTCCATCGCGGTTCGGGCCTGCCTGACGGCGGGCTTCATCCTGGCCCTGTTTGCCGCCTTTGGCGAAGCCCTTCTGGGGTTTGTTGGCATCTCGATGGAGGCGTTCCGCGTTGCAGGAGGCGTCCTGCTGTTCCTGACCGCGCTGGACATGCTGTTTGAACGCCGCACCAAGCGACGCGAAAGCAGCGCCGAGGAAGAGGAACACCCGGACCCGTCCGTTTTTCCCCTGGGCATCCCGCTGATTGCAGGCCCCGGATCGATTGCAACGATGATTCTGCTTGCGGGCCAGCAGCCGGGCATTCAGGGCCTTGCCATTGTCATCGGCGTGATGCTGGTTGTGCTGGCGATGGTCTTCGTGATGTATCTGACCTCTGGCGCGGTCGCACGGATATTGGGCAAGACCGGGCTGAACGTGTTGACCCGGCTGCTGGGAATGCTGCTGGCCGCCTTGTCGGTGCAGTTCATTCTCGATGGCCTCAAGGCCTTTGGTTTTGCGTCTTAAACCCCCATATATGTGACGTGCAACTTGAGTGGGGTGAACCCTGTGGACAGCGTCGATATCGGACAACTGGTCTATCTGGTCGTGCTTGGGCTGGCCGTCGCGTTCTGGTTCGTTTCGCAAAACCGCCAGTCGCTGAACAAGACGTTGCAACAGGTGATGGCCTGGGTGTTCATTTTCGTTGGCGTCATCGCCGTCATCGGCCTGTGGGAAGACATCCGGTCTTCGGTTGGCCCTGCCCCGCAGATGACCGTCACCGGCAACGCGATCGAGGTGCCTCGTGCCTATGATGGTCATTATTACCTTCCGGTTTTGGTAAATGGTGAGCCGATCAACTTTCTTGTCGACACCGGCGCCAGCCAGATCGTGCTCAGCGCTCAGGACGCTGCGCGCGTAGGTATCGATCCTGATCAGTTGAACTATTTCGGCCGCGCCCTGACCGCCAACGGCGAGGTCCGCACAGCGCCGGTGCGGCTTGAGACCCTGACCGTAGGCCCCATTACCGATCAGAACGTATCGGCCTGGGTCAATGAAGGCGAACTGGATAAATCGCTTTTGGGAATGGAATACCTGCATCGTTTCTCGAGCGTCCAATTTGCAAATGGCAAGTTGATCTTGTCCCGTTGACGGCCCTGGTCGCTTGAGAACAAAAATAGAACATGCTAATGTTCCGGCATGTCCACTCAGCTTCTTGGCCACAAACCTGCGCGTCAGGCACCGGGGGTAAGCCTCCATCCGCAGATCACCCTGCAACTGGGCCGCGTGCACGAGGCATGCGGCCCCGCCCGGCGCAGCTTTGCCATGTGGCTGGCCAGTCAGACACAGGGGCCGGTCTTGTGGATTTCCCCCGCGTGGGAACCCGGCCAGCTGAACCCCGATGGGATGATGGCCTTTGCCGATCCGGCCCGGTTCATCTTTGTTCAGCCCACCCGCGCCGAAGATCTGCTGTGGTGTCTGGAGGAGGCGCTGCGCAGCGGGGCCATTCCGCTGATCGTCGGCGACCTGCCCGGCGCGCCGGGGCTGACACCGATACGCCGGATGCATCTGGCCGCCGAACAAGGGGGGGCGATGGGACGGGCTCCGCTTGGTTTGCTGCTGACACCCGGAGACGGTGGCGCGCAAGGGGTTGAGACGCGCTGGCACATGGCGGCCACCCATCGAGACGAGGCTCGGATCTGGACCCTGACCCGCCGCCGCGCCCGCGCCCTGCCCCAGGTCACATGGCAGGCCACCATGACCGCCGCCCGTGCCGGGTTGCATCTGGAACGGATCGAAACCGAAGACACACCAGCATAAAGCCACACGGATCACGCAAGATGTGACTGGTCAAAACCCGGGCCGCGCCCTAGCGTCACCACATGAGCCATCCGATCCATGACAGCCGCTATTCCTGGCTTCGCCTTCTGATCACGCTCGCCATTGCAACAGTGGCGAATGTGGGCATGTGGGCGGTGATCGTGGTCATGCCCGCAGTTGAAGCCGAATTCGGGGCCGGTCGTGCCGAAGCCTCGATGCCGTACACTCTGGCGATGATCGGTTTTGCCCTGGGCAACATGTGGCTGGGGCAGGTGGTGGACCGGCTGGGCGTCACCAGCGCCCTGATCGGAGCAGCCGTCTTGAGCGCGCTGAGCTATGTGCTGGCAACGCTGGCACCGAGCATAATGTTGCTATCCGCGGCGCATCTTTTGCTTGGGCTGGGCACGTCGATTGGGTTTGGCCCGCTGATCGCCGATATCTCACATTGGTTCATGAAACGGCGCGGCATTGCCGTCGCATTGGTCGCCAGTGGGAATTACCTGTCCGGCGCCATCTGGCCCACCATGCTGTCCGGAATTCTGGCGCGGGATGGATGGCAACAGGTCTATCTGACGCTCGCCGTGCTGACGCTTGTCGTCGTCATTCCCCTGTCGCTGCTGCTACGCCGCAGGGTTCCGGTCGAGGCTCACGGCACCGCCGCAGCATCCGCCCACATCAATGCACGAAGCGTCGGTGTATCACCACGCGCGCTGCAATATATTCTGGGCCTGGCCGGGATCGGTTGTTGCGTCGCCATGTCGATGCCGCAGGTTCATATCGTCTCGTATTGCGTCGGGCTGGGATATGGGCCCGCAGTCGGGGCCGAGATGCTGTCGCTGATGCTATTGGGTGGCGTTGTCAGCCGCATCATCTCGGGTCTGCTGGCTGACCGGCTGGGCGGAGTCATGACGCTTTTGATCGGTTCGCTCCTGCAATGCATCGCCCTGTTCCTGTTCCTGCCCTACGACGGAATGGTATCGCTTTACGCCATCAGCCTGCTCTTTGGCCTGGCACAGGGCGGCATCGTGCCCAGCTATGCGCTGATTGTCCGCGAATACATGCCGCCGCAGGAAGCTGGCGCACGGGTCGGGTTCGTCATGATGATGACCATTCTTGGCATGGCTCTCGGCGGCTGGATGTCAGGATGGATCTACGACCTCACCGGAAACTACCAACTGGCGTTCGTGAATGGCATTCTTTGGAATGGCCTGAACATTGCGATCGTTCTGATGCTGCTCAGGAGATCCCGCCCCGGACGAGAGCGGGTTATGGCATGACCCTTCTGACCCGTCGCAGCCTGCTTGCCGGGTTGGCAACCCTGCCCCTGACCCGGGCGGCACATGCCGCATTGCGGCCATATATCTTGTCGGATGAAGGCACCCGGATCGGGTTCACTTTTGATCTTGCGGGGGTGGCTCAGTCAGGGACAATGCCGATCCGGACCGCCGATGTTCAGATTGACACAGGTCGGCTACAGAACAGTGAGGTCACAGTGACACTGGACGTCAGCAAAGCCAGAACGCGGCTGCCCTTTGCCCGTATGCCCATGCTCAGCCCCAGCGTATTGGACGCGAAACAGCACCCAACGATCCGGTTCGTGTCGACGGACATACAGCTGGGCCCGGAAGGGCGAATATCGGATGGCGCTCGGATCACGGGTGATCTGACGGTCCGCGGCGTGATCCGCCCGATCACGTTGGAGGCCAATCTGTACCGGCAGGCGGGAAGTGAAGTGAACGATCTGAGCCGTCTGACCATTGGTCTGAAGGGCGCCCTGAACCGGCACGACTTCGGCGCTTCGGGCTATCCTGACCTGGTTCATGACACTGTCGGCCTGGACATCCACGCAGAGATTATCCGCGCGACCTGACCGCCGAACGGCAAAAAACGACTCGCGAAAGTCGATTTGATGCGCGCATTGTGCGGCGACCCTGCCAATCTGAGGCAACCATGCGCACGATCATTTCATTTGCCGCCCTGTTTCTTTCGGTCATTCTGCTACAGCTTTCGACAGGAGGCGTCGGGCCACTTGATGCCATTTCCGGCATCACGCTGGATTTCACGACCGAACAGATCGGCCTTTTGGGGTCTTCGCATTTTCTGGGGTTTTTCATCGGCTGCTGGTGGGCACCCCGTCTGATGGGCAATGTTGGTCATTCGCGTGCCTTCGCAGTTTGCACCGCGTTGGGTGCAATGGGCTTGATTGGGCACACGTTGACGGAAAACCCATATATCTGGGCGGCCTTGCGTGTGGCCTCGGGCACCTGCGTGGCAGGCGCGTACACGGTGATCGAGGCCTGGCTGAACGCAAAGGTCACCAATGAAACCCGGGGGCGTGCGATGGGCACGTACCGGATCGCGGATATGGGCGCGTCCCTGTGCGCCCAGTTGATTATCGCCGTTCTGCCCCCGGCCTCTTACGTCTCGTACAACCTGCTGGCGATCCTGTGCTGTGCGTCGCTGCTGCCGCTGACCCTGACCAAAGCAAGCCAGCCCAAAACACCTGACGCGCCCCGCCTGAAACCCGGACTGGCTTGGCGCAGCTCACCCTTGGCCGTGGCAGGCGTGATCGTGGCCGCGCTCAGCTCGGCCTCGTTCCGAATGGTGGGTCCGGTTTACGGGCAAGAGGTCGGCCTTGGCGTCGATCAGATCGCATTCTTCCTGGCCTCTTTCGTACTGGGTGGTGCGCTTGCTCAATACCCCGTCGGCTGGCTGGCTGATAAATATGACCGGCGCTGGGTCCTGATCTGGCTGTCGGCTGCCGCGGTACTCAGCTGCGGCGTCACCATGGCGGCAAGCGGCACCGGAACGATCGGCGTCATGTCGGCGGCGGTGTTCTTTGGCCTGACAACCTTCCCGATCTTCTCGGTCTCTTCCGCCCACGCAAATGACTTCGCCACGACCGAGGAACGGGTGGAGCTGTCTGCGGCCCTGATGTTCTGGTTTGCCTTGGGGGCGATTGCATCGCCCTACGTAACCTCGAACCTGATCCAGCAATTTGGGCCCGGTGCCCTTTTTGCCTTCGTGGCGTTCGGGCACGTCTTCCTGATCGTGTTTGGTCTGGCGCGGATGCGGTCCCGCCCCACCCCCGAGGAGCGCACGAATTATGTTTACGCCCCGCGGACCTCATTCACGATTGGTCGTCTTTTGAAACGGTCGCGGGAAAACTCGAAAAACTAGACACCCGCTGGTTTTTGCATGCCTTTCGTGATTGGCCCGGTCTTTTCGGTCGGCCTTGCATGAAACAAGGACGGGTCTGTCCATCTCAGATCCAACGCGTTGCGATTGCCCAGGTCCGGGAACGCGCACCAGATCGCCGGGGCAGCGCGGTTTTCGGACCATTCGGCGTCCAAATTGACTTGCAGGTCAATGTCGGGCTTTTGCTGGACGATCACATCATGTAGACGGGCGCGCAGACAGTTACGCGGAAACGGATCATGGCTCGGATTCTCATCACCTCGGCGATCCCCTATATCAACGGGATCAAGCACCTCGGCAATCTGATCGGCTCGCAATTGCCTGCCGACTTGTATGCACGTTACCAGCGCGGCCGGGGGAACGAGGTCATGTTCCTGTGCGCCACGGATGAACACGGCACACCCGCCGAGCTGGCGGCAGCCAAGGCTGGCAAGCCGGTGGCGGAATACTGCGCCGACATGTATGCGATTCAGGCCGATATCGCCAACCGGTTTGGGCTCAGCTTCGATCACTTCGGCCGCTCGTCCAGCGAACAGAACAAGCGCCTGACCCAGCACTTTGCGGGCAAGCTGGATGACGCGGGCCTCATCCGCGAAGTCAGCGAGAAACAGGTTTATTCCAACGCCGATGGCCGCTTTCTGCCTGATCGCTATATCGAAGGCACCTGCCCCAATTGCGGCTATGACCGCGCGCGCGGCGACCAGTGCGAGAACTGCACCAAGCAGTTGGATCCGACGGACCTGATCGAGCCGCGCTCGGCCATTTCCGGATCCACCGATCTGGAAGTGCGCGAGACCAAGCACCTGTATCTGCGTCAATCCGCGATGAAGGACAAGCTGGATGCGTGGATCGACAGCAAGACGGACTGGCCGGTCCTGACCACGTCAATTGCCAAGAAGTGGCTGCATGACGGTGACGGCTTGCAGGACCGTGGCATCACCCGCGATCTGGACTGGGGTGTGCCGGTCAAAAAAGGCGATCAGGATTGGCCGGGGATGGAAGGCAAGGTCTTTTACGTCTGGTTCGACGCCCCCATTGAATACATCGCCTGCGCCAAGGAATGGGCGGACGCCAACGGAAGGGCCGATGCGGATTGGGAACGCTGGTGGCGCACCGACAAGGGCGCGGATGATGTGCGCTATGTCCAGTTCATGGGAAAGGACAACGTGCCGTTCCATACCCTGTCCTTCCCGGCCACCATCCTAGGCACCAATACGCATAATGAAGAGACCGGATCTCCCGAACGCTGGAAGCTGGTCGATTACATCAAGTCGTTCAACTACCTGAACTATGACGGCGGCCAGTTTTCGACCAGCCAGGGCCGTGGCGTGTTCATGGATCAGGCGCTGGACATTCTGCCCGCCGATTATTGGCGCTGGTGGCTGCTGAGCCATGCGCCGGAAAGCAGCGACAGTGAGTTCACATGGGAGAACTTCCAGCAATCGGTGAACAAGGACCTTGCAGACGTTCTGGGCAACTTTGTCAGCCGGATCACCAAATTCTGCCGCTCGAAATTTGGTGAGGCCGTGCCCGACGGTGGACAGTTCGGCCCGCGCGAGCAGGCCTTGATCGAAGAGCTCACCAAACGCGTCCGCGCCTATGAAGGCCACATGGAGGCGATGGAAGTTCGCAAATCCGCGCAGGAGCTACGGGCAATCTGGGTTGCAGGAAATGAATATCTACAGGCCGCAGCTCCGTGGTCCACGTTCAAGGAAGACCCCGAGCAGGCCGCCGCGCAGGTACGTCTTGGCCTGAACCTGATCCGGCTTTACGCCGTTCTCAGCGCGCCGTTCATCCCCGACACCTCGGCCCGTATGCTGAGCGCGATGAACACGCTGGATACCAGCTGGCCGGACGATGTCGCCACTGCGTTGAACGCTTTGCCGTCCGGCCACGACTTCACCGTGCCCGACGTTCTGTTCGCCAAAATAACGGATGAACAGCGTGAAGAATGGCAAGAGAAATTCGCTGGGACCCGCGACTGAACCATCCGATACCAAGAACCAGGGGGGGCCATTCCGGCCCCCTTCTCGTTCGGGCCCGATGACCACGCCGGGACCTAAGCCAGCATAAGTGCTGAAATTTTTGACATCGGCCCCGATCGACTCAAGATTCAACACGCTTGAGATATCGGCACAAAAAAGTCATCCTGAGACCAAGTTCCTCCGACTCGGGTCGCCCTGGCGACCGGGTCGGTATCTTTTGTTTCTGCATCGAACGAGGCTTTCGCCATGTCCCCAGCATTCATTTCGCCCAACAAGACCAGCAGGCATTTGGCCGCCGTATTCATGCTGATGTCCTTGGGTTTGGCGCATCCTGCGATCGCGCAAGAAGAAGGGGCACCGCCAAAGGTTTCCATAGCGGCGGCCTATACCGAGGAAATCACCGACGAGGCCACGTTCATCGGGCGCGCCGAGGCAATCAACAAAGTCGATATCGTGGCGCGCGTGAACGGGTTTCTCAACAGCCGCGAAGTCGAGGATGGAGCGACGGTAAAGGAAGGCGACCTGCTGTTCACCATCGAACCCGACCTGTATGAGGCCACGCTTGAGGCCCGAAAGGCCGATCTGAACCGGGCGGAAGCGAATCTTGAGCTGGCAAAGGTTGATCTGGCGCGTAAAGAAGAGCTTTACAAACGTGACGCGACGCCGGAATCGGAACGCGACATTGCCCGCGCCAATGAACTGGTCGCAGAGGCAGAGGTGAAAGCAGCCAAAGCTGCGATCCGGCAGGCCGAGCTTGACCTGAGCTATACGCAGATCCACGCACCATTTGATGGCCGTATCGGCAGGATCACCACAAGCGTCGGCGATGTTGTTGGCCCAAACAACCCTCCTCTGGTCAATATCGTCAGCGAGTCGCCGATCTACGTGAATTTCTCGTTGAACGAAAAGCTCTTTACCTCGGTTTTGCAGACCGTTGGCGAAAACTCAGCCTCTCTTGCGGATAGTCCGCAAAGCCCAAACGTCCATGTCAAACTGCCCAATGGAACAGAGTTGGATGAAACCGGCAGAATTGTATTCGTTGACAACCGTATCGACCCATTGACCGGGGCAATCACGATGCGGGCCCAATTCGACAATACGGACCGGCTGATCCTGGACGGCGCTTTCGTGAATGTGCAGATCGAAGCGCTTGAACCGACCTTGCAGGTTCTGGTGCCGCAAGCCGCCTTGCAGCGCGATCAGCGGGGCGATTTTGTCCTGGTGGTCAACGACAAGCAAATGGTTGAACAGCGCTACATCACAACAGGTGACACTTTTGATACTGCGATTATTGTGCTGGACGGGCTGCGTGAAGGTGAAAGCGTCATTGTCGAGGGCTTGCAGCGGGTCCGCCCCGGTGTCGCTGTTGACGCGGTCGTGGCCTCTGAGCAGCCGGGAGAGTAACAGATGTTCTCAGCCCTGTTCATAAGCCGCCCCAAGCTGGCGCTTGTCATCTCACTGGTGCTGACCATCATGGGCGGCATCGGGTACCTGGTACTGCCGGTCGCGCAGTTTCCGGATATCACACCGCCTGTGGTCAACGTCTCAACCACCTATACCGGTGCAAATGCCGAAACCGTTGAAAACACCGTTGCCGCGCCGATCGAAGCGCAGGTCAACGGTGTGGACGACATGATCTACATGACGTCCAGATCGTCGGACAACGGGTCCTATTCGCTGGATGTGACCTTTGAGGTGGGCACCGATCCCGACATCGCATCGGTCAACGTTCAAAACCGGGTGGCGCAGGCCATGTCGTCATTGCCAGCCGAGGTCACTTCGTCCGGCGTCGTGACACAGAAATCCTCGACCAACATGCTGATGTTGGTCACTCTGACCTCACCCGATGGGACCTATGACAGTGTGTTTCTGTCGAACTATGCCTCGATCAATCTGCGCGATGCGCTGGCGCGTGTGCAGGGCGTCGGCAAGGCCGATGTTCTGACCAACCTTGAATACGCCATGCGGATCTGGATGGACCCGGACAAGATGGCGGCGCTGTCCATCACACCGGGGGATGTCATCAATGCAATCCGGGAACAGAATATCGAAGTGTCTGCCGGTTCGATCGGTGCACCACCTGTACCCGAAGGGCAGACGTTTCAATACACGATCAAATCCAAAGGCCGCCTGACATCCGCAGAAGAATTCGGTGACATCGTGATCCGAACCGGTGACGCCGGCGCCATCGTCCGCGTCAAAGACATCGCCCGGGTAGAGCTTGGCGCAGAGTACTATGCGGCTTCGGGCTATTTTCAGGCGGTTCCTGCCACGGTCATCGGCATCTATCAGGCCCCCGGTGCAAACGCTTTGGCGGTTTCGGAACGTGTGCAGGCGGAATTGGCGCGGCTGTCCCGCGCCTTTCCGACGGATGTCGAATATGATGTCCCCTTCAATACGACCGACTTTGTCGAGGCCTCTTTGAACGACGTGGTCTCGACCCTGATCCTGACCTTCATTCTGGTTATTTCGGTTGTGTTCGTGTTCCTGGGAAGCTGGCGCGCAACGATCATTCCGGCGGTGGCAATTCCGGTGTCCCTGATCGGCACTTTTGCCTTCCTGCTGGCATTTGGGATGTCCCTGAACACCATCTCGCTGTTCGCCCTGGTGCTTGCCATTGGTATCGTGGTGGACGACGCCATCGTCGTCGTCGAGAACGTGGAGCGCATCATTGCGGATGAAGGGTTGCCCCCTGCTGAAGCGACCCGAAAAGCCATGGGCCAGATAACTGGTCCGGTCATCGCGACCACTTTGGTTCTTCTGGCGGTGTTCGTGCCGGTGACGTTCATGCCCGGCATCTCGGGGCGGTTGTATTCCCAATTTGCGGTCACGATCTCGACCGCAGTCGTTATCTCATCCATCAACGCGCTGACCCTTTCGCCTGCCCTGTGCGGGTTGGTCCTACGTGCCAGATCCGGCCCTCCCAAAGGGGTGCTTGCGATGTTCGAAAGCTTCATCGGCACCGTGCGCAACGGCTACGTGGCAATTGTACGAAAACTGCTGGTTTTCCCTGCCATCGCGCTGGCCATCGTTGTCGGTCTTGGTTTTGGTACGGGGACAATCATGTCCAACACCTCTGCCGGGTTTATCCCGCTTGAGGACAACGGGTACTTGTTCGTTGATGTTCAGTTGCCGGATGCTGCCACACTGGAACGGACCGAGGCGGTAACTGCTCGTCTGGACGAACAGATAAGTGAAATCCCGGGCGTTGCGAGCACGGTTCTTGTCAACGGCTTTTCGATGCTGAACGGCACGATCACCAATGGCGCTGCGATTTTCGTCAATCTCGACAATTGGAGCGAACGGCAAGAAGACGATCTGAGCGCTGATGCCATTCTGGCCAAGGTACTGGCGATTGCGAATGGTGAATCAGCAGCTTCGATCCTGGCCTTCAACCCACCACCCATCCAGGGTCTTGGTATGTCAGCGGGCGTAGAAATGGAGGTTCAGCAAACCGGCGGTGGCACACCGCAGGATCTGGCCTCGGCCGTGGGTTCGTTCGTGTATTCGGCCAATCAGAGGCCCGAGATCGGGCAGGCCTATACGACCTTCCGCGCCAACGTCCCGCAGCTGTTCGTTGATCTGGACCGCGAAAAAGCCAAAACGCTGAATGTCTCGGTCGCCGAGATTTTTCAGACCATGCAGGCACAACTGGGGTCATACTATGTCAATGACTTCAATCTGTTCGGCCGCGTCTACCGCGTGATGATTCAGGCCGATGGCACCTATCGGGACAATGTCGAGGATATCGCGAACCTCTATGTCCGCTCTCAAAACGGCGACATGGTGCCGCTGGGCACACTGATCGACGTGGAAAACGTTTTGGGTCCGGTTCTGCTGAAGCGCCACAACCTGTTCCGGTCTGCCACGGTGACGGCGGTCCCTGCACCCGGCTTGTCCAGCGGCGACGCAATCAACGTGATGACGGAGGAATCCGCAACCGCCCTGCCCCCGGGTTATGCGTTCGAATGGACAGGGACGGCGCAGCAACAGCTGGCCTCGGGCAGTCTGGTGATCATCATCCTCGGGCTTGCCATCCTGTTTGGATATTTGTTCCTGGTGGGTCAGTACGAAAGTTGGACCTTGCCTGTTTCAATCCTGCTTTCCGTTGTCGTGGCCTTGTTTGGGGCCGTGGCGGCGGTGGCCATCGTGGGCAGTGACATCAACCTCTATACGCAGATCGGAATGATCATGCTTGTGGGGCTGGCCTCGAAGAACGGTATTCTGATCGTCGAGTTCGCCATGGAACAACGCGCCAAGGGGCTTTCCATCAAAGAGGCCGCCGCAGAGGCTGCGTATCAGCGTTTCCGCGCTGTGATGATGACTGCCTTGTCCTTCCTCCTCGGTGTTGTACCACTGCTGGCTGCCAACGGAGCCGGTGCCGCCAGTCAGAAAGCGATCGGTGTCGCGGTGTTCGGCGGGATGCTGGCCGCGACGCTGGTTGGAGTGATCGTGGTGCCCGTGCTCTACGCGCTGATGCAGGGCTTGCGAGAATGGTTGAAGGGCAGCAAAAAGGACCCCGACCCTACGGAAGAAGCCGCCTGAACAAAAAAAGCCCCACCTGAGCTGGTGGGGCTTTTATGCAATTCCGCTAATCGGCTTCAGACGTTTTTAAGCTAGCTTTCATCCTCAGGCCGTGCGGACATCCATTGATCGATCCGCGAAATCTGCTCGGCACTCAGCCGCAAGCCCAATTTGTTGCGGCGCCAAACCACATCTTCGGCGGAACGGGCATATTCCTTGTCCATCAGCCAAGCGACCTCTCGCGCGGTCAGGGTCGCGCCAAAGTCCTCTCCCAGATCGGATACCTGTTTCGCATCTCCCAAAACATCCCTTGCTTCTGTCCCGTAAGCTCTGATCAGGCGGGCAGCCCAGGTATCGGTCAAAAAGGGATAGGCCGCCAGAAGATCGCCTTTCAGGGTTTCGACAGCATCCACCGGAAAATCCCCCCCCGGCAGAGCGACACCAGCGGTCCAGGGGCCGGGCAGGTTCGGGAAAAACTCTCCAACCTTCTCAAGCGCGCTTTCTGCAAGCCTGCGATAGGTTGTGATCTTGCCGCCAAACACATTCAAAACAGGCGCCCCGCCCTGCGCGTCGACTTTCAACGTGTAATCCCGTGTCGCGGCAGTGGCACTGCTTGCCCCGTCATCATAAAGAGGCCGTACGCCGGAATAGGTCCAAACGACATCGTCGCGGGTCACGGCGCGTTTGAAGTATTTCGATGCGAAGGCGCACAGGTAATCCTGCTCGGCTTCGGTGCAGACCGGTTTCGTGGCCGGGTCCGGATGGTCCTGATCCGTTGTGCCGATCAGAGTAAAATCCTGCTCGTATGGTATGGCGAAAATGATGCGGCCATCTTCACCCTGGAAAAAGTAGCATTTGTCGTGATCGTAAAGCCTGGGCGTCACGATATGACTGCCCCGCACAAGCCGTACGCCCTCGCGAGAGTTCACGCGGATCTTGGTTTGAATGATGTCGCCCACCCAGGGTCCGCCTGCATTGATCAGCATTTTGGCCCGGACCAAACGTGTCTCACCGCTGCTTCGATCCCGAATGGACACTTCCCAAAGATCACCGACCCGCTCGGCCGAGGTCACCTCGGTCCGCACCATGATCTGCGCGCCGCGTGCCTCGGCGTCACGCGCATTCAGGACCACCAGTCGCGAGTCTTCGACCCAGCAATCGGAATATTCATAAGCCGTTTCGAACTTGTCCTGCAACGGGCCCCCCTCCGGTGCCGACCGCAGGTTCAATGATGTCGTTCCCGGCAGGATTTTGCGCCCGCCCAGATTGTCATACATGAACAGGCCCAACCGGATCAGCCAGGCCGGACGCCGCCCGCGCATCCACGGCATGACCGTGCTGAGCAACCGCGAGGTCGGCGTTTCGGAATCAAACCGCATGTCCTTGTGGTAGGGCAGCACAAAACGCATTGGCCAGCTGATATGTGGCATGGCGCGCAGCAGGGTTTCACGCTCGATCAGGGCCTCACGCACCAGCCGAATTTCAAAATACTCAAGGTATCGCAATCCGCCGTGAAACAATTTGGTTGAGGCCGAAGATGTGGCAGAAGCCAGATCGTTCATCTCGGCCAGCATCACCGAAAGACCCCGCCCGGCGGCGTCCCGAGCAATTCCACAGCCATTGATCCCGCCACCGATGATGAAAAGGTCTGTGATCTGGTTGTCCGTTGACTGCATATCCATTGATTCCCTGCCTGACCCGGTTGCGGGCATTAGCCAGAATGGCTTTCGCTTCGTCAATGTTTATGTTCGTTTATTTTCCTTTTGCAACACTGTTATGATTTTTGAGCAATCCGGCTTGCCTAAATCAACAAAAAGAACAAAAACGAAAACCAATCCTCTGCACCGGAACCGCCCATGTCCTTGTCCTTTCGCCAATCCGACATTCTGGAAATCGCCAGCACCGAAGGGCGTGTCACCGTCGACGGGCTTGCTGAACGCTTTGGCGTCACCGTTCAGACGATCCGGCGCGACCTGACCGAGCTTGCAGATGCGGGCAAGCTGGACCGGGTTCACGGGGGCGCCGTTCTGCGATCAGGCGTTTCAAATATCGGATATGAAGACCGCCGCGCGCTGAACGCGGAGGCCAAGACCCGTATCGCACAGGCATGTGCGGCTGATATCCCCGACGGCGCGTCAATCTTCATGAATATCGGAACCTCGACCGAGGCTGTGGCAAGGCAATTGCTAGACCACAAAAACCTGTTGGTTGTGACGAATAACATGAACGTCGCAAACATCCTTGTCGAAAACCCGGACTGCGAAGTTATCTTGGCCGGTGGCGTTCTGCGCCGGTCTGATGGGGGTCTGATCGGCAACCTGACCGTATCGGCCATCCGGCAATTCAAGTTCGATATCGCTGTCATAGGATGTTCGGCCCTGGACACGGATGGCGATCTTTTGGACTTCGACTTTCAGGAGGTTCAGGTCAGCCAGGCCATCATCGAACAGGCGCGCCGCACTTTTCTGGTTGCCGATCATTCGAAGGTTCAACGCTCGGCCCCGGCGCGAATAGGATCAATCGCCGAACTTGACACGGTCTATACCGACCTTCCCCTGCCCGGAAAGCTGCCAGAGCACTGTCGCGAGTGGCAAACAGACGTCATCGTCTGCGACTAGAGGCGGGCAAACAACAACGTTCGGGCAAGTTGCGCGGCTTGCCAGATGGGACCCGGCCTGACACTATCCTTCATACAGGAATTTGTGCACGGGAGGGGAGGACCGGGCCATGATTGCGCTTTTGTTTTCGTTGTTTATTGCCACGATGGGGCTGAACTATTTCAAGTTGACCAGGGCGGGCAACGCCTTGTTTTTCGTCACGTTGGCCATGTGTATCTACTGGCTGAAATTCCACGCAACCACACCGCTGACAATTCAACTTTGAGGGGCTTGCCATGACACCTGAACTGTCCCGCACCCTCAACGCGATCGGTATGCTTGCCGTCTGCCTTGTACTGGCGCTGGCGTTTTTCTATCAGCTTGTCCTGTATGAACTGCCCTGCCCGCTTTGCCTGCTGCAACGTGTTGGGTTCGTTGCCGTCGGCGTGGGGCTTGGTTTGAACCTGCTCTACGGTCCACGGCCGCAACACTATGCCATTGTGCTGATTGCGGCCCTGTATGGCGGCACTGTATCGATCCGCCAAATTCTTCTGCATATCGTACCCGGCACCGGGCACTATGGCTCACCTGTTTTGGGCCTGCACTACTATACCTGGGCCGGGATCGCCTTTTTCCTTGTGTTGCTGGGCACATCGATCATGCTGTTGTTTGATCGCCAATACGCCGACCCTTCTGGTCAGGAACCAAGGTTCGGCGGAAATACTCTGGCCAAGATCGCGTTTTTCGTCATGCTGGCATTGGCGGTGCTGAACGCGGGTTCAACCTTGTTGGAATGCGGACCGGGTATCTGCGCCGACCCGCCGACAAGCTACAAGTTGATTGACGAATTGGACGCCGGCAACTGAAGATACCGTAACCTTCCCCAAAAGGAGGCGCGAGCATGGGACTATTGGGACAGCCGCTTGGCTACTATGACTATCTGACTTTCGTGGCATTGATCCTGCTTCTGGCGGCGGTGATGGCACTGTTTCTCTTTCTCATGGGCCTTCCGGGTCGGATCGCCATCAAACGCAACCATCCCCATGCCGAGGCGGTAAAGATCATGGGCTGGATGGGATTTCTGGCCGTGGTGCCCTGGGTCCATGCCTTTATGTGGGCGTTCCATGATGGCGTTACGGTCGACATTCGCCGTGGCCCTGACGAGGAAAAAGACGCCATTCGTGATGAAATCAAACGTCTGGGTGGTGATGTCCGGCCTGAATATCAAGATCGTCTGGACACAGACGATCCCCAACAAAGCTAAGGCCAAAGGAAGTCACAAAACATGTTCGTCGCCCTTGGCATCACGTTATTTTACATCATTTTCGTCTGGCTTATTTTCTTCAAGCTGGAACTGCTGAAATTCAACATCGCCTGGGGCATCGTATCCTTTTGGGTTGGCGCGCACCTGTTGCTGATTTTTCTGGTCGCATTGCGGTTCTTTCAACCCTTCTCGGCCGACAGCCACGTGGTGCGTTCGACCATACAGATCATTCCCAAACTGACACAGCCGACGATCCTGACCGAAGTTCTTGTGGAACCAAACACACCGGTCACCAAGGGTGATCCGCTCTATCGCTTTGACGACACGGTGTTTTCACTGGCGGTGGACAATGCGAAGGCGCAATTGGTCGCCGCTGAACAGAATGCCAAGATTCTGGAACAGGATGTGATCGCGACGACCGAAGCTGTTGAACGCGCAAAAGCGCAACTGGCCTATGCGCAGTCTCAGCAAGCACGCTATGAAACTCTTGTGCCCGCCGGTGGAGCGCGGCAAGACGAACTGGACCGCTGGAACGAGCAAGTGACCGAAGACCTTGCTGCCGTGAAACAGGCCGAAGCAAATCTGGAAAAGGCGCAACTGGCCGTGGAGTCCCAGATAGACGGTGTGAACACGGGTATTCTTCAGGCAAGGGCGCAGTTGGCCGAGGCTGAGTATTTTCTTGAAAACACAACGATCTATGCGCCTGAAAACGGCATGATCGTATCGCAGCAAGCCCGCCCCGGGCTGGTCGTGGGCGATGTTCGACTGGGCGCGATTGCCAGTTTCGTGACCGAGGACAGCCCCTATATTCTTGCGACCTTTCGCCAGCAGAACCTGAAATTCGTGGAACCGGGGCAAGAGGTCGAAGTGGCGCTTGATCTTTACCCGGGCGAAATCCTGACGGGCAAGGTCGAGGCGATCTGGTGGGCCACGCGCCAGGGGCAACTGATCCCTTCAGGCCGCCTGCCCGGCTTTGAACTGCCGAAACTGCCCGGTCGAATTGCCGTGCAGATCACCGTCGATGTCCCTGAAGGGCACACTTTCCCGGCTGGCGGCCACGCCGCAGTGGCGATCTACACCGGACAGGGCAAAAGCTTTGAGTTCCTGAGACGCATCAACATCCGTCTCTATTCCTTCGCCAACTTCATCCGACCGCTGGATATCTGAGGATGCGCGCCATGACACTCCGCCGGTTGATGGGAACCGCTCTTTGCGCCGCCACTTTCGCGGCCTGCACGCCCGTGGGGCCAGATTTCGTGCGCCCGAACTCTCCGGTCGTGAAGCAATGGATCGAGGTAAACAGCCCAAGCGTTGGCCAAAGCGGCCTGACATCGCGCAGCGCACCCGTGGTGAAATGGTGGGAGACATTCAATGACCCGACTCTCAACCGGCTGATTGCCGAAGCTTATGCCCAGAACCTGACGCTTCAGGTCGCGGGGGCACGGGTGCTGCAAGCGCGGGCGCAGTTGGGGATCGCTTTTGGAGAGCTTTATCCACAATCACAAGCGATTGGCGGGTCGTTGCAGAGACGGCAAATCAGCGACAACCTAGGCCCTGTTGCCGATATCAACCGGATCATCCCTCTGGATACCGAGTTTTCGACGTCGCAGGTTGGGTTCGATGCCCAGTGGGAACTGGATGTCTGGGGCGCGCAGCGGCGCGGTGTTCAGGCGGCTCGGTCAAATCTGGCCTTGCAGGTCGCAAACTATGATGACGCATTGGTGACACTGACCGGCGACGTGGCCGCGCTCTACGTCAATATCCGCGCGTTGCAGGAATCTTTGGCGGTCGCCCGGGAAAACATCAAATTGCAGCAGGAATCGGCGGACCTGACACAGCTGCGATTCAACAACGGAGTCACGACCGAACTGGACGTTCAGGAATCCACTGCGCTGCTCAACAATACCAAGGCCTTGGTGCCCGAGTTGGAAAGCGACCTGCAACAGACCAAGAATGCCCTGGCCGTGCTGCTGGGAACCACGCCGTCCCGGATGACCAGCCTTCTGGGAAATTCTGGCCGTATCCCGTTTGCGCGAACAAATGTGGCCGTTGGCGTGCCGGCAGAACTTCTGCGCCGCCGCCCGGATGTCCGCGCGGCAGAACTGGCCGCCGCGACTCAATCGGCGCAGGTGGGCATCGCAATGGCTGACCTGTATCCTCAGTTCGTGCTGTCGGGCGCGATCGGTTTGCAGGCATCGGGTGGGCGCGATCTGTTCAGCGGCAACAGCACCACCGGTCTGGCCAGTGCCGGCGTGGTCTGGAACGTGCTCAACTATGGCCGCATCAAGAACAATGTCCGCGCTCAGGACGCTGCCTATCAGGCGCTGATCGCCAATTACCAGAACACCGTACTGACCGCGTATTCCGAGGTGGAAAGCGCAATGGTCGCCTATGCACAGGCGCGCAAACAGGTTGGATTCTATCAGAAAAGCGTCGATGCCTCACGCAAGGCCGCTGATATCGCCGTCAGCCAGTACAGGGACGGTATCGCCAGCTATTCACGCATTCTGAACACCCAGACCGCGCTTCTGCGGTCGCAGGCAAACCTGATCGAAGCGCGGCAGCAGGTGTCCAGCAATCTGGTTGCGGTTTACAAGGGTCTGGGAGGCGGATGGCAGATCCGTCAGAACCAGGAATTCCTGCCTGAAACCGTGCTGGCGGAAATGGCCTATCGCACTGATTGGGGCGATCTGCTTGAAAAAACCCCGACCCGAGCCAGCCTGAACTAAGCGCTACTTGGTCAACCCGCGCAGACCACCCGAGATCAGGATATTGACCTCGTAAAGGATGCGGGGCGCGGCCAGCCCGCCGGGGCTGGCCAGATAGTTGGGGCTCCATTCCGGATCGAATTTCTGTTTGAAGGCGCGCAGCCCTTCGAAATGATAGAACTGCTCGCCATGCTCATAGACAAAGCCGCCGATGCGGTTCCAAAGCGAGGCAAGCTGACGGTTTTCGATACCCGAAAACGGCGCCGCACCCAGCGAGAACCAATGGAACCCCTGCTGTGATCCCCAGTTCATCATCTCTGCAAACAGCGCGTCCATGACAAAGCTTGGGCTGTCAGGTTCATAGCGCATCAAATCCAGTGACAGCTCGGATTTATTGCCGCCCTGAAACAGGTTGGCGAAGGCCATGATCTTGCCTGTTTCACCGTCACGCAGAACCGCATGATCAAAATAAGACAGGTACTGATCGTCAAATCCCCCAAGCGCAAAACCCTTTTCGGCACCTGCCTTTTGCGCCAGCCAATGATCTGAAATCGCGCGCAATTCCGGCAAGACCGGGGCCAGGTCTTCTTTCGGAATGATCTCGAATACATAGCCCTCCCGCTCGGCCCGGTTCCTGGCCTGCCGGAACCGTTTGCGCGACTTTCCGTCCAGCGAGAAATCCCTGAGCGGCACCCGCGCGACCTCGCCGATCTTCAGGATCGACAGGCCCAGATCCAGAAATGTCGGCAGGTATTTGGTTGAAACACTGTAGAAGGCACACAGTTTTCCTTCTCGGTCCGCCATTTCCCTGAGTTGCCAGATCAATTGCCGCCCCGCTGCTTCATCGCCAACCGGCTCTCCCTTCGAGATCAGAGCGTTGCCCGTGTCTGCATAGGCAATGAATGCGGTCTCATCCGGTGAAATCAGGAACTGTTTGTCACCGGTAAGCGAGATTTGGGATTCGGTATCTTCGCACCCCATCACCAGCCGTTCGACCACTCCGGGGATTTCCGTGCGCACAGGTGTCGGAATCTCTCGCCCGAACAGAGAGTTCACGGCCACGATGCCCACGATCACCGCCACGATGAGGCTGGAGCGCAAAAAGCGCGAAGCATCTCCGTTCCAGGCAAATTCCCACCACAGGGCGTTCTGGTACTCGACATGGGAATAGGCGAACAGTCCGATCCAGAAAATCACCGCCAGCAGCGCCACGACACTGACCAACCAGGGAATATTCAGCCTGAAGATCGACGCACCACTGACCCGGTAAAACGCCCCGCGGAACATCGCCAGAAGGCCAATCGTGCCCAGCATCGACAGCGCTTCGTGAGTGTCCAGCCCCTTTGCCAGCGAGGCAAAGAACCCGGCCACCATCAACAACATTGCCACCACCCATGCGCGGTAGAGCTTTCGAAACAAACCGCGAGACACCAGCAAAAGCAGCACTCCGACAGCACTGCCGGCAAGGTGCGATGCCTCGACGAAGGACAGCGGCAAAACCTCTCTCAGAACGCCAAGGTTCTGCGTGCCCGCTGGCAACGCTCCGGACACCAGCAGGATCACTCCGGCCACTGCCGCAACCCCGGCTGCAACCATGGGAACGATGGGGCGGATGACCCGATAGACCCATGTCGCGGCCCCGCCGATCCTGTGCCTCTGCGTCAGTGCCGACGCGACCGCTATGGACACGCTGGCGATACCGAAGGGCAAGAAGGTGTAAACGACCCGATACAGCAACAAGGCTGCGATCACATCCGAACGCCCCGACGCCCCAAGCCCCGCGATCAGCGTGGCTTCGAATACCCCAAGCCCGCCCGGTGCGTGGCTGAGGATTCCAACGGCGATGGCGGCGATGTAGATCGTGAAGAAATAGGGATAGCCGACGCCCAGATCGTCCGGCATCAGGACATAGAGCGCCATGGACGCGCCAACCAGATCTCCGATAGCGGCCAGTGTCAGAAGGCTGGCCAGTTTGCCACCCGGCAAGTCAAATCCGATACCTGCGACGGCCAATCGCCTGCCCCCGCTGGACAACCATATGAACATCGCGACCAATGCCCCCAGAAGGCACAATCCGATGGCGGTTTCCACCGTTTCGCTGACAGGCATCACTTTGGAGATTCCGTCCGGATGCACGGTCAGCAACACACCCAGAACCAGAACAAGCCCCATCCAGAACGCGACCCAGGACGTTGCGATGACCCCGGCCACCCGCCCCAGATCCAATCCCAGAGACGCATAAATCCGGTATCGGATCGCCGTTCCGGTGATGTAGGAAAACCCCAGGCAGTTCGATACGGCATAGCCGCTGGCCCCTGCCAATCCGGCTACAGGCAAAGGCACTTTGCCGCCTGCCACACTCTGCACGGCAAACACATCATAGAGCGACAGAGAAAGAAAACTGAACGCAGTCCAGAGCAAGGCGAAAAGCATGAGTTTCCACGACGTCATCGCGACATCGGTCTGGACATCCGACCATTTCACATGCGCCGACAAATCATGCAAAACCGTCAGTGCGATCCCGGTCACAAGTACCGGTATCGCAATCCGCAACCAGGGTTTTTCCAACATGGCCGTGAGCTTTTCAACCCAGTGCACCGCCAGAGGTTCACCGTCACTTTCCGCATTGGTCATGCTGCACGTCCCCGCCAGTTTCCGATCACAGATACCACGCCCGGCTCACCCGCCCGTCGGTCATCAAGACTTCACTTGCAGACCAACACTGGCACATTTTGTATTTATCTCAAAGCGCTAGAGCCGCCCCTTGCGTGTTGACAGCAGAAGGTTCGTTTCCGAACGCGTCACGCCGTCGATTTTTCGTATCTGAAACAGAACTTCATCCAGTTCGGCCAGGGTTTCGGTGCTGATCTCGGCGATCAGATCCCAACTGCCATTTGTCGAATGAACCGCCGTCACCTGACGCATGGCTCCGATCCGGGCCATCACGCGTTCCGTACCACGCCCTTCAATCTCGAGCATCATCAACCCGCGCACCGGGCTTTGCGCCAGATCGCGACGCGTCAAGACGGTGAAGCCGACGATTTCACCGGACTGTTTCAGCCGCTGCAACCTGCTGCGCACCGTGGTACGCGTCACGCCCAGTGTTTCCGACAGCTCTGACAGGCTTGCCCGTGCATCCCGTTGCAACGCATTGAGCAGCCGATTGTCCAATTCGTCCATAGCTCTTTCTCATAAAGGATTTTCCGAGACCATTTTGAGCATTTTGCCGACTTCACGCAAGACAGTCCGACGGCCTAAATGAACACATGGAACTCAAGGATATCATACTGGTTGGCGCCCCGATGGACGCCGGGAAACGTCGTCAGGGATGCCGGATGGGCCCTGATGCGTATCGCGTGGCAGGGTTGGATCAAGCGCTGTCTGATCTTGGTCACACCGTTCACGATTGGGGCGACGTGCGGGCCGAGATCGTCGACATTCCCCAACACCCGCACCTGTTCGCCCTGCCCGAATGTGTGGGGTGGACGCGCGCTCTCAGCAAGGTTGCGCAAGACGCGGCAGGTCAGGGAATTCCCATTTTCATGGGGGGTGATCACGCCCTGTCCATGGGGACGGTGGCCGGAATGGCCGCCCATGCTGCTCGGATCGATCGCCCCCTGTTCGTACTATGGCTTGACGCCCACAGCGACTTTCACACTCCGGACAGTACCGGCAGCGGCAACCTGCACGGAACGCCGGTGGCGTATTTCACCGGCAGACCCGGATTCGAGGACTTTCCCCCTTTGTCCGCCGTCATACCGACGGATCGCGTCGGCATGATCGGGTTGCGCTCTGTCGACCCGGCAGAACGGGCGGCGCTGGAACACGACCGCGCCATGCTGGCAGATATGCGCAGCATCGATGAAAACGGCATCAAAGCCCCCCTGTTGGCCTTTCTGGATCGCGTCAGGGCAGAAAACGCTTTGCTACATGTGTCGTTGGATGTCGATTTCCTCGACCCGGCAGTGGCACCCGCAGTCGGCACGACCGTGCCCGGTGGTGCGACCGAGCGTGAAGCCCATTTGGCCATGGAGCTGCTGCACGAAAGCGGGCTTGTCTGCTCGCTGGACCTGGTCGAACTGAACCCGTTTCTGGATGACCGGGGCCGAACCGCAAAACTGATGGTCGATCTGGCTGCCTCTCTGATGGGTCGCCGTATCTTCGATCGCCCAACCCGGAGTTTCTGATGCTGTCACTTCAAGCGCCATCCGCCGTTGTCATGATCCGGCCACACGCTTTTGCATCCAACCCGGAAACACGTGATGACAACGCCTTTCAAACGCTGAGCACCGTATCTGCCGAGGCGACATCGGACGCGGCCAGGGATGAACATGATCGGGCGGTACAGCAATTGCGCGACGCCGGTGTCACTGTTCATGTGTTTGACGATTTCGGCGACCTCAACACACCTGACAGCGTTTTTCCCAACAACTGGTTCTCAACGCATCCCGGCGGCCATGTGGCGATCTACCCGATGTTCGTGCCATCGCGCAGACGCGAACGCAGGACCGATGTAATCGAACTGCTCAAACAGGAATACCGCGTGCAGGATGTCATCGACTATTCCGGGTTGGAACAAGATAACCTGGCTCTGGAAGGGACCGGCGCGATGGTTTTGGATCACGTGGCCCGCATCGCTTACACGGTGACGTCCAATCGCGCCGATCCGGTCCTGTTGGAACGGTTCTGCACACATTTCAACTATGAGCCAATCGCCTTTGAGGCCCGCGATGCCAAGGGCCGGGACGTTTATCACACCAACGTATTGATGGGTATCGGCGCGCATTACGCCTTGATCTGCCTCGATATGATATCGGACCCGGCTCGCCGCGTGACCGTTCGCAACCGGCTGGAGGAATCCGGTCGAACGGTCATTGACCTGACGCACGACCAAATCGCCGAGTTCGCAGGTAACGCCATTGAACTGACCGGGCGTGATGGGTTGGTGCTGGCCCTGTCCAGCAGGGCACTTGCCGCCCTCACACCAGACCAAATCGCAACAATCCAGGACAGTGCAACACCGTTGCCGCTGTCCGTTCCAACAATTGAAACCGCCGGTGGGTCCGTGCGCTGCATGATTGCAGGCGTTCACCTTGCCCGCCGATAGGAGAGCACCATGCAACCTTCAGACAAGGCCCTGGTACCATTCGTTTCCGTCGACAACATGATGCGACTGGTTCACCACATTGGCGTCGAACAGATGATCACGCAGATTGCCGCTCAGATCGAGGCCGATTTCAAACGATGGGAAAGCTTCGACAAGACACCGCGCATTCCAGCGCATTCTCCTCATGGCGTGATTGAGCTGATGCCAACTTCGGATGGCGAGGCGTACGGGTTCAAATACGTAAACGGCCACCCCAAGAACACCTCCGAAGGGCTGCAAACCGTTACTGCATTCGGCCTGCTGGCGGATGTCTACACCGGATATCCGACGCTGTTGACCGAAATGACTATGCTGACTGCGCTGCGCACGGCGGCGACTTCGGCATTGGTCGGGCGCTATCTGGCCCCTAAAAATGCCAGGACAATGGCCATGATCGGCAATGGCGCACAGTCCGAATTCCAGTGCCTCGCCTTCAAGGCAATGTGCGGGATCGACACCGTTCGGCTTTACGACATCGATCCGAATGCCACGTCGAAATGCGCTGCGAACTTGCAGGGCAAGGGCCTGACAGTCATCCCTTGCAAAACGCCGGAAGACGCCATCGAAGGTGCCCAGATCATCACCACCTGCACGGCAGACAAGAAATACGCAACGATCCTGACCGACAACATGGTCGGGCCCGGTGTGCACATCAACGCCATCGGAGGCGATTGCCCCGGCAAGACCGAGTTGCATCGCGACATCCTGTTACGTTCGGACATCTTCGTCGAGTACCCTGAACAAACCCGGATCGAAGGCGAAATTCAGGCGCTGGATTCAGATCACCCTGTGACTGAGATGTGGCAGGTCATCACTGGCGCGGCCAAGGGGCGCACCGATGAGCGGCAGATCACTTTGTTCGACAGTGTAGGCTTTGCCATCGAGGATTTCTCGGCCCTGCGCTATGTGAAACAGGCGATTGAAGGTACAACCTTCTTTGAACCTCTGGACATGTTGGCCGACCCGGACGATCCCCGCGATCTGTTCGGAATGTTGATGCGAGCCGGATAGCACGCAATCTTGGGGGCGCTGCCCCCGCCGCGCTGCGCGCGCCTCCCCCGGGATATTTTCAGCCAGATGAAGCAAGGGGTCTGAACTTCATCTGGCCACAAATATCCCGGAGCGCGAGGCAGAGCCTCGCTTCCGAGCTATCCCGCAAGCGATGGCAGGTAGAGGACAATACCCGGGAAAGCAACGAGCGCTGCGATGGTCAGGGCGTCAGCGATGAAAAAGGGCGTGACGCCTTTGAACACATCTTGAACACTCAGGTCAGGGCGTACACCGGCAACGACAAAGCAATTCAGCCCGATAGGTGGTGTAATCAGGCAAAACTCGGCCATTTTGACAACCAGAATACCAAACCAGATCGCACACATCGGACCGGACATTCCAAACGCGCTGTCGGCGGCACTGACGGTTTCACCACCATTCAAGGCCATCACCGCCGGATAGACCACGGGCAAGGTCAAAAGCAGCATTCCAATTGCATCCATGAACATGCCCAACACCGCGTATGCCAGCAGAATGCAGATGAGGATCATCATCGGCGACATCTCGAGCCCCGTGATCCAATCCGAGAAAGCACCCGGCAGGTCTGCAAAACCAAGAAAGCGCACATAGATCAGAACGCCCCAGATGATCGAAAAGATCATCGCCGTCAGTTTGGCGGTTTCCAACAGCGCGGATTTGAGCTCGGCCCAGCGCATTCCGTGGAACAAGGCAAAACAGAACACGATGAAGGCACCAATGGCACCGCCTTCCGTCGGAGTGCCCCACGCCTTTTCACCAAACGGATTGTAGACAAAGCAGATGATGATCAGGATGACGGCGACAATCGGGAAGGCACCGGGAAGTGCCGCAAAGCGCTGTTTCCAGGTAAACCCCGTGACCGGCGGGCCAACGGATTTGAAGATCACGGCGATCCCGACGATCAGAAGGCCGTATACGATTGCGGAAAACGCGCCCGGAATAAAACCCGCCAACAGCAGCTTCCCGACATCCTGCTCGACGATGATCGCGTAGATCACCAGAATGGCCGAAGGCGGGATCAGGGATGCCAGCGTCCCGCCTGCGGCAACCACACCGGCTGCGAAGCGTTTGTTGTAGCCCACCTTCAGCATTTCGGGAATCGCGATACGGGCAAAGACGGCGGACGTCGCGACCGAAGCACCGGACACCGCAGCGAAGCCGGCCGTGGCGAAAACGGTCGACACCGCCAACCCTCCGGGCACCCATGCGACCCAGCGTTTTGCGGCCTCGAACAAAGCGCGGGTAAGCCCCGCGTAATATGCCAGGTACCCGATCAGGATGAAGGTCGGAATCAGGCTGAGAGTGTGGGACGCGACCTTGGAATGTGGCACCTGCCCCGCGGTCTTGACCGCCACTGTCAGCGCCTTGCCAAACCGTTCCGGATCGTAACCGAACTTGGCCCAGAAAATCCAAAACAGTCCGACAAGTCCCGCCAAACCGGCTGCGAAGGCAACCCGCATGCCCGCCACGACAAGAACCAGAAGGCCGCCTGTGACCCAGAGGCCAATCTCAATCGTGTCCATGTATCAGTCCTGCCCTTCGAACTGTTCGGCCTCGGCCGCTGCCAGCGCCGCTGCATCCTGTATCAACGGAACGGCCGCCGGAGCGTCCAGCCCCAGCCAGAACGCCCGGCCATACCCCCAGACTTGCAGCGCAAGGCGCAGGCAGAGAACGGAAAATGCAACGGGTGCCAGAAGCTTGGCCGGCCACAAGGGAATGCCGATATCGATCGAACTGTCCCGGCTCCACATTGGGGCGCCGAAATCAAACGACCGGTCGAAATGAGACCAGCTGCCCCAAACCAGAGCCAGCATCAGGATCAGGATCAGAACCACCGAGAGCAGTTCAAACAGCCACAACGCTCGTCCGTGCAAGCGGGAAATGACGATATCCATACGGATATGCCCCCCATCGCGCTGAACATATGAAATGCCCAGAAAAGCGATGAGAGGCATCGCCTGTTCTATCCAGTCAACATAGCCCGGCAAAGGAGCATTCAGTGCATTCCGACCACTGACGGACACGACGGCCAACACCATCAGTGAAAAAACCGCCAATCCGCTGATCAGTGCCAGAAACCGTTCGAGCACGAGCAAACGCTGATCCAGCTGGCTCAGACGGCTGCCGTCTACCAGAACCGTGGCTTGTCCTGCCATTCCGGTGATTCCTTGTTGTTTGTTGCCGGGCGCCGTGAAAGCACCCGGCCTTGTGGATCAGTTGCCGCCGCGCTGTTGCTTCAGCGTCGTCTGGACAAGATCGTAAAGGTCCTGCGCCGGCAGACCCTGTGCGGTCATGTCCGCAATCCATTTTTCACGGATCGGATCAGCGGCCTTCGTGCGGAACTCTTCAATTACCGCGTCGTCGATCATGACCTTCTGGACACCCTTTTCTTCCAGGACGCTGTCCCATTGTTCGAGCAGGCCGCCGTAATTCGCCAGGTAATGGTCGATCGCTTCATCGATCGAACTGTCCAGAGCTTCACGATGTTCGGCTGGCAGCGCCTCGTAGGCATCGATGTTGACCACAACCGGGCAGTTCACCGTTCCCGGATTCAGGTTCGCGGTCCACCAGTCCGCTTCGTTGATCGTTCCGAACGAAAGGTGCGCATGCTGGGCAAAGGCCACGGTGTCGACGACGCCCGATTCCATCGCATTGAAGGCTTCTGTCGCCGGAACCGATGTGGGCACTCCTCCGACCGCCTCGAAGGCCTGACCAAGGCCACCGGTCGCCCGGACCCGCATTCCGTCAAATTCAGCAAGTTCATCCCGCGGCTCGCCGGTGCCGACAAGGTTATACTGCGGCATTGGCGAGGTCATGATGATGCGGGCATTCCATTGTGCCATCTCTTCCTTGACTGCCGGATGGTCGTATACCGCATGGCTGACCGCTACTTCTTCCTGCAAGTTGTTCACACCCAGAAACGGCAATTCCAATACGGTGATCGCCCGGTTCTTGTCGCGGTGGTAGCCAGCACAGAACTGAGCCATCTCGAAGGCGCCGATTTCGATCCCGTCCAGGTTTTCCTTGGGTTTGGACAACCCGCCATAGCTGACATTGATGGTGAATTCGCCACCGGTTTTCTCGCTGACCAGTTCGGCCAGTTTTTCTACATGTTCCGTAAAGGCGCGGCGCTTGCCCCAGACGGATGCGTTCCATTCCGTTGCGGCGGCTTCGGTCACAAAAGCAACGGCAAGGGCGGCGATTGCGGCACCGCTCAACATCTTTTTCATAGTTTCGTCTCCCATAGGTGCGCCCCCTACCGAGGCGCTTGTCGATCAAGCTAGCGCCAACATTCGATCGTGCCAACCCTGTCCGGGATTTGCGTAATTTTTGGGAAGTAGACCCAAAATGACCTAAAACGACAGAAGCGCTGAGCTCAGCCGTCCTTGCAAACACAATTGACAGGCAGCACCCACAATACTCATTACATTCAAGTTTCTGTTTTCGCTATATTTTGACGATCTTCTTTCCAGCTTTTTTACAAATTAATCCAAATTGCAAAAATTTCTTTACAAAGAAATCCAAGGATTACACCAATTTATTTATTTATTTTCAGAACGCGGTAATATTCAAACTTGGGGAGGAACAGGATCGACATTGCCTGAATGACAGGCAAAAAATCCACATGCAATCCAGTCCAGAGGGAGGAGCCTCAAAGATGACCACCGCTGCCCAGGCAGATGCCAAGACTTATCCGCCATCCGCAGAAACCGTCGCTCGTGCGCATGTCGATGCCGCAAAGTATGCCGACATGTACGCAGCCTCAATCAGCGACCCCGACACGTTCTGGGGCGAGCAAGGCAAGCGCATCGACTGGATCAAGCCCTTCACTCAGGTCAAGGACGTCAGTTACGAATTTGGCTCGGTCAAGATCAACTGGTATGCCGATGGCACGTTGAATGTATCGGCCAACTGCCTGGATCGTCATCTGAAAACCCGCGGCGACCAGACCGCGATCATCTGGGAACCGGATGATCCGAATGACCCGGCCCAGCATATCTCTTACGCAGAATTGCACCGGCGCACCTGCCGGATGGCCAACATTCTGGAATCCCTGGGTGTCCGCAAGGGCGATCGCGTCGTCATCTATCTGCCGATGATCCCCGAAGCCGCTTATGCCATGCTGGCCTGTGCGCGGATCGGCGCAATTCACTCGATCGTTTTCGCGGGCTTCTCGCCCGACGCTCTGGCCGCACGGATCAATGGGTGCGACGCAAAGGTCGTGATTACGGCAGATGAGGCCCCGCGCGGTGGTCGCAAAACGCCGCTGAAGTCCAACGCAGACGCCGCCCTGCTGCACTGCAAGGACACGGTGAAATGCCTTGTGGTCAAGCGCACTGGCGGTCAGACCACCTGGATCGACGGTCGCGACTATGACTACAACGAAATGGCGCTTGAGGCGGACGACTACTGCGCCCCTGCCGAGATGAGCGCCGAAGATCCGTTGTTCATTCTTTACACGTCGGGTTCGACCGGTCAGCCCAAGGGCGTTGTGCACACGACCGGCGGCTATCTGGTTTATGCTGCGATGACACACGAGATCACATTCGATTATCACGAAGGTGACGTGTACTGGTGTACTGCGGACGTGGGTTGGGTGACTGGCCACAGCTATATCGTATATGGGCCGCTGGCCAATGGCGCGACCACGCTGATGTTCGAAGGCGTGCCGACCTATCCCGATGCCTCGCGTTTCTGGCAGGTCTGCGAAAAGCACAAGGTGAACCAGTTCTACACCGCCCCCACCGCAATCCGCGCGCTGATGGGTCAGGGCAACGAGTTCGTCGAAAATTGCGACCTGTCCAGCCTGCGCATCCTGGGCACCGTGGGCGAGCCCATCAACCCCGAGGCCTGGACCTGGTACAACGACGTTGTCGGCAAAGGCAAATGCCCCATCGTCGACACCTGGTGGCAGACCGAAACCGGCGGCCACCTGATGACGCCGCTGCCCGGCGCACATGCGATGAAGCCCGGATCGGCCATGAAGCCGTTTTTTGGCATCGAACCGGTGGTTCTGGACCCGCAATCCGGCGTCGAAATCGAAGGCAACGGTGTCGAGGGCGTTCTGTGCATCAAAGACAGCTGGCCCGGCCAGATGCGCACCGTCTGGGGCGATCATGAGCGGTTCGAGAAAACCTATTTTTCGGATTACAAAGGCTATTACTTCACGGGTGACGGCTGCCGTCGCGACGAAGATGGCGATTATTGGATCACCGGTCGTGTAGATGACGTGATCAACGTGTCCGGTCACCGCATGGGCACGGCCGAGGTGGAAAGCGCGCTGGTTGCGCATGCTGCTGTGGCCGAGGCTGCCGTGGTTGGATACCCTCATGAAATCAAAGGGCAAGGCATCTATTGCTACGTCACCTTGATGAATGATCGCGAGCCTTCGGACGAGCTGATGAAAGAGCTGCGCACATGGGTCCGCACCGAGATCGGCCCGATTGCGTCTCCGGATGTGATCCAGTGGGCACCCGGCCTGCCGAAGACGCGCTCGGGCAAGATCATGCGCCGTATCCTGCGCAAGATCGCCGAGAACGATTTCGGATCGTTGGGCGACACTTCGACACTGGCCGATCCGTCGGTGGTCGAAGACCTGATCGAAAACCGTGCGAACAAGTGAGGATGTGATGGACGCTGCCACGATCACCACGCCCGCCGTTGTCATCCTTCTCGGCCCTCCGGGTGCCGGGAAAGGTACACAGGCCCGGATGCTGGAAGAGAAATTCGGACTTGTTCAACTCAGCACCGGTGACCTGCTGCGCGAAGCCGTCGCGGCCGGAACCGAAGCCGGCAAAGCGGCAAAGGCCGTAATGGAAGCCGGCGATCTGGTCAGCGACGAGATCGTCATCGCCATCCTGCGCGACCGCATGGCACAGCCGGATTGCGCCAAGGGCGTCATTCTGGACGGTTTCCCGCGCACGACGGTTCAGGCCGAAGCGCTGGACAGCCTGCTGGCCTCCAACGGCCAGAAGATCAACGCCGCGATCAGCCTCGAGGTGGAAGACGCAGAAATGGTGACCCGTATTTCGGGCCGCTACACCTGCGCCGGCTGTGGCGAAGGGTACCACGACCAGTTCAAGAAGCCTGCCGAAGAAGGCAAATGCGACAAATGCGGTCATACCGAATTCAAGCGCCGCGCGGATGACAATGCCGAAACGGTGGCCTCGCGCCTTGCAGCGTACCACGCGCAGACAGCACCACTGATCGCCTACTATGACGGTCAGGGCGTGCTGAAGCGTGCAAACGCCATGGGCAGGATCGAAGACATTGCCAATGAACTTGAAGGGATCGTTGGCGAAGCAATGAATTAGGGGGTGGATAAGAGCCGCAAGGCTCTGATCCCAAACAGAATACTTCAAAAGACCGCCTTGGCGGACTGGTGGAGTTTTGCCTGACGTCACGTGGCGTCTGGCGCAAGTGAGAAGCGGCCCGACGCACTGGAGGATGTAGGCATCGGGCCGTCCAACGAGGAAGCGAAGGAGGAACCCGCGATGGCGGATCATTCAACAAACTCCGCGCAGACTGCCGAGTCCGACAAGGGCTATTGGCAGGCCAACCTGCGCCTCATCTACATCAGCCTCGCGATTTGGGCGCTGGTGTCGTTTGGATTCGGCATTCTGCTGCGTCCGATGCTGTCGGGGATCGCCGTCGGCGGAACCGATCTGGGCTTTTGGTTCGCACAACAGGGATCGATTTTGGTCTTTCTGGTGCTGATCTTCAACTACGCCTGGCGCATGAACAAGCTAGACGCCGAATACGGTGTTGAGGAGTAAACCCCATGGATCAGTTTACCATCAACCTGCTGTTTGTCGGCGCATCCTTCGCGCTGTACATCGGCATCGCGATCTGGGCCCGGGCGGGGTCCACATCTGAATTTTACGCTGCGGGTCGCGGCATCCATCCTGTCACCAACGGTATGGCAACGGCGGCAGACTGGATGTCTGCGGCTTCGTTCATCTCGATGGCGGGTCTGATTGCCTTCACCGGCTACGACAACAGCTCGTTCCTGATGGGCTGGACCGGTGGTTACGTGCTGCTGGCTCTGCTGCTTGCGCCCTATCTGCGCAAATTCGGCAAGTACACCGTGTCCGAGTTCATCGGCGACCGCTTCTACAGCCAGACCGCGCGTATCGTTGCGGTGATCTGCTTGATCGTTGCCTCGGTGACATACGTGATCGGTCAGATGACCGGCGTCGGCGTGGCCTTTGGCCGCTTCCTCGAAGTGTCAAACACCTCGGGCCTGTTGATCGGTGCAGCGGTTGTGTTTGCCTACGCGGTGTTTGGCGGAATGAAAGGCGTGACCTACACCCAGGTTGCTCAGTACTGCGTGCTGATCACCGCCTACACCATTCCGGCGATCTTCATCTCGTTGCAGCTGACCGGCACGCCGGTTCCGGCGCTGGGTCTGTTTGGTGACACCGCCAGCGGTGAACCCCTGCTGACTAAGCTGGACGCCATCGTGACCGAGCTGGGCTTCAATGAATACACGGCCCACCACTCGAACACACTGAACATGGTGCTGTTCACCTTGTCGCTGATGATCGGTACGGCGGGTCTGCCGCACGTCATCATGCGCTTCTTCACCGTTCCCAAAGTGGCTGACGCACGTTGGTCTGCTGGCTGGGCGCTGGTCTTCATCGCTCTGCTGTATCTGACCGCCCCCGCGGTTGGTGCCATGGCGCGTCTGAACATCAGTGACATGATGTGGCCCAATGGCGGCATCGAAGGCGGAGCTGTGTCTGTTGAACAAATCGACAATGACGCCCGCTATGACTGGATGGCCACGTGGCAGAAAACCGGTCTGCTGGATTGGGAAGACAAGAACGGCGACGGCAAGATCCAGTACTACAACGACAAGAATGCCGACATGCAGGCACTTGCCGAAGAAAAAGGCTGGGTCGGTAACGAGCTGACCAAGTTCAACCGCGACATCCTGGTTCTGGCCAACCCCGAGATTGCCAACCTGCCGGGTTGGGTGATCGGTCTGGTCGCGGCTGGTGGTCTTGCGGCTGCCCTGTCCACCGCTGCGGGTCTGCTGCTGGCAATCTCGTCGGCCGTGTCGCATGACCTGATCAAAGGTGCGATCAACCCGCAGATCTCGGAAAAAGGCGAGCTTCTGTCGGCGCGGATCGCAATGGCTGTTGCCATCGTTGTCGCAACCTATCTGGGTCTGAACCCACCGGGCTTTGCGGCGCAGACAGTGGCGCTGGCCTTCGGTCTGGCGGCGGCTTCGATCTTCCCGGCGCTGATGATGGGGATCTTCTCGACCCGCATCAACAACACCGGCGCGGTTGCAGGCATGCTGGCTGGTCTGACCGTCACCCTGGTCTACATCTTCCTGCACAAGGGCTGGCTGTTCATTCCGGGCACCAACTCGTTCACCGATGCAGACCCCCTGCTGGGTCCGATCAAGTCGACCTCGTTCGGCGCGATTGGTGCCATGGTCAACTTTGCGACGGCCTACATCGTTGCAGGCATGACCAAGGAAACTCCGCAGGAGATCAAGGATCTGGTCGAAAGCGTACGCATTCCCCGTGGTGCGGGCGCAGCTCAGGATCACTGAGTATGATGCGGTTGTCGGCACTTGCCTTCGACCGCGTCTTTCGATCCACTGTTCCCGCCCGGCACACCACCGGGCGGGATTTTTCAAACAGAACACCGGAGACATCAGATGCCCCTGACCCACGATGAAATTGTCCGGTTTCTGAAATCCGTTCATCCCTATGACGCATTGCCCGCTGACGCGCTGGACCAGATCGTCAAGCAGATCGAGGTCTGGGAGGTTGAGGAAAACGCGTCAGTCTATGAACTCGGCCATACCCTGCCCGGTGTGTTCGTGATCTATGAAGGACAGGTTGAGATCACCGACGAGAACGGTGCAGTCGTTTCTCATCTGGGGTTGCGCAATTCCTTTGGTGAGCGCGGCCTGCTGAGAGACGGCAAGGCCGCCACCAAAGCCCGCGCGCATACACCATCGGTCCTGGTGGTGCTGCCACCGGATTTGGTGCGGAGTTTGATCGACAACCACGACGTCGTCGCCAAATTCTTCAACCGAACCCGAGGTGATCGCAGCGGCCCCCAAAGCCTTGCGACCAGTTCGATTGACGTTCTGATGGCACGCAATCCCGCCACCTGCCCTGCGGACACGTCGGTTCAGGAAGCGGCACGGATCATGCGCGACAAACATATCTCGTCGCTTTGCGTGACCGATGGAGAAAAGTTGCAGGGCATCGCCACCCTGCGGGACATTTCGGGCAAATTTGTCGCCGACGGATTGCCCGCAACCACACGGGTTTCCGAAATCATGACCGCAAACCCCGTGACCCTGTCGCCCAGCGATGTCGGTTCGGATGTTCTTCACATCATGATGGAGCGCGGCATTGGCCACATCCCGATTTCCGAAGGCGGTCGTCTGGTCGGGATCGTGACACAGACCGATCTGACCCATTATCAGGCCGTCAACTCGGCCGAGCTGGTTGGTCGGATCGCAAAGGCCGGCAGCGCTGAAGAAATGGCGCGGGTGACGGCGGAAATTCCGCAGTTGCTGGTTCAGTTGGTTGCTGGTGGGAACCGGCATGAGATTGTCACGCGGCTGATCACCGATATTGCCGACACCGTTACCCGCCGCCTGCTGAAACTGGCTGAAACCGAACTGGGGCCGCCCCCTGTACCCTATTTGTGGCTTGCCTGCGGCTCACAGGGGCGGCAAGAACAGACCGGCGTATCCGATCAGGACAATTGCCTGATGCTGGATGACAGCGTCACCGACGCCGATATGTCCTATTTCACCAAACTGGCCAAATTCGTCTCTGACGGGCTGGACGTCTGCGGGTATTTTTACTGCCCCGGCGACATGATGGCCACCAATCCGCGCTGGTGTCAGCCGGTTCGTGTCTGGCGCGACTATTTCAAGGGCTGGATTGCCAAGCCAAACCCCGAGGCGCAGATGCTGGCCTCGGTCATGTTCGACCTGCGCCCCATCGGCGGCGCGTTTGAGTTGTTTGCCGATCTGCAAGCGGACACTCTGGCAGCGGCCAGGGCAAACTCGATCTTCGTCGCGCACATGATTTCGAACTCGCTCAAACATACGCCCCCTTTGGGCCTGCTGCGCGGTTTCGCGACGATCCGCTCGGGCGAGCATCGCAACACGCTGGATCTGAAACACAACGGAGTGGTTCCCGTCGTCGATCTGGCGCGCATCTACGCGCTGCAAGGCGAGCTGACCGAGGCCAACACCCGCGCCCGCCTGAAAGCAGCCGAGTCCAGCGGCGTGCTCAGCCCCTCTGGTGCGCGTGACCTGCTGGATGCCTATGATCTGATCGCAGAAACCCGGCTGGAGCATCAGGTTCGGCTGGTTAAATCCGGAGCGATGCCCGACAACTACCTGCCACCGTCCGAATTGTCGGACTTTGAGCGAAGTCATCTGCGTGATGCTTTCGTGGTGGTAAAAACGATGCAATCGGCAGTTGGCCACGGCAAGGGAATGCTGGGCTGACATGCGTCTGAGGAACGGAGAGACCACATGTTTCTGGAACTGATCGGCACGGTTTTTGCGGGGATCGCATTTGCAGGCATCGTTCTTCTGTTGAACAAGCTGACCGGAGGACGTTTGCCGAAATGGACCACTCCGGTTGCGGCCGGTCTTGGAATGATCGGAATGACCATCACCAGCGAATATTCCTGGTATGACCGCACGCGCGACCAACTGCCCGAAGAGATGACAATCGTGCAAGAAGTCGAAAGCCGCGCATTTTATCGTCCCTGGACCTACGCGGTGCCGTTCGTTGATCGCTTTGCGGCAATCGACACCGTATCTGTGCGGACAAATGAAAACGTTCCGGAACAACGGCTTGTCGATCTTTACTTCTTTGGCCGCTGGGCTCCGGTTTCGAAACTGCCGGTGGCCGTGAACTGTGCAGAAAACCGCCGCGCCAACCTTGCGGATGGTGCCGAATTTGCCGAGGACGGGCGTCTGGTGAACGCTGACTGGATTGCAGCCGGAGCCAATGACCCCGTCATCGCAGCCACTTGCGGGGTGTGATCATGCTGACCGGATTGAGTTTGAGGCTCAGGATTTTTCTGTTCTTCTGCCTCCTGGCTTTTGGAGGGGTTGCGATAAGTGCCACCGCTCTCTGGATCACCTATTCCCGCGCGGGAAATCCTGATCTTTTGAATGATTTCGTCTTTGCTGAAATCCTGATCGGATTTGGATTGCTGGCACTGGTTGCAGGTGTTTGGCTGCTGTTTGACGACAACGTCGCCAAACCGATCGAACGGCTTTCCGCCCAGCTGCGTGCCCGTGCTCATGCCGGTGTAAGCACCGACCTGGACATGCAGGCCGCGCGTTATCTGGGCGATCTTGCCCCGGCTGCGGCGGGATTGGCGGAACAACTCGCCTCGAACGCCATGCGCACAGCCGAGGCCGTGGCCGCCGAAACCGCGCATCTGGCCGCAGAAAAACAACGCCTGACAGCCCTGTTGACCGAGATCCCCGTGGCCATGCTGCTGGCCAGTCCGAAGCACCAGATCGTTCTGTACGATGGGCAGGCCGCCGAGGTTCTCGCCCAGATCGCGCATCCTCGTCTGAACGCCTCTCTTTTCGAATATCTCGAAGCCACCGGCCTGACAGACGCTTATGCCAAGATGTGCAAAACCGGAAAGGACGTCTATTGCACCCTGTCCAGCGTGGACGGGCGGCAGACATATTCCGCCCGGATGAAACCTTTGGGGGATGCACCCGGGTATATGTTGGTCTTCGAAGACAGCGCAGCGCAAATGTCACCAGATGATGCCCGCCCGCTGGTCTATGATTTCGAACTTCTCAATACGCCGGGGGATGATGCGTTCGAGAACCGCCCCCTGTCGGATCTGTGCTTCGTGGTCTTCGACACGGAAACAACCGGTTTGCTGCCACACAAGGATGAGATCGTGCAGATCGGCGCAGTACGCGTTCTGAACGGCAAAATCGTTCAGGGTGAGCATCTGGACATGCTGGTTGATCCCGGCATTCCAATTCCACCTGCCTCGACCAAGGTACACAAGATCAGCGATCGCATGGTTCAGGGTGCGCCCGATATTGCCGAAGCCGGGCGCGTATTTCATCAGTTTTCGCGTGACGCGGTGATCGTGGCGCATAACGCCCCGTTCGACATGGCGTTCCTGCGCCGCTATGCCGATCGGATGGGTGTTGAATGGGATCATCCGATACTCGACACGGTTTTGCTGTCTGCGGTGCTGTTCGGGGCAAGCGACACGCACACACTGGATGCCTTGTGTGAACGGCTGGAAATCACGATCCCCGAAACGTTGCGCCATACCGCACTTGGCGATGCGGTTGCCACGGCCGAGGCATTGGTCAAGATGCTGCCGATCCTGCAAGCCCGTGGCCTGACGACTTTTGGAGAGGTGATCATGGAAACCCGCAAACATGGTCGTTTGCTGGAAGATCTGAACTGACGGCATAAATTGCACCCGGCAGTCAGCTTTTCATGGACAATCCGGGCGGCGCATGGCACCTGATGCGCGGCCAAGGATTAAGCGCGCAATGACCGAAAAGACCTTTACACCGACCCCGGATCAAAGCCCCGCCTTTCGGGAAGCGCTGGGATGCTTTGGCACCGGCGTCACGGTAATTACCGCGCAATCCGACAACGGTCCGCGTGCCATTACGGTGAATTCATTTGCCTCGGTCTCATTGGAGCCGCCACTGGTCCTGTGGTGTCTGGCCAAGGAATCATTCCGATTCGATACGTTCAGTACCTGTGATCTCTATTCGATCCACGTCATGGCGCAGGATCAGCAGGAACAGGCGTTGCGGTTTGCACGCGATGGGGCGGATTTCTCACATGCGGACTGGACCGAGGATGAGGCCGGGCGTCCGCATCTGGCCCAGTGTCTGGCCCGGTTCGATTGCCGCCTTCATGCCCGTCATGACGCCGGGGATCATCTGATCATCGTGGGTCAGGTGGAACAGGTCATGTATCGCACCGGCAAAGGCCTGATCTTCAAACGCGGGCAGTTCGGCGGGTTTGTCGACCTGATCTAATCGTCCAACGACCCGTGAACCGCCAACGCCTCCAGCTCCGCGTCCTGCGGAGTGATGACCCGAAAAGCTTCGTGCACGCCTGTGTCGGTCAGTTCCCTTGCGACGGTCAACAGCGTGTTGGCCGTATGGTCTTCGCACAACTCTGACATGTGGTCGATTTCAGCTTGCGCAACGCCCAATGCGGCCTCGACCGAAGGTGCGCCATAGAACTGCACAAAATGTTCGGCCAGATCACGCGTGATCTGGTTTTTCTCTGCGGCTTCGATCTGCGTCACGGCCACAAAAGTTACCCGGCCAAAGGTTTCCAATCCCAGCCAACCGTTCGCAAAGGCCTGTCGCGCCTTGCCTTCAAGATCACCCTGACCCCAGTTCGAAAACTCGAACCCGCCCGAAACGCACCACTCACCGGTGCGCGCCGGGGAATGAAACACGTTCATGTCGCTTTCGTCGAAATGGATCGCTCGGGCCAGTTTCATTCTCGGTTCTCCAACAAGTCGGTCAGGGGGCGCAGATGCGTATCGACCCCGTCGCGGATCAGCATCCCGAAACGTTCATCCGTTCCAAGGAATACGCCACCATCGATCAGCGGTTCGCCCACGCCGCGCAGCAGGCCCATCCATTCGGCGTGCAAGGACGCGTTGCCATCCTCCTGCCAACGGTTGAGCCAGGTCAACATGTGTCGTGACCAGCTTTCCACCAACTGCGTTGCAGAAACCTCGGCACAGCCTTCATCGTACAGCGCGGTGATATCTGGGGTTTCACCCGGCGCATCACTGGTTTGCAACAGCGTCAGCTCCCAACCGACGACCAGCCAGTCCGGCTCTTCCTCGGGCATTGATGCTGACCCAGCCGCGCGGAGCCGGCCGCACCGCGCCCCGTTCACGCAAATCAAGCCATCCCAACCCAGATGCACCGCAACTTCTGGTGGGGCCAAAGCGCCCAGCGCGTTCTGGAATCCCACAGCGCAGAGTGGCAACATCACCACCGCATCCTGCAATGGCACCTCGGGGGCAAAAACAATTGCCACCCGCAGGAAATCCGCCTGAATATTGTAAACCACCGTCCCCGCATCACAGCCCAGCGCAGCCATTGCCAGCGCGCGCTCGAACGGGTCTTCCTCACCCTGAACCGGGTGGCCCGTCAGCAAGGGTGGGAAAACCGGCTGGCTCATGCGTTGCCTTTGGCAATCATGTCGCGGGCGATCTTGCGGAATGCCTCGGCCTGCGGGCTGTCAGGTTTGCTGACCACGATGGGCGCGCCTCCGTCAGCGGCGACCCGGATGTCCAGATGCAAGGGGATTTCGCCCAGCAGCGGCACGCCCAGCGCCTCTGCCTCGGACTTGACACCTCCATGACCGAAAACGTGTTCTTCATGCCCGCAGTTCGAACAGATATGCGTGGACATGTTTTCGATCATCCCGATGATGGGTGTCTTGAGCTGATTGAACATGTCGATCCCCTTGCGGGCATCGATCAGGGCCACGTCTTGCGGCGTCGAGACGACAATGGCTCCGTCCACCTGGAACTTCTGGCTCAGCGTCAGTTGCACGTCGCCTGTACCGGGTGGCAGATCGACGATCAGAACATCCAACGCGCCCCATTGCACCTGGCTCATCATTTGTTGCAGCGCACCCATCAGCATCGGCCCGCGCCAGACAACCGCCTGACCTTCATTGGTCATCAAACCCATCGACATCATGGTGACGCCGTGGTTGCGCAGCGGCAGGATCGTCTTGCCGTCAGGGCTGGCCGGGCGGCCCGAGACACCCAGCATCCGGGGCTGCGACGGCCCGTAGACATCGGCGTCCAGCAGACCCACACGTCGCCCTTCCGCAGCCAATGCGCAGGCAAGGTTGGCCGAAACGGTTGATTTGCCTACCCCACCCTTGCCGGACGCAACGGCAATGATCCGATCCACACCCGGCACCGCCTGCGGCCCGGTTTGCGATGGCTTGGGTTTCGGTTTCAGTTCCGGCGGGGCCTTATCGGAATGCGCGGTCATCAAGGCCGAAACATTTACAACGCCCTCCACCATCTGAGCGGCCTTTTCAGCCGTGGCGCGGACGGGTTCCATCTTTTCCGCGTGCTTCGGGTCGATCTCAAGCACGAAGCGTACCGTGTCGCCATCTACATTCAGGGCGCGCACGATGCCCGCGCTTACGATGTCCTGCCCGGATACCGGGTCGGTGATCTTTTTCAGGTTCGCCAGAACCGCGTCACGAACACTCATGCTTGTTCCCCTTGATGTGCCCTGCTGACAGGGGCGCGCATATCGACTCGCCGCTCATTGCACGTGTCTCCGTCTTTGTCTGTTCATTTGACGCATCCCGCCCCGCGAAGTTACGTTGAGCCATGCGCTTTGTCCTCTTGTGCCTGAGCCTGACGCTCTCTGCCACCCCCTCTTGGTCACAAGAGGCGATTGGCCTTGCGGCCCCGGCCGAGGTTAAAGACTCTGGCCTGTTGCAACATATCCTTCCTCGCTTCTCTCTCAAGACCGGGATCCGTGTTATTGCAGACGACGCCGGGGTTATGGTGCTGGAAACCGCGCCGCCCGGTGATCCGGTCTTTGCCCGCAACGACGTGATCTATCACCTGCGTATCGAAGACAGTGACCGCCAGGCCCGTTTTCTGGAATGGCTGAAGTCGGACATCGGCAAGCGCACGGTGGAAAGCTTTGCCCCGGCAGACGGAGAGCCCTACTCTGCCAATTTTGATATTTTCGAGGTTGAGTCCGGTGACATCGTCGAAGGCGACACCCAACTCGGCGAAGAATTGTCGATGACCCATTGCGGGCGCTGTCATGTCATCGGGCCAAGGAACCGTATGAATGGCCTGGGGTCGACGCCCTCTTTCGCCGTTCTGCGCGCAATGCCTGACTGGTCGCGGCGGTTCGAGGCGTTTTTCGCCCTGAACCCCCACCCTGCATTCACGCAGATCGACGGGCTGACGCCCCCTTTTGATCCCGAACGCCCTTCCCCAATTCACCCGGTTGAGATGACATTGGATGATCTTGACGCGATTCTGGCGTTCGTATCGCGCATCGACGCCGCAGATTTGGGCGCCCCCCTTAAGCTTCAGTGATCCTTTCTGTCTGAATAGTAATCCTCGGTCGTGACGACCCGAGGCCTGGGATTTGACTGGAACGGATTGTCTTGGTGTTGGAACTGCACGTTCACCCGGCAATCGTCACACATCTGGATCATCCGCGCCTGATCCGAAGTCGCGAACATCGGGTGCGTGCCCGACAGCTTCTCCATGATCCGCTCGACCGTGGATTTCACGCCGAACAGCGCCCCGCATTCCACACAGGCAAAAGGTTCTTCTTCGTTCAGAACCTGCTGTGACAGGGCCGCGTCGCTGAGATCAAGTTGTGGAACAAGCGTGATCGCATCCTCGGGGCAAATGGTCTTGCACATCCCGCATTGCAGACAGGCGTCTTGCTGGAAGTTCAGTTGCGGCTTGTCCGGGTTGTCGATCAAGGCACCGGATGGGCATAGCGACACGCAGCTGAGGCACAGGGTGCAGCTGTCGGTATTCACTGCAACCGCCCCGTAAGGCGCATTCTCAGGCAATGGCAAAGGCGCGTCGGCCTGCGGGTTCAGCGCCTGCGCTGCCAGCCGTGCAATTTGCCGGCGATTGCCCATAGGCAGAACCGGATCGGACAAAGGCCGGGGCACCGCTTGCCCGTACAGCAGATCGGACATCGCATCGGGGTCAGCCTCATCAATCAGGCCGGTGCCCTCTGGGCCTGCAATGGCATGTGCCAATTCAAGTTCCCGGTTCAGCGCTTCGCGTTCGGTCGACGGTGCCAAAAGAACATCCACCCGTGCAAACCCATGCGCCAGAGCCGCCAGCATCTCGGCATGGCCAAAGCCGGATATCACGTTCAGTTCCAAAGGGATGACGTCCGAAGGCAATCCACGCCCGAAACGCGCGGCCAACCTAATCATCTCGGCCCCGTGGGCGTCATGGACAAGCAGCCGAGGCGCGGTGCCGCCGGCCCGTCGATAGGTGCGAGCCAGAATATGCATCCGCGACAACAGCGCCGAAACAGGTGGGTCTTCATAGGTTATGGCCGTCGAAGGGCACAGCGCGGCGCATGCACCACAGCCTGCACATACCATCGGATCGACGGCAACATACTCGCCCGCCGGGGAAATCGCTCCGGTTGGGCAGATATCCAGACAGTTGGAACAGCCCACCTGCCCGGCCCGGGAATGGGCACACAGGGTTTCTTCAACCCGCACATAAAGTGGCTTTTCGAATGTTCCCACCAATTGCGCGGCTTCAAAAGCCAGCCTTTCCACCGCAACCGCATCCCTGGGATCAGCCCGCAGATAGCCTTCGCGCTTGGCCGGGGCCTGTACGAAAGGTGTTTCTCCTGCCAGGTCAATGACAATGTCGCACGCGGAATGCGCGCCGTCCTTTGGATCGGTCCATGCAAACGCGCCGCGCCCACCGGGCACGACCTGCTGAAGCGCGTCCAGACGCAGCGAAAATCCACCGAGCGCACCGGAAACCGAACGCAACCGCCCCCGCACCACGTCATAGTCACGCGACAGAGGTTCCGTGAGATCCGTCGTCATAACGGTCACTGCCAACGAATCCGCCAGACGCTCAGCCAGATCAAAGGCCACCGCACCGGGCCCGATGATGAAACAAGTGCCTTCACTGAAGACATCCACACTGGGTGTTACCGGTTGCGCCAGAACGGCCTCGGCCGCCAATGCGGCAATCTTGGGGGTCGCATCCGCACCTTGGTCGGACCACCCGGCCCGATCGCGCAGATCGACAAACCCGGGCGCGTCGATATTCAGATCTTCGGCCAGTGACCGAAAAACTTCCTGCTCTTGCAGGCAGGCAATGACTGTTTCGCCTTCCTGCATCAGCTTGGCGGCTGATTGCAGTTCGGATGTACAAAGCGCGGTATGCACTCTGGAACACCTGATACTGCAAGCGCTCTCAATCATGTCCGGGTCCAGCGCCTGAGTACCGGCGCAATCACATAGCAGAAGTTTCGTGGCCATATCCGCTCCTCGGGAAACCGTCCCGGTTCCATGCACACTAGGCTGTACCCCCGGGAAAGCAACTTCAACCCCTTGCCGCATTTCCTGCACAGGGTTGAATTTCGGCAATAAATGCCAGGAAACACAAGCATTCACGGGGCCTGCTCACGCAGTTGCTACCTTGGACTACGACCAAAGTCGTAGAGCATAGGCTTGGCACAAAGCCAGTTTGTGTACCATAGTGGACGCGGAAAGGCACGTGAGAGCCTTTCGGGGAGGAGCCAGTGGCCAAGGCCGCAAGCCAAAGTGAAATGCCGGTTGGCGTCATCGTGCGCAAAACACCCGGGGTCACACGTTGGGCCCGGTGGAACTGGCGTGCCGTGGCCCTTTTACCCGGCGCCGGGCCGGCCGACTGGCAGGAGTTGCGCCGCGAAGGCGATGCGGTCGAGTATCACGCGGCCACCCTGCCCCTGACGCTCTGGGCAGATGAAACCGAAGCCTACATGGTCAACCTGTCGGATGGGCAGCCTTCGCTGTACCTTGTGCTGCGGGACGAACTGAAGGGCGAAACACCCCTGAATGCAGTGCTGATCACCGCCTCTCCGTTCGAGGGGCAGGACTATGCGGATACCGGCGAAGAAATTGTCGAGAAGATCCCGATGACCGAAGGGTTGATTGCCTGGGTTCGCGATTTCGCTCTGAAACATCATCAGCACGAAGTGTTCGTCAAGCGCCGCCGCGACAAGAAGCGGACAGATCTGGTTGAAGACGGCAAGGGTGACGCGCGCATCCGGCAGACGTCGGACGTGTACCGCGCCCCGAGAAAGGCGCTGCAATGACCCGGCCCGATGGTTTCTGGTCTCGCCGAAAGGCCGCCGTTCAGGCCGAAGCCAAAGCCGAAGCGCTGGCCCTTGAAGAACAAGTAATCGCAGAACGGCAAGCGGAGCTGGAAGAAAAGGATGACGCCGAGATTCTGGCCGAGTTCAACCTTCCCGACCCAGAGACCCTGCAACCCGGTGACGATGTTTCGGGCTTCATGGCCAAGGCCGTGCCCGATCGCCTGCGTCGCCGCGCCCTGCGTCGGCTGTGGCGGCTGAACCCGGTTCTGGCCAATGTCGACGGGCTGGTTGATTACGGCGAGGACTATACCGATGCGGCCTGCGTGATCGAAAACATGCAGACTGCCTATCAGGTTGGCAAAGGCATGCTGGCGCATATCGAAGCACTGGCGGCCGACGCGGAAGAGGCCAAAGATGATGCACCCGAAGGCGAAGCCGGTATGCGCGCTGAACCCGAGGCCGCGCCGGTCGAACCCGATCCCGTTCCCGAGCCGGTTTCCGTCGCTCGGGTGGAAGAGCCGGAAGAAGTCGACCTTCCCCCGGTGCCACGTCGAATGACATTTGAATTTGAAGGATGACCGAATGACCGCAAGTGACGCGCACGCTCTGGACGTTTCAGCCGAGGATCGCCTGCGCGCGGATTTCTACAACTTTCTGGGCTTGCTGCTCGCCGGCCCGCCCGACCAGATGCTGCTGGATCAAATGGCGGGCCTCAGCGGTGATGACACTGATCTTGGTCAGGCCATCCAAGCCATGGCGCGGGTCGCCAAGGTCACCAAGCCCGCCGCCGCTGAACGGGAATTCAATGCATTGTTCATCGGTTTGGGTCGGGGCGAATTGCTGCCCTATGCCAGCTTCTACCTCACGGGCTTCCTGAACGAGAAACCTTTGGCGCAGCTTCGCAATGACATGGCGGTGCGTGGGATCACACGCGCCCAGAACGTGTTTGAGCCCGAGGACAACATCGCCTCATTGATGGAGATGATGGCAGGCATGATCGTTGGGCGTTTTGGCGGCCCGGCATCCCTTGGTGACCAGAAAGCGTTCTGGAACAAACATATCGGCCCCTGGGCCGCACATTTCTATTCGGATTTGGAAGCTGCCGAGAACTCGGTTCTCTATGCATCCGTCGGCACCGCCGGTCGGGTGTTCATGGAGATCGAGCGCGAAGCGTTCCGGATGACGGCGGGGTAGCCCGCACATCGCCGGTGCCCTGTGGGCACCAAACCGCAATTGGGACAGGAGGAGCCCATGAGCAAGACCAAGGAAGAAGGCGCCACACGCCGCGACTTCCTCAAACTGGCCGGAACCGCAGCACCAGCTGCCGTTGCCACCGCCAGCCTGACCGGGAAAGCCGAAGCGGCCGAACTGCCGACAGACGATACCCGCATTCAGGATACCGCGCATACGCGCGCCTACATCGAGAGCACCCGGTTCTAGGATCGGACGTTTTCACACCCGACTGACGGTTGCGATTGGCCCCGACGTCGGCTTCAGCAGTACCAAGCCAGCCGTGGCATACACGGCGCGCAAGGGAGGAAACAAATGCTTAGGAAAAAGACCAACGGGGTTGCGAGACGCCCCCAGCGGACAAGTATCCTGTCCCAGGTCGGCGAGAAAACCGTCGATCGCCGCGCATTTCTGCGTGGCTCGGGCCTGACGATCGGCGGCCTCGCCGCGATCAGCGCCACGGGTGGAACCGTGACACAAGCCAGTGCCCAGACAGCGGCAAACCAAGCCGTTGAAAATATCAAATCCGTCTGCACGCATTGCTCGGTCGGCTGTACGGTCGTTGCCGAAGTTCAGAATGGGGTCTGGATCGGGCAGGAACCCGGTTGGGACAGCCCGTTCAACCTGGGTGCACACTGCGCCAAAGGGGCATCGGTTCGCGAGCACGCCCATGGCGAACGCCGCCTTAAATATCCGATGAAAAAGGAAGGCGGAGAGTGGAAGCGCATCAGCTGGGAAGAGGCGATCAACGAGATCGGCGACGGCATGATGAGCATCCGCGAAGAATCCGGGCCAGACAGCGTATACTGGTTGGGTTCCGCCAAGCACAACAACGAACAGGCCTATCTGTTCCGCAAGTTCGCGGCCTATTGGGGCACGAACAACGTGGACCATCAGGCCCGTATCTGCCACTCGACCACCGTTGCGGGTGTTGCGAATACATGGGGCTACGGCGCCATGACCAATTCGTACAATGACATGCACAACAGCAAGGCGATCTTCATCATCGGCGGCAACCCGGCCGAGGCGCATCCCGTCTCGCTGCTGCATATTCTGCGCGCAAAAGAGCAGAACAACGCGCCGCTGATCGTCTGCGACCCGCGCTTTACACGCACCGCGGCGCATGCGGATGAATATGTCCGTTTCCGCCCCGGCACAGATGTTGCGCTGATCTGGGGTATCCTCTGGCACATCTTCGACAACGGTTGGGAAGACAAAGAGTTCATCCGCACCCGCGTCTGGGGCATGGATCAGATCCGCGAAGAAGTTGCCAAGTGGAATCCGGACGAGGTGGAACGCGTCACCGGTACTCCGGGGTCGCAGTTGAAGCGTGTTGCCCGCACGATGGCCAACAACCGTCCGGGTACGGTTGTCTGGTGCATGGGCGGCACCCAGCACACCAACGGCAACAACAACACCCGCGCCTATTGCGTACTTCAGCTTGCTTTGGGCAACATGGGAACCTCGGGCGGAGGCACCAACATCTTCCGCGGCCATGACAACGTTCAGGGCGCAACCGACCTTGGTGTTCTGTCCCACACCCTGCCCGGCTATTATGGCCTGTCCGCAGGCGCATGGGGTCACTGGGCCCGCGTCTGGGGAGAAGACCCGGAGTGGCTGGCCGGTCAATTCGCCACGATCAAGGACAAGGACGGCAAGGACAAGCCGTTGCAGAACGAGCGCGGCATCCCGGTTTCCCGCTGGATCGACGGTGTTCTGGAAGACCCGGCGAACATGGATCAGGACAACAATGTCCGCGCCATGGTTCTGTGGGGCCACGCGCCCAACTCTCAGACCCGGATGACGGAAATGAAGACGGCGATGGAGAAGCTGGACATGCTGGTCGTGATCGACCCGTATCCCACCGTTTCTGCCGTTCTGCATGACCGCACCGATGGCGTTTACCTGCTGCCGGCCTGTACGCAGTTCGAAACGCGTGGCTCGGTCACGGCGTCGAACCGTTCGCTGCAATGGCGTGACAAGGTGGTTGACCCGCTGTTCGAAAGCCTGCCGGACGAGGTCATCATGGCCAAGTTCGCCAACAAGTTCGGCTGGGCGGATCGGTTCTTCCGCAATATCGAAATGGAAGACCCCGAAACCCCGAATGTTGAAAGCATCACGCGCGAGTTCAACGCGGGCCTATGGACCATCGGCTATACCGGTCAGTCGCCGGAACGTCTGAAAAGCCATATGGCCAACCAGCACACGTTCGACAGAACCACGTTGCAAGCCATTGGTGGACCAAACGACGGCGAATACTATGGTCTGCCGTGGCCGTGCTGGGGCACACCGGAAATGGGCCATACGGGGACACCAAACCTCTATGACATGTCCAAACCGGTGGCCGAAGGCGGCCTGACCTTCCGTGCCCGTTTCGGTGTGGAGCGCGACGGCGACAACCTGCTGGCCGAAGGGGTCTATAGCGTTGGATCGGAAATTCAGGATGGATACCCTGAATTTACGATGCAGATGCTGATGGATCTTGGCTGGGACGGTGATCTGACGGCCGAGGAACGCGCGGCCATCGACGCCGTGGCGGGGCCAAAGACCAACTGGAAAACCGACCTGTCCGGCGGTATCCAGCGGGTCGCGATCGCACATGGCTGCGCGCCCTTCGGGAACGCCAAGGCCCGCGCGGTTGTCTGGACCTTCCCGGATCCGATCCCGCTGCATCGCGAACCGCTCTATACGAACCGGCGCGATCTGGTGGCCGACTATCCGACCTACGAGGACCGTCAGGCCTATCGCTTGCCCACCCTTTACGCATCGATTCAAAAGAACGACTTTTCAAAGGATTACCCGATAATCCTGACGTCAGGTCGTCTGGTCGAGTATGAAGGCGGCGGTGATGAAACCCGGTCGAACCCGTGGCTGGCCGAGCTTCAGCAGGACATGTTCGTCGAGATCAATCCGCGCGACGCCAACAACCTTGGCATTCGGGACGGATCACAGGTCTGGGTCGAAGGTCCCGAGGGCGGAAAGGTCAAGGTGATGGCAATGCTGACCAACAGGGTCGGTGCCGGCGTGGCCTTCATGCCGTTCCACTTCGGCGGCCATTTCCAGGGCGAGGACCTGAGGGAGAAATACCCCGCTGGTGCAGACCCCTATGTGCTGGGTGAAAGCACCAACACCGCCCAGACCTATGGCTATGATTCAGTGACCCAGATGCAGGAGACCAAGGCGACTCTCTGCAAGATCTGGGCAGCGTAAGGAGGACGACAAATGGCTAGAGCAAAGTTTCTCTGCGACGCTGAACGCTGCATCGAGTGCAACGCCTGCGTAACCGCGTGCAAGAACGAACACGAGGTGCCGTGGGGCATCAACCGCCGCCGGGTGGTGACGATCAATGACGGCAACCCGGGCGAACGCTCGATCTCGGTGGCCTGCATGCATTGTTCGGATGCGCCCTGCATGGCGGTGTGCCCGGTCGACTGCTTCTATCAGAACGAAGAAGGGGTCGTGCTGCACTCCAAGGACCTGTGCATTGGCTGCGGCTATTGCTTCTACGCGTGCCCGTTCGGTGCGCCGCAATACCCGCAGGCGGGCAACTTCGGATCGCGTGGCAAGATGGACAAATGTACCTTCTGCGCCGGCGGCCCCGAGGAAACGCACTCGACCGCAGAGTTCGCCAAATACGGTCGCAACCGGATCGCCGAGGGCAAGCTGCCCATCTGCGCCGAGATGTGTTCCACCAAGGCCCTGCTCGCCGGTGACGGCGACGTGGTTTCCGCAGTTTACCGCGAACGCGTCGTGGCGCGCGGTTTCGGTTCGGGCGCCTGGGGTTGGGGCACGGCCTACGACCAGAAAGACGGCTGAAGTCCGGCCTTGAAAAAACAGCCTCCCGCCCTTTGCGGGGGGCCTTTCAGGTGATGTGATCGGGGATCCGTTTCCTGAAACGTCACACCAAACATATTTGAGAGGCACGCATGACCAATGATGTTTACTGGCTGCTGAAGCTTGACCTCGATCTGGATAAAAAGGATGAGTTCGAAGCGCTTATGGCAGAAATGGTCACGGCCACGCAGCACGAGACCGGCGCCAGAAGCTATGAATGGCACATGACCGGTTCGGCCGTCCATATCTTCGAACGCTACGCCAGTTCCGAAGATGCCATGATACATATGCAAAACTTCGGTGCCAATTTTGCTGAACGGTTTCTGGCCCTTCTGACGCCAGTGGGGTTGGACGTGTATGGTCCGGCCAAGGATGATCTTCGCGAAGCGCTCGCACCGGTCGGCGCCGTCTTTCACCAGCAAATTGGCGGTTTTGACCGCTGATATGAAATTGCACAGGAGGATACCCCTATGCGTCTGATCCAGTATCTGCTGGTTTCGATTTTTCTGACCGGAGCCGCATGGGCGCAAGAGACCTCTGAACCCACGGCAGATGAGCGCACCTCGACCGGCGGAGCAACAACCCTGGAAGACATTCTCGCCCGGCAGCGAGGTGAAACCGTCGACAACAGCTATCGTTCCGAGAACACAGGTCAGGGAAATGCCGAGGGGTTGCTGGGTCAGCTTGGCACGCGCGGTGTGGCCTCGGACAGTGACGTGTATCGCGCTTTGCGCTATGGCTCGGCTGATGTGACGGTGTCTTCTCATGGTCCGGCAGACAGCGTGCTGATTCAGGATGGCGGCATGTGGTGGCTGACCTTCCGCACCGGACCGCTGCGCGAATACGGCACCTATGTCATTGCCGGGATGCTGGGCATTATCCTGTTGTTTTTCCTGATCCGCGGCAAGATTCGCATCGACGGCGAGAAAACCGGACGCACGGTCACGCGTTTCAACGGGTTCGAGCGCTTCGGCCACTGGCTGTTTGCCGGGTCATTCCTGATCCTTGGCATCACGGGCCTGCTGACGCTTTATGGGCGCGACTTCCTGATTCCGGTTTTCGGGAAAGAGGGCTTTGCGACCCTCGCGCAGGGCTGCAAGTGGTTGCACAACAATCTGGCCTGGGCCTTTATGCTGGGCCTGATCATCGTCACGGTAAACTGGATTGCCCACAACATCCCCAACCGCGTCGATCTGAAATGGCTGGCCGCAGGTGGCGGGTTGTTCACCAAAAACAGCCACCCACCGGCAAAGAAGTTCAACGCCGGACAAAAAATCATATTCTGGGCCTGCATCCTGCTGGGCGTCTCGATCAGCCTGTCGGGTCTGTCGCTGCTGTTCCCGTTCGAGATGCCCTTGTTTGCCAAAACCTTCCAGATCGCCAATTCGACCGGTATTCCGCAAATGATGGGCCTGAACCTGCCGGTGCAGATGTCGCCGCAGGAAGAAATGCAATATGCCCAAGTCTGGCACGTGATGGTTGCTTATGTGTTCATTGCGATCATCGTGGCGCATATCTATCTCGGCTCTGTCGGAATGGAGGGCGCCTTTGACGCCATGGGCACCGGCGAGGTCGAAGAACAATGGGCCCGTGAACACCACTCTTTGTGGCTGGAAGAAGTTCAGGAAAAAGAGGCTGGCAAGACCGCCACCTCGCCCGCTGAATAGATGCGGGGGCTGGTTCTGGCCCTGGCGCTGATCCCTCTGCCCGCCTTGGCCGAATTCTTCACACTCAAGGGACACGGCGGCCCAATCATGGGGATCGCCACAGCCCCGGACGGGCGGATCGCAACAGCCAGCTTCGACAATTCCGTCGGGCTCTGGGCTGATCGGACCCCCGAATGGCTGGAAGGTCACGAAGCCGCCGTGAACGCCGTTGCCTTCAATGGCACGGCCATCTACTCGGCCGGAGATGACTTCACCCTGCGCAAGTGGCCCGGCGGCGACGTGGTTGGGCGACATCAGGGCAAGATCGTGGGTTTGGCAGCGTCCAAGACCCACGTCGCAACCGCCAGTTGGGACGGAACGATTGGGGTTTGGCCCGTGAACGGAACTGCCCCCACAACTCTTGGGCCGACCGGAAGCGGTGTGAACGCCGTGGTGTTTTCTTCAGACGGCACACAGCTTTATTCAGCGGGCATGGATGGATCGCTGCGCATTTGGGACGTAAGGAGTGGACAAGAGATCACCCGGCTCATCGAACACGGGTTCGGCATCAACGAACTGGTCCTGAATGAACAGGACAACTGGATCGCTTACGGTGCCGTTGACGGAGTGACCCGAATACTGGACCTTTCCACCGGTGAAGAACGCGATTTCACTCTGGATCGTCGCCCGATCCTTGCCTTGGCGCTCAGCCCGGATCGTCGGTTTCTGGCCGTGGGCGACGGTGAAGGCTATATCATGGTCATCGATACCTCGGACTGGCGCATCGCGCAGGACTTTCGCGCAACGTTGCGGGGGCCAGTCTGGGCCCTGGCCTTTTCGGTCGATGGTGAAAACATCCATGCGGGCGGAATTGACGAGGCCATGTACAGTTGGCCAGTCACCACCTTGTCCGACCGGCAACAGATGGCTTCTGCCGAGCCGAGTTTTCTGCAAAACCCCGACGAGATGGACAATGGTGAGCGTCAGTTCGCGCGGAAATGCTCGATCTGTCACAGCCTGACACCCGACAGCCAACGCCGCGCAGGTCCCTCCTTGCACGGGGTTTTCGGCAGACGCGCGGGCACGTTACCGGGATATTTGTACTCGGATACGCTGCAAGGCTCTGATATCATTTGGAATGACGAAACAATAAATGCTCTTTTCGACGAAGGGCCTGACCATTACATTCCAGGGTCCAAGATGCCGATGCAGCGAATTACACAAGCTCAGGATCGTCAGGATCTTATTGCTTTTCTGCGCCGCGCAACAAGCGCCCGGAACTGAACTGGAGGAGACCATGAAAGCCTTTCTTGCCGCGGTCGCCGCAATGGTCGTCATTGCCGTGGCAGCCCCTGCCGTGCTGGATCGGATCGGGTTCACCGCCGCCGACGCCACGTCCGGCTCTGCCGTGCGCCTCGACTGAATGTCGCACTACCTGACCACCCGCGAACTGGCCGATCTGCTGCGCATCGGCGAGCGCAAAGCTTATGATCTTGCCGCCTCGGGCGAGGTGCCCTGTGTACGCGCCATGGGCAAGCTGCTGTTCCCGCGGGCCGAAATCATTGCCTGGCTCAACGCGTCGCGATCCGGTCCGCAGGTCGCCGAACCGCCCCTGCCACAGATTGTTGCCGGCAGCCACGATCCCCTGCTGGATTGGGCGCTGCGTGAAAGCGGATCGGGGCTTGCCACCTATTACGACGGCTCCTTTGACGGGCTGACACGGCTGAGCGAACGCAGCGCACAGGCGGCTGTGTTGCACATCCACGAAGACGGAGGGTTCAACGAAAAATCCCTGCGAGACGCCTTGGGCGAAGGGCCGGTGGTGCTGTACGAAGTCGCCCGGCGCAAGCGCGGGCTACTTCTTGCCCCGGGCATATCGGATATCAAAACGTTCAAGGATCTCAAATCGCGCCGCGTGATCATGCGTCAGGACAGTGCGGCCAGCCAACACCTCTTCGATAGCCAGCTGGAAGCCCATGGCATGAGCCGAGACGATCTGGACGTAACCCCCGGCTGCGCGCGCACCGAAGAAGAACTGGCCATCGCCCTTCACGGCGAAAAGGCCGAGGCCGGCTTCGGGCTGGGTGCTTTGGCAGGGCTTTACAACCTGGGTTTCGTCCCCACCCATTCCGAAAGGCTGGATCTGGCGGTTTGGCGCAGGTCATATTTTGATCCGCCAATGCAAAAACTGATAACTCTGCTGCGCTCGGATCAATTTGCGCAACGGGCCCGTGAATTCGGTGGCTACGACCTGTCAGGCCTGGGCACGATACACCACAACGGTGCCAGCGGATGACCCCTCGCCCGCCTTTTACCTTGTCAGGATACGCACGCCACAGGCCGGCTTAGTCGGCGTTGGGAAAGAACACCTGCTGCCCGTCCAGCCTGAACGACGCGATCGCCTCCTGCCCGTCCGGCCCCGTCAGCCAGTCGATGAAACGTTGGCCGGCTGCCGCCCGCACATGCGCGTGCTTTTCGGGATTCACGAGGATCACGCCGTATTGATTGAACAGGCGCGGATCCCCTTCGACCAGAACGTCAAGGTTTCCCCGGTTTCCAAAAGACAACCACGTGGCCCGATCCGTCAGCGTATAGGCATCCATTCCACCGGCCACATTGAGGGTCGCCCCCATGCCAGATCCGGTTTCTCGATACCACGTACCCGAGGCGTCGGCAGGGTCCAGCCCGGCCGCGGACCAATAGCCCAGTTCGGCCTTGTGCGTTCCGCTGTCGTCACCGCGTGATGCAAACGGCGCTTCCGCCTCGGCGATTTTTGAGAGCGCGGCCAAAACATCGGCGCCGCCGCGAATTCCGGCAGGGTCAGACTTGGGGCCGACCAGAACGAAATCATTGTACATCAGATCCTTCCGCTCTACGCCCCAACCGTCAGCAACGAATTTCTCCTCGGCCGGTTTGGAATGAACCAAAAGAACATCCCCGTCCCCGTTGACGGCGTTGCGGATGGCCTGACCGGTTCCAACCGCCACAACACGGACATCGATACCTGAATCAGCTTCGAACCACGGCAGGATGTAATCCAACAGTCCCGAGTTCTGTGTGGACGTTGTCGACTGCACCACAATAAACGGCTCTTCCGCCGAAACCGCGCTGGTCAACAGGCCCAAAGCCACCACCGCTGCCCGAATTGATTCCCGGAACATCACACTCTCCGCTTTCTGTATTTCATGTAACCAATCCGCCTGCCAAATAGCGGCGCGACGCATCACTTTCGGGTGAATCCAAAACCTGTTTTGCCACACCGTGTTCCACGACATGCCCGCCCTGCATCATGACCACGTCCGAGGCCAAACGACGTGCCTGACCGATATCATGGGTCACCATCACGATCCGCACAGCCCGAGCCGAAGCCCGCAATATCATTCGTTCAATCATCTGGGTCGCGCTTGGATCCAGTGCGCTGGTGGGCTCGTCCAGAAATAAGGTCTCGGGGTTCAATGCCAGCGCACGGAGAATCGCCAATCGCTGCGCCTCCCCTCCGGACAATGACCGCGCGGGTTGTCTGGCCTTGCCGTCCAGCCCTCCTTCGGTCAGCAATTCGGCGATGCGGGCCTTTCGGGCCCTTCGCCCCATGCCTTGACGCTTGAGAACGAAGTCAAGGTTTGCCGCAACCGATCGACGCAGCAGAACCGGTTTCTGAAATACCATCGCCTGGCGGGCTTTATGTGCCGCGCCAAGCGGTTTTCCATCCTGGACGACCCGCCCCCGATCCGGCGTGATCAGCCCGTGCAGACAGCGCAGCAACAGGCTTTTGCCTGCGCCGTTGGGGCCAAGAATCAAGGTTGGTCCCGGCCCATCCAGATCCAATGACGAGACCTCCAACAACGCCTTGCCATTACTGCGGATTTGCAGGTTCTCGACCTTCAGGCAATTCACCATGTCGCAGCGCAGGTCACGCATGACGCACCCCTTCCTGTTCGGCCCGCAGGCTGACCGCGCTGACCATCGCGTTCACGGCCACCGCGATCCCGATCAGGATTGCCCCCAAGGCCAGTGCCAGCGCCAGATTTCCTTTCGAGGTTTCCAACGCGATCGTCGTGGTCATCACGCGCGTCACATGGTTGATGTTGCCGCCCACGATGATCACCGCGCCCACCTCGGCAATGGCGCGCCCGAACCCCGCAAGCAAGGCCGTGACCAATGCCAGCCGTGCATCCCACAGCAGCACAGGGACCGATGCCAGCCGTGACACGCCCAGTGATCGCAGCTGCTCGGAGTATTCCTCGGCCAGCATTTCGACCACCTGCCGGGTCAATGCCGCAATAATGGGAGTGACCAACACGACCTGAGCAATGATCATGGCCGTCGGGGTATACAAAAGCTCGAGCACACCCAACGGGCCGGAGCGGGACAGCATCAGATAGACCAGCAGCCCCACGACCACGGGTGGGAACCCCATCAAGGCATTCATCAGAACGATCAGCATCCGCCGCCCCGGAAACCTCGCCACGGCCAGGGCGGCGCCGACGGGCATGCCGATCAGGGCAGAAATCAGAACCGCAAACACGGATACTTTCAGGGACAACAGCACAATCGCCCACAGCTCTGAGTCTCCCTCAAAGATCAGCGCGATTGCAGAGCTGAATTCTGATGCAAATCCCTGCATTTCTTCCCATTAACTTCACATTTCGTATGAAATGCGTTCGTTTACAGGTAAATACTACTCTGTTTTCAGATCGAGTACAGACACATATCCGGCATTCAAAATGAAAAACGCGGCCCCGTTTGGGACCGCGCTGTAATTTTTCGAATTGACGGCGTGCGTCAGTTCAATGCTGCATCAGTGATCTGATGCGTCCAGGCCCCTTCAGGCGTTTTGGTGATAACCGGATCAGACCCGCCTGCCAGCAATGTGTTGACGGTGCGGTCGAAATCAGCCGGGTCCAGCGCGCCGTTCGACCCAGCGGTCAACTTGGCTATCTCACCCATCATACGCTTTTGGTGCTCTTCCGTCTGAGCACCGGTTGCATCGTTTTCCAGAACGATTTCCGCCGCTTCGTCCGGGTTCTCCTCGGCATATTTCCAACCCTTCATCGACGCGCGAACGAACCGCTCCATCTTGTCGACGAAAGCCGCATCGCTCAGGTTCTCTTCCAGAACGTAAAGACCGTCTTCCAGCGTCGCCACGCCCTGGTCTTCGTATTTGAAGGTCACCAGCTCATCTGGGCTGACACCGGCATCGATGACCTGCCAGTATTCATTGTAGGTCATGGTGCTGATGCAATCCGCCTGACGCTGAAGCAACGGGTCGACGTTAAAGCCCTGTTTCAGAACTTCCACGCCGTTTTCGCCTTTGCCATCGGTGCTGATGCCCAACTGGCTCATCCAGCTCATGAAGGGAAACTCGTTGCCAAAGAACCAGACACCCAGCGTGCGGTTCTTGAGGTCCTCGGGCGACGATATCCCGGCGTCTTTCCAGCAGGTCAGCATCATGCCAGAGCTTTTGAACGGTTGCGCGATATTCACCAGCGGCAGCCCTTTTTCACGGGCAGCAAGCGCGGCGGGCATCCATTCGACGGTGACATCGGCGCCACCGCCTGCAATCACCTGCGTCGGCGCGATGTCAGGCCCGCCGGGCAGAATGGTGACGTCCAGCCCCTCTTCTTCATAAAAGCCCTTGTCTTTGGCAACGTAATAGCCCGCGAATTGTGCTTGCGTGACCCATTTCAGTTGCAATGTCACCTCATCCGCCGCCAGCGCCGCACTGGCTGCCAGACCAAAGGCGGCAACCGCCCCGCTGAGTAGCTTGTTCATCTTCATTTCTCCTCGTTGCTTGTTGTGCCCCAATTTCGGGGTCTGTTGATTTCTTTGTTTTATCCGCGCTGTGACGGGTGCCAGAAGGTCACCACTTTTTCGATCCCCGCCACCAGCCCATAAAAGGCTGTACCTGCGAGTGCCGCAACAACGATTTCGGCCCAGACCATGTCCAACGACAGTTGCCCGACACTGGTTGAGATCCGGAACCCCATACCAAGTGTCGGCGAGCCGAAGAACTCGGCCACGATAGCGCCGATCAGCGCCAAAGTGGTGGAAATCTTCAGCCCGTTGAAAATGAATGGCATCGCCGCAGGCAGTCGCAGCTTCAAAAAGCTCTGCCAATAGGTTGCGGCATAGGTCTCCATCAGATCGCGTTGCATCGAGGTGGCTTCACGTAGCCCGGCCACGGTGTTCACGAGCATCGGAAAGAACACCATCACAACCACCACCGCCGCCTTGGAGTGCCAGTCGAACCCGAACCACATCACCAGGATGGGGGCGGTTCCGACAATCGGCAGGGCGGCCACGAAATTGCCAACCGGCAACAGGCCCAGGCGCAGGAAATCCCAGCGGTCCACGGCAATCGCCATCAGAAAGGCGGCAATGCACCCAATGACATAGCCGCTGAGCGCGCCCTTGATGATGGTCTGCACAAAGTCAGCCCACAGGATCGGAAGGCTGTCCGCAAACCGCACCGCAATCACCGATGGCGCTGGCAGGATGACCAGTGGAACCTCAAGCCCGCGCACAAGAAGTTCCCAGATCCCGATGACCGTCAGGCCAAAGATCAGCGGGGCCAGAAGCCGCACCATTCGGGTGTCGGCGTAAGGCCCGCTGGCCAACCGGCTGTTCAACCACCAGCCAAAGAGCCAAAGCAGGACAGCACAGAAAACCAGTATCATTGCGCCATCCCCATTCGTTTCAGTACGGCCCGTTCAATCAGCCCCAGCAGCCCGACCAGGCACGCCGCCAGAATGGCAGCCGCGAACAGAGCCGACCAGATCTGTACCGTCTGACCGTAATAGCTGCCAGCAAGCAACCGCGCGCCCAGACCGGCAACAGCCCCTGTCGGAAGCTCACCAACAATGGCACCGACCAGCGACGCAGCGATACCGATTTTCAGCGAGGTGAACAGATACGGCATGGATGCCGGCAGGCGCAGCTTCCAGAAACCCTGAGACCGGCTGGCGTTATACGTCCGCAACAAATCCAGCTGCATCGCATCAGGACTGCGCAATCCTTTGACCATGCCGACGACAACCGGAAAGAAACTCAGATAGGCCGATATGATCGCCTTGGGAATGATCCCTTGAATACCAACGGAATACAGCACCACAATGATCATCGGCGCCAGCGCGATGATCGGAATGGTTTGACTGACAATGGCCCATGGCATGACCGACAGGTCCATTACACGGCTATGCACGATACCCACGGCCAGAAGGATCCCCAGCCCGGTGCCAATCGCAAACCCAAGCATCGTTGCACTCAGCGTGACCCAGCCGTGATAGATCAGTGACCGTTTCGAGGTGATCTTTTTCTGGACCGTCGTTTCCCACATCTCGATGGCGACCTGATGCGGGGCCGGCAGTCGAGGCCGGTCCTGTTCCCATGTGGCCGGGATGGCGAAAGTGTTGTTCAAAACAAGACCAACCTCGGACATGTCACGCCGGTCCTTGGCGGATGGCGGCTGCACGACGGCCCCGGCACGTTCCTGTTCGGTCAACACGCCCTTTATGTTCATCGGAATACAGGCCACGTACCAGAACAGAACAATTGCGGCGATGACTGTGAATACGGCGATGACCTGCTTCATGCACGCCACTCCATTCTGAAGACCGGAACGGTATCCGGTGGCACAGGAGGTTCCTCGGCCGTCACTTCAAACCCTTCACGGCGATAAAAGCGTTGCGCCGCCGTATTGGGCCGATGCGTCGTCAGCCAGAGAAAATCCCGGCCCTCTTTTGCCTTGTCGACAAGGCGCTTGCCGATACCCTGCCCCGTCCGGCTGCAATACAGCGCGCCGATTTTGTTCTGTGCCGGGTCCACTGACATGTAGCAATCGACCGGATCACCGGCGACCCACATTTCACGGTCGTCGAATGCGTCACTGATCAGTTTCGCCAGCTCGTCCACCGGCAGTTCGTCGGGCATCCAGTCTGTTTGCGTGACCCAGTCATGAACAACCCTGGCACAGGCTGGCACATCGCCTGGTGCCGCGCGCCGGATTTTATCCGCATTCAGGTTAGTCTTCATTGGAATGCCCACCCCGCAAACCTTCTCGGACGCGATGCGCGACCTCAATGAATTCCGGAGTGTCACGGATATCCAGCGGTCGTTCCTTGGGCAGCGGGCTGTCAATCACATCTGCAATCCGCCCGGGCCGCGGGCTCATCACCACGATCTTTGTGCTCAGGTAAACCGCCTCGGGAATGGAGTGTGTCACGAATCCGATCGTCTTTTCCGTCCGCGCCCAGAGCTCAAGAAGCTGCTCGTTCAGGTGGTCCCGCACGATCTCATCCAGCGCCCCGAACGGCTCGTCCATCAGCAGGATATCCGCGTCAAACGCAAGGGCCCGCGCGATACTGGCCCTCTGCTGCATCCCGCCCGACAACTGCCAGGGAAACTTTCCGCCAAACCCTTCCAGATCAACGAGTTCCAAGACCCTCTTCACCTGCTCATCCTGTTCGACAGCGGTGAATCCCATTATCTCAAGAGGCAGTTTTATGTTCTTGGCAATTGTGCGCCAAGGATAAAGGCCCGCCGCCTGGAAAACATACCCATACGCCCGGTTTCGACGCGCCTCATCAGGCGTCATGCCATTGACGGTCAGCGTCCCGCCCGTAGGTGTCTCAAGGGCTGCGATACAGCGTAGAAAGGTGGTTTTGCCACAACCGGACGGCCCGATGAAACTGACAAAATCGCCCTTTTCAATTGTCAGGTTCACGTCCTTGAGCGCCTGTACTGGCCCATCATTGGTCTGGAATGTCAGGTCCAGCTGCCTTGCCTCGATGACGGGCTGGGTCGTGCTTTCAGTGTTCATTTTATTGCCTTGAGAAGAGTGGTGCCGGGGCCGCCTGCAAGGCCGCCCCGACTGATCAAACACCGGTCGCCGGAATTCCCGTCCGCTCGACGGGCCTTGGGGCCGTCAGCTCTTTCCAGGTGCTCAGCGCCTTGTTGACGGTAGTGTTCGCCTCGCGCGCGACAAAGCCCCCATGACCTTCCTGCGTGCGGATTTCACCGTCATGCACCGCCACCTGTCCTCGTGTCAGGGTAAAGCGCGGCAGACCTTTGACCTCTTTGCCTTCGAACACATTGTAATCAATCGAGGACTGCTGGGAACCGGCACTTATCGTTTTGGTCTTCTCAGGATCCCAAACGACAAGATCAGCATCTGCGCCCACCAGAATTGCACCCTTTTTAGGATAGCAATTCAATATCTTGGCAATGTTTGTTGAAGTGACAGCCACGAATTCATTCGGTGTCAGGCGTCCAGTGTTGACCCCATGGGTCCACAGCATCGGCATCCGGTCTTCCAGCCCGCCGGTGCCGTTCGGGATCTTGGTGAAATCCCCAACACCAAAACGTTTCTGTTCGGTTGTGAAGGCGCAGTGATCGGTGGCAACCACACTCAGCGTTCCCGATTGCAGGCCATTCCACAGGCTGTCCTGATGCTGTTTGTTGCGGAACGGAGGGCTCATGACCCGTCGCGCCGCGTGGTCCCAATCCTGATTGAAATATTCACTTTCGTCCAATGTCAGGTGTTGGATCAGGGGCTCTCCCCATACTCGCTTACCCTGCATTTTTGCCCGGCGGATGGCTTCATGCGCCTCTTCACACGAGGTGTGTACAACATACAGTGGCACACCCGCCATGTCCGCGATCATGATTGCCCGGTTGGTGGCTTCGCCTTCCACCTGCGGCGGGCGGGAATACGCATGTGCTTCGGGGCCGGTGTTCCCTTCGGCAAGCAGCTTGGCGCTCAGCTCTGCCACCACATCCCCGTTCTCGGCATGTACCAGAGCGGTACCGCCAAGCTCGGCAAGTCGCTTGAACGAGGCGAACAACTCATCATCATTCACCATCAGCGCGCCCTTGTAGGCCATGAAATGCTTGAAGGTGTTGATGCCGCGCGTCTCGATCACGGTTTTGATGTCGTCGAACACCTGTTCCCCCCACCAGGTCACCGCCATATGGAACGAATAGTCACAATTCGCCCGTGTCGACTTGTTGTCCCAACGTTTCAGCGCATCCAGCAGGCTTTCACCCGGGTTGGGCAGTGCAAAATCGACAACCATGGTCGTGCCGCCAGCCAGCGCCGCCCGCGTCCCGCTTTCAAAGTCATCGCTGGAATAGGTGCCCATGAACGGCATTTCGAGATGGGTATGAGGGTCAATCCCGCCCGGCATGACAAAACAGCCGGTGGCGTCCAGTTCCTTGTCCCCCGTCAGGTTCATACCGATTTCGGTGATCACGCCACCCTCGACCAATACGTCCGCCTTGTAAGTCAAATCCGCGGTGACAACGGTTCCGTTTTTGATGACAGTACTCATTTTGAACTCCCTGATGCGGTCTGCGCCGCTTGCTTCATCTGGCCAAAAATATCCCGGGGGTGTCGCCCTCGGGGCGACGGGGGCAGCGCCCCCTATTCCACGAGTTCGGCGGTCTCGACCACGGCATGCAGCAGAACATCCGCCCCGGCTGCCGCCCATTCCTTGCTGATTTCCTCGGCCTCATTGTGGCTCAGCCCGTCAACACAAGGGCACATGACCATCGCGGTCGGAGCAACCCGGTTGATCCAACAGGCGTCATGCCCCGCACCCGAAATGATATCGGTATGCGAATAGCCCAGCCGTTCAGCTGCGTTTCGCACGGCCGACACGCAAGCATCGTCAAATTTCACCGGATCGAACCCGCCGACTTTCTCGAATTCGATCTGAAGGCCCATCTCGTCAACGATATCCTCGGCAGCCACCCGCAGGCGGTTTTCCATGTCGGTGATCACCTCCAGCTCGGGCGAGCGGAAATCGACCGTAAACACCACCTTGCCCGGGATCACATTGCGTGAGTTCGGGTAGACATCGATATGCCCCGCCGCACCCACCGCATGCGGAGCATGAGACCATGCGATCTCGTCGACCTTCTCCAGGATCCGCGCCATGGCCAGCCCGGCATTCTTGCGCATCGGCATCGGTGTCGATCCGGTATGCGCATCCTTGCCCGTTACCGTGATCTGCGTCCAACTCAGCCCCTGACCATGGGTGACGACGCCGATATCTTTGCCTTCGGCTTCAAGGATCGGCCCCTGTTCGATATGCAACTCAAAGAACGCATGCATCTTGCGGGCGCCAACTTCTTCATCACCTCGCCAGCCGATCCGGTTCAGCTCATCCCCGAACTTTTTGCCTTCAGCGTCTTCGCGGTTATATGCCCAATCCTGCGTGTGCATCCCTGCAAACACGCCCGAGGACAGCATTGCCGGTGCGTAACGTGTGCCTTCTTCATTCGTCCAGTTGGTGGCGACGATCGGATGTTTCGTCTTGATCCCCAGGTCGTTCAGCGTCCGGATCAGTTCCAGGCCGGCCAGAACACCCAGCACACCATCGTATTTACCGCCGGTCGGCTGCGTATCCAGATGCGATCCCACGTAAACCGGCAGCGCGTCCGGGTCGGTGCCTTCGCGGCGGGCGAACATGTTGCCCATCTGGTCAAGCCCCATGGTACAGCCCGCTTCCTCGCACCACTTCTGGAACAGGGCGCGGCCTTCCGCGTCTTCATCCGTCAGGGTCTGGCGATTGTTGCCACCGGCAACACCCGGGCCGATCTTGGCCATCTCCATCAGGCTGTCCCACAACCTGTCGCCATTGATCCTGAGATTCTGCGCCGGAGCTGCCATGTTCATCTTCCCTGTTTGCTTGCGATTTGGCTCGCTTTTGGTGTCTTGATTTGACCATATGGTCAAACTCACGCTATCACGGGTTCGGTATCAGTCAAGAATTTGCGCGGCACGGCTGAAATTTTCAGTGTATTCCGCACCTGTTCGACGAAAAAAGAGACACGTTGAAAACATGCCAAAAGACCGCGCACCGACCCGTATTCAGAAAAAGAACCGCGCCGCGATTCTAGAGGCTGCCCTGAACGTGTTTTCGGCCCACGGGTTTCGCGGTGCAACCGTTGATCAGATCGCGGCAGAAGCAGGTCTGAGCAAGCCGAACCTGTTGTACTATTTCCCATCAAAAGAAGCGATCCACACTGAATTGCTGTCCGGCCTGCTGGATACCTGGCTGGCCCCGCTGCACGACCTGGACGCAAACGGCGATCCGTTGGAGGAAATCCTGGCATACATTCGGCGCAAGTTGCAGATGAGTCAGGAGCTACCACGGGAAAGCCGCCTTTTTGCCAACGAGCTTGTGCAGGGCGCGCCGCGCATTCATGATGCATTGTCCAATGATCTCAAGGCACTGGTCGACGAAAAAGTCACGATCCTTACCGGCTGGATGGATCAGGGAAAAATCGCGCGGGTGCATCCCTACCACCTGGTGTTTTCGATCTGGGCCTTGACGCAGCACTATGCCGATTTCGATGTTCAGGTTCGTGCAATTCTGGGCAACGAAGATCCGTTCGAGGGCGCGGAAACCTTTGTTGATACCATGTATCGCAAACTTCTGAGCCCTTGAAAAAAGGGGCCGAAAAAACGGCCCCTTGATGATCTGTCGCAATCCCCTCATTCGGCCGCCTTGGCCATCGGGTTGTTCGGATGCGTCGTCCAGTTCGCATAGGTTGGCTGAACTTCTTTTCCGGTACGGGGGTCAACCTCGCCCGCTGCCATCGGCACCATATCGATGCAGCCTTCGATCGGACAAACATCGACGCAGAGGTTGCAGGCGACGCATTCGTCATCCATCACCTCGAAGACGCGGTCCTCGGACATGGAAATCGCCTGATGGCTGGTGTCTTCACAGGCTGCATAACACCGGCCACACTTGATGCACTGATCCTGATCGATCTTGGCCTTGGCGACGTAGTTGAGGTTCAGATACTGCCAGTCAGTGACATTGGGCACCGCACGTCCGATCACCTCATCAATGCTGGAATAACCTTTCTCATCCATCCATTCCGACAGCCCTGCCGTCAGTTCGTCGATGATCTTGAAGCCATAGGTCATTGCAGCGGTGCACACCTGAACGTTGCCGCAGCCCAGCGAGATGAACTCGGCCGCATCGCGCCATGTGGTGACGCCGCCGATGCCGGAAATCGGCAGGCCTCGGGTCGCCTCGGCCCGTGCGATCTCGGACACCATCGACAATGCAATGGGCTTGACTGCGGGGCCGCAATATCCACCATGGCTGCCTTTGCCGTCAATGGACGGTTCTGGGCTGAACGTGTCCAGATTGACGCTGGTGATCGAATTGATGGTGTTGATCAGTGACACCGCATCCGCGCCACCGTTTCTGGCTGCCGCAGCCGGCTTGCGGATGTCAGTGATGTTCGGCGTAAGCTTAACGATGACCGGACGGTCGTAATACTGTTTGCACCAGCGCGTGACCATCTCGATATATTCCGGAACCTGCCCCACGGCCGAGCCCATGCCGCGTTCGCTCATCCCATGCGGACAGCCGAAGTTCAGCTCGATCCCGTCCGCACCGGTTTCGGCCACACGCGGCAGAATGGCCTTCCACGCCTCTTCCTCGCACGGAACCATGATCGACGCGATCAAAGCGCGATCCGGGTAATCGGATTTGACCCGCGCCATTTCCTCGAGGTTCACCTCGAGCGGACGATCCGTGATCAGTTCGATATTGTTCAGGCCCAGCAAACGGCGGTCGGCCCCGTAGATAGCGCCATAACGCGGGCCATTCACGTTCACGACCGGAGGTCCCTCGGATCCCAGCGTTTTCCAGACAACCCCGCCCCACCCGGCTTCGAAGGCGCGGCGCACATTGTATTCCTTGTCCGTCGGCGGCGCAGAGGCCAGCCAGTACGGGTTGGGGCTGGAAATACCCAGAAAGTTTGTCGTCAGATCGGCCATGGCTTCTCCCTTCCCGGCTCAGCCGGTTTTTTTGAATATCATTTCGGTCGGGCGAATACGCCCGGCCTTGAGGTTTTTGACGTAGTTTTGGAACTTTTCGGGCGCCGTTTCGCCCATCATCAGGTGGATACCCAGCGGCGCTGGTCCGGTCTTGGCTATCTTGGCAAACACATCTTCGAAGAACTGGATCGCAAACGCGGTGCGGTCATTTTCAGCAACCAGCTCAAGACCAGCCGCGGCCGCGGCGTCCTTGTATACATCCGGCGCGTGAACAAAGGAGGTTTCCGGCGATGTGGACCAGGGAAGCGGAAAAGCCAGCGGCTCATCCACCTCTCCGCCCATGACATCGAACAGGGCAAAGGTGCCACCGGTGGCCAGAACCCGTGACACTTCCGCGAACAGCCCCGCTTTGTCTTCGATATTCATGCCCACATGCATCATGATGGCAAGGTCGAACCCGGCATCCGGCACAGGCATGTCCAGCGCACTGCCAACGTGAAAGCTGGTCTTTTCGGAATGCCCGACCAAATCGCTGAGCGCAGTTGCGGTTTCCACGAACTCGGGCGTCAGGTCGACCCCTGTCACCGTTGAATCGTATTTGTCCACTATGTACCGGGATGTGCCTCCGATGCCGCATCCGATATCCAGGACGCGTGTCGCATGGGTCGGCGAAAGTTGCGCAAACAGGTTGTCGGTTGCTAGAACGCCGCCTGTATGGAACTCATCCCCAGCCTTAAGATCCGCAACGGTGGCCGCATCCGGATCGATGCCGCTGGCCTCCAGCGCCGCGCGGACGCGTTCGGTCAGTGCACCGGTGGTATAGTGTTGAGCAACGGCTTGTTCGATCTGGGACATGGGAATACCTCAGCAGCGAAAGGAATGGGGTGAATACCCCACCCTATCACGAAACGAGCGTCGCGTGGATGTCCATTGCCGCATCCCGACCTTCGGCAACGGCCGTTACGGTCAGGTCTTCGCCACCCGCAGCACAGTCACCACCGGCCCAGACACCAGCCAAGGAGGTTCGGCCGGCCCCACTGACGGCGATCTTGCCGCCATCCAGCGTCAGGCCTTCGGGTGCGCCCTTCAGCGTCTGACCAATGGCCTTGAGCACCTGATCTGCCGGCAAGCGGATCGTTTCTCCGGTTCCGATGAGCCGACCGTTCTGGCTGGATGTATATTCCAGCTCGATTTCGGCTGCTGCACCATTGCCGTGGATGGCCACTGGCTGAACATTTGTCATGATCCGAACGCCATGCGACGCTGCCAGGTCCTGCTCGTACCGGCTGGCCCCCATGGCGTCGCGGCCACGGCGATAGGCAATCGTGACGTTTTCGGCCCCCAAAAGCTTGGATTCCACAGCGGCATCCACAGCTGTCATGCCTCCGCCGATGACGACCACATTCCGTCCAACGGGCAGATCGGCAAGGTCACTGGCCTGCCGCACGTCCGAGATGAAATCGACCGCGTCCCGCACACCGTCCTTGTCCACCCCGTCCGCACGCAGGGCGTTGACGCCAGCAAGACCAATGGACAGAAACACCGCGTCGTAGTTTTCGACCAGCCCATCCAATGAGATGCTTTCGCCCAAAACCGATCCGGTCTCGATTGAAATCCCTCCGATTTTCAGCAGCCAGTCCACCTCGGCCTGTGCGAAATCGTTGGTCGATTTGTAGGCCGCAATACCGTATTCATTCAGGCCGCCGGGCTTGGGCTTGCTTTCATGGATCACCACATCATGGCCCAGCATGGCCAGCCGGTGGGCGCAGGCCAGACCCGCAGGCCCGGCCCCCACAACCGCAACTGTCTTACCGGTAGAAGGCGCACGTTCGAACGGATGCACACCCGAGGCCATGATTTCATCGGTGGCAAAACGTTGCAGCCGCCCGATTTCAACCGGCTTGCCTTCGGCGGCTTCGCGAACGCAGGCCTCTTCGCACAGTGTTTCGGTTGGACAGACCCGAGCGCACATTCCGCCCAGAATATTCTGTTCCAGGATCGTGCGCCCTGCTGATTGCGGCTGACCGGCCTGAATCTGGCGAATGAACAACGGGATATCGATATCCGTTGGACAGGCCGTTACGCATGGTGCGTCGTAGCAGAAATAACAGCGATCTGCGGCTACTGCGGCCTCATGCTGGGCAAGTGGCGGATGCAGATCGGTGAAATTCGAGGTCAGCTCATCGCTTGAAAGCCGCCCGGCTACGATACCGGGTGCCATCTGGCCCTGTGCCATCACTCTACTCCCTGTAGATATGTTTGTTATGCTCTCAGCTTGCCACAAATAAATTTTTTATCAATTGGTAAAATTTGCCAAATGATCAAAAAATGAAAAGCCTTGCTAAAACAACTGTGTTTTTGGGCACTTCGCCTGCGGATTAAGCATGAAAAGCGTTGAATCATTGGGTCCAAATGCAGGATTTGGCCAAGAAAGGGCTGTGCGGGGATTGGCAAACAAGGTTCTGTGAGCATGGCTCACCGCCGATTTCACCTTTCGACAGGAACCGGGCCAACCTCGGAAAACCTGCAAAATGACCTTGCTCGCCGCTTCCTCGGCGCGATGAGAGGAATGCCATAGATAAAAAGAAATCAAGCTTTCGGCTTTTGACGCCCCACCCCGCTTGCTGTAATCCGGATCAAAGGGTGCCGGTTCCGGCAGCTTTCAGGAATGGGCATAGATGCAGGCAAATTCTCGGAAATTCAACATCGCGGTTGTCGGGCAAAACAACCGTTTGCAATATGAGGCCCTGTTGTTCGCGGCCTCGCTTCGCCATTGTTCGCCCGGGTTCAAAGGCAGGCTGTTTGTCGCCACACCCAACCCGGGCCCGCGCTGGACCCACACCCCCAGCATCCAGGACGAAGACGTTCTGAAGGCCCTGAAACAGTTGGATGCCGAAATCCTGCCATTCGACTCGCATGTTTTTGGCGAAAGCTACCCTTATGGCAACAAGATCGAGGCTTTGTTGGCCCTGCCGGAAAGGGAACCCTTTGTGTTCTTTGATACGGACACGCTGATCACCGGCGACATCACAAGCGTCCCGTTCGATTTCGACCGCCCCGGAGCGTCATTGAAGGTCGAGGGCACGTGGCCAAAGCCGACGCTGTACGGCCCCGGCTTTGATGGTATCTGGCGGGCGCTTTATGCGCGCTTCGGATTGGATTTCGAAAGCTCGGTGGATCCGGACCAACCCGATGGTTACTGGCGGCGCTACCTTTACTTCAACGCGGGTTACTTCTTTTACAAATGCCCCAGGATGTTCGGTGAACGTTATCTGGACTACGCAAGAACGATCCGGGATGAGAGCATTCCCGAACTGACGGGCCAGAACCTTGACCCATGGCTGGATCAGGCGGCCCTGCCGCTGGTCATTCATTCTTTCGGCGGCGGGCGGGATGCTTTGCCTGACGGGCTTCTGGATGGGTCCGTCAGCTGCCACTATCGCCTGTTCCCTCTGCTTTATGCCCGCGAAAGCGACCATGTTATCGATGTGCTGGAAACCGTCGTGGCCCCCAACAAGGTCAAAAAAGTGCTCAAGCAATATGACCCGCTGAAAAAGCTGGTTCTTCAGGGCAAAGGCGCAAAAATCCGCGCCCTGTTTGATCAGGACAATCTGCCGCGGCGGGAACAGGCGCTGCGCAATGCGATCAAAAGCAAAGGCCTCTGGTTGCGCTGACAGGATCGTTGTGCGCAGGCGGGCAATGGCCTACAGATTCCGCAAGACAGATACCAACAGGAGATTTTCAAGATGTCTGACGGCCCGACCTACGGTTTCGACACATTGCAAATTCATGCGGGCGCCCGCCCCGACCCGGCGACCGGAGCACGCCAGACACCGATTTATCAGACAACTGCCTATGTGTTCCGTGATGCAGACCATGCAGCGGCCCTGTTCAACCTGCAAGAGGTGGGCTTTATCTATTCCCGCCTGACCAACCCAACCGTCGCCGTTCTTCAGGAACGCGTGGCGACGCTTGAAGGCGGCGTCGGGGCGGTGTGCTGTTCGTCCGGGCATGCGGCACAGATCATGGCGCTGTTCCCGTTGATGGGGCCCGGCTGCAACGTGGTCGCTTCGACCCGATTGTATGGCGGCACGGTCACGCAGTTCAGCCAGACGATCAAACGCTTTGGCTGGTCCGCCAAATTCGTGGACACCGATGATCTGGATGCCGTGAAGGATGCCATCGACGAAAACACCCGCGCCGTGTTCTGCGAGTCCATCGCCAACCCGGGCGGTTATGTGTCTGATATCCGTGCGTTGGCGGATGTTGCTGATGCAGCGGGCATCCCGCTGATCGTCGACAACACCTCGGCCACGCCCTACCTGTGCCGTCCGATCGAGCACGGCGCGACGCTGGTAGTGCATTCAACCACCAAGTACCTGACCGGCAACGGCACCGTCACCGGCGGGTGCATCGTGGATTCTGGCAAGTTCGATTGGTCCGCGAATGACAAATTCCCGTCACTGAGCGAACCCGAGCCAGCCTATCACGGCCTGAAGTTCCACGAGACCTTTGGCCCGCTGGCCTTCACGTTCCACGGTATTGCCATTGGCCTGCGCGATCTGGGTATGACAATGAACCCGCAGGCGGCGCATTACACGCTGATGGGAATCGAAACACTGTCGCTGCGGATGGAGCGTCACGTTGAAAACGCCCAGAAAATCGCTGCGTGGCTGGAAGCGGATGACCGGGTGGAATACGTCACCTATGCGGGATTGCCGTCATCACCTTACAAAGACCGGGTCAAATCGCAGTATCCACGTGGCGCCGGTGCGCTGTTCACCTTTGCGGTGAAGGGCGGTTATGACGCCTGTATCAAACTGGTCAACGCTCTTGAGATTTTCAGCCATGTGGCCAATCTGGGCGATGCCCGCTCGTTGATCATCCATTCGGCCTCGACCACCCACCGTCAACTGACACCGGAACAGCAAGAGGCTGCCGGGGCAGGTCCGGGTGTCGTGCGGGTGTCTATCGGCATCGAAGACGTGAACGACCTGATCGCGGACCTAGATCAGGCCCTCGCCAAGGCCAGCGCCTGACAATGGCCGGGCACGCCACAAACGCACTGGGCCAGCCCATCGGTTTGCCGGTGACGGGTGACTTTCCGCGCCCGACACCGCCTTATACACCGATGGAAGGCCGGTACTGTTCTGTCGTGCCGCTGGATGTGAATCGCCATGCGCCCGGACTTTTCCGGGCGTTTGCAAATGACAAGGATGGCCGCAACTGGACATACCTGCCCTATGGCCCGTTTGACAGTGAGCCGCAGTTTGAAGACTGGGCCCGCGCCAACTGCATGGATGCGGACCCGATGTTTCATACCGTACTGGATGCGGACGAAGTGCCGGTGGGCATGGCCTCATATCTTCGGATCGAACCCGCGGCGGGTGCCATCGAAGTCGGTCACATCCACTTTTCGCCGCTGCTGCAACGCAAGCCGCAATCGACCGAGGTCATGTACCTCATGATGAAACGGGTTTTCGACGAGCTTGGCTATCGCCGGTACGAGTGGAAATGCGATGCACTGAATGCACCGTCACGCAATGCCGCTGAACGGCTGGGGTTTGCTTTCGAAGGGGTGTTTCGGCAGGCGACCCATTACAAGGGCCGCAACAGGGACACGGCATGGTACGCGATCATCGACACTGAATGGCCGCGCATTCGCGATGCATTCGAAGCCTGGCTGTCGCCCGACAATTTTGACAGCACGGGCCAGCAGCGCAAACCGCTGATGGCCCGTGCAAAGGATTGACCCTATTCTGAAATCTCGAATTCCATCGAGACGCTGACGGAAATCGAAACCTCGCCGCCCGCGACGGGAACACCACCCGCATCCGCCATGCTCAGCGCGCGCATTTCTGCCATCGGACGGATACCTGCCGATTGTTCCGAGATCGACTGAACCGGGCCGAGCGTCACGCCCGCGGCCTGTGCCAACTGCTGGGCCTTGGCAGTGGCTTCGCCGACGGCCTTGGCGCGCGCCTGCGCCTCGATCGGTTTGGGATCCTGCACGCCAAAGCTCAGGCCCCCGAAATCATTGGCGCCGTCCTGAATGACCGCGTCCATGACCTTCCCCAGTTGGGTCAGGTCGCGCACACGCACAAACACGCGGTTGGACGCTGTAAAGCCGGTGATTTCAGGCTTCTCGCCATTCTGTCCATGACGACCCGACCAGACGGGCGACAATGAAAGGTCCCGTGTCTGGACGTCACGATCTTCGATACCCATCTCGGTCAGGCGCGCAAGAACTTTGGAAACGGCATCCGACGTCGCCTGCATCGCAGCCGAGGCTTCGGCGTTTTCGTGGGTCACGCCCAGGGTTATCGTCGCCATATCAGGAGCAATCTGCACTGTTCCGGTTGCATCAACGTTGATGCGACGTTCTTCCGCATGAGCGGCCCCGGCAGCCGTAGCCGCCATCATCGCGGCCAGAAAAGCGAATGTCTTCAAGGTTATCACTCCAATTTGTTCTGTACTAAGATGGGTTGGCAGGGCTTGGCCATACAAGAGGAGATACCGCCTTTTTCTTTCCCTCGGCGGGTTCCTGCTTTAATGTCGGCCTGCAAACGCAAAGTCGTTTGCATTGACGTTGATAATTATGGTTCCTCCGGAATATGAAACCCGCCTTTGCGCTGTCTTTTTCTGCGACCGGAATAACACTGCACCACCGTTCCGATGACGACTGGTTTGTCATCGGTACGATTCCGCTGGATGTTCAGGACTTGTCCGGGCAGATGCAGGCGTTGCGGGAAAAAGCATTTGCGCTGGAAAATGATCTGAGCTGCAAGCTCGTGCTGCCAGAAGATCAGGTTCGGTTTCTACAGGTTTCGACTGATGGGTTGCCATCGCAAGACCGGACGGAACGTATCGAAAGTGCTCTGGTCGAAGCCACGCCTTACGCCCTGTCGGAACTGAGTTATGACAGCCAGACCGAAGGCGACACGACCTGTGTTGCTGCCGTGGCGGTTGAAACGCTGGCCGAAGCACGGACCTTTGCCGCAGAACATGGTTTTGTTGTGGTGGCGTTCACCGCCCAAGACAGCAAGGGCGCGTTCCCGCGTGAGGCCTTGTTTCGCGAAACCTCGGACGCTTCCGATCTGTCACACCCGGAAAACCAGCCATCTCCGGTGGAAATGGACGCAGTTGAACAAGCCGATGATTCCGGCCTGCCCACCCATCCGATTGCCGGCACCGCCGCGCCCGAGGCTTTCCGTGCACCCCGGGAAACAGCGAACAATCTTGATACATCTTCAGGGGTAAACCGGTCTGCCATTCCTGTCTTTGCCGCTGTGCTTCTTGTTGGTGGGCTTGTTGGCGTATGGCTGGCATCGGGGTCCGCCCCTGAACAGGATCAGGCGGAACAGAGCCCGGCGCAGATTGCGGTTCCGGCCTCTGAACCAGAGCTGGACACGGCTGCGCTGGAAGCCCCGCAACAAGTCGCTCCAAAGCTTGCGACCGATGACGCCGAAGAGCCTGAGAAAGCGGCCTCAGAAACCGAGACCGGCACGCAGCCGGATCTGACTGCAACAGATGCAGCCATTCTGGAGGCCCTCAAGGTTGCCCCCACCGCGGTGGACTCCGTCGCTCGGGATCCCGAGACACTGAAGGATGTCCAGGCCGTTACGGGCGTCAGCACGTCAGCGCCCGCAGCGCCGGAAACACCCGAGACAGTAGAACCGCAGGAATTGTATCTGGCATCGCTCGACAACGCCGATCTGTTCAAGGATGCGGTTGCCCTGCCGCCCGACCCCAGTTTTGACACCGACGCTCCTTTTGAACCCGACGTATCCCCAAACATTGCTGGCACACGATTTGATCTGGATGCGAACGGCCTGGTCGTGCCAACACCGGAAGGCAGCGTGAATCCGGATGGGGTCGTTGTTTTTCTGGGGCGCCCCTCCAAGGTTCCGCCTGAAACCCCGGTTCGTTTCGAAGAAGAACCGCTGGTTGACGAAGCCGACGACAGATTGGCAGGTATTCGGCCAAAGCCGCGCCCGGCTGATCTGGTCGAGAGTTTCGAGCGCGGTCAGCTGGGTGGCCGGTCATTGGAGGAATTGGCATCCAAGCGACCGAAAGCGCGCCCGGAAAGCCTTCAGGTCAAGCCACAGGTCGATGAGGCACCTACGGCCCTGGCTGTCGTAAGGGTCCCGCGCCCCAAGTCCCGCCCAGCCGGATTGACCCCTGCCAAAGCATCTGCTTCAAACCGGTCGAATCTGGGGTCTACCGCAGCATTGGATCAGAAATCCGATGACGCAGGATCGTTCCAACCAAAGACCGTCGCACCCAAAATCCCTTCGACCGCGTCGGTCGCACGACAAGCCACGATCGACAACGCAATCAACCTGCGCAGGCTGAACCTGATCGGGGTCTACGGCACGCCAGCCAACAGACGCGCATTGGTGCGACTTCCCAGCGGGCGTTACAAAAAACTGAAAGTCGGAGACCGCCTTGATGGCGGCAAAGTCATCGCGATCAGCGACAGTGAGCTTCGATATCAGAAAAAGGGCCGCAACGTGACCCTGGCGATGCCGCGCAGCTGAAACCGGCATCCGATCTTCTGACGCAACAACTGTCACATAAAAGCGCCGAAGGCAGATGAACTGCCCCCGGCGTGTCAGTGCGTTGCAATCAGGCTGCGGAAATCTCGCCGCTTTCGATCTGTTCACGTTCGATGGATTCGAATAGCGCCTGGAAATTTCCCTCGCCGAAACCGTCGTCGCCTTTGCGCTGAATGAACTCGAAGAAGATCGGTCCGATGACGGTTTTCGAGAAAATCTGTAGCAGAATCCGGGTCTCACCACCGTCGACAACGCCTTCACCATCGATCAGGATGCCGTGTTTCATCATCCGGTCCAGCGGCTCTTCGTGGCCGGCCACGCGGGTTTTGGACATCTCGTAGTACGCCTTGTTCGGGCCCGGCATGAATTTCAGGCCGTTTTCCGCAATTGCATCGGTCGAGGCGTAAATGTCGTCACTGCCGACGGCGATATGCTGAATGCCTTCACCTTTGTATTTCTTCAGGTAAGACACGATCTGACCCGTTTCACCACGATCTTCGTTGATCGGAATACGGATGCGGCCACAAGGAGATGTCAGCGCCCGGCTGAAAAGCCCGGTGAACTTGCCCTGAATGTCAAAGAATCGGATTTCGCGAAAGTTGAACAGGTCGCCGTAGAACTTGAACCACTTGTCCATGTTGCCCTTGTAAACGTTGTGCGTCAGGTGATCGAGATAGAAGAAACCCACACCCCGTGGTTTGGATTCTTTGATCCATTCGAATTCCTGATTGTAAGGCGATGTGTCGTAATATTGATCGATGAAATAGATCAACGATCCGCCGATGCCCTTGATCGCAGGTACATTCATGCTCTTGTCAGCGCCGTCGTAAGGCTCCGCACCTTTCGATACCGCATGGTCATAGGCCTTTTGCGCGTCAACAACGCGCCAGCCCATGGATGGCGCGCAAGGGCCGTGCTCGTCCACGAACCTCGCGGCAAAGCTGTCGGGATCCGCGTTCAGGATATAGGTGACATCCCCTTGCTGCCACAGCTCGACGGCGGGTTTTTCCTTGTGGCGGGCCACCAGGTCGAACCCCATCTTTGCGAACAGGTCCCGCAGTTCCTGCGGCTCAGGATGGGCAAACTCGACGAATTCAAACCCATCGGTTCCGGCTGGGTTTTCCTCGCTGATAACAGATTTCGGGGCGTTGTGTGGGAAAGGACCCATGGCGCGTCTCCTTCAAAAACAGGAATTTCTTTGCTGATTCAAAAATATGACTTTTATGACGCTGTTTCTGCGCATTGTTTTCGTGTAAACTGCCAACAGGCGCGCAAAACGCGCATAAAAGTCAATAAAGGCAGGATTTTTCCGCACATGCTGGACGCGACCGACAAGCGATTGCTTTCCGCCCTGCAAAAGGACGCACACCTGACCGCGCACCAGCTGGGCGAAATGCTGAACCTGTCGCCCAGTCAGGCAGGACGCCGCCGCCAGCGGCTTGAGGCCGAAGGGTACATCACCGGGTATGCCGCCCGGCTGGACCCGTTGAAACTTGGTCTGCAAGTGCAAGGTTTTGTTCAAGTCCATCTGGGGACGCATGGCCCTGAACAATCCGCAAGCTTCGCGCGCATGGTCGACACCCGCCCCGAAATTACCAGCGCATGGACGATGACCGGAGAGGCAGATTACCTGCTGCACATCTATTGTGACGATCTTTCCGCGCTCAACAGCTTGCTACATTCGATCATCCTGCCGCATCCTGCCGTTGCAAGGGTTCAGAGCCAGATCGTAATGGACCAACTGAAACGCGACGCGCCCCTGCCCACCTGAACGGGCCCGAGAGGACATTTATGGACGTTTTCCTATATCAGGCTTCGATCTATCTGGCGGCGGCGGTGATCGCCGTTCCCCTGTCTGCACGGCTGGGGTTGGGATCGGTGCTGGGATACCTGGCCGCCGGGATCATCATTGGCCCTGTTCTCGGGCTTGTCGGCGCGGAAACGGAAAACCTTCAGCACGTTGCCGAATTCGGTGTGGTGATGATGCTGTTCCTGATCGGTCTGGAACTGGAACCGCGCGCCCTGTGGGATATGCGTGACAAATTGCTGGGATTGGGCGGGTTGCAGGTTGCGTTGTCAACGGCTGCAATCGCCGCCGTGGCAATGTACGCCAACCACCCCTGGTCGGTCGCTCTGGCCGTCGGGCTGACCTTGTCGCTTTCATCGACGGCAATCGTTCTTCAGACCCTGTCTGAAAAGGGCCTGATGCAGACAAATGGCGGTCGAGCTACGTTTTCGGTGCTGTTGACGCAGGACATAGCTGTCATTCCGATCTTGGCCTTGCTGCCACTTCTGGCCTTACCTGCCATGCCTCATATCGAGTCGGATGGTTCGATCGACCGCGGGGCCGGAGACCTTCACGGTGCGGACCATCACAGCCTTTCTCTGGTCGAAGGTTTGCCGGGTTGGGCCGTCACGCTGGTCACGATCGGCGCAGTTGTGTTTGTCATTCTGGCCGGTGTCTACCTGACCCGCCCGCTGTTTCGCTTCATCCACGCGACCCGCCTGCGCGAGATGTATACCGCCCTGGCGCTTATGATCGTGGTCGGGATTTCCTTCCTGATGACCCTCGTCGGGCTTTCCCCTGCCCTGGGCGCTTTTCTGGCGGGCGTGGTTCTGGCCAGTTCCGAGTTCAGACATGAAATGGAAAGTGACCTTGAGCCATTCAAGGGGCTTCTGCTCGGGCTATTCTTCATCACGGTCGGTGCCGGCATCGATGTTGCCTATTTCTTTGATGACCCCCTTGACCTGATCGGTCTGGCGCTTCTTTTGATCCTTGCAAAAGGGATCATCCTGTATCTTGTAGGCAAGGCCTTCAAGTTGCGTGGGCGCGATCACTGGCTGTTCACCCTGGGGCTGGCGCAAGCGGGTGAGTTTGGCTTTGTGCTGCTGGCATTTTCCACGCAACAGAATGTCATCCCCCCCGACCTGTCCCAAAAACTGCTGATGATCATCGCTTTGACGATGCTGATCACACCGCTTCTGTTCATCATCTACGATCTTCTGTCGCGAAAGATCGGCGACACTTCCAAAGAACCTGTGCCGGACGAAATTGACGAAAAAGGCCCCGTCATCATCGCCGGGATTGGTCGGTTCGGGCAGATTGTAAACCGGCTGGTGCGGGCCAGCGGATTCAAGACGGTCGTGCTGGACCACAACATCGAAACCATTCAGTTGATGCGCCGTTTCGGCGTCAAAGGCTTTCTGGGCGATCCCACTCGCCCCGAGCTGCTGCGCGCTGCGGGGTTGGAAAAAGCGTCGGTCCTTGTCGCCGCCATGGATGACCACAAGCAAGTCACACGGCTCGTCAGTTATGCCAGACGGCAGCGCCCTGACCTGCACATCATCGCCCGCGCCCGCGACCGGACCCATGTGTACGAGCTTTATCAGGCTGGCGCCAATGACATCGTGCGGGAACTGTTCGACAGCTCCTTGCGCGCCGGCCGCTATGTTCTGGAGAATATCGGGCTGAGTGAGTATGAGGCCGCACAGGCGGAACAGACCTTTTATCACCATGACCGGATGTCTGTTCGCGATCTCGCCGAACTATGGGTCCCGGGTCTGCCGACAGCCGAAAACCAGAAATACATCGAGCGCGCCCAGCAGCTGGAAAAGGATCTGGAAACCGCGCTGCTGGAACTGGCTGAAAAGCACGCCAAGAAATCCGCCTGACCCAAGCCTGTGCCCGGGTCAGGCAAGGAGTCAACCGTCAGACACTCCTGCCTCGGCAAAGGTGGCCATACCGGAATGGCAGGCCACGGCGCTTTTGAGAATATTGATTGCAAGTGCGCCGCCCGAGCCTTCGCCCAGCCGAAGACCAAGGCTCAGCAGCGGTTCCTTGCCCAGCTTCGCCAATACGGCACCGTGCGCGGCCTCGGCGCTTTGGTGGCCCGCCACGGCGTGATCCAGCGCGGTATCCGACAGCCTCAACAGGCAGGCAGCGGCGGCCGAGCAGATGAACCCATCAAGGATCACAGGAATGCGCAATATCCGCGCGGCGGCAATCGCGCCGGCCATCGCTGCGATCTCACGCCCTCCCAGGCAGCGCAGGATCTCAAGGCCATCCTCTGACCTGTGCAACGCTACACCTTCGGCCACAACGCGGGTCTTGTTGGTCAGCCCTGCATCATCGACGCCCGTCCCGCGACCTGTCCAATCGGCCGCGTCACCACCGAACAGCGCGCAGGCAATGGCGGCTGCCGGGGTGGTGTTGCCAATGCCCATCTCGCCCACGACCAAAAGATCTGCCTGCGGGTCCACGGCCTGCCAGCCGGTGCGCAGCGCATCCAGCAGTTCGGCTTCCGTCATGGCCGGTGCCTTGGTGAAATCTGCGGTCGGGTTGTCCAGATCCAGCGCGTGTACATCCATCGCCGCACCGGCCGCCCGCGCCAGCTGGTTGATCGCCGCACCACCATGTTCGAAGTTCATCACCATTTGCACGGTCACTTCCGACGGAAAAGCCGAAACCCCCTGTGCGGTGACTCCGTGGTTTCCGGCGAAGACGATGACCTGTGGCGCCGTGATCTGTGGCCGGGCATCTCCTCGCCATCCAGCGTACCAGATTGCCAAATCTTCAAGTCGCCCCAGCGCACCCGGGGGTTTCGTCAGTTGTCCGTTTCGCTCTGCCGCGCCCTGCGCCGCGGTGGCATCCGGCCCCGGAGCCGCTGCGAGCGCAGCGCGGAACGCGTTCAAATCATTCAGTTCAGGCAACATGAAAGCCTCATTGCATCAGAGTGGTCCAGTGTGTTTAACCGAAGCAATGAATCCAACAAGACCCCGAAAGGCACGGGCGTGCAAAAAAACGACACCAATCCCTTTTCCCTGTGGGATATTCCGCTGGCGCTGGTGCTGCTGACCCGCCTGCCCCTGCCCCGATTGCCCGAACCTGTGTTCAAACGGCAGGCACAGGCGGCATGGGCCTTCCCCATCGCCGGGCTGGTCGTCGGGGGGATGGCCTGTCTGGTTGGATGGTTGGCAATGGTTTTTCATCTACCCCCTTTTGTTGCCGCGACCTTGTTGGTTGCGACTTTGATCATGATGACGGGCGCGATGCACGAGGACGGTCTTGCCGATACGTTCGACGGGCTCTGGGGCGGATTCACCCCTGAACGTCGACTTGAAATCATGAAAGACAGCCAGATCGGAACTTATGGTGTTCTTGCTTTGGTTTTTTCTCAGCTTGCTCGGGTTTCGGCCGTTGCCACGATTTTGGCAACCGGGTCGATTTGGGCGATTCTGGCAGCCTGCGTGTTCTCACGCGCCCTGATGCCGGTTTTGATGTCATCCCTGCCAAACGCCAGAAAATCCGGGCTGAGCCATTCGGTGGGAACCCCCGGCGCGATTTCGGTCAGCGTGTCCTTGGGCCTTGCCGTTCCAATCGCCGTTTTCCTGTGCGGGGGTGCGGCGATCACCGCCATCTTATCTGCTGCCTTGGTTGCAGCCATCTTGGCGCTGACAGCGCGCAAGAAAATCGGCGGCCAGACCGGGGACATACTTGGGGCATCGCAACAACTGGCAGAGATCGCGTTTCTGCTTGCCATCAGCGCGCAGATTTAGGACGCGCCGCCTGTTTCGATCCGCAGTGTTCCACCGCAATGCTTGCAATGCACGGCATCCGGATCATGCCGATACAACCCGCAGCTTGGGCATTTGTGACGTACCTTCTGCGGCATGAAAATCGCCTGCGCCAAACGGACAAACAACGCGACACCCACGACCATTATGAAGACCGAGAACAGCTTCCCGCCAGGGGTGTCCAGCGTGATGTCACCGAAGCCGGTCGTGGTCAGGGTCGCCATGGTGAAATACAGCGCATCTATGTAAGGCGTCTGTACGTCTTCCGGAATGAAGAACACCAAAACCGCCGTAGAGGTGGCAAAGACAAATACCATCAGATTGATTGCTGCAATCACCGCGTCTTCATGGGTGCGAAAAAAGCTGCTGTCGCGTCGCAAGTCCCTGAGCAGATGGTATGAGTGGATCAGGCGCAAGGCACGCAGAATCCTCAGGAAAGCCAGGTTGCCCGTTAGGAACGGATCCAGAACCAGCGAGACGATGACGACAATATCCGCCAGCGTATAAATCTGGCGCAGCAACTTCCAGCGGTCTTTTGAAATCCAAAGCCGCGCAGAGAAGTCCAACAATATCAATAAACCGATCAACTGGCTTGCAAGAACCAACCCGGGACCATGAGGGACGTGAGCCGTCGCGACAAAGAAAACGATTGTCGCAACATCGAACAGGATCAGCGCGTACCGAAACCAGACCGAAATCGGGTCATGCCCGATATACAGATATCTAACTGTCTGCTTCATGTCCGCCCTGTAGCTTGCTGCATCTACAGTGAAATTAGCGGCACTCGCGGAATTCACCAAGCCACGAAAAAAGGCCGCCCCAAACTTGGAGCGGCCCGTTTAATCACAGAGTTCGCTATCAGGCAGCGCGTGAGGTCAGAACTTCGTCCACCTGTTTGGCGGCGGATACCTCGCCCGCACCAGAAACGGCCGCGACCTCGCGGGTCAGACGTTCCAGGGCAGCTTCGTACAGTTGACGCTCGGAATAGCTCTGCTCGCGCTGATCGTCCGTGCGGTGCAGATCGCGGACCACTTCCGCAATCGAGATCAGATCGCCCGAGTTGATTTTCTGCTCATATTCCTGCGCACGGCGCGACCACATGGCGCGTTTGACCTTTGCCTTTCCCTTCAGTGTTTTCATCGCCTGACTGATCACGTCGGGCGAGCTGAGCGACCGCAGACCGGATTCGGTAACCTTGTTGGTCGGCACGCGCAGAGTCATCTTGTCTTTCTCAAATGAGATGACAAACAGCTCCAGAGAGAATCCCGCGACTTCCTGTTCTTCGATCGAGATGATCTGGCCTACGCCGTGGGCGGGGTAGACAACATAGTCGTTCGGGCGGAACTCGAGCTTTTTCGACTTTGTCATTCAGTTTTTTCCTTGCTTACGGACGGGACACGGACAACAAAAACACCACATGCGGGGACTGTTTCAGCCCCGACAGGCGGCGATATTGTCACAAATTCAAATCTCCAAAGCGAGCATACTTGTGGAGCGCATCCCAATCTCGGTCATCATACAAGAACCGAGTATATCACAAAAATACGACACCCGAAAGTTTACCCTGCGGTAAATTTTCATATTCAACCTGTTTTCAACAGGTTGTGCCGTGTTCTTTGCACATCAAACAGGGGTTTGAGCGCGAATCGTTCAACCACCTTCGCCCGGTGCTTCCGAGAAATACTTCTCCATCTTGCCTTCTTCACCGTCGCGTTCTTCCGCATCGGGCAGCGGATCTTTCTTGGTGACGATCACGGGCCACATTTCCGAATACTTGCGATTGAATTCGACCCATTGATCCATGCCCGGTTCAGTATCGGGGCGGATCGCGTCGGCCGGGCATTCCGGTTCGCAAACACCGCAGTCGATGCATTCATCGGGATGGATGACCAACGTGTTCTCACCTTCATAGAAACAGTCCACCGGACATACTTCGACACAGTCGGTGTATTTGCAGGCGATACAGTTTTCGGTGACAACATAGGTCATGATCGGATTCCCGTTTGCGGTTTGAGCGTTTAGCTAATTCAGTCTGGCCTACTCTTCAAGATATGATCAGCGATCTTTGGTGCGAGAAAGATCAAGTGAGCGGCGATCTTTCTTGGTCGGGCGACCTTTTCCCTCAAACCCCGGATTTTTGGGCGGGACGTCCTGTTTTTCTGTCATATCGAAATACAGCGTTTGCGCTTCGGGGGCCGGACCACGGCGATCCCCGATTCTTTCGATGCGCACGACGCGGACGATACGGCCCTGAGGAAAGGTCAGAACGTCGCCCGGGGCCACGACCTGCGCCGGTTTCAGAACCCGGTTTCCGTTCAACCTGACATGGCCGGCGCCGACCTGTTTGGCGGCCAGGCTGCGGGTCTTGAAGAACCGCGCCTGCCACAACCATTTGTCAACCCGCAGCCTGGCCTCGGCCATTTCGGATCAGTTACCGTCCTTCAAACCCATCAGCGCAGCAGCAAACGGGTTGTCGGGATCAATCGCCTTTTCCTTTTTCGGAGGCCGTGACGAGAAGGTCTTGGCGCCCTGAGGTTTGCCGCCCTTCTTGCCGTGAGGTTTGCCACGGCCATCCTGCGGTTTGCCACGCGGTTTGCCCTTGCCCTGTCCCTGTTCGCGACGCGGGGCCCGGTTGGGCTGTCGCTGACGGGCCCAAGTGAAGGTATAGAACACTTCAACCTCGGGTTCGTCAGAAACTGGTTCTGCGGGATGGCTTTCCGCGCCAGCCTCGGCTGCCGCCTCGGTGCTTTCGGTGGCCTCGGCTGCTGCCTCGGCGGGTGCTGCGACCTCTTCTGCCGCGACTTCACTTGCCGGGGCTTCTTCGGCGGTCGGTTTGTCAGCCTCATCTGCCGCTGGCGGTTCGACCGGTGCAGGTTTGACTTTCGGCCGCTCGCCGCGTTCTGCCTTGTATCCCAACCCCTGCATCAGATCAGCGAACTGATCCAGCGTCATCCCGGTGATCGACAGCATATCGGGTTTGGCTTCGAACCCGCCGCGGCTGTCTTCAGCGCGCAGCATGTCCGCCAATCGTTCCAGCATGTCGATACGGATCGAACGCTCGCCCGCATCGCGGTAGCCACACATGGTGTCATAGCCCTGCGGTGCATCCTTTGCGACCGGCACGGTCACCAGGCCCGGAGGTGGCGCTTCGGGGAATTCCTGCAAACCGCTGGACAGCGCCCAAAGCACGAGACGCAGACGCGTGGGGGCCGGTTTCAGCAGCAGCGGCATGAAAATGGTGAACTGGCCGAACCGGATACCATGCTTGCGCAAGGCGCCACGGGCGTCCTGATCAAGATCCTTGACCTCTTGTGCGACCTGTGCGCGGGGCAGGATACCCAGAGCTTCGACCATGCGGAAAGCAAAACCCTTGGCAAGGCCGCTGAGTTCCTCATCGCGGGACAGGTTCAGCAGCGGCTCGAACAGAGCGGCCACCTTGCGGTCGATGAAGTGCTGCAAACGGCGCTGCACTTTCTGCTCGACATCCGGCCCTGCGGCTTCATCAACGAAAACTTCGACCATAGGTTTGAGAGGTTCTGCCCCGGCAACCAGCTTGCCGACGGCGTATTCACCCCACATCAGACCACCCTGATCAGTGAAATCAATTTCAGTATCGGGCGCGTTGTAGAAGCGATCGGCGCGCAGATGGAATTGCGGCGCGAGTGCTTGCAGAGACGCCGATTTCAGAGCTTTCGCCTCGGTTCCCTGCGCGCTTTTGTCCGGGATGAACCGGAACCCTTCCAGACGACCGACGAATTCGCCTTCGACGGTCACTTCACCCTTGTCATTTACTTCGGCCAAAAGGGCCTCCTTCTGCTTGAGCCGGCGCAACAAAACGGATGTGCGCCGATCCACAAATCTTTGCGTGAGACGCTCATGCAGAGCGTCGGACAGTCTGTCTTCTACAATGCGGGTTTCGTCACGCCAATGTGATTCGTCACGAACCCACCCTTTTCGCTGCGCAACATATGTCCACGTGCGAATATATGCCAATCTTTTAGATAACGCGTCGATATCGCCGTGGGTCTGATCGATCCGTCTGATCTGCCGTGCCATGAACTCGTCGGGAATAGTTCCCCGTTCATGCAGATGGCCATAGATCACCTCCAGCAAACTGGCGTGTTCCGCATGGCTGATACCGCGAAAATCAGGGATTCTGCACACATCCCACAGCAACCGGATGGACGGGCCGTCGCCTGCACGGGCGACAACCTCGGTCACTTGCGACAGCGATTTCAACGCGTTCAGGTCGTCGGCAGGGCGGGCCTTGATCAGGTGTTCATCATCCGGGCTGACCTCAAGCGAGTCGATCAGCGCTTCAATCGAGCCGAACCGAAGGGCGGCATTCCGCCAGTTCAGCTTTTTCATCGGCGTAAACCGGCTGTCCATGATCGCCTGCGCCACGCCCTCGTCCAGCGGCGGGGCCTCTCCGGTTACGCCGAAGGTGCCATCCGACATCCCGCGACCTGCCCGGCCAGCGATCTGCGCCAGCTCGTTCGGCGCAAGTGGACGCATCCGGCGCCCGTCGAACTTGGACAGGGATGAAAACGCAACGTGGTTCACATCCAGGTTCAACCCCATCCCGATAGCGTCCGTAGCAACCAGGTAGTCAACCTCGCCGTTTTGGTACAGGTCTACCTGTGCATTCCGGGTCCGCGGGCTGAGCGCGCCCATAACCACCGCAGCACCACCTTTCTGGCGGCGCAACAATTCGGCGATGGCATAGACGTTTTCGACCGAGAACCCGACGATGGCGCTGCGCGGGGGCATCCGGCTGATCTTCTTGGAGCCAGAGTAGACCAGTTGCGACATCCGCTCTCGCCGCACGAACTGTGCCTGGGGGACCAGCGCCGCAATGGGGCCACGCATTGTGTCCGAGCCCAGGAACAATGTCTCGTTCGTGCCGCGTGACCTGAGCAGACGGTCGGTGAAGACGTGACCCCGTTCCGGATCGGCGCAGAGCTGGATCTCATCGATGGCAACAAAATCAGCGCCCATGCCTTCCGGCATCGCCTCAACCGTGCACACCCAATACTGGGCGCGGGGTGGTACGATCCGTTCCTCGCCGGTAACCAGCGCCACCACCGACGGACCACGGATCGCAACGATCTTGTCATAGACCTCGCGCGCCAGCAGGCGCAGCGGCAGACCGATCACGCCTGTCCGATAGCCCAGCATGCGCTCGATAGCGTAATGGGTTTTGCCGGTGTTGGTCGGGCCAAGTACGGCCACGATTCGGGATGACCCGCTCACATTCGCCCCCTGCCCCGAGCCCTACAGCGCCTTGCCTTCAACCTGAGGCTTCAGCCGATTCACGGCATTGGTTACTTCTTCGTGATGGGGATGTATAGCCAAGGCCCGAGAATATGCTTCGTAGGCTTTCCGAGGTTCCCCGACAACTTCGAAGATCAGCCCCAGACCGTAAATCGCCTCATAGTGATTTGGATTCAACGTCAGCACATGTTCCAGATCGGCGGCCGCCATACCAAACCGCTCGACCCCGAAAAAGGCAGATGCGCGCAGATGCCAGCCTTCGGCAAAATCAGGCGCGTGATCCGTCAGCGCCGTCAGGTGATCCAGAGCAGCGTCGACATCGCCCTCGTCCAAGGCCTCGCGTCCCCGCTCCAGCAACAGATCAGCCGACGGCGAGCCGGATTGCGACCACAACGCCTGCAACTGCCGATCCAGTGCAATTGCCTGTTCGGGAGTCGACTGTGCCAGCTTTTGCAGCAGTTCATCCTCGTCCCGTGAATCCGCCTGTTGCGCGAAACAACTGGTGGAAAACGTGACTAGGACAAAAAGTGCCGCAACGGTACCTTTGAGATTGTGAATTGCAATGCTCATAACAATAGTCAGTGTAGCGTTGCGACCGGGGATGTCCATTCACGGCGCACTAACAATATGAGGAAAAGCATGAGCGAGACTCTTGAAAAGGCAGCTGCCGCGCTGAACGAAAAACTGGATGGCGGCGCGTTTGATGACACGGCCAAGTTTGCCATCACCGATCTGGGTTCGATCGTTCTGGACGAAAACGGTGCGCGGGTCAGCGATGAAGAGGCCAGTGTCACCATGAGCGCTGACGTAGAAACGTTCGAACAGATCCTCAGCGGTGAACTGAATCCGACCGGCGCGTTCATGTCCGGAAAGCTGAGCATTGATGGCGACATGGGTGTTGCCATGAAGCTTGCCTCGGTGCTGGCCTGATGGAGTTGTCGCCGGCCCCCTTTTTTGAAGACGTGGCCGGCGGACCTGCCGGTGGACAGGCCCATTGGTTGATGACGTCTGACCAAAAACGCATTCGCGTGGGTCACTGGCGTCCGGTTGGTCGCGCCCATGGCACCGTCATGGTGTTTCCCGGACGCACCGAATACATCGAAAAGTATGGCAATACCGCCCAAGAATTCGTGAATCGTGGCTTCGCGGTGCTGGCCGTCGACTGGCGTGGTCAGGGTCTTGCGGATCGGCTGCTGGAAAACCCACGCATCGGCCATGTCGATCATTTCACCGATTACCAGCACGATGTTCAGGCAACCCTGGACCTTGCAGACGCTTTGGATTTGCCAAAACCGTGGTACGTCGTGGGGCATTCGATGGGCGGCGCCATCGGGTTGCGTGCCGTCATCGAAAAAGGGTGCTTTGCCGCTTGCGCGTTCACGGGCCCGATGTGGGGAATTTTCTTCACTCCGGTGATGAAACCCCTGAGCCGCGTTACGGCCTATTGGGGCACGGCGCTTGGCCTTGGCGAACGCACCCCCCCGACCACAACGCTTGAAAGCTATGTCCTGTCGCAACCTTTCGACGGGAATATGCTGACCCGCGACCCCGACATGTACCGGATGATGCAAGAACAGCTGAATGCGCATCCCGAACTGGCACTTGGTGCCCCCTCAAACCGCTGGCTGCGCGAGTCGCTGGACGAATGTGAATGGTTGATGGAACAGCCCGCGCCGAAGACACCCTGTCTGACTTTTCTGGGCAGCCACGAACAAATCGTCGATCGCAAGGCCATACGGGCACGTATGGCCAATTGGCCGAACGGCACATTGATCGAAATCCCGGACGGGGAACACGAGGTGCTGATGGAAGCACCCGACGTTCGGGGGCCGGTTCTGGACCAGCTTGCCAAGCATTTCCTGGCCAACCAATCAAATGGGGCGTCCAGGCTGGTTTCATCGTAAACCTTTTCACCTTCGGGACTGGCCGCTTGTGATCCGGGCGCGCCAGCCCTAGATGTTTGCAAAAGCAGTCTACAAAAGGTGATCCATGCGCGACCTTCCCTTTCCCGTCCGTGACGCAAACGCAATGGGCGGTGCCGACAATCTGGGCAATCTGCCCGAATGGGATCTGACGGATCTCTACGCATCCGAAGAGGCGCCCGAACTGGCGCGCGACCTGGACTGGCTGGAGGGCGAATGTGCGGCTTTCGCTGCTGACTATGAAGGCAAGCTTGCAGAACTGGACGCCGCGGCCCTTTTGACCTGCGTTCAGCGCAATGAAAAGATCAACTCCATCGCAGGCCGGATCATGTCCTTTGCCGGTTTGCGCTATTATCAGCTGACCACTGACGCAGAGCGGGCCAAGTTCCTGTCGGACATGCAGGAAAAGATCACCGTTTTCACAACGCCTCTGGTGTTTTTCACGCTCGAGATCAACCGGATTGAAGATGATGTGCTTGGGGCGCATTTTGCTGCCAACCCGGATCTCGCCCGATACGAACCCGTGTTCCGCCGCATCCGCGCGATGAAGCCCTATCAGCTGTCTGATGAGCTTGAGAAATTCCTGCACGATCTGGGCGTTGTCGGCGACGCGTGGGAGCGTCTGTTCGACGAAACCATCGCCGGTCTGACGTTCAATGTGGACGGTAATGAACTGAACATCGAAGGCACCCTGAACCTGCTGACAGAACAGGACCGCTCCAAACGCGAGGCAGCGGCGCGCGAACTGGCCCGCGTGTTTCAGGAGAACATCAAAACATTTGCCCGAGTCCACAACACGCAGGCCAAAGAGAAAGAAATCGTCGATCGCTGGCGCAAGATGCCGACCGCGCAAACAGGGCGTCACTTGTCGAACGATGTCGAGCCCGAAGTGGTCGAGGCCCTGCGCGAGGCGGTCGTGGCCGCCTATCCCAAACTGAGCCATCGTTATTATGAGCTGAAGCGCAAATGGCTGGGTCTGGACGTCATGCAGGTCTGGGACCGCAATGCACCGCTGCCGATGGAAGATACGCGCATTGTCAATTGGGACGAAGCCGAAAAGACGGTAATGGATGCCTATAACGCTTTTGACCCGCGCATGGGTGACATCGCGGCCCCGTTCTTCTCGAAAGGCTGGATCGACGCTGCGGTGAAACCCGGCAAAGCCCCGGGCGCCTTTGCGCACCCCACCGTGACCGATGTGCACCCCTATGTGATGCTCAACTACCTGGGCAAACCGCGCGACGTCATGACTCTGGCGCATGAGCTGGGCCACGGTGTTCACCAGGTTCTGGCCGCCGATCAGGGTGAGATGCTGTCGTCAACGCCATTGACGCTGGCCGAAACCGCCAGCGTCTTCGGCGAGATGCTGACGTTCCGCAAGATGCTGGACAAGGCCGAAACCCCCGAACAGCGCAAGGTGCTGCTGGCGGGCAAGGTCGAGGACATGATCAACACGGTGGTCCGCCAGATCGCCTTCTACGACTTTGAATGCAAGCTGCATGCCGCCCGTCGCGAGGGGGAACTGACCCCGGACGACATCAACGCCCTGTGGATGAGCGTTCAGGCCGAAAGCCTTGGCCCCGCATTCGAATTCATGGACGGGTACGAGACCTTCTGGGCCTATATCCCGCACTTTGTTCACTCGCCCTTCTACGTCTATGCCTATGCCTTCGGCGATGGGTTGGTGAACGCGCTGTACTCGGTCTATGAAAGCGGCGCCGAGGGGTTCGAGGACAAGTATTTCGAAATGTTGCGCGCAGGTGGATCAAAGCACCACAAGGAACTGCTGGCCCCGTTCGGGCTGGATGCCAGCGACCCGAAATTCTGGGACAAGGGCCTGTCGATGATCTCAGGCTTCATTGACGAGTTGGAGGCGATGGAGAGCTGAGACGCCCGTGACAGTGGGTAGCGACATCCGCCGTGCGGAAACCCTCCATTCTCGGCGATGTCGCACCCAAGGAGCTCTTGAATGCCCGCTACGCGGGACGGAGCAGCCCTTGCCTTCAGCAAAACCAACGTCTGCTCAGCACGCCGTGCGGACGAAGTCGTGTGTTCGAAAAGTGGTGTCTGCCCGATTGAAGTTGCTGAAAAGTCGGTGCCGTGCATGATCATGAAAACTGATCATGAGATTGAAGATGATAAAAAGCCGGATCACACTTAAGCAGCTCGAAGCCTTTTCATTTGTTGTGGACATGGGAACCTTTAGAGCGGCAGCCGCTGCCCTTGGCACAACTCAACCCAACATCTCGTCGCGGATCTCTGCATTGGAAGCTGCCTTGGATGTCACGCTTCTTTATCGCGACGCCGGTTCCGTACGTCTGACCACCAAAGGCAAAGAGCTTCTTGAGCGGACGCGGGACGTGCTTCGGGCGGGAGAGGCGTTGCTGGAAGCGGCCGGTCGACAGGAGCTTATCGAAGAACGTTTGCGGCTTGGTGTGACAGAACTGGTCGCCTGTACTTGGCTCCAACCCTTCCTCCGCCAGCTGCGGCGGGAATACCCTAACCTTCGGGTTGAACTTCAGGTCGACTTGTCTCGCCAAATCGAAGAACGCCTTCGAGAAGGGCAGCTTGACCTTGCCCTGCAGAATGCCCCGTTTACGTCGCGGACGTCAGGCGAAAGAATGCTTTCCAGCGAAACATATGTCTGGGTGGCGAATGAAGAAGTTGCCGATGGCCTTGCGGGCGGAGCCTCGGTCGGGCGTTTCTTTGACCGCGCTGTATTGACCCATGCGCGTCACACGGCAGCGGGGAATGCCTTGCATGAATTGGCGAAGGTGCGTGGCTACGATGCTGGCAAGATCGTCCATTCCAGCGCGCTGTCCGCATGTCTGCCGATGGTCAGCGAGGGGATGGGTGTGGCGCTTCTTCCCAGGTCGCTTGTGCAAGGGGAGTTGGACGCAGGCCGGTTGAATTCGCTCATTTCGGATTGGACTGCGCCGCCTTTGATCTTTTTCGCGCGCTTCAACGCGGACCGGGCGCCACGGTTTGTCGAAAGGGCGAGTGACATTGCGGCGGCTCTTCGGCCGAGCGCAGCTGAAGATTAAAATAATCTATAGGGTGAAGAAAATCAATTGATTTGATTTCTGATCTGCCATGGTCCCATGTGGACATGCTGACCTTGTGTGCATGTGGAGAGACAGATGAAGGCCGAATCCATTCGAATGGGCGTCGATATTGGCGGCACATTCACAGATGTCGTTCTGGAAAAGGCGGGCGAACAGTATTCGGTCAAAGTCCTGACGACCTACGCGGCCCCCGAAAACGCGATCATCGACGGAATGCACCAGGTCTGCACCAAGGCGGGCATTGACCCCAGCGAAATCGAACAGATCATCCATGGGACCACACTGGCCACCAACGCGCTGATCGAGCGTCGCGGGGCCAAAACGGCGTTGATAACGACGGAAGGCTTCCGCGATGTGATCGAGATGCGGACCGAAAGCCGGTTTGAGCAGTATGATCTGAACCTCAATCTTCCTGATCCGCTGTTGTCGCGCCACATGCGATTCACCGTCCCCGGACGCGTGAATGCCAAGGGAGAAATCCTGGTAGAGCTTGAACGTGCGGATGTCGAAGCCGTTGTGGACCGCATTGCAGAAGCGGGCTTCGAAAGCGTCGCGGTTGGTTTGATCCACTCTTACCTCAACCCCAAACATGAGCAGTTGGTCCGTGATGTTCTGTTCGAAAAGCTGCCGAATGTTTCGGTGTCGATCTCGTCCGAGGTATCGCCGCAGATGCGCGAATACGAACGGTTCAACACGGTCGTGGCCAACGCCTATATCAAACCGCTGATGGCCTCCTACCTTGGACGGCTGGAGGACCGCCTGCGCGGCGAAGGTGTCGCCTGTCGCATCTTCCTGATGCATTCCGGTGGCGGGATCATCTCGATCCAGAATGCCGCGGATTTCCCTGTTCGGCTTGTTGAAAGCGGCCCTGCGGGTGGCGCGGTATTCGCGGCCCATATCGCGGCCCGCTATGGTCTGGACAAGGTTCTCTCCTTCGACATGGGCGGGACCACAGCCAAGATCTGCCTGATCAAGAACCAGACGCCCAAGACCAGTCGCGTTTTTGAGGTCGCGCGGACCTACCGGTTCAAAAAGGGCTCTGGCATGCCGATCTCGATCCCGGTGATTGATATGGTCGAAATTGGTGCGGGCGGCGGAAGCCTTGCCCATGTGGACGGGATGCGGCAGATCCGCGTCGGCCCCGAAAGCGCCGGGTCCGAGCCCGGGCCCGCCTGTTATGGGCGCGGGGGCGAACGACCCGCCGTGACGGATGCCGATCTGGTCCTGGGCAAACTGGACCCGAACAATTTCGCCGGTGGTTCGATCGCCCTTCATCGCGATAAATCGGAACAGGCGTTGCGCGCACATGTGGGCGCCAGGCTGGATATGGACGCGGTCGAGGCGGCCTTTGGCGTGGCCGAGGTGGTGGACGAAAACATGGCCAATGCCGCCCGCGTTCACGCCGTCGAAAATGGCGAAGACCTGAGCGAATACACCATGATCGCCTTTGGCGGCGCGGCCCCGCTGCATGCCGGGCGACTTTGCGAAAAGCTTGGGGTTGAGCGGTTGCTTGTGCCGCCCGGTGCCGGCGTCGGCTCGGCCATCGGCTTCCTGCGCGCGCCGTTCAGCTTTGAGGCCAATCGGTCGGTCTATATGAAGCTGAGCGATTTCGATGCGGACAAGATCAAGGGCTTGCTGACCGATCTCAAGGCCGAGGCGACAGGCTTTGTGCGCACCTGCGATGAAGTCAGCCCGATCCTGTCCGAGTTCAAGGTCTACATGCGCTACACCGGTCAGGGTTGGGAAGTCCCGATCGCCTTGACCGAAGAACAGGCGATGAACCCCGACGCCGCGACCTTTCAAGCGCGGTTCGAGGAGGATTACACAAAGCTCTTTGGCCGCCCCGTCGCAGGCATGGATATCGAGATCACCGTCTGGTCGGTGAACGCCACGACGCCACCCGAAGACGTCGCGCGCATTGAAACGACAGACGGCAGCACGCCTGTTGCTCTGAACGGCACGCGGCAGCTCTTTGATCCGGCGTCGGGCAAATACCTTGAGGCTCATGTCATCGACAGGAGCCGCATGGAGGCAGGCCAGCGCGCACATGGACCAGCCGCCGTAACCGAAGCTGAGACGACCATCATCGTGCCCGCCAGTCGGGATGCGATCCGGCAGCCTGACGGCTGCATCGACGTCGTCGCTCGCAAACCGAGCGCATCAGAAGGTGCCAAGGGAGCCCACCAATGACCCAAGAACACTCGAAAGTCGCCTATCAGGTCATGTGGAACCGCCTGATTTCGGTCGTGGAAGAACAGGCTCAGGCACTGGTGCGAACGGCCTTTTCGACTTCGGTCCGCGAGGCCGGGGACCTGTCGGCAGGCGTGTATGACACGCATGGCAACATGCTGGCACAGGCGGTGACCGGCACGCCGGGTCACGTGAACGCTATGGCCGATGCCGTCGCGCATTTCATCCGTCGGATCGGGCGACAAAACATGTTCGAGGGTGATGTCTACATCACCAATGACCCGTGGGAGGGCACAGGGCACCTGCACGACATCACGATGGTTACGCCCTCTTTCCATAACGGCACCCTGGTCGGGTTCTTTGCCTGCACGGCGCATATCGTCGATATCGGCGGGCGCGGCTTTGGCGCGGACGCACAGAGCGTTTACGAGGAAGGTCTCTACATCCCGATCATGAAGTTTGCTGAAAAGGGCGAGGTGGATGAGACGTTGGTGCGGATCATCCGGGGCAACGTTCGTGAACCGGACCAGTTGATCGGTGACATCTACGCGCTCGCCACTTGCAACGAGATCGGCCACCGCCGCCTGGTCGACATGATGGAGGAGTTTGGTCTCGACCATCTGGACGGTATCGCCGAATTCATCCTCGACAACTCGCGCCGGGCCACGATTGAAGCCATTGCCGCCCTGCCGCAGACATCCGCGACAGGTGAGATGACGATGGACGGCTTCGACGTGCCGATCACACTCAAGGTCAAGGTCAGCGTCGAAGGCGACCGGATCGTGACCGACTTCACCGGCACCTCCGGCCTGGACAAGAAGGGCATCAACTGCCCGCTGGTCTATACCAAGGCCTATGCCTGCTATGCGCTGAAGGTGGCGATTGCGCCGGAAATCCCCAACAACGCCGCCTCACTTGCGCCGTTCGAGGTCACGGCGCCGGAAAACTCCATCGTCAACGCGCTGCACCCCGCGCCAGTCGCCCTGCGCCATATCGTGGGGCATTTCGTGCCAGACGCGGTCTATGACGCCTTTGACAAGATCGTGCCGGGCCTGGTGCCCGCCGAAGGCGCCGGATGTCTGTGCAATTTCCAGGTCTCCTTGCGCCCGCGCACCGACGCGCCTGCCCCGCCTGATGCGCGCCGGTCTGAAGTGCTGACCTTCAACTCGGGCGGCTCTGGTGCACGGCCCGAACACGACGGCATGAACGCGACAGCCTTCCCTTCGGGCGTGATGACGATGCCCATCGAGGCCACGGAACACGCAGGTCCCGTCATCATCTGGCGCAAGGAATTGCGCCCCGACAGCGGCGGCGCGGGCAGAACGCGCGGCGGTTTGGGGCAATACATGGAAGTCGGCGCGCAGGAAGGCCACGAGTTTGACATCCAAGCCATGTTCGACCGCAGCCAGCACCCCGCTCGGGGCCGCCGAGGAGGCCAGAACGGTGCACCAACGACCATCGCTCTGGACGATGGCTCGGCCATGCGGGTCAAGGGCAAGCAGTTCGTCCCACACGGGCGTAAGGTGGTGATGGCCTTTCCGGGAGGCGCTGGCTACGGTGATCCGGCCGAACGCCCGAAAGAGCTTGTCAAACGCGATCTGGCGCGGGGATATATTTCTGAAGAAACGGCTCGGACGGACTATGGCTTGTCCGCTGAGGACATCGCGGCGGTGCAATCTGCCGTCGCCAGGGGGGAACAGATATGAGCAACCAAAGCCCATCAAAGCAAAGCTATGACGTGATCATCATCGGAGGCGCCATCATGGGGGCCTCGACCGCTTGGTTCCTGTCGGACAACAAGGATTTCGATGGCTCGGTCCTCGTTGTCGAACGGGACATGACCTATGAGAACTGCTCGACCACGCACACGAACTCCTGCATGCGACAACAATTCTCAGCCGAGTTGAACGTCCGTATCAGCCAGTTTGCCGCCGACTTCGTCAAAAACATCCGCAGCTATATGGGCGGCGATGAACGCGTGCCGGAGCTTGGCATCCGCTCTTTCGGTTACATGTACTTTGCGGACAACGACGGCTTTGCCGATGTGCTGCGCGAAAATCAGCAAGTGCAACTGGCTGCCGGTGCTGCCACCCAGCTTATGACGCCCGAAGAGATCAAGGCCGCTTATCCCTTTTACAATGTTGATGACATCGTGCTGGGGTCTATCAACCTGGTGGACGAAGGCTATTGGGACGGGGGCGCCGTAAATGATTGGTGGCGACGCCAAAGCCGCGAGCGTGGCGTCGAATGGATCCAGAACGAAGTTGTGGCGATCACCCGCAACGCCGCCGGAACACAGGTCGAAAGCGTCACTCTTGCCTCGGGCGAGGTGGTCGCCTGCGGTCAGGTCGTCAATGCCTCGGGTCCCCGCGCTGCGCGCACCGCCCGGATGGCGGGCATCGACGTGCCGGTCGAGCCGCGCAAACGCTATTCCTGGATATTCAAGGCCGAACAGCCACTTGATCAGGACCTGCCGCTGACCATCGACCCCTCGGGCGTGCATGTGCGCGAAAACGGCGGCGGAACATATCAGTGCGGCGGCCATTCCGACCATGACCCGACTGTGGACTATGACGACTATGCGATGGACCATTCCCTCTGGGAAAACCACGTCTGGCCCATCCTTGCGACCCGTATTCCTCAATTCGAAGCCATCAAGGTGCAAGCCGAATGGGCCGGACACTATGCCATGAACACCTTTGATCACAACGCGATCATGGGGCCGCACACCGAGCTTTCGAACTTCATCTTCCTCAATGGCTTCTCCGGCCACGGGCTTCAGCAGTCGCCTGCGATGGGGCGCGGGACGGCCGAATGGCTGACCTATGGCGAATACCGCACACTTGATCTGTCGCCGTTCAACTACGAGCGGATCCCGGCAAACAGGCCGATCATCGAGAAAGCCATTATCTGATGAAGCTTCCCGCCAATCCATTCACCCGCGCCATTGCAGCCGGAGAGAAACAGGTTGGCCTTTGGATCAGCCTGTGCAGCAACTTCGCCGCAGAGGTGGTCTCGACCGCCGGATACGACTGGGCGCTGATCGACATGGAACACAGCGCCAACGACTATTTCAGCGTGCTGGGTCAGCTTCAGGCCTTTGCGGCGTCCCCGACCACGGCCCTTGTGCGTGTGGAATGGAACGACGCAGTCGCCGTCAAGCGGCTGTTGGATCTGGGTGCGCCGGGCCTGTTGTTTCCGATGATCCAATCGGTGGAAGAGGCCGAACGTGCGGTGGCCGCAACACGCTACCCGCCTCGCGGCATTCGGGGCGTGTCTGGTGCGACCCGAGCAACGGCCTTTGGGCGCGTTTCCGACTATGTGGTGCGGGTTGAGGAAGAAACCGCTGTTCTCTTGCAACTGGAAACCCGCGCAGCCGTCGAGCAGGCCGAAGCCATCGGCGCGGTCGATGGTGTCAGCGGCATCTTCTTTGGCCCTGCGGATATTGCGGCCGATATTGGCAAACTGGGCAAACCGATGGACCCGGATGTTTGGGCCTTGATCAAACCGGCTGCGCAAAGACTGATTGCCAAAGGCATGCCGGTCGGCACCTTGGTCACGGACCCCGCTTTTGCGGCTGAGCTTTTGAACGAAGGCTTCACCTTTGTTGCCATTGCGACAGACACGGGGTTATTGGCGCGGGCCGCAGATGCGGCACTGGCGCAAACAAAAGGCGGGTTGCAATGAGTTTCGCGGCATCGCGTCTGAAACCGGTCAAGCCGTCCGCCTCGGCCTGGGTCAGCCAGGCTGCGAAAGAGGCCAAGGCGCGTGGTGAAGATGTCATTGATCTTGGTCTTGGAGAGCCGGATTTCGACACGCCCGACCATATCAAAGAGGCGGCACATCAAGCCGCTCTCAGGGGCGAGACGAAGTATCCCCCCACGAATGGCACGCTTGCGATGCGGCGGGCCGTCGTGGACAAGTTCAAACGCGAGAACGACCTGGACTATGCGCTTGACGAAGTAATCGTATCGAACGGAGCCAAGCAGGTACTGTTCAACGCCTTCATGGCCACGCTGGAGCCGGGTGACGAGGTGTTGCTCTGCGCTCCCTATTTCGGTCAGTACAAGGACATCGTGCTCATCCTCGGCGGTGTGCCGGTGCCTTTGGAATGCCCGGCTGAAGCTGGCTTTCTGCTGACGCCCGACCAATTGCGCGACGCCATCACGCCCAGGACCCGGTGGCTGCTCTTGAACCAGCCGTCGAACCCGTCTGGCGCGGTCTATTCAGATGCCCAGATTGCGGCACTTGGCGACGTGCTGGCCGATCATGACCGCGTGCTGGTTCTGTCGGACGAGATATATGAACATATTCTGTTTGACGGGCGCGTGTTCCGATCGTTTGCGGCGCTTTGCCCGGGCTTGAAAGACCGCACTTTGACGGTCAATGGCGTGTCCAAAGCCTATGCCATGACTGGATGGCGCATTGGCTATGGCGCAGGGCACAAGGATCTGATCGCGGCGATGACCAAGGTGCAAAGCCAGATCTCGTCAGGCGCGTGTTCCATCGCCCAAGCGGCGGCGGCGGCGGCTTTGAACGGGCCGCAAGATGACGTCCGCAATTTCTGTCGGGCTTTCGAAGCACGCCGTGATCTTGTGGTCGCGCGTGTGGCAAAAATCCCGGGGCTGACACTCGACGCGCCGGGCGGCGCATTTTACGGCCTGATCGGCTGCGCGGGTCTGATCGGGGCAAAGACCCCTCAGGGCGAGACGCTCGCAACCGATACGGATGTCACAGCCTATCTACTGAAGGCCGCTGGCGTTGCCGCCGTTCCGGGCAGCGCTTATGATCTTTCACCGTTTTTCCGCATTTCAACAGCCGCCTCGGAAGAGGTGTTGAGCACCGCGATGGATCGCATCGCCCGCGCTGTTGGCGACCTGAAAGGACTTAACCCATGAAAAAGATTGTACTCACCGGCGCGGCTGGCCGCCTTGGCTCGTACCTGCGCGAGCCGCTGTCCAAACTTTGCGATGAATTCGTCTCGTCGGACATTGCCGACAGTGTCTCGAACCTCGCGCCCAACGAGACCTATGTGAAAGCCGACATCACCGATCTGGACGCCATGGTCGCCCTTCTGGAGGGCGCGGACATGGTGGTGCATTTCGGTGCAATTGGCGACGAAGCCCCCATGGATGTGCTTTGGGGGCCGAACTTCTACGGCGCATATACCGTGTGGGAGGCCGCCTATCGCAACAAGCTGCGCCGGGTTGTCTATGCGTCGTCCATCCACGCGGTTGGCATGCACAAGAAGACGGATTTCATTGGCATTGACGCCCCACACAAGCCCGACACCTTCTACGGGCTTGCCAAGTGTTTTGCCGAAGACCTCGCCTCGCTCTACTGGGACAAACGCGGGTTGGAAGCGGTCTGCATGCGCATCCTGTCTTGCGCGCAGCCGACCAATTCGCGCGCCGTGGGAACCTGGCTCAGCTATGACGACCTGATCCACCTGGTGGAACGCGCGATCACCACGCCCATTACCGGCTTCAGCGTGGTCTATGGCGTCTCGAACAACGACCGCGCGCCGGTCGACAACGCCAAGGCGCAACATTTGGGCTACCGACCCAAGGACAATGCCGAACAATTCGCCGAAGAAATCTATGCCGCAGATGGCCCGCTCGACCCGCACGATCCCGCCAACACGCACCATGGCGGCCCATTCGCGGCTGTGCCGCTTGGCAACAGCGGGATGGCGCATCTCAACCTCGACGAAAACGACACCGGAAAGGACTAGGGCCGTAGATACCGTTGCATTGATCACAGCGGGCGGATCCGGCATGGGCGCAGATAGCGCGGGCCTTGGCCGCAGATGGCTTTAAGGTCGGAATTCTGTTGGCTTCCGGCAAATGCGAAGCGCTTGCCAAAGAACTTGGCGGTGCTGGCGTCACGGGCACCAACAAGTCCGCAGCAGACCTGCAAAAGCTGGTCGATGCGGCCATGTACCACTGGGGCCGTATTGGTGTTTTGATAATCTCCGCCGGTCACGGACCGCGCGCACCGGTCCTCGAGCTCACGATGAGGACTGGCACGAGGGCATGGAGGCCTACTTCCTGAACGCCGTGCGCCCCTCGCGTCTCGTCATTTTGATCACGCAAAAACAGGGTGGCGGGGCGATCATCAATATTTCGACCATTGCCGCGTTTGAGCCGAACCCGGTGTTTCCAACCTCAGGCGTGATGCGCGCCGGGCTTGCCGCCTTCACAAAACTCATTGTCGACAAATACGCAGCCGAAAACATCCGCATGAACAACGTGCTGCCAGGATTCTTAGACAGGCTGCCAGAAAAAGGAAGAATTCCGCTAAATGATCCCGATGGGCCGCTACGGCAACTCGCTTGCCGAAATCGCAAGTGTCGTGGCCTTTCTGGCTTCGGATGGCGGAGCCTACATTTCCGGTCAGAATACCCGGATTGATGGGGGAATTACTCGGTCGGTTTAGGTCCAATGATAGTGAGGCTGAGAGCACCGCTGGTCGCCGGCGCGATTTGAGCTTGTCATCGACGATGTCGGCTTTCCGTGCTTGGTTGCCAGTTATGCATCTTGCAGCATCGGTGGTTTCGGGCTCTTTGTGGACCTCTGATGCGGCGCGGCATTTGCTCAATCTTGGCGTCAGTTGGCGACAAGAACGGCCCATACCGGCCACTCGACATGCCCCTAGATTGCAGCAACTGCAGCCCGCTTTCCAGACATTCGCTATGTTTGCGAGCTGCTCGGACAGATTAGGGCATGCGTACAGAAAATACTCCACTGCCCAAAGGTTCACAGGAGACCCGAGAAAATGTAGGTTTCTTGTGAATAGAAAGGGAAAAGGGTGTAGATTAGAATGGCACGACAGCTCCTAAACGAAGGTGACAAGACCTTTCTGGTTTATGCCGGTACTGGCACCGACCTGGTATTCAATCATGGACTTGAGCTACCCGGATTTGCCTCGTTTCCTTTGCTCGAACAGCCTGACACTAGAGCGATACTTGCCGGTCAGATGCAGGCTCTTGTCGATCTCGCCAGCGAAATGAATGTCGGATGTATTCTTGATGCGCCCACATGGATGGCGAATGCCGACCGGGCGGCACCTTTGGGGTACGATGCAGAACGGCTTGTAGCGGTGAACAAAGATGCGGTCAGTCTAATGGAAGACGTGCGCCGGGCCGCCGCTCGCGAAGATGTATTGTTGTCGGCCTGTATAGGCCCACGCTTTGATCCTTACGCCGACATCCCGCCGATATCCGTCGAAGATGCACGGCAATACCATGCCGCTCAAATGCACAGCCTGAAAGGCACAACTGTCGACCTGGTTACCGCTTATACATTCAACCGTCCAAGTGAGGCAACAGGATGCATCCTCGCCGCCCGAGATGCTGGTCTGCCGATCATCATGTCTCTGGTTGTTGAGACAGATGGATGCTTGGCGGACGGAACCAAACTTGTGGATGCAATTGACCAGATCGATGGGGAATCGGACACGGCGGCAATGTTTTTTATGGTCAATTGCGCTCATCCGACCCATTTCGCCGGAGCGCTTGGCAACCACCCGAGGCTGAGAGGTATTGTGGCGAACGCTTCAACTTGCTCTCATGCGGAACTTGACGAAGCAGATGAACTGGACGAAGGCGATCCCGTTGAACTTGGTAAGCAGATTGCCAAGATTGCTCGGAGCAATCCTTCGGTTCAAGTATTCGGAGGGTGCTGTGGAACAGACATGCGCCATCTGAAATTGATGGCCAGCGAGCTTGCGTAGCTAACCTACTTCTACGGCCGACAAGAGACATTCGGCACCCAGCTGGCATTCTGCGGTCGCAGCCCGCATTCCGGTCATTCGCCGCATGTGCAAAATTTGGCACTGCTCGAACTCACAGATCGCGGACATCGCGCCAATTCGCAGCACGAGCCGAAGCGACGGCTCAGCCCGCCTTTGCGGCCCTTCGCTTCACGGCTTCTCCGCGATACTCCAATGCGTCAAATGTCCTGTGATCTCCTCAGTTGTGGTCTCTGGGTCCAGGAACCCGACCAGCTTCAACGTCTCCTCCAATTCTTGAACGCTCGGGAAACGATAGACAGTGTCGGGGAACCCATGCACAGCCCGTCTGTCGGCGGTCGATCGGTAACAGAGCACGAATCGCCCACCATGGCGAAGAACGCGAAACGCCTCGGCAAGATGGGTCGCCGGGTCCGGCCAAAAATAGACCGTATGCACCGAAAGCGCCTTGCCAAACCGCTTGTCCGGAAAGGGCAACGCATCAGTGTCGGCAGAATGAAACGTCAGGCGCGTGTCCCAGACCGCATCACGGTTCCTCGCGAGAGCACGCTCCAGCATAACCTCGGAGAAATCCACGCCGGCGCTGTCCGAAAGACGTACCATCGCGTCTGCCTCGAAAAGCGTTTCGCCGTGGCCGCAGCCGATGTCGATGAGGCTGTCGCCATCTGCCAGATCGAGGAGGTGCAGCGCGCGTTCGTTCTCGGGACGTGTCTCGCGCGCCATGACCCGGGCGACAATTGCACCAAGCAGACCTGTAGGTCGGCGGCTCTGACGGGCGATGAATTCCGGTTTCCTCATCTCTGTTGCTCCAGCAGGGGGATTTCATTCGGCGTTGTCCAGGGCACGCCGGAGTGCCCTACGGACGCCCTGTGCCGGAACCGGTTTGGCCGCCCGGCGGAAAGCTTCGCGATAGCCGGGATGCTCCGTCCCCATCAGCCGGTCCCACCATGTGAAGTAGAGGCCGAGGTTATAGCCGGCATGGGCGTGGTGCAGGTCATGATGGGTGACGGTCGTCATCCAGTCGAACAGCGGCCTGCCGGACCGGTTGGCCGGGAAAAGTTCGTAGCCCGAATGCCCGATCGCATTCCGCAGCATCATGTGCGTGGCGAATACCAGGATCGCCGCCGGATGCGCGGGCAGGACAAGCAAGATCAGTGGCAGGTAGACCGCATTCACCACCGCCTCGCCCAGATCGAAGCTGTAGGAGGTAAAGGGCGTCGGGTTGTGCGACTTGTGATGCAACCTGTGAAAGCGCCGGAAGAGCGGCGGGTAGTGCAGCAGCCTGTGCGACCAATAGAACCACGTATCATGGGCGACGATCAGAACCACCGTGCTGAAAATGAGATAGGTCAAGCCGTAGGTGGCGATTTCGGCATAGATCGGGACGAGTCCCGCCTCCGCTCCGACTACGATCAACGTCCCGTTCAGCGCAAAGATCAGAACCGTACGCAGGCTTGCGAGGATTTCGCGGCCGATCTGGCCTTGCGGCGGTTCATCGGCCCGGATCTTCCGCGCCCGGAGCCGGGCCGCCAGCGCCAGGTTCACTGTCAGGTAAACGCCACCTGCACCGACGGCGTAGCGCAGAAGGTCCGTGGCAAGAACGCCGGAGAAAATCCCGGCGAGATGGCTGATGATGCATTGATCTTCCATGATGGTCTCCGGTCTGAAATGCCGACCGATACATTGGAGCGCATCGGTTTACCGCTCTCGCTGTCTTTGAAAATCGCTCAATGATTTCAGGAATCGACGTGGCTTTTCCGGAATCGGTGCGCCCATACCAGTTGACTGGATCACTGGTCTCGGCTTCGCTCGATCCATGGATGACTTCACGGTGAGAGCTGATCTCTTCTTGAGGGGCGGCGCGGTGACGGCGCTGGCGACTTGTGCGCTGATCTTCCTGGCCAATCGTGCCCATTGGCCCAGGGGCCTGTCGGTGCCTGCCCTCTGCCTCGGACTTGGTGCCTACTTGCTTGTGTCGTCGCCGAACCTGGGGCTCTCCGGAACCAGGGCCGAGACCGGTCTCGTCATGATGGCCGGTGTGGTGCCGGTCCTGGCGGTCTGGGCCGGGGCCGAGATATTCCTCGACCGGCCGGTTTACCGGCCGTGGCACGGCGTGCTGGCAGTCTTGGTCACCGTAGGTGCCTGGCTTGCACCCATCCTGCCCTTCGCGGCGACGCTCCGGGGCATCCTTGTCGTCTTGCTCTATGCGGGCTTGCTCTATATCGCGCTGTCCACCGCCGCCGACGATCTGGTCGAACCCCGCCGCCGGTTCCGCAGGTGGTTCGTGGCGCTCATGGCCCTGACCGGCCTCGGAATCTCGGTGGTCGAGTTCCTCAAGCTCGATGCCGATCTGCCACCCGTGATGTACCCGCTCCATGCCTCGGGATTTCTGGTGCTGACGCTGCTGTTCCTGTCCTGGGCCGTGCGGATCGCACCCGATCTCTGGCCCCTTCGGCGGGAGCCCGAACCGCGACCTGCCATGCCACTGTCAGGCGCCGATGCCGCAGTTCTGCAAAGGGTCGAGGCGGCGATGGCGGATGGTATCTGGCGACAGGAAGGGCTTACAATCGCGCGGCTCGCAGCAGCCGTGGATGCGCCTGAGCACAGGGTCCGACGCGTGATCAACAAGGGGCTCGGGTATCGCAACTTCGCCCAATTCGTGAACGAACACCGGATAGGGGCGGCGTGTGAGGTTCTGTCCGATCCTGCGCGGGCCGATACACCTGTGCTGTCAATCGCCTACGATGTCGGGTTCGCCTCCATTGGGCCGTTCAACCGTGCGTTTCGAGAGAAACATCAGCAATCCCCGACTGAATACCGTAAACTGCATAGCGTATCGAACGGATGACGCAGTTTGCGATTTGTCGCGCTCACAAGGCTCCGTCCTACCCTTGCATCACAGGCACCTTCCTGAACTTGGAAATTGAATGGCTGCTCTGGCGCATTTGCGTGCCTCCATTTGGCCTGCAGCATCCGGCAAAATGGGCTCGGAGCGGCCAATTTCTGCGTCAGCACCAATCCATGATAGGTTGCCCTGTCAACGTCGGGTTGGCGTTGTGGAAGGGCGTGGTGGATTGGAAGAACCACCATGCAAATACCAAACTTACCTGCCATTCGAGCCCGCTGCCCGCTTGGAACAAGGGACGCATTATAGGTCAGAAACGCCCACTTATGCCCAAACATGTCTGGGCGATCCGAGTGCGCCTGGAAATTGTCGCGTACCATCGCGATCTGGCGCTGTTTAACCTGGCGATCGACAGCAAACTACGCGGGTGCGATCTGGTCAAACTGAAGGTCGCGGATGTCTACGCCGCTGGTCAGGTTAAGGAACGCGCCTCAATCATTCAGAGCAAAACACAGAAGCCTGTCCGTTTTGAGATCACCAAGGGCACGCGAAAGTCGCTGCTGTGCTGGATGGAACAACCGCTGATGACCGGATCGGAGTACCTCTGGCCTGGGCGTTTCCACGAACGGCTTCACATTTCCACGCGACAATACGCGCGCCTGGTTCGGGATTGGGTGGAACCGATCGGTCTGCAGCCGAGTGCGTACGGAACACATTCGATGCGCCGGACCAAGGTTGCGCAAATCTACCGAAAGACAGGAAATCTGCGAGCGGTACAACTTCTGCTTGGTCACACCAAGATGGACAGCACCGTCCGGTACCTTGGCGTCGAATTGGAGGATGCATTGGCGATCGCAGAGGCGGTAGAAATCTGAAGGCTTGGGCCGTCTTCACGGACGGCCCTGCGCCGCCGTTGGCCACCACTTCAGAATGCTGCAATGCGATACGCCATTGCGGTCATTCGTCCATGGCGCAGAATTTTCGGAGGATGACGGTCGGCGAAGCGGGCTTTAATGCCGTTCGCTGTGTTCGAATTAATGCCTTCCATAGGCACATTGCGGTAGACCCCATTGTAGAAAAACACTCTGGATCTGGAGCGCCACAGATCATGAGATACCTCTGGGCACGGCGTTTTCAGCATCAAAAAGGCAGGGTGGACAGACTGTGGCTAGAATGGTTTCGCCAATGAGCAGAACCTCAACTTCCGTGCCGGTTTCGGCATGAGTCGGATCGATGTATGCGATGGCAAGGTTCTTCCCGGTGCGATAGCCCCATGCGGCAGAGGTTATCGATCCGATTGGATTACCATCAGCGAACACTCCTTCGCCGGGACGTGCTGTTCCCTTGGCGCTGTGGATTTCCAGAACTACACGTTTCTTGCGGGTACCTGCGTCGATTTGCGCCTTAAGCCCTGATTTTCCTGGGAAATCCTTGTTCATGTCTACGTAGCGATGCAGCCCTGCCTCGATCGGATTGAACTCGGTGATGAAATCAGCTTTCCAGTGGCCATACCCTTTTTCCAGGCGCATCGAGTCAATTGCGAACATGCCAAAATGCGACAGCCCAAACGCTTCGCCCGCCTTGGTCAGGATGTCATAGGCGGCATAAAGCTGAGTGTTGGGTATGTGCAGTTCAAACGCCTGCTCTCCGGAAAAGCTGATGGCGATAGCCAGCGCCTCGACATGGCCGATAAAAACACGCCGCGCCGTCAGCCAGGGGAAGTCAGACTGCCCCCATTTGGTGCGCGGCGACACAGAGGCCAGCAGGTCTCGGGTTCTGGGGCCTGCAATCACCATCAACGTATGGGTGTTGGTGCGACTTTCGATGCGAATATCCGACCCTTTGGGAAGGTGCTCGGTCAGCCAGTCCATGTCATGATACTCGGCAGACGCGGCGGAGCCATAGAAGATGCTCCCGTCCGGAAGTGGCACAATTGTCGCCTCGCCCGAGATATTGCCTTTCGGTGTCAGGAAAAAACACAGGCTTGCCCTGCCGGTTTGGGTCGACACCTTGGAGCAGGTTAGACTGCTGAGCCAGTCGAGCGCATCGGTTCCGCTGATGCGGTAATGGTTGAAACCTGACAGTTCGGCCAACCCGACACCCGAACGTAGCGCCTCGATCTCGGCCCCCACAACATCGTGCCAGTTCTGGAATGCGTATCCGTGAGTGGTTTGGAAATCCGCGTCAGGTTTGTAGAACTCTGTCCGCTCCCAGCCATTGACGACGCCGAACTTGGCACCTTTGGCTTTCAGCACCGGGTAAAGCGGAGATGCCTTGGCCGGGCGACCGGCCGGGCGGTGTTCATGCGGCAGGTGCCAGCGGAACTCGTGCCGGTAATCCTCGATTGATTTCAGCGCGGTGAACTCGGTATTGGCAAAACTGGTGATGCGGCGCGGATCAAGCTGCCAGCTGTCCCACTCGGTTTCCCCATGCACCATCATCTGCGCCAGCATCTTGCCGTAGCCACCGCCTTCGCCGATGCCCACTCGTAACCCGTTCATCGACCAGCAATTGCGCAGACCCGGTTGCTTGCCCACCAGCGGCCCGGCATCCGAGGCATAGGCAATCGGCCCGTTCACTACGGATTTGATGCCGGCCTCCTGCAAACAGGGCAGACGGTCAAAGATCGGTTCCATCTTGGGCAGCAAGCGGTCCAGATCATCAGGGCAGAGCGCATTGACGAAATCAGGGTCGATCCCGTCCATCCCGAAGGTCTTGCAGTCATGTTCGTAGATGCCGACCAGAAGCCCCTTTTTTTCTTGCCGCATATAGAACGTGTCACGCGGGCAGCGCACCATGGGCACGCGGGTGTCGCGCTCGACCAGTTCAGGGATGTCTTCGGTCACGAAATACATGTGCTCCATCGCAATGACGGGGTATTCGATGCCCATCAGCGCGCCGACTTCGTTGGCGCGATAGCCGGCCGCGATCACGATATGCTCAGCGGTGATCGTGCCGCTTTCTGTCGTCACCAGCCATTCGTCATTGGGCAGTTGTTTCAGCGCAGTAACGGGTGTGTTGCGGTGAATTTTCGCACCCATCCTGCGAGACCGGGCGGCCAAGGCCTGGCACAGTTGTGCCGGATCAATGTCCCCGTCCTGTTCATCCCACATCGCCGCCAGAACACCGTCGATATTCAGCAAGGGATTGCGCCGCTTTGCTTCGGCCGCATCAAGCAGATCGAACTCGATCCCCAACCCCTTGGCCACGGACATGATGTGATGCACTTCGTCAACGTGAGTGGGGTTGGTCAAAAGCCGCATGCCACCCGTGGCATGGTGATAATTGATCGGATAGGCCGGATCATCGGCCAGTTCCTTGTAAAGCCTGATGGTGTAATCCCGCAGCAACAGCAGCAGTTGATTGAACGCCACACTGGGGCATTGCGCCGCCGAATGCCAGGTGGTGCCGCTGGTCAACTCGTTGCGTTCCAGCAGGACTGCGTCGGTCCAGCCTTCCAGACCAAGGTGATAAAGCGCCGACAATCCACCAATGCCACCACCAACAACGACAACCCGCGCATGGCTTTGCATGAGCCACCTCCAGAAATTCAGATTTCTGGATAGTATCAGCCGGATTATATCTTTTGAAAAACTGAATATTTGAAATACAAAGATCATAAATAGTGAATTATGAGCGAGTATGGATATTAGTCTGAAAGCCCTTCGATATTTCATGGCGGCCACTGAAAGCGGCAGCCTGACAGAGGCGTCCAAGAAGATGCACGTGGTGCCATCCGCCGTGCTGGCTGCGGTCAACCAGGTGGAAGAGGCCTTTGGGATGCAGCTCACCATCAGACACCGGTCCAAGGGGATTGCGCCGACATCCACGGGGAAAATCATCATGGCCCGTGTCCGGCATCTGCTCGATGAATACGAGGCACTGATGAGCCAGGGCGCCGAGATGCGTACGCAATTGATCGGCACATTGCGGGTGGGATACTACGCGCCTGTTGCCCCAGCTTTTTTACCTGCCATCGCGCGAAATCTTTTGGCGGACAATCCACGTGTCGATATCAAGTTCATCGAATGTGACACCCAATCCGCCCAGGCCGGTTTGCTGTCCGGTGACTTCGACGTCATACTTTGTGTTGCCGAAAGCTTGGCCCCGGAAGTGGCCTTTGAGACCCTGATAGAAGTGCCCGGCTACCTTCTTGTCCCAAAACAGCACGCGTTTGCATCCAGAAGCAGCGTCTCCCTTTCCGAGCTGGATGGCGAGCCCATGATTCTCCTCGATCAGCCTGTGATCAGCGACTACTACAGCCGTATGTTCCAGGCCGCCGAAGTCACTCCGCATGTGGTTTGCACTGCAACGACGCTCGAAATGGTTCGAAGTCTGGTTGGCGTGGGCGTAGGCTGTTCACTGTTGCACATGCGCCCCAAAACGCATGAGACCTACGCGGGCGAAAACGTCCTGGAGGTGCCGTTGTACCCGGCCACCGACCCGCTGAAAATTGTTCTTGGATACCTGCCAGACAATCCACGCCGCATCGTGAAATACTTCACCGACAGCCTGAGGGATCTGTTTTCGCAGGACGCGGCAAACCGCTTTCTGGTCATATCACAAGCCGAAAAATGACTGGTACGGCGATAGCTATATGTCGCTTCATGCCAGTTAATACGTATCGCAGCATTAGACGCTTTGGGCTCATAGCAGCCATACCCAAGATCACTTCAACTGACTGTCTTTCGACCCCCGCCGATTGACACCGCCACGTGCCTTGAACGCGCCGTCCCGTTCCTGCTGGCAATCCAGACACAACTTTACTCCCGGCAACGCGACGCGACGCTTTTCCGGTATGGGTTCTTCGCATTCGGCACAATGGGTCATGCTTTCGCCCTGGGGCCGCTTTTGCGCCTGCATCCGCGCCAGTTCATCTGAGATCGACGCTTCGATCTGTTCGCTCACAGCGCCGTCGCGTGCCCAACCTCCGGCCATCGGTCATCTCCTGAAATTGTGACATGCAGAATAGCTGAGCCGTTGGCCGCAACGCAAGTTACAGTGAAACCGCGCCTTCGAATACACGATCAATCACCTTTTGCGTTCCGCGTGAGAATTCCAAAGGACAAGGGTATTCCGCCCCGTCCCGGATCGAACGGCAGAAGGCCTCGACTTGCAACTTGTAATGGTCTGCTCCGGGGAAGCGAGTGACCTGAACTTCAAGCCCCGGCCGGTGCAGTTCGACCCGCGCCTCTCCGAAAACACGTGCATTGAACGGGGTCGTCAGACGGACCAAACCACCTTCGCCGTGAAACACCATCTCCTGATGGGGATGCATCCGTATGGACACATAGCTGGAATAGGTAAATCCGGGGAACTGCGCGCGTATTTCGGTAAAGATGTCGATGTCATCCTGCCACCGGATCGCTGACTGCACTGACACAGGCTCTTGCCCGGTTGCAAAGCGTGCTCCACCGATCACGTAGACCCCGATGTCACGCAATCCTCCGCCGCCCGTTTCCGCGCGGTTTCGAATGTTCCGAGTGTCAGAACGATTGTCGAAACTGAATGCACCGGTCACATGTACCAAATTGCCGATGGCACCATCAGCGATCAGTTTCCTTGCAAGCTGCCATTGAGGGTGATGGACGATCATGTATGCCTCGGCGGCCTGCAGGCCGCTTTCATCCCGCTTTTGAATCAACGCGTCGAATTCATCCGCCTTCATGGTCATGGGCTTTTCGCACAGAACATGCTTACCAGCCTTCAAAGCCTTAAGGCTCCATTCCGCATGCATATGGTTGGGCAACGGGATGTAGATTGCGTCGATTCCGGTGTCTGCCAACAACGCATCATAGCTGTCATACACGTGTAAATCCGGGCAAAAAGACTGGAACGGTTCGGCCTTTGCGGCATCGGACGTTGCCAGCCCGGCCAAGCGCGCCCCGTTGGCGGCATGTATCGCTGGGGCCATGTATTCGCGGGCAAATTTCGCGGCACCCAATACGCCAAATTGAACCGGTTTCTGCATTGCGCCCTCCGTACTCGGCTTGTTTCAGATTGTGCGCATCCAAAGGGTCCCCGAAGGCTTGACCTGCCACAATATCAAAGAAGAAAACTGTACTTTCTCGTAGCACAGCTTCCGGTCTTCAACCACTTTTTCGCGCCTCAGCGTCAGTGGCTGCTAACATTTGCAAAAAAACGCCCCCTGATCTTCAGAGAGCGTTTTCTGTCTTCGCGTAAACGCGACAGGGTCGGCCCGAGGGCCAGTCTGTCAGGCGGTGCCCAGCATGCCTTTTTCCCGCGCCAGATCCCGCATTTTCTTTTGCAGTTTCTCGAATGCGCGCACCTCGATCTGGCGAATGCGCTCGCGGCTTACGTTATACTGTGTGCTCAATTCCTCGAGCGTGACAGGCTGATCCATCAAACGGCGCTGGGTCAGGATATCCTTTTCCCGATCATTCAGCACATCCAAAGCCGCCGCCAACAGTTCCCTTCGCGCTTCCAACTCATCGCGCGCTTCGTAATCACCGGCCTGATCGGCATCCTCATCCTCAAGCCAGTCCTGCCATTGCATTGTGCCTTCGCCTTCGGACCCGACCGTGGCGTTCAGGGACGCATCGCCACCGGACATCCGGCGGTTCATGCTGATCACTTCCTCTTCGGTCACGCCCAGATCAGTGGCGATCCGCTTGACGTTTTCCGGGCGCAGGTCGCCCTCTTCCAATGCGCCGATACGGGCCTTGGCCTTGCGCAGATTGAAGAACAGTTTCTTCTGCGCCGAGGTCGTGCCCAGTTTCACCAGAGACCAAGACCGCAGGATGTATTCCTGGATCGAGGCACGTATCCACCACATGGCATAGGTCGCCAGACGAAAGCCTTTTTCAGGGTCAAACCGTTTGACCGCCTGCATCAGGCCCACATTGGCCTCGGAAATCACTTCGGCCTGCGGCAGACCATAGCCGCGATAGCCCATGGCGATCTTGGCCGCCAGACGCAGGTGAGATGTCACCATCTTGTGCGCGGCTTCAGTGTCCTGCTCTTCGACCCAGCGCTTGGCCAGCATGTATTCTTCTTCCGGCTCCAGCAGAGGAAACTTGCGGATTTCCTGCATATAGCGATTCAGGCCGCCCTCGGGCGTCGGTGCGGGAAGATTTGCGTAGTTTGCCATTATTGTGTCCCTCCGACAAATGTTTAGGTATTTAACATAGGATATGGGTAAGGAACCCTTCCCATTCAAGAGGTGCTGCTAACAGTCTGAAATTAATCTTGCGTTAAGGAAAGGTAAAAAGCCCCTATTCACAGGACTTTGCTAATTATGACAGCGGTGTGCGCAGACGTTCGACAAGGCATTGCATATCTTGCGGCAAATCAGCCTCGAACCGTAGGGATTCACCGGTGACAGGGTGCTCGAACCCCAAAACGGCGGCATGAAGCGCCTGACGGGGAAAAGCGCTTACAGAACCCGCGGCGGCGGCGGAAAAAGCCTTGGCGGACAGCTTGCGTTTACCGCCATAAACCGGGTCGCCCACCAGCCCGTGTCCCGCGTGGGCCATATGAACCCGAATCTGATGGGTTCGGCCCGTTTCAAGCCAACATTCGATCAGGGCAAGACCCGCCGGAGTTCCAAAGGTTTCGACAACACGCGCACGCGTCACGGCATGGCGCCCACCGTGGAACAGAACCGCCTGTCTCTGACGGTCGGTCTTGTGCCGCGCAAGTTGCGTTGTCACGCGCATGATGTTGCCGGGTTCAAAGCTGATCCCTTTGACACCGCGCAAACGAGGATCGTTGGCATCCGGCACCCCGTAACACACCGCGCGGTAATACCGTTCGACGCTATGCGCTGCGAACTGCGTGGCCAGACCGTGATGCGCCGCATCTGATTTCGCGACCACCAGAAGGCCACTTGTTTCCTTGTCGATGCGATGCACGATACCGGGGCGTTTCACCCCGCCGACGCCCGACAGATCGTCTCCGCAATGGTGGAGCAAAGCATTCACCAGAGTACCGCTGGGTGATCCCGGCGCAGGGTGTACGACCATGCCTGCGGGTTTGTTGACGACGATTACGTCCGCATCCTCGAATACGACCTCGAGCGGGATGTCCTCGGGGCCGATATGGCTGTCTTCGGCCTCGGCCACGACAATCGTGACCCGCGCCCCTTCGACCACCTTGGCCTTGGGATCGCGTGTCTCGGCACCGTCGATCTGAACCGCCCCTTCTTCGATCAGACGCGCCAGCCGGGTGCGCGACAGGTTTTCCCCGTCTGGCACATCCCGGGAAAGCGCCTTATCAAGGCGAGGCGGCGGATCGGCCGCGATGTGAAACTCAATCTGGCGGGTGCCCATGACTGTCCCTTCCGAACCTCAAGAACCGCAGGAAACTCCGCAACTGCGACTGCTGCGGCGGATGGTCATGCTGTTGACCGCGGTGATGATTGGCGGGGTTCTAGTGACATTCGCCCTGATTGTCATCCGCCTATCGGACCGCACCCCCACCTTGCCGGATCAGATCGAGCTGCCCGACGGCGCCCGGGCGCAGGCCCTGACCATCGGGTCGAACTGGTATGCCGTCGCAACCGATGACAATCGCATTCTGATCTTTGACAAAACAACAGGAAAACTGCGCCAGGAAATCGCAGTCGAATAGGCCCTGCCGCCTGTTCCGGCGGCATGAAAGATCAGGGGATCGTCCAGCCTCAGCCGGGAAACAGCCGAGTTCCGGTCCACGCAGCACCCAGACGCAGATCCAGCGCATCCGACCGTATCTTGTGCTTGCCCGACACCGGCGCCAACATGATGTCGCCCAAGCAAATCCTGTCACCGGCCGGGAGAAGCTCTATGCAGGCGCATTCAAGGTCTTGCCCCAGGGTTTCAGCGATCCGGATCATGTCTTCAAAGCGCTCGGGTCGGGGTTCGACGGTGTTGCTGGTTGGTGAATACAACTCATCTGCAAGGTAATCGTAGTTGCGATCATGGAGCATTTGAATGCGGCCTCGCCCCCGGTCACGGTCAACCTGCACCAGCTGCACGCGTCCGGCGATCACCCAGAATTTCCAGCTGCCGGCCTGTCGATCCCCGGCGGACAAGTCTTCTTCGATGTAATAGAGGGGCTTCCGCGTGGCACGCCACCATTCGCCTGTCCAGAACCCTTCGGGCGTTTTCGTCTTGTGCCACGCGGCCAGTTTCTGGTTGGCATCGTCGCGCTGCGTGCCATCCAGCGGAAACGACAGGGCCAGCTTGTGACCAGGACTCATCGTTCCTTTCAACCAATACTGGCCTGGCCCGAGGTCGAGTGTTTCGGGCAATGCCGGAATATGCGCCTCCCACATGCGCTGTGGGCAGGCAAGCAGTTCCGAGGCGTTGCCCAAGTATTTGGACCGGTCAGAGATCAACGCATCGGGGACTTCGCCAAACAGCTTCATGACCACCAATTTTTCGGCGAATGTCTTTGGCGCGCGCAGGTCAGGCAAAGACCGATGGCTATCCGCATAGTTGTACAAAGACATACCAAGCGCATTCAGCCGTGCAGGGCCACTGCCGTAATGTTCCCAACCGCGCGAAAAACCGACGCGTGGCGGGGTGTTGGCACCGTACAGGTTGTCAGTTGCAATCGCTTCGAGATCAGCCTGCGCCGCCTTGAGATAGTCTTCCCGGTCAGAGAGCAGAGCAACGGAAACAACGCCGCCGGTGGCGTCGTGGATTTCTTCGGTCGTAGCGCGCAACGTGGGCAGGTTTGCCGGAAACTCCACCGGTTTCAGGCCCCCTCGGCCGTGGCGTGGCAAAGGCGCGTCGCCGGGTCGCACACCCAGGTTCCTCAGACGTCGGTCCAGAAACGAATGCCGCTTGATCCCGTTTGCAATCCACCATCGCATCCGACGCCCCCACAGATGTACGGCAAGCGTTTCCTCTTTGATGTACGCGTCCCTGAACTCTCGGACGTGAATGTCATTGGCCTGCCCTGCCCGTCTGAACGGCAAAGGATAAAAGACCGGTATGGGGCTGGCATGTTTCAGTTCGTCGTGGTGGCGCAGAAACCACGTCATGACACCGGGGCCGTAGACGCTGTGTTCCTGATCTGACGCATGCGGCAATTCACCCGCGCGTTTCTGGCGTTCCAGTTCTTCCCGTTCTTCACCTTTAACCCAGGGGCGGATCGGATAGGGATCCTGGCAGTATTCGGAATACGCATTCAACGTGGGGCTGTCGGATGGCAGCCGCATGACGGCATTGCAGATGGTATCACGGTTGAAATACCCAAAGACATGATCTGCCCTTGGTATCGGGGCAAGCGCCAACACATCCGTGTCGCACCACAGAAAGTCCGTTTTCTTCATCAGATGCAATCTGAAGATATCGGATTGGGGCACGGGCGTCTTGAACTGGTTGTTTACGATGAACTGCTTGGGCTCGTGGATTTCGTTTGCCGACACCAGTTCGATACCATCCGGAACGTTGTCGACTTGCCCATAGTGGAACAAAACGACCCTGTGCCCACATTCCACGAAGGACAGCATGCACATCTGCTCCAGAAAGCTCAGGCTGCCTTCCATCCACAGCATCCCAATCGTCGGAAGAGAGCGATCCGCAACCATTCGTCTATTTCTCCAGGGGCTGTGTTGTCAGGACTCTGTCCGGTTTTCGTCAGAAGAAGATGGAGAGCCTGCCGACAGGCGCTCCCTTACGCCGCGGTCCTTTGCGACAAAATCCACAGCCGGTTTTTCAAGAAGTTTCTGGTACAGCTCATCATACTCTGGCAGTTTCAGCAGATCGTTGATCAGCGCCTTGTGCCAGCGGAACGCTCTTCTATGCAGCCGTCGAAGCCTGTCATCAGCGCGAAACTCTTCCAGCACCGCATCCACTTCATCCTTGTACCGCAGGATTGTTTCATCTTTGGCACCGCCACGGTTCCAGCGGTCCCAATATTCGGTTCCAAGTGTCTGCGAGGAATGATTTGCCCGACCTCGGCTGCGCTTGGCCAGATAGGCCTGCGTGGATCTGACGGCATAGTGGTTGATCTGTGCGACTTCAAAACCGAACGGGGGCGAGACATGGTTGCCGAATGGGGCAGGTTCCGTGGCATGCCCTCCGGGCACGGACCGGAACACGCCAGCCTGAAGCTCGGGGCGGGGGTGCGGGTTGTGCAACCCGAAGCGAAGATAGAAATCACCCTGCCGGAACAGGGATTTGACAAACCGGCGCCCTGCCCCGCCTTGTTCGAAATCCAGTTCACAATCGTAGAACTGCCGCGTCACCAGCGTATCGCGCATAACATGCCGACCACTGTTCGAGAAAATCTTCCAGGGGATGGAAATGACGTCAACGCCGGGCGTTGCCTCGATCAGATCATCGACCTTGTATTTTCCAACGTGAATATTCAGGAATTCATCCGCGTCGCCGACATATATCCATTTTGCGTCTTTCACCACCGGCAAGCGTCGTGCCTGCCTCAGCGCAGATCGATGTATCCCACCGGTTCCAACCCGGTTCCTGTGAAACTCCACATGCCCCAAGTCCTGCAAGCGTCTCAGAATCTGGTTGGTGCCGTCTGTACAATCATTGGTGTAGACAATGATCCGGTCAAACCCCAGCACCTTGTGATGGGCCACCCATTCCAGAATATAAGGACCCTCGTTCTTCATCGCAGTGATGAGGATCTTTTCAGGCTTTTCCATCGCTGCCACTTATCCCCGCCGCCTAGTCGTTCTGACCTTTGCTGTCATCTTGCGGGACAATCTTTTCGATGGCGATCTGCGCGCCGGCAATCGCGCGGATGCGCAGCTCTCGGGGGTGCTGGCCCAGAAACTCGTTGACCGCACGGATCACGCCGTCGCCCCACCAGCCGCGGCGGTGGTAGTCGTCGAATGCCATGATCCCACCGGGTTTGATCTTGGGAAACAAAGCGGCCAGATCGGCGGTCACGCCTTCATATGAATGATCCCCATCAACATAGGCAAACGAGATGCTGTCATCATCAAAAAGCTCCAACGCAGGTACCGAAAAATCGCGTATGATACCAACCTTGCCTTCTTCGATCTCGGCCTCGAAAGACTTTACGACCTTCTGGAAGATGGCCTCCATCTTTTCATCTTCTGTCCGGCCCACAAACGCGGTTGTGTGCGATTCCTCACCAATATGCTTCCATGGGTCGATCAGAAAAAGCTGACTGGGCTCGATCAGTTTCAGAATGGTCGGAGAGAACTCACCCTGCCAGACACCGATTTCAACGGCCAAGCCCCCCTTTGGCAAACGCGAAAGGAATGTGCGACGGATTGCTTCCTTGCTGTTCTTGCGCTTGGTCGCCTTGTCAGCCTTCGGTTTCTTCTGGCTGCCGGGCGCAACACCGATAACCTTGGATTCGTTTGACATCTCGACCTCACTTGCAGACGGGTATCCTGTTCACGCAGAACCCGTTTTGTTTATTGAAACATGGCTACCACGCCGTCGGCGCAAGAACCAGAAGCTATGCATCCTTTTTGTCAAGTGGTGGCAACTTGTCGATACCAAGCCACGGTGGCTGCAAGCTGGTTACCCGGTACCGCGCAGCATTGCGCCCCAGAAAACTGTTTATTGCCGCATTCATACCCGTATACGACCCGCCACCATGACGGCGATAAGAAGTGAATGCGATACTGCCCCCGGGTGCAAGAACCCGGTCGATGCGGCGCAACAGCTGGGTCATCACCTGCTCTGCCCGCACCCCGCGGATGATGACGACACCGACGCTTTCGTCTTCAAACAGCTTCAGCATCAAGGGGGGCAGCGCCCGGTAGACACGCAATCGTCCGGCAAGAATGGGGTCGCGGAAGTATTCCAGCAGTGCATAGAACGTGCGGTCCAACGCCTGTAGCTCGGGATCCTGGGTTGCATCCGGGCAGGTGAAACCGTCCCATGACAGCCCCCACGGTCCTATGACCGTCAATCTCTCGACAGCGTCAAGGTCAAGTATTTCTTCAATGATTTCAGTCTCAACATGTCCGATCAGCACCCAGTTCTTCTTGCCACTGATCGATCGAAGAAAACTCTGCCGCTGGTCTTTTGTTCTTTCAACTTCCGGGGGGACAGCAGGCAGGTAGACAGGATCCTTTGGATCAAACGGCACCGAAACCTGTTTGGCATCCGTGATTTGCGCGTGCTGCGCGGCGGCCTCTTCGTAATCGAACGAGGTTTCGAGGGAGTCGAGCCGAACAAACCAGGGGAAATTGTATGGCCTGGAGTTCTCAGGCTTGGACATCTTGCCAAGCCGCGTCCATTTCGCGACCTGGGCAAATGTGATTTCCGGGTCCTTGTACATTTCGGCGTTGAAGGACAGATCGCCCTCTTCCATCACGCCGAGGTCCAGCGCCTTGACATAGCGCCCGCTGCGAAAACGGCTGAACTTTGCAACGAAATCCTGCGCCACCTCGGTTTTTCTGAGGCTTGCAATACGTTCCTTGTGAAATGCAACCGCCTGATGATGCAATTGCCCCAGAACAGGATCGGATCGCTGTTTTTCGTAAACCTCCCGCAGTCGCGCGACTTTGGACAGGATCGAGGTTTCTTCGATGTCGTTATAGCAATGCAGCTTCCAGTAAGCCTGACCGGTTGCCTCCATCTTCGGATGAAAGCTCGAGGTATTCACATCCCCGCGCAACCGTTTCATCAGATAGCTTTCCACGGACCTCACCGCATAGTGGTTCATCCGAAAAAGCCTGCGACCAAACCCGGCGCCCGTTGATGAATACGCCCACCCGCGTCTTCGCATGGCCGGCGGCAACGGATCCCCGTCCCCGTCGACCCAGGCAAATCGATCCGCCTTGTTGGGTATCGGGCCGCGCGGTCGATGCGTGCTTATCGTGCGATACGATCCGTTGTTGCGGAACAGCGATTTGAACGCCCGCAAGTTATGGGGGCTGACGGCGCCAAGCTCGCCCGCACGGGTGAATTGCTCGACAATGAACCTGTCTTCGAACTCGACGATTCCGTTGTGCCCGAACAACTGCCAGATCGCGGCAAATCCGTCCGCATGCGGCAATGCACGAAACAAATCGTCCAGCGTCCCGTCGCCGACGCGAATATCAAGAAATTCATCCACGTCGCAGACCAATATCCATTCGGCCTCTTTGCTCCAGGGGTGTTCCATGGCGTTTGCATAAGCTGAAGCCTGAGGTCCAAATTCCCACGGACCGGGATTGTCGATATGCGCCAGAAACCCCAGTTCCTGGCATCGCCGAAGAATCGCGTCGGTGCCATCGGAACAATCGTTCGAATTGACGATAAAATGCGTGAAGCCGATCGAAAGATAATATGCAATCCATTCCAGGATGAACGGCCCTTCGTCTTTCATCGTGGATATGACAAGTCTCATCGCGTCTACCTGTACCCGTGGCCCGCAAATTCAGGATAGCGGGAAAAAACGCATCTTTGCAGATGTATAGCGCGCATCCCTGCCTGCGGCTTTGTTACGGGCCCCGGAATTGCATTGCAAGTGGACGAGCCCGCCGGTTCAGTGACTGCCAACTGCAAAACTCCGCAGACGGCCACGACGCCGCAGACAGCGATCCCGCAGCGTGCCTCTGCCTTGAAACCGTCATTCGGATTGCCTTCGCGCGCCAGACATCTATAGCTGGTGTTCACTGCTGCCGAAGTCATTTGGCAGCAAGGTTGCGGCATCTCGAGTAGATCATGACAGGTAATCTCAAAGACCAAAGGGCGCATGGCCTTGATGCTCTGCGCGGTATCGCAGCGGCTGCGGTCGTGTTTGTACACGCAGTGCTCATTCATCCACTTGGAGTCGATTACACAGACTGGGGCGTCGACTATTTTTCGATGGGGGTGCCGCTGTTTTTCATAATCAGCGCGATGTCCATGTCGCTGGCTTATCCAAATGGAGTTTCCATTGATCGAAGTTGGGCCTATGCCTTGCGCAGGTTTTTTCGAATTACCCCGCTCTTTTACCTGATGCTTTTCGCCTGGCTGTATATAGGTGTCCAAGCCGAAACGGGTACGATCATCAGGAATATGACATTTCTGTTCGGGTTTGTCCCCAGTGAACAAACCAGTCTTGTTCCGGCGGGTTGGTCAATCGGCGTCGAAGTCATCTTCTATCTTCTGTTCCCCTTCCTTTGGATTTGGCGGAATATTTGGTCAGCGATAATTCTCTTCTTGCTCGCCTGCTTGGGATGGGCGTCTGTAAACTTGTCTGGTCAGGGCGAAGTTCCCGATTACTACTATTGGACCAGCTTTTTCACGAATGCCCCGTATTTTGCGTTGGGCCTGATCGTCTGGTGCATCTACCGTTTGACACCGACTTCGCACGCGGGCCTTCTTGGCTATGCCACCCTCGTCGCGGGTCTGGCCGGGTTGGTTTTCATGTTTCTGTTCGGGCCGATCCCTGATGAGGCACAGAAACTGTACAAGCCGGTCCCGCTCGAGTTTGTGTTGGGCTGGGGCGTTGCCTCTGCAAGTCTCGTGCTATCGCAAGCGCTTCGACCTGTCTCTGCACTGTACAACTCTGCAACGCGTTTTCTGGGAAAGATCAGTTACAGCCTGTATCTGATGCATCCGTTTTTGATCTATAAGACACATCTGACCAGATGGGCCGCAACGCTTACGGACAACCCGGATCTTGTGGTGCCCGTGGTCTGCGCAGTTACCCTTGCCGTGGCAGTACCCATTGCAACTGTTATCTATTATGCCGTCGAAGTTCCGTTCATGCGTCTGGCCCGCCGGATAACCAAACCAGAACTGAGAGATACAGTGTCACAACGACTGGCGTCGTGACGGCAGAGCGCGCCCACCGACACAATGCGGATCTATAGTACCAGGGGAATAATCTCGCCTCGATTGCGGGCGATCTCGGTAATGTCAAAAACACCGCTTTGCAGTTCAGCCTCGCCCCGAACAATCATAGCTGAGTGATTTTTCACGATGACTTCGCGAACGATATCTGGCCGGCAGGCGCAGGACATGACGCACTGAAGCACCAGGTTCGCCAGCGCCTTTTTCCCGTCGAAATAGTCGGAGTTGTAATGTTCGTCCATCGTGGACCATTGCCAGTCTTCAATGACGAAGACGCCCCCTTCAGACATGCGCGGAAAAACGAGGTTGAACGACAACAAGGTTTCCAAATACTGGTGCGAAGCGTCATCTATGACGAGGTCAATCTTCTCGTTGCCGAACTCTGCATCCAGCAATTCCCCGAACCGATTGACGTCAGCCTGACTTACCCCCTTGTAAAGACGCACGTTGTCCTGTCGAGAATGCCTTTCGATATAGGCGTCAAGGTGAGGCAGTTCGCGCGTCGAATACTCAACAGCAACCAGTTTGTCAGGTCGAAAAACACGATCGAGGAGCACGACGCTCCCGCCCTGCCATACTCCGATATCGACGATATTGCGAACATCTATCCTCGAGGTGCAATCCAGTTCGGCCTCGATCATTTCGCGGGTTTTCACCAGCAGAAACTCGCTATCGTTCGATGTGATTTCGTGGTATTCCGCGATGTCGACCGTGGCGAAAAAATTGACACCGTCAACGGTACATCTGTTCCGCTCCGACCAGACTACCGGTTGAATTATCTTCTTTTTTGAACCGCCCGAAACCGAGCGCAAGACAGTCGAGACAATTTCCGTAAATCTGCTCACCACTATGCCCTTACCTGATGGCTTGCGTGCTTCATCTCCTGAAAGGCACGGGTTTACAAGCTTCCTTTACATCAAACGCAGAAAGAAGCGCGAGGCAGGCGTTGCACGGCCCCGAAAATGGGCTGGGCCAGAGCATAATCGCCGAAATCGCTGCAAGCTTTCATGTATTGCCCAGCGTTGAAAAAGATATGTTTCATTCTGCACGCCGAAGCTGAATAAAACCGCATGCCTGAGTTGAACAGGGCACATTTTGCCGAAAATGTGACTCTGATTAGCCATGCCCCCAGGCCATTTCCCGCGATTCTTGTTGAATCTTTACAGTAGAAAGGCCAGAACCAGCCCGACATCTATGCAAGGTTTTTTTCTATGCTCGCGGAACTTCGGGAACAATATCTGACCACGGTTGCCCGTGCCCTGGATGGCACGATCTATGAAGACCCACCAATTCTGTTTGGAGACACCAAACCGGATTACAACTCCAAAAACCGTGAATACGGCTGGGATTGGCCGTCTGTTGCGTTCACTATGGTAGGCAGCAAGCGATTGGCCAATGTTCGCGCCATGGTGGAATCCGTCATTGGCAACCAGATTCCCGGCGATTTTGTCGAAACCGGAGTATGGCGTGGCGGTGCCAGCATCTTTGCGAAAGCGGTTCTTTTTACATATGGCCAGAATGACAGACGCGTCGTTCTGTGTGACTCTTTCCAGGGGCTGCCCGAGCCGAATGAAGAACTGTATCCTCACGACAAGGGGTCTGATTTCCACAAGTACGACGCTCTGGCCGTGTCAGCCGATTCTGTAAGGGCCAATTTTGAAAAGTTCGGGCTTCTGGACGATAATGTCGTGTTCATCGAGGGCTTCTTCAAAGACACCATGCCACTGGTGCCCAGCGAGCAGATTGCAGTGCTGCGTCTTGACGGCGACATGTATGAATCAACCATAGATCCTTTGCGGCACCTTTTCGGCAAAGTCTCGAAAGGCGGCTGGATCATCGTTGACGATTATCACGTGGTTCCCGCAGCCAAAGCTGCCGTTCATGACTATCTTGACGAAGTGGGTTATCAGCCACCCGCGATCAACGAAATCGATGGTGTGGGCGTCTATTTCCAAAAGGTCTAGAAAGGACCAGGCCTTGGGTTCAGGTCATGGGTCAGATTGCGCCCGCCACTTGCGGGCGCTGCCGACGTCGGCGCCCGTCACCTGAACACCTGAAACCTCACGCTCAGCAAGGCTGCGGCCTGTTCGTGTTTCAGAATGGCCGACCAAGCTGACACCCTTGGTGGGTGCTACCGGGGTAGAACCCTCAACATCCCGATGAGCGTCCAAAACATGGAACTGATTCAGGTTCTGAAAGCGGATCTTTCACGTGGAACCGATGTCTTCGGCCACCCTTTCGGACATCGCACAGCGGGCGCCACACCGGATGCAATCTTCGCACCCGCCCTCAATTTCATGTTCTTTCACTGAAAGTTGGTGCGGTCGAGAAGACTCGAACTTCCACGGGAGTTACCCCACAGCGACCTCAACGCTGCGCGTCTACCAATTCCGCCACGACCGCACTGCCAATGACTTGGTAAAGCGGCGTATAGACGTTGGTGCGCGCGATGTGAAGAGGCAAAAACGCAGTGGTTTAAATTCCTTCACCACGGGCTTATCTCTGCCACTGGACAACACGCTATTGACCTGACAGGAGCCGCAGATGCCCTCGCCCGATAACCGCCCGATCGTTCAGATCGATATCGTCTCGGATGTTGTTTGCCCCTGGTGCGTTGTCGGGTTTCGACAGCTTGACATGGCGTTGCGGCAACAGGGTGTCCTTGCCCGGCTTCGCTGGCATCCGTTCGAGTTGAACCCGAACATGCCGCCCGAGGGCCAGAATCTGCGTGAACATATCATGGAGAAATACGGCACGACCGCTGAACAAAGCCAGCAGGCCCGGAACCGGCTTACCTCGATCGGGGCCAAGCTCGGCTTTGCCTTCAACTTCGACGATGACAGCAGAATGGTGAATACATTCGCGGCGCATCAGATGCTGGATTGGGCGGAAGGGTTGGGTCGGCAGCATCCTCTGAAGCTGGCTCTGTTCGACGCGTATTTCACTCAGCAGAGGGATGTTTCCGATATGGATGTTCTGCTGGAAGTTGTTCGATACATCGGGCTGGACGCGGATACGGCGCAACAAGCGCTTGAAAGCGGAAAACACATTGACCCGGTACGTGAAAAGCAGCAGTTCTGGACCAGCCGGGGCATTTCAGGCGTGCCATCCATGGTTTTTGGCGGGAAATACCTGCTGACCGGCGCGCAGGGTTCTGAAACCTATGCCCAGGTGCTGCAACGTTGCCTGTCCGAGGCCGCCTGACCCCTTTTCTTGACCGATCCAGACGGATATGAGACCGGCATGGAATGGAAAATCACCGATGGTCTGACCAGCTATGACGACGCCGTTGCCTTTATGGAGGCGCGCGTCGCCGCAATCGCAAATGGCGAAGCCGAGGAATGCGTCTGGCTGCTGGAACACCCGCCGCTTTATACGGCCGGCACTTCGGCCAAAATCGAGGATCTGACCGACCCCGATCGATTTCCGGTTTACGAAAGCAAACGCGGCGGCGAATACACCTATCACGGGCCCGGTCAGCGTGTGGCCTATGTCATGCTGGATCTGAACAAACGCGGCCGCGACGTGCGTCAGTTTGTGAAGCAGCTTGAAACCTGGGTGATCTCGGCGCTGGCGGAATTCAATGTAAAAGGTGAGATTCGTGACGGGCGCGTGGGGGTTTGGGTTCGGCGTGATGACAAGCCGTTGACGGCGACCGGCAAACCGGCGGAAGACAAGATCGCCGCCATTGGTCTGCGCCTGCGCAAATGGGTCAGTTTTCACGGAATCTCGGTGAATGTCGAACCTGATCTGGACCATTTTTCCGGCATCGTCCCTTGCGGGATCAGCGAATACGGCGTGACCTCATTGGTCGATCTGGGCTTGCCGGTAACGATGGCAGACCTTGATGCCGCACTGAAAAAGACATTCGCAGACGTATTTGGCCCTGTGGCACCCTGATTCCATCTGCCGATCACTGCGCAGCGAATCGCTGCGCGCCACTGTTGCAAACAACAATCCCTGTGACCGGCTGGCTCTGTTTCCCATGCGTAAGGCAATTAACCCTGAATTCGGTGGATTTAGGGAAGTCTTTAAGCATTTTTTAACTCAGCTAGATACAAAGGCTCCGTTAACGAGTAATATGGAACTGCCAATCAAGAGTGAGTGGTATGTTAACCGGTGATCCAGGGCTCGCCCTCGAAATCCGAGAAGTGTTTGGTTACGAGTCTGCCGTTCCGACCCCAAATCGGAACGGCAATTCTCTTTGCGGCGCCGCTATTCCTCATGGTGCCCAAATCGGGACGAACCGACGCAGGCGCGGCCGGCCTGTTCCAGTTCGAGCGTCGCGTGGCCAACCCCGAAACGAACTTGCAGCGTTTGCCTGACACTGTCCCGAACCACTTCGGCATTCGACCAGGCGTTCGCATCGACGACCAGATGAGCCGTCAGCGCGGGCTGCCGTTCCTGCATACTCCACAAATGCACGTGATGCACTTCGGCCACCCCTTCTGTTTCTTCGATAGCCGCCGCAACCTGCTCTGGCTCCAGGTCGGGCGGAGCGCCCAGCATCACAACACGGACTGTCTCACCTATCTCTTCTTTGACATGCCACATGATGTAAACCGAGATCAGGATCGTCACCACCGGGTCCACCCATGTCCAGCCAAGCAGGATCACTGCGGTGCCCGCTACGATCACGGCGACTGATCCCAATGCGTCAGCAACGTTATGAATGAATGCGGCCCGGATATTCATGCTCTCCTTGGCCAGAGCATACGTCAGCGCAGCGGTTACGAGATCGACCACCAATGCCAGCGCGGCGACCCAGACCATAATCCACCCGTTGATCGGCTCGGGTTCAAAAAACCGCATCACACCTTCGTAGAACAGATAAACCGACAGCACGATCAACGTGGTGTAATTGACCAATGCGGCAACCACCTCGGCCCGGCCATAGCCAAAGCTCATCCGGGGATCTGCCGGGCGGCGGGCGATCTTGCGGGCGACAAAGGCGATGATCAGCGCGACTGCGTCCGAAAAATTGTGCAATGCGTCGGCGATCAGGGCCAGAGAACCCGAAATGATGCCTCCGATGACCTGAGCCAATGTCAGGAACATGTTCACCGCAATCGCCCAGGCGACGCGCGCATCACCTGCGCCCGGATCGATGTGGTTGTGCTTGTGACCATGCCCGGTGTGGGGATGCTGGTGTGCCATATCGTTTCATGTCCCTTGTTACGGCTTCCCAGAGCATGTAATTTCTCTAGCCACTAGAGGTTCAAGAGGTCGCAACGAAAAAATGTACTCGATCGGGGACTTGTCGCACCGAACCGGAGTGAAAATTCCCACAATCCGGTTCTACGAAGACAAAGGCCTGTTGCCCAAGCCAGAGCGAACCGCGGGCAATCAACGCCGGTATGACGATGCCGCGTTAAAACGGCTGATCTTCATTCGCCATTGCCGTGATCTGGGATTGCCACTGGCCGACGTCGTGGGCTTGCTGTCCCTTGAGGGCGCGTCTGGAAGCGATCTTAACCGGGCGCACGAAATTGCCGAAAAACAACTAGCCGACCTCCGGGATCGTATAGCCCGCCTGCAAAACCTCGAGGCGGAACTGACCCGAATTTCAGCGGCCTGCGACGGGCAACACGACCATGTCTGTGCCGTGCTGCACGCGTTTCAGGATCACGGCGAATGCATGGGGCCACATGGCGCCGAATGATCAGGCGAGTGCGGCGCTGATCTTTTTCGCGTGCTCTCCGATAAGGTCAAAATCCCCCATCTTGCCCGGCGGGCGCATGGAAACCCCTTCGTGGCGCGGCAGGACGTGAAAATGCAGGTGAAAGACTTCCTGCCCGCCTGCCGCCTCGTTGAATTGCTGAATCGTCACCCCGTCCGCGTCAAAGGCGGACTTGACCGCCCGGGCCATCTTCTGCACCGTTTTCACAACCGCCGTCAGTTGCTCGGGCGTAGCATCCAGTACGTTGCGGCACGGTGTTTTGGGGATCACCAACAGATGCCCGTCCGTGCGCGGCATGATATCCATGAAAGCCAGCGTTTCATCATCCTCGTACACGCGCGTGCACGGGATTTCTCCGCGCAGGATTTTCGCAAAAATATTGTCGGGGTCGTAATCAGCCATCTCAAACCTCTGGATTGCGGGTGTTGGCACAGTTCTGAGACGCGTGCGGGCAACGGTCAAGGCGGAACTCTGCCAGCGCCCGTGCCGCATCGACAGGCCGGGCTTGAATTCTCATCCGCCATGCCCAGATAACCCACGTTCAAGGCCGGAAAATCGTGCGGCACCCGCCTGCCCGCGACAATTAATCTTGATCCAGATCAAACTCGGCCATTGAAGGTGCCCTCGTCACATTCTAAAAACAGCAGGAATCCCGCGCGTTGGAGAGGTCCGACTGCGCGGTGCAGTTGCAACAGGAGGCACCTATAATGGCAGACGCAGCCATTCACGGTCACGACCATGAAGATCAGCGCAGCTTTTTCCAGCGCTGGTTCATGTCGACCAACCACAAGGACATCGGGATTCTGTACCTGGTCGTTTCGGCGCTGGCCGGTCTGATCTCGGTTCTGATGACCGTATACATGCGGCTCGAGCTGATGCACCCGGGCGTTCAGTACATGTGTCTGGAAGGCTTCATGGCCGACCCATGTACACCCAACGGGCATCTGTGGAACGTCATGATCACCTATCACGGTGTTCTGATGATGTTCTTCGTTGTCATCCCGGCCCTGTTCGGCGGATTTGGCAACTATTTCATGCCGTTGCAGATCGGCGCGCCGGATATGGCGTTTCCGCGGATGAACAACCTGTCCTTCTGGCTGTATGTCGCCGGCACCTCGCTGGGTGTCGCGTCGCTGCTGGCGCCTGGAGGCAACGACCAGGCCGGCTCGGGCGTGGGCTGGGTTCTGTATCCGCCGCTGTCGACGACCGAAGGCGGCATGTCCATGGATCTTGCGATCTTTGCCGTGCACGTATCGGGCGCCTCCTCGATCCTCGGCGCGATCAACATGATCACCACCTTCCTGAACATGCGTGCCCCGGGCATGACCCTGTTCAAGGTGCCGCTGTTCAGCTGGTCGATCTTCGTCACTTCGTGGCTGATTCTGCTGTCGCTGCCGGTTCTGGCGGGCGCGATCACCATGCTGCTGATGGACCGCAACTTCGGCTTCACCTTCTTTGATCCGGCCGGTGGCGGTGACCCGATCCTGTATCAGCACATCCTGTGGTTCTTCGGCCACCCGGAAGTGTATATCGTGATCCTGCCCGGATTCGGCATCATCAGCCATGTCATCGCCACCTTCTCGCGCAAGCCGATCTTCGGTTACCTGCCGATGGTCTGGGCGATCATCGCGATCGGCGTGCTGGGCTTTGTCGTGTGGGCGCACCACATGTACACCGTCGGCATGTCGCTGCGTCAGCAAGCCTACTTCATGCTGGCCACGATGGTCATCGCGGTTCCGACGGGGGTCAAGGTGTTCTCGTGGATCGCCACCATGTGGGGCGGCTCGATCGAGTTCAAGACACCGATGCTGTTCGCCTTCGGCTTCCTGTTCCTGTTCACCGTCGGCGGTGTGACCGGTGTGGTTCTGAGCCAGGCTGGCGTAGACCGCGCCTATCACGACACCTACTACGTGGTTGCGCATTTCCACTATGTGATGTCGCTTGGTGCTGTCTTTGCGATCTTCGCGGGCGTCTACTTCTACTTCAGCAAGATGACAGGTCGTCAGTATTCCGAGTTCTGGGGCAAGGTTCACTTCTGGATGTTCTTCATCGGCGCCAACCTGACCTTCTTCCCGCAGCACTTCCTGGGCCGTCAGGGCATGCCGCGTCGCTACATCGACTACCCCGAGGCATTTGCCCAGTGGAACTTTGTATCGTCGATTGGCGCGTTCATTTCGTTCGCCTCGTTCCTGCTGTTCTTCGGCATCGTGATCTACGCCCTGATGCGTGGCGCGAAAGAGACACGCCCGAACCCGTGGAACGAATACGCGGACACGCTGGAATGGACCCTGCCCTCGCCGCCGCCCGAGCACACGTTCGAGCAGCTGCCCAAGCAGGAAGACTGGGACAAAGGCCACGCCCACTGATCCCGATCTGATCCAAGGAAACCCCGCCCAAGTGGCGGGGTTTTTCGTTTTCACCTCTGCCGGTTCGCCAAGTGTATCAAAATCCGCTATGATACCCCCACAGAACAGTCGGAGGATCGGCAATGCCGGAAATCGACTTTTGGTATTCAATCGGCAGCACTTACAGCTTCCTTACCGTGATGCGTCTGGACGACTGGTGCGCTGAACATGACGCCACCGTGAATTGGCGGCCCTTCAATGTGCGCACGGTCATGTCAGCACAGCAGAATATCCCGTTTGCCGGAAAACCGGAAAAATCCGCATATATGTGGCGCGATATCGAAAGGCGCTGTGCCAAGTATCACATCCACGCCAGCCTGCCCGCACCCTATCCGATTTCCGATCTTGCCCTGGCCAATCAGGTCGCTCTGCTTGGTATGATGGATGGATGGGGCAAGTCATTTACCCAAAACCTTTACCGCATCTGGTTCGAGGATGGCGTCGAAGCGGGCAGCGAAAGCGTCCTGTCCGAAGCTTTGCTGCGGTGCCAGCAGGATCCCCGTCTGACACTGGCACGCGCACGCAGCCCGGATATCGTCGCGGCACTGGAAGCTGAAACAGACATCGCAGTGAAACTGGGTGTTTTCGGTGCCCCCAGCTTCGTGGTGAGGCAAGAGGTATTCTGGGGCGACGACCGTTTGGATGACGCCTTGTCGTGGGCGCGGGTGGGCCACGTGGTCTGATCAAAACCCGTCGACATGACGCAGCACTGCGATATGTTTCCGGTATGCCCTACAAATGGAATCAGACATCCGAAACCGTACACGAGCTGCGCCTCTGGCCGCATAACTCACTGCCGCGACGTGGGGCGATGATTGCCATCCTGTCCGTGTTTCTGTTCGGTTTGATCCCATTGTTGGCCGTGCTTGGGTCGGTCGTGTTGTGGGGTCTGTTACCGTTTCTGTTATTGACGGTGCTTGGGCTTTGGCTGGCGATTCAGGCGAACTATCGCGCGCGCAGTACGTTTGAGGTTTTTACCTTGTCCGATTCACAAGCCCGCCTGGTGCATCACACCCCTGGCAAGGACCAACAGGAATGGTCGTGCAATCGCTATTGGGCACGACCTGAAATGTACGAAGAAGGCGGCCCGGTTCCACATTACGTCACGCTCGTCGGAGACGGGCGTGAGGTGGAAATCGGGGCGTTTCTGTCGGAAGACGAGCGTATCACGCTCTACGACGACCTGGCCAGGAAACTGCGCGATCCTGTCGCGCAGTAGGTGTTTCAGCCTGATGTCTCAGCAATCGCCGTTTGATGCGGCACAGAGTTGGTCTTTGACCATGGGTCCGACCCTGCCGAAGTCCATCTGTCCGGTATAGCGGGTCTTCAGCTCGCCCATGACCTTGCCCATGTCCCGAATGGAACCGGCACCGGTTGAAGTGATCGCGGCCTGAATCGCCTTTGACACTTCTTCATCATCCAGCTGCTTGGGCAGAAACTCTTCGATGACGGCGACTTCCTGCATCTCGCGTTCGGCCAGGTCCAGGCGACCGCCCTCTTCATAGGCGCGCGCACTTTCCTTGCGTTGCTTGGTCATTTTGCCAAGAATTTCAAGCACCTCTGCATCACCGCAGCCCTTGACCTCTTCATTGTCCGAGGCGCGCGCGGCGATGTCGCGGTCCTTGATGGCCGCGTTGATCAACCGCAGTGTCGACAGACGCTCGGCTGCTTTGTCTTTCATAGCTTGCTTCAGGGCGGCATTCACCCGTGATCGCATATCCATTTGGCTTGTCCATCCCCATGACAACGGAACCCCGAACATATCTAAACAAAAAGCGTGATACAACCGGGGGCGATCAGGCTTAACCCATTGAAAAATAACGATAGCCCAAAAATTGAACAGACTTGACCCAGGCGCTTAACCCCCTTAGGTATGCGCCGGTTTACCTTGCAGGAGAGTCGCGCCATGGCCCAGAACGCCCCGTCCAAGCCCACCGCATGTCTGGCTTTGGCCGACGGAACGCTGTTTTACGGCCTCGGTTTCGGTGCAACCGGACAGACCGTGGCCGAACTCTGCTTCAACACAGCCATGACCGGATATCAGGAAATCATGACCGATCCATCCTATGCCGGGCAGATCGTCACCTTTACCTTCCCCCATATCGGCAATGTCGGCGTGAACCCGGAGGATGACGAAACCGGCGATCCGGTCGCCGCTGGCATGGTTGTCAAATGGGATCCGACCGAGCCGTCCAACTGGCGCTCGGCCGAGGAACTCAAGGGCTGGCTTGCCCGCCGTGGACGCATCGCCATCGGCGGCGTTGATACCCGCCGACTGACCCGCGCCATCCGCCAGCAGGGCGCGCCGCATGTGGCGCTGGCGCATGACCCCGAGGGCAATTTCGACATCGAAGCCCTGGTTGCTGCGGCCCGCGGTTTTGCCGGGCTGGAAGGTATGGACTTGGCCAGGGAAGTCACCTGTGCCCAAAGCTATCGCTGGGATGAAATGCGGTGGGCGTGGCCTGACGGGTACAAGCGACAAGAGGCCCCTGCCCACAAAGTCGTGGCTGTCGATTACGGCGCCAAGCGCAACATTCTGCGCTGTCTCGCCTCTGCTGGATGTGATGTAACCGTGTTGCCAGCGACGGCGACCGCAGCCGAAGTGCTGGCCCATCAGCCGGATGGCGTTTTCCTGTCGAACGGTCCCGGAGACCCGGCTGCAACGGGTGCCTATGCTGTGCCGATGATCAAGGAAATTCTGGACACAACCGATCTGCCCGTCTTTGGTATCTGCCTTGGCCACCAGATGCTGGCACTGGCGTTGGGCGGTCAGACAGTCAAGATGAACCACGGTCACCACGGCGCGAACCACCCGGTCAAGGATCTGGAAACCGGCAAGGTCGAAATCACTTCGATGAATCACGGTTTTGCCGTGGACGCGCAGTCTTTGCCGGAAGGCGTGGTCGAGACACACAGATCGCTGTTTGACGGCTCGAACTGCGGTATCCGAATGACTGACAGACCTGTATACTCGGTACAATACCACCCCGAAGCGTCACCCGGACCCCAGGACAGTTTCTATCTGTTCGAGCGTTTCGCCGATGCGATGGAAAAGAAAAAAGAGCAGGCATAAACCCTTAAGTTACCAGAGTTAACGGCACATTAACCTTGTTTGATCAACCCTGAGCGCAGGTAACTGTGCCAGGGTTTCTTTATGGTTGAACTTAATCTCCAGGACTTTACAACCGCTGCCCCGATCCCGGCGCCCGGATTTCGCAAACCGCTGGGAACTTGCCTGCTGGAAACCGAGGTCATCACGCGCTCGCAACTGGACCATGCGTTGAGCTTGCAGACCAGGCAGAAAGCGCCGCTTGGCGAAATTCTGGTTGGCGAGGGCTATGCCACCAGGCAGGACGTACTGAAGGCCCTATCCACGCAGTTCGGGTGGCAGATCGCGGACCTCGAACAAATTCCACCGATGCCCGGATTGTGCAACCTGAAGCCGGTGGATTTCTGGCTTGAGCACAATGTCATTCCCTGGATGCGCATCGGCCCTCTGGTTTTGGTCGCCACTGCCCGGCCCGATCGTTTTGCAACCGTGGTCGCCGAGATGCAGGATTGCGACTATGCCATCCTGCCGGTTCTTGCGGATTCTCATCAGATCGACCGGGTCATTGCACAGCACTTCTCGCGGACACTTGCAAAAGCGGCCGAAACCCGGGTGAACGCCGCTCAAAGCTGCCGCAACTGGACCGCCGGGCCCCGGCTCGTATCATCTGCAACAACGCTAGGTGTGCTGTTTCTTTTCGCCCTGTTCCCCTCGTTTGGATTGATGGTTTTGTTGGGCGCAGCCCTAGGCAGTTTGGTTCTTTTTACCGCCTTTCGGATAATCGGCGCGCTGGCCTGTCTCAGCGACCACATGAAAAAGCCGACCGAGCCACCCGAGGCGGCAATCGCACTTCGGCACCCCTGCGTGTCCATCATGGTGCCGCTGTACAAGGAACGAGAAATCGCGAGTGCTCTGGTGCAACGGCTTCAAAGGCTGACCTATCCCAAAGCACTGCTGGACGTCATTCTCGTGCTTGAGGAAACCGATGACGTGACGCGCGACGCCCTTGCGCGGGTGGCTCTGCCCAGTTGGATGCGTGTTGTTGAAGTCCCGGAACTGAACGGGTTGACCACCAAACCGCGCGCCATGAATTACGCGCTGGATTTTTGCCGTGGTGACATCGTTGGCGTTTGGGATGCCGAAGACGCACCACAGCCAGATCAGATCGAACGTGTGGTTGCGCATTTTACCCAAGCTTCGCCCGAGGTGGTATGCCTGCAAGGTGTTTTGGATTACTACAACCCCCGCACGAACTGGCGGTCACGCTGTTTTACCATCGAATACAACAGCTGGTTTCGCGTGATCCTGCCGGGCATCGCACGTATGGGGCTGGTCGTCCCGCTTGGAGGAACGACGTTCTTTTTCCGCCGCGAAAAGCTGTTGGAACTGGGCGGCTGGGACGCCCACAATGTCACCGAAGATGCCGATTTGGGTGTGCGGCTTTGCCGGGCCGGTTATCGGACCGAGATGGTGGATACCACGACATTCGAAGAGGCGAATTTCCGCGCCTGGCCGTGGGTCAAGCAACGCTCACGCTGGCTCAAGGGGTTCATGGTCACCTATCTTGTGCACATGCGCGACCCGCGGAAATTGTATGCTGATTTGGGTGCGGCGAAGTTTTTCGGCCTACAGGCGTTCTTTCTGGGCACTCTGGGTCAGTTCCTGCTGGCCCCTGTTCTATGGATTTTCTGGCTATTCGCCCTGGGCATGCCCAATCCGATGGAGCAAATCCTGCCGCAACAGATCACGACGGCGCTGATCTGCCTGTTTCTGGCAACCGAGGCGCTGAACATATGCGTTGGGGTCATCGCCGTTTCCGCGCGTGAACGTCGGTTTTTGCTGCCGTGGGTCCCGACGATGTGTCTGTATTTCCCTCTGGGGGTGGTTGCCGGTTACAAAGCGCTGTGGGAACTGGCGACAAATCCGTTTTTTTGGGACAAAACCCAACACGGACAGGCCAGCGAAGACGTTACGCTGGCCTGACGTTCATTTATCGCGACGACTGGCATCCTGTTTCAGACGTGTCATGAAGGCGATTGAAATATGTTCCTTCAGCGCCCGCCCTGCGGCTTCCTCGTCTCGGGCGGCGATGGCCTCGACGATTCCCTTATGCTCACTTTGCGCAATCTCGCCACGCCCCTGAACAGCCAGCGAAGTGGTCGCCATCAAAGCCATGGTCCGATGGACCAGATCAAGCTGCTGAACCAGGTAGCGGTTGTGTGACGCCAGATGAATCTGTTCGTGAAACCGTCGATTGGCGCGCGACAAAGCCGTTGGGTCATCGATCAGCTTGTCGTCTTCGACGACCATGTCCTGAAGAACCTTGATTTCTTCTTCGGTGGCGTGTTTTGCGGCCAGCCGTGCGGCAAGACCTTCAAGTTCCCGGCGCACGATGTAAAGCTCGGCCATCTGGTTGTGGTCCAGAGACGCCACGATCAATGACCTCCCGTCCCGTTCCAGCAAGGATTGGGTTTCCAGGCGTTGCAACGCTTCGCGGATCGGGGTGCGTGACACTCCGAAACGCTCTGCCAGTTCGCTTTCGACCAACCGATCACCGGGTTTGTAAACACCCACATCGATGGCTTCCAGGATAAGGCTGTAGGCGTCCTTGGTCGGGGATCGGGTCTGGCTCATGGGATCGTTTGTCTCCTCGTTCGGACATGTCTAGCCGTGACAGGGGGCGGCGATCAAGTACAGCATTGAAAACCGACCGACTGCGCCCTAAACCCAAGCCATGGTCAAACCTTCGTTTAGTCATGTCACACAATGGGTGTTCGATCTGGACAACACCCTATACCCACCGCATATGCGGCTGTTCGATCAGATAGAAGTTCTGATGACGGACTATGTGGTGCAAGCCATCGGTGTTGACCGGGCCGAAGCCGACCGGCTACGCGCGCATTACTGGCGGGAATACGGGACCACGCTGGCCGGGTTGATGGCCGAACATGATCTGGACCCCGACCCCTACCTGCACGCGGTACATCAGGTTGACATGAGCCACATGGACCCGGATGCGGAACTGGCCGATCACATCCGCGCCCTTCCCGGCCGGCGGATCGTCTACACCAACGGCAGCGCGCCCTACGCGGAACGAGTCCTTGAGGCACGCGGCCTGACAGGCCTGTTCGACGCGATATACGGTGTTGAACATGCAGGGTACCGACCAAAACCCGAAAAAGCTGCGTTCGAAGCGATTTTTGAAAAAGACGGTCTTCAGACCGAAATGGCAGCCATGTTCGAAGATGAACCACGCAATCTCGCGGCCCCACACGAGATGGGAATGCGCACGGTTCATGTTTCTCCCGACCCGCATGAAGCCGATCACATCCACCATCACACGGACGATCTGACCGCGTTCCTGGCGCGCCTGCGATAGGCTGTCACAGTGCGACGATCTGCACGTTCTGCACACGCATCTGCGTCCTTATATGCGCTGCAGCGACGAACAGATGGAGACCCCGATGAGCGCGATTGACATGCCGCTGCGCCTGCCGATCTGGCAGCGCCTTTTCTTTGCAATTCCCGTCTTTGGATGGCTGGCGCGCGAGGCGGTCAACGCCAAGGCAGAAGACTTGTATTACACCGCCGCTGCGATTTTCAGCATGTGGGGCTGTTCCATCATGTTGTTCGGCCTTCCCGGCCTCTACATCCCTGCCCTTATGATGGTGCCGCTGATGTTTCTGATCCTCATCCTGATTTCACGGGGCTGAAATACGGGACAGGATGTCACTTGGCACTCGGGGCAGATCCGAACTAGGTTCTGCCCAGAATGATGAGAGGCGCCATGTCCGACAGCTGTGACATCCTGATTTCCGGTGGCGGGATCGCCGGTCTGACCGCTGCGGCGGTATTCGGAACGGCAGGTTTTCAAGTGATCTGCGTTGATCCGAGCCCTCCAATCACCGAGCGGGACGTGGACGGGTCAGACCTGCGCACCACGGCTTTTTTGCAGCCTGCGCGCGGCCTGCTGGAACAATGCGGTCTGTGGGCAAGACTGGATGCACAGGCGGCCCCGTTGCAAGTCATGCGGATCGTTGACGCCGGGGGCGACTTGCCCGAGCCACGCGTCGTTCGCGACTTCAACGCGGCCGACATCTCCGAACAACCTTTCGGCTGGAACCTACCCAACTGGTTGTTGCGCCGTGAAATGGTGGCCCGACTGGCCGAGTTGCCAAATGTCGATTTCCGTCCCGGCACCGCGACCACCAGCCTGTTTACCCGAACCGCCGAGGCCCGCGTGAGCCTGAGTGATGGCAGCCGCGTCCGGTGCAAGCTTGTGCTTGCTGCCGATGGTCGCAACTCGCCAATGCGCGAAGCAGCCGGCATCAAGGTGCACACAACACGATATGGGCAAAAGGCGCTGGCATTTGCGGTGTCGCACCCAATTCCACACGAGAATGTTTCGACCGAAATTCACAGATCCGGGGGGCCGTTCACGCTGGTGCCTCTACCGGACTGGAACGGGCAGCCCTCGTCCGCCATCGTCTGGATGGAACGCGGACCGAAGGCCGTTGAACTCCTGAACCTGAAACCCGATGCATTCGAGGCCGCCATGACCTCTCGGTCCTGCGGTTTGTTCGGCCCGCTGAAACTGGCATCCCGCAGAACGATCTGGCCGATCATCAGCCAATCGGCGGAACGGCTGGCGGGGGAACGCATCGCCCTGATGGCTGAGGCCGCGCATGTGGTGCCACCCATCGGAGCACAGGGCTTGAACATGTCGCTGGGCGATCTGCGTTGCCTGCTGGATTTGGCGCAGGCCCGGCCCGAAAGTCTGGGAGACGCACAGATGCTGGACGCGTATCACAAGGGCCGTCACACCGAGGTCGAGATGCGTGTCAAAGGCATTGATCTGCTGAACCGCGCCTCGATGATCGAGGCACGCCCGCTGCGGGATGCACGGGCGATGGGGCTGAGCGCACTTTATTCCCTGCCACCAGTGCGCAAGACGTTGATGCAGATGGGCCTTGGCGTTCGCTAAGGCCCGGGCTGCTTACAGAACCTGATCCAGCACACGTTTCAAACGCGCGATGGTGCCGTCCACGTCGTACAGCTTGTCGAGCCCAAACAGGCCCAACCGAAACGTGCTGAACCCTTCTGGCTCATCGCATTGCAACGGGACACCAGCGGCAATCTGCATACCCAGCGCCGCAAATTTCCTGCCGTTCTGAATTTCGGGATCCGAGGTGTAGCTGACCACAACTCCAGGCGCGCCAAAACCGTCGGCCGCGACCGAAACGACGCCCTTGTCCTTCAACATCGACCGCACACCGTCACCCAGCGCCCATTGCGCCGCACGCAGCTTTTCGAACCCGTATTCACGCGTCTCTGCCATGGTGTCGCGGAAAGCCAGCAACGCATCGGTCGGCATCGTGGCGTGATAGGCGTGGCCGCCGTTTTCATAGGCTTGCATGATCTGCCGCCATTTCTTCAGATCAAGGGCGAAACTGTCGGAACTGGTCTGCTCCAGACGTGCCTCGCCCCGTTCAGACAACATGACCAGACCGGCACATGGCGACGCGCTCCACCCCTTCTGCGGCGCCGAGATCAGAACATCGACACCGGTGGCTTTCATGTCCACCCAGGCGCAACCCGACGCAATGCAATCCAACACCATCAATGCACCCACCTCGTGCGCCGCGCTTGCCAGCGCGGTCACATAATCATCCGGCAGAATGACCCCCGCTGAGGTTTCGACATGCGGCGCAAAAACAACGCCGGGTTTTTGTTCGCGAATCGCGGCGACGACCTCTTCGATCGGAGCAGGCGCAAAAGGCGATGGGCTGGCATTGCCAGTCTCTCGCGCTTTCATGACCGTGGTCGAGTTTGTCAGAGAGCCGCTCTCAATGATCTGGCTCCACCGGTACGAGAACCATCCGTTGCGAACCACCAGCACATCCGCGCCGCGTGCGAACTGTCGGGCGACCGCTTCCATGGCATAGGTTCCACCGCCGGGAATAACGGCAACGCCATCCGCGTTGTACACGTCTTTCAGCATGTCCGAAATGTCGCGCATCACCTGCTGAAACTTCTGCGACATATGGTTCAACGAACGGTCGGTAAATACGACCGAGAATTCTTCGAGCCCGTCCGGGTCAACGGTTTCCAGCAAGCCTGGCATGGCGCATCCTTTCCAAAGCGTTTTCGAAGTCTTGTCCGCTTTGTCAGTGCGGGTAAAGCCTTTTCGCGGCGAAATTTGACCTGACGTAAAGCTTAACAAACACTTAATTTTTCTCACTTAGTTTCCTGAGAACTGGAAAATGACGCCAACCAGTGTCACTTCCCCTTTACACTTCTACTTGCTTCTGAACAGATGCGCACACTTTATACTTGAAGGGATAGATTCACCCGTGACGATACAAAAGCGGATCAGCTTCCAGTTCGTTCGAGACGAAGTAAAACGACGCATTGAAAGCCGTGTCTGGCCACAAGGATCGCTTTTGCCGACGGAGACCCAGCTGGCAGAGGAGTTCAATTGCGCCCGGGCCACTGTGAACAGAGCCTTGAGAGAACTGGCCGACCAAGGCTTTGTCGAGCGCAAACGCAAAAGCGGCACACGCGTCAAGAAAGAGCCCAGCAAACACGCCAAACTCGAATTGTCACTGGCGCGGCAAGTGGTCGAAAACCAGAATGCAAATTATCGTTATGCGCTTGTTGAAAGAAATGTGGTCACCAGCCCTGGATGGCTTTCCTCGCAGATCAACGTGGCACCGGATGCGCGTGTTCTACATGTAATCTGTATGCACTATGCAGACAATCGGCCCTTCCAGATGGAAGAACGGTGGATCAACATCGAGGCTGTTCCAGATGTAGAGGACGCGGACCTGGTCGAACAGGGGCCACATGAATGGCTGTTGACGGCCGCACCTTTCACCGACGCCGAGGTCGCTTTCTGCGCCATATCCGCAGATGCGCGACTGGCAGAATTCATGGGCACCACGGCGGGAACGTCCATGATTCAAATGGAACGCACCACCTGGAAAGAAGACAGGCCGCTTACCTTTGCGCGCATGACGCATCATCCGGGCTATTGCATCCGCACCAAGTACTGACTCTGTTCAGCCGATGGGACCGGGCAGACGTTCTTCGCTCAGCAGCACGTTTGCCTCGACATCGCCCGCACCCGGCAGAGTCATGATCCGGCGCCGCAATACACGCTCGAAATCGGCCAGGTCTCGGGCCACCACACGCAGTCGATAGTCATACAGTCCAAGCACATGCTCGACTGTCTGCACCTCGGGAATGGCACTGACAGCGCGCTCAAAATCTTCAAGACTGACTTGGCCCTTGCGCCCCAGCTTGATGCCCAGAAAGACGGTAACACCGAACCCCAGCGCTTCGGCATTCAGACGCAGCCGACGGCCCTTGATTATTCCTGCCTCTTCCAACCGGCGAATGCGACGCCACGTTGCGGGTTGGGATAACCCGAACCTGCGCCCCAATGCTCCGGCACTTTGCGTGGCATCCTGTTGCAGTGCGCGAAGAAGGCGGCGATCAATCTCATCCAATTCGATCATACCGGCAGTACCTCGTCCCGCTTGACCCTCGCGATATGCATCAGGGCCTCAATATCGGCGATGTGAGGCAGGGTCAGAATCCGGTCGCGATAGAGCTGTTGATAGTGCTTCATATCTCTTGCAATGACGGAAAGACGAACATCGACCCGACCCAGAAAGGTCTGAATTTCGATCACCTCTGCCACGTCACGCGCCGCCTGCGTGAAATCGTCGAAAGCTCGGGCCTGCGTCTTGTCAAGCGTGATCCGAAGCGAGACCTCGACAGCATATCCCATCGCGGCCCAGTCTATCACGGCCTCCTGCCCTTGGACGATCCCTGCGGCCTGCATCTTTTCGATCCGCCGCCAGCAGACACCCGCGCTGATCCGGCAAAGATCGGCCAGTTCCGCTGTTGTCAGGCTCGGGTCTGCTTGAAAGTGGCGCAGAATGCGCCGATCAATATCATCAAGCATGATTTTTTTACATTCTCCGATTATCACGAATTATTCTTCATCTTTTTTGCAAATACTCAAGCCCAACCCTATCGCCATTGCGCGAACAGGCAGATACAACCGCCGCAACCTAACCAGAAAGGACCGGCGAAATGCGCGTCTATTACGATCGCGATTGCGATATCAACCTGATCAAAGACAAGAAAGTTGCCATTCTCGGCTATGGCTCGCAAGGACACGCTCACGCGCTGAACCTGCGCGACTCCGGTGCAAAGAACCTGGTCGTCGCCCTGCGCGAAGGATCGCCTTCGGCCAAGAAGGCCGAAGCCGAGGGTTTGCAAGTCATGGGCATCGCCGAAGCGGCGGCCTGGTGTGACGTGATCATGTTCACCATGCCCGACGAGCTTCAGGCCGAGACCTACAAAAAATACGTCCACGACAACATCAAGCCCGGTGCGGCCATCGCCTTTGCCCACGGCCTGAACGTACATTTCGGCCTGATCGAGCCGAAAGACGGCGTCGACGTCATCATGATGGCCCCCAAGGGCCCCGGCCACACCGTGCGCGGCGAATACACCAAGGGCGGCGGCGTGCCCTGCCTGGTCGCTGTCCACAACGATGCAACCGGCAAAGCGCTGGAAATCGGATTGTCCTACTGCTCGGCCATCGGCGGCGGCCGCTCGGGCATCATCGAAACCAACTTCCGTGAAGAGTGTGAAACCGACCTGTTCGGCGAACAGGCCGTTCTGTGCGGTGGTCTGGTCGAACTGATCCGCTGCGGCTTTGAAACTCTGGTCGAAGCCGGTTACGCCCCTGAAATGGCCTATTTCGAGTGTCTGCACGAAGTGAAACTGATCGTCGATCTGATCTACGAAGGCGGCATCGCCAACATGGATTACTCGATCTCGAACACCGCCGAATACGGCCAGTACGTCACCGGGCCGCGTATCCTGAAATACGACGAGACCAAAGCGCGTATGAAAGAGGTTCTAAACGACATCCAGCAGGGTAAATTCGTTCGTGACTTCATGCTGGAAAACGCCGTAGGCCAGCCGACCATCAAAGCGGCGCGCCGTGCCAATGACGAGCATATGATCGAGGAAACCGGCGCCAAGCTGCGCGGCATGATGCCGTGGATCTCGGCCGGAAAGATGGTCGACAAAGAAAAGAACTAAGCCAGACCTTAGTCAGCATAAGGGCGGCCACGGCGGTCGCCCTTTTTCGTTTGCACAAAAAAGTGGCGCGGCACATAAACGCCCGATCAGACCAATCTATTTCGCGAACTTGCGCTGCCCGACAGGACAAACCAATGGTGCAACAGCCGACAAGACAGGACTGGAGCGGCGTCTTCACGCTGGGCCTGATCTGGGGCGCGACCTTCATGGTCGTCGCCATGGCGCTGGAAGGCTATGGGCCGATCACGGTCGCCACCTCACGAACTACGCTGGGCGCTGTTACCCTGTTGCTGATGATGACGGTGACCGGTCGCAAGCTGCCGGTTCTGACGCCGGCGCTGAGTGTTTCGATTGTCCTTATCGGCGTGCTGTCTACTGCCGTACCCTTCATGCTGCTCAGCTGGGGGCAGCAATTCGTGCCATCAGCCTTTGCGGGGCTGTCCATGGCTGCCATTCCGCTAATGGTATTGCCACTTGCGCATTTCTTTTCTGACGAGCCGCTCAATCTACGTCGCCTGCTGGGCGTGTGTCTGGGCTTCTCGGGAGCTTTGGTATTGATCGGCCCCGGTCTGGCACAGCTTGGCCAAGGGGCCGAACCTCTGGCCCAATTGGCCTGTATCACTGCCGCATTGTGCTATGCGTCTTCGTCGATTTTGACCCGTCGCTGTCCGCCTGTCGACCCGTTGGCGCTTGCTGCGCTGACCCTGCTGGTTGGGGCTGCGTTGTTGGTGCCCATCATGCTGATGACCGAAGGCTTGCCCAAATGGCAAGGCACGCGCCCCACACTTGCTCTGATCGTGCTGGGCTTGGTGCCAACGGCGTTCGCCACCCTGCTGCGCGTGTCCATCACCCGCAGCGCAGGTTCCGTGTTTCTGACACTGGTGAACTATCAGGTGCCCATTTGGTCAATGGTATTCGGCGCCTGGATTCTGTCCGAGGCCCTGCCCCTGCGCTTTTTCATCGCCCTTGCGCTGATACTGACAGGCATGGCCATCAGTCAATGGTTCAGCCTGCGCAAGGTTCTGTTCGGGCACTAGCTTGTGGCGGCCTCGACCTCGGCGACGATGCTGTCAACGACTTGGGTCAGCAACCCATCATCTTCGCATTCAGCCATCACGCGGATCAACGGTTCGGTCCCGGATTTGCGGATCAACAACCGGCCCTGCCCATTCAACCGTGCCTCGGCATCGGCAATGGCCGCCTGTACACTTTGCACCTCCAACGGGGTTTGATCGCTGGAATAACGTACATTCTTCAGCAACTGCGGCACGGTTTCGAATTGTTTGGACAGATCCGACGCCTTGCGCCCCGACAGAACCATTTCCGCCAGGAAATGCAGGCCAGCCATCAACCCGTCACCGGTGGTGGCATAATCGCTCATCACGATATGGCCGGACTGTTCCCCGCCAAGGTTGAACCCACCTTCACGCATCCGTTCGACCACGTAGCGATCGCCGACGGCCGTTCGCTCGAGGCGCAAACCCTGCGCTGTCAGGTGGCGTTCCAGACCCAGGTTGGACATGACGGTCGCGACCAGAGCGTCGCCCTTCAACTGGCCCGATTTCTTCCATGCCGTCGCCAGCAAAGCCATAAGCTGATCGCCGTCAGCCACCTGGCCGGTTTCGTCGACCACAACCACCCTGTCCGCGTCGCCATCCAGACAAATACCCACGTCGGCACCATGCGCGACAACGGTTTCAGCGGCCAGTTGAGGCTTGGTCGATCCGCAGTTGAGATTGATGTTCTTGCCGTTGGGCGCGATTCCCACGGGGATCACTTCTGCGCCCAGCTCCCACAGAACTTCCGGCGCGGTGCGGTGGGCTGCGCCGTTTGCACAATCGATCACCACTTTCAAACCATCCAGACTCACGTTCCGCGGCAACGACGATTTTACACGTTCACCATAGCGAAACCGGGCGTCATCAACCCGGCGCGCCCGGCCGATATTCTGCGCCTGAGCGGGTCTGACGCCTTCGTCGATCAGCTTTTCGATCTCGACCTCGGCCTGATCGGACAGTTTGTAGCCGTCGGGCCCAAAGAACTTGATTCCGTTGTCTTCGGCAGGGTTGTGGCTGGCCGAGATCATGACGCCCAGATCAGCCCGCATGGACCTGGTCATGAGACCAACGGCGGGTGTCGGAACGGGCCCCAGCAGCAACACGTTCATTCCCGTGGACGTCAAACCGGCCGTCAGCGCGTTTTCCAGCATATAGCCGGACAGGCGCGTATCCTTACCGATGACAACCCGGTGCACCCCTGTCGCGTCGCGTCGGAAATACCGCCCGACCGCAGCCCCGATGCGCAACGCCATCTCTGCCGTCATCGGATGCGTGTTGGCGGTGCCCCGCACCCCGTCGGTTCCGAACAGTTTGCGCATAGGTGTCACTCCGTGATTTGCCGTGCGACCGGATTACCGGACAGCAGCCCATAGGCGCAAGGCCTGAGAGGTCTCGGCCACGTCATGAACGCGAATGATCTGCACGCCCTGAGACAATCCCGCCAGAGCCACCGCAATTGATCCCGGCGCGCGGGCAGTCTTGCGAGGTTCTTTTCCGATGGTACCAATAAAGCCCTTGCGCGACACGCCCAACAGGATCGGGCAGCCCAATCCGTGGAACAGGCTGATATTGCGCAGAAGGGTCAAATTGTGATCCTCGGTCTTCCCGAACCCGATCCCGGGATCCACGACGATCTGATCGCGGCTCAGGCCAAGACGTTCCAGCAGCGCAATCTGGCCTTCGAGAAAATCGTAAACATCCAGCAGAACATTGTCGTATCGAGGATTGATCTGCATCGTCGCCGGATCACCCTGCATGTGCATGACACATACAGGCACACCCTGCGCGGCACAGAACGGCGCCAATTCGGGATCGAAGGTGAAGCCCGAGACATCGTTGACCAACCCTGCCCCTGCCTCGCAGGCAGCCTTGGCGACATCTACCTTGCGTGTATCGATGGAAATCAATGCGCCTGTTTCCGACCGGATCGCTTCGATCAACGGACGGGTTCGGGCGATTTCTTCCTCGGCCGGGACAAAATCCGCACCCGGACGGGTGGACTCTCCGCCGATATCCAGGATCGTGGCACCCTGCGCCACCATATTCACCGCAGCCACGCGAGCAGCATCCACCGAGCTGTGAACACCGCCATCCGAGAAACTGTCCGGCGTGGCATTCAGAATCCCCATGATATGAGGCACCTGCATATCAAGGCCCGCCACGTCAGCCCGCGGTTGGCTCAAACGGCTCAGGTGATCTGACGGAACGTCCGAGGCCGCGACGATTTCAGGTTCAGATCCGCGCCGCAGGGCCTCGACATGGGTGAACCAAAGGGGTTGCCCCGCCAGCGGCACAGCGCCTGCGGGACGGGTCGCTCCATGCTGGACCAGTGGTCTGAAATAGGTTCTCACAGCTGGGCCTGATCCACCGCAACAGCGCGCAAGGGCGTTTTGGGTTCCGTCGGCAATGCGCCGCCGATCACCATCATTTCGCTCGCTTCAAAGGTCGCCGCGAACCATGCAGCCAGCGCCACGGCATCCGACGGGGCGGCTGACGGGCCGTCAACGGCGTCCAGTACGATCTTGGATGGCGCCCAGACACAGATCTGGCCATTCTTCATCGCCCAATCCAATTCGGTCCGCGTTGAGACCACCACACAGCGATGATCCCGTGCCGCCAGAACCCAGGCATTCTGTTCAATTGCCAACAGATCAATTCGGCGTTGTGTCATCGCATGACCCGTTTGCGGAGCCGCCAGTTCCGACGCCCCGACACACAGGATCAGCGGGCGCTGGCGGTTCTCCAACTGATCGATCCAACCCTTCAGGTTTTCCGAGGCGATGGCGTCATTCGACAGGAAGACAAGGCGGGGATGCGGGCGTTCTTCTTCGGCCACCTCATGATGGACCGAGTCTTTTCCGCGCACGATCTCAACCCCCAATGCGCCCGGACCTCGATCCAGTTTTTCGATGCGGACAAAGACCCTTACAGCCTGAGGCTCAAGCAGTATGCGTTCCGCAACGCGTTCGGCCAATGTCTCAAGCAGGTTCAGGCGTTCGGCTGCCAGCTCATAGGCGATGGATTCCGTTACCCGGTCATATGACAGGATGCGATCCACATCATCATCAATCGGGTCCGTCAGAGGCCGGACTTCGACCACGATGTTGAAGCAGATCCGCTGGGTTGTTCCCCGCTCGGCCTGGAAGGCACCGATTTCGACTTCGACGATATGGTCGCGCAACGAAATACGATCCAACGGCCCCCGAGGAGACGTCGCCTCGGACCGTTCGGACGGGTGTGCGAATGCCAGACGGATTTCAGAACTCATGGGTCAGGCCTTTTCGGGCTCGTTTCAAAGTTCGCCCACTATAGGCGTTGCGAGGGCCTATAGCATTCAAACAAGCGCCATTCCAACCGCCGAATGCGGCGTCACGAGACCCGAAACCAGCTCATCATCCCGGACGCGGCGTGCCCCAGCATATGGCAATGCAGCAACCAGTTCCCCGGATTGTCCGCGATCAATGCGATTTGGCGTGCCTGTCCCCGCCCGACCAGAACGGTATCACGCCAGGGGCCAAGAGAACCATCACCCAGGATCAATCGGAAGTGATGCCCGTGCAGATGCATCGCGTGCGCAAACGCGGATTCATTCACGAACTCGATCCTGTGCAAACTGCCGACGGCTGCATCCAGAAAAGGATCTTCCGGGCGCTCGGCGTACCCGTTCAGTGCCCAGAACTTGCCCAACTGCGCCAACTCGCGGCCAGACAGTTCCGTTTCACCCAGCCGGGCACTTTCCAGCCAGCGCATTGCACCACCTTGCAGACGCATCTGGTGCGTTTGTGCTTCTTGAATATTTCCGATCTCAGGCAAGGGGTTAGGCGGCAATGCTGACACGCCCTGCCTGCGCGCCCCGGCAGCGGTTCCACCGACTTCGAACCGCGCCAGCCCATAGGAGCCATCTCTTTCGACACTGACCAGGCTTGCCGTTTCATCCTCGGTGATGACATCCAAAATCAGGTCCGCGCGCTGCGCAGGTGCCAGCGGGAAAGAGCCCGACAGCCTCAGTGGTGTTTCCAAGGGCATTCCATCCAAGGCAACGATCCACCCCGCAAGACCATCAAGATCCAGATCAAATATCCGGGCATTGGAGGCGTTGACCAATCGCAGTCGCAGTCGCTCGTTTCTTCGCACCGCAAACGCAGGATCGAATGATCCGTTGACGGTCAGGATGTTTCCAAGCCGGCCTGCATGGCTCAGATCATGGCCATTGTCGAAATCATCCGTTATCTGCGCGGTCTCAGGGTTCAACCGCCAATCATCCAACATCAGCACCAGATCCTGATCGACATCCGGTGCCGTGGCCTCTGCAACGATCAGCGGCCCGTAAAGCCCGCGGGCAACCTGCTCCATCGACTGGTTGTGCGCGTGGTACCAATAGGTGCCCGCATCCGGGGCAACGAAGTCATAGTCGAAAGAACTGCCCGGTGCGACGGCATCCTGCGTCAGACCGGGTACACCGTCCATGGCGTTGTCAATGCGGATCCCGTGCCAGTGGACCGATGTTGGTTGCGGAAGGTCATTCACCAGTTTGCGCTGAACGCGTGCGCCCTGTTCGACCCTTAGGACCGTTCCGGGGACAGTGTCACCGTAACTCCAGACCGTTGTGTCAGGAAACCCTTCGGGTGCAACGCGCTGCCGGCTCAGATGCGCCTTGAGCGGCGGATAACCGGCGCGGGCCGCAACCGGCAGAATTGTGGCGGCGGCGGCTGTTTTCAGAATGTGTCGTCGAGTGAAAAGCATTACGGGCCTCCTGGGCCCGCAATATAGACTGCAACCTGCCGCGCGCCACCAAGCTTCCAGCGCGGGTGCGTCAATCAGTTGCTCGCTGTCCGATAGTTGTGGCGGTAGAAAATGTGCACACCGATCCGCGCGGTCTGTTTATAGACCCGCGACCAAGATGGCCGAACCGCCGTCGTGTGGTAGTGGGTCGCCCCTTCGGTCAGCTCTTGGCCAATACCATCAATGGCTGCCCGAGCGACCTTGGATACGCGCTCATAAGCCTTCTTCTCGTGGATGACCTCTTTGCGACCGTCACATGTATAGGTGAACTGGCACTGGTATTTCTTGCCGGTCCCCTGACGGATCACACCACACAGAGAGCTTGGAAAGCGGCTGCTTTTGACCCGGTTCAAGATGACCTCGGCCACAGCAAACTGGCCACGCACGCTTTCGCCACGGGCTTCGAAGTACAATGCCTCGGACAGGCACTTCCAGTTTTCGTCACCGGTTGCCTTGGGTTGCTGGTCAAGCCAGTCCTTGGAGTATGTTACTTCAACTGGTTTGGCCGCCTTACGCGCTTGGAACAGTTTGAAATAGTCGCGAAAGCTTTGCGCCGGCAATTCGCTGCGGGCGACAAGCTCTTTCTTTGCAGTATCAATTGCTTCCCTCTCGGCGAAGGACGCACTGGGCAGCACGGTTGCCGCCATTGTGGCAACAGCCATTATGTAACGTAGCATCAGATAACCTCGCACAGGCACTTCACGCGCCATACCCTCCCCCGGCGGGCGCGACGAGGCATTTAACGCAATCGAGCGCAAAGGTCCAGTCTTTCGGAAAATGCAAGTGGAATCTTGCCCGTAGCGAAGATAAATTTCGCCTACGAGTGTCCAGATAACCCACTAATCCTTGGGTTTTCAGGCCCTGTCAACCCCCAAGTCTGGAGGAAATCGCCAGTTGAGCGGCAGCCAGCCGAGCGACCGGAACCCGGAACGGCGAACACGAAACATAGTCGAACCCCAAATCCCTGCAAATGGCGATTGATTCGGGGTTTCCGCCATGTTCTCCGCAAACAGACAGGGTTACATCCGGTTTCGCGGCTCGTCCCCGCTCGGCTCCCAGCTTCAGCAGTTCCCCGACCCCATCCGGATCAAGAACGTGGAACGGATCTTCGCCGAAGACACCCTGGCGAACATAGGCGGACATGAAACGGCCGGCATCGTCGCGGGACAGACCATAGGTCATCTGCGTCAGGTCATTCGTTCCGAAACTCATGAACGCGGTCTGCGGGGCGATCTCTTCTGCGCGCAGACAGGCGCGCGGTGTTTCGACCATCACACCCAGCCGATATTCAAACTCCTGCCCGCGTTCTGACGCGACCGCCGCCGCCACCGTATCGATGCGGGACTTGACCAGTTCGACTTCTCGTTTCGCGGATACCAGCGGTATCATCACTTCGGGCACGACGGGGGCGCCGTTCTTTCTGGCATCCAGCGTGGCTTCGAAGATCGCGCGCGCCTGCATGTCATAGATTTCGGGAACGGTCACACCCAGACGAACACCGCGCAGGCCCAGCATCGGATTGTATTCCGTCATCGCGTCAACCCGACGCTCGACATCGGAAACCGGCAAATCCAGCGCCTCGGCCAATTCCCGTTGGCCGCTGCGTGTGGTTGGCAGGAATTCGTGCAATGGAGGGTCGAACAGGCGAATGCAGACGGGCTGCCCTTCCATGATTCTGAACAGTTGAACAAAGTCTTCACGCTGCATCGGAAGCAAACGTTCCAGCACAGCCGCCCTGCCCGAAGACGTTTGCGCAAAAATCATCTCGCGCATCACGATCAGGCGACCGGGTTCAAAGAACATATGTTCCGTCCGGCACAGGCCGATCCCCTGCGCCTGAAAGTTGCGCGCCGTCTGCGCATCGGCCGGTGTGTCGGCATTTGCGCGGATGTCAATATCACGCTCGGCATCGGCCCACGCCATCAAGGTCTGAAAACAATCATCCAACGCGGCCTCAAGCATGGCGGGCTGCCCTGCCAGCACCTGACCGGAACTGCCATCGATGGTCAGAATATCGCCGGTCTTGAAAACTCGACCATCGGGTGCGGTCAGCATCTTCTTTTTGGTCTGGAACCGCATGTCTGAGGCACCAACGATACAGGGCAGGCCAAGTCCACGGCCAATCACGGCGGCGTGGCTGGTCATCCCGCCTTTTTCCGTCAGAACCGCAACGGCCGCATGCATCCCGCGCACATCCTCGGGCGAGGTTTCGCGGCGGACCAGAACGCAGGCCTCGCCGCGCGCGGCACTGGCCTGCGCTTCTGCGGATGTAAACACGATCTTTCCCGTTGAAGCGCCCGGGCTGGCACCGATGGCCGTCGTCAGCACGTCACGCCGCGCTTCCGGATGGACCTGCCGGTGCAAAAGTTCATTCAGCGCGTGGGGGTCCACACGCATCACCGCCTCTTGCGGCGGTATGATCCCGTCTTCGGCCAGACGAACGGCGATCCGCATCGCCGCGCGCGACGTTCTCTGAACCCGGACGCCGTCCAGAATATGCACGTTGCCGTTTTGAATGACGAACTCGACCTGCATTTCTTCGCGCAGTTTTTCACGCATCAGCGCAGCTTGTTGCTTCAACTCGGCAAAGGCTTTGGGTGCGACTTCTTCAAGCGACGGTCCACGCGGGTCTTTTTCAAGAAACAGCGCCGCCACATCTTCGCCCAGCGCATCACGGCCCTGGCTCTGGCTCAGGTAGCGCCCCGTGATCTGCGGCATTCCTGTGGTCGAGTCGACCAGTTGAAGCACACCTGATCCGCATTCACCCTGCCCGACCCCCGGGATCATCTCTTGAATGACAAGCCCAAGACCGGCATCTGCCGGGGCGCCCTTGGCCTGCCGCAACAGCCGAGCGGATGTCCCGTCCCATGCGCGGGCCATCGAGCGCAAAACACCGATCAGCTGTTCACCGCGGTCCTGCGGAAAGGCTTCGTCCGTTTCATCTTCGTACGCGCGCAGGGAATGGCGCAGACCTTCGCTGCCATCCATGTCGATGTCATCGAACACGTCCGCGTCCAGCCGCGCCACGTGGATCGCATAGCTTTGAACGAACCTGAGATACAGCGCTGCAGCGGCCTCTGCCCCCATCGTATCGGACAGGTCCACATAGCGTGCATCATTCATGCCAATGTTCAGAACCGCACCGGGCCCGCCCCAGTCGGGATCTTCGGAACTTGGTCGGACGCACAGCAAGGTCGCCGGATCGAATTGCTCAAGGATCGCGTCAAGGTTCGGAACTTCGCCTTCCGCAATCTGATGGACCGCATCAAACGACAACGCGACGGTCCGGGGCACCGGCAGGTCCAGTCGAACCAGTCGTTGCAGACACTTGGCCCGCCCGCCATGGGTATGGGCCGAGACCGGCGCATCGGGTGTAATGAGCGTGGTATGCGGATTATTCTGCACTGCAGCACCTTTTGATTTGCGTGCAGCATAAGCGCTTGCGCCCTTCGTGCAAGGGCGTTGTGGGCACGCATCGCTGCGTGCCCGAGGTTTTAACCTTCGATCCGCGACAGATCGGCCACGCTGGAACAAACCTGCCTGATCTGACTGAGCAGGTTCAGCCGGTTGCGGCGGATCACATCATTGTCGGTGTTGACCTGCACGTCCTCAAAAAAACCATCCACAGGGCCGCGCAGCGCGGCCATGGCGGCCACGGCAGCTGCGAAGTCTTCGGACTTCAGAGCCACATCGATCTGCGACTGAGCCCTGTCCAAAGCCGCGAAAAGCGCCTTCTCGCTTTCGGTCTCGGCGAATTTCACATCCGCACCGTAAGAGTATTCCACGCCGTCCTTTTCCTCGGCCTGGGTCAGGATGTTGTTGGCCCGCTTGAACCCCTGCACGAGGTTTTCCCCATCCTCGGTCGCGATCACCGCATTCAGCGCGCGCGCACGTTTGACCAGCAGGTTCAGGTCGTCATTGCCCTCCATCGCGATGCAGGCGTCGATGATGTCATGGCGGATGCCCTCGTCTCGGAGGAAGACTTTGAGCCGGTCGTGGAAGAAGGACAAAAGGTCATCTGACGTATCGGGTACCTTCCGTTCAAGATGCAGAAAGTCCGCCATTTGGTGCGTCCCGGCCTTGTCGTCCGCAAGCTTCTCCTTCACCGTACGGAACGCTGCTCCGAAAACACCGTGGTCGGCAATCTCATCCAACAGCTCTGCGACATGCCCGTCGTGCAAGGCTTCGTTCGAAGCCGCTTCGGCCCGAACGAGTTGCGCGTCGAAGAAACGGTCGAGCTTCAGCCGCAGATCATTGTTCAGGATCAACCGGATCACCCCCAAGGCCGCGCGACGCAGCGCGAACGGGTCCTTCGACCCGGTGGGCTTTTCATCGATCGCCCAGAACCCGGCCAGAGTATCAAGTTTGTCCGCAAGCGCCACGGCGACCGACAGAGGTGCCGCAGGCACATCATCCGACGGCCCCAGCGGCGAGTAGTGTTCTTGCGCCACAGCTGCCACCGCGGCATCCTCGCCGGCGGCTTCGATGTAATACCGCCCCATGAGCCCCTGAAGTTCGGGGAATTCATAGACAATCTCTGAACTCAGATCGGCCTTGGCCAGGCGCGCGGCTTTCTCGGCCTGGTCCGGGTCGGCGCCCGTCACCGGGGCCAGTTCGCGGGCCAGCGCGGCGATGCGCTCGATACGTTGGGCCTGAGTGCCCAGCTTGTTGTGGAAGGTCACGTTCTCCAGCGCTCGGGTCCATTGGGTGATGTCCGACTTGGCAATGCGCAGATCGTTCTCCCAGAAGAACTTGGCATCGGCCAGACGTGCCGACAGCACCTTTTGGTTCCCCGCCAGAATGGTTGCGCCGTTGTCGGCGGTTTCGCGGTTGGCGACGGTGATGAACCGTTCGATCCGACCTGTCTTGGGGTTCTTCACCGAAAAGAACTTCTGATGCTCTTTCATCGAGGTCTGCAACACTTCGGGCGGCAGTTCCAGAAACTCGTCATCGATCTGGCCCATCAAAACCACGGGCCATTCCACCAGCCCGGCAACCTCGGCCAACAGGCCCTTATCTTCGACGATTTCCAGACCTGCGGCAAAAGCCATGTTCTGTGCATCATTCCAGATGTGTTCGGAACGTTCATCCGGCGAGAGAATCACGAATGCGCGTTTCAGCTTGGCGGCATAGTCCTCGAAAGACGTAACCGGGAACCGGTTGGGGGCCATGAAACGATGACCGGCTGTGGTGTCTCCGGAACGGATGCCGTCGACATCCATCGGAACAACCTGCGCCCCGGAATCATCCGACAGGATGCACAGAATGGAATGCAACGGACGGACCCACCGCAGGCTGCCACTGCCCCAACGCATGGATTTGGGCCATGGGAAATTGCGAATGGTGGCCTCCAGCACTTCGGCAATGATCTCGGCGGCCGGACGGCCCGGTTTCTCGATGGTGGCGAAGTAAACGGCGCCCTTGGGGGTCTCACGCTCTTCCAGTTGGTCGCGGGTCAGGCCCGCGCCCCGCAGGAAACCTTCGATCGCCTTGTCCGGCGCGCCGACCTTGGGTCCTTTGCGCTCTTCCCGGATTGTCGGACTTTGCGCCAGCAGACCTTCCACCGCCAATGTCAGGCGGCGGGGTGTGGTCAGTGCGGCAGCGTTTGAATAGGTCAAGCCGGCCTCGACCAGACCATCGGTAATCCGCTTTTTCAGATCCTCACCGGCACGGGTTTGCATCCGCGCAGGAATTTCTTCGGAAAACAGTTCGATCAGCAGGTCGGGCATAGTCGGTCCTTAGAAGTTCACAATCGTCTGAATGACGATGGCATTGGCGATATCCACAAAGAAGGCGGATACAAGGGGCAGCACGATAAAGGCAATAGGTGAAGGCCCATATCGCTTGGTTACTGCCGTCATATTTGCAATCGCCGTGGGTGTGGCGCCCAGGGCAAAGCCTCCGAAGCCCGCGGCCAGCACCGCTCCGCGATAATTCGAGCCCATCAGGGGAAACAGCACCCATATCACGAAAACGACCGTGAACAGAGTTTGCGCCGACATGATCACGGTAATTGCCACACCCAGTTCCGCTATGGTCCACAACTGCAAACTCATCAGTGACATTGCCAGAAAGGCACCAAGAGCAAATTCAGACAGCAATGCCAGCGACGGTGTACGCGCAACCGGCGGCGCGGACGGAGCAATGGCCGTTCGGACATTCGAGATCACGATGCCCATGATCAGACAGGGCACAAACAGCGGCAGCTTCAGCCCCGCGGCCGAAATCGCCTCGCCCAGCGCATATCCCAGAATGATGGCAAGGTTCAGATGCAGCAGCACGCGCATAATGGTCACATGGTCAATTTCCGTGGCCACGGTCGCTTTTTCCGGCAGTCCGACCGTGTGTTCTTCGTCAGGTCGGTTCGGCGAAAGGTCTCGTGTTTCCACCAGAAGACGTGCAATAGGACCACCTACCAGCGCGGCAAGCACCAGTCCGAGCGTCGCCACAGCAACGCCAAGTTCGGTTGCACCGTCCAGACCCGTTGCGCTGGCAACTTCGGGTGCCCATGCGATTGCGGTACCGTGCCCACCAATCAACGCGGCCGAACCGAACAGAACGCCAGCTTGCGCAGGATAGCCAAACAAGGACGCACCTGCCGCGCCGATAACGTTCTGCGCAACAATCGTAACAAACGTCAAAATCAGCAGGATCAACAAAGGCTTACCACCGGCAATCAAGTCAGAAAGCCGCGCGTTCAGTCCGATCCCGGCAAAGAACAGAACCAGCAGAGCGTCCCGGGTCTGCAACTCGAATGACAGCTCTACATCGGCAACGAGATAGAGCAGCAAAACCACGAGCGAGGCCAAAAGGCCGCCTGTGACCGGTTCAGGAATGTTGAACTGCCTCAGAACTGCGACTTTGCCGTTGATCCGGGCACCCAGCAAATACACCGCAAATCCCAGAGTCGCGGTAATGAAGTCCGGGATCAAAACGGCATCAGCCATGGTTTTCCTCAGTTTTCAGGGCGTTTCGGGCACTCCTCACCCACCACCGTACCGTCATAGGCTTTTTCACCGCAGTTGTTCAACGCGTGCCAGACATATCCCTTGCCATCCCTGGTGATCGCCACGATCCGGTCGACGCCGAAATGGATGTTCTTCACACCCAAGAACGCCTGCGCCTGACCTGATTTCAGTGCATCGCCCAGCGACACGGCATCGTAACAGTCAAACCAACCCGGCGCGGTCAAGGGTTCGGGGTTTTCGACAGGAATAAACCCGGCCATCTGATCCGGTTTCAGATCCGTTTCGAAACAGCCACGGTAGCGGATCGGAGAACTGTCTGCATCGATCGCCTGAAATTCTGAATAGGGGATCGGGACGGGCGCATCGCCTTCTTCCGTCATCAGGACCACGTCCTGACCGGGTTGCGGTTCGACCTCATAGTAGAAACCGTAAATCTGCAAATAATACATTCCGGCCCCGGCCGCCAGGGCCGACAGCAACAGGACAATTGCCAGCAGTTTTCCCGTCATCTCTTAAGCCGCCTCTTTCAAGTTCTTGTAAAATAGGACAGGTTTCATCCGGGTACAGGCATCAATGAGGTCAACACCATGGATTCCACGCTTGCTGTCGGTTTTTTCGGCGCATTGTTTGCGATCATGAACCCGGTTTCCAACCTGCCGGTGTTTCTGAGCGTCACTCAGGATCTGCCTGCCGCCGACCAGCGCAAGATCGCGGTGAAGACGGTGATCTATTGCCTGATCCTTGGTGGAGCCTTTGCGCTGGTCGGAAGTCAGGCGCTTGGCCTTTTTGGCATCAGCGTCAACCACCTGCGCGTCGCCGGTGGCCTTGTCGTCATGATGATCGGCCTCAATATGCTGAACGGGAATGAAAGCACCTCTCACCACGGAACGAAAGGCGAAAAGGAAGCTTACCCCGAACCAGACACTGTGGCCTTTTACCCGCTGGCCTTTCCCATCCTGGTCGGCCCTGGCACGATAACCACCCTGATCCTGTATGCACATCAGGTCAAAACTCCGGTCGAAGCCTTTGTTTATGCAGCAGTATTCCTCACCGTAGTTGGTCTGCTTCTGATCACCTTCTGGAACGCCGCATGGCTGGCTGAACGCCTGTCCAGCAACGCGCGCGTGATCATGAGCCGCTTCATGGGCATGATCCTTGCGGCCATTGCCGTCAGCATGATCGCAGACGGACTCAAAGCACTTTTGCCCGGACTGGCCTGATTGCCTCATCAGGCCTGAAACCCGGCGGCCTCGGTCTGCATGAACGCATCCGCACATTGTTTGGCCAGCGCCCGAACACGCCCGATATAGGCCTGCCGTTCGGTCACCGAGATCACGCCGCGCGCGTCCAGCAGATTGAAGATGTGACTGGCCTTGATGCATTGATCATAGGCCGGGTGCGCCATGATGATGCGTTTGCCCGTCTTCGGATCCACATGCTCCTGGCTCAGAATTGCGGCGCACTCGGCCTCGGCCTCTTCGAAGTGGCGCAGCAGAACCTCGGTGTTGGCCACGTCGAAGTTCCAGCGGGCATATTCCTCTTCGGTCTGCTTGAAGATATCGCCGTATGTCAAAGGGCTGGGCGACTGGGGATCGTTGAACGGCATGTCCATCACGTGATCGATGCCCAGAACATACATGGCCAGACGCTCAAGCCCATAGGTCAATTCGCCCGAGACCGGCGCGCAGTCATGCCCGCCGACCTGCTGGAAATAGGTGAACTGGCTGACTTCCATTCCGTCACACCAGACTTCCCAACCCAGACCCCACGCGCCGAGTGTCGGGCTTTCCCAGTCATCCTCGACGAACCGGATGTCGTGCAGGTCCATGTCGATGCCGATGGCTTCAAGGCTTCCCAGATACAGTTCCTGCAAATCCGGTGGGCTGGGTTTGATCAGTACCTGATACTGATAGTAGTGCTGCAACCGGTTCGGGTTTTCGCCATAACGCCCATCCGTCGGGCGGCGCGACGGCTGAACGTAAGCCGCGGCCCAAGCCTTGGACCCCAGCGCGCGCAGGGTCGTCGCGGGATGGAACGTTCCGGCCCCGACTTCCATGTCGTAGGGCTGTAGAATCGCACAGCCTTTCGACGCCCAATAAGTCTGAAGCCGCAGGATGATCTCCTGAAATGAACGCGGTGCGCTGGTCGGTTCGGTCATGGCATTCCCTCTGGGCGCCTCTGCGCCCGGTTCCGGTCGGTTTTGCCCTTCCTATGCAAGGGGCCAAGGGGCGTCAACGGGGCTTGGGTCCAAGCCTGTATCTGCGGAGCCACACCGGAAATTCCCCGCATTCGCGGCATGGCGTTTCGCAAATGAATTCGCGTATTCTGCACCAAAGCACAAACACTGCATAAGACGGGCAGACTATGACACGCGTATTTTCAGCAATCCTATTGTTTCTTCTGGTCGGCCTGCGCGCCGCAACCGCACAACAAGATCCCGGCGTCTGGGTCCAGGTCGAGGCCCAGCCATCACTGCGCGAAGCGCAGGAACGGGCACAGGCCTATGCCGGCACCTTGCCGGACGTGAACGGGTTTCGCCTGAACAGCGGCTGGTACGCGATCGTGATCGGCCCCTATGCTCGTACCGACGCCGAACAGGTGCTGCGCGTCTATCGGGCCGAAGGCCAGATCCCGCGCGACAGTTACATCGCGTTTTCCAGCTCGATGGGGCAACAGTTCTGGCCCGTCGGGGCAAACGTGCTGAACCGCGGCGCCGTCGCGGCACCAATTGAACCTGTGGCACAACCGGAAGAGGCTCCGGCTGTGGTCACACCACAGGATTCCGATGAAACCCGCGCACAGGCGCTTCAGTCCGAACGTCTGTTGACCGCGCAGGAACGCAAGGATCTGCAAACGGCTCTGCGCGCGGCGGGGTTTTACAACTCGACCATTGATGGTGCGTTCGGGCAAGGCACCCGCCGATCAATGAGCGATTGGCAGCGCTATAACGGGTTTGACGCCACGGGTGTTCTGACCACGTTGCAGCGCAAGGCCCTGATGGATGAATACAACGCGCCGCTGATCTCTGTCGGAATGGAGCGGTATTCCGACGACAAGGCCGGGATTGTGCTCGACATGCCTCTGGGCGCTGTGAGCCTTGATCGCTATCAAGCCCCGTTTGCACATTTCAAAAGCATCTCTGACCTGAACGCCAAGGCGCTCCTGATCAGCCAGGAGGGGGACAAGAACACGCTCCGCGCGCTTTACGAGGTGATGCAATCGCTTGAGATCGTTCCGCTGAATGGCCCTCGTGAACTGGGCCGCGACCGGTTTACCCTTGAAGGGCGCGGCAACGGCATAGTGTCCTTTACGCAAGCGCAATTGGCGGATGGAAAAATCAAGGGCTTCACCCTTGTCTGGCCCGAAGGAGACGAAGCAAGTCGCCTGCGGGTTCTGTCAGCGATGACCTCCAGCTTCAGCACGACGGATGCAGTTCTGGATGCCTCCGCCGGTGCATCCGCAGAACAGCGCATCGATCTGGTGTCGGGCCTTCAGGTCCGCAAGCCTCGGCTGACGCGCTCTGGTTTCTTTGCGGATGAGAATGGGACAGTACTGACGGTTTCTGAGGCCGCGGACAGCTGCACGCGGATCACTCTGGATGGTGATCACGAGGTTCAACTGGCCCTGACGGACCCTGAACTTGGCGTGTCAGTCCTGCGCCCTGCAAAGACTCTCGCCCCCATGAGCGTCGCCGCGTTCAGTGCCGCCAAGCCGCGCATCCAGTCAGAAGTGGCCGTGTCCGGCTTTTCCTATCAGGGCGCATTGGGCGGCCCCTCTCTGACCTACGGGCAGGTCGCGGACGTTCGTGGGCTGAACGGTGAGACCGGCGTCAAACGTCTGGCGCTGAATGCCCAACCCGGCGATGCAGGCGGCCCCGTCTTCAACGACAGCGGCAACGTCGTCGGAATGTTGTTGCCCACACCGTCCGAAGGGCGCACCCTGCCCGCTTCGGTCAGCCTTGCGGCCACCGTTGATCGGTTGACGGAAATTCTGGCAGAGGCCGGAGTGTCCGGTCAGTCGAGCGAGGAAACCACACGGATCTCACCCAATGAGTTGAACCGGCGCGCAACCGGCATGACGGTTCTGGTTCACTGCTGGGATTGATCCGACAGCACATCAACAAAAAAAAGCGCCGCATGAAAATGCGGCGCTTTTTCGTTACAGAATGTCAGGTGTCACGTGGATCAAGGTCGGCACAGGCGCATCGAATGCGGCTCGGACGGCACTTTGCATCTCTGCCACATTCGAAGGTGCTGAAGAGCGCGCACCGAAGGCTTGGGCGAGTTTGCAGAAATCAGGATTGTGGGCCATGACCGCATTGGGGGCGATCTGGCTGCGCACCATACTGTCCTCGATTTCCTTCAGCTTGCCATTGTCCCAAAGAATGATCGGAAGCGACAATCCCAGTTCAACCGCCACGCCCAGTTCCTGCATCGTGTAATGGAACCCGTAATCCCCGGCGATAACGGCCGTAGGTTTGCCGCGTCGGGCAACCGCCCCACCGATACCGGCGGGCAACCCGTAGCCAAGAGTGCCAAACCCTGTCGGGTGGTGCCAATGATGGGGGTAGGCCATGTCCCAGACCTCTTTTGCAACATAAGCAAATTGGGTCATGTCCGAATAGATCATCGTATCGGCCGGCATGGCCGCGCGCAGGGCATCTGCGATCGGTACGATTCCGGGCCGCTCGGCATCCACCTCAGCACGCCAGCGCGCGCGCGCATCGGCCACTTCCTCGGGTGACCAGCCTGTTGCCGGTTTCATCTCCTGGGTTGCGTGCCACAGGGCGCGGGCAAAGCTCTGGCTGTCGACTTGCAGCTTGATGGCGGCGCGGTGGCGATCAGACAGAACCTCGGGGTCGAGATCAACGCGTATCAAGGTCGCCTTGTGCCCCAAATCCTGCCGCCATAAATCGACCTCGCCCAGCTCGGCCCCGACAGCGATTACCAGATCCGCCGAGGCGATTACCTCGGCACTGCCGGGACGCGGCAACATGGACCCGAAATCCAGCGGATAGTTAGCGCCCGGCAGCCCGCGCCCGGCATAGGTGGTAAAGCACGCCGCCCCCAGCTGCGTCAGAATCTGCCGCCATTCATTGGATTTGCAGCCCCCACCCAGAATGAACAGCGGCCTGCGGGCCAGGTTCAACATGGACACGACCGATGACACGTCAGGCGGCAAGGCCTTGGTGCGCAGCGCGGGCTGGTTGGGGAACGGCGCCGGGTCGGCCTCGGCCTCCAGCTGCGCGATGGGCACCTGAATGTGCTTGGGGCGCGGGCGCGAAAGCTCGAATTCTTCAAACGCCCGTTCTATCAGCCCATAGGCAGCTTCGGCGGAGTTGGCCTGTACAGACCAATCCGCAACTGTACCGGCGGCGGCACGTTGATCTTTCATCTGGTGCAACTGCCCCCGTAAAGCCTGCGTTTCATCCAGACAGGAAGACAGAACCAGCATCGGAACCGAGTCGCTGTAGGCCTGTCCGATCGGGGTCATGATGTTGCACAAACCGGGACCGGTGATCACATAGGCGACGCCAGGGCGGCCGGTCGCGCGCGCGTAACCATCAGCCATGAATCCAGCCCCCTGCTCGTGCCGGGCCAGAACATGCGTGATCCCGGCCTCTTCGATACCACGATACATTTCCTGATTGTGGACACCGGGAATGCCGAAAATCACATCCACGCCACGATCCTTGAGCATATGCGAAATTTGCGCGCCAAGGGGTCTTTTCATCAGCCTCTCCAGAATTGAACGGTGAAGATCGCGTATACCGCTAAAAGCTCGAGCCGCCCGACCAGCATTCCGGTTGTCAGCAGCCATTTGGCCGTATCGTTGAGACCTGCGAAATTACCCGCCGGTCCGATCTGATCGCCAAGACCCGGGCCAACGTTGGCCAGCGCTGTCGCGGCCCCGGACACCGAAGTAATGAAGTCCAGACCTGTCAGTGCCAACGCCCAGGACAATACGCCCATCGACAGAACGAAGAACATGAAAAAACTCATCACCGAGGTCAGAACGTCCCGTCCGACCGGCCTTCCATCATAGAGCGGCATGAACACGCCATGTGGGGACCGGATCCGTTTGATCTGGCTTTTGATCGAGGCAAACAGCAACTGATACCGGAAAACCTTGATCGAACACGCCGTCGACCCCGCGCATCCACCGATCAATCCGATCAGGAAGAACAACATGATCGGAAAGCTGCCCCACCCCATGTAATCGACACTGGCATATCCTGTCCCCGAGATGATCGAGGTAATATTGAACAACGACTCGCGGAACGCCTGTTCCCAGTGATGGGGAAAGACCGAGGTCAGAAAGACTGACATGATGACAACCAGAACCAGAATGGTCGCCAGAAACGCCCGAATTTGACTATCTTTCAACAGTGAAGATGTATGACCATTGGCCAATTGCACATAACGCACAAAGGGAAGAGCCGCCAAGATCATGAAGACGGATGCAGCATATTCGGCCGGGCCTGAAAATGTACCAAACGAGGCATCATAGTTCGAGAAACCGCCCGTGGACACCGTCGTGAAAGCATGGACCAACGCGTCAAAAAAGCTCATCCCAAACGCGGCATAGACCAGCACGCATACAAGTGTCAGGAAGACGTAGATCAGGGAAATCTGCCCCGCAATCTCCTGCGCGCGAGGTAGGATTTTCCCCATGGTCTCAAACCCTTCCGAACGGAAGATTTGCATGCCACCAACCCGCAATTCCGGCAGGAACACCATCGCAACAACGATGATACCGATGCCCCCCAGCCATTGCAGGATGCCCCGCCACAACAAAAGACCCTTTGGCAGCGTGTCCAACCCTGATATCACGGTCGAACCTGTGGTCGTCAGACCTGACATCGCCTCGAAATATGCATCGACAAAGCGCAGCTCGGTTTCACCGAACAGAAACGGAATTGCCCCGAAGACCGGCAGCGCAACCCAGACCCCTGTTGTCAACAGAAAGGTCTGCCGAATGGTCAAGCCCTCGCCCACGCCGTTGGAACAGCTCATCGCCAGAAAGGATCCGGTCAGTATCGTGATGATCGCGCTTTCCAGGAAGACATTCCATTCGCCGCGACCCTCGATGATGTCCGCAAGCATAGGAAACAGCATGGTCGCCCCAAGAATGGCGACCAGCAAGCCAATCACATATCCGACCGGGCGAAGATCCATCATGACGCGCAGCGTTGGCGCGCCAGCCCGACCGTGTCAAGCAGATGATCCCGGTTTACGTGACTGTTTTGGTATCTGCCCCCGGCATTGCGGGCGGTTTCGACGGCGGTCGCGTTTTGCGCGCTTGCGGTTTTGTTTGTTCTGCCGCTGCCGCAGGTTTTGACTGCGCAGCAGAAGACGCCTTGGTCGCCGAAGCCGCCGGACGGGCCCGAGATTTCTTCGGCGGGGTCGCCGCAGTGGAAGACGCGGCGGGGGCTGTATTCCGCGCAACCGGTTTGGCGTTCTTGGCTACAGTTGCGGCCGGTTTCGCATGGGTTTTTGGCTGCGACGCCGGCTTGGGTGCGGGCTTTGCTTTCGCCGCAGGTTCAGCCCGTGGCGTGACGGCAGCGCGTGGCTTCGCGGAAAACTCCGCCGGTTTGGGTTCAACGACGGCAACCTTCTTTACGGTTTTTTTCACTGCTGCGGTCTTTTTGACGGCAGGTTTTGGCACACGCTGCGCGGTGGCTTTTACCTTGACCGGCGCCTTTTCCACCGGCTTTTCCGGAGACGCCGCAGCCACGTGCAACGCGTGCACAGGCGCCATCGGCAATTCAAACGCTGAACGGGTCACGATCTGCATGATCTTCATCTGGTTGACCATTGCGTAACCAGCCATGCGAATTGCCGCAGCTTGAAACTCCAGCGGTTGGGTAATCGGATTCATTACATGTTTCTCCTGTAAAAACGATGCAGCCCGAGATTTGTGACGAAAGTGGCTTGTCCGCTTCGATTTCTCGAACGGTGATCGCGGTCTTGCAGTCCAAGGCGTCTCACGTCTCGGCTTCCTTTCGGGGCCGTTCACCATTCAATTGGCATACAAACGGCTGCTGCATTCCCTATGGATATACAACAAGAACAGCGCAGATGCAGCATTTTTGCTGCGTTGCGGCAAAAGAACGCTTGCAGATGAAATCTCTGATTAAATTCTAGCCGCTTACGCAGGTGTATTCACCCAACGTGAAACAGGGTGGTGAACAGTCTTGGATCCAGGCTGGAGGCCGCAAAGGTTGGACCTTCGGTCAGAATCGACACGGCGTCGTGGCTGTGCAGGCTTTCCTGATGGCTGGCGACAACCCGAAAATCACCGACGTGATGATCTGCCAGCAATTCAGCGCAGAACAAGCGCGCCGCATCTTCGACAAAAATCGGATTGGCGGCGTTCAGCTCGGCAAAAGCCTGTTCATCTTCACGTTTGACCATGACCTGCGTTTCGGTCGGAACCGCGCGTCGGCACAGCCCGATCAGGTCTTCAAACCAAAGACAATCGGCATCGCAATCCACGACCACGGAAATTCGCGCGACGGAACGTTGTGAATGCGGTGTCGCCAATTGTCCCCGCATGACGCGGGCATGCTCGCTCAACTCCAGAGAGCATGGGCAGGTCGAGGAATAGACATAGTCCAGATGCATGATCTTCTGGCGTACACCGTTGGATTCCACCAGTTCCAGAGCGATGTCGTAATACTGGTACCCTTCCAGACCCGATCTCAGGCTCTTGACCTTGTCGGGGTAGGAAAACCGCATCTGGATACGTGCGTCAAAGCTGTCCAGATCAGTCATGTAGTCGTCAAGCGCCGCCTGCATGACTTCAAAGCTGAAAGTACGCTCGGCATGTTTGTAGAATGACCGCATGATCCGGGACATGTTGATGCCCTTTTTCTCGGCCTCAAGGCTGACGGTGCCCGTAACAGACGTCTCAAGCGTCAGGTCTTCCCCATCTTTCCGGTGGAAACGGATCGGCAGGCGGAAATTCGAGATGCCAACATGCTGAATCTGCTGTTTGGCACCGCGGATCAGGCTGGACGGGCCGTTTTGCAAGTCGGGCAGTGACGCGCGGTAATCCGCGTCAACCGAGAAACCCTCCGGGTACGCGCGCGACAGCGAAGGATAGTTCACCTGCGTCAGGCCGGGCACCAGCCGCGCAATGGCCGGGTCCAGCTGGCTGATCTCGGATGCCGTCGCAGATTCCGCCCATTGCCGCAGAACTTTCAGGGCCTCGGCGGCTTGTTCCTGATCCGGGGTCTCATCAATGTCGCGCGGGTGAATGTTCATCGGCTGCGGTTCCTCGATTGGTCGTAGGAATATATACGACTACAGGTGATTTACCAGTTTAACCCAATACGCAGGCAATAGCAGTCCGGATTGAAAAAACCGGCGCAAAACCGTCATTTCGCAACGAATTACGCCTTTTGCAGGCACAAAGACCAGGCTTCAACCGCGAATACCGCCCGAAAAGACGCCGCGTTCACAGACAACGCGATGCCCCCAGCGGCAAGAGGTTCTTTACTGTGCTCCAGTTTATTTCTGCGAAGCCTCCAATGCCTGCTGGATGTCCGCCAGCAGGTCCCCGGCGTCTTCCAGGCCAACGGAAAAACGGATCAGCCCCGGCGTAATACCCAGCTCGTCTTTCTGCGCATCGCTCAGACGCTGGTGCGTGGTGGTCGCCGGGTGCGTCGCGATCGACTTGGCATCGCCCAGATTGTTCGAGATCACAGGAATGGTCATCGCATTCAGGAACGCAAAAGCAGCGTCCTTGCCGCCCTTGATATCCAGGGACAATACGGTTCCGCCTTTTCCGCCAAGTTGCGATTGAACCAGAGCATTTTGCGCGTGGGTCTTCAAACCAGGGTAAAGGGTACGCAACAGCGCGGGATGCCCTTCAAGCGCCTCTGCGATCTTTTGCGCGCTGTCGGCCTGCGCATTGACGCGCAGCGCCATGGTTTCCAGACCTTTGAGCATGACCCAGGCATTGAACGGGCTGAGCGCGCCGCCGGTATGCTTCAGATAGGGCTCAACGGTTCCGCGGATGAAGTCCCTGGTGCCGATGATCACACCGCCTAGCGCACGGCCCTGCCCGTCAATGTGCTTGGTTGCCGAATAAACGACCACATCCGCGCCCTGTTCTATCGCGCGCGAGAAGACGGGCGTCGAAAACACATTGTCCACCACCACAATCGCCCCAACGGCATGGGCCAACTTGGACACGGATGCGATGTCGATCACTTCAAGTGTCGGGTTCGACATCGATTCGAAAAAGACCGCCTTGGTGTCCGGGCGGATCGCTGCCTGCCACTGTTTCAGGTCCGTGCCGTCCACAAAGGTCACTTCGACGCCGAAACGGGTCAGGATGTTCTCAAGGATATACAGGCAGGACCCGAACAATGCCTTTGCTGAAACAACATGGTCCCCGGCCTTCAGCATCGAGGTCAGCGCACCGTTGACCGCCGCCATGCCCGAGGCCGTCGCGAACGCATCCTCGCCACCTTCAAGGGCCGCGATGCGCTGTTCAAACATAGATACGGTCGGATTGCCATAGCGGGCATAGATGAACTCATCAGGGCCGCATTCCAGAAACCGGGCTTCGGCCTGTTCGGCAGTTTCGTACACAAAGCCCTGCGTCAGGAAAATCGCCTCGCTCACCTCGTTGTACTGACTGCGGCGGATACCGCCATGGACGGCTTGTGTGCGCTTGTTCCAGTTCTCGCTCATCTCATTCCCTTTCAGCCTCCGGCGGAGGCAAACAAAAAACCCCAGACGCGGCCAAGCGAAAGGGGTCTTTCATCCTGACCTTTTAGCGGTGTTGTTTAGCGTGGCCCGCAATCCGGTAACAAATCGCCACGTAGCTTTGGGATGGCAATACGCCTCGGGCGGTTTGCGGTCAAGCCCGGCTTGCGTTTCGGTCACGCTTTCGTAAGCGGCCCTTGCCGAACCGGCAGAAACCCGCATGATCCCCCCAATATCAGGAGAACACATGGCTGACCCGATTGATCTGTATTTCTGGCCCACACCAAACGGCTGGAAAGTGTCCATCGCCCTGGAGGAGATGGAGCTGCCCTACACCACTCATCTGATCGATATCGGAAAGGGTGATCAGTTCGACCCGCAGTTCCTGAAGATCGCCCCGAACAACCGGATGCCAGCAATCGTGGATCCAGACGGGCCAGATGGTGCACCGATCTCGGTTTTTGAAAGCGGGGCAATTCTGATGTATCTGGCCCGCAAGACCGGGCAGTTCTATGGCAAGACCGAGCGTGATCGGATCGCCGTCGAAGAATGGCTGATGTGGCAGATGGGCGGTGTTGGCCCGATGGCCGGTCAGGCGCATCACTTCCTGAAATACGCCCCGCAACTGAACCCGCCACAGGACCTGCCCTATGCCAAAGATCGTTACCGGGCCGAGGTCGGTCGTCTGTACGGGGTGCTCGACAGACGGCTGGCCGAGAACGAATACGTTGCCGGAGACTTCTATTCGATTGCAGACATGTCGATCTGGGGCTGGGCCAGCCTGTGGGAAGGGCAGCAGCAAGTGCTGGAGGACAAACCCCACTTTGCGCGCTGGCTGAAGGCCGTCGGCGCCCGCCCCGGTGTTCAGGCCGGGCGCGCTCTGCACGCAGAGCTACGAGGAGACAATCGTGACAAGCAGGCGCAGGAGGTCTTGTTCAAACGATGACTGCGTTGAAAACCCGTTTGGATTGACGCTGATCATCAGCCCTGGCTGCCTTGGCCGCAGCAGGATCGGCTAGCGAAACTTGAATTCGGGTTCCGCCAGGAAAGGCATCGGGGTGTTCCTCCAAACCCCACTGCGCAGCGCGGCAGGATTTCTGTGGTCAACGCGCATCCGGGGCGTCAGGACAAAAGCCGCCTGCTTCTTCCCACCCGTTTCCCGCACCAAGCGTGTCATCTCTTTGCGCTTTAGACGCTGCAATTCCGAGAGGTGTTTTTGGGTGTTCCCAAGGTGTCTGCGCTCGAAAGAGTGGGCACTCAATGCTTCCTCGATCATTCTGGCGGTATGCACGTATCCTTTTGAACGCGTATGCTCCAACAGTTCGCCAAGGCGACCGGCAATCTGGCTCTCATCCATCTGGACGGTTTTTTCGAACGATCCATTTCGTGTTACTTCAGGCATCTGAACTGACTCTGAGAAGATGTTGAGTGGCGTGCCATCGCGCCTGCGTTCAGACACAGGCCGACGCATAGAGATGCCCGCAGTACTAACACGGCATCAAAGAGTCGACCGGCCAATGCCGAATTGGCGGAAAAGCGCCTTTGACCCAGCGTGATATGCGGGAACTTACCGACATTCATCGGCGCACAGGTCTTGTTGCGCGCAAGGCAACAAGGTAGCCGCCTGTTATTTCCCGTCACATCAGGCCTACCCTGCGCCCTGCACCAGCATATCCAGCATCCCCGAAATATCCTCGATTTCTTCCGCAATCACATGGGTCACTGAATGCGCCCGCTGCATCCGGCCTGTCACTTTCAGCAACCGCCCCGAAATCACCGCACGGCGGAACCGTTCGTAGATTTTGCGCCAGACCACCACATTCACGACCCCGGTCTCGTCTTCAAGCGTCAGAAAGATCACCCCCTTGGCCGTTCCCGGCCTCTGCCGCAGGATCACAAGCCCGGCCACAGCCACGCGCGCGCCCTCGGGCGGGGAATCCAGTTGGCTGGAAGGCAGACAGGACGGCGGGCGCGGCCAATCCCGGTTTGAAACCACAGGGCGAACGGGTGCAACAAGCATGAGAACAAAAATAGAACAAACAACAAGAAAGTCCAGACATGGCGCGCTGAGTCGCAAATGAGGCTGGAAAGACCTAAATGCCTTCACTAAGGAAGAAATCGAACATCGTAAAAGGAAGACGCACGCAATGGCAAAGATCACCTATGTCGAGCACGGCGGTACCGAACACACAGTCGAGGTCGCCAACGGACTGACCGTCATGGAAGGGGCCCGCGACAACAACATCCCCGGCATCGAGGCCGATTGCGGCGGCGCCTGCGCCTGCTCGACCTGCCATGTTTACATCCACCCCGACTGGGTCGAGAAAATTCCGGCCAAGGATGACATGGAAGAAGACATGCTGGACTTTGCGTTCGAGCCCGACCCGGCCCGCTCGCGCCTGACATGCCAGATCAAGGTCACCGATGCGCTGGACGGGCTGGTCGTTCAGATGCCCGAAAAGCAGATCTGATGCACAACAAGGCGCCGCGCCTGCCCCGCCGCTTTTGGCAACGTCGGGCACGCGGCGCTTTGCTATCTTTCGGACTTTGGCTCGCGCTGCCACAAGCTGGCACGGCAGATACCATAAACGACGCCCGCTTCACAGAACCAACCACTCGTTACGCCCATGGCGTCTTGGGTGACACGATCGAATATGGCGCGCTGGAATTCACGACCGACACTACGGTCGTAATTGTTCGTCTGCCGCAGGATCGTGTGTTCGAAGACATCGCCCCGCGCTTGGCAGACGTCACCCTGGACGGCGCACGCGAAGCAATTGTCGTTGAATCCCACAACAAAGCAGGGGCTCAACTTGCGATTTACGACGCCGCCGGAGACAAGATCGCGGCCACACCTCATATCGGCACCCGCTTCCGCTGGCTTGCCCCGATCGGGGCCGCCGACCTGGACGGCGACGGGCATATCGAAATCGCTTATATCGACCGTCCTCATCTGGCCAAAACACTGCGCATCTGGCGCTTCAAAGACGGTGGTCTGACTGAAATTGCGGCTCTGCCCGGATTGACCAACCACAGGATCGGTGAAGATTTCATTTCCGGTGGCCTGCGCACCTGCGGCGACCGCCCGGAACTGATCGTGGCCAGCGCCGACTGGACGCGGATCGTCAGCGTCTCTTACGACAACGGCTGGATCACATCCGACCGGGGCCCGTTCAACGGCCGCAAAAGCCTAGCCCAAGCCCTGAACTGCTGATCCGCCTCTTCATCTGGCCAAAAATATCCTGAGGGATGAGCGGTTAAAAGGAAATCGTCCAGTGGACGAATTCGACCGCGAACCCGCGCAGCGCCGGGAGGCCGCAAGGCCGAGGGGCAAACCCCCTGCCCGATCAACCATCCAATGCACGCCATCCGATATCGCGCCGGTAAAACCCGTCAGGCCAATCCACGGCTTCAACCATTTCATAGGCCCGGTCGCGCGCCTCCTTCAGCGTGCTCCCACGGGCGGTCACGTTCAGCACGCGCCCGCCCGATGCAACCACCTGCCCATCGGCACTCTTTGTACCAGCGTGAAACACCATGTTCCGGCTGTCTTCCGGCAGGCCTTCAAGCCCTTTGATCGCAGTGCCTTTCTTGTAAGTACCCGGATAGCCATTGGCCGCCATCACCACCGTGATGGCATGGTCATCCGCCCAATTCACCCGCATCTCACCCAACCTGCCTTCGGCAGCCGCGTGCATCAGGTCCATCGCCTGCGCGCCCAAACGCATCATCAGAACCTGACATTCCGGGTCACCGAAGCGGGCGTTGTATTCGACCAGCCTTGGCTGCCCTTCCTTGATCATCAAACCTGCATAGAGAACGCCCTGAAACGGCGTTCCCCGGCGCTTCATCTCGGCGATGGTAGGGCGCACGATGTCTTCCATCGCACGCGCCTCCACCTCTTCGCTCAACACCGGTGCCGGAGAATAAGCGCCCATCCCGCCGGTGTTCAGGCCGGTATCGCCCTCGCCAACCCGTTTGTGATCCTGGGCCGTGCCGATTGAGAGAATGTCCTCACCATCGCACAGAACGAACAGCGAGGCTTCTTCACCATCCATGAATTCTTCGATGACGACTTCCGCGCCCGCACCGCCAAAGGCACCGCCGAACATGTCGTCAATGGCGTCCAGTGCGGTCTTTTCGTCCATCGCAACGATCACGCCCTTGCCTGCGGCCAGACCATCGGCCTTGACCACAATCGGCGCGCCCTGTTCGCGGATAAAGGCTTTGGCAGGCTCAGCCTCGGTAAACCGGGCATAAGCCGCGGTGGGGGCGTTGGCCGCGTCGCAGATTTCCTTGGTGAAGCTTTTCGACGCTTCCAGCTTCGCCGCCTCGGCTGAAGGTCCAAAAACCAATACACCGGCTTCGCGCAACCGATCGGCCACACCGGCCGCCAAAGGCGCCTCGGGTCCGACAATCACGAAATCAATCGCATTTTCTTCGGCAAAGCCGACAACAGCGCCGCCGTTTTCAATATCCAGAGCGGCACAGTCAGCGATCTGAGCGATCCCCGCATTCCCCGGAGCCACGATCAGACGGTCGCATTTGGGGTTTTGCAGCACTGCCCATGCCAGGCTGTGTTCGCGCCCGCCGCTGCCGAGAATGAGGATATTCATGAAAGCTCTCCGATCTGCTTGGCCTTGCCTGCGCGGCGTTCTAAGCTGGGCGCGCATTTGAAACAAGGCGCTGAAATGTCCGACCTGCTTGATGACCCGATTCCAGGCCAAAACACCCCTGAATACACTGTGTCCGAAATTTCGGGTGAGGTGAAACGGACGCTCGAAGGCTCGTTCGGTCGAATCCGCGTGCGCGGTGAGGTTGGGCGCGTGTTCAAAGCCCGATCCGGGCATCTGTACTACGACATCAAGGACGACAGGAACGTTTTGGCCTGCACCACGTGGAAAGGTCAGATTTCCGGCCTGTCCGTTGTGCCCGAAGAAGGATTGGAGGTCGTCGTCACCGGTCGCCTCACGGCTTTCGGGGCGCAATCCAAATACAACCTGAATGTCGATGAGGTTTCCGTCGCGGGTCAGGGCGCGCTGATGGCGCTGCTGGAGAAGCGCAAGAAACAGCTTGAGGCCGAAGGATTATTCGCGCCCGAACGCAAAAAACCCCTGCCATACCTGCCGCAGGTTATTGGCGTGGTCACATCCCCCTCAGGCGCCGTGATCCGCGACATTCTGCATCGGCTCAGGGACAGGTTCCCGCGCAAGGTGCTGATCTGGCCTGTGGCGGTTCAAGGGGCCAACTGCGCGCCCGAGGTTGCCCGCGCCATCGAAGGCTTCAACCAATTGACACCCGGCGGCGCGTTGCCCCGGCCCGACCTGATCATCGTGGCCCGTGGCGGCGGATCGATCGAAGACCTCTGGGGCTTCAATGAAGAGATCGTCGCCCGCGCCGCAGCCGCGTCGGACATACCGTTGATCTCGGCCGTTGGGCATGAAACCGACACCACCCTGATTGATTTCGTATCGGATCAGCGCGCACCAACACCCACCGCGGCCGCCGAACTGGCCGTTCCGGTGCGCATGGAACTGCTTGCCTGGACTGGCGAGCAAGGCGCACGCCTGTCCCGCGCGGCAACGGATGCAGTCCAACGCCGAACGCAAAGGCTGCGCGATCTGTCCCGCGCCCTGCCGCGCCCGGATAGCCTGTTGAACTCTCCCAGACAACGCCTTGATTTGATTGCAGATCGACTCACGCCCGCCTTGATCCGCGGGGTTCAGAACCGTCGCCTTCAAGTGGTGGAACTGTCTGCCCATCTGCGCCCCTCAACCCTGCGCAGTCTGGTATCTGCACGACAGGAATCACTACACAACCTGTCCTCGCGCCTGTCCCTGCGACCGATCCAAAAGGAAATCGACCAGCAGCGGCAAAACCTCAACCGTCTTGGCGATCGAATGCATGCGGCCCAAACCACGCGCCTGGACCGCCTCAAACAGCAACTCGAAGCGACGGATCGCCTGCGCGAGACGTTGAGCTACAAGGCCACTTTGGACCGCGGATACGCGGTCGTCCGGGCCGAAGGGAATGTGATCACCACCAAGGCTCAGGCCGCCAAACAAACGGCGCTCGAAATCGAATTCGCCGATGGTGTTCTCAGCACGGGCCCGGCCGCGAAGTCACCTTCGAAAAAACCCAGACCGGACACCCCGGATCAGGGATCGCTGTTCTAGGCCATGCTGACCATCTGGGGCCGAAGAACATCATCCAATGTACAGGCCCTGATGTGGTGCGTCGGTGAACTGGCGCTGGAGTTTCAGCGCCACGATGTGGGGCACAGGTTCGGCGGGCTGAACAAGGATGGCTTTCGCAAACTGAACCCAAACGGCACCATCCCTGTGATACAGGATGGCGAACGCCCCCCGCTTTGGGAGACGGGCCCAATCCTGCGGTATCTGGCCTCCGCGTATGGTGAAGATGATTTCTGGCCACGCGACCCGACCCGGCAAGCCGAAGTGGACAAGTGGGCGGAATGGGCCAAGATCAACGTCGCGATGGCATTCACGGTACCTGTGTTCTGGCGGGTTGTGCGGACACCGGAGGCAGAGCACGACCACCAAGCGATCAAAAAAGCCCTGACAGCGCTTGAAAACACGCTGGCAATCGCCGATGCGCAACTGTCTGAACATGCGTTCCTGTGCGGTTCCTGCCTGACTTTGGCCGATATCCAGTTGGGACACGTTCTCTATCGCTACTACGACATCGATATATCACGTACATCACTGCCCAATTTGCGCCGGTACTATGACACGCTGACCGAAAGGCCAGCCTACCAGACCCATGTCATGATCAGCTATGACGAGCTGCGCCGAAACTGATCAAACGCCAACGTCGGGCCCGTAACAAACCATTTCTTCCCCAAGATCCTCTGCCTCATACAGTTCGGTCGCTTCCGGATTACCTTCGAATTGCGCAATCAAACCGCCACCGGATTGAGTGAAAACCCAGCATTGCGGATCCAGCCTGTCTTCGTAGACAAAGCAAATCTGTTCACCCTGCTGATACCAGATACCTTCCTTGCAATTCCCGTCGAGAAAAGACCAGATCACACGACGGTTCGGAAGATACCGCTCCACCCCGTAAATCTGACCTTCGAACCCGTAGAACAGAGTTTTACCCTGCGTATACTTGTCGAACTCCGAGTCAGACAAAGGCGTTTGTGCCGCCACTGACTGTGCGGCAAAAGTTGCAAGAATCATAAAGGATCTGAACATGTTTCCATTTTGGCAGAAGCGCTCCGGTCATGCCATTCGCCTGTTGGACCGGTGTCATCACATAACACTTAACTCAACGTAAGCGGTTGATTTCACGCCACGCCGCAGATCAGATTATTCTCAATCGGCGAGGAGATGACATGCCAACCATACTGTTCTGGATCGCCCTTGGCTGTGCCCTTGGTTATCTGCCGCTGACCTCCCGACCCGCCGGATCTTTGCGCACCGTGCTGAAAACCGCTTCGGTCGTCTTGTTGGCGGTCATAGCCGTCTTGCACGGTGGGCCTTGGTTGTTGGTTCTTGCGCTCGCTCTGTGTGCGTCCGGCGACGCTATGCTGTCACACGAAACAGATACCACGTTCATGGCGGGCATCGCCGCTTTTGCCGCCGGGCATCTGGCCTATATCGCTCTGTTCCTGTCTCATCCGACCAGTTCCGTTGCGCTGATTTGGAACGCACCAGCGATTGTATGGTCCTTGATCATTCTAGGCATCATCATGGCCACACTGCTTGCGCCCCGCGCCGGAGACCTGAAGGGGCCCGTTCTGGCCTATATCCCGATCATTCTCGGAATGGGGATCACTGTGCTGGCACTGCCGGATGCCGGCCCGCTTCAGTGGGCCTTGCCCGCCGCCATGGCCTTCATCGCGTCAGATCTGATCCTCGCAACCGAGAAATTCCTGCTGCCACCGAACCACCCTGCCCTCAAGGTAACGCCTTATCTGGTGTGGCCCCTTTACTGGGGTGCTCAGCTTGGCTTTGTCCTTGCGTTTGTGTGACCCTTTGCAACTGCCGCAAATCCGCATTAGGTGAAGGGAACACCTGTGGAGACCAAGTATGGCGTTTTTCTCAAAGCTAAAGGACAAGCTGTTCAAATCTTCATCTCGTCTTGAAGAAGGGCTGGAAGCCATCGTCGAGGATGGCGGCGAGGAAACAGCGGCGCCGGACCCGGTGATCCCCCAGCCGCAGCCCGATCCGCAACCCGTTCCAGAAGTGCCAGAGCCAGCCCCGGCGCCGCAACCGGTTGAACCGCCGGCACCGATCCCGGCTGACCCCACGCCTGTCGCTCCACCGCCGGAAATACCGGAATCCAAGGGTATCCTGAACCGCCTGTTCAATCGAGGCGCCGCCACGGAAATGCGCCGCACCCTGGACGATGACATGCTGGAACAGCTCGAAGAGCTGCTGATCGCCTCGGACATGGGCGTCGACACGGCCTTGCGGGTCACGTCTAACATGGCTGAGGGCCGCTTTGGCCGCAAACTGTCGACCACAGAGATCAAGCAACTTCTGGCCCAGGAAGTCGCCCGCGTGATGGAGCCTGTGGCCAAGCCTCTGCCGATCTATCCCAAACGGCCACAAGTGGTACTGGTCGTCGGCGTCAACGGCTCGGGCAAGACCACGACAATTGGAAAACTGGCCAGCCAGTTCAAAGAGGCCGGCAAAAAGGTCATCATCGCCGCCGGCGACACCTTCCGCGCTGCGGCCGTGGAACAGTTGCAGGTCTGGGGCGATCGCGCCGGAGTTCCGGTTCTGACCGCACCAGAAGGCTCGGACCCTGCCAGCCTCGCCTTTGACGCGCTGACCCGTGCACAGGCAGAGGGCGCCGATCTGCTGATGATAGATACGGCAGGCCGCCTGCAAAACCGCACCGACCTGATGGAGGAACTGGCCAAAATCGTCCGCGTCATCCGCAAGGTTGACGACACCGCTCCACACAATACCTTGCTCGTACTCGACGCCACCACCGGACAGAACGCACTGAGCCAGGTGGAAACGTTCCGCAATCTGGCGGACGTTTCCGGTCTGGTCATGACCAAGCTGGACGGCACGGCCAAGGGCGGTGTTCTTGTTGCCTTGGCAGACAAATTCGGGTTGCCCATCCACGCGATCGGAGTCGGCGAACAGATCGACGACCTTGCCCCTTTCGACCCCGAAGAATTCGCCGCCGCCCTCACCGGTCTCGACAAAGGCTGATCCCAGGCTTCATCTAGCCCCAAATATCCTCGGGGGGTGTGGGGGGCAGACAGCCCCCCACCTTCTCCGCTCCGCAAAAGGTCCGCGTATTTGAGCGACTGGCTGATCTCTCTCGAAGGCACCGAGACCGGACACCAACTGGCATTGGCGCTGGCCTTGATGGCGGCGTTCCTGCACGCGGTCTTCGGTGCATTGCAAAAAGGCAGGCACGACCCGTGGCTGTCCCGTGGCGCGATCGACGCCTGCTATTGCCTTATGGCAGCCCCCTTCGCCTTTTTCGTGGTCCCATGGCCCGAACCTCATATGTGGCCGATCTTCGCACTCGTCTGGCTGATCCACATCGCCTACAAGACCCTGCAAGCCATGGCATACACCAAAGGCTCTTACACCGTCGTCTATCCGGTGGTGCGCGGGACGGGTCCGCTGTTCACCGTCATCGGTGCCTATCTTCTGTTCGGGGAAACATTCTCGGCCGTGCAATGGCTGGGCGTAGCTACGTTGCTGGCCGGGATATTCGGATTGGCCGCCTACAACTTCAGGTTCCTGGAAACCGACAGGGATACGCTGGGCATCGCGCTGACACTGGCGATCATCACAGGCCTGTTTGTGGCCCTGTACACCACCTATGACGCCTATGGCATTCGCGCCACCGCCGATCCGTTCACCTTTCTGGCCTGGTTCTTCATGATCGACGGCGCGGCCATGCCGATCTACGCATTTCTCAGGTGGCGCGCGATGGCGCACAGACCTGCACCTGGCCCGCTGATGCTGCGCGGCCTCGCCGGCGGTATCATCGCCCCCTTGTCCTTCGGGGCCATCATGCTGGCCACCCGGTTGGACAAGGTCGGTGAAGCAGCCGTTCTGCGCGAAACCTCAACGGTTTTTGCCGCGCTGATCGGCTGGCTTGTGCTAAAGGAAACTGTCGGCCCAAGACGCATTGCCCTGATGGCATTGATTGCACTTGGCGCCGTAATAGTTGAAATGGGCGGGTAAGCAGCAGGAAGTACAGATGACAGGCAAAAAAGACATCAACCCGTTTCTGAAACAGGTTCTGGAACTTGGCCCCCCGCTGGCCTTCTTCTTCATCTACCTGCGCCTGCGCGACGACAGCTTTCTGATCGGCGGCATCGAGTATTCCGGGTTTATCATCGCCACGATAATCTTCGTCCCGCTAATGCTGGGGGCAATGGGTATCCTGTGGTATCTGACCGGCAAACTCAGCCGGATGCAGATCTTCACGGCCTTCATGGTGATTTTCTTCGGCGGCCTCACAGCCTGGTTCAACGACGAGCGGTTCTTCAAGATGAAAACCACGCTTGTCTATGGGCTTTTTGCCCTGATCCTCGGCATCGGTCTGATGCAAAAGAAATCCTATCTGGCCTATGTTCTGGACGAAATGCTGCCGATGAAACACGAAGGCTGGATGATACTCACGCGCCGCCTGTGCGCGTGTTTCGCCGTACTGGCCACCGCAAACGAATTCGTCTGGCGCACCATGTCGACGGATCTATGGGTCAAGATCGAGACCTTCGGCTTTCCCATCGCGCTGATGGCCTTCCTGATGCTTCAGTTCAGCATTCTGCAACGATATATGGACGATCCCGAGCAGAAATAGCCCCCTGCACCCGCCAGACCTGCCAAAACAAACAAAATTCTTGGCTTGAGCGCCCAGCTATGGGAAGTTGTACCACCACCCACACTCATACTTTGCCCAAGATCGGTGCATACATGACGGCCTTTCCCAACAGCGGCTTCCTTGCCGAAGCTTCCGACGGGCTCAGAGAAATGCTTTCGGCGCAGGCGACCGAAATATCTCTGTCCCAAGGTGATGTACTTTTTGAACAAGGCGACGAGGGCGACTCTCTCTATGCCATTCTGGAAGGCACATTGGAGGTTTCCTTTCTGGCAATGAGCGGCCGCAAACTGACGCTGACCTTGATGCGCCCCGGTGAAGTCTTCGGTGAAATCGCGTTGTTTGACAATGGCCCGCGTACGGCCACCATTGCGGCGGCAGAACAATCACGTGTTCTGCGTGTGCGCCGCAACGACGTTATGAACCAGATCAGACAACAGCCTGATCTGGCAGTGGATATGATCCGACTTGCCGGATTGCGGATGCGATGGATGGGATCGCAATTGAACGAACAGGTGTTTCTGCCCATGCCGATCAGGCTGGCCCGCAAGCTGCTGCACCTGTCGGGTTTGCAGGACGACCCGTCCGCGCGCATCACCCTGTCGCAGAGCGAGCTGGCCGAGTTTGTCGGAGCCACGCGCGAGGCGGTTTCCAAAACCATCTCGACATGGAAACGCGACAACATGGTCGAAGCCTCTCGTGGCGGTTTGCTGATCCAGGATTTTGAAGCCCTGCGGGAATTGGCTGATTCAGATCTTATTTGATCAGGTGTGACCTGGTTCACAGACCATTGATTCCGCGTTGACCTAAGGTGAGTTTGTTACCGTAGGAGGTCAGAGAATCATCCCCGATATCTGTCCACTGACCTCTCCCTGTATCTGAGCCATACGCAATCACTGCGTATGGCTCATTTTTTTGGCGCATCAGTGATACCTGGTCTGGCCCGCAATCAGAAAAAAGGCCGGGAGGGTTTCCCGGCCTGTTCAATCAGTTCTCGAGGCTCAGCGCCACAAAACGCGGATCGCCGCCCCTGCGCACCAACAGCAGCAAAGATTTGCGACCAGCTTCGCGCGATTCTTCCATGCGGGCTTCAAGATCTCCGATGGTTTCCACCTTTTGCTGGCCTGCTTCGGTGATCAGATCACCTGCCCGCATTCCCTTGGCATAGGCCTCAGATGCTTCATCGACATCCGTAATCACAAGGCCGTCTGCATCACCATCCAGACCCAAATCTGCACGCAGCGTATCGGTCAGGGGGGAAATCGTCAGGCCCAGAATATCCGCGTTCTCTTCAATCGGAGCTTCCTGCGGTTCCTCCTCGCCAGTGTCAGCGCGTTCCGCATCTTCCCGACGCCCCAGTGTCACAAGTACGGTCTGGGTTCCGCCGTCGCGGTGCACGACCACTCTGACCGACTTGCCAACTTCTGCTTCACCGACCTGACGCACCAGACCTCGCGTGTCTTCCACCTCGACGCCATCAAAGCTGAGGATCACGTCACCCGCCTTCAACCCAGCTTCCTTGGCGGGGCCGTCCGGTACATCGCTGATCAGCGCCCCGCCCGGCTTTTCCAGGCCCATGGCCTCGGCCATGTCCTCGGTTACGTCCTGAATACGGACGCCCAACCAACCGCGGCGGGTCTCGCCATATTTGCGCAATTGATCCACGACCTTCACGACAACATTCGACGCCATCGAGAAACCGATGCCGATCGAACCGCCGTTGGGCGACAGGATTGCGGTGTTCACACCGATCACTTCGCCGTCCATGTTGAACAGCGGCCCGCCCGAGTTGCCCCGGTTGATCGCCGCGTCCGTTTGAATGTAATCGTCATAGGTTCCGCTCAGCGCTCGGTTGCGGGCTGAAACGATCCCCGCCGATACCGAAAAGCCTTGCCCAAGCGGGTTGCCCATGGCGATAACCCAGTCACCCACACGCGCTACGTCGCTGTCGCCGAATTTCACGTATTTCAGTGGGCCCGAAGCCTCGACCTTGAGCAGCGCGATATCGGTTTTCTCATCCGTTCCGATAACCTTGGCCACCAGCTCTTTCTTGGGTTGCCCATCGCCGGGAAAGAATTCCACAAGGATCTCATCAGCTTCGGCAATCACATGGTTGTTCGTGACGATAAAGCCGTCTTCCGAGATCACGAACCCCGACCCCAACGCATTGCTGCGACGCGGCGCGTTGTCGTTTTCTCCGCCGTTTCGATCCTGGAACTCGCGAAAGAAGTCTTCAAACGGAGAGCCTTCGGGCACGATGCCCTGCGGGCCAGTCCGGCCCTCGATCAGGGTGCTGGTGGTGATGTTCACAACCGCCGGGCTGACTTTCTCGGCCAGTGGTGCCAGGCTTTCGCCCTTCGCCTGTGCCACCGCCGATTGCGCCAGCAAAAGCAGTGAACCGGCAAAAGCCAGCCACATCAGCCGCATCCAAACACTCACTTCGTCCCACCGGACGGATACACTGCGCGCTTTCGCCTGCACTTGAGCTCTCCTTGTCGACATTCTCGTCAAGACCGCTTGTTCACGGCCTTTCTTACAAACCAATGTAGTCAGTTTGACCCCACGAGCAACTCGGGATCGCAACGAAATCACCGGCAAGTGAAACCGCAGCGTCAAAATCCCAGGTGTTGCGCGCCCCAAAGCAGGATCAGCCCGCTGATCACACACAGCAATCCGACCAGACGCCGGGCTTGCTCTGGCATGTCCCGCAGGGCTTCAAGCATCCGTTCGACAAGCGAAGGGGCCAGCGCATAGGCCAGCCCCTCGACAATCAGCACCAGCCCGAAGGCCAGAAGGATCATACCCATTATTCAGACGGCGCGGCAGCCGGGGCCAACCGTCCCGTTGGTGAACTGAGATAGTTGAAGAACTCGGAATCCGGGCTCAGGATCAATGAGCTATTGCCGCCCTGCAACGCTTTTTCATACGCGGTCAGCGAGCGATAGAACTCGAAGAACTCCGGGTCTGCACCGTAGGCTTCAGCAAAGATCGCGTTTCGTTCGGCGTCAGCTTCACCACGGATGATCTCGGCCTCGCGGCGCGCATCCGAAACCAACTCGACCACGGTACGATCAGCTTGCGCGCGTACACGCTGCGCAGCTTCGTTGCCGCGGGCGCGTTCGTCGGTCGCCTCACGTTCGCGTTCGGCCTTCATCCGGTCGAAGGTTGCCTCGAGGTTGGCTTGCGGCAAGTCGGTCGCTTTCAGGCGTACGTCGATCACGTTGACGCCCAGCGCACGTGCCTCGGCAATCGCGCTGTTGCGGATGCGCAGCATCAGCGCGGCACGGTCTGAACTGAGGATGTCTCGTGACGACACCGAACCCAGTACTTCGCGGGTTTCGGCGCGCAGGATACGATCCAGACGGTCTTCGGCGACCGGAATACCACCGACACCAACGGCCTGACGGAACTGGTTCAGGTCCGAAATCCGGTAACGTGCAAAAGCGTCCACCACGAGACGACGATCATCCAGAGGCGTAACCTCCAACGGTTGAACGTCGATGGACAGGATCCGGTCATCATAGCGGACAACTTCTTGAATCAGCGGGATCTTGAACGCCAGACCCGGCTCTTCCTTGACCGCAACAACGCGGCCAAATTGCAGAACCAACGCGCGCTCACGTTCATCCACGATAAAGATCGAGGACAGAACACCAACAATCGCGATGAAAACGATCGGTAGAATAAAGGTCGTTTTACGCATCAGTTGCTCTCCTGTCCGGAATTGCGGCGCAGTTCGTTCAGCGGCAGGTAAGGTACAACGCCCTGCCCCGATCCGGTCGAGTTTTCGTCCAGAATGATCTTGTCGACGTCACCCAGAACCTGCTCCATCCGTTCCAGATATAGACGCTTGCGGGTCACCTCAGGCGCTTTGGAGTATTCTTCCAAAACCGCACTGAAACGGCTGGCTTCACCCATGGCGCTGTTGATCTGCTGTGCGCGGTAGGCTTCGGCTTCTTCCAGAACCTGGGCAGCTTCACCGCGCGCCTCAGCCAGAACCCGGTTGGCGTAGGCGTCGGCGACGTTTTGCAGCCGGTCACGCTCCTGCGCGGCGGCCTGAACGTCGCGGAAGGCGGCGATCACGTCCTGCGGCGGGTCGGCTTTGTCGAAGTTGACGCGAACAATGTTAATCCCCGAATCATAGCTGTCCATGGTCGCCTGAATCAGTTCCTGTAGACGATCCGCGATGATTCCACGATCCCTGTTCAGGATCGGTGCCAGTTCGCTCTGCGCGATAATCTCGCGCATCGCCGATTCCGACACGGCGCGGATGGTCTGGCGTGGATCACGCAGATTGAACAGGAACTTGGCCGGATCGCTGATGTTCCAGACGACCTGATAGTCGATATCGACCACGTTTTCGTCGCCGGTCAGCATGAGCCCATCGTCGCTGCCGCGGGCTCCGCCCATATCTTCGGTCTGTTCGCGGGTGACCGGAATCACCTCGGCAGTGACAAACGGCCATGGCGCAAAGTTCAGACCCGGATTGCCAACGGCCGAGAACTCACCCAGAAACAGCTCAACTGACTGTTCTTCCGGTTTTACAGTGTAAAAGCTGGCCAGCCCCCACAAAACGGCAGCCGCCACAAGGCCAATCGCAACAGTACCTTTGGTAAAGGCCGGGCCTCCACCGCCCTGACCACCGCTGCCACCACGGCCACCGCCGCCGCGACCGCCCATCAGGACGCGCAGCTGCTCCTGGCCTTTTTTCATCAGCTCGTCGATTTCGGGAATCTGCGGGCCTTCGCCTTCGGGGGGCTTGCGCCCATCCCCGTTGTTACCCCGATTTCCTCCGCCTCCGGATGAGCCTCCGCCCCCCCAGGGGCCGCCGCTGTTGCCCGCCATATGTATCTTTTCCCTTGTATTGGACCGTGTGATCACGGGTTCCCTTGTAACGTGTGTGCGCGCGCTTGCAAATCAAGCGGTGCGTACAGGTTGCCGCATTGTCACCAGTTCTTCGGCCATCACCGGATGAACTGCAACCGTGCGGTCAAAATCTTCTTTCGTCGCGCCCATCTTTACGGCGATACCAGCCAGCTGGATCATCTCACCGGCCCCCGGGGCCACGATATGACACCCTAGAACCTTACGCGTGGCCTGAGAGACGATCAGTTTCATCAAAACCCGCTGCGTGCCACCGGCAAACGCCTTCTGCATCGGCTTGAACGACGTGGCATAGACCTCGATCGGTTCCTGGGCCGAGGCTTCTTCCTCGCTCAGGCCAACTGTACCGAATTCAGGTTGCGTGAAGATCGCGGTCGGGATCAGGTCGTGATCCACCGGTGTCGGGTTGCCTTTGAAAACGGTTTCCACAAAAGCCATACCCTCGCGGATGGCCACGGGCGTCAGGTTGACCCGGTCGGTCACATCGCCGATGGCATAGATCGACGGAACAGCGGTCTGGCTGTATTCATCCACGACGATCTCACCCTTGCGACCACGTTCGACGCCCAGATCTTCCAGCCCGAGATTGTCGGCATTCGGCGCGCGGCCCGTGGCGTACATGACCACGTCAAAACGATCCTCGGTGCCGTCGGTTGCCTTGACGCGGATCTGGTCGCCGTCTCTGGCCATTTCCAGAACATTGGTGCCCAGACGCACGTCTATGCCGTTCTGGCGCATCTCTTCGCAGATCAACCCACGCGCTTCTTCATCAAAGCCACGCAGGATCTGCGCACCGCGGTAGAATTGCGTGGTCTTGACGCCCAGACCGTTCATGATCCCGGCGAATTCGCTGGCGATATAGCCACCGCCGACGATCAGAATGCTCTGGGGCAGCTTGTCCAGATGGAAAATCTCGTTCGACGTGATCGCAAGATCCGATCCCGGGAAATCCGGTACAACCGGGCGGCCGCCGGTGGCGATCAGGATGTGTTTGGCGGTTTTCCGGGTGCCATCGGTCAGTTCGACCGTGTGCGCATCCACCAGGCGCGCGCGATGATCAAAGCTTTCGACACCGTTGTTTTTCAGGATGCTGCGATAAATTCCTTCCAGCCGGTCCAGTTCGGCAACCAGTTTGCCGTGAAACATGTCCCAGTCAAACGCGCCGGGCTGAACGTCCCAACCATAGGCTTGTGCGTCTTCGACCATGCCCGAGTATTCGCTGGCAAAGACCATCAGTTTCTTTGGCACGCAGCCTCGGATCACACAGGTGCCGCCATATCGGTCTTCTTCAGCCAGCGCGACCTTTGCACCGGTTTCACCCGCCGCCACACGTGCCGCCCGGACCCCGCCCGAGCCTCCGCCGATGACGAAAAGATCATAGTCAAAGCTCATGCCGGGTTCCTTCGTTCAACTTGCAAAAATCCTCTGGATATCTGGGCGCGAAAACCGCGGTGCCAACCCCCGGGCGTGGAATTTTCGGTCTTTTGCCGACGCTTGTCAGATTGGCTTGCATAAAACTCAGTCCGTTTGGTCGGAAAACAGGTTTTCCCGGGTTCCACTCAACAGTTGATCCAGTTCAAGGGTGCCCGCGTTGATATCCCGCAGCTCGACCCGCCCGTCGCCATGGCCGATGACGACCTTGTCACAGATATCGATGAACAGGCCGTTTTCCACCACGCCGGGAACCTGATTGAGGATCAAGGCCATCTGACGGGGATTGCCGATGCGTTGCAGATGCAGGTCCAGAATGTGGTTGCCCTCATCAGTCACAAACGGGGCCGCGCCGTTCATACGCAGCGCCGACGAGGTCCCAAGTACATCCATCGCGTCCAGCGCTTCTTCGATCAGTGTCCGCGTGGTTTGCCAGCCAAATGGAACAACCTCGACCGGCAAGGGGAAAGCACCCAGCGTTTCCACCTCTTTCCCGGCATCGGCGATGACGATCATCTGATCACTGGCCGTGGCAACGATCTTTTCCTGCAAATGCGCGCCGCCGCCGCCCTTGATCAGGTTCAGGTCAGCGTCGAATTCATCCGCGCCGTCGATGGTCATGTCCAGCCACCCGGCCTGATCCAGAGAAATGACTTCGATCCCGACTTCGCGTGCCAGCTGCGCGGTGCGGGTGGATGTGGGAACGCCCTTGATCCGCAGACCTTCGTCCTGCACCCGTTCGCCCAAACGACGGACCAGCCAGGCCGCAGTGGATCCCGTTCCAAGACCCACGCGCATGCCGTCCTCGACCATTTGGGCGGCACGACATGCGGCCACGTATTTTGCGGTGTCGATGGGCGACAGTTCTCCGGTCATGGCAGCTTTCCCAGTTTGGCCTGCCCGAGTTATAGGGAATGCGCCGCGCGACTGCGACCACAATTTGAGGTTCGGCAAGCGTAAAGATGCCTGAAGACTGCGCGTTTCCTATCGGAAACGTCGCAATCATGTCTTACGCCCTCATCTTTGTCATATAGATTGCCCGCATGTTGACCCGTTACCGCCTGCACTACGCCCCTGACAACGCCTCGCTGGTGATCCGGCTGGTGTTGGAGGAAATGGGTGCGCCCTATGAAACCGTGCTGGTCGATCGCCGTCGCAACGAACAGGACAGCGCGGTGTACAGGGCATTGAACCCCAACGGGCTGATCCCGGTGCTTGAAACTCCGCAAGGGCCGATCTTTGAAACGGCGGCAATCCTGCTGTGGCTGTCCGAGTGCCACGGGCAACTGGCCCCGGCGGCAGACGCCCCCGAACGCGCCGAGTTTTTGAAATGGCTGTTCTTTGCGTCCAACACGCTGCACGCCGATCTGCGCATTCTGTTCTATGCCGAGAAATACATCACCCCGCCACAGGCCGATACCCTGCGTGCAGGCATCCGCCCCCGTTTGAAGCAGCACCTGCAACTGCTGGACGCGCTGGCAAAACGCGCGCCAGCCTGGTTCCGCGCGGAATGCCCGTCGGTTCTGACCTATTACGTCGCATGCATGATGCGCTGGATGGCCTTGTACCCGGCCAAGGCAGATCGCAGTTGGTATCAACTGACTGACACCCCAGCCCTGCAAACCATCCTGGCACAGCTTGAGACACGCCCCGCCACCGTCGCAGCCATCGCGGCCGAGGGTCTGGGCCCCGCACCCTACACCTCTCCTATTTACGCCAACCCCTTAGAAGGCTCAGCTACCTGACATGTTCCTCTCTGTCTTCGATATGTTCAAAGTGGGCATCGGCCCGTCCTCCTCGCACACCATGGGCCCCATGGTGGCGGCGGCGCGCTTTCTGGATATGATGCGGGCTTCACCTTTCGAATTTGCGGGTCTGAAGGGCTCGCTGCATGGCTCGCTCGCCTTTACCGGCGTCGGCCATGCGACCGACCGGGCGACCATTCTGGGTTTGGCCGGTTTTGTTCCGGACACCTACGACAACAACAAGGCCGAGACCGCATTGGCGGACATCGCCAAGACGCACACGGTTTCTCCCGACGGCCTGCCGACGCTTCAGTTCGATCCGAAAGCAGACCTGGTTTTCGACTATGACACCAACCTGCCGGGACACGCCAACGGGATGATCCTGATGGCCACGGACGCGCAGGGGGACGTGATCCTGCGCCAGGTGTTCTATTCCATCGGTGGCGGCTTTGTCCTGACCGAAGAAGAGCTGGCCCAAGGCAAGGACACCAACGACGGGCCGCCCGTGCCCTTCCCGTTCCACACCGCGGCCGAGATGCTGGAGATGGCCAAATCCAGCGGCAAAACCATTGCCGAGATGAAGCGCGCCAATGAGATCGCGCGCGGCTGCGCCGACAGTTTCGCCAAGGGCTGCGCCCGCCTGTGGGACGTCATGAATGCCTGTATCGAACGCGGTCTGACGACCGACGGCATTCTGCCCGGCGGGCTGAAAGTGCGACGCAGGGCAAAGGGTATCTATGACGCGCTGATGGCCGAACGCGGCATGAACCTGACCGCGCCGCACACGATCAACGACTGGATGAGCGTCTACGCCATGGCGGTCAACGAAGAAAACGCCGCCGGTGGGCAAGTCGTCACTGCACCGACCAACGGGGCGGCGGGCGTTCTTCCCGCGGTACTGCGCTATTACCTGGACCATGTTCCCGGTGCTTCGGAGAGCCATATCGAAGACTTCCTTCTGACTGCGGCCGCGATTGGCGGGCTGGTCAAATACAATGCGTCCATCTCGGGGGCCGAAGCGGGGTGTCAGGCCGAGGTCGGCAGCGCATCAGCCATGGCTGCGGCGGGGCTCTGCGCCGTGATGGGCGGCACGCCCGAACAGGTTGAAAACGCCGCCGAGATCGCGTTGGAGCATCATCTGGGCATGACCTGCGATCCCGTTGCCGGTCTGGTTCAGGTGCCCTGCATCGAGCGTAACGGGCTGGGGGCCATCAAGGCTGTGTCCGCCGCATCTTTGTCCCTTCGCGGGGATGGAGAGCATTTCGTGCCGCTGGATGCGGTGATCGAGACGATGCGTCAGACCGGCCATGACATGCACGAAAAATACAAGGAAACCTCGCTTGGTGGATTGGCCGTGAACGTGCCAAACTGCTGAGATCGCAACAAAGGGGGTCGATATGCGTGGACATTGCCTGTGCGGCAGCATCAAGTACGAGATTGACCCTCCTGCCCTGTCCTGCGTCACCTGTCATTGCGACAGTTGCCGACGCCAATGCGCCGCGCCGATGGCAACCTATTTCGCGGTTCGTGACGGTCAGTGGCGCTGGATCGGGGAAGAGCCGAAACGCTTCAACTCTTCGCCCGGAGTCGAGCGCAGCTTTTGCCCTCATTGCGGCACACCAATCTCATTCCGGTCAGCCAAAATGTCGGATGTGCTGCATCTATACGTCGCCACTTTGGAGAGCCCCGAGGCAATGCAGCCCACATTGCACGTGTCTCATGAAGAAAGGCTGAGCTGGCTGCATCTGGATGACAACCTGCCCACCTGCACCGGGCCGGATTATACAAAGGTTCAACCCCTGCCCGACGCCTGACATTCGACCTTTCCACTGCGCCGCGAAGCAGATAGCGTCGCGCGCATGACTCAGGATCGTCCCGTCTTCGGCATCTTTCTGATGCTCGGTTTTTGCGTGCTCGCGCCCTTGGGGGATGCGATGGCAAAGCTGTTGGGTGAGACGACCCCGTTAGGTCTGCTGGTTACTGTCCGCTTTGCGGTGCAAGCGTTGATACTCATTCCCCTTGTGGTGATGACGGGCCGGCCCTGGCGGATGCGCGGGCGGATTCTGCGCCTGACAGTCATCCGCACGCTGCTGCACATCATCGGCATAACTGCGATGTTCAGCGCGCTCCAGTTCCTGCCTTTGGCTGACGCCGTCGCCATTGCCTTTGTCATGCCGTTCATCATGTTGCTTCTGGGCAGATACGTTCTGGGCGAAGAGGTCGGCGCTCGGCGCCTCGTGGCCTGCATCGTCGGTTTCATCGGCACACTTCTGGTCATACAGCCCAGCTTTGCCGAGGTGGGCCTACCTGCCCTGCTGCCGTTGATCGTCGCCGTGGTCTTTGCGCTGTTCATGCTGGTCACGCGGCAAATCGCCAAGGAAACTGATCCGATTTCCTTGCAGGCGGTGTCTGGCGTCATGGCCACTGTGGGGCTGGTTCCTGTCCTTGTGATCGGAACATCGCTTGGTATCTGGAACCTGTCAGCCGCCTTGCCCGCCGCCGATTTGTATTGGCTGCTGATCGCGATAGGAGTTTTGGGAACTGTCGCGCATCTGCTGATGACATGGTCACTGCGCTATGCACCTTCGGCCACGCTGGCCCCGATGCAATATCTGGAAATCCCGGTGGCAACCCTGATTGGCTGGGCAATCTTCAGCGACCTGCCGGACGGGCTGGCGGCGGTTGGGATCATGATCACCGTCGCCGCCGGTTTGTACGTTATTCTTCGCGAACGGGCCACCGCTCGATCTGCCCCGACAGAAACACCTGCATAAGCGGATCGAGTGCGGCGCGGGGAACCATCACCAACAGGCCGGGCCCATCCATCTGCAATTCAACATCCGACAGTGCGCGATTGGAGGTTCCGACCTGCCCGTCCGGTTGCAACCGCAGGCCGTCGATGGGCCATTCCAGCCCGGTGCTGCGCCCCGTCACAGGGCGCATTGGAAACAGGGAAACCACATCTCCGGGCGCAACCGGCAGCCGGATTTGGCGAGGCGCGTGAAAAACCACCTCATGCGCACCCAGCAGAATGCAGGCCTGTTCCTGACGTCTGACCAGCACGTTCAGAACGGCAAGCTGATGATCAAGCCGCCCGCCCAGAAAACCGGCCCCCAAAACCAGCGGAGCCTGCACATTGCGCAAGGTCTTGTCGAAATCGGTGCTGTCCTGCTCGCGAATGGCAAAAAGCCGGTCAGACGGGATTTTGGCTTTCGACGCGGTGTCCAGCGAATCGAAGTCCCCGATGACCGCGTCCGGAATCCGGCCTGATTCTGTCAGAACCGCCGCCCCACCATCCGCTGCAACGACTGAAGTGACGCGGTTCAGCACCAAATTCAGGTCCTCGAAACCAACATAACCGCCCCCAAACAACCCGATTGGATCAGCAGAGCGTACAATTGGTTCATTTTTCCTAAGATTGGCCATTTTTCCCGGATTTGGACACATTAAGACCACAAAATGATAGGTTCATGCATAAAGTTCAGAGCCTCCGTGTGCTCCCGATTCCGGGTAAGTGGGCTCTTGTAGTTTGTAAAGGACGTGCGTCTGATGGTACAGAATAACAAGGTATTGACCGTTTCATATGGAACCTTCTCCTGCACTTTGGAAGGATTCGACGATTCCTTTGAAACGATGAAAGCCATTGCCGAGTATTTCCGCGATCTCGCTGCGGATGATCGTTACTTCGGCTCGGAGCCTCCACAACCAGACGCCGAAATGCTGACCCGCATCGCACGCCGCGACGCATCGCAACGCGTCGAAGCCAGCCAAAACGAATCCGGGCTTCTGCTGCGTGCCGCTCCAAATACCGAAGCCCCGGCACCGGTCGGTTCTGACGCACCGGTCCCGCATGCGCCAGATGCAGATGCTATGACCACCCCGCCCCCCGAATATGCGCAACCAAGCCCGGTGCAGACCGCATTCACGGACGCGAAGGCCGTCGACGCCACCACATCTCCGCCGGCCGATAGCATTGCAGCAAAACTGCAACGCATCCGGGCCGTTGTTTCCCATTCGGACGTCCCCCCCACTGCCTATTCCGAAGACGAAGAATCTTCGCTGCTGGCCAACACCGCCCCCCCGGTGGACGCCGTGGCCGCCGCGTTCGAAGCAGGTGCTCTCAATGAAGAGGACTTCGCGGAACCCGCCCAGCCCGAGGCCGCAGAAATCGAGGATCTGCAAGCGCTTGACGCGGAAGACGTACAAACCGACGACGCGCCGGCAGCATCTGAAAACCAGGCCTTCGAAACCGCAGAGCCGATTATCGAGAACGATTCCGAACAGCAGGTGCAACTGACCCCCGACCACCTGCTGGATGAAGAAGTCGAGGTCGCAACGGACGACGCGCAGCTTCCTGCTGAGCCCCTGTTCTCGGATCTGGAAGAGGATACCGACGAGGAAATCGACGAAGAGGATGTTCCAAACATCCTCAACGTCGAAGACGTGGCGATCGAATCCGAAGATGAGCCAGGTGATGAGCCGCAAGACGATCAGGCGCAAGGAGTATTGACGGAAGAGGACGAAATTCAGCTGCTGTCCGAGATTTCCGAGATCGAAAAAGACATGGCAGGCCGTTCAAGCCAAAAACTGACTGATGACGCCGATCCTGATCAGGATATCTCGCGACTGATGGCCAAAACCGGTGAACATATGGAGGACCCCTCCAGCAGCGACGCGCGAGAAACCTATTCGCACCTTCGCACCGCCGTTGCCGCGACCGAGGCCGATCGAGATGGCCAACCGGCCCCGGACACCTCGCCTGTCGATGAGTATCGCGTCGATCTGGCGTCAGCGGTCAGCCCACGCCGCCCCGAGGTAAACGTGACCAGCATACGCCCGGAAGCAGACGCTCCGGCTCCGTTGAAGCTGGTTGCCGAGCAGCGCGTGGACGATCAAAGCGAATCCAATGGCCCCGTGATGCCGCGTCGCGTAACCACTCAGGTGGAAGAAGCCGGGTCGGAAGAAGGCGGTTTTGCGCAATTCGCACAGGATCAGGGTGCACAGTCGCTTCAGGACCTGCTTGAAGCGGCGGCGGCCTACCTGTCCTTCATCGAAGGGCAGCAGCAATTCTCGCGCCCGCAACTGATGAACAAGGTCCGTTCTTTGAAGCAGGATGAGTTCAATCGCGAAGAAAGCCTGCGCTCCTTCGGACAGCTGCTGCGCGATGGAAAGATCGAAAAAGCCGGTGGCGGCCGTTTTGCGGCCTCTGACCTGATCGGCTTCCGTCCTGATGATGAGCGCGCGGTAGGCTGACTAACCTCGCCAATTGACAAAAAAAGGGCCGGGTGCACCCCGTCCCTTTTGCTATGGCGCGTCCAGAGACAAACGCCCGTTAGTCAAACACGACTCGACGTTGCCCATTGTACCGGGCCCGACCTGCCGCCTTGGTCCGAGCAATGGCCCGGCTCAGGATTGATCCGGGTCCTCTTTGCCAACGCCGCGAAAAACGAACTTGAACGGCAGGGCCCAAAGAATGCCCAGAACGATATAGACCAGAAGTTCCACCCATATTTTGGGGCGCTCCAGCCAGTTTAGAACCGTCACCACCGCCACAATATAAAGTGGCAGGCCGATCACAAGTATAACCAACGACCAGCGCCGGCGCGCCTTGTAGCTCAGACCTGTTTTCTGCTCTTTGTTCATCAATCAGCAAACGGGTCGGTCACCAGAATGGTGTCGTCCCGCTCCGGGCTGGTGGACAAAAGGGCCACAGGGCATTCGATCAGCTCTTCCACGCGGCGGACATACTTGATTGCGTTGGCAGGCAAATCGGCCCAGCTGCGCGCGCCTTCGGTGGATTCGCTCCAGCCCGGCATTTCTTCGTAGATCGGGGTGCAGCGCGCCTGCTGGTCAGCCGCTGTCGGAAGATAGTCCAAGCGTTCACCGTCCAGCTCATACCCTGTACAGATCTTCAGGGTTTCGAACCCGTCCAGAACGTCCAGTTTTGTCAACGAGATACCGTTCACGCCACTGGTCGCACAGGTCTGACGGACAAGGCACGCATCGAACCAGCCACAGCGGCGCTTGCGACCTGTTGTTGTTCCAAACTCATGTCCGCGTTCCCCAAGGCGCTGACCATCCGCATCCTCAAGTTCTGTCGGGAATGGGCCTTCGCCAACTCGGGTGGTGTAGGCTTTTACAATCCCCAGAACAAAGTCGATCGAGCCCGGTCCTATCCCCACACCTGTCGCAGCTTGTCCTGCGATCACGTTGGACGAGGTCACGAATGGATAGGTGCCGAAATCAATGTCCAGCAGCGCGCCTTGCGCCCCTTCGAACAGGATGCGTTTTCCGGCTTTGCGCTTTTCGTTCAAAACTTTCCACACAGGCGCGGCAAACGGCAGAATCTCTTGCGCGATCTCTTTCAATTGGGCGATCAGCGCGTCGCGGTCGACCGGTTCGATCCCCAGACCTTTGCGCAGCGGGTCATGGTGCTGCAAAGCACGGTCCACCCGAGCCTCGAGCGTGGCCTCATCCGCCAGATCCGCGACGCGAACGGAACGACGCCCGACCTTGTCTTCGTAGGCCGGTCCAATTCCACGACCAGTGGTGCCGATCTTGGTCCCCTTGCTGGCTGCCTGTTCGCGCGCACGATCCAACTCTCCGTGGATCGGCAGGATCAACGGGGTGTTCTCGGCAATCATCAGCGTATCGGGGGTGATCTCTACACCCTGTGCCTGGATGGTCGCGATTTCCTTGACCAGATGCCATGGGTCCAACACCACGCCGTTGCCGATGACGCTCAGCTTACCGCCCCGCACGACACCGGACGGCAGAGCGTGCAGCTTGTAAACTTCGCCATCAATCACCAGCGTATGTCCGGCATTGTGCCCGCCCTGAAAACGCGCGATCACGTCCGCCCGCTCGCTGAGCCAGTCGACGATCTTGCCTTTTCCTTCGTCACCCCACTGGGCGCCGACAACAACCACGTTGGCCATATCCGGTCCTTTTGCGCTGAGTTATCAAACCCGGCTCATATAGCGGGGCGCAAACGGCAGGGAAACCGATATTTCGCCGCAGATGAAAATCGCGCGAACGCGCGATGCCTCCGGCGGGGATATTTATGGCCAGATGAAAAGCGGATCCCTTGCTTCATCTGGCTGAAAATATCCCGGGGGAGCCGCACGGAACGGGCGGCGGGGGCAGAGCCCCCTGCCCGACATCAACGCAGATGCACCGGTTGCCCATGAGGTGTCATCAGATAAGCCTCTTCCCAGGACTGATGTAGCCCTTTCACCTCCCGTGGCGGCGCGACGCCCTGCTCGGCCAGCAACCCCTCGAGCGTTTCCAGCCATGCCTGGAAATAGTCGTCGCCGCCATCCAGCTCTCGCGTGAGCCCGTGGCGCTTCAACGTGTCCGAGAATCGCGCCGCCCAATCGGACCAATCGAACCATCCCGCCTCGTTCAGGGCAACGGTGACGGCAAAGACCTGAGCGTGCCAGGGTTCGGCAAACACCGGTTCTGGGGCTGAATGTTCGTTGCAGCCGCTCATGCCGGTTCCAGATAGCTTTGCCAGAGATCCAGTACCACTTCGTCATCCGGATGCTCCGGGCTGGTCCAAAGTTCCGAAGCGGGGAAGACCACGGCATAGATCGGTTCAGGCGCTTCGCCCTGCCCATGAGCATTGGAATCGGGCAGGACATGGGTTCCGTGCAGGCGCAGTATTCGCCCTTTTGCACCGGACGCATAATTCGGCAGGCGTGTGTGCCCGCCATCCACAATGCGATTTCCCGCTGGGCGGGTCGTGACCACCTGTTGACCGACAGAAAACTGCACCGACACGTTCGAAGGCCTGTCCGCTGGCCCACCTTTGGCCAGAGCCGCTGACACGGCGTCCGCCTTGAGCATCCGTTCTGCCAACGGATGCGGCCCATCCTCTCCGCCGCCGCGCAGGTCACCCAGGGAAAGAACGCCGCGTTCCACCAACAGGTCAGCCAGGCCCGAGATCCATTTCTCGTAGTAGGAAAACCGCGAATAGTCTTTTGGCGACAACCGTTCCCTTGCGTGGCGGGATATGTCTATGTTCCACTGCCCCAGAAAACCGGAGGCAAGTGTCACCGCCAGCGCACGTGCGTGCCAGTCTTCGGCAAAAACCGGCGCATCCTCGGCCTCGGGATTTATCGGACCATCTCCAAAGCGGCCGCCCATATCGTGAACGCGGGTCATGAAAGGGCCTTCGGCAGACCCGTGCCGATCATGCTGTCACGTGTCACAAGTGCGGCAAGCGCCTCCTCACTCATCCCATCGGTACCTTCGGGACGCATCGGCAGAACAAGATAGCGAACCTCGGCCGTCGAATCCCAGACCCTTACGGACGTTCGCTCGTCCAAGGTGACACCGAATTCGGCCAGCACTTTGCGGGGCTCACGCACCGCTCGGGCCCGGTAGGCGTCAGACTTGTACCAGCCCGGCGGGATACCCAGCAACGGCCAAGGATAGCAGCTGCACAAGGTGCAGACGACCATGTTGTGCCGGGCCGGCGTGTTTTCGACGACAACCATGTGTTCGCCCTGGCGACCATAATAGCCGAGATCCGCGACCACCGGGGTGGCGTCTTTCAGCAGCGCGGCCTTGAAAGCTGGGTCGCTCCAGGCTTTTGCGACAACACGCGCGCCGTTCTGCGGGCCAATTTTGTTCTGATAGGTGTCGATGATTTCGTCCAGAGCCGCCGGGTCGATCAGGCCCTTGCGGGTCAGAATCGTTTCCAGCGCTTTGACGCGCAGCGCGGGTTCGGGCGGCAAAAGGGCGTGCGGGTGGTCGTGGTCGTCATGTGGCATGGGCCGCAGCCTGCGTCACGCATCGGCGTTCTGTCCAGTCCCTTTGACGTGATATGACATATCACGTGCGGTGATGCGAACTCGTGACTTGCCCCCGCTGGCAAACTTGCATAAGTACCACGCGATACACGCCACGCTGTACAGGACCACCATGGAAAACGTCGTTCTCATCATCCACCTTCTTTTGGCTCTGGGCCTGATTGCCGTTGTTCTGATGCAACGGTCCGAAGGCGGTGGCCTTGGCATGGGCGGCGGCGGTGGTGCCATGACAGGCCGTGCAGCAGCGACCGCTTTGGGCAAACTGACCTGGATCCTCGCCGCTTGCTTCATCGTGACCTCGATCACGCTGACCATTCTGGCGGCGCAGAAGTCTTCGGGCAGTTCGGTGATCGACCGTTTGGGCGTCCCGGCTCCGGCTTCAAGCGAAGAAAACACTCCGGCAATTCCGTCGGCGGATGACCTTCTGCCGCCTGCACAGGGCGACAACGCGCCGCTGATCCCGCAGGCCGACTGACCTACAAAACCTAGAAACCTGGAAGAGGACTGCAACAGCATCTTGCGGTTCTCTTGCGCTTTTGGCGCGAATCCTTTATACGTGAAGTCCCGTGATGCAGCGGTTTTTCGAAACCGTCGGGCAGCTGATTTTGACGTCTCACGGGAGCAGCCGAAAAACTATGGCGCGTTTTATTTTCATCACTGGTGGTGTGGTTTCGTCCTTGGGCAAAGGACTGGCTTCGGCGGCGTTGGGCGCCTTGTTGCAGGCCCGGGGATACTCGGTACGCCTGCGCAAGCTGGACCCCTATCTGAACGTCGATCCGGGCACGATGTCACCGTTTGAGCATGGCGAAGTGTTCGTCACCGATGACGGGGCGGAAACCGATCTGGACCTGGGCCATTACGAACGATTCACCGGCGTGGCCGCACGCAAGACCGACTCGGTCAGCTCGGGGCGGATTTATTCAAACGTGCTCGAGAAAGAACGCCGCGGCGATTACCTCGGCAAGACCATTCAGGTGATCCCGCACGTCACCAACGAGATCAAGGATTTCATCGCCATTGGCGAGGATGAGGTTGATTTCATGCTGTGTGAGATCGGCGGCACCGTGGGCGATATCGAAGGCCTGCCGTTTTTCGAGGCGATCCGCCAGTTCAGTCAGGACAAACCGCGCGGGCAGTGCATTTTCATGCACCTGACACTGTTGCCTTACATCAAGGCCTCGGGCGAGCTGAAAACCAAACCGACTCAGCACTCGGTGAAGGAACTGCGCTCGATCGGTCTGGCGCCCGATATTCTGGTTTGCCGCTCGGAAGGTCCGATCCCGACCAAAGAGCGCGAGAAACTGGCGCTGTTCTGCAACGTGCGCCCCGACAGTGTGATCGCAGCGCAGGATCTGAGCACCATCTATGACGCGCCGCTGGCCTATCACCGCGAAGGTCTGGATCAGGCCGTTTTGGACGCGTTCCAGATCAGCCCGGCGCCCAAGCCCGATCTGGCCAAATGGGAAGATGTCAGCGACCGTATACACAACGCCGAGGGCGAAGTGAAAGTTGCCATCGTGGGCAAGTATACACAGCTTGAAGACGCCTATAAGTCGATTGCCGAGGCGCTGACCCATGGCGGCATGGCCAACCGGGTCAAGGTCAAGGTCGAATGGGTTGACGCCGAGGTGTTCGACAACGAAGACGTCGCACCGTACCTTGAAGGTTTCCACGCCATCCTCGTCCCCGGAGGCTTTGGCGAACGCGGGACCGAAGGCAAGATCAAAGCCGCGCAATATGCGCGCGAACACAGAGTCCCCTATCTGGGTATCTGCCTTGGGATGCAGATGGCGGTGATCGAAGCGGCGCGCAACGCGGCGGGAATCACCGAAGCAGGGTCCGAGGAATTCGACCATGAAGCCGGGAAAAAGCGTTTTGAGCCCGTCGTGTACCATCTGAAGGAATGGGTGCAGGGCAACCACAAGGTCGAGCGCAAAGTCGGCGACGACAAGGGCGGCACCATGCGTCTGGGCGCCTACAACGCGGTGCTGGCAGAGGGATCGAAAGTCGCCGAGGTTTATGGCGGCACACAAATCGAAGAGCGCCACCGTCACCGTTATGAGGTGGACATCAAGTACCGTGAGCAGCTTGAAAAGGCGGGGCTCAACTTCTCGGGCATGTCGCCGGACGGTCGCTTGCCGGAGATCGTGGAATGGTCGGATCACCCATGGTTCATCGGCGTGCAGTACCATCCGGAACTGAAATCCAAACCGTTCGACCCGCATCCCCTCTTCCGCGATTTTGTCCGCGCTGCGAAAGACACCTCGCGCCTGGTCTGACCTTGGGCTGTGTCGGACTGTCACCCCGCGTTGTTTTGTGTGGGCTGATCTCTTAACTGTGGGTGTAAGCAGAACTTCTGCTTACACATGTTCGATGCCGTTCAGAGTTTCAGGAGATGTCCGATGAGCAACGCAACAACGATTACCAACCTTCAACAAGCGCTTCACATGGAGCTGACGGCGGCGCACCAGTATCAGCTGCATGCCCATGTGCTGGAGGACTGGGGGCTGGACATCCTTGCCGAAAAAATGCGCGCTGAAATGCAGGAAGAACTGGGCCACTCCGACGCGTTCATCGAGCGTATCCTGTTCCTTGGCGGCGTGCCCGAGCTTGCGTTTCAGAAAAGCCCGGCAGCCGCGGGATCCCTGGAAGACATGTTTGCCGCGGATCTGAAGGATGAAACCGAGGCGGTCGACTTCTATACCAAGGCCGCGTTGCAGGCCGCCGAGGTCGGCGATGTCGGGTCAAGGACCCTGTTCGAACGCATCTTGCTGGAAGAAGAAGGCCACAAGGACTGGCTGGACACCCAGTTGAACCTGTTGAAGCGTTTGGGTGAGGCCAACTTCAGCGCCAAATTCGTATCCGGCGCGGCAGAAGAAGCCTGAGGCACGCACCGCCGCCTGCCCATGCACCAGCATGGCTCGGACCATCTTGCCGTGGACCGGGTCATGCGGTTTCCGTCACTTCAATGTGACGCGACCGAGCAAAAAAACCTCTACTCGGTCTGCCCTCATGGGGTTAACTGTTGATCACACCACGACAGGAGAGCCCCGATGAGCGATCAATCCCAAAGCGCGAAGACCTTTACCAGCCTTCACAAAAAGGGCGACCCCGTCATTCTGTTCAACATCTGGGATGCCGGCAGTGCCGGCGCGGTGCGGGATGCAGGCGCGCAAGCCATTGCCACCGGCAGCGCACCTGTTGCCATGGCACAGGGTTTTGGCGACGGTCAGAACATCCCGCTAGAGGCCGCATTGGACAATGCGCGCCGCATCGTTGCAGCGGTTGATCTTCCGGTGACACTGGATTTCGAAGGGGCATATGCCGAAGATCCACAGGGCATTGCACAAAACGTCAAGCGTGCGCTGGATTGCGGCGTAGTTGGTTTCAACTTCGAAGATCAGATCATCGGCGGCGACGGGCTCTACGATATAACGGTTCAGGCCAAACGCGTCGAAGCCATGCGCGCGGCCTGCGAAGACGCGGGCATACCTGCCTATGTCAACGCAAGAACCGACATTTTCCTGAAGGCCCCGGCGGAAACACATGATGAGGCGATGCTGAACGACGCCATTGCCCGTGCTTCGGCCTATGAGGCAGCGGGCGCCAGTGGTTTTTTTGCTCCGGGGCTGAAAGACGAGGCGATGATCGGCCATCTGTGCGAGCGTACGAACCTACCGGTCAACATCATCGCCCTGCCCGGCACCCCCGGCACACCGCGTCTGGCTGAACTGGGGGTTGCGCGCGTCAGCTATGGACCGGTTCCTTATCGCCAGATGATCAAGTGGTTAACAGATCAGGCGCATGCCGCTATTCACTACCGCACCTGATCACCCTGAAGTTGTGGGATTGCAATTGCCGCCACTTCTAATCACCCTGCTTTTGAAACCGAACAGGAGGCAAGCCCGATGAAAGGCTATTGGGTTGCACATGTCGATGTGGACGACATGGACACATACAAGACCTACATTGCTGCAAATGCAGAACCCTTTGCAGCTTACGGTGCGCGCTTTCTGGCGCGCGGTGGAAAACGCGAAGTGAAGGAAGGCGCAGCGCGCGCCCGGACCGTCGTGATCGAATTTCCCAGCTATGAGGATGCGCTTGCCTGTTACGAAAGCGAAGCGTACCAGAAAGCCAAAGCACTGCGCGCCCCGGTCTCGATGGGCGATCTTGTGATCATTCAGGGCTATGACGGGTAGACTACGCTTGGCGCACCACAAAATATGGAATAACCTTTTGCCATGTTGAAAAAGTTCCTTCAGGCGCTCAGACCGCCTCAGCATGAACATCTTCCGGACCCGGATGCCGAACTTGCTCTGGGCGCGCTCATGGTGCGCGTGGCGCAGGCTGATCGGGACTACAAGCTGGAAGAGATCCGCCTGATCGACAAAATCCTCGCCCGTCTTTACCAGCATAACGCGATCGAAGCAGCCAAGGTGCGCGCCACTTGCGAAAAGCTTCACGCGGCCGCGCCGGATACCGATACCTTCGGCAAGCTGATCCGCGAGACCACGGATCTGAAGGAACGCCTGGCCGCACTGGATGCGCTGTGGGAAGTTGTCCTGGCGGATGGAAACACCGACGAAGGCGAGGTGAAAATCGTCGAGGAAGCCCGCGTTGCCATGGGGTTGAGCTTTAACGACAGCAAGGCCGCACGTGAACGCGTTCAAAGCCGCTTGGATGTGAGTTAGGCGCTCGCTATATCTAACGCATGTTCAGTGAGTTTCTTTCCAGGCTTACGCAGCCTCAGCCCGATCCTCTTGTCGACGATGACGCCCGCCTTGCCCTGACGGCCCTGTTGGTGCGACTGGCGCGGTCCGACAATGACTATTCCGATTCCGAAATGGCCCGTATCGACCGAATCTCGGCGCAACGCTATGGCCTGTCGCCGTTCGAAAGCGCCGCCCTGCGCACCCGCGCCGAAGATCTTGAGGCCGAGGCCCCGGACACCGTCCGCTTTACCCGAGCCATCAAAGAGGCGGTTGCTTATGAAGACCGCTTGGCGGTCGTTCAGGCGCTGTGGTCCGTGGCTTTGGCCGATGGGCACCGCACCAGCGAGGAAGATTCGCTGCTGCGCCTGGTGGTCAGTCTTCTGGGCGTAAGTGACGTGGATTCCGCTTTGGCACGGCAAAAGGCTGCAAAATCGTGATTGCCATGCTGGGCATGTATGACATGCCCTCCCTGCAAGCCGCCAATGACAGGTTCTGGGGATTGATTCGCGCCGAACTTGGATCAGGCCCCCAAACCCTTACCCGCGACAAAGATGTGTGGGAGGTCTGGCGAGCCCCGAACCTGGTTCTGGCCCAAACCTGTGGCATGCCGTTTCGAACCCGATTGCATGGTCACGTGCAACTGGTTGGCACCCCGGACTATGGCCTGCCCGGATGTCCCCCAGGTTATTATTGCTCGGTCTTTGTGGCGCGGCATGACGACGACCGGGATCTGGCGGGGCTGAGCACAGGCGTGTTCGCGTATAATGAGGGCTTGTCCCAATCCGGCTGGGCAGCCCCGATTACACATATGGCTCAGGCAAACCTGCGCCCCGCCGGACTGCTGGAAACCGGCGGGCATGCGCTGTCCGCCCAAGCCGTCGCAGACGGCAAAGCCGACTTTGCCGCGCTGGACATACTGACATGGCTGATGCTGCAACAACACACCAATCTGGGGACCAAACTGCGCGAAATGGCAAGAACGACTCCGACTCCGACCCTTCCCTACATCACGTCGATGGGTCGGAATCCGCAGGTCATTGCGGGCGCTGTACGGGCCGCGATTGACCAGCTTTGCGACGGTGATCAACGATTGCTGCATATACGCGGGTTGATCGACATTCCCGCGGCGCACTACTTGGCTGTGCCCACTCCGCCTTCTCCCGAAGATGGCGGATCAGCGACTGCCCGATTTGTCGACTGATTCTGGCCAATTTGGGTGTTTCTCCGCTCGATTCTGTCATTTGCGCATTGCATTGACCTTTTTTTTCGGTCCTAGTACCGCACCAACACCACCAACCACTGGACTGCCCGTGACAGAAACTGCCCCCGTCATCGAAATCAAAGACCTTCACAAAAGCTTCGGGAATCTAGAGGTGTTGAAAGGGGTCGATATCACGGCACATCGCGGTGACGTGGTATCATTGATTGGGTCGTCCGGGTCCGGAAAGTCGACGCTTCTGCGGTGCTGCAACCTTCTTGAAGACAGCCAGCAGGGCGAAATCCTTTTCAAGGGTGAGCCTGTCAAATGGTCCGGGGAAAAGCACGGGCGCCGTCCTGCCGACCCCAAACAGGTCCTGCGCATACGCACCAACCTGTCGATGGTGTTTCAACAGTTCAATCTGTGGGCGCATATGACCATCCTGCAAAATGTGATGGAGGCCCCAGTGACCGTTCTGGGGCGCGACAGGGCCGAGGTGGAAGACAGCGCGCGCAAGTATCTGGACAAGGTTGGCATCGGCGACAAATGCGACGCTTATCCGGCGCAATTGTCCGGGGGACAACAACAGCGCGCCGCCATCGCCCGCGGCCTGTGCATGGAACCCGAAGCCCTGCTGTTCGATGAGCCCACTTCGGCACTGGATCCCGAGCTGGAACAGGAAGTGATCAAGGTGATCAAGGACCTGGCCGCCGAAGGGCGCACCATGATCATCGTGACGCATGACATGAAAATGGCCGCCGACATCTCAAGCCACGTGGTGTTCCTGCACCAGGGCCTGATCGAGGAAGAAGGCACGCCGGAAGATATCTTTACATCTCCTGAATCCGAACGGCTTCGGGGTTTTCTCTCCGCCACTCAGGCGGCTTAACTTCAAAAACAGAACCAAACTGGGGAGCAACCAATGAAAAATCTGATTCTGTCCACTGCCGCACTGGCGCTGACCGCCGGTATCGCCATGGCCGACACGGTCCGCATGGGGACCGAGGGCGCCTACCCTCCGTACAACTTCATCAATGATGCGGGCGAAATCGACGGCTTCGAGCGTGAAGTCGGCGACGAACTGTGCAAGCGCGCGAACCTGGAATGTGAATGGGTCAAGAACGACTGGGATTCGATCATTCCGAACCTGGTCTCGGGCAACTACGACACCATCATCGCGGGCATGTCGATCACTGACGAACGTGACGAAGTCATCGACTTCACCCAGAACTACTTCCCGCCTGCGGCTTCGGCATATGTCGGTGCGTCCGAGGATGTTGATGTCACCACCGGCGTCGTTGCCGCACAGACCGCCACCATTCAGGCAGGCCACGTAGCCGAGTCGGGCGCGACACTGGTCGAGTTTGCGACTCCGGAAGAAACCATCGCTGCCGTCCGCAACGGTGAAGCCGATGCCGTGTTTGCCGACAAGGACTTCCTGGTGCCGATCGTCGAAGAATCCGCCGGAGAGCTGGTCTTCGTTGGTGATGACGTGCCGCTGGGCGGTGGCATCGGGCTGGGCATCCGTGAATCGGATGGCGAACTGCGCGGAAAGTTCGACGAGGCGATTACCTCGATGAAAGCGGACGGTTCGTTGAACGAACTGATCATCAAGTGGTTCGGCGAAGGCGTTCCGACCTACAACGCTGACGGTTCGGTCGTTACAAACTAATCCGTATCAAGCGGTTCGGCGCGTCCGTCGCGCCGAACCCTGCCCGGTTGAAATCCGGGTATGACGTTCGAAAGACGCTCCATGTTTTCCTATTGCGCTGACCCTGACACGCTCGGAACATTCCGCTGGTTCTCCTGCTACCTGACCAACGGCGTGCACTGGTCCTTCTACCTGTCCTTCCTCAAGGTGTTGGGATTGCTGGCGGTGACCGCGCCGGTTGCATTGGCGTTTGGCTTTATGGGCGCAATGGCCGCCCGATCACATTTCCCACCTCTGAGCTGGCTGGGTAAAGGGTATATTGCCGTTGTGCGCGGTGTTCCGGACATCGCCTTCTTCCTGTTTTTCGTGATAGCCTTGGACCAGGCGTTCGAATGGACTCGGCATAAGATCCTGTGCCCTGAATGGACCGACCCGATCCGTCAGGGAAATGATTTTATCGTCTGTCAGGCGGCCAAGCTGCCATTGGGGACCGCACCGGAATGGATGCATGAAACCTACGGCTTTTTCCTGGCTGTTATTACTTTCTCAATCGTTTTCGGCGCGTTTGCCGCGAACGTACTGTTTGGTGGAATGCGCGCCGTGCCCCACGCGCAGCTTGAAACCGCCGAAGCATATGGCATGTCCCGTCGCCAGACCTTCTGGCGCATCCTTGTGCCGCAGATGTGGGTCTATGCCCTGCCTGGCTTGTCGAACCTTTGGATGGTTCTTATCAAGGCCACGCCGCTGCTGTTCCTGCTGGGTATCGAAGACATCGTCTATTGGGCCCGCGAACTAGGTGGCACCAAGACGTCCAAGTTTACCCAGTATCCGCATGGCGACTGGCGCATGTGGTACTTCCTGTTCCTGCTTGTCTTCTACCTCGGCATGACACGCGTGTCTGAACTTGGGCTGGAGAAGCTGATGCGGCGGCTGTCCCACGGACAGGCCACATCAGGCGGCGAGCTTCTGCGCAAGGAGACCACGGCATGAGCTGCTTGCAAACCATTCAGGATTATGGCCTGCGGTCCCTGGGTATCGGCGAGCGTCTGCTGCCCAAAAGTGACTTCACCCTGTGCGAACAGTTCACACTGATCGGGTCGGGCATGATCTGGAATGTCTATTTCGGGATCATGGCTCTGGCGACCGGGTTCTTCCTGGCCACCGCCCTCGCAGTAGGTAAGGCATCCAGCAACAAATGGCTCCGCAAGCCTTCGGAATGGTTTATCTTCCTGTTCCGCGGCTCGCCCTTGTTTATCCAGTTTTTCTTCGCCTATTTCCTGTTCCTGTCGCTGAAGAAATCCAACCCGATGTTCGACGCCTTCACCTCGGCCTGGCTGGGGGCGCTGATCGTGTTGTTCCTCAACACCGCGGCCTATACGGGCGAGATTTTCTATGGCGCGCTAAGGTCCATTCCCAAGGGCGATATCGAAGCTGCGGATGCCTATGGCATGTCAGGCTGGGCCCGTTTTCGTCGGATCGTCTGGCCCACCATGTTGCGGCTTGCCTGGCCTGCCTACACAAACGAAGCAATCTTCCTCTTCCACGCAACAACGCTGGTCTTCTTTTCAGCCTTCCCGGCATGGCAGCAACGCGGAGACGCCCTGTATTACGCCAGTTACTTTGCGGACAAAACGTTCAACCCGTTCATCCCGTACCCGATACTGGCGTTCTATTTTATCCTGCTGACGCTGGTGATCGTCGGAGGCTTTGGCCTGATCAACAAACGCCTGAACCGGCACCTGCCAGTCGCAAAACGGGCCAAGATGCGGTTCAAACTGAACCTGGCGCGCTGAGTTTCGGCGCGCCGGCCACGTCTGGACACCAAACCAAATCGACGCCAATCACCGCGCGCCCGCGCGCTTTTCCGCACATTCAAAGGGGGGGAAGTGGTACCGCCTCCCTGGCTTGAACAGGGGACCTCTGGATCCACAATCCAGCGCTCTAACCAACTGAGCTAAGGCGGCACTCGTGAGGGGCGATGTACCGAACACGCCCGCGGAATGCAAGAGGATTAAAGCCGAAATTTCCAGCTTTGTTCGACAAGATCGACACCGAAGGAATGCACCGCTTTGCTGTCCATCAGCTCCCAGCCAGACGCCTTGTACAGAGCGCATGCGGCGGTATGGCTTTCATGCGTCCAAAGGACCATTTCCCGGTATCCTGCCTCGCGTGCGAAGGCAGTACACGCTTGCAGCAGGCGCTTTCCCAGCCCCAGCCCTCGTGCTTTCGGGACAAGCAGAAACAGCCGCAGCTTGGCGGTATTTCGATCAACAGAAACGCAAAAAATACTGCCCAGACGTTGCCCTTCCCGTTCCGCGATCCAGCCTCTTTCAAGCTCGGGGTCACTGCTGTCCATGAAATCATCAAGGATGCTGGCCACCAAGGGGGCAAAGCTGTCATCAAACCCTTCGTCGCGCGCATAAAGCAGACCGTGCTGCTCAACCAGCCACGCGGCGTCATCGGGGCGAAAGGATCTGAGAACGGCGTCTTCCATGTCTCATCTGACCGCAAAGGTGACTTGATTCTCAACCCCGTGCGCGCTAGCAGGAACGCTCAGTCTCGGAGGCACAGATGGGCATCAATACCGAACGCGACATTCAGGCAAACCTGCAGATCGGTCCGACCGATCAGGGTATGGTCCGCCTGTTCATCGAAGCTGACGGCATCGAAATACCGATGGATTTTGACCCGGAAGAAGCAGAAGAAATCGCCGACGAAATTCGCGCCGCGGTACAAGCCGCCCTTGCCGTCAAAGGCTGACCTTACAGCCTGGGATCCCGTAGCGCATGCAGGCGGCGCGCGGCATCCGTTGCAAATTTCTGGATCATCTTCTTGCGCCGCGCCGGTGCGATTTTGTCCTCGGGTGCCATGCGCACGATTTCCGCATCATAGGCATCGGCGATGATCAGGCCTGTTTCATCAGGCAACAGATCGGTCGGGAATTCTGTATCGACGGCCCAGAAGAATCGGTCGCACCATTCCAAATAGCCCTGCCATTTCGAATCCGACTGATAATCGGCGCGGCTGGATTTGCATTCGATCACCCACAGCTCACCCTTGGGCCCCAGCCCCATGACATCTACGCGCAATCCGCGCGCAGGCACGAATTCCTCTACGGAAACAAAGCCATGCGCCGAAAGATGCCGCGCGACGCCACGTGCCAGTCTCTGTCCAGGTTGCAGATCCAAAGTCATAGCTGAAAATGTGAACAATTAGCGAACAAAAGTAAAGTACCTTTGCACCTTGACACAGTACCTTCTGGTATCGCATTAATGTGACACCAAAAGGTATTATTTCTGGGGTTGCTTATGGAGAACCAAACTCAAAACGCATTTCGCGCGCTGGCCGATCCCACACGCCGGAACATCGTGCGACTGCTCTCGTCACAGGACATGACGATCGGGCAGTTGACCGACCGGTTCGACATGACCCGGGCTGCGGTCAAAAAGCACCTGACGGTTCTGTCCGACGGTGGATTGATCACAGTCGAAGCGCGCGGCCGGGAACGCATCAATCGACTTGAACCACAGGGTATGGCCCCGGTGCTCGATTGGCTCAGCTATTTTGACCAGTTCTGGGACGACCGCCTCAACTCTCTCAAGGAAGCCATTGAAAGGAAACAAAATGACTGATGCCGTATTGAAGAAATCGATCTTCCTCAGGGCGGAACCGGAAACCGTTTGGGCCTATCTGACGGAACCTGAGCATCTGGCGGAATGGTTCCACAAACCTGAAAGAACACTGGCAGAAGGTCAGAAGCTTGAGATGTTCGGCACAACAAGCGGCGACTTGTTGATCTGGGGAGAGGTCCGTGTCGCCCGCCCCCCGAAATACCTTGAACACACCTTTACCGTCAAACCGATGGGAGACGCTGTAAGCGTGGTCAAATGGACATTGGAGCCGGTCTTGGGCGGCACACGTCTTGAGCTTGTGCACGAAGGATTACCGCAAGGCGTCGCAGCGTTTGATCTGATCCTGGCCCTGGACAAAGGATGGGACGAACATTTCGGCAAGTTGCGTGTGGCATTGCACGAAACTGTTGACGCCTGACCTCTTGCGCGAACCCGTCAGACACCCTACTTAAGCGCGTGGCGGGTTCTGCCCTTCTTGTGACAGGTAGCATTCTGGTGGCCTTAAGCAATTCCGAGGGGGCTGGCTCTGTTCAGGTCCTGGCCTGATTACCCGGCGCCCACCTGTACATACAGGTCCTCGGGAATCAAACCGCACGGTTGACTGGTGGTCCCGCCGCACTTTCCCTGAAATATCAGCGCCCTGCGTGGGCTTCCTGTTTCACGGTTGCCGGCTCGAAACTGTGTGCGACCGGTGTTCCCCGACGTGGCCCCTGCGGCTTTTCCGCCATGCTCATGATCTTGTACGCGAACTGAACGCCGGCAAAGACGATACCGTTCATGAACCAGATCATCACCAACGCGATCAGGCCGATTTCCGACCCGGTGATCAGGTGCCGAAGATTCGCGACATTCAGCGCCAAGAGCACCCCGACAAACACGGCCGAAATGACAAAACCCCAGGCGACTTGCGTGATATACAGGCGGATCAGTTTGGGCATGGCGAACCTCCTTGCGCTTCGTTGCCTATGCTAGCGCATGTCTGGTTCAGGTAAACGTGTCAGAACGCCTCGGGCTGGGCCTCGCGCGCCATGTGATCCAGCACGGCATTGACGAATTTTGGTTCTTTACCCTCAGGGAAAAAGGCACGTGCCACATCGACAAACTCGGTGATCACCACCTTGGGCGGTGTGCCGCTTTGGGTCAGTTCCGCACCCGCCGCGCGAAACAGCGCGCGCAGGGTCGGGTCGATGCGCGCGATCGGCCATTTCGCCACCAGCGCGCGGTCGGTCATCTGGTCGATCGGCGCCTGATAGTTCACCGCGTCATCCACCAGCTTGCGGAACAGCGTGCTGTCGCCCTCAAGCATCTCGTCACCCTCGTAGACCGCGCCGAACCGATGGTCCAGAAACTCGTTGACCACCTGCTCGGTCGTCTGGCCCGACTGCTCCATCTGGAACAGCGCCTGCACGGCATAAAGCCGCGCGGCGGATTTCATCAGGCGTTTCCTGTTTGCCGGTTTCGGCGTGTCTGTCTGGGTCATGCTGTCGTGGGTCCGTTGTTGTCGCCCGCCACCAGGATGGACTCGGACGGCGGCTTGAATCCGACGCCCTTTTTCGAAGCGCCCCACTTACGGCTGAGCGCGATCAGATGCAAGGCCGCAGCAGCCGCGCCGCCCCCTTTATTCATCTTTTCGGGATTGGCGCGGACTTCGGCCTGCTCGTCATTCTCAACCGTCAGGATGCCGTTGCCGATGCACAGCCCCTGTAGGCCCAGCAGTTGGATCGCGCGGCTGGAATCGTTGCAGACGGTCTCGTAATGCGTGGTCTCACCGCGAATGACGCAGCCCAGCGCGACATAGCCGTCAAAGTTGCACTGTCGGTCGGCCATGGCGATGGCTGTGGGAATTTCCAGCGCTCCGGGCACTTCGACCACTTCGCAGGTGCCGCCAGCCGCTTCGATCTCGGCCGTGGCACCCGCAATCAGGTTGTCGGCGATCGAGCGGTAGAACGGAGCCGCCACGATCAGCAGTTTCACCGGCTTGTCGAAGCTGGGTGTCGGCAGAATTCCGTGTTTGTCTTGTTCAGCCATGTTCAGTCTTCCTTCAGAATCGAGCGGGTGCCGACGATGGACAGGCCAAACGCGTCCAGCCCAAGATACACCGTTTCAGGAGAGTCGGTCAGAAGCACCAGTTCCTGAATCCCCATCTTGGACAGGATCTGCGCCCCCAGACCGGTTTGCTTGATGGTGCGCGGGCCTTCATCCTCGACCGCATACAACGAGTTGCGCGGCTGGCGGAACAGGCAGACCACACCGCGGCCCTCCTCGGCGATCTTTTCCATCGCGCGCGGTAGCTCGCGGGATGATTTCGGGCCAAGCCCCAGGATATCCGGCGCTTCGTGCAGGGCGTGTGTACGCGTCAGAACGGGCTCGGGCGTGGTGATGTCACCTTTGATCATGACAACATGTTCAATGCCGTGGGTCTGATCGGTGAAAATCCGCATTTCCCACTCACCGCCGTATTCCGAGGTGACTGTTTGACGCGAGGTCTCGACAACCAGATTGTCATTGCGCGCCCGATAGCTGATCAGGTCGCTGATCGTGCCGATTTTCATGTTGTGCTTTTTGGCGAACTCGACCAGATCCGGCAGGCGCGCCATGGTTCCGTCTTCATTCATGATCTCGCAGATCACGCCTGACGGGTTCAGCCCGGCAAGGCGCGAGATATCCACGGCGGCCTCGGTATGGCCTGCGCGCACCAGCACCCCGCCACGCTTTGCCCGCAACGGGAAGACATGGCCCGGGGTGGCGATATGCGCCATCGTATTCTGTTCATTTATCGCGGTCGCCACGGTCAGCGCCCGGTCGGCGGCTGAAATCCCGGTGCTGACACCTTCGCGCGCCTCAATCGAAACCGTAAAGGCCGTCTCGTGGCGGGACGAGTTGTTCACGGCCATCATCGGCAGCCCCAGCGCATCTATCCGTTCCGCCGTCATCGGCAAACAGATCAGACCGCGCCCATGGGTGGCCATGAAGTTGATCGCCTCGGCATCCGCAAACTCGGCCGGGATCACCAGATCGCCTTCGTTTTCACGATCTTCGTGATCGACCAGAATGTACATCCGGCCTGCGCGCGCTTCTTCGATGATTTCTTCGATCGGGCTGATCGCGTCACGCAACTGGGCCTCGACCGGTCCGGGGGTTTCAAAGCTCATGGGGCAGCCTTTCACATGGCGGGTTTGCTCGGCGGAATAGACCACTGAGGGCGCAAAGACCAGTCCACAAACGGCGCAGGTGCTTTCCGACGCGACGTATCAGGACATCTCGGCCAGACGCGCGACGTACCGGGCCAGCGTATCGATCTCAAGATTGACGCGATCGCCCACACCGACATCGCCCCAGGTCGTGACTTCCTTGGTGTGAGGGATGAAATTGATGCCAAACTCGCAATCACTCACGTCATTCACCGTCAGCGATGTCCCGTTCAACGCAACCGACCCTTTGGGCGCTATGAAACGGGCCAGTTCCTTCGGCGTGCGCAAGGTGACACGTGTGCTGTCGCCTTCATCCTCGACCGCGACCACTTCGGCCACGCCATCCACATGACCCGAAACGATGTGACCGCCCAGTTCATCGCCGACTTTCAGCGCACGCTCCAGATTGACACGTTTGCCGACGGCCCATGTATCAAGGTTGGTCTTCGAAACCGTCTCGGCGCTGATCTGAACATCATACCAATCGTCGCCCAGCGCGATCACCGTCAGACACACACCATCACTGGCGATCGAAGCACCAATATCGATACTGGCCGTGTCATAGGCCGTCCTGATCCGGGCGCGCAGATCCCCCTGCTGTTCCAGCTCGGTGACGGTGCCGATGTCGGTGACGATACCTGTGAACATTCCGTTAACCCTCAGTTCCTAACCTGTGCCTGCTTGTCAAAGTCGAGGTAAGCCCAATGGGCCGCGCGGGCAAGCCCCGCCTTGCCGTACCAGGCCCAAACAGGCATAGTTTCCGCAACAAAAACCAAAAGAGCAGTCCAGATGCCGCAAATGCCTTCAGGCTCAGATAAACGGGTCTTCCTGTTCCTTCAGGGACCTCACGGGCCGTTTTTTTCGTCACTCGGGCAGATGTTGCGCGCCACGGGGGCACAGGTCTGGCGGGTTGGCTTCAATGCGGGCGATCAGGCGTTCTGGTTCGACAAGGCAAGTTTCATCGCATTCCGGAACACGCCCGGCGATTGGCCCGAGACATTGAACAGATTGATTGCCGACAAGGGCGTCACGGATATCGTTCTTTATGGCGACACGAGACCGGTCCACGCCCGCGCAGTTGAGATTGCGAAGTCGCGTGGGCTGACAATTCATGTTTTCGAAGAAGGCTACCTGCGGCCCTGGTGGGTCACGTACGAGCGGGATGGATCAAACGGACACTCGCGCCTGATGTCATTGGATGTGGACCGGATGCGGCAGGCTCTGGCCCAGTCGGACAGCAAAGCGCCGCCGCCTCCGTCACATTGGGGGGATATGCGGCAACACATCTTCTACGGTGCCCTCTATCATTGGTTCGTCATGTTCCTGAACAAGAGATACCGCAACTTCCGGCCTCATCGTGATCTGCCGGTTTCACAGGAATTCCGATTGTATTTCAAACGCCTGATGTTGATGCCTGTTCATCGCCTGCAACGCAGCGTGGCCACGGCGCGCGTCAGATGGGGGGGCTTCCCGTATCACCTCGTGCTGCTGCAACTCGGGCATGACAGTTCGGTTCAGGCCCATTCCGAATTCGCCTGCATGTCCGATTTTCTGGAACTGGTCATCGCAGGATTCGCGCAAGGCGCACCGGCGCATCACAGGTTGGTCGTGAAAGAGCACCCTTTGGAAAACCACCGTGAACCATTGCACCTGCGCGCCATGGAGATTGCCAGGAAACACGGGGTGCAGACCCGTGTTCACTATGTCCCCGGCGGAAAACTGGCAGGTTTGCTGGATGAGGCAAATTCGGCCGTCACCGTGAATTCCACTGCGGGCCAGCAGGTCTTGTGGCGGGGTATTCCGCTGCGTATTTTCGGACGTTCGGTTTATGACAAGACCGACTTCGTATCACAGCAGTCGATCGCCGCTTTTTTTGCTGAACCAGACGCGCCGGATGTCGACGCCTATCGCTGTTACCGGCAATTCCTGCTGGAAACCAGCCAGGTGCCGGGCGGTTTTTATTCCCGGCGCGGCCGTCGGCAGTTGTTACGCCGCGCCGTGGACATGATGCTCAGCAGCAGCGACCCTTATCAGGCCCTTCTGAACAAGAACGAGGCACCGACGCCACAGTTGAAAATCGTCGAGTAGTTCGGGCGCTCTGTGACTGGAAGTTGAGCTGCTTACCGGCTAATCTCGCCGCAACAACAAAAGACTGAGGATATCCGGCAGTGCAATTCTCTCCTAAGCGATGGATGCGGGGGGTTTCCCTTGTGGCGGCAATCGGCTTGATGGCGGCCTGCCAACTTCCGAAATCCGGGCCGAACAAGACCGAAATTCTGGCTGGTGCGGTCCAGAATGGCGGCAACGCGTTTGTCGTCGAAGTCGATGACCGCGTGACACGCCTTACATCCGCCGTGCCTCAGTTTGGCTTTTCTTCCTCGTTCAGCAGCGCCCAGGCCTTGACCGCCGACACTGTTCGCCCCGGCGACGTGCTGGGCCTGACCATATGGGAAAACGTGGACGACGGGTTGCTATCCGGCGAAACCGGTACGGCAACCGCCCTGGATGAAGTTCAGGTCGACAGCGATGGGTTCATTTTCGTCCCCTACGCGGGTCGGATCCGGGCCGCGGGAAACACGCCGGAACAGCTTCGCGTTTTGATCACGAACAAGCTGCGGGAACAGACACCGGACCCACAGATCGAAGTGCGGCGTGTTGCGGGTGACGGTTCCACCGTCTCGCTTACGGGAACTGTCGCATCCCCCGGCATCTATCCGATCGAACGCCCAACCCGTTCCCTGCTTGGCATGCTGTCTCAGGCGGGCGGGGTTTCTGTAGCGTCAGATATCGCGTTGGTGACTCTGATCCGAGGGGATCAAAAGGGCACCGTCTGGTACGAAGACCTGTTCCGCAACCCGAAACTGGACGTCGCATTGCGTGGCGGAGACCGCATTTTGGTGGAAGAAGACAGCAGATCATACATCGCACTAGGTGCCACAGGCGGCCAATCGCGCGTCGCCTTTGAAAGCCAGGATCTGTCTGCGCTGGAAGCATTGGCTCAGGTCGGTGGTCTGCTGACGCTGTCCTCTGATCCAACCGGCATTTTCATTCTGCGAAAAGAACGCCAGGACGTCGCCCGCAGCATCACGGGACGCGCCGACCTGAAGGGGGATCAACGCATGATCTACCTGCTGAATCTGACGGCTCCCAACGGTCTGTTCATCGCGCGTGATTTCGTGATCCGCGACGATGATACGATTTATGTGACCGAAGCACCCTATGCACAGTGGAGCAAATCGATCTCGCTGATCGCTGGTGGCCTGACCCCCATCGCAAACGTCGCCACGCTGACCGGCAACTGATACATGGCACCCGATCCGGACAGCGCAGCCGGGGCCGAGCGCACCCGGCTGTTCGTCTACAACGGCGGGTTTCTTACGCAAAAACGCCTGAGACGGATTCTGACACTTGCCGGATATGACATTCGTCTGGGTCTTCCCAAGGATGGCGATTGCGTGGGCATATGGGGCAACAGCCCGACCGCGTATCGCGGCCTGCGCATCGCCGAAAAACACAATGCCCCGGTTCTGCGGGTCGAAGATGCCTTTCTCAGGTCTCTGCACCCGGGCCGTGCCGGTGAACCCCCGTTGGGCCTTTTGCTGGACCGTTCAGGCCCGCATTTCGATGCAGCAGAACCTTCCGACCTTGAGAAGCTGCTGAACACCGATCCCTTGGACGACACCGCGCTGCTGAACCGCGCGCGTGCCGCGATGGAGCGAGTCCGGGAACTGCACCTCAGCAAGTATTCCGCGTTTGACCCCGACCTTGTCGCACCCGACCCCGGTTATGTACTGGTCGTCGACCAGACGGTTGGCGATGCCGCCGTCACGGCAAGCGGTGCCGATCGTGCCCGTTTTCTTGAAATGCTTGTGGTCGCGCAGGAGGAAAACCCCGGCGCGCGCATTCTGATCAAGACACATCCAGAAACGATGGCGGGTCATCGTCAGGGGCATTTCACCGATCAGGACCTGTCAGACCGGGTCACGTGGTTTGACAAACCGATCAGCCCCTGGCCCCTGCTCGACGGCGCCGTTGCGGTCTATACCGTGTCGTCGCAACTGGGCTTTGAAGCAATCCTGGCCGGTCACAAACCGCGCATTTTCGGTCAACCGTTCTATGCCGGTTGGGGCCTGACGCAGGATGAATTCCCGGTCCAACGCCGACAGCGCAACCTGACCCGCGCGCAACTGTTCGCGGCCGCGATGCTGCTTTACCCGACCTGGTACGACCCCTTTCGCGATCAGCTGTGCGAACTGGAAACGGTTCTGGACATTTTGGAGGCACAGACCCGCGCATGGCGTCAGGACAGGCACGGTTGGACTGCCGCTGGCATGCGTCTGTGGAAACGCAGGCACATGCAGCAGATTTTCGGGCGACATGGCAAGTTGCGCTTTACGTCCACACAGCCCGACACCTCGGATCGCCCCCATATGGTGTGGGCTAGTCAGGCGCGCGACGCCGAAGGGGCCGTTCGTGTGGAAGACGGTTTCTTGCGTTCACGCGGATTGGGGGCCGCACTTGTTCCGCCTCTATCCCTGGTAACCGACGAAATCGGCATCTACTACGACCCCACAAAACCCAGCCAGTTGGAAAACCTGATAGGCGAGCGTGCAACATTGCGCCCGGATCAGGAATTACGTGCTGAACGGCTTGTCGAGAGATTGCTGGCCGATGGTTTGAGCAAATACAACACGGGCCAATCCGCGCCGGTTCTGCCCCATGGGCACCGAATTCTGGTGCCCGGACAGGTTGAAGATGACGCCTCGATCCTGCTGGGCACCAACACGGTGCGCAGCAATCTGGACCTGCTGCAAACGGCGCGCGAGGCCAACCCCGATGCAATCCTGATCTACAAACCGCACCCTGATGTCGAAGCCGGGTTGCGGGATGGCCAGATAGACGCAGAGTCACTTGCGGACCTTGTCGTGACCCGGACTAACCCCGCCTCGTTACTGACGCAGGTGGACGAGGTGTGGACGATGACATCGCTGTTGGGATTCGAGGCATTGTTGCGCGGGGTGAAGGTCACGACCCTGGGCGCGCCCTTCTATGCGGGATGGGGCCTGACCACCGATCTGGATACCGTCCCCGTCAGGCGAGGTGCACGGCCGTCGCTGATGGGCCTGGTGCACGCCACCTTGATTGACTATCCACGCTATTTCGATCCGATCACCAGACAACCCTGCCCTGTCGAAGTGGCTGTTGAACGCTTGGCGCTGGGGTATTCGGCACCGTCCGGTCCGTTCAACCGGTTTCTGTCAAAGCTTCAGGGCGCGTTCGCGACGCACGCTCATCTTTGGCGTTGACATTATTCCGACGCTCTGCGCCAACGGTGCAATACATCCCCGCCGACCGCCTGCGTTTCGATCAATTCGAACCTCGGTGCGACCTCCAGCGTCTCCAGGCCAAGTGTCCCGACCGCGGCCAGTCCTTCGGCCCCGATGGTTAAACCGGCAGTGAACCCGACCAGCTCGTCCACCAGATCTTCGGCCAGCAGCGAGGCCGCAAGCGCAGCTCCGCCTTCGCAGAAGACACTGGTCAAACCGGCCTGACCCAGTTGCTGAAGCAGATCCACTGCATCGATATGATGGTCTTTCAATGCACAGGGGATCAGCTTTGCCCCCAATCCCTCCCACGCCTGTGCACGCTCGGCATCCGGGTGATGCGCATGGCAGAGCCAGACAGGTATCCTTGAGGCCGAGCGCGCCAGCTGACCCATCAGGGATATGTCCATATGGCGGGACACCACGACGCGGACAGGCTGATGCTCAACGCCAATATCCCGAACGGTCAGCGAGGGGTCGTCGGCGCGCGCCGTCCCTGCCCCGACCATCACCGCATCGTGACGTGCGCGCATGGCATGGACCACACGACGTGCCTGCGGTCCGGTGATCCATTGGCTGTGCCCTGTCGAGGTTGCGATGCGCCCGTCGAAACTGCTGGCCATCTTCAGCGTCACAAAAGGTCGGCCTTGTTCAGTCTTGAGGAAGAAGCCTTCCAGATCCCGTTCTGCCTGTTCCGCAAGAACGCCGGTTACGACTTCAATCCCGGCCTCGCGCAACATGGCAAAACCCTGCCCGGCCACGCGCGGATCGCTATCTTCCACAGCCGCTACAACGCGGGATACCCCTGCCGCAATCAAGGCCTGGGCACAGGGCGGCGTCTTGCCGTGATGGGCACAGGGTTCCAGCGTTACAAAGGCGGTCGCACCACGTGCGCCCTGCCCGGCCTGAGCCAACGCTTCGGTCTCGGCATGAGGGCGGCCACCCGGTTGCGTCCAGCCCCGCCCAATGATCCGGTCATCACGAACAATGACACACCCCACGGCGGGGTTCGGCCAGCACGTCCCCTGACCGCGCCGCCCCAAAGACAGGGCAAGCGCCATGAATCGCTTATCTGTTTCGTTCACTCGTCAGTCGAAGGCTGCGGCGGGCGCAGTTCGTGGACGAACTCCTCGAAATCATCGGCCGCCTGGAAATTCTTGTACACACTCGCAAAGCGAACATAGGCGACAGTGTCGATCCGCGCCAGAGCTTCCATAACGATCTCACCGATCTTGTTGGACGGGATATCCGTGTCGCCCATGCTTTCCAGACGGCGCACGATGCCCGAAATCATCTGATCGATCCGTTCGGGATCAACGGGGCGTTTCTGCATCGAGATACGGATCGAACGCTCCAGCTTGTCGCGGTCGAAATCTTCGCGTTTACCATTGGTTTTTATGACAACCAGATCGCGCAGCTGCACACGTTCGTAGGTCGTGAACCGTCCGCCACAGGCCGGGCAGAACCGGCGTCGGCGGATAGCCACGTGGTCCTCTGCCGGGCGTGAATCTTTCACCTGAGTGTCGATATTTCCGCAAAACGGGCAGCGCATCCGCCGTCTCCTCGTCCCATGTTCGGCCTCTTTTTGTAAGCGCTGCGGCTTACTTATCCACAACTATAGGGCAGCCGCTAGGGTTTGGGTAGTCGGAAATTCAAACCGCTAAATAAAGGGTCAGGCCAGATGCGCTGCAACCTTCCTTTGATGCGGCGCAGTGCGGTGTTCAAACAGGTAGATCCCTTGCCATGTTCCAAGCACAGGCCGACCCTGCGACACCGGAATCGTCAGCGAAACCGGCAAGAGCGCAGCCTTGATATGCGCGGGCATATCGTCCGGGCCTTCATAGGTGTGCCTCAGGTAGGACATGGCGGGGCTGTCTGACGGTGGAACCAGCCGCTCGAAAAACGCCTGAAGATCGGTTTGAACCTCGGGGTCCGCGTTTTCCTGGATCAGCAATGAGCAGGAAGTGTGGCGAACGAACAGAGTCAAAACCCCATCCGTCTCTAACCGTTCAAGCCATTGCAGCACATCAGACGTGAATTCGTACAGCCCCGGCCCTTGGGTGTGCAAAACGAATTCAGTCTGCATCGTGACTATCCTGCGCGTTTGTCAGTCATTGAAGAACGGTCGATAGTTACACCGTGCATTCGCACCTTGTACAGATTCACTGTTACCGGGCTGAAAACCGAACGAAACAAAGCTGCTTGGTTGCACATCAACAGACTGAGGCTGCTTAATCGAAAACTGAACTGCTGTTCTGCGCCCGGTGGTGACGCTGGGCCCGTATCCTCGCAACACATAAACCCGGTCCATCCAACCCAACCCTAAGGTCCGGCGCGCATAATCCGCGGCCGCGCACCAATAGCCTTCGACACGCTTGTCACCGCGCGGGATGACCTCGAAATCAGTGGCGTTGATGGGTTCTGTTCGAAATCCATTCGGCGCAGCATCTGCGGTCATGGGGATACTGAGGGTCAAGGCGGCCAGCGCGGCGAAGGTATATGACTGTTTCATGGTAATCTCTTCCCTGATTGCTTGGTCCAAAGGATGGTCTCCAGATAGGTTAGACGAACTTCACCGCGCGCACAGGGTGCCTCACGATCAATTCAGCCCGCCTGGTACATAGCGTGATCCGGCGTGAGCCAGCCTTGACAACGGATCAGCGGGCGCAAGACCGGCGTCGCAGAACAATGCGTCACTTATGGGAAAAAGAGCGTGCCGGGGAGCCCTGAGCAGAGATTGGTGATTTCTCCGAGGCTCTGACCTCATCCCCATGAAGGTCCCGACCCGGCAACAAAGCTGATTTGGACAGCCGTGCGTTTTACTTCATGCGCGTTCCGGTCAAAACCTTTCGAGAACTTGCCAACACGTGATGCTCGCGTGCAAAATCCTTCTTGCCAAAAGCCAAAGTCAAAAAAGGAACTTCCGTGATAACCTGTTAATGCATTTGAGAACGTAAGGTGTTGTACCACGATGGACGTAGATATCGGCCGACTACATTTTTTGAGCCAGGCATTGGATCGCCACGCCGACAACAGTGAACTATCCCAACGGGTATTGAAGCAGGCCGGGCTGCGTCAGCAAGATACCGCGCCCCCTGCCGCAGTCTACAGCGCACATAAAGAGGCCCTGTTCATCCGGCACGCCTGTGACGCCGTTGGTGACATCACATTTGCGGCTCGCACAGGGCTCGAGGTCACGTCGGCTTCGACCGTGACGGGGTATATCAGTAAATACTCACGCGATTTGAGGCAGGTGATGGAAAACCTGTCACGCTTTCACGGCATCATCGATCCCGCCATCGGGCTCAGCTTACGTGTTGCCGGCAACTTCGCAGCCCTCGAGGCCGATTGGAAAGATGCCAGCTTTGCCCGCTATCATCGGCGCACGGAATTCCTGCTGTTTGCCGCGCTGGCCAGAATGAGGAACCTCACGCAGGTGAACGTGTACCCGATCGAGATGCGATTTCAGCACAAAGTTGGAAACCACGTCAAAACCTACGAAAAGCTGGCGGGCTGCCCGGTGGTTTTCGGAGCTGAAAAGATTGAAATCATTCTGCCGCTTTCTGCGCTGGAACTGAAGGTGCCGACCTATGATCCCAAGCTGCGGGAGCATTTGCTGGAATACGGTGAACGTCTGCTGGCCGAGAAAACACCAGCCAAGCACAAGACCCGCGCCCGCGTCGAAGGGCTGATCACCCGATCCCTGCCCGGCGCAATCCTGCAAGCCGAAGATGCGGCGGCTGATCTGGGGATGAGCCTCAGAACCTTCAGCCGACGTCTCAAGGATGAAGGCACAAGCTATCGCGATATTGTAGACGATCTAAGGTGTGATCTGGCCCAGACTTTCATCACAAATGGCATGACTCTGTCTGAAATCTCATATGCGCTGGGGTATGCCGATCAGGCGGCTTTTTCGACCGCCTTCAAACGGTGGACAGGTCAGCCGCCCAGCGCCTTCAAGACCCGGGTGGAACATCCCATTCGGACAGCTGGCCGGGGGTCGTCAGCCTGAAAAGCCTCGCCCCGGCCTGTCCCATGAGTGGACAAGACCGATATAGAAAGGCACACCGCCCCGGCCTTGCGCATTCGCGCCAACGTGATGCGAGAACCAGCCAATGTGAACGAAAAAAGGCGCCTCTGACGGGGCGCCTTCGTTCTTATTGAACTTTGTTCTTATTGATCCAGGAAAGACCGGAGTTTTCGTGAACGGCTGGGGTGTTTCAGCTTCCGCAGCGCCTTGGCCTCGATCTGACGGATCCGTTCGCGGGTCACGCTGAACTGCTGGCCGACCTCTTCCAGAGTGTGATCGGTGTTCATACCGATGCCGAAGCGCATCCGCAGAACCCGTTCTTCGCGCGGGGTGAGCGAGGCCAGAACCCGTGTGGTGGTTTCCTTGAGGTTTTCCTGAATGGCGCTGTCCAAGGGCAGCACGGCATTCTTGTCCTCGATGAAATCGCCCAGCTGGCTGTCTTCCTCGTCGCCAATCGGCGTCTCCAGAGAAATCGGCTCTTTGGCGATCTTCATCACCTTGCGCACCTTCTCGAGCGGCATCTGCAACTTTTCGGCCAGCTCTTCCGGCGTCGGCTCGCGGCCGATTTCATGCAGCATCTGACGGCCCGTGCGCACCAGCTTGTTGATCGTTTCGATCATGTGAACCGGAATACGGATCGTGCGGGCCTGATCCGCGATCGAGCGGGTGATCGCCTGGCGGATCCACCAGGTCGCATAGGTCGAGAACTTGTAGCCGCGACGGTATTCGAACTTGTCCACCGCCTTCATAAGGCCGATATTGCCTTCCTGAATGAGATCAAGGAATTGCAGGCCGCGGTTGGTGTATTTTTTGGCGATCGAAATCACCAGACGCAGGTTCGCTTCGACCATTTCCTTCTTGGCCTGCCGCGCCTCTTTCTCGCCTTTCTGAACCTGCTGCACGATGCGGCGGAATTCCGAGATATCCAGACCGACATATTGGCCGACCTGAGCCATATCGTTGCGCAGTTCTTCGACCTTCGCGGTCGAGCGTTCGATGAACATCTGCCATCCCCGGCCCGGCTTCTCGGCCATCTCGGCCAGCCAGTTCGGATCCAGCTCACGGCCCCGGTACGCTTCGATGAACTCGCGGCGGTTGATGCGTGCCTGATCGGCCAGCTTGACCATCGCGCTGTCCAGAGACATGACACGGCGGTTGATGCCATACAGCTGGTCGATCAGCGCTTCGATCCGGTTGTTGTGCAGGTGAAGACCATTCACCAGCTCGACGATCTCGGCCCGCAACTTCTGATAAGTAGCCTCGTCTTTTTCGCTGAAAGTGCCGTCTTCGTTCAGCGTGGCCGAAATCCGGCTGTCCTGCATTTCTGACAGCATCGAAAAGTCGGTCGAGATACGTTCCAACGTGGTCAGGACCTGATCCTTCAGCGCCGCTTCCATCGCGGCCAGCGACATGTTGGCTTGGTCGTCGTCATCGTCATCGTCGTCGTTGTTCAGCGGGTTGCCATCCGCATCCAGCTCGGGGCCGGTATCCTTGGCTGGCTTGTTCGCCTGCACCGCCGTCGTATCAACGACCGGCTCATCAACGTCGCCGTCTTCGTCCAACTGGTTGCCGAACGTGGTTTCCAGATCAATGACATCCCGCAAAAGAATGTCTTCGGACAGCAATTCGTCATGCCAGATGGTGATCGCCTGGAAGGTCAGCGGGCTTTCACACAGGCCCGCAATCATCGTGTTGCGACCGGCTTCGATCCGCTTGGCGATTGCGATCTCACCCTCGCGGCTCAGCAGTTCAACCGACCCCATCTCACGCAGATACATGCGCACGGGATCGTCGGTGCGATCCAGCTTTTCAGTACCGGAACCGGCCAGTGCCACCTCACGGTTGCTTTCCGCGGCAACCAGTTCGGTCGAGCCCTTGTTCTCTTCTTCTTCGGCCTCTTCATCTTCGATGATGTTGATGCCCATCTCGGACAGCATCGACATTACGTCTTCGATCTGTTCCGAACTGACCTGATCAGGCGGCAAAACCTGATTGAGCTGGTCGTAGGTGATGTAACCTTTCTCGCGAGCTTCGGCGATCATCTTCTTGACGTTCGCCTGGCTCATGTCCAGCGAGATTTCCTGTTCCTGCTCGTCGGATTTGCGGTCTTCGTTCGTATCCTTGGCGGCCATTCAATGCTCCTGCAGGGATGGGTGATTCGTCTCAGCCGAATCATTAGCGCGTATAAGTGATTCGGCCACCCGTTTACCCGTTTTTCTTTTCCAGTGCCTTACGAAAACACCACTTATCGGCGTTTCCGCTCGAATTTGATGCCAGACATGATCGCCGCAAACGCGTCTTTCTCGTCACGATTGATTCGCGCCCCATTGTCAGCAATGTCGAAAACGGCCCTATCCTCGTTCTGGCTTCGACTCGCGCGGTTGCGCTCTTCGGCGGCTTGCGCCAGCCGGTATGTCAGCGCCTCATCGGGCAGATCGGACAGTTCCTCTGCCGCTTCGGCAATCTCGGCATCCAACCCCCGGAGCGCTTTGATCTTTGCGAGTTCCTCGGCCAGTGTCATCTCGGCCTTTTCAACGTCGCCTGGCTTGGACACACAGGGGATGACTGCCACATGGCGAAGGGTCAGCAGGTTTTCAAGGGCGTCCGGCCCCATTGATGCGATAATGTGGTCTTTCAGGTTGTCCGGATCATCGATCGCGTGACGCAGCACAGCATCGCGCAATGCCGCGTAGTCAGGATTGTGACATTCCATTTCTTCCAACTGTTGCTCAAATTGGACAACAACCTTGGGATTCAGAATTGAGATCGCCAGAATAGCGGCTTCACGCAGCTGGATATCCGCGTTTTCCGATGAGGCCAGAAACGAACTGCGCGCGCCCGGCGTCGCGGTCTGCGGCGGCTGCCATTTTCCCCGCGGTTGCCACCGACGGTTTTGTGGTTGTCGTTGTGGGCGAAACAGTTGCCAGCGCAGATCTTTGATTTCCTGACCGTAATGCTGGCGGATCGAGGGATCCCGGATCAGCTTGATCTTGTCCCACAGCGCCTTGTCCAGTGCTGCCTTGCGTTCCGGGCTGTCGAATACCTTTCCTTCGGTCTCGCGCTGCCACAGCAGTTTGACCATCGGCACGGCCCCTTCCAGAACGGCCTTCACGGCCCCTGCCCCTTCGGCGCGCAACAGATCGTCCGGGTCCTTGCCTTCGGGCATCAAGGCAAACCGCAGGGATTTTCCGGCCTCCAGCAGCGGCAGTGCCAGATCAACCGCCCGCATGGCCGCCCGCAGACCCGCGGCATCCCCGTCCAGCGCTATGATCGGTTCATCCGCGATCCGCCAGAGCAGTTGCAACTGATGTTCCGTAATGGCCGTTCCCAAAGGCGCAACCGACGCGCCAAACCCCGCCTCGGCCAGCGCGATCACGTCCATATACCCTTCGGCCACGATCAGCGGCTGCCCCTTGCCCGCCGCCTGCCGCGCAGGACCTTGATTGTAAAGGCTGCGCCCCTTGTCGAACAACTCGGTCTCGGGCGAGTTCAGGTATTTCGCGTTGTCATTCGGGTCCATCGCGCGGCCACCGAACGCAATGCAGCGCCCACGCGGATCACGGATCGGGTACATGATCCGATTGCGGAAAGTGTCATAGGGTTTTTTGCCTTTGTTTGAAGGCTTGGCCAGCCCGGCGCCAAGGATCAGCTCCTCTTGGATGCTCTTGCCGCGCAGGTGATCCCAAAGCGCCTGCCAACCGTCAGGAGCAAACCCGATCTCCCACCGATCCAGCGCGCCTTGATCCAAACCCCGGCGCGACAGGTAATCCCGTGCCTCTGCGCCCGCCGCTGTTTTGAGCTGCAAGCGGAAAAACTGCACCGCCTGTTCCATCACATCGGCAAGCTGACTGCGGCGATCCTGCTTTTCCTGCGCTTTCGGATCGCGCGCAGGCATCGGCATGCCAGCCTCGTGGGCGAGGATTTCCACCGCTTCGATGAACGAAACATTCTCAGTCTCTTTCACGAAGCTGATCGCGTCGCCCTTGGCGTGACAGCCGAAGCAGTAATAAAACCCCTTCTGATCATCGACATGGAATGAGGCTGTCTTTTCGTGATGAAACGGGCAAGGCGCCCACATGTCACCCTTGCCTTGATTGGATTTGCGCTGATCCCACATCACCTTGCGCCCGACGACCTGAGACAGGCTCAGGCGGGTGCGCAGTTCATCCAGAAATCCGGGGGGCAGTGACATGGATCAAACCTGACAGAAACAGGAACGCGCGCCAAGGGTATGACGCGCGTTTGTCCACAGGGAAATGATGGTGCTGTGGATTATTGCTGCAAACACAGCTCAAGCCAAGCGGCGCCCAGATCCTTTTTGCGCACATCGCGCATCTTTTGTTCATAAACCCACGGCGTGATCAGCGGAATCGCGGCATTGTAGTTCTCGGGCCATGTCGGGCCACTATCCGCCACGGCTTGCGCCACATCGCGTTCCTTCACACGGTCCAGCCGCGCCTTTTGGATCGCTGCCACCACATCCGCCTGATACTTGCAGCTTTGTTCCTTAGTTTCCTGAGCGGCCAAAGGGGTGGCCAGCAGAGCCGCGACAATGGCTATACGCAACATGGAGGTCTCCGGGATTCGTTTCTCTGAGTGTCTATTATCCGTCAAACTAACGGGCTGCCATCGACATTCAAGCCGCAGCGCGCAGCGGCGGGGCGAAATGATCACCCCGCCCGCCTGATTCAGAGGCCCTTGGCGCGATAGCTTTTGGCCACGCGGTCGATCGCCACGATATAGGCCGCAGTACGCAGGTCTTCGACATCGTCGCGGCTGTGCCACACTTCACGCATCGACTGGTAGGCAATACGCATCGTGTCGTCGAGGCCCGAGCGCACCAGTTCAAGCTCATCAGCACCTTTGAGGTATTTGGCCTTGAAGTCCGGCGACATCGACCACGCGTCACCCAGGTAACGGTCCAGCCGCTCCAGCTCGCTGACGATCAGTTCATGCCGCGCCTCTTCCTGCCGACGCTGCATCCGGCCGAAACGAATGTGGCTGAGATTCTTGACCCATTCGAAATAAGACACCGTCACACCGCCTGCGTTGGCATACATATCCGGGATGATAACGGTGCCTTTCTTGCGAAGAACCTCATCCGCGCCGGCGGTGACCGGGCCATTCGCGGCCTCGATGATCAAAGGGGCCTTGATCCGTTCCGCATTGGTCAGATTGATGACACCCTCCAGGGCAGCCGGGATCAGGATGTCACACTCGGCCTCCAGAACGCTTGCGCCTTCCGCTGAATGAGTCGCGTCCGGATAATCCTTGACGCCGCCATGCTTGACGATCCACTGGCGGACGGCCTCGACGTCGATACCATCCGGGTTGTACAACGCCCCGTCCCACTCGATGATACCGACAACGCGCGAGCCGTCTTCCTCGCTCAGGAACTTCGCCGCGTGATAGCCCACGTTGCCGAGCCCCTGCACCACGACGCGCTTTCCATCCAGCTTGCCCGACAGGCCAGCCTTCTGGACGTCTTCAGGGTGACGGAAAAACTCGCGCAGAGCGTATTGGATTCCGCGTCCGGTCGCCTCGACCCGCCCGGCAATGCCACCTGCGTTCAATGGCTTACCGGTCACACAGGCACGCGCATTGATGTCGGTGGTATTCATCCGCGCGTATTGGTCGGCCATCCAGGCCATCTCGCGTTCGCCCGTGCCCATGTCGGGCGCCGGAACGTTTTGCGACGGGTTGATCAGATCCCGCTTGGCAAGCTCATAGGCAAAGCGTCGCGTGATCTGTTCCAGTTCGTGTTCTTCGTATTTCCGCGGATCGATGCAAAGCCCGCCTTTCGATCCGCCGAACGGTGTTTCGACAAGAGCACACTTGTAGGTCATCAGCGCAGCCAGCGCTTCGACCTCATCCTGGTTCACCGCAGTAGCATAGCGAATGCCGCCTTTGACCGGCTCCATATGTTCGGAATGGACGGACCTGTACCCGGTGAAGGTATGGATCTCGCCGCGCAGGCGTACACCGAACCGAACGGTGTAGGTCGCGTTGCAAACCCGGATCTTCTGCTCCAGCCCCGGCGGCAGTTCCATCAGGGCGGCCGCCCTGTTGAACATCAGGTCAACACTCTCGCGAAAGCTTGGTTCTTGGATGCCGGTCATAAAATCCTCCGTACCGCTGGATGACGAAACGTCACGACGTTTTGTCGCACCACTCAAGTCTGGCTGCAATCAAACAATGCACTTTTTTTCATCACCTTCTTAACAGAGACTTGAGCTTCTGATGGTGAGTCGCCCAATCTGGTCAATCGCTTAACGGATTGTCTTCATTTCATCGACAGACCATGGGAAAACGTGAAAATTATACCCCCTGAGTGCCCAAAAAGGCCAAAACCAAGCCTTTTTCGCCCAATTCACGCCACGTTTGAAAACTAAATTTAACCGGAAATTCCTTTCTTTGACGCACGACTTGTATGTGCGAGGCGGAGTCATCAAATGATAATTTTCTCGCTTCAGAACGACGGCTCGAAGCCGAAACACAAGATTTCCCGGTTGCGGCTGTTTTCCCGAGAAGAAGACGGCACTTTTACGATATTCACCCTGCTCATTTTGATCCTGATGCTGGCCATCACCGGAATGGCGATGGATCTGATGACGTACGAGCGCGACCGGGCCAGCCTGCAATCCACGCTGGACCGCGCGGTGCTTGCTGCCGCGGATCTTGACCAGAAACTGCCGCCCAAGGACGTTGTCGACGCCTATATGGAAAAGGCCGGGTTGGGCCATCTTGAGAAAACAGTGACCGTCACCGAAGGGTTTGGCTCGAGAAAAGTGGCCGCGACCGCCAATGCCGTTGTTCCGACGCGTTTCATGAGATTCGGAAAAGTTACCGAACTGAATATGAAAGCGGCAAGCACCGCCATAGAATCCATCGGGTCCGTCGAAATATCGTTGGTTCTGGACATGTCCGGGTCCATGTCACGGTCTTCGGCGACCGCCGGAAAATCGAAGATCGATGTGTTGAAGACTGCGGCGAAAGGTTTTGTCACGAAAATGCTTGAGGAATCGGGCGAAACAAAGATTTCGATGTCAATCGTTCCCTATGCCACGCAGGTCAATGCCGGGCAGGATATCCTGGGCAAATTCACCAACGTGACCTCAGAGCACAACTATTCCCATTGCGTGAACTTTTCTTCGGGGCAATTTGGGTCTGCAACCCTTGATCCCACTACCTTTTATCAGCGCACCGGACATTTCGATCCATGGCGTTACACGCGAGCAACTGTAAACGGCCGGACGACTGATGGCGAACCTCCTGCCTACCTTGTTTGCCCCGTTCGCACAGGCAGTGAGATTACAGCCGTCACCGACAACGTCCAATATCTGCACAATCGTATCGATGCCCTGACCGCAAGCGGCAACACATCCATTGATGTTGGCATGAAATGGGGCGTCGGCATGCTGGATCCTTCATTCAAGCCCGTGATCAACACCCTGGCCACCGAAAACAAGGTGCCTGCCAAATTTGCCAATCGCCCGGAATCTTACGACTCGGACGTGCTTAAGGTCGTGATCGTAATGACTGACGGGCAAAACACCTCGCAGTACATGTTGGACCCGTCGGTTCGCAGCGGACAGACTGACGTCTGGTTCAATCCAGAATTTGAACGCGCGGATGGCAGTAAAGGTGAGTACAGTATTCGCTACTACCATGACCCGCAGGGGAACAATCCGGACCGGTGGGTTTGGATGCAACACACCGAAGAAAACGGCAACTACGTTACCGCAGAACATCCTTTCGGCAATCCACCGAATGAAAATCCGACAAATGAAGAAGTTGGAACTGCCACCCGTCTTTCGTATCCAGAACTGTTCAATCGGGCTTCGCTGTGGTGGAACGCCAAGAACAACTTCTACTGGCAAAGCAACCACGAGAATAACTGGTACTACAGTCTAAGGAAGTCAGTGGGATCGTCCACAAAGAACGCGCGCACGGCCAGTATCTGTGGCGCCGCCAAAGACAAGGGTGTCATCATCTATGGCATCGCTTTCGAGGCCCCCACCAGCGGCTTGAACACCATCAAGTCCTGCGCAAGCTCGGACAGCCATGTACACAATGTAGCTGGATTGGATCTGGACAAGGCGTTTACAGCGATTGCTTCGTCCATCCGCAAATTGAGGCTGACGCAATGATCCGCAAGTCACTGTCAAAACTCCGTACTTTCAAGCGATCCGAGTCCGGGAACGCGACGATCGAATTTGTCATGATCATTCCGTTTTTCCTGGCATTCATTGGTATCGGTGGAGAGATGTCACTGATCACCACCAAGCACGCCGCGCTGGAACGTGGTGTTGACCTGGTCGTTCGGGATATCCGTCTTGGCACAGGCACCAACTGGAGCCACGATGTAATCAAGGACCGGATTTGCGACATTTCCGGTATCAAGAATTGTAAAACCAACCTGCGGCTGCAAATGCTCCGCCAGAACGCATTCAATGGCATCGTGCTTTCGGACGAAATACCCTGCACCGACAGTTCCGAAGACCCCAAACCAGTGCTCGACTTCAAAAGCGGGGCCTCGAACGAGTTGATGATTTTGCGTGCCTGCCTGCGTATCGATCCGGTTCTGGAAAGCTCGATCATCGCAAACACGGTTGTCGACGAAAGCGGCCACTATGCAGTGACCGCAACGACCGCATTCGTGCAGGAGCCACGGTAAAGCTATGTCTGTATTCAGAAACGTGAAAAACCGCATCAAGGCCTTCAAGCAGGACGAAAGTGGCATTCTGACCGTCGAGGCCATCATGATCTTCCCGCTGTTGCTGTGGACGATTACGTTTACGTTCACCGCATTCGAGGGGTTTCGTCAAAGCGCGTCAAACCTGAAGGCCGCCTATACGGTCAGCGATCTGATCTCACGTGAATCGGCCGCTGTGACGGATGTCTACATCGACTCACTTCACGAACTCATGGGCGAAATGATCAACAACCGGTCTGAAGTGCGCATGCGTGTCTCGCTGATCCGGTTTGACGTGACTGACGACCGCCATTACGTGGATTGGTCGACCGTGCGCGGCTATGACACGGAATGGAACAACAACAACATCCAGGAAATCGCAAACCGCCTGCCGCCAATGCCGGATCAGGACACGGTCATTCTGGTGGAAACGTCCAACGAGTATATTCCCCAGTTCAAACCCGGTTGGGATCTGGCGACCGGCATTAACTTTCAGAACTTCATCTTCACCCGTCCCCGCTTTTCCACCAAGGTCGCCTGCAACCTAGTGCGCCCTCCGGTCGTCTGCGTGGATAATGGCGCTTAGAACCTCTGACATGAACTTGGCCTCGGCGGCAGACGTCATGCCGCCCACGCCGACCCGGTGACCGATCCGCCACCACAACCCGGGCGCCCATTGGTTCGTATCTTTGTGCTTGGTACGAACCAGAAAGCCGTTTGAAGGCTTGAATGCAAACGCACCGCGATCCACCGATTCAATATCGTCCACTTTTGCGATCACCTGGCCTGACCCGGTACGCAATTCCGACTGAGTCAGCTCAATATGGTCCTGGGTCGCCTGCCAAACGCGATAGGCCAGCCAAAGCGACGCGCCACCAACGGCAAACAGAAAAACCTGCCACACCGGTTCTGGCGGCGATGCCAAAGCAACATATGTAACCAGCGCACCAACCGTCGACAGCATCCCTACTCCGGTCCACCGTCTGGGGGATGACGCCTGAATCGTTGCCAGCACTTCGTCCTGCATGGATGTCTCCTGTCCGTTCAGCTTCGGCTTAGCGATTTTCCGGGGGAAACAACAGGGGCTTGGTTGTGCCGCAAATTTGCACAGCCCCGGTTAGTTCACGCAAATTGACCACATTCACGCAGAGGTTACATGCTGATCAAACGAACCGGAGGCCAACATGTCCCTTAGACCCACACTGGAAACACGCAGGGCAACCCCGACGATGGAAGGGGCTGGCGTGAAACTACACCGCGCGTTCGGGTTTCAGGACCCGTCCGAACTTGATCCTTTCCTGCTGTTCGACGACTTCAGGAACGAACGCCCGCAGGACTATCAGGCCGGTTTTCCCTGGCATCCGCATCGCGGGATCGAGACGATCACCTATGTTCTGGCCGGATCGGTCGAGCATTCGGATTCGCTGGGCAACACCGGCACTCTGGGCGCCGGTGACGTGCAATGGATGACTGCGGGGTCCGGCATTCTGCATCAGGAGATGCCGCAGGGAAACTCCTCGGGGCAGATGCACGGATTTCAGCTTTGGGGCAACCTGCCCTCGGATCAGAAGATGACTGCCCCGCGCTATCAGGATGTTCAAAGCAAGGACATCCCCGAGGTCACTGATGACGACGGCACCACCGTTCGGGTGATTGTCGGAGAGTTCTGGGGCAAAACCGGCCCCGTGGACGGCATTGCGGCAGACCCGCAGTACCTGGACATCTCGGTCCCCGCAGGTGTGAAAAAGACGTTCCGCATCGACACTTACCGCCGAGCCTTCGCCTATGTCTTTCAAGGTCAGGCCGCCTTTGCAGATGCATCACGCCCGTCCGGTGTGCTGTTGGAGAAAGAGGTCGCCGGGCAAGAGGTGAATATCCGGGATATGTCGGGTGACCGCACGCTTGTCCGTTTCGGAACGGGGGACGAAATCACCGTTCAGGCTGGCCCCGAAGGCGTGCGGTTTCTGCTGATCTCGGGGGCTCCGATCAATGAACCCGTCGCATGGCACGGGCCCATTGTGATGAACACGCGGGCCGAACTTGAACAAGCCTTTCGGGACCTGCGCAACGGGACCTTCATTCGCCCTGCGCACTGACACTGTGACGGTCTGGCCGTTTCAGGCCGTCACCGCCTTATGCACCATGTTCCAATAAATCTGTTCGACCTCGTCCAGTGACAGCCGCCCTCCGGACCTGTACCAGGTCATCACACCGTTCAACATGGCAATCACCGCCAGCGTGGCGATCTTGGTGTCCGGTATCGCAAACTGACCAGCCTGCTGGCCAGAGTGAAGGATGTCTTCCAACGCGTTTTCGTACTGACGCCGAAGATCTTCGATTTCGGCGAAGTTTTCGGGTGAGAGGTTGCGCAGCTCCATATAGGCGATGAACACCTCGTCAGGGCGTTGCAGGTGGAAACGAATGTGAAAACCGACAAATCGGCGCAACGCTTGCTGGCAGTCATCGCAGCGCTCCAGCGCATTGAGCGCTGAAAGCAGATCCTGCATATGTTCCCGCATCAACCGGTACAGCAAACTCTGCTTGTCCGGCGTGTAATTGTACAAAGCCCCTGCCTGAACGCCGACCTCTTTCGCGATCTGCCGCATCGAAACCGCCGCATAGCCGTGGCGGGCAAACAGGCTCAGGGCCGCCTTTCGGATGCGCGGACCTGTGATATCAGAGTGGGAGCCTTGAGTACGTGCCATGCACCCACAGTATCTGAACAAATGTTCATATAGAACCCCGCTTGATCGGCGCCGGCAAAAGGTGCATCACGAAGGGACCAACGAAACCGAAAAGCGTGCCACATGAAACTGTTGCCTGTTCTGCCTATTATTCTTGTGTTTGCCGGGTGTTCAGACTTTCCCGAACTTGAAGGCAGCGAACCGGCCTCGGTCAAATCGGCCCCCTACCCGCGTCTTGTTCCGGTGCAGGAAACGTTGGGGCCTTCGATTGATCCCGTCAGTCAGGCCGCAGAGGTGGAAGAAGACCTGACGCAGCGCAGCGAGGCGCTGGCGAAAAAGGCCCAGGCGCTGCAAAACGCGCAAACCAACTAAAGCGCGGCATTTCACGCCTACAATCCCCCGGTGACGGATTGCACCCTTGGCCTGAACCCGATAAGGCAGCGCTGATCGGGCGGGCGTCCGAAATCAGACAAGTTTCGAGCGGAAAGGAACCCACGAAATGACACAGGCACTGCGGCTGGGAATTGCGGGCTTGGGAACTGTCGGCGTGGGTGTCGTCAAGATTGTCCGCCGCCATGCAGATTTGCTGAAGGCGCGCACGGGCCGGTCGATTGAAATCGTGGCCGTATCTGCGCGGGATCCAAACAAGGACCGTGGCGTGAACCTGTCGGATTATGCGTGGGAAACCGACCCGGTTGCGCTGGCAAAACGCGACGATATCGATGTCTATGTCGAACTGATGGGCGGAGAAAACGGCCCTGCCAAAGCCTCGGTCGAAGCCGCGCTCGCCAGCGGCAAAGACGTCGTGACTGCCAACAAGGCATTGCTGGCCATTCACGGGCAGGAATTGGCCGAACAGGCCGAAGCCGCAGGTCGCGTCATCCGGTTTGAGGCCGCGGTCGCGGGCGGTATCCCCGTAATCAAATCCCTGACCGAAGGACTGGCCGGAAACGAGATCACGCGCGTGATGGGCGTGATGAATGGCACCTGCAACTACATTCTGACCCGGATGCAATCGCAGCGTCAGGGCTACAACGCTCTGTTCGACGAATGCGCCGAACTTGGGTATCTTGAGGCCGACCCCAATCTGGATGTCGGTGGCATCGACGCCGCGCACAAACTGGCTTTGCTGGCCTCGATCGCTTTTGGCACCAAGCCCAATTTCGACGGGATTGAGATCGAAGGCATTCAGCAAATCAGCCTCGACGATATCGACCAGGCCGAAGATATGGGCTTTCGCATCAAGCTGCTGGGCGTGGCACAGCGCACCGCGCGCGGGCTGGAGCAACGCATGCAGCCTTGCCTTGTGCCCAGCGACTCGCCGCTGGGTCAATTGGAAGGCGGCACCAACATGGTGGTGATCGAAGGCGACGCGGTGGAACAGGTTGTTCTGCGCGGCCCCGGCGCAGGCGAGGGCCCGACCGCCAGCGCCGTGATGGGCGACGTCTGCGATCTGGCACGCGGGCTGCAAATCCCGACCTTTGGCCGACCGGCCAAAACGCTTGAGGCTGCGGCCCCCGCCGTCACGGGCCTGCCTGCGCCTTATTATCTGCGGCTGGGCCTGTTGGACAAACCGGGCGCCCTGGCCAAGGTTGCAGCCATTCTGGGCGATGCGGGTGTTTCCATAGACAGGATGCGCCAGTATGCCCATGCCGAAAGCACGGCGCCTGTGTTGATCGTTACCCACAAAACCACCCGCGCCGCGCTGGACGTTGCGCTGGACGGTTTCCGGGAAACGGATGTGGTCGCCGGTGCCCCCGTCGCATTGCGGATTGAAGAGGTTTGAACTTGCAGCCTGCATGAAACGCAAGCTATGCCCATAGAAACGGCTTAAATGACCAGAGGATACTGAACAATGAGTGCTGCCAAAACCGATTTCAACGACCGCCTGCTGTCTCTGGGGCTGGCAAGGGTGGCGGAACAGGCTGCGCTGGCCTCGGCTTTTCTGGTTGGGCGAGGTGACGAGAAAGCCGCCGACCAGGCCGCCGTGAATGCAATGCGCGAACAGCTGAACCTGCTGGACATTGCTGGCGTCGTGGTGATCGGTGAAGGAGAACGCGACGAAGCTCCGATGCTTTATATCGGCGAAGAAGTCGGCACCGGAAACGGCCCCGGCGTGGACATCGCGCTGGACCCGCTGGAAGGCACAACGCTGACCGCAAAGGACATGCCCAACGCGCTGACCGTGATTGCCATGGGCCCGCGCGGCTCGATGCTGCATGCGCCCGACGTCTACATGGACAAGCTTGCCGTTGGTCCGGGCCTGCCCGAGGGCGTCGTCAGTCTGGACATGTCTCCACGCGAACGGGTGGAAGCCTTGGCAAAGGCCAAGAACTGCAAGCCTGCGGACATCACCGTCTGCATTCTGGAACGCCCGCGCCATGAAGCCATGATTGCCGAAGTGCGCGAAACCGGAGCATCGATCCGCCTGATCACCGATGGTGATGTGGCTGGCGTCATGCATTGCGCGGAAAGCGAAGTGACCGGTATCGATATGTATATGGGCCAGGGTGGCGCCCCCGAGGGGGTGTTGGCTGCTGCTGCGCTGAAATGCATGGGCGGACAGATCTTTGGTCGTCTGTTGTTCCGCAACGATGACGAACGAGGCCGTGCCGCCAAGGCAGGCATCACCGATCTGGACCGGGTCTATTCGCGGGACGAGATGGTGACTGCGGATGTGATCTTTGCCGCAACGGGTGTGACCGGCGGTTCTCTGTTGCCGCGCATCAAGCGCGAGCCGGGTTGGGTGGAAACCACGACGCTGCTGATGCGTTCAAAGACCGGGTCCGTACGCCGCATGTCGTATCGCACCCCCACGTGGCCGCATGATAACGCCTAACGGCTTGCGCCGTTGCCTCCGGCGGGAGTATTTGGGAAAAGATGAAGAGGCCGGGTCCGAAAGGATCCGGCCTTGGTTCATAAGGGGCAGGCAATGGGTTTTCTTGGCGTAGAACAATCACTGACCGGGCGGCGCTGGGTTGGCCCGGAAGCCGAGTTGGAACGGGCTGCCGAGATGATGACTCAACAGACCGACCTGCCGCGTGCGGTATGTCAGGTTCTGGCCCGTCGTGGCGTGCCGGTCATGGAGGCGCGCGGCTTTCTGGACCCTAAGCTCAAAGAGCTGCTGCCCGATCCTCGAGACATGAAAGACATGGAAGTCGCGGCCGCACGCTTCCTGGACGCCGTACGCCGTCGCGAGAAGATCGCGGTGTTCGCGGATTACGATGTTGACGGCGGCAGTTCTGCCGCGCTGCTGTTGGTCTGGCTTCGGCAGATGGGCTTGCAGGCGACGCTTTATGTGCCGGATCGGATTGATGAGGGATATGGTCCGAATGTTCCGGCAATGCGGGAACTGGCAACCAGCCACGACCTGATCATTTGCGTCGATTGCGGTACGCTCAGCCATGAACCGATTGCCGCAGCCACGGGGGCGGACGTGATTGTTCTGGATCACCACCTCGGCGGCGAAACCCTGCCGGACTGCGTTGCCGTCGTGAATCCCAACCGGCAGGATGAAAGCGGCGATCTGGGCTATTTCTGCGCGGCGGGTGTCGTGTTTCTGATGCTGGTCGAAGCTGGGCGCCAATTGCGCGCGGCGGGCGCAAAGGGGCCCGACCTGATATCGATGCTGGACCTGGTGGCCCTGGCAACCGTGGCTGACGTTGCACCTTTGATCGGCGCCAATCGCGCCCTGGTTCGACAAGGCCTGAAAGTGATGGCGCAAAGGCAACGCCCCGGACTTGTCGCATTGTCCGATGTCTCGCGCATGGATACGGCGCCCAACAGCTATCACCTGGGTTTTCTGCTTGGCCCCCGCGTGAATGCAGGTGGTCGCATCGGGCAGGCCGATCTGGGTGCCCGCCTGCTGAGCACGGATTCCCTGCACGAGGCACAGGCCCTGTCCGAACGTCTGGACGCGCTGAACACAGAACGCCGGGATATCGAAAACGCCGTGCGCGCCGCCGCGATGGAGCAGGCCGAGGGTCGCGGACTCGACGCGCCACTGGTCTGGGCCGCCGGTGAGGGCTGGCATCCGGGGGTGGTGGGCATCGTGGCGTCTCGATTGAAAGAAACCGCCAACCGTCCGGCCATCGTGATCGGTTTTGACGGTGATGAGGGCAAAGGCTCGGGGCGTTCGGTCTCGGGCGTGGATCTGGGGGCGTCGATCCAGCGGCTCGCGGCCGAAGGGTTGCTGGTCAAGGGCGGTGGTCACAAGATGGCTGCTGGACTTACCGTCATGCGCGACAAACTGGAACCTGCCATGGAACGTCTCAGTGAACTGCTGGCAAAACAAGGCGCAGGTCAGGGCGGCCCGGCGGATATGAAGCTGGACGGTGCTCTTATGCCCGGTGCCGCAACAGTGGAGTTGGTCGAACAGATCGAACAGGCCGGACCGTTTGGTGCCGGAGCCCCTGCCCCGCGATACGCGATTCCGGATCTACAGGTGCGTTTTGCCAAACGTGTGGGGGAAACGCACCTGAAGCTGTCATTGTCCGATGGCATGGGCGGCGGGCTGGATGCGATTGCCTTTGGTGCCTTTGACGGTCCGATGGGCGAGAGACTGTCAAATCATGGAGGCGCGCGCTTTCATTTTGCAGGCAGGCTTGAGGTGAATACCTGGGGCGGACGGCAATCCGTGCAGCTCAGGCTCGAGGACGCGGCAGAGGCAAATTGACATCTCGCTCTGACCGCGCAAAAAACTTTCAAGTCCCTGCGTTTTTCGGCTTGCGGGGGTCACGGTGAAACCGTAAAAGGCCCCCCACAAGCCAGCGTGGCCCGTTCGTCTATCGGTTAGGACGCCAGGTTTTCAACCTGGAAAGAGGGGTTCGATTCCCCTACGGGCTACCACTTGTGCTTGCGTCACTACCAAGTGGCCCGTTCGTCTATCGGTTAGGACGCCAGGTTTTCAACCTGGAAAGAGGGGTTCGATTCCCCTACGGGCTACCATTTTCCTGCATCTTCAGCCTTTGACTTCTGATCTGACGATTGGTCTTTTCCAGCGCGTGATTTATGTCACGCTGCATGAGGTTCCCCTGCTGTCCGAGATCGCATCCGTGCTGAGGATCGCAAGATCAAACGCATATCGTTGCAACTGCCTTTGGGTGACGTGGCCGAAGGTGCCCCGCTCATCGCTTTGCAGTTCTCCGCCCAGCAAAAGCACACGGTTTCCGTTGATCCCCGCCAATGTCTAGTACAACGCCGATGGAATTGCTGACAACCGTCAGACGGTTGGCCCGGCGCAATTCCTCCGCGACAAAGGCCGTGGTCGAGCCGACATCCAGGAGACCGTCATGTGATCCCACACCATTTTGACCGTACGCACAGCGATCAGACGCTTTTCGTCGGCATGTTGCGAAATACGGCGAAAGAAACCGGGATCACCTTGTGCCCCGGCAAGGTAGGCGCCGCCATGAACGCGTTCGATCATGCCCGCCTTGGACAAGGACTTGATCGTACGTCGCACCGTTTCTTCGGACACACCCAGCACATTCACCAGATCAGAGTTTCGCGCTGCCCCGCCCAGACGCCGCAATGCGTCAAGCAATTCCAGTTCACGATGGGTGTTTGGGGCTTTTTTCTTCACTGTCGGCTCCGAATACTCGGTTTCGCATCATAAGGGCATGGATCGCTGCATGCGACAAGCCGGTGCAACCTCTGCAACGCGCGGTATTTCCAGCCTTCGGGGATCACCGGAACAATTCGGCGCGACCTGTCTCAGACCCCAAGCTTTTCTCGGCACAGGTTTTCGATCTTTTGCCAGGTGGATTTGTATTCGGGTGTGTTTTCTGCCGCGTAGTGAAAGTTTTTCATCAGCCCGGTCAGTTGCGTGAACACCTGCCTGACCTCGGTCTTGTCGACAAAGACCGCCTTGGATTGCGTCACATCGTACACAAGCTTGAACGTCTTTATCTGCCGTTCAAGCGGCACCGTCGCATCGACTGTGTCAAATGCGTCCTGCTGCAAATAGACCATATCGACGAACAACGCTTTCTGTTGGGTTACAAAGTCGTCAATTGTGACGCCCTCTTCCCCGGTGACCTGCATCATCTGATCGACCTGTTCGCCTTTTTCGATCAGGGCCAAAAGGGTGCGCACTTTGGCTGTCCACCCCGGCTCGGCGTTCCTGTCATACCAGTCGGACAATTGGTCAGCATACCGGGACCAGCTGAGCATCGGATCGACCGCTGGATAAAACCGCTTGTAGGCGCGTTCGGATGACAACCCGAGGAAACACTTGACCGTCGACAAGGTTGACTGGGTTACCGGCTCGTCAAAATTGCCGCCAGCAGGCGAAACCGTTCCGATCAGCGTCAGGCTGCCAAGATCCCCATCATTCGTTTTCAGCGCCCCGGCGCGTTCGTACAAACCCTTGATCGAGCTTTCCAGATAGGCCGGGAACCCTTCTTCGCCCGGAATTTCCTCGAGCTTGCCCGAGGTCTCGCGCATGGCTTGCGCCCACCGGCTGGTGCTGTCGGCAATCAACAAGACATCGTGGCCCATCTGGCGATAATACTCGCCCAACGTAATGCCGGTGAAGATCGACGCCTCGCGCGCGGCAACCGGCATGGATGACGTGTTGCAGATGATGATCGTCCGATCCATCAGGCTGCCGCCGGTGGTTGGATCGGTCATCTTCGGAAATTCCTCGATGGTCTCGACCACCTCACCTGCACGTTCGCCGCAGGCCACGACGATCACGATATCAACCTTCGCGTTCCGTGCGATCAGGTTTTGCAGCACGGTCTTGCCCGCTCCGAACGGACCGGGAATACAGGCGGTGCCGCCGCGCGCAATCGGAAAGAACGTGTCGATCAGTCGTTGCGACGTCAGAACCGGTTCCGTCGGATACAACCGTTCGGATAGCGCGCGCTTCAGTACATTTTCCGGCAGTGGTCGCCGAACCGGCCATTTCTGCGAAAGCGTCAGCGTATGCTCGCCACCGTCTTCGTCTTCCAGACGGGCCACGATGTCATGGATCGTGGCCGCGCCTTTTTGCACCCAGACCACCTTGTACGCGCCGGTCCAGTTGAACGGCAGCATGATCTTGTGGCTGAGATGGCCTTCGGGCACTGTTCCGATGTTGTCCCCGGCAGTGACCGTATCGCCCACCGTCACCGACGGCGTAAAGGACCATTTTGCATGTTCATCCAAGGGCGCGACATCTGCGCCGCGCGGCAAGAAGGTTCCAAATTCGGCGGCCACCTTGGGCAAAGGCGATTGCAACCCGTCAAACACCTGCCCCAGCAGCCCCGGACCAAGCTCTACCGACAAAAGCTGACCTGATTGCTCCACCGGGTCGTCAACCGCCACCCCATCAGTGCTTTCATAGACCTGAACGTCCGCCATATCCCCACGTACGCGCAGCACTTCGCCCTTGAGCCTTTCCTGACGCCCACCGGGGCCGGAACGCGAAGGCAATATGTAAACCACTTCGTTTTTGACCAGTTGACCGGGGTGGCCGGTCGTGTCCGAATTGGCCTGTATCCGCACAAGCCCTTCCTGAACCAGGACGACACGTGCGGTCGATGAGTGTTTGGCTGAGATTGGGGCTGTCATGCGCTTGCTCCCTCAAAATCGACTTCAGCGAAATCGGCCATGGCCTGTTGTGCCAGTTTCTCAAATCTCTTGGCGGCTTCCGCAGCGCTGCTTTGCGCCCAGCGGTCGAAGATGTTCCAGATCAGAACGTAAATGGCGACCGCCTCGAAATCGAACATGTGACGAGCCGCGTGCCGCTTGAGCTGCTTGTGGCTTATCGACAAAAGCAGACGTTCCAGACCCAGCGGATCTTCGTTTTCCAGCAATTGGGTTGCCTCTTTGATCCAGGGCATGAGCCGTTCCATCCGAAAGCTGGGATCACTCCAATTGGCGGGAATGTGGCGGCTCCATCGTCCGACCCCGAAAGGGCCTGATGGCGCTGGTTCTCCGCGTTTTCTCAATCGCAATGCCGCGACCACCGAGCGCAGTTCCATGCGTTCCATGAAAAGCTTGCGCAAGGTGGGCTGAGGGATGTCCAGCATCGCTTGTTTGCAGCGCTGGATCGCCTGAGCGTCGGTGACATCCATGTCGTAGGCGCTCCAGCTCAACGCATGCTCGAGGATCTTCAGAACTCTGCTGTCCTCCGGTGTCAAAGCCGTCAATCGACGGTCCAGCCTGATACGTGACAGGGGCGGCTGCCTGGCAACGAACAGCCGTTCCGAACCCGGAAGGCTGCACATCAACGCGATATAGGCGTCCTGCTTTGACATTTCAGCGGATGACCCCTTCCAGAACGGCACGGAACCGGGGCTGCAAGTGCTCCATCAACAGCGACGCCACCGCCTTATCCGTCAGGTCCAGAACAACACCCTGATCTTCTGCGCGGACGCGGATGCCTTCCTGCACGTCATCGGCTGCGTGCAACTCGACATTCTCGCGCAGCATCTTCGCGGTCAGCCCAAGAACATATTTCGTCAGCTTGCCGGATTGAATGTCATCGGCATTTTGCTTGATGTCTTCCTGCGTGGCGACCCTGGCAGGCAGGATAACGGAAACCTTGCCGTCCAGGTTTGCACTTGCCCCGGCCCGGCCTACCACCTCGAGGATCATCTGCCTGAGAAGCTCGGGATCGGACATCTCTTTGGTTACAAGGCGTTCGACATCTGCCTTGAAGCGATCCGTCAGACCTGCCTTCATGGTCAGCACGGCATCCCGCATCGCCGTGTTCAATGCTTCTTCCCCGGCAGCCCTGTAATTGTCGGTCTCTGTGCGGGCTTTCTTTTTCAACTCCTCGGCTTCGCGCTTTGCCTCTGCCACGATGCGCGCGGCTTCGGCTTTTGCTTCTGCGCGCAGCTTTTCGGCTTCGGCCTGACCTGCGGCAACCCCATCGTTGCGCAATTTGTCGATCAGGGCGTCCACGCCGTGCGAAATCGTTCCGTTCTGTGCCATCAGCTGATCCCCGCACTAATGACCAGTGCAAACACGAAGGCAAAAACACCAAACCCTTCGATGATTGCGGCGGGGGCCAGGGCAAGGCCAAAAATCTCGGGCTTTTCCTTGGTCGCGTTGATCGCAGCCGCACAGGCCCGACCCTGCCAGATGCCGCAATACATCAGCGCGATGCCCGACAGGATGCCGATGCCGAACAGACCGCCCGCGTTTTCAGGCGTCACGTCGCGGTTCAGGGTAAACATGATGACGATCCCATAGATGACCATCGTTGAGGGAAACGCGGATACACCCACGAAACGGCCATAGCCGCCCTCGGTTTCCGTCATGGCCCCGATACTGGCCATACCGGCGATCGAACACCCTATGGCGCTGGCCGCAGCCCCCAATGCCATTGGCGCATAAATACCCAGCCAACCCAGTGTAAGAACAAGCTCATTCATTCCTGAACCTCCTTGCGGGCAAACGGACGAAAGATGATGCCTTCATCCGGCAGACCCCATTTAAAGAATTCGATGTAATTGAGACGCAAGCCGTGCACGACGCCGCTCATCATCGCGAGCGCAAAGTTCAAAACATGACCTATGATCAATATCAGCAGCCCAAACAGAATGCCCGGCCCCTTAAGGGCCTGCATGACCGACACCGCCAGATCATTGAACGTGATCGCCAGCGAAGCCGAGGCAAGGCCCAGCGCAAAAAGACGCATATAGCTGAGAACATCCCCAAACGCGCCCATCGCCCCGGCAAGGCTTTGAAACCCTTCGATCAATCGCCAGATCCAGTCCACCGGCCTCTGGATGACCCGCTCGCTGGAAAACAGCACAATCGCCACGATGCCGGCGGCCAGAATAGCCGCGCCCGGCACCGGCGATTTGCCGTTCATGTAGCCGAGCCAAAGGACAAAGCCGCCGATCAGCGCCGCAATCCAGCCCAGATTGGCAACCGCCTTGCGTTGCCCCCACGCCGCGCGGGCCGCAAGTGCGTTGGCCAGGACAAGGTGTATAACGCCAACGACGATCGAGACCATCATCATCGCGCCGAAATCGTTCAAATCCAGCACCTTGAGCCTTGCCCAAATCGAGCCGGCAGCCGGTGATACCCCAAAATAGCTGCCCACCATGACGCCGTAAAACATCGAAACAGCCGAGATGATCAGGCCGAACAGACGCCAGGATCTTTGACCTGCCGTGCCATCCATCCGTCTCCAAAAGGCCAGCACAGCCAGCAGGATGACAGCACCGTACCCGGCATCCGCCACGATCATGGCAAAGAAGATCGCGAAGGACGCCGAGACGATGACGCTGGGGTCCCAGTACTGATATCCTGGCACCTGATAGAACAGCGCCAGATCGACAGCGGCCCTGCGGTTTTCAGGCTGCTCCAACAAGGTCGGGGGCGTGTCGCCCGGCCCCGGATCTTCAATCAGGACGGCCGAGCCCTTGGCGTTTGCCATGGCAAGAACAGTCTCCACCTGATCCACGGGAACCCACCCCTGCAAAGCAAACACTGCCTCTTCATCGCGCACTTTCTGCGTTGCATGGGCAAGCTCAGCGGCACTTTCGGCGACGGACAGGTTCCCGCGCATCAATGTCAGATAGCGCGTCAGCGCAACGCGTTCGGCTTCCAACGCCTCGAGGGCGATCTCGGCCTCTTCCAACTGGGCCTCAAGCTCGTGCACAGGCAGCGAGCCAACATGCGTTCGCGGAACAGGAAGAACGCCATCATCGGGTTCGTCAGGTGAAATCAGAACGGCATACAGGTACCGGTGGTCTTCCGCCAATATTGCCCATGGGAATCTGACCTCGGACAGGGCATCCCGGTGCTTCAGCGGCAGCTGATAGAACCACAGCCTGTTGCCAGCCAGCGCATCGGTCGGCGGAAAATCCAAATCACCCCAGGGTCGCACCTGGGCGATGCGATGGGCCAGAAAGTCACGCCGGTCCATCGTATCCCGAATGCGCTGCATGAGGTCGGTCACCTCGCGCACGAAACGGTCCATGTCGAAATCCGGGGCGCGCGTGATCTGACGGCGTGGTTCAGGCACTTCTACAAGGAAACGCAACGCCTTATACGCATCTCTTGCACCACGATCGCTGATCTTTTCCGGTTCGTTTGGCGGCGGTACAAGCGGCAAAACATGCATGCAGCCAAGGGTCTGAAGCGCCTCAAGCGTGTCCGCCTTTTTTGCAGCCGGCCCTATCAGGGACATCTTTTTCAAACGCGCAACGCTCATGTCACAGCTTCCTGCGCGTGCTTGCGTTTCGAGATCTTTGACCGCACGACAGCCTGCATCTGTTCGTCGCTCAGGTAGATGCGGATTTTTTTGATGTTGGCCTTGGCGCGCGGGATCAGAACCTTTTCGAACAAGTTGACCCGCTGGGTAATGGTGGCCACCGCCCTTTCGAAGATGCGAACCCGTTCTTCGGCAATTTTCACCCGCACCCGCGCTTCGATAACGTCGTGCAGCAAAAGCGCAGCAGCATCGACCCAATGGGGCTTGGCCAAAACGGAATACGGGCGCACCACCACATCGATCCGATCAAGGTCAGGCAGTTTGACCCCCACCACATTGACCTCTTTGACCTTGTAGTCCCTGAGCGTGACCAGCCCATCCAGAACGACACCCTGCTGGGCCAGCATCGGAAGCCTTTCACCAACCTGTTGCACCAGTGCCTGTACCTTTTGCTCAAGACGGTCGACCTCTTCCCGGGCCCGGGCCCGTTCAGCCATCAACTGTTGCCGCTTCAGGTCCAGCGACGGCAGGAACCGCTCATAGCTTTTCAGCTGTGTCTGTTCGCGTGCAAGCGACGATTTATTCAGCTGCAACCGCGCCATTGGCATCCTTCGGGAAATACTTGTCGATCAGTGCCTGCTTCATCAGCAACTGTTCAGGCGCAAAGCACTCTGCCAGAGTCTTCCAACCCAGATCCAGCGCCTCTTCCAGCGGGATCGAAACATTGATGTCCATGAACTGAGACCGGAACAGGCCGCCGAATTTCAGCAACTGGTGATCATAGTCTGACAGGTCGAAGGCCATCGCCTGTTTCTGCGCGGCATCGCGGCTTTCAGAATAGAAACGGATCATCGTGTTCATGATCTGCCCGTGATCTTCGCGAGTGGTCTTGCCGATCACGTTCTGCTTGAGGCGCGACAGGCTGCCGAACGGATCGATCACACCGGAATGCAGATAGAACTGCCCTTCGGTGATATAGCCGGTGTTATCAGGCACCGGGTGGGTCACGTCGTTTCCGGGCATGGTCGTGACGGTCAGAACCGTGACCGACCCGCCTTTGGCATAGTCACAGGCTTTTTCGTATCGGCGCGCAAGCTGCGAATACAGGTCCCCCATATAGCCGCGCTGAGATGGCACCCTTTCCTGACTGATGCCGACCTCTTTCATCGCGTCAGCATAGGCGGTCATGTCCGTCAGCAGGACCAGCACGCGTTTGCCCTCTTCCACAGCGAACTTCTCGGCCACTGCCAATGCCATGTCCGGCACTAGCAGACGTTCCACCAAAGGATCCATCGCCTGATTGACGAACATGACGGTGCGCGAAAACACACCCGCATCTTCGAACGAGGTGCGAAACGTGTGGTAGTCGTCAAAAATCAGCCCCAGCCCGCCAAAGATCACGATATCCGCGTCGGCCTGAATACCGATTCGGCTGAGGAACGCGTTGAACGGCTCGCCTGAAACCGAGAAGATCGGAATTTTCTGGCTCTCGACCAATGTGTTGAACACGTCGATCATCGGCACATCCGTGCGGATCATTCTGTTTGGAACCGCGCGTTCCGCCGGATTGACGGTCGGTCCGCCAATATCGATGTGCGGTTCCGCAGACAGGTCGGGGCCTCCATCAATGGCCACACCGGCGCCATCAAACACGCGGCCCAGAATGTTGGCCGAATAAGGTGTCTGCATCGGGTGACCGAGAAAGGTTGCCGTTGCTTCGGTCGATACGCCCTTGGTGCCGGAAAACACCTGCAACGTGACGACATCCCGGTCGATGAAGATCGTCTGGGCCAGTGTTTTTCGGCCATCCACCGTCTCGATCACAGCGAGGTCGTTGAACCGGACAGTCGGTTCACGAGTGCCCCCGATTGGCACTCGAACCTTGATTGTGTCCCCGACGATTTCCAGAACACGCGTGTACTTCAACAGACTTCGGGACATTGCTTATCCTCACTGTTCCAAGTCGTTTTTCGTAATTCGCGCTGCACGGTTCAGCGGTAATTTTTGTATTAACAATGCCAGCTTACAGCGAATTCACAAATTGGCAAATGAGTTCAGCCCCCCTCTTTCGGGATGCCTGAACGTCAATTACTAAATTTTTAGTTTGACACATACGCAAGAAATCGCTGATGCTGTCCGGCATCCGGTTTCTGCCGGAGAACCATAATTTTTGGGAGGAGACAGATGCGGAGACATCTACTTTCCGCAGTGGCGGCGGCTGCCGTCATTGCGGGGCACGGTCCTGCTTGGGCCGACGAAGCCGCAGCACAACGCTGGATCGACGACGAATTCCAGCCATCGACATTGTCGAAAGACGAACAGATGGCCGAGATGCAGTGGTTCATCGAAGCTGCACAGCCTTACGCAGGTATGGAAATCAACGTCCTGTCCGAAGGTATCCCGACACATTCCTACGAATCCGAGGTGCTGACCAAGGCGTTCGAGGAAATCACCGGTATCAAGGTCAACCACCAGATTCTGGGTGAAGGTGAAGTGGTTCAGGCCGTTCAGACCCAGATGCAAACGGGTCGGAACCTGTATGACGGCTATGTCAACGACAGTGACCTGATCGGCACCCATTCGCGTTTGCAGCTGGCCTATGCGCTGACGGACATGATGAACGGTGACTGGGCGGCGACAACTTCGCCGACGCTGGATCTGGATGACTTCATGGGCATTCAGTTCACCACCGGCCCGGACGGCAAGCTGTATCAGCTGCCCGACCAGCAGTTTGCGAACCTTTACTGGTTCCGCAAGGACTGGTTCGATGATGAGGCCAACAAAGCCGCGTTCAAGGAAAAATACGGCTATGATCTGGGTGTCCCGGTCAACTGGTCCGCATATGAGGACATCGCCGAGTTCTTCACCAATGACGTGAAAGAAATCGATGGCACCACGATCTACGGCCACATGGATTACGGCAAGCGCGCGCCCGACCTCGGATGGCGCATGACCGATGCCTGGCTGTCGATGGCCGGTGCCGGCGACACGGGCGAACCGAACGGTGTGCCTGTCGACGAATGGGGCATCCGCATGGAAGCGGGCACCTGTAACCCTGTTGGCGCTTCGGTGTCGCGTGGTGGTGCTGCAAACGGTCCCGCTGCGGTCTATGCGATCCGGAAATGGGATGAATGGCTGCGGGCCTATGCGCCTCCGGGTGCCGCGTCTTATGACTTCTACCAGTCACTGCCGGCACTCAGCCAGGGCAATGTGGCCCAGCAGATCTTCTGGTACACGGCCTTCACCGCCGACATGGTCAAGCCGAAGTCCGAAGGCAACAACACCGTGGATGACGAAGGCACGCCGCTGTGGCGGATGGCACCCAGCCCGCACGGCCCCTATTGGGAAGAAGGCCAGAAGGTTGGCTACCAAGACGTGGGGTCCTGGACGTTCCTCAAATCGACCCCCTCGGATCGTGCCCAGGCAGCCTGGCTTTATGCCCAGTTCGTGACCTCCAAAACTGTCGACGTGAAGAAGTCCCATGTGGGTCTGACCTTCATCCGCGACAGCTCGGTCAACCACGAGTCGTTCACCGAACGCGCACCCAAGCTGGGTGGTCTGGTCGAGTTCTACCGCTCGCCTGACCGCGTGGCATGGTCGCCGACTGGCATCAACGTGCCGGATTATCCGAAGCTGGCCCAGATCTGGTGGCAGCAGATCGGTGACGTGAACTCGGGCGCCTTCACCCCGCAAGAGGCGATGGATCGTCTGGCCGAAGAGATGGACATCACCATGGCCCGGATGCAGGCCGCGGATGAAAGCGCCGGTGTCTACGGCGGCTGCGGTCCACGCCTGAACGAGCCGCAGGATCCGTCCTTCTGGTTGGAAAAGCCGGGTTCGCCCAAGGCCAAGCTTGAGAACGAAAAGCCGCAAGGCCAGACCGTCAACTATGACGAACTGGTTCAGCGCTGGCAGTCTCAGTAAGCCGTTGAAACCCGGGGGTGCCGCATCAGGCACCCCCACTTCAAGACCAGTGCATTGCACTGAAGGACCGGAACCCACGGACATGATCGAACTTCAAGACGCGACCAAAAGGGTCGGCAACGTCATCCATATCAAGCCCACAAACCTGACCCTTCAAACAGGCCACTTCAACGTGCTGCTGGGCGCGACGGGCTCGGGCAAGACCTCTCTGATCAAGATGATGGCCGGGCTGGACCCGATCGCCTCGGGCAAGGTCCTGATGGATGGGCAGGACGTCACACGGCTGAATACGCAGAAGCGAAAAATCAGCCTCGTGCACCAGTTCTTCGTGAACTACCCGCATATGACCGTATTCGACAATATCGCCTCGCCATTGCGCGTGGCAGGCATGGCGCAGTCCGAGATCGAGGGCCGCGTGGAAGAGGCCGCCGACCTGCTGCAACTGCGCCCGATGCTGCGCCGCCGCCCGCACGAGCTGTCGGGTGGCCAACAGCAGCGTACCGCGCTGGCGCGTGCCATCGCCAAGGACAGCCGCGCGGTATTCCTTGACGAACCGCTGGCCAACCTGGACTACAAGCTGCGCGAGGAATTGCGCGAGCAACTGCCCGAGCTGTTCGCCGGGCGCGGGGCCGTGGTGGTCTATGCCACGTCCGAGCCCGAAGAGGCGCTGCTGCTGGGCGGCTACACCGCCCTGATGGAAGATGGCCGCGTAACCCAGTTCGGGCCAACCGCTGACATCTATCGCAACCCCGAGAACATCGCCGCCGCGCGGGTCTTTTCAGACCCCCCGATCAATGTCGCACGCATCACCGTTTCCGCTGCGCAGGCGCAACTGGCCGGTGGAGGTGGCTGGGCCGTCACCGACATGGCCGACGGAGATTACATGGTCGCGGTGCGGCCGCATCGTGTGACGCCGTTCCGTACGTCTGACGCGGACGTGGAACTGACCGGCCGCGTGATCGTGACCGAGCTTTCGGGCTCGGATTCCAGCGCGCATTTCCAGCATGGCGAGGACGCCTGGGTGTCGCTGGCCGCCGGTGTCCATCCCTATCAGGTGGGCGAGGATCACACATTCTTCATGAACCCGGCCCATTGCCGGTATTTCGGCCAAGACGGCAAAAGGGTGGCCTGACATGGCACAGATCAAACTTTCGAACCTCCGCCACAGCTACATGCCGTCGCCAAAAGGCCCCGAGGACTATGCGCTGAAGGAAATCGACGTGACCTGGCGTGATGGCGGGGCCTATGCGCTGTTGGGGCCGTCGGGCTGCGGCAAGTCCACGCTGCTCAACATCATCTCGGGCCTGCTGACCCCGTCCGAGGGGCAGATCCTGTTCGGTGACCGTGACGTGACCGCCCTGCCCCCCGATCAGCGCAACATCGCACAGGTGTTCCAGTTTCCGGTGATCTACGACACGATGACCGTGGGCGAAAACCTGGCTTTTCCGCTGAAGAACCGCGGCGTCGATCCGGCGACGATCAAGCGCCGCGTCGACGAGATTGCCGAGATGCTGGATGTCACTGACATGCTGAACACCCGTGCCAGCGGCCTCAGCCCCGACAACAAGCAGAAAATCTCGATGGGTCGCGGTCTGGTCCGCGACGACGTGAACGCGGTGATGTTCGATGAACCCCTGACCGTGATCGACCCGCATCTGAAATGGAAGCTGCGATCCAAGCTGAAAGAACTGCACCAGCGCGTCAAGGCGACGATGATCTATGTCACCCATGACCAGACCGAGGCCCTGACCTTCGCCGACGAGGTGGTTGTGATGCAGGAAGGCGAAGTTGTGCAGATCGGAACGCCGGTCGAACTGTTCGAGCGCCCGCAGCACACGTTCGTTGGCCATTTCATCGGCTCGCCCGGCATGAATGTTCTGCCCTGCGAGGCGCGCGGCGACCGCGCCCTGTTCGAAGGGCACGAAGTCATACTGGAAGGTCCCATTCACGGTGATGGCGGCCGCACCGATCTGGGTATTCGCCCGGAATATGTGGGATTTGGCGAGACCGGCATCCCGGCGCATGTGACCAAGGTTTCCGACATCGGTCGCCACTTTGTGGTCAGCGCGATGGTCGGCAATACCGCTCTCAAGGCCGTGACCGAACACAGCGTGCCCGAACCCGGATCACAGGTTTTCCTTCAATTCAAACCCGAACAATCCCGCGTCTACCGCGACGGCTGGATCGCAACCGAGGAGCGGGCCCAATGAGAACAGAAAACCAAAAGGCGTGGTTCTTCGTCCTTCCGGTCCTGGCACTGGTCGCGTTCAACGCGCTGGTGCCGATGATGACGGTGGTCAACTATTCGGTGCAGGAAACCTTTGGCAACAACCAGTTTTTCTGGGAAGGCCTGGGTTGGTTCGAACAGATCCTGCGGTCGGACCGGTTTCAGGCCGCACTTGGACGACAGTTCCTGTTTACCTTCCTGATCCTGATCATCGAGGTGCCGCTTGGCATCATCGTTGCCCTGTCGATGCCGCGCAAAGGTTTCTGGGTGCCTGTCTGCCTGGTGCTGATGGCCCTGCCGATGCTGATCCCCTGGAACGTGGTCGGGTCGATGTGGAACATCTTTACCCTGCCCCAGATCGGTCTGTTGGGATATTTCCTGAATGACGTTCTGGGCATCAACTATGACATGACGCAACAGCCGCTTTCGGCCTGGATCACCGTCATCGTCATGGATGTCTGGCACTGGACGTCGCTGGTCGTGTTGCTGTGCTACGCGGGCCTCGTGTCGATCCCGGATGCCTATTATCAGGCGGCCAAGATCGACGGCGCAAGCCCATGGTCGGTGTTTCGGTACATCCAGCTGCCCAAGATGAAAACGGTTCTGACCATCGCGGTCCTGCTGCGGTTCATGGACAGTTTTAACATTTACACCGAGCCTTTCGTACTGACCGGGGGCGGCCCCGGCAACTCGACCACCCTGCTGTCGATCGACCTGGTGAAGATCGCGCTGGGACAGTTCGACCTTGGTCCTGCGGCGGCGATGAGCCTGATCTACTTCGCCATCACGCTGCTGGTCTCATGGCTCTTCTACACTCTGATGACAAAGGATGACGCGCAATGAAGAAGCGGTCTCTTATCCCGATCCTCTATATCGCGTTCCTGATGCTGCCGATCTATTGGCTGGTGGCGATGTCCTTCAAGACAACGAACGAGATCCTGTCGGGCTTTTCCCTGTTCCCCCAGACCTTTACGCTGGAGAATTACATCACCATCTTCACCGATCCGACGTGGTATTGGGGCTATATCAACTCGATCACCTATGTGACGTTGAACACGGTACTTTCGGTTTGTGTCGCTCTGCCTGCTGCCTATGCGTTCTCTCGCTACAGGTTCCTAGGTGACAAACAGCTGTTTTTCTGGCTGCTGACCAACCGGATGGCTCCGGCTGCGGTATTTGCGCTGCCATTCTTTCAGCTCTACTCTTCCATCGGTCTGTTCGACACGTATCTGGCCGTGGCGCTAGCCCACACACTGTTCAACGTGCCGCTGGCAGTTTGGATTCTGGAAGGCTTCATGCGGGGAATTCCGAAGGAGCTGGATGAAACCGCCTATGTCGACGGCTATTCTTTCCCGCGTTTCTTCGTGACGATCTTCCTGCCCAATATCAAAGCCGGTGTCGGCGTCGCGGCCTTCTTCTGCTTCATGTTCTCGTGGGTGGAAATGCTGCTGGCCAAGACCCTGACCGCGGTCGAGGCCAAACCCATCGCCGCCGTGATGACCCGCACCGCATCCAGCGCGGGGTACGAATTGGGCCTGCTGGCCGCCGCCGGCACCCTGACCATCATCCCCGGCGCCATCGTCATCTGGTTTGTCCGCAACTACATCGCGCGTGGTTTCGCGATGGGACGTGTGTGAGGTTCGATATGCGCAAACTTCTTCTCACCCTTCTTTTCCTGCCTTCCACCACTTTTGCCCAGCAGGCCGGATGGGGCAGCGTCGGCCAGCCAGAGGAAAAAGGCTTTTCCTGGACGGCCCCACTGTGGCCCGATTTCTGGATGGCCTGGACCCCGGCGACACTGGCCGTATTCATAGGAATCTTTTCGGCTATCGCTGTGATAGGCGTTCTTGAGGGCTTCAAATATCGCGATGGTATAGAACGGCGCGGCGTACTGGGGCTGACAACCACATTGGGCGATCGGCTTTTTATCACCCTTCTGGGGTCCGCCTATATCTTCCTTGCCTGGTTGGGTCTTGTCGGGCAACCGGTCTGGATACCTCTTTTCCTGTCTATCGGCTGGGGCGTTTTTGTGTTCTGGAAAGTTTAGACTTTGAGAAATCGCGAAAGGATGCTTGTCTGTCAGGCATACTAAACATGACAACACCGAGATCGATGCGAAAGAAAAAGACAACAAATCTGCTGACCGAGGTTGAACTGGAGTTCATGAACGAGCTCTGGGCCCTCGGGCAAGGCTCGGTGCGCGATGTCCTTGACCGCCTGCCTTCGGAACGCAATCTGGCCTATACATCCGGCGCCACGATCCTGCGTATTCTGGACGAGAAGGGTTTTGTGGAAAGCCGCAAGACAGGAAAGACCCTGATCTATACGCCACTTCTGGAAAAGGGCAGATATCAGGCCCGTTCGCTGCAAAACCTGTCCCGCACACTGTTCGACGACACCCCCGCCACATTGGTGGCACGGCTTGTCGATGATGCGGGGCTGAGCGAAGCCGATCTTGAGGAAATTCGAGCGCTGGTAGAGAGGAGACTGCAAAATGACAGCGGTTAGACCGGTTCTCGACGCATTCATTGAACTCAACATCGTGCTGGCCTTGTCGGCCGTCATCTGGCTGGTGGCACGCGCAGCCCTGAACCGAACAGCCCTGCGCCATAGCTTTGTCGCGCAATTGCGTGCACTCAAGGCGCTGTGCGTTTGCGTACTGATCAGCCCGTTTCTTGCGTTCGGCGTGTCATCATTCGCCTCTTACGCATGGCCGGGCAGCGCCATGGCGCTTGGTGACATCGCCGTTGCCGCCTATCTGCGCGGCGATATCGCCATGCCCGCCACCCAGTTCGAAGCCTTGCTGAACACCCGTGAACGATGGGTGGATCTTGCACTGTCAGGGCAACAGCCGGTGATCACTGCCCTTGCAGCCCTGCTTGTTATGGTCGCAGCGGTGTTTGCGGCCCGCGCGCTGCGGGACGCGGCAATGATCCGTCAGACAGTCAAGTCCAGCTTTCTTTGGCGGCAGTCGGCCAAGGTTGACATCCGTCTTTCTGATCGCATCACCGTACCGTTCGCCGTGCGCGGATTGCGCCGTCGCCATGTCGTTCTGCCAAGCCACCTGCTGGATACCCCGCACGAACTGCGCTTTGCGTTGGCGCACGAGCTTCAGCATGTTCGGGCCGGTGACGTGGAATGGGAACTGGGCTTTGAAATGCTGCGCCCGCTGTTGTTCTGGAACCCTGCCTATCTGATGCTCAAGTATCAGTTCGGCCGCTTGCGTGAACTGGCATGCGACCAGTCCGTGGTGGCCCGCAAACGGATCGATGCGCGCGAGTACACCGCGTGCCTGCTGGATTATTGCGCACGTACGATCTCGGTTAACAATCCCCGCGTTCTGAATGTTGCCTTTGTGACGGGCGGCAAGGCCAAGCGTGTGCTGCGCCAGCGCGTGCTTGCATTGACCGATGCGCAACCGACGGTGCCCACCCTCCCCGCTCTGTTCCTGGGGATGGCATTGACCTTCGCCACCCTTCTTGCACTGGGGTCTGCGTCGCTACAGCAAACACAGGATTGGAGCCATGATCGCCTGATGCTGTCGACCGTGGTCAATCTGGAACGGCTGGAAGCGCGCAATCAGGGGAACTGATCCGACCTGATCACCATCCGCGACGCCCGAACAGTGAATGGAGTCGACCTTGATCGGAAAAAGGCTCCAGCGCTTGTGAGCGCTCCAACCGTGCCACAACCCGCGCGACCAGAACCCATCCAACACCTGCAAAGATGACGCCTCCGAAAGCCTGACCCAGCAGAACGCCGGAAGCTCCGGCGATCTGTGAACCAATCGTTGCGAAAACCCATGTTCCAATTGTGTGGCGACCCCAGTTTATCCATGTGGAATACACCGGGTGCCCCAAGTTGTTGAAGCTGGCATTTGTCACGAAGATCACGCCGTTGAAGAACGAAGCCAATGCCAGCGGGCCACAAAACAGATATATCAGACTTCGGGTTTCGCCTTCGGCTGCGAACAGGTCCGCAATCGGTGCGCGCAGCAAAAACAAAATGGCCGACATGCAAAGTACATAAATGGCCGTAAACTTGATTCCAGCCAAAAAGGCAGCACGCACACGATCGAACTTTTCGGCCCCGAAATTCTGCCCGATGATCGGCCCTATCGCGCCAGACAGCGCGAAGATGACCGAAAACGCCACTGGCAACAGACGCCCAATCACAGCCATGCCCGCAACCGCATCCGTACCATATTGCGCGATCTCCCGCACCACGATGGCATTCCCGATCGGCGTGGCGACATTCGTCAGAACAGCAGGAATTGCTATTGCCCGCACGGGGTGCAAATCCTGTCCCACTTGCTTCAGTGAAGGGCGTGCAAATCCCCGATGCACCCGCAGCGCGGGCCACAATGCCGCCCCCAACATGCACAGCCGCGCCAGGACCGAGGCGATTGCGGCCCCATCCAGCCCCAACCCGACAGCAAAGATCAAGATCGGATCCAGAACAGCATTCACCACACCGCCATAAATCGTTGCCATCATCGACCGTCGCGCATCGCCGTGGGCGCGCAGCACCGCCATTGCCGCCATCGCAATCGACATCACGCACATGGTGGGAAGGATGATCGACACATATCGCGTCGCCAGCCTCAGAACCTCTCCTTCCGCGCCAAGCAACGACAGCAAGTAACTGAGATTCAACAAGACCAGGCCCGATGTCATCAGCCCGGCAATCAGCCCGATAACGGCTACGCTGGACGCGTAATGCCTTGCCTGTTCAGCCCGCCCGGCCCCGAGTTCGCGCGCAACCAGCGCCCCGGCCGAAATCGACAATCCGATATTGATCGCGTTGGTGAAAAACAGCAGCGTACCGGCATAGCCCACGGCCGCCGCAAGGGCGTCTTTGCCCAACATCGAGATGAAGATCATATCGACAAAGTCGACGGCAAAAATGGCCATCAGGCCAATGCTGGTGGTCAGCGACATACGGGTCACATGCAGCATCAGGCTGCCGCTCAGAAACACCGCTTTGCCTGCCGATCGATCCGCCAAAACCCAGTTCGCCCCACCTGCTCGACCCGGACGGGCCTCTGATTCCTTTGCGTTCGGCCAGGAAAAACCCCGGCCAACGCTGAAGCAAACTCACGCGTTTCCGGGGCATTGTACACAAGTTATTTTACGGACCGGCGTAACCCACAGGGATCAGACAAAACGGTTCACGTAGTTCTCGAGGATTTCCTGACGTCCCGATCGCGGTTTTGGATTGAGATCCTCGGCCAGAACCCGTGCGGTGATCTCGTCAAGACCAGAGGTCAGCATCGCCTGCGCCTCGGGCGTATTCCAGCCCGCGTACCGATCAGCCAGCGCCTGTTCCAGTCCGCCATCTTCCATCATCGCTGCTGCCGCTTTCAGGCCCCGGGCACAGATATCCATCCCGCCCACATGCGCGGCGATCAGATCTTCGGCATCGATAGACTGCCTGCGCAGCTTGGCATCGAAATTGGTGCCGCCGGTTGTGAACCCGCCCGCTTTCAGGATGTGGTAATAGGCCAACGCAACCTCGGGCGTGTTGTTGGGGAACTGATCCGTATCCCATCCTGACTGATAGTCGTTCCGGTTCATGTCGATGGATCCCAGCATCCCCTCGGCCGCAGCCACAGCGATTTCGTGTTCGAAGCTGTGACCTGCCAGGATCGCGTGCCCCTGTTCAAGGTTCAGCTTGACCTCATCCTCAAGCCCATATTTGCGCAGGAAACCGATGCAGGTGGCGGCGTCGAAATCATATTGATGTTTCGATGGCTCCTGCGGCTTGGGTTCGACAAGGATCGCACCCTTGAATCCGATCTTGTGCTTGTACTCGACCACCATGTTCAGGAACCGGCCCATGTGATCCAGTTCGGTTTTCATGTCGGTGTTGAGCAACGTCTCGTACCCTTCACGCCCGCCCCAAAGCACATAGTTTTCGCCCCCCAGCTTGTGAGTGGCATCCATGCAGGATTTCACCGTGGCGGCGGCAAAGGCAAAGACATCCGGGTCAGGGTTCGTGCTGGCCCCTCCCATCCAGCGACGATGGCTGAACATATTGGCCGTGCCCCACAGCAGCTTGGTACCGGACGCCTGCATCTTTTCACCGATATAGTCGGCGATCTCGTTCAGAGTGCGTAGATTGTCGGCAAAGTTCCCCTGCTCGGGGCGGATATCGGCATCATGCCAGCAGAAATAGGGCTGTCCCAGAATCTGGAACATCTCGAACGCGATATCGGCCTTCATCTTGGCGCGGCCCATATCATCTTGTGGGTGCCAAGGGCGCTCGAAAGTGGGGCCGCCAAACGGATCTCCACCCTCCCACGCGAAGGAATGCCACCACGCCACGGCAAACCGCAGGTGATCCTCCATGCGCTTGCCCAAGATGATCTCGTCCGGGTTGTAGTGACGGAACGCGAGCGGGTTCTTGCTGTCCTCGCCTTCAAATTGGACTTTTTCAATTCCCTGAAAAAAACCGCTCGTCATTTCATTTACCTCATTCCGTCTTTTCGCCGGGCTTTTTGCCCAGAATGATCATCGACAACAGATCGTCATCGGTGACGTCTGCAATATCAACCGTTCCAACCAGTTGTCCGTTCTTCATGACCGAGGCCCGGTCACATAATTCCATCACCGCGTGTACATCATGGTCGATCAGGAAAATCCCGATTCCCTGCGCCTTGAGCTGTTGGATCAGGTCCGCCACCATCTGTGTTTCGTGCGGGCCAAGCGCAGCCGTTGGCTCGTCCATGATCAGGATACGGGCGTTGAAGTACACCGCACGCGCGATGGCCACCGATTGACGCTGACCACCCGAAAGGGCCGAGACCGGATCGTTGAACTTCTGAAAGTTCGGGTTCAGCTGTGCCATGATCTTGCGGCATTCCGCCTCCATCGCGGCGTCGTTGACCAAACCATAGGGCGTGACCATTTCGCGGCCCAGAAACAGGTTCGAACTGGCATCCAGGTTATCCGCCAGCGCCAGCGTCTGATAGATCGTCTCGATATTGTTGGCGCGCGCGTCGCGGGGGTTGTTGATCTCGACCTTGTTGCCGTCGATCAGGATTTCGCCGTGGTCCATCTGATAGGCACCCGAAAGCACCTTGATCAGGGTGGATTTGCCGGCCCCGTTGTGCCCCAGAAGGCCCACGACCTCGCCCGGATAGAGATCAACCGACACATGGTCTACCGCCTTGATGCCCCCGAAGGAAATCGAGATATCGCGCATTTCCACCAGCGGAGGCTGGCCCGATCCGCGACCCGAAGCCCGGTTTTGTGTTTCTTGTGCTTGCATCATTTCGCCCCCAGACGTTTGCGATAGACGATGTCGATATAGACGGCCAGAACCAGGACGGTGCCGACGACGATGTTCTGAAACGGCGCATCCACGCCGACCATGGCCATGCCCGATTGCAGCGCCTGCATGATCAGCGCGCCAAGGATTGCGCCGTAGATCGTGCCGATGCCGCCGGACAGCGCCGTTCCACCGATCACGGCGGCGGCAATCACGCGCAGCTCATCCAGCGTTCCGATATCGTTCGAGTGATTGGCCAGACGGGCCGAGGCCACGACCGCCGACAGCGCGCACAGGAACCCCATCAGGGCAAAGATCTTGACGGTCATCAAACGGGTGTTGATGCCCGACAATTCGGCTGCATCCGGGTTGCCGCCAGTTGCAAAGATATAGCGTCCAAAGCGGGTTTTGCGGGCCACGACGGTCAGCGTCACCGCCACAATGATCAGGATCAGGACCGAAATCGGGATGCCGTATCCCACAACCAGCCCTTCCGGCATGGTCTCGCCGCGCGCTTCGAACATGCGTTCAAGCCGACGTGTCGGGATGGCATAGCTGTTGACGACAAAGACATAGCCTATGATGGCAATGCCAACGATCCCGGCAAGTGTCGCTTCGGCCCAGACTGGCTTGACAGGGAACCCATGAGCCGCTTTGGACCGGCGACCGCTCCACAACGCCCAGATCGCGATAACGGTGGCGGCAAGGCCGAACAGGAGGCTGACGGTTGTTCCCAAGGTTCCGTTGGTGCCGCCAAACATCAGGAATGTGCTGTCCAGCGGGCCGATTGTCTGGCCGTCAGTCATGTACCAGGCAACGTTGCGCCAGACCAGAAACCCGCCAAGCGTTACGATGAAAGCCGGAATGGTCAGATACCCCACCATCCAACCGTGGAACGCGCCGATCAATGTGCCAACCACAAGGCCCACCACCAACGTGATCGCCCAGGTCGCCGGGTGGTTCAAACCCATGCCCAGAACATTCGGCAACAGCTCGGTCTGTGTCATCGCCATCACAGCAGATGTGGTCGCCAGAAGCGCCCCAACTGATAGGTCAATGTGGCGCATGACGATGATGAACACCATGCCACAGGCCATGATGGCGACCGAGACGGTCTGGATCGACAGATTGAACAGGTTTCTGGGCGTCAGAAAGCGGCCGTCCGTAAAGATGTTGAAGCCGATGCACAGGATGATGAAGGCGCCGATCATGCCCAATAGCCGCATATCCAGTTCCAGTTGCTGAAACAGGTTGGACTTTGCTTTTTGGGGTACCGGCTGAGACGAAGTTTCGGTCATATCCGATCTTTCATGTTCAGCTATGATCTCTGGCCCACCCTTGCGGGCCAGAGATATCATGGTTTGGAACTTGGACTAGTTACAGGGTGCAGGGCCGTTTTCGACGCCCTGACACAGGTCTTCCAACGGAATCCAGCCAGCATCGACCACAACGGACAGGTTGTCTTTGGTGATCGGTACAGGCGCAAGGAAGACCGAATTCATCTCGGTTCCGCCGGGCGAAGTCCATTTGATGGCACCTTCAATGTCCTCGGGGCTGGTTCCGTTGCTCAACGCAACTGCAATTTCACCGGCAGCTTTGCCCAGTTCACGCGCATCTTTCCAGACAGAAACGGTCTGCGTGCCCTTGGCGACCCGGTTCAGCGCTGCGTGATCGCCATCCTGACCCGAGACCGGAATGCCTTCCATGCCCTGCGCGGTCAGTGCTGCAACAACGCCGCCGGCAGTACCGTCATTCGAGGCCACGACGGCATCAACGTTGTTTTCGTTCGCAGTCAGGATCTGTTCCATGTTGCGCTGCGCGTTCGCAGGCAGCCAGCCGTCGGTATAAGCTTCACCCACGATGACAATATCGCCGCTGTCAACGGCGGCCTGAATGATCTCTTGCTGACCGCCGCGCAGGAAATCCGCGTTCGGATCCGTGGGCGAGCCCTTGATCATCACATAGTTGCCTTTGGGCATCGCTTCGAACACCGCGCGCGCCTGCATCCGGCCAACTTCAACGTTATCGAATGTCAGATAGAAGGCACGGTCATCTTCGATCAGACGGTCATACGCGATGACCGGAATGCCTTCGTCTGCTGCCGCCTGCACTGCCGGGCCGATGGCCTGGGAATCCTGCGCCAGAATGATCAGCGCATCAACGCCCTGGGCGATCAGACTTTCAATATCCGACAATTGCTTGGCGGAAGAAGATTGGGCATCAGACGAGATGTATTCCGCACCGCCCGCTTCCAGTGCAGCCTTGATCGCCGCTTCGTCGGTTTTCCAACGCTCTTCCTGGAAATTCGACCAGCTTACACCGACCGTGGGCTCTGCGAATGCAACTGTCCCCATCAGGACCGCCACAGCAGAGGCGCTGAGAATTCGTTTCATGATTTCCTCCCGGTTTCAATGAGCCATCGCTTCATGATTCGTGGCCCCGACAATTCTGAGTAGCATATTTATTTCAGTCGGTAAAATATTTATGCTATCGGTAACAGAAAAAACCACCTAGGTTGAAACAGAGATTAGATTCGCGAGGGCAAGATGCTGAAAAGCAAAGCTTCTTCAAATGCCACGGACCAAAGGAACATCACTCGCCTGCGCGTTCTGGAAAAAATCCGGGCCAGGGGAGCCATTTCACGAATCGACATCGCCAGCGCGTTGGAGACCAGCCCAGCGACCATCACGTCCGCCACTGCCGATCTGCTGTCCGCTGGTCTGATTGAGGAAATAGAAAGCGAAACACCTTCCAAATCAGCGCGCCGCGGCAGGCCGCGGGTACAGCTGAAACTGAATGGCGCGTCACATCTGATCGCAGGCGTGAAAGTCGCCCGCCAGCAGGTTTCAGTCATTCTCGTGGACTTCGAAGGAACCGAAATCACTTCGTACACGCATCCGCTGGACCAAGCCCGCATGGCCCCGGATGCGTTTGCCGCGAAGATCCGCGCCGTGCTTGATCAGGCCTGCGCCTCGGCAAACCGATCCCTTGCCGATTTGTCCGGTGTCTGCATCGGCATCGCCGGCCTTATTGATGCAAATCAGAACTTCGTGCATTGGTCATCTTCCCTGACGGAACGAAATGTGGATTTGAGCCCGCTGTTGTCCAAGGTGCTCCCCTGCCCTGCCTTCATCGAAAACGACGCCAATCTGGTCGCAAAAGCGGAACAGCTTTTCGGATTGGGAAAGGGGCTGAAGAACTTCTTGGTTGTTACGATCGAGCACGGCATCGGCCTGGGCATTGTTCTTGACGGCAAGCTCTATCGCGGCGAACGCGGATGCGGAGCAGAATTCGGGCACCTCAAAGTTCAGTTGGACGGTGCGTTGTGCCAGTGCGGGCAGCGCGGATGCCTCGAGGCCTATGTGGGCGAATACGCCCTGATCCGCGAAGCGACGATCGCCAGTGAAGCGACGGACCCCCGCACTCTTGTCGATATACTCGCAGCAGCAAAAGCCGGCGACGCCCGATCCATTTCCGTTCTGGCCCGCGCTGGCCAAATGTTCGGCATGGGGGTTTCGAACCTGATCAATCTGTTCGACCCCGAGTGCATTATCCTGTCCGGCGCCAGAGGCCGCTTTGACTACCTGCATTCAGACGAGGTGATGGCACGTGTCCAAAACGGTGTCGTCAGCGTCGACGCGCCTTTGCCCGAAATCAAGGTCAACCACTGGGGTGATTCAATGTGGGCAAAGGGGGCAGCGGCTTATGGAATTGAACAGGTCTCTATCCTGAAGGTCAGGGAACTGGCGGCTCATGCGAATTAAGATGACAGTCTTGCTTGCGGTGGCTTCCGCTGCTGCTGCGGAAACCGTTCCTCCAAGCTTTCAAAAGGTGGAAACCCCCAGCCATGTTTACGATGGCGGCTGGGAACATTTCGTCGGCGGGGGGGGCGCGGTCTTCGACTGCAATGATGACGACCGCCCTGAATTGTTCGTGGCAGGCGGATCAAACCCAGCGCAATTGTTCATCAACACATCCGACACAAAGGTCAGTTTTCTTCCGGATACGCCCGGCCCCTTATCCTTGACCGGTGTGACCGGCGCATACCCGGTGGACATTGATGGCGATGGGATCCTGGACCTTGCGGTTTTGCGCGTAGGCAAAGACCTGTTGCTGGGCGGCAAACCGAACTGCGCGTTCGAGCCTTTCACGGCACTGAGTTTTCAATCTCAGGACCATTGGACCACCGGCTTTTCCGCCACTTGGGAAAGCGGGCAAACCCTGCCAACGCTGGCCTTTGGAACCTATGTCGACCGAAGCAATCCGGATGGACCTTTCGAGGCTTGCGGGCCGACGCTTCTGTACCGCCCGGAAGGGAGCGAATATGGCGATCCTATCCGTTTGGAACCCGGTCATTGTTCCTTATCCATCCTGTTTTCCGACTGGGCCCGCACGGGTCGCGCGGATCTGCGCGTCAGCAATGACCGCCACTACTATGTGCGTGGCGGACAAGAGCAACTGTGGGCCATGGAAGACCCCCCGCGCCTGTACAGCGAGGACGATGGATGGCTGCCCTACTCGATCTGGGGCATGGGGATTGCCTCGCGGGATTTGACCGGTGATGGGTTTCCCGATGTTTATCTGACGTCCATGGGGGACCAAAAATTCCAGGTTTTCGATCCCGCAACGGATGGGCCGACATGGCGGGATGCAACCTATGACCGAGGCACTACCGCACACAGGCCGCATGCAGGAGGAGACGGCCGCCCCTCGACCGGTTGGCATGCTCAGTTCGGGGACGTCAACAATGACGGGCTGGACGACATTTTTGTCGCCAAAGGCAATGTTGAGCAGATGCCCGACGCGGCGCAGGACGACCCCAACAACCTGTTGATGCAGACCGCCGACGGTCAGTTTGTCGAAACAGCGTCACAAGCCGGTGTCGCGTCCATGGCAAAATCCCGCGGCGGGGCCCTGGCGGATTTCAACGGGGATGGATGGTTGGATTTGGTGGTGGTCAATCGTGGCTCGGACCTTGAGGTTTTTCAGAATGAACCGACGACCGGCAACTGGCTCATGATTGATCTCGGCCAGAGCCATCCCAACAGACAGGCAGTCGGCAGTTTTATCGAAGTCAGGACGACCGAGGGCATTCAAACCCGTGAAGTGACCATTGGCGGGGGGCACGCCAGCGGAATTGCCGGGTTCCACCACTTTGGGCTAGGAGACTTCGAAACCGCAGAAGTACGGGTGATCTGGCCTGATGGAGAACATGGAGATTGGCAGAAGGTAGATGCCAATCAGGTGATCCACCTCAGCCGTTGATCACTGATCGACGGGCAATCCGCTGGGAACCGATTGAGGAACACCCAGCCGCACTGACGGATCTTCCAGCGTGCCCAGAAAACTCAGGATGGCGTCAACCTCGCCCTCACTCAGATTGATGGGCGCCAGATCGTTTGACGCTGCTATGGCTTCGACATGCCGGGGGTCCAGCAAAGCCTTTTGATCCTCTGCCCCGTCAAACTCTGGCAGATCAGCCATTTCGATGGCGTAGTTCCGCAATGCGGAAACCGGATCCAGATGATGGCGCACGACATCCTCAAGCCGTGTGTAGGCACCGCTGTGGCCATATGGCGCCGTCAGGGTCACGTTGCGCAATGAAGGCGTGCGAAATGCGAACGCATCATCCTTGTCACCGGTGACGCGCAGTCGCCCGTCATCCCGCACATGTTTTTCGAAACGGGCTGTTTTTCCGGGACCGATCTGAGGCATGGCGATGGAATGGAATCCGTGATCGGTCTGGAACCAGCCGGAATGGCAGGTGCTGCATCCAGCCTTTCCGTAGAACAGCTCCATCCCCAGTTGCGCCTGATCGTGCAGCGCGTCTTCGCCTCGCATCGCTCGGTCAAAGAGGCTGTTGTCAGCCCGCCATTCAAACGCGATGAAATCGGCAATGACATTGGCGATTGCGGTAAAGGTGATGTCTTCTCCGGGCGCAATGTCATCAAATCGCCTTTGATACTCTGGTATCGCCACCACACGCGCGGCAATCAGATCCCAGGCGCCACCCTCTTGGGTCAGCAAGCCGAGACGCACGGCCTTGCTGACTTCGTTTTCAGAATAGTGCCCCGCCATTTCGTCAGGTGACAGCACCGGGAACATCGCCTGCGCCGCCAAAGCCGATTTGAACCCCGGCCTCATATGCGTCCCCAACGGGGTTCTGATGCCATTGGGTTGTGACGTATCCGTCTCGAGGCGGCCGTCATGGAAAAACGTCGTGAATTCCAGCGCCCCGAGGTTCCACATCGCGGGTGAGTTTCGAGGAATACGCTGCTCGGGCCTGTTGTCTTGAGTGAGCTTACGCTGACCACCCAGCCCGACCCCACCTTCGCCGATACCCAGCGAAAGACCGTCGGATGTTCCCAGTTTCGGATGATGACAGGTTGCGCAACTGATGTTCCTATTCCCCGACAGGATCGGATCATAAAACAGCAGTTGCCCCAACTCTACGCTGGAAAGGTCAGGTTCGATGAATTCAGGGCGCGAACCAAGGTCTTGCGCCTGGGCAACTGAAAGAGATATCCAGATGCCCACTGCAGTTGCTGCGATCTGAAATCTCATGATCGTCCCTCGGAAATCTCAAGTGTCAGTGTTTGTCGATACGGGTTGTCCGGCGTATAGATGACGGATGGGAACGCAGGGATATTCACGGCGTTTGGATATCCTGACGGTTCAATACACAGCCCCGCACCCGGGCTAAATCGGCCTGACAGATATACCCCGGTATAGACCTGCGCCCCGGGTTGATCTGAATACACATTCATCCTCAATCCCGAAGATGCCCTGACCTCTGCGACCGGATGGTCATGGGTTCCACTTTCCTCAAATACAAAATAATGGTCCAGCTCGCGCCCCTCTGCCCCGACGGTGCGGGACAACGCGAAATTTGGCACATTTTCGCCGGCAGCGGAGATATCTCCGGAAGGAACGGAACGCGCGTCCAACTCCAGCACCCGGTTCGATCTTAGCCTGAGCCGACAGCCCAGGATATCCCCTGGACAGCCCAGAGAGTAATAAGTGTGCTGTGCGATGCTGATCGGCGTGGGGCGATCCGGTCGCGCCGTGATCGTGTAAGTCAGGCACGGATAGGTCAGTTTGACATGCACCTCGAATTCGACTTCTCCGGGAAAACCACCTTCACCGTCAGGCGAAGTCAAAGACAGAACCGCCTGATTCAGAGTGGTTTTCACGATTTCCCAGTGTTTGCGCGACAGCCCGCCCGGACCACCATGCAGCGTGGTCGGCCCTTCGTTTGCTGTCAGGTGATGAACGCGCCCTTGCAATGCAAACTGCGCCCCGCCGATGCGGTTGGCCACTCGCCCAACTATCGCGCCAAGGTAAAACGGGTCCGACAGGTAATCCTGCGGATTATCGTAGCCCAATATCAAAGGCGTTTTGCCAAGCCACCATCCTTGCGTGATTGCGCCATAATTCAACAGGGAAACGGACATGTTGCCGTCTTCCAGAAGGACCTGCTCGACAGGCATGGATTTGGGATCAGCCATCAGCGCGCGGCCAGAGGGGACAAAGCAGCATAGTACTCGCGATACCGCTGGTATTCCGCCTCATATGCGCTGGACAGCTCGACCCGAGGTTCGACACGCTCAGCAATTTCCGGGGAAAGCATGACATCCCCGGGGTCGGCGCCCTGCACAGCACAGGCAGCAAGACGGGCCGCGCCGATGGCGGCACCGAACTCACTTCCCTTGGGCAGAGCAAGCGGTGTGTTCAGAACTGTGGCCAATGTCTCCAGCCAAAATCGCGACCGCGCCCCGCCACCGACGACCAGCAGACTTTCGGGCTTGGTGCCCGTACTCTTTAATGCTTCCAGACAATCGCGCATCGCAAAGGAAACTCCTTCCATCACGGACTGGGTCAGATCAGCGGGTTCCGATGCAATATCCAGGCCCAGAAATGCTCCGCGTATGGCGCTGTCGTTATGAGGCGTCCGTTCACCGGACAGGTACGGAAGGAAGGTGATCTTTGACGGCCCCTTCACCGAATCCGGCAGGGTCGATGCCAGCGTGCCGACGGGTTGACCGAGGTGACGGGACAGCCAGTTGAGACTGTTGGTGGCCGACAGGATCACACCCATTTGAATCCAGCGATCCGGCACCGCATGGCAAAAACAATGAACGGCTGTTTCCGGCGCGGGCGCATAGCTTTCCTTTGCGACAAGCAACACACCCGACGTGCCCAATGAAAGAAATCCGCTGCCCTCACCGATGCTTCCGATGCCACAGGCCGCTGCTGCGTTGTCACCGGCCCCGCCGGCAACCACGACCGGCCCGGTCAGGCCCCATTGCCGAAGGATCTCTGATCGCAGTTCTCCGCCTGCCGAACTGCCTTCAACCAGCTCTGGCATTTGATCCCGGCGCATATGGCTTTGATCCAGCGCAGTGTCTGACCATTCACGTTTTCCGACGTCCAGCCACGCCGTACCGGCGCTGTCGGACATGTCGCTGACATAGGAACCGGTGAGCCAGAAACGCAGATAATCTTTCGGAAGCAACACCTTGGATGTCTTCGCAAACATGTCAGGCTCATGCCCGCGCACCCATTCCAGCTTGGGTGCCGTGAAACCCGGAAAAACGATGTTCCCGGTGATCGCGCGCATCGATGGCAGACCATCCAGCTCCGCAGCTTCCTGTGCTGATCTCGTGTCGTTCCAAAGGATACAGGGCCTCAGCACATTGCCATCCCGATCCAGCAACGTGGCACCGTGCATGTGGCCGCTTAGACCGACGCCGCGCACCGCGGAAAATGCGGCACCGTTCAACGCACGCAATTGGGCAACGACGTTTTGACAGGCTTCTACCCAATCGGACGGATCTTGTTCTGACCAACCGGGGCGCGGCGTAGATGTCACGACACCTGCTTCGGCTTCGGCAACGACGTTACCCTCTTCGCTGACCACAATTCCCCGAAGACCTGACGTCCCCAAATCCAGACCGAGATACACGCGTTTTCCCCCTAAATGCAGCACAGGCTGATGGTGCCACCAAGCACTTTGAACCCATGTCAGACCTTATCAGCACAGTTTGCGCTAACATAACAAGGCCAAGCAAGAGATGGCACTTAATTTTATGAAAACCCTCACAGAACGCGTGGAATCATCAGCACTCACGACCAAGGTTTAATTCAACTAAGCTGGGCCCGAAAATTTTTCGAATTGTCTGACGCTGACTTCACGTGAACAGTTCAAGCAGTTCTGGGTTTACTGATTTCATGCTGACGGTCCGTCTGAAAACGAAATCAGTCGCAAGAAGGAATTCAGCGAATGCAGTCACATGCCAGAGTTGTTGTCGTTGGCGGCGGATGCGTCGGGGCTTCGGTTCTTTATGGATTGACGCAGCACGGCTGCACCGATGCGGTCATGCTTGAGAGAACCACGTTGACCTCCGGTTCCACCTGGCATGCGGCAGGTCTGCTGGTCACCTTTGTGCGGTCCCACAACGTTTCGAAGATGACGATGGAGACCATCCGCATCTATTCCGAAGTCGAAAAGAAGATCGGCGCTTCGGTCGGGCTGCGCCAGGTGGGTCAGTTGCGCGTCGCCAATACGCAGGAACGCTGGGACGAGTTCCTGTCCTATGTCTCGATTGCCGAAGCTGCCGGTGTACCCTGCAAACTGCTGACACCAGAGGAAATCGCCGAACTGCACCCTCTGCTCAACCAATCGGAACATATTCGCGGTGGCATCCTGCATACCGAGGACGGCTATGTGAACCCGGCCGACATCACCATGGCAATGGCCAGGCTGGCGCGCGAGAAAGGCGCCAAAGTGTTTCAGAACACCGAAGCGCTGGCTTATGAAAAACTGGAAAACGGTCATTGGAAGGTGACAACCAATCAGGGTGAGATCACTTGCGAACATCTTGTCTTCGCGACCGGAAACTATGCCCGCGAAAACGCGCGCCGTGTTGGCCTGGATCTGCCTTGCATTCCAATCGTTCACCAATACTGGACAACGGACACCGTTCCGCTGCTGAAAGAACGCCGTGCACAAGGGTTGCCCGAGTTCCCGATCCTGCGGGATGAAGATTACGGCGCCTATCTGCGCGAAGATGTGGGCGGCATTCAGTTCGGCCCTTATGAGTTCACCAAAGACCTCAAGCTATTCGCCGAAGATCACGTGCCGCCTGACTTTGGCGCCGACCTCTTGCCCGAAGATTTCGACGCGGTCCAAACGCAGTGGGAGCGTGCCATCGAGCGGGTTCCAACACTTGGTGAGGTGGGTATCAAGGCCAACACCCGAGGTCCGTTCCAGATGACACCGGACGAGTTGCCGCTTGCGGGACCCGCACCGGGGCATGAAAACCTGTGGCTGGCCGAAGGCATGCCCGGCGGCATATTGTGGGGTGGAACCGTTGGTGAACGTCTGGCCCGCTGGATTGTCGATGGGGATCCGGGCATGGACATGTCCGAACTCGACCCCCGCCGTTTTTCGGATTACGCGTCCAAGCGGTGGACCATGGACAAGGTGTGCGAAACGTGGGGCACCCACATGAACGCGCACATCCCCGGAGAAGATTTTCCCGGCGCGCGCCCGATGAAAACGATGGGGTCCTACGATCTGCTGAGCGCGCATGGCGCCGTCTGGACCAGCTTCAACGGATATGAGTTTCCGCGCTGGTTCGCCAAATCGCGCAAGGAAGCTGTTCCGGAACATTCCTTCCGACGCACCAACCACATGGAACGCGTTCAGGAAGAGGTGCGCACCACCCGTGACGTGGCCGGGTTCATCGAGATGTCGCCGATGACCAAGTTCACCGTGCGCGGACCGGGGGCTGCCAAATGGCTGGATGGCGTTATGGCGAACAGGCTGCCCAAAGTGGGGCGAATGACCCTGTCGCTTTTGTTGAACCAAAAGGGCGGCATGGATGCGGAATACACGGTCGCCCGCTACGCCGAGAATGATTTTTACCTGGTCTCCACCCCGAACTGGTGCGCCTACAACTGGGATCAACTGCAACGTTTGCTGCCCGATGACAGCTCTGTCATTCTTGAAGATGTTTCAGAACAACTGGGCGTGATCGCTCTGGCAGGCCCCATGGCACGAGAGATCCTGCAACCGCTGACCGACAATGATCTGTCGAACGGAACCTTCCCCTGGCTTTCTGCGCAAATGGGTGAAGTGGGGTACGCCAAGGGCGTTCATCTGCTTCGAGTGTCCTATACCGGCGAGCTGGGGTGGGAACTTCATCACCCGGTCGGTTACAACCGCCATCTTGTCGACCTGCTGTTGAAGGCCGGTGTAAAACCTTTCGGGCTTGAGGCACTGGAATCCATGCGCCTTGAAAAATCATATCGTGCCATCAATCGCGAGATTTGCAAGGGCATGACCCCATACGAGGCCGGCCTTGATCGGTTCGTGGTAACCGAAGGTCGCGACTTCACAGGCAAGGCCGCTCTTTTGAAACAGAAAAAGGAAGGCACGTACCGGCGGCTGGTCACGCTGAAACTGCCCTTTGGCGAAACATCGGTGATGTTTGACGAGGGTGTCTACGCTCGGGGCAAGCTGATCGGCCGTGTCACCTCGGGCGGGTTCTCTTATTATTGCAACCACGACATTGCGATGGCACTAGTGCCACAGAACATGATGGCGCCCGGAACGAAAATGCAGGTGCTGGTCCACAATGAGATGCGCGACGCCGTGGTCATCGACACATGTGCTGTCGATCCCGCAAACACACGCCCGCGCGCTTGAGTGCGAAAACAGAAAGACTGGACTCGAACGGATGACCGAACAACCGACAAAAACGCTTTCTCTTGCCGAAGTTCGGGACTTGGCCAAATCGGTTCTTGTTTCTGCCGGAGCGGACTCGCGCAGCAGTGATGTACTTGCCGATATCGTCACCCGGTCTGAACGGGACGGCCCGCGCAGTCACGGGTTGCGCATGTTGCCGGTCTATGTCCAAAGCTTCACGTCCGGCTATGCCAACGGGCACGCGAAGCCCAAGACCGAAAAGGTTGCCCCGGGCGTTTTGCGCTGTGACGCCGACAACGGGTATTATCAGGTTGCAGCGGCAGAAACCCGCGAGGATCTGATCGCGATGGCACGGGAAAACGGCATTGCCGCGTTCACCTGTGCAAACTGCCACCATCTGGGTGCCTTGCGGTTTGACACCGAACCCTTGGCCGAAGCCGGATTGGTGGCCTTTGCCGTGATCAACTCATTGTCCATGGTGGTTCCGCAAGGTGGGGTTCGCCCGGTTTTTGGCACCAACCCGATGTCTTTTGCCTGCCCGCGTGACGGCGACGCGCCCGTGGTCTGGGATCAGGCCTCGTCCATGGTGGCCCTTATGGATATCCGCATGGCCGCTGCCGAGGGGCACGACCTGCCCCGCCCTGCCGGTCTTGATCCCCGGGGCGAACCCTCAACAGACCCGAATGCCATCCTCGAAACCCGCAGCCTATTGCCATTCGGAGAGCATAAGGGGGCCGCGATCGCCTTCATGGTTGAGGTGTTGGGCGCAGCACTGGCCGGTGGAACCCTGTCCGTGGACAACGAAGAACGCGAGTCCTTCGGCGCCCTGAACATCAAAGGAGGAGCGACCCTGATTGCAATTGATCCCAGCCGGTTCGGCAACGCGGCCTTCAACGAATATGTCGCCCGCATCTGCGCCGAGATTTCCGGCAACGGGTCCGCCCGGGTTCCGGGCGACGGTCGCCTTGAAAAACGGGCAGCCGCCGAAGCCCATGGCATAGAAGTGAGCGCCGAGGTTCTGGACGCGCTTGGCTGAAACTGAAATCACCCGCCATCGAATGGCCGGACAGCACCTGCCCGGCTTGCCAACCACGCCGCTCAATGGCCGCCGAAATAGGCCTCGAGCAAGCGTTTGTCATTCCGCAATTCGTCAGCCGTGCCCGACGTCTGCATCCGCCCGGACTCCAGCACATAAATGCGGCTGGCAAGCGACAGGGCAAAATTGGCATTCTGTTCGGTGATCACAACGGTCAGCCCGTATTCCTTGTTCAGCTGACGCACGACCTCGGCAATCTCGTGACAGATTTTCGGGGCCAGGCCAATTGTGGGCTCATCGACAAGCAGCAGTTCCGGGCTGGTCATCAAGGCCCGGCCAAAGGACACCATCTGCCTTTCCCCGCCGGATTGGGTCGATGTCTCCTGTCCTTCCCGTTCTTGCAGTCGCGGGAAAAGCTTGTGCACCATCTCAAGGTTGCTTTCGATGTCGTCTCGTGCGGTGAATGCGCCCACCATCAGGTTGTCGCGCACTGACATATAGGGAAACAGGTTGAACCGCTCGGGCGCATAGCCAACCCCGTGACGCACGATTTCCGAAGGGGCACGACCAGCAAGGCTGTGCCCGCGCAACCGGATGTCCCCTTCGATTTTCACAAGGCCCATGATGCTGTCCAACAGGGTGGATTTACCTGCGCCGTTCGGGCCGACCACGGCGACAATCTCGCCGGGCTGCACCGTGATCGAAATATCGGTCAACGCCTGCGCCTTGCCGTAAAACGCGGACAGGTTCTCAATTTCCAGATAGGACATCAGACGCTCCCCAAGTACGAGGCCTGAACGGCCGTGTCGTTCATCACGTCGCTGAACGCGCCTTCGGCAATCATGGTGCCCCGCTCGATGGCGATGGCGCGGTCGATCAGCGGTTCCAGCGCCGGCAAGTCATGGCTGACGATCAAAAAGGTCATCCCGTCCTTGCGCATGGATTGTATGAGATCGGAAATCTGCGCGATTTCACCTACTGTCAGACCTGCAAACACCTCATCCAGCAACATGACACGCGGTGCCGTGGCCATGGTTCGGGCCATTTCGAGCTTGCGCAAATCACCCATGGCCAATTCGGCGGGTGAGCTGCTCAGATCCGTTTCCGTGAACCCGACACTCAGCGCAAGTTCCTTTTCCCTGTCCGTATCCGGCGGCGAAACGATCATGCGCCAGATATCGTCCGGCATCAGGCCCACCCTGATGTTTTCTGCAACACTCATGTCGCCGAACGGCCGAGGTATCTGATAGGTTCTACTGACCCCGGCCCGAATACGTTGTGGCGTCGACAGCGCCGAGATTTCTTGCCCGAACAGCTCGATCGTACCGCTGTTCTGCCGCAGCTCACCCATGATCTGGCTGAAAACCGTCGTCTTTCCCGCGCCATTCGGTCCGATCAGGCCCAGCGACTCTCCTTCTTGCAGGGAAAAGGACAGATCGTTCGTGGCCACCAGCCCGCCGAACCGTTTGACGAGACCAGACACTTTCAGCGCAACGGTCATGTCAGCCCCCCTTTCCGCAGCCGTTGAAAGCCGCGTTGAGCAAGTTCAACCAATCCCTTTGGCTGATACATGTAGAGAAGCAGTGCGATAGCACCGTAGACGAAATACCGTTCAGCCCCGGGAAGCACGGGACGCAGGTATTCCAGAAGGAACGTCATGAAGAACGCACCGATCATGGGGCCGATGATGGTCGATGTTCCGCCCAGCAATGCCGCAACTATGATGGTGAAGAGAAAGTTGATGTCGAACAGGGCCCGCGGTGCAAGCGAGCCCAGGTAATGGACATAGAACGCCCCACCCAGACCGGCGATGAACGCGCTGGTCAGAAACGCAAAGGCCTTCAACCGCGTGGTGCTGAGCCCCGAACTGGGGCTCGGCGCCTGCGAGAGGATATTCGGCGCCGACTCGATCGCTGCGCTTGACGTGCTTAACGATCCGAAGATCAGCCGATCCCGGCGATGGATGGCGTCAGTCGCCAGTATCGATGCCATGTTTGAGGATTTGGAACTGCCCACAGGTGTTCGGCTGGCGATCTCCGAGCGCTGTTCACAATACTACGGCGGCGGCCCGGCGTCGCGCCGGATTGCGCGGCGGGCCACTGGAAAGGAATGGAAAAGTGCGTGCGTTGTTCTGAGTGAACTTGGTGTGGGCAAGGGCATTCATTCGCGGCCATCGCGCTGGAACGCACGTGCGGCCAGGCTTCATCCGGATCTCGGACGTCTCCAACGAGAAGAACAGGATGGCCGGTTGGGAAGCAGCTTGGCCGACATTCTGGGAAGCCTCGCTCATATGTCCATCAACCGGATCCTTCACTGGGGAACTGCCGCAGAAGAGGCGGTTATCCTTGAGGCGCTGTGTCGGCACTATCGAACCAAATTGTACCACGGCTGGAAATCGTCACAGGCGGAATTCAAACGGCATCAGAACAGGACCTGAACTGCCCCTCTGAAGTGTGTGCAATCGACGGATACCTCGCCCCCCGAATGAAGTGCCCAACAAGGACTGGATCGCGCTTCGGACCAAGACGGGACACCTCGGAACCTGCGTCTCACCTTTACAGCACGCGGCGTTTCGGAACCTGCCGGCTGACCGCGTAGCCTGCGAGCGCCGAAAGCGATTTTGCCACGCCGCCCCGTGGCACGGGGCTGAGCGCTGCGATTGCCTGATCGCGGTATTCTTCAGGCAATTGCTGCCTCTTGATATGGCGCGTGGCCGGGGAAAGCTCTGCCAAAAACCGCGCGGGGTCGCAGTGACTGAGGAAAGCACGGGCTGCCGCGCCCCCCGTTTGCCGCTGGGCCGCCTCAAGAACAGGCACGCTGAATAGCCCGCTGGAAAGGTCTGACGCAAAAGGTGTGCTGCCCGCAGGGCGGTCCAGGGCAAGTTCATCCTCGGTCAGCAGGTAAGCCAGGCCAAGATTTTCGCCATAATCGCGAAGGGCGACTGACAGATCGTTTTGTTCGGCAAGCATCGCACCGAGTTCGCAAGGCAGTCGAAAAAATGCAGCCATACATTGCCGCATCTGCGCGATGCGCATTTCGACCGCCAGATCCGGTTGCCATGCGGTCCGAAGCTCGGACACTCGGCCTTCACATGCCGAGGCCATGGCGCTCAGAATTGATGGCACCAGATCCGGGCAGTCCCGTGCGCCGACTTCGTGTGCTTTCGCCAACAAGTAGTCGCCTGTCAGTATCCCAAGCTTGTCGCCCCAGTTGGCCTTGGCGTCGGCTGTTGCTGCCGCAGCCTCGATCCCCCGAATGCCGCTTTGGGCAAGAAATCCCAAATACGCGAGTTCCAGCGCCGTGGCCGCGGCACGACGTCTTTTTGCCTCGACATCACCCAGATAGGACGTCAGCAAAAGCAACAGCGAAGGTCGAAAGGCAACCATGTCAGCCCGCTTGCCCGCGAAGGACATGCGCGTCAGAAACGGCCAATCGGTGCGCACGATGTGATTGAGGCGTGCGCCCACATCGCGCAGGTCGTCCCCAAGCGGCATCTCGGGCACTCGCACAAGGGGCGATACGTCATCCAACATGGCGCTTTCCACATCACCGCCAGTGCCTTCAGGCACCAAAACGGCGCGGCGCAGCATGTTGTGAACCGGCTTTTCGCTTTCGAACGTATCGTCCAACACGCGCCAGATGAACTCGTATCGGCGGCTTGCGCGGTTCCCGAGCGTGAAGTACCCGGCAAAGCGATCACCCAGCAGAAGCGCATAGTCTTCCGCTGCCACCCAGGGGCCTGCCCCGGTGCGGAGGCACCGATCAGTGGTTTGCGCCGCAAGCGCACCGGATTCCAGCGCAAAGCTGATTCCTTCGCCTGTAAACGGGCTGATAAGACCGGCGGCGTCCCCAACCAGCAACATACCCGAATGGGCGGCACGTTCCGGTGCGAAATCGAACCTCAGCGGTGCCCCCAAGGTCATACCGGACAATTGAATGCCCGAATATTCTGGATAATCCTTGCGGAGCACGTCCAGAAATTGATCGAAAAGTGACCTGACATTGGTGTCAAACGCCCGACAGAACAGTCCGACACCGACATTTGCAGTTCCCTTCCCCGTTGGGAACGCCCAGCCATAGGACGGCAACAAATACCGGTCCGTAACATCAGTCAACGGCAGCATTATTTCGAGCAGTGGCGGAGTATCACCGCAGCCATCGACATAACCGCGAAGCGCCGTGCCATAGCCTTGCTCGGGTGTTTCCCGCAATCCCGCCGCTTTCGCCAATCGAGACGCGGCCCCGTCTGCGGCGATGACCGTATACCCGGTCAGAACCACTGTCGTGCCATCCTGCATGTGCGCGCTGACGCCTGTGACAGTCCCGCTTTCATCCGTTACCAGATCGTCGGCGCGGCATTTCGGCATGAAAGCCGCACCTTCCGCACGGGCCTGACGCAAAAGACAGTCATCCAGTATCAAACGGGGCACAACCAGCCCATAGTCGTCTTCGCCCTCGTATCGAAAATCACGGTGGCCCCTGTTGCGCATATGGACGCGCACACCTTCGACCTCCTGCTGATCGGTTAGCGCGGACAGAATGCCGAGGCGTTTCAACTGAGAGATGCCGGACCGGGTGATTCCGTCTCCACAGCTTTTGTCCCGAGGGAAATCCTCACGGTCGACCAGAATGACCTTTCGACCTCTGCGTGCCAGTTCGATGGCGGCAGCGCTGCCGCCGGGCCCCGCACCGACAATGATGGCGTCCCAAGTCTCGGCCGCGGCCTCCTTGGGCGTCGCAAGCGGCAGATCGTCGGCAAAAGGGCCGTAGCCGTCCATGTCAGGCCCGCCTTTCGACAGAAAGCCGGGCGAGGTTTGCCAGCGAGTCGCGCAGCACATGATCGTCAAGCCCGGCAATGACCCTGACGGCCGCTTCAGATTTGTGCCGCGCCAACTGTTCCGTAGCTTCGACCGCGCCCGAATTGCGAATGATCTCTACAGCACGCGAAATATCCGCATCCTGCATGTCGGCCAGCCTCAACCTGGCCCGCAATTCATCGGCGGCCTGACCGTTCTGACCCAGGCACAGGAGCACCGGCATCGTATACGCCCCTTCGCGCAGATCAGAGGCGGACCCTTTCCCAAGTTCCGCACTGCTTGCAATGTAGTCCAGAACATCGTCGCGAAGCTGAAACGCAAGGCCAAGGCACTTTGAATAGGTGATCAGCGCGTCTCGATCCTGATCACTTACGTCAGCCAACAGCGCCCCCAGCGATGCGGCGAGGACAAACAGTTCGGCCGTCTTGCCCTCAAGCATTTCAAGATGCTCTTCAATGGTCCAATCGGCGTTGTAGGCGTTTTCTGCTTCGCGCAACTGCCCAAGACACAGCGCGGCACAGTGTTTGCCGGCCAGCTCGGAGGCTGTGGGGCTGACGGAATCCAACAGGTTTATTGCACGGGCCAGAATGAATGTTCCGGCGAAGCTGGCGATGGGCGAAGACCAGCGACGGTTCACGCTTTCCGCTCCACGCCGAAGTTCGGCCCGGTCCATGACATCGTCATGATAGAGCGACGCCACATGGATCATTTCGACAGCCGCCGCCGCCTGAATTGCGCGCTTGCGGCCTTCTGTGTCGGTGAGGCTTCGTGCTGTAAGCAGCAGAAGAATTGGCCGCAACCGTTTTCCGCCGGCCCCGATAAGCCAGTGTGCAATCTCTTCGAACCCCGGCTGGTCCGAGGCGACGGCATCCAACATGGATGCTTCAACCTGGGGTATCGTGGCCCGGACCTGTTCGTCTTGCAACCAGTCAGACATCCGCGATCTTGCGGAACTGCGCCAGCGTCTTCTGCAAACGCTTCGACCTGAGCGCCGCTTCGGAGTTCCTGATGAAACTGTCATAGCCTTCGTGCAACGCTGCGGACTCGGCGCGAACAACAATCTCTCCACGGTGGAAGGCGTCGATCACAGTCATCCTGCCTTCGGAAATGGCTACAAGTGCTTCCGGTGAGATCGCGCCGACGCCCCGGCCCTTCCCTTTGTGTTTTTGGTTCGGGTTGATATGCACTTCACCGCTCATCACCGAAACTTCGACCGACCCCATACCAAAAACACCAACCGTTGCACTGGCGCCCTCGTACTGCTTGACCAGTTCAGCATATTCCTTCTTGGCGTCCGCCTTGAAACCCGCCAAAGCATCTTCGGCCAGTTTTTCGACTGCCTTTGCACCCTCTTCCGGCTGCATCCGCTGTTCATAGTCTGCCACGTTCGTATCCTCCGTTCCAAAATATCCAAATCAGACCGAGCCGACCGCCGCCCGAGCATCCACACGCCCGGCACCCTGCTGCGTGGTCGGTGCGCCGATATCGACGGCGGTGGCCATGAGAACTGCCTTGATGTCAGCCGGCAGCAGTGTCGGGTTTCGCTGCAACATCAGCGCCGCGACCCCGGCGACATGGGGGCAAGCCATCGAGGTGCCGCTGGCCTCGAGATGAAGCGGATCTATCACCGTCGCGCCGCCGTTCATGTCATTGCCGGTCGCGGATCGCGATGCCACGATATCCACGCCGGGGGCGGTGACATCCGGTTTGTCGCGCCCATCCGGCGTTGGTCCGGGACTGGAGAAGCCGGCCATGTTGTCACTATCATCGCTTGCCCCGACGGTAATCACGCTCTGCGCAATACCCGGACAGCGAATGCGCGTGTCATAGGTGCCGCAACTGTCATTGCCCTCGTTGCCCGCGGCCACCACGAAGGTCACCCCGGCGGTCGAAGCCGCATCAGCGGCGACACATAAAACGCATGTCCCGTCCGGATCGACCCAATTGCCGTTTCTGTGTGAAAAGCCCCAAGAATTGGAAAGAACATCCATCCCGTCCGCCACGGCCTGTTGAATTGCCGCAACGCAGTTGGGAGCGTTGCCGCTGCCGAATTGGTTCAAAAGCTTGTAATCGTGAATGACCGCCCCCGTGGCGACACCACGGAACATCGCGCCATTGCTGGCAACAACGCCCGCGCAATGCGTACCGTGCCCATTCAGATCGCCCAGCCCCTCGCCGGTAAAATCCTGTTGCGTGCCAAAATTCCCGGCAAGTTCAGGATGCGTCTGGTCCACCCCCGTATCCAGAACGGCAACATCCACTTCGCCTCCGTTGATCCCGCTGGCTTCCACGACATCGGCATTGATAAGCGGACGGCTGTTATCCAGATCAATCAGGATTTGATTCTTGCAATGAGCCACCTTCAGAACATCGGCGCGCCCGGCAATATCTGTCAGGCGCTGATCATCGGCCCAGACCACCAGGCTGTGGTTCAGCCAAAAGGTCTGCTCGACCTCGATTTCACGCTCGCCAAAGCTCTTGGCAATCTTTCCCACCACGTCTTCGCCATGGCGGCGATGTTGCATGATCGAACGGCGGCGCTGGCGCCGGTCGAACGCACGGGGCGCGCGATCAGGTGATGTCCTGCCGCTTCGCAGCAAGACCAGCACACGATGCCGGGGAAGCTGGGCTGTTTCCGTTTGGCCAAGCAGGGCGTTCAGGCGCGCCTCTTTTCGGTTGGCCAAGAGGTCGCGCAGAACAATGCTGTCCATTTTAGAGATGGACTCGCTGCCAAACTCGCTACGAAGCTTCTCGATTTCACGACGTTCCGCTCTTTCGAAGCGATCAACGTGTTCCCGGCTTAACTCGGTCATTTCGTGCTCCTTTGGATCATGGTCTTATGGGGTTTTCAGGAATGGCCTGGCGCTCGGTGGAGTGGGTGATCATCACCACGGAAGGATCGTTGGCCATTGTCGCGATGGCCCCGGGCGAAAGTTCAACGGCAACACTGTCGATCAGCCACAGTTCGGTAATCCCGGCACCGCCCAGGTTTTCCAGAGTACCGACCAGGGGCCGTGTGCGTCGGCGGAAGTAATCTTCGCGTGCCTTTGTTTCGGCGCGCCGGAAAGAGGGCGCATTGCCTTCCGTGTCTGGCGCCAAGCGCAATATGACCTGCACCGAGTGCCCATCACCACCGTCTGTTACGGCCTTCGCCAATTCCGATTGCAGCTGCGTGTCCAGCTTGCCCCACGCCGCCTCGGACAAACCAAACGGACGGTTGCTGTTGGTTCCGGTCACGGTGCCATCCTCCTCGATCGCCGCCACGCTGAACATAGCCGGGGCGACGGCACGATCGAAGCGCGGGTTAACGACAATGCCTGGCCCCGGTTCAGGCTCTGCCGAAGGCGCACTGCGCGGGTGTTCCGGCCGGAAACACAGTTCGATCAACGCTGCTTCCTGCGCGCGCATGGCGATTGTAACCATGCCGCTTGCCTGAATCTCGATGACCTGCACCCCCTGCTGCTGCGTTCCTGTCTGGGTCGTCAGGACATTGCCCGCCGCATCAAGTGCGATGATCGTTATGGGCTTTCCGCCAGCAAAGCTCAGCTTGAGGCGGGCCCAGTCAGCGACGACCGGCAGATGGGCAAAAACACCGGCGATAGAAAGCAACAGCTTGGGTGTGCCTTGCGGCTGGAACCCGCCAATGATCTGAAGAAGGCTGCCTTTGGTCGGCAGGAACCGCACTCCGCCAACGTTCAATACCGGATGGCGGGAAGGCAGTTTCTGGCCGCGAAAATCAATGCAACGTTCACGCGGGGGAGTTTCCGGATCGGGCTTCGGCTGGTCAGGGCAATGCGGTTGAATCGCGATGAACGCACAATCATCAATGTACCCAAGCACATCGTTGCGCGGATCATCTCCGCTGAATTCCAGAAATACCGTTACGGCTTCGGCTTCCGCCGTCACGCGGCCCCGCAATTGGCGCCAGGCACCGTCAAGGTCGCCAGTCCACCATTCCACCCAGGGTGCCCGCGGATCATCACCACCGCGCGGGTCCAACCCCAAAGCATAGCTGCCTGCACTGCGGGCTTCTGTTGTGAACCAACACGAGAACTCATAGTCCCATCCCGGGTTCGAACCGAGCGATTGCCACAGGCCAACACGAAGGCCGCGCTGCGCGATGACCCGTTGGGACCTGTCGCCGGTCCGGACGATGCAACCTTCGCAGTCAAAGGCATCGGCGGGGATCGGGGCCAATTGCGGAACGGGATTTCCCTTTCCGGCGTGAAAGGCTGCCAAGTCGGTCAGCCATGCATAGGGTGTCCAGAACCGACCGACATTGCCCGACGGAAGCGAACGGAAACCATCTTCGAAACCGGGATTCAGCAGATGCACGACCCGGACGGTCAGGTCATCCTGACCAAAGGCGCCATCGTCATCCATGACGGTACAGATGGCCCGGAAGTCACCACAGTTTTCATAGATATGTGAGGCGGTCGCCGTGCCTTCGGCTGCCGGTGGCTCGTTCGTCTCCTCGATCAGGGCGGTGCGGGGTTCGCTGCAATCGCCGAAATCCCACTTGGCTGTATGCGTGTCACACCAGCCGGGATCCCGGAAATCGGCGACAAGCGTGATCGGTGTGCAGACATACGCATAAAGATCCGGGCCAGCTTCGACTTTGGGCGGAACATTGGTAACGGTGACACGCAGGGTGTCGATGGCTTCGCCCCCATTGACGTCGCGAATACGCACCGTGACCGTGTATTCGCCATTGTCGCACCAGGCATGGGTCACGGTCGACGTGCCTGTCGCCGCAGGAGGACCATTGGTTTCAGAAATCACGCCGGGTTTGGGCGCGTGGTGATCACCAAAATACCACATGGATTCGTGGGTGTCGGGGTATTCGACGTCTCGGAACCGTGCGACCAGAGTGACCTCTTCGCCCTCCTGCACCGTCAGATCCGGTCCGGCATCCACTGTCGGCGGCACGTTTTCGACGGTAACAAGCGAGAAACTGCGACTGCGCGCGCCGCCCGGCTGGTTGATCGTCAGCGCATGTTTTGCGGTATAGACGCCACTTGCCGCATAGACATGCTGAATCGAGGGCAAGACCGCGGCCGGTGTCCCGTCACCCGGCAACCATTCGTACCCCGCGTCAGGATGTTCATTCACAGCCGCAAGCGACATGGCCGATGCGGCCGCACCCGACCGTGCCCCACCCGAATCCGCCGGGACGACATCCGTTGCTTCGCAACTGCTTATGACAGTGAAATCTCCGGCGATTTCAAGACCGTCGGTATCAATCACGATCGGGTCCGAGAATACCGCTTCGACCCGCCCGATCCTGGCAAGGTTTTCCGGCCAGCCGGTGATGCCCGTAACCGTATTCGTAACTTCATCTGACAGGATTTCGCTGCCCATGCTTTCGGCAATACCGCGGACGACAAGGGCCACGATCACAACGACCAGTGCGCCCAGAATTCCGAAAGCGCCGAACGACAGTATCGCGGCGATTGCCGTCAGCACCCAAAGCAGCACGGATTCTTCGGGATCGACATCGCTGTCGATTTCAAAGTGATCCATTTGCTGCCCGCCGTCTGGGCCCAGCGAACCGTTCGGCTGCCAGCGCAAACCGACGTCGTTGAAAAAGTCGGCATCCACATCAATGCTGCCCAGGATCGCATCCACGACCGTCACTTTGCCCGATATTCTGATCGCCCCCGCCCTGAGGCTCACGTCCAGATCGGTCAGCCGGACTTCGCGCCCGTCAGGTGTAAACGTCTTCGGAAGGTCATCATCCGACAACTCGGCTTCGATGCGCGCCGTTTCAATCGATGCTTCGACCTGGGCCGCGCTGATGGCAATTGCAAAATCCCTGTCGGCCGGAATGAAATTGGCAAGCCCGCCCACGTCACCGCCACCATCATCGTTCAAGGCGATGGCCAGAAACTCGTTTGTCACTCCGACGGTGATACTGTCGACTTCAAACTCTTCGTCCGTTGCCTCCGGTCCCCAGATGTAAACGAAGTCGCGTGCTTCCAGATCCCGGTGAAAGAAGTCGCCGATGAATTCTTCGATCTCGGCCACGGTCGGGGCAGCAATGGAAATCTCGCCCAGGCCACTGGCCAGTTCCTGCCCGCGCGACACCAGTTCGCTGGAAATCTGGGCGTCGAGGTCAATCGCGACCAACGGGATTGCCGCAAGCTGATCGCGGTTATCGATATAGTTGTCACCCTCTGGCCCATATTCCGGACCGGCCGGATTGATCGCGTCCACGGTGACGATGGCCGCATTCAAATCCGTGCGGAACTCTGAACCGACCCGGCTGAAAGGTGCCGTGATGTTGATCCGCGTTTCGATCCCCATGGGATCCTGCGGATTGAAAAAGAGCTGTACGGCCGGACCGACAACAATGTTGAACATCCGCAGATAGACCGGCAGCGAAATGGTTATGTCACCGCCGGACACGGTGGTTTCAATATCGTGCGCCGCAACCGAGTCGTCGTTGAAGATTTCCGCATGGACATCCGTCGTCAACGCTCCCAAGGCAAATGGCAGCGCGGTCTCATCGATGACATGGGGAATGGATGGGAAGGCCGGGTCAATCGGTCCGCCGGGGCCACCGTTCTCATAGGCTTTGTCCACGAATTCACTTGCGAACAATTCGATGTTGGACGCAATCGGATCGCCGCTGGTCAGCGTTGCGGACACCTGGCTGCGAGGCAGACCGTCCAACAGCCATCCCACATCCTGCCGCCCGGGGATCAGACCGATCGGCGCAGCCGCAGCAAGATCGGCCGTCATCGTCAGCATTTGCGCGGAAGGAACCGGGGGATTTTCGATTTCGATCTGGATCAGGACACCAAGTTGAATTTCGGCACCGGTGATGTCCGGGCGCAGGCTGGCGTCCAACTGGTCTTCGGGAATCTGAACCGAACCGTCAGCTACGACGAAACCGCCAAAGGTTTCACCTGCGGCAACATCCATGAATTCGGGAATGCGGCCTTCATCGCCGGGATCATCGTCGCATTCCGCGGACTTCCACGCCCCCCGAATGACCTTTCGCAGGACCTCTTCCGAGGCTTCGACGACAACTTCATATCCTCTTGTATTTGCCATCCTGACGTCCTCGGTCTGACGGCGCGAGGGAATCGCGCCCGGGTGTCTTCAAGCAGTGCCGGTAACAACGGCGCGGGGCGTGATATTGACCAGCCTGCGTTTCCCGGTTCGCACGGCACGATACAGCGCCTCGGTCGCAAAACGCGGTGTCGACGCATCAAGTTGCCGGTAGGCAAGCAACGGAGCGATGATTTTGTGCGCCTTGCCCAGTGCTTCCAGCGGGTCGGGAATCTTCGCGGGCTCGATCAGACTTGGATCGAGCCCGGCGACGGATTTGCCCTTGGCTTTCCCGGGAAACCGGCGCGCGATTTCCGATGCCTTGACCTTGGCCACCTTCACTTTGGAGGTGGAAGAACGCACTTTTCGCGTCGGCAAGGACAACGGAGACAGGTCAGGGCGTTTTGAAGCATCATCGACCAGCTTCAACTCGTCGAAAAGCACCACAGCCAGATCCTGTTCCTGCCCGGGGTCAAATTCATGCCCGGACGCGGCGAAAATCTTTTTCCGCAAGCTTTTGCGTTCGACGATCTGTTTCTTGGAAAACCGCGCCCTGTCCTCCAGCTCGAGCCGACCTGAAAGATCCAGATCGAACCCAAGTTCCTCAAGCGCCAACACGGGGTTAATCAGCGCAGCACGAGCAAGCTCTGGGGTGACATTCAAACGGGCAGCAATATCATGCACTGCTGCCTGAACGTCCTGAAACGTAGCCATAGCAGCCTTCCAATTACGAATAAACGTAACTCTTGAACGCTTGGAACCAATAGAAAGATAATTTGGGAGTCTGCCTTCACGATATATTTTTAATGCGATTCCGTCAATGAGCCCGAGGCGTCGCAAGGCTGACTTGCATCCGATCGCATAACGGTATTTGACGTGTCGCTGGTTGTATCGGACGGGTTTGCCGTGAAAAATGCGAAGGGAATACAGGCCCCGACCATCTAGCGATAACAGCAGTACAGAACCTTCCCGCGCCATGGCCGGGGGTGGTGGTTTCAAGCAAGACCGCCGATCGTGACGTCCGCCAAATTGTGCAAGCAAACCGCGGCCCCGCGCCTTTAAACCACCCACAACACCTCGCGCCCCTCTTCCCCCGGACCACATCACCTGCCATAATGGGGGAAACTCAAAAACAAGAGCAGCACCCATGCCCGACGATCTGTTGACGCCAGAAGCGACCACAACTTATGACGCCTCCTCGATCGAGGTGCTCGAAGGTTTGGAACCGGTCCGCAAGCGACCCGGCATGTATATCGGCGGCACGGATGAGCGCGCTTTGCACCATATGGTGGCCGAGATCCTCGACAACTCGATGGACGAGGCCGTGGCCGGCCACGCCAACCGGATCGAGGTGGAACTGCACGCCGATTACGCCCTGACCGTGCGCGACAATGGGCGCGGCATTCCGATCGATCCGCACCCCAAGTTTCCTGACAAATCCGCGCTCGAGGTGATCCTGTGCACCCTGCATGCGGGCGGCAAGTTCTCGGGCAAAGCGTATCAGACCTCGGGCGGGTTGCACGGCGTGGGCGCCTCGGTGGTGAACGCGCTGTCGGATTCGATGGTCGTTCAGGTCGCCCGCGACAAGCAACTGTACGAACAACGTTTCTCGCGCGGTGTCCCGCTGGGACCTGTCGAAAAGGTCGGCGCCGCCCCCAACCGGCGCGGCACCACAGTCACCTTCCACGCTGACGACCAGATATTCGGACACCACCGGTTCAAACCCGCGCGCCTGTTCAAGTCGATCCGCTCCAAGGCCTACCTGTTCTCGGGCGTGGAAATCCGCTGGAAATCCGCCATCGACGACGGCGAAACCCCCACCGAGGCCACCTTCCACTTCCCCGGAGGCCTGTCGGACTACCTGAAAGAAACGATGAACGGATCGTCGACCTATGCCGAGCAGCCCTTTGCCGGCACCGTGGACTTTCAGGAGAAATTCGGAACCCCAGGCAAGGTGGAATGGGCGATCAACTGGACGCCCTCGCGCGACGGCTTCATCCAGTCCTACTGCAACACCGTTCCGACGCCCGAAGGGGGCACCCATGTGGCCGGGTTCTGGGCCGCGATCCTCAAGGGGATCAAGGCTTATGGCGAGTTGATCAACAACAAGAAGGCCGCGCAGATCACCCGCGACGACCTGATCACCGGGGGCTGCGCGCTGGTGTCATGCTTCATCCGCGAACCCGAATTCGTGGGCCAGACCAAAGACCGCCTTGCCACGGTCGAAGCGCAACGGCTGGTGGAAAACGCGGTCCGCGACCATTTCGACAACTGGCTGGCCGCCGACACGAAATCCGCCGGCGCGATCCTCGACTTCCTGATCCTGCGGGCCGAAGAACGCCTGCGCCGCCGTCAGGAAAAGGAAACCCAGCGCAAATCGGCCACCAAGAAACTGCGCCTGCCCGGCAAGCTGGTGGACTGTTCCAGTTCAACACGCGAAGGCACCGAACTATTCATCGTCGAGGGCGACTCGGCGGGCGGCTCGGCCAAAATGGGGCGCGACCGCAAAACGCAGGCCCTGCTGCCCTTGCGCGGCAAGATCCTCAACGTGCTGGGCGCAGCCAGTTCGAAACTGGGCACCAATGCCGAGATCAACGACCTGACGCAGGCGCTGGGCGTTGGGCTGGGCAGCAAGTTCAACCTCGACGACCTGCGCTATGACAAGGTCATCATCATGACCGACGCCGACGTGGACGGCGCGCATATCGCGTCCTTGCTGATGACATTCTTCTTCACCCAGATGCGCCCGATGATTGACGCGGGTCACCTGTACCTGGCCTGCCCGCCTTTGTACCGCCTGACGCAGGGTGCCAAACGCGTCTATTGTCTGGACGAGGCCGAGCGGGACGAATGGCTGAAAAAAGGTCTGGGCGGCAAGGGCAAGATCGACGTGTCGCGTTTCAAAGGTCTGGGCGAGATGGACGCCAAGGACCTGAAAGAGACCACGATGGACCCCGCGTCCCGGAAATTGATCCGCGTCACCATTGACGAGGACGAACCCGGCGAGACCGGCGATCTGGTCGAGCGCCTGATGGGCAAAAAACCCGAACTGCGGTTCCAATACATTCAAGAGAACGCGCGGTTTGTGGAGGAGCTGGATGTTTGAGGATTGTCAAGATCGTATAGTGACGAAAAACCGATCTATGTATTTGGGCGATCACGTGCTTCCAACGTCCAACCCAGACCACGGAGCAACATCATTATCGAAGCAACTACCGTCGCAGTAAAAACAAGCGCGAAGACTAGTGTGTAGATATTAGATCCGAACAGCTCAATCTGAACAAGTTGCAACAAAGCGACATAAGGAACTGATACTAATACTATTTCTATTGCCGGCCTAAGGATAGCAGTCATCATGTTCTTATGCTTGGACGAAAGAACGGAAAAAACAGGGTAAACTCGATCAATCGAAGACGCATGCAATCGGTGCATCACGTCAGCTCGGGTAAATGATTTGTTGTTTGAAGGATGCCTGAACAGTACTTCCGAAGGACTGTTCGCACGAATGAATGCAAAATATGCATCAGCAGCATCGATCATAAGAACTCTGTTCATGGCATAATTAACGTTGACGATCATCACTATGAACACGACGTACTTTCGAACAAGCGGCTCTTGAACTTTTAAACCAAATAAGGAGATTACTTCCTTATCCACGTGCCCAAAGGAAACCAAAATGGTGAGCGAAACCATCAAGAAAAAGACTCTGTTTGCCGCTCGTGCGTGTAAAGAAACACTGTCAGCTAAGACCTGCGTTCCCTCTGGAAGAAGCTTTCTGTCGCTCATTTAGATTTATGTGCTCGCCTACTCTGATACTTCGTTTTTACGATGAACTCTGAAGTTGCCAACCCCAGCAATTTTCACCTTAAAGCGCATGTCAAAATTCATGTCGAGACCGTAAATCTTAGTGCTTGTACCCAAATCTGAGAGAACCACTGCATTTAATCTGACTGCGGCCTCAACCTACAGTTCTGTATGGTCTCACTACCCTCGCGCCCATGCGCGTGTTGACCGCTTTCATAAACCCTCGCATCAGCTTTTGGCTATTTGATTGGCGCAGCGAAACAACAGGTGCCTCAAGAAACCACAGGATACTGCAAAACAAGCCACTTTAGTTTGCAAATCGGATCAATAACCGGCTTGTTTATGGCCAGCAGACTCGGATTTAACGATTAAGGATTTGCAATGGCCCGCCTTTATGACAGTCGAAAACGTGTTCTCGTAACCGGTGGGGCCGGGTTTTTGGGCTCGCATCTGTGCGACCGGCTTCTGGATCAGGGGCACGAGGTTCTGTGCGTCGACAACCTGTTCACCGGCACCAAGCGCAATATCGACCATCTGCACAACAACCCGCGTTTCGAGTTCATGCGCCACGATGTGACCTTCCCGCTTTTCGTGGAAGTGGACGAGATCTATAACCTCGCCTGTCCGGCCTCGCCCGTGCATTACCAGCACGATCCGGTGCAGACGACCAAGACCAGCGTGCATGGTGCGATTAACATGTTGGGTCTGGCGAAACGCTTGAAATGCAAGATATTTCAGGCCTCGACCTCCGAGGTCTATGGCGATCCGACCATCCATCCCCAGACCGAAGATTATTGGGGCAACGTCAACCCGGTTGGCCCGCGCTCGTGCTATGACGAAGGCAAGCGCTGCGCCGAGACCTTGTTCTTCGATTACCACCGGCAGATGGGGCTTGAGATCAAAGTGGCCCGCATTTTCAACACCTACGGGCCCAGAATGCACCCCGCCGATGGGCGCGTCGTGTCGAACTTCATCATGCAGGCCCTGACCGGCGAGCCGATCACGATTTTTGGCGACGGTACGCAAACCCGGTCATTCTGTTACGTGGATGATCTGATCGAAGGATTCATCCGTCTGATGGAGACCGGCCCGGACGTCACTGGCCCGGTCAATCTGGGCAATCCCAACGAATTCTCGATGAACGAACTGGCCCACGAAGTGCAGGCCATTGTGGGGGCCGAGACCCCTGTCAGTTTCAAGGAATTGCCAGAGGATGACCCGAAACAGCGCCAGCCCGATATCACTCTGGCGCGGACCCTGCTGGGCTGGGAACCCAAAGTGCAACTGAAAGAAGGGCTGCACGCAACCATCCGGTATTTCCGAGACCTTCAGGCCGAAGTCGAGACCTAGGGCCAAGGCCCGGTTTGGGGTCCGGGCAAGACCAAAGCCCCTGACCTGCCCCGGCGCTTGCGGAACCTTCGCAAAGCATCGCCTTATTCGAAATCTGCCTGATCCAGCAGCGTATAGGTGAACTTGTTGCCAAACGCGTCGCGCCCGGCTTCGCATTTCAGCAGAAACTCGGCAAAGTGACGCTGATCCGCGAATACCTGACACCCGGCGGAATAGATCGAATTCGCAGTGTCATCGTCACCGTTGTTTGGCCCCTTGTGCAGATTTATGCCGAACATCCCACTTTGAGGATTAACAAGGTTCAGGTTTCCATCCCTGTTGTTGTCCCGAAACACGGTAACGTTTCCCAGCCTTTGACACAGCGCCTTGTGGCCTCCGGGCCGCCCTCGTTTATGAATATCGATCTTGTAGCAGGACCGATATTGCCCCGGCGCCAGAATGGCCGTCCCATCCGGGTTTATCGGGTTCTTCAGGTAGTGATCGCTGGGATCGGCCGTCATCGGGTAATAGGCAATATCCCAAACGCCAAGAAACCGGTGGAACACCGTCATGACATCATCGAATTTCTTGGGTGAAACCGGGTGGGCGCGAATGCCCACTATGTTCAGGTTCCAATCGACAGTTGGGGTGTCGAAAACCACGTAATCCTTTTGGGACATGACATCCATAATCGCTTCCACAGAGGGTCTGAACATCTCTCAATTCTCCTGAAACAATGCGGCCATGTTACCACAGAAATGAGCGTTCGAAAAAACCGGCCCCTGAGGTTGTCACTGTGCTTGTAGGATTTTCGTTGCCTAACCCGTTGATCCCGTTCAAACTTGCTGAAACAAAAAACCATGATTGAGGTCCGGGCGTCCAAACCCTTTTTGATCGACAACAGATTTGCAGGACGAGAGGACGACATGAAAACACTGACTATTGGGCTGGCCTTTGCCATGCTGGCAACCCAGGCCCCGGCGCAACAGACGCTCAGCCTGGCATCTCCGATCCCGGACGGGGCGGAAACACGGTTTTGCTATTACAAGGGGCTGGCTTATTCCCCGGACTCCTTCATCGTGATCTTTGGCGACAACACCGTCACAGAAACGATCAACACGCGCGAGGAACGCTTGCTGCGATGCGTGAGCAGCGACAAGGGCACCATGCACTGGAAGCCACAAAGCACGTTTCAGGTCGGCCGCTAAGCCAGAGACATCACTGTCGCCCAAGGCTTTTCAGCCGGATCAGACAGCCAATCCGATCAGGGCGACGCCCACGGCCATGAGCACCGCGGCACCCAACCGTCGCGCCCAGTTGCCTTCCTTGAGGAATACGAACCCGATCAGTGCGGCAAAGATGACCGAAGTTTCCCGCAGCGCCGAAACCGCGCCCAGCGGTGCGAAATTCTTGGCGTACAGCACCAGACCATAAGCCGTCATCGATACCAGCCCTCCAAGAATACCGATCATCCAAACTTTGGCTGGCAGGTCTTTGAGGGTCGCACGTTTCCGAACCCCGACAAACCCGGCAATGAACAGGTGCAGAAACGCCCCCCACGCCCAATAGCTGAGCGTGTTGCCCGACAGCCGAACGCCGATCCCGTCAACGACCGAATAGATCGAAATGCAGAACCCGGTGCCCAGCGCAAACATCAGTGCGCTGCGCCCAACGCCCGAGCGCAGAGCTTTCCAATTGCTCAGCTGGATGCCCGCGGCAATCAGGGCGATACCGGTCCAGGCCTGAAATGGCAGCACTTCTCCGACCAGGAACATTGCCCAAAGCGAAACCAGCGCCGGGACAATTCCACGGGCAATGGGGTAGACCACACTCAGATCACCATGCTGATAGGCTTTACCCAGCATGAAGTAATAGCCGAAATGCACAATGGTCGAGAGCAGGATGTAGATAAAGCTCTCTGGGTTCGGCAGCGGCAGCACCATCACCATGACTGCCGCAGGCAGCACTTGACCCAAAGCGACCAAACCCAGCATGGTGGTTCGATCCGCCGCTGTCTTCACGATTGCATTCCACACCGCGTGCAGCAAAGCAGCCGAAAGAATAACAAGGACAACGAACAGGGTCATGTCCGGACCTTTCCCGCATAAGTTTCGCGCCAAAAGGGTCAACTGCCCCATTCACTCGGCGCCATGTCTGCAAAGGGTGGATTGTTGTCAAGCCCGTTTCAGGTCACCTGGGTTGTCAGCCAGGTCTCGATTTTCGAGGCCGGCCCTTCCCAACCCGGTTCCATGAACAGAAAATGCGCATGTTCTTCGACCAGCAAAAAGGTTCCGCGATTCCCATAGCGCGTTGCCAGTGCGCGGCAGGTATCGGGGTTGACAGCCCTGTCTTCGGCACCCGAGACCACCAGAACCGGGCAGTCAACCTTGTCGAAATCAACCTTGATTGCGTGATGGTCATCGAACATCCAAAAGAACATTTCAAACATCACGCGCCCGCTTTCCGCGCCCAATCGGTCGAATACAGCGTGTTGCTGCGCCTCATCCATCTTGTTCAGAGCAAACGGGGCCATCAAATCGAACCCGACCCGCATCGGCTGCTTCCAGAACGGGCCGCCTTCCATCAAGGTGCGCGGTACAGCCCGTTCGTCATCGGTTTCGGGCAAGGTGCCCCAGGGCGCATTGGGATTGATCAGAACGATGGCACTGGCCAAACCACGAGACGCCACTTGCTGTGCCACCACCCCGGCAATGGCATGCCCCAAAATGACAGGTTTGCGGTCCAGCCCCTGAACAAAACCGGCGATGTCATTGGTGTAGTCCATGACACTGGTATCGGTCAGACCCGGGTCGGGGTCCGCTTTCGGATCACCGTCATGGTAACGCAAGGCAGGAAGGTGAACTGTCCAACCTCGGTCCCGCAAAAAGGCCGCGTAATCCTGCATGCACCAAGGTCCGGCAAATGCTCCGTGGATAAGAACGATTTCCTTGGTCATCGAAGTCCCCCCTGCGCTGTTTCCAGTATGGGGATATGGAAAGACGTTACAACTGCCCGTGATCCCTGTTGCAGGACGGGTCACAGGTCCTAAGATCGGACCCATGAGTTTTGTGACCGACAATCAATTGCCCCTGCTGATCCTGTTCTTTGTCATCGGCTCAATCGGCACTGCCTTTCTGTTTCGCAAACCGGCAGGGCACCGGGCGTGGAAGTTGGCTGATCTGGTATGGGTTGTGCTGGGTGGCATCGGGGCGTTGGTCGCTGTCTTGGCCGGACTTTATTCGTCGGACAGCTCGCGTCTGGACCGACAGATCGACGTGGCCTATGCCGCAACGCTGGCATTTGACAGGGATGCGGCCCGGTTTCGCCTGCGGTTCTGTGATCCGGCCTATGATCCCGACACCGCCGTTTTATGCGAAAAGGTTGAATTCCTTTCAGCTTCGACCGCCAGCAACTCGGAACTGCCCCTGTTTATTGCGGTTACGAACGAAGTGGCGCCCTTACAGGGGCTTCACTTCCTGGTTGGGGGTCAGTCCAAGGATGAAATGGACGACATACGTGACATGGCCGCCAAGGCCGATGCTTTTGACATCGACCAGTTCCTTGTCTTCACTTCACTGGACGAAAGCACACAGACCGCCATTGACAACATGCGTCGCAAGGTTCCCGCGATTGCGGGCGACTATCTGATACTTGCGCAGAGCTACGACGACCTGATCGCGCAGGTCGGGAAGCTGAAAGAAGAATGGGAATACCTACAGGACAATGCTCATATTCTTGTCCTGCAAATCGTGGCCCTATGCCTTGTCAGTTTTGCGGCACCGTTTCGGCTTGGCAAATCCGTGGTCGAGCTGCGCACCACGTTCAACGTCGATAAGCCTGCGCCAGAACCTGCGGATCAGCCCCCAGAAAGTAACGAAGAAGAGTCCACAGGTTCCGAGCACCGCGCCGAATCCACCCCGCCCGCTCATACCGCTCCGCACTCGTAAAGGCGCGAGTATTCAGCACCGTTATCTTTGGCAACGCGCGCACCAAAGCCACATCTTCCATCAACGGCTGGTCCGGAAACCCGCCTGCCGATTGATACGCGTGACGCGGAACCAGCAATCCCTGATCTCCGTAAGGCAGTCCCAGCAGCCTGCTGCGCAGATTGGCCCAGCCAGCCACCCAGGCCGGCGCGATCCCGCGCGCGCGGAACGCCAGCCGAAAAGCAGCCGGTTTGCCCGAAGGCAGGTGGGCGCTCACGGTCTCGCTCCATCCCTGTTGCAGCACAGTGTCCGCATGAAGGATCAGCAACCAATCCCCTTTGGCCTGCGCGCAGCCCCGGCGCAGCTGACCACCTCGGGAGGGCGGGCCGGTCACAACCTTCGCGCCGGCCTCTTCCGCTATATCCAGCGTGTGATCGGTTGAGCATGCGTCGCTGACGATCAACTCTCGGATCAATCCGCCATGCAGCCCTTCCATCAGGGCCTCGAGGCAGGCCGGCAAGACGTCAGCGGCATCAAAGGTCGGAATCACAACGGAAATGGGTGCGGGCACGTCTGATAACCTCTGGTCTTGGCATCGGAACTTCCTATATCACGAGGCCTGAGGAAATGACGAGGACCAAGCCATGCCCACCCGCCGCATACTGCGCCTGTCCGGCTCGGATACCGAAAGCTTTTTGCAGGATCTGATTACAAACGACATTAAAGGGTTGGACAACGGGCTGGTCTACGCCGCTCTGCTTACACCGCAGGGCAAGTACCTGGCGGATTTCTTCCTGAAACGAGATGGCGATGGCGTTCTTCTGGATGTGGCCGAACACCTTGCGGATGATCTGGTCAAACGTCTGACGATGTACAAGCTGCGTGCGGATGTGACGATCGAGGGAACCTATCTGAACCTGCAACGCGGCACCAAGGCTGCGCCGGAAACCGCCCTGCCCGATCCCCGCCATCCGGACATGGGCTGGCGCACCTATTCCACAGAACCCGAGGGCGATGACGGAACCAACTGGGATGCGCTGCGCGTCCGGCACTGCATTCCCGAGTCAGGCATTGAGCTGACCCCGGACAGTTATATCCTGGAATCCGGGTTCGAAGCACTTAATGGCGTGGATTTCAAAAAGGGCTGCTACGTCGGACAGGAAGTGACTGCGCGTATGAAGCACAAAACCGAATTGCGCAAAGGTCTGCGACGTGTCGCCGTTCGGGGCTCTACTCCGGCAGGGACCGAAATCACGGCAAATGGCAAACCTGTCGGGACTTTGTACACACAGTCAGGCGGGCACGGGATTGCGTACCTGCGATTTGATCGCGCAAGCGGAGAGATGCAGGCCGGTGATGCCACCGTTCGCCTAGAGGACTAAACCAACCTTGTTGCCTAAACGGCACGTCCGGCACAGCAGCTTGCATCGTAAAGTTTGAACCCGTTGTCCTGCACTGCCACAGTGCAGGCAAACAGGGCAAACCGGATACCCGCATGTTTCGACTTTACTCCGCGATCTGGCGCGCCAGTGCCGGGCGGCAAATCATACTCATCCTGCTGTCCATCGCCATTGCAGGCCTTGCCGCCGTGCCGCTGGAGTTTCAGCGCGACATCATCAACCACCTGACCTCCGATGATGTCGGGATCGAGAAACTGATCCAGTTGGGCATTGGCATGATGGCGGTCATCCTGCTGAGCCTGGCACTGAAATGGGTGCTGGGGTTTCGCGCCGGAACCTTGGGTGAAGATATGATACGCCTGATCCGCCAGCGCTTGCTTTGGCGCTCGACCGACCTGAAGGAAACCGGCGAAGACCTTCGCAAGGGCACCATGACCACAGCCATCTCGGCTGAGGCTGAAGAATTGGGGAAATTTGCGGGCGGCGCTTTCTCGGATCCGGTCGTTCAGATCGGAACGCTGATCAGCGTCATCGGCTATATCTCATCCACGCAACCAGGTCTGGGGCTGATTGCGCTTTCAATGATCGTTCCGCAGATCATCATCGTACTGGCCTCGCAGCGCAAAGTGAACGCGTTCGTGGCGGAACGCGTTCGCATTCTGCGCAGTGCCACGGACCGGCTTACGACCGAGGATATCGAAGCCGTCGAGCGGGACATCAACACCATGTTCGATGACATTTACGACACGCGTCGGCGGATGTTCCTGTGGAAGCTGTCGGCAAAGTTCCTGCTGAGCGTTATCAACGGGGCCGGCACCGTCGGCATCCTGATGCTGGGGGGATATCTGGTCCTGCAAGGGAAAACGGATGTCGGCACCGTGGTTGCCGCCACCAGTGGGCTCAGCCGCATTCAGGGGCCCACTGCCTTTCTGATCGCATTCTATCGTCAGGTCAGTGCCAATCGTATCAAGTACGAACTGATGCTGGAATTGTTCGGCCCGGATCCAACCCGCTATCGCCATCGACCCAACGCATAAGAAAAGACCGCGCGGCGGGTGCCTGCGCGGTCTGATGCGTAACGTGACGAAACGTCACGCGCGTTCGGAATATTCCATAGTTTCAGTGTTCACGACGATCATTTCGTCCTGGCCGATGAAGGGGGGAACCATGACTTTCACGCCATTGTCCAGCAGCGCGGGCTTGAACGAATTCGCCGCGGTCTGACCTTTCACCACCGGTTCGGTCTCGACGATCTTGCAGGTCACTTTCTGCGGCAGCGTCGCGTTCAGCGCCTCGCTTTCGTAGAATTCGACAACAATGGTCATGCCATCTTGCAGAAACGGACGACGGTCACCCAGCAATTCTGCTGGCAATTCAATCTGTTCGTAGGTTTCAGAATCCATGAACACCAGCATCCCGTCGGATTCGTACAGGAATTGCTGATCCTTTTGTTCCAGACGCACGCGTTCAACCTTGTCCGCCGAGCGGAAGCGTTCGTTCAGCTTCGAGCCATTGCGCAGGTTGCGCAGTTCCACCTGTGCAAAAGCCCCGCCTTTGCCCGGCTTTACGTGGTCAACCTTGACCGCTGCCCACAGGCCACCGTTATGCTCAAGCACATTGCCGGGGCGAATTTCGTTCCCATTTATCTTGGGCATTACATAAATCCTTCACAAACGGTTGATGCATCAGTTGCGGTCCCTATATCTGGCGGGATCACACCTGACAAGACAACGACACCTAGTGCTGCACTTGCAGCAAGCCATGCAAGTGACGCAACGCAACTATGCATTTTAGCTGTATCCGAATCGCACCTAATAGGTCATAAGGACCCTCACGCCGAAAATGCAAGAGCAAGAACAACAAGGAAGACGAGATGAGAGATTTCGTTGACGGCACTGCCTTTAACAATGAGCAAGGCAATCGTGCGCGCAAACTTTTCGCGGCCGTTGTCCTGGCTGCGCTTGATGATGCTATCGCCGATGACAAGAAATACGGCAACGGCCCCGAACAAATCGCCCGCTGGGCGCGTTCGCGCGATGGGCGCGAAGTGCTGTCCTGCGCAGGAATTGACCCGAACGAGCGGGTTGTCAGCGGATTGATGGAATTCGTTGGACGCGGTGTCCGCACCTCGGTTGCCCTGTCGCGTGAAGAAAGCGAACGCCGCAACGCTGCACAGCAAGCCGAAGCTGCCTGAATCAGGGCGGATTTGGATTGAACAAACGCGCTCTGCCTATCAGAGCGCGTTTTTCTATGCCTGATCGTCAGGCATGAAGCCAATGGCTCAAAAGAACAACAACCATTGCCGCACCACCCAGAATTCAGCCGCCAGCATGGTTGCGAACAGGGCTTTGCCCCAAACCGGCAATCCACGCTGCCACAGCAAAGCATATGCGGCCAGACAGACAAAGGCTGAAACCGGCGCCACCCACAAGGCATGATGATCGCTGTCCCAATAGCTGACAGGGCTGTGAAACACCCAGTCGCTGACGGGCCAGAACTGTGGCCGTCCGTCGCCCGCATGAAGCAGGAAATCTGTCGCAAGATGCAACAGACCCGCCGCTGCGCCGACAGCCAGAACATGCCAACCTCTCCAGAGTGCCAGCAGGAATGCCAGCCCCCAGAGGATAAAGGAATTGTCTATGGCGAATACGGTCTGCCAAGCCGGGGAATAGTAAAGCTGCCCGAAGACCACCTGTTCGGGAACGCCCAGAACAAACAGGGACACGCCCGCCATCACGTATAGGGACAGATCCGGCAATAAAGCTCCCAGGAGCGCAGCCCAGAGGATACGTCCTTGCGGCGGCCGGGCAAACACGGCAGCCCCGATCAAAAGATGCGCTGGCGTATTCATCCGGGGCTTTCCCTTTCGGCTCAAATCAGATCATCTGCGCCCAGACTTATAGGAGACAAAACATGGTTCGCGCCATCATGATTCAAGGCACCGGCAGCAATGTCGGAAAATCGGTTCTGGTGGCCGGGCTGGCGCGCGCCTACACGCGTCGGGGGCTTCGGGTCGCGCCGTTCAAACCGCAAAACATGTCGAACAATGCTGCCGTCACCGAAAACGGCGGCGAAATTGGCCGCGCACAGGCCCTTCAGGCCCGTGCGGCAAAGCGGGCACCCCACACGGACATGAACCCTATTCTGCTGAAACCTGAAACCGATACCGGCGCGCAGATCATCGTTCAGGGGCAGCGCGCTGGCACGATGAAGGCCGGTGACTATCGCAGGGACAAATCCAAGCTGCTGGGCGCAGCGTTGGAAAGTTTTGACAGGCTCTGCGCCGACGCTGATCTGGTTCTGATCGAGGGCGCTGGCAGCCCGGCTGAGACCAACCTGCGCAAAGGTGACATCGCCAATATGGGATTTGCCCGTGCAGCGGACATACCTGTTGTACTGGTCGGGGACATTCATCGTGGCGGGGTGATTGCGCAGGTCGTTGGCACTCAGGCCGTGCTGGACGAAGGCGACGTGGCGCAGATCAGGGGTTTTGCCATCAACCGTTTCAAGGGCGACGTGTCCCTGTTCGACGAAGGCCGTGATGATATCTCGACCCGAACTGGCTGGCCCTGCCTTGGGGTCGTGCCATGGTTTCACGACGCCTGGAAACTGCCGGCCGAAGACATGATGGACATCCGCTCCCATACAGGCGGCGCGTGCAAGGTCGTTGTGCCCCAACTGGAGCGTATGGCCAATTTCGACGATCTCGATCCGTTGTCTGCTGAGCCCGGCGTGAGCGTCGAGGTCATTCCAGGCGGACGTCCCCTGCCCGGCGATGCGGATCTTGTTCTGCTGCCCGGAAGCAAATCCACGATCGGAGACCTGAGCTATTTCCGCGCACAGGGCTGGGATATCGACCTCTATGCCCATGTTCGCCGGGGCGGCCATGTCCTTGGATTGTGCGGCGGCTATCAGATGCTGGGCAAAACCATTTCCGATCCCGATGGCGTGGATGGCCGACCGGGTAAGGTTGATGGATTGGGATTGTTGAACGTCGATACCGTCATGGGCGGCCAGAAACAGGTCATCCTGCGTTCGGCCCATGCCCTGCCCGACCGGGAACCGGTCAGCGGGTACGAAATCCACATGGGCCATACCGACGGCCCGGACCGCGCCCGCGCATGGCTTGAGATCGAAGGCAGACCAGAAGGCGCCGCCAGCAGCAACGGCCGGGTCAAGGGCAGTTATCTGCATGGCATTTTCTCGTCAGACGCATTTCGCGCCCGCTATTTGTCAACGCTGGGCGTGACGTCGGACATTGCCTACGAAGACGGTGTAGAGCAGGCGCTGGATGATCTGGCCGATCATCTGGAGCGCCACATGAATCTTGACCTGATGCTGAGCCTGGCGCAGCCACCACAGCGTGGCTGAATCTTATCCCAGATCTTTCGCGGCGAGCGCGCGGGCGATTTCCCGCCGCACCATTTTGCGCACGTTTCGCGTGATCCGCTCGCCCATCGCGCCTTGCAACTCCTGACGGACAACTTCCGCGATCAGCTCACGCAATGTTTCTTCATCCAAATCCGTTGTCGAAACGTCTTCAACGACTTCAGTGGCACGATCGGATTCAGCCGGTCGTCCCGCCCGGATGAACTCTGCGTTTTGTATCGAAGCGGAGTCGGGTTGAGGATCGTCCGTATCTTCCTGATCAGTCAGAACGACGGTCCTTGCGGCCGCAAACTCCTCTTCGACGTTCCACGGCAGGGAATGCGTCGGTGTGCCGGAATAGGCGTCTGCGCTGTCGCCATCCGGCTCCCATTGATCCTCGGTTTGCGCAATCGCCGCTTCCAGCGCTTCGATCTTGGCACTCAGGCTGATCGCGGGATCATCGGTTGAGCCGGTTTCCGCGGAATGCCCCTCGGTCGCGTCATCCGCAGTGTTGGCAGGATCACCTGCCCTGACGATGTCGCAGGCACGCAGCAGCATCGGCTTGGCCGAGTCGGCAACATCAGGAGACGGCTTGGCGGGCATGATCTCGGGCTGAGCAGGTTTGCTGATGCGCAGCGCGTCCGTCAGCACCAAACGCCCCGGCTTGCGCGTTGCACCCTTTTGATCCGAGGAGGATTTACCGCGACTGTCTTCACTGACCAGACGTTTGACCGAAGACAGAACGTCTTCGATCCCTGCTTTCACGACATTATCAGACATTGTTCTCTACCGCTCTATCGTTGGATCGAGTGTAGCCAAACAATCCGAGCCCTACAACAAATAGTATTGCCGGTTAGTCCCGACGCAACGCTTTGAGGACTCGATCCAGATCCTTGCTTTGTTTGCTGACACGCGCGGGGGCTTTCTTGACCAGGTTGTAATACAAAGTCGGGTCATAGATCTGAACCGCCAGGCCCAGACGTTCCGCCGTCAAAAGGCCCTGCGCCTGCAACAGCTGAAACGCTGCGCGGGATCGTTCCGTTCGTGACGCCACTTCGGCCAGTTGCGCGTCCAGCAAATCCTGCTGAGCATTCAGAACATCCAAGGTGGTCCGGGCACCCAAGGTCGCTTCTTCCCTGATGCCATCAAACGCGACCCGCGATGCGCGAACCCGTTCCGTCGAAGCCCTGAGGCTGGCGCTGGCCGCCTGAAACGCCGCATACCGGTCCGTGACGCCCTGTATGATGTTCTTTTGCACGTTCAGAAGGTTCGCACGAGACGCATCCCGGTTTGCCATGGCACGCCGCACATTCGCGGCCAACCGGCCGCCGGCATAAATCGGCTGTGTAAAGTCCAGCGAAACGGTTGCGTCATTCACATAGTCGTTGTTGTCATAGCTCTCCCGCACGCCCGCATCCGCGTTCAGGCTGACATTCGGCCCAAGGTTGGCCCGCTGTTGCTGGACAATCAGATCAAAGGCCCGGACCTGATGCTGCGCCGCCAGAATCGCCGGGTGGTTGCGTTGCGCGAGGCTGATCGCCTCTGCCTCGCTCCGCGGCAGATTGGGCAGGCTTGGTTGACCAGCCGTCCGCCCTGGCGCCTTGCCGACCGCGTTGACATATTCAGCCTGCGCAATGCTCAATTCACCGCGTGCAACCGCAAGATCCGCCTGCGAGCTTGCCAACTGCGCCTCGGAAAGCGCAACGTCCGTGCGCGTCACTTCGCCGACTTCGAAGCGGTCATTCGATGCGCGAAGTTCTTCCGCCGAAACATCCACGTTGTTCTGGCGAATTGCGACTGTTTCTTCCTGAAGCAGCACGCCCAGGTAAGCATTCACAGCGCGGATAAGCACCTGTTGTTCAATATCGATCAGGGTTTGCCGTGTCGACAGAACCGTTTCCTGCGCCGATTGCTTGCCCAGAACCGAGGCACCACCATCATACAGAAGCTGGGTCAGCCCCAGCCCGGCAAAAAATCTGGATGGCTCGGTCGTCGTGACCACATTGTTGGTCCGAGACCGGGTATAGTCCTGGCTGACCTGCACGGTCCAGTTGATGATCGGCCGCAATGCGGCAAGCGCGATCGCCACGTCTTCATCTGCCGCGCGCAGAAGCGCCCGGTTCTGCTCCAGCAAGCCGCTTGTGTTGTATGCGCCGATGAAGGCGTCTGTTATGTTGTCAGCCCACGCCGGACGCCCTGGCATAACGCTGATGGCAAGCCCTGCGGTCACTGCGAATGCCTTGACCAGCTTGCCTGTCGCTGAACCACGCATACCGAAATCCTCTCAAACGAAATTACACTGCCCTGAAGGCAGTTTGCGGTCTTCTTTTCAACTAATCAAGGCGCCAGCAGAATCTATCGGCGAACTATAGCGAAAATGCACACTCCGCCGAAAAGCTCTCTAGTATCGGTGCACTGGCGTTGAAGGCATCCCGCCAGCTGACCCGGCCTCCGGTCTTTCGACCGATCCGCACGGTCCCAAGATTTCCTTCAACAAACAGGCAGGCGATCCGGCCATGTTCCTTGAGCTGATCCAACAGAGCATCGGGAACCCGTTCAACACCGCCCTGCACCATGATCGCATCGTAAGGACCGTGTTCAGCCGCACCCTGGTCCAAAGGACCGACGTGGATGATGGCGTTGTCCACATCCGCCTCAGCCAACAGGCTTTGCGCCTCGGACGCCAGCGAGTCGTCGCTTTCCACACCAACAACCAACTGGGCCATACGCGCGGCAACCGCAGTGGAATACCCTGTCGCCGGAGCGATATCGAGAATCATCTCGTCGTTTGAAATGTTGAGCGCATCCAGCATTTTAGCGAGCGTTCTCGGCTCGAGCATACAGCGCCCGTTGCCCAGATCGATCACAGTGTCGGCATAGGCCGCCTCACGCTGTGCGTCAGGTACGAAGTTTTCGCGCGGGACATTCAGCATCGCCTCAATGATCGGGAACTTTGTAACATCCGAAGGTCGGATTTGCGTATCAACCATAGTGCGGCGCCGGGCAGCGAAATCTGTCATAGGATCTCTCGAGTCATTCCCAAAGTTAACCGGCTTGTGCCACATCCTGAACCGCCCAGCAACGGCCCTGTTGACGCAACCCCCCTGCGCCTGAGCGTTTTCGGTTGCGGGCTTCGGCAAATTTCAATCTCGTCGTCAAAATTGCGCGCAATCCTCTGGACGCCCCTTGGGAAAGCTGCTAAAACCCCACGCACACCACGGCAAGTATTTGATATTACTTGAAAAGGCGAGTTGGCGGAGTGGTGACGCAGCGGATTGCAAATCCGTGTACACCGGTTCGATTCCGGTACTCGCCTCCAAGATCTTGTATGCTACCCACGAAAAATAACTAATTACCACAAGATGTAGCTTCTCTATTTTGGTGCACAATTCGTACACAGTCCGCGTGCAGATTCGGCTGCATTTTGAGACCTTTTGCCGTATACTGAGAAAAAACAGGCAACTAGGCGAAGCAGCACGCGATGAGCTACGGCGTTACCACTGTAAATGTGCACAAAAAACTGAAGCTGGATAAGCGCCAGGGCAGCGAAAATTGGTACGTGCGGCTGACTTTGGACAACGGCAAACGTGTTGTGAAAAGCACAAAGACAGACGACTTAGAGGAAGCCAAAGAACGCGCAATTGAGTTGTACCACGAGACCAAGGCGCGCATTAGAAACAACCTCCCTGCACAAACACGCAAATTCAAGCACGTAGCTGAGTATGCGATTGCGCGAATGCAGCGCGAACTTGATGAAGGCGGCGGCAAGCAAGCTTACAAAGATTACTTCTCAGCATTGCGCATTTGGCTCATCCCGTATTTTGGCGACACGGATGTAGCGAAGATAGACTTGGCAATGCTGACCAAGTTTGACGCATGGCGTACTGAGACGAATAAAAAGCCGTTCTCTCAAAGCGGCATCAATAATCACAATGCGGCACTGAACAGAGTACTGGACGAAGCAGAACTGCACGGCTGGATCGTAAAATCCATGCGCCCCACCCTGCTCAACAAAGGCGTTAAAAGCGAAAGCAGAGGCAGCTTCACGGACGCTGAGTACAAGAAGATTTATACTGCGCTGCGGACTTGGCACAAAAAGACAAAGGACAAGAAGGCGACAGCGACGCGCGAAGTGCTGCGTAACTACGTGCTGTTTCTGGCAAACACTGGCGTGCGACACGGTACAGAGGCTTTGCGGCTACGTTGGCGCAACATTGAATGGCAGGAAAACGACGGCGAGCGCTATTTGGTGGTGAACGTAGACGGGAAAACGCGAAAGAGAAGCGCAGTAGCGCGAGACACAGTGGAAGGCTACTTGGACAGGCAAAGCAAGCTGAACCCTGCTCTCAGCTATGACAGCTTCGCTCAGCTCATCGCAACAAAAAGCGACCAGCATGTATTCACCACGCGCTTGGGCGCTGTTGCAAATATCGCGAGCTTAAACCGCGCATTTAATGCGCTGTTGGACGACTTGGGTTTGAAAGTTGGCGCTGACGGCAAATCGCGCACTCTTTACAGCTTGCGGCACTATTATGCGACGCGGGATTTGAAGCGCGGCATCAGCACACACGCTTTGAGCAAACAAATGGGCAACAGCACGGCGATGTTGGACAAGCACTACAGCAAGTACAGCCCGTTGCTTAACGCTGAAATGCACAGCGGACGCGACATGCGAAAAAGCCAGAAGAAGGAAGCGGCGGCAAATGGCGGGGGCGTGGTGGAAACGGCGTTCAACATGCTTGCGGCAGGTAAACTGGATGAAGCAGGGCTGCTGGCGGCTTTGGGCGTTGAACGACAGAACTACGTGGTGACAGAAGAGATTGCGATGAAAGCGCTGGCGGCAAAGAACGATGACTTAATTGAGGGCGATACACTACTGCGGATCTTGAATGGGTAGCGCAAAACAAGTTTGTTTTTGGCCTTGCACTCAACTTCACCGCGAACTAGCTTCCATTCGTCAACGGCGATAGCCCGCAGCTTACATTGGCTGATACCTATAGTAACCCTTTAGGAATACTTGAGTATTAGCTTTGAGATTATCCATTTGATCTCTTAGTTGGCGGCTTCGTGTGAATGAAGCTGTGGGTTGCCGTTGGTTATGCATGAAGGAGAGTTACGATGAAAGAAACGTCTAAACTCAACCACCTTGCTCACAAACTGCGCCCGTGGCTGCTGGTAGTATTTTTGCTACTTCGCATAGCCAACGAAGCTGCAGAACTTGTGAGTAAGGTCGTCAACTATGCCCGTCAAATTCGAGAACTATACGCATTCATTCCGCCTCAATGGAAAACCTGTCTTCGCTCCGTCTGACCTTGGGCGTCGAATTGGCGAAGATGTGAAGCAACAGGTAGAAAAGGCACATTTATTCCCAGACTATTACTTTCATTTGAGACGCGGCGGTCACGTGTCAGCCCTACACGCACACCGCGGCAACACGTATTTCTGCAAGGTAGATATTGAGAATTTCTTTTATTCAGTCGCACGCAACCGCGTAGTTCGTGCTTTGCGGAAAATCGTTATTCCTCGCGCCGCGCATTATGGCAAATGGGCATGCGTTCGAAATCCGTACAGATGCCCTAGCTATGCTTTGCCCTATGGCTTCGTACAATCGCCAATATCTTCAGTTGCCTGATAGTGCGTTTCCGCGCCAACAACCCGCCTCCTCTGTTGCGCAAACTTCGAGAGGTGACGACGCACGGGAAGTCGTCGCTAGAACCTTGGGGAGTATTGCTGGCATCATAGTGGACTGGCCTGTCCAACCAACACTCTAGGGTTCCGTCACCAGCGATATTCTCGCTGATGAATTCAGCGAGCTTCTCAAACTCACTGTCAGCCTTTGTTCCCAGGCGTCCAAGTCATCCCGCCCACATGCCAGGTTCGGGGGCTGCCTCATGCAAATTGGCAAACGCCTCCATCTGACCGGTTCGTCAAACAAGGTCTTTACCATTGCTCGAAACGCCATTCCTTGAGAAATATAATGTCCCCAGATGAGCGAAAAACGAAACTTCATGACAAGCAGGGAAGGATGAACTAGGAATCTAACAAAGAAAAAGTTCTGGACGTATTGTGGAACACATTGCCTTTACCTTCGAGATGGGGGTCGTTTGCACCCTTCTGGCTTTCACCGTTTTCTTGTTCGTTTCCGAGATCATCAGGATCGACCTTTCCGCCATATTGGTTCTGGTTCTCATAGGTTTGCTCAGCTACGCGCCCGGGCTGGGAAATCTGGCGGATGTCACCCTTCTGTTCGACGGCTTCGCATCCAATGCCGTAATCTCGATCATAGCGGTCATGATCGTCGGGGCTGGTCTGGACAAGACGGGGATCATGAACAAGGTGGCTGCCGTTATCCTCAAATACGGCGGCAAATCGGAAGGCAGGGTCGTTCCAATCATCTCCGGAACCGTTGGCGTCATTTCCTCGTTCATGCAGAATGTCGGCGCCGCTGCTCTGTTTCTTCCCGTTGTCAGCCGAATATCTTCACGGTCAGGTATACCGCTGTCGCGCCTGCTGATGCCGATGGGATTCTGCGCCATTCTGGGCGGCACAATGACGATGGTCGGGTCGTCTCCTCTTATCCTGCTGAACGATCTGATCCTGACGGCTAATGACAGTCTGCCGACCTCTCAGAAAATGGAGCCCTTCGGCCTGTTTTCGGTCACGCCGATCGGTGCGGTTCTGATCCTGACCGGAATTGGTTACTTTTTGCTGTTGGGACGCTGGGTTTTGCCCGAGGCTGAAGAGCCTGACAATACGGGTACCGGACAAGGGACACAGGAATACCTGCAAAGGGTTTATGGCCTCAAAGCCGATGTGTTCGAAGTCGTGGTGCCCGAGGACAGCCCCCTGGTCGGCGAGATTCTGGCCGACATCAACCACGAAAACCACCTGTACATCATTTCCACCTTCTATCGCGGCAAAACCTCGATGGTTCAGGTTTTGACAGCGGAAATTGCAGCGCCGTGTCGGCTGGCCATCGTCGGCCGCCGTTGGGAGGTCGAGAAATTCGCCGAGAAATACGGGCTGACCGTTCTTCCCGACTTGGACGTTTTCGTCGAAGAGTTCGCCCCAACCAATGCAGGCGTGGCCGAGGTGGTCATCACGCCCGACAGCAAGCTGATCGGCAAATGCCCCCGCGAGCTTTTGTTTCGCAAGACCTACGGGATGTCGCTGCTGGCCATTCACCGCGGCGAAGAGACGCTGAGCCATGTCGAGACCGAGGATCACGAATCCACTCAGATCGGGCTCGAAAAGTTTCAGGCGGGCGACATGCTCGTGGCGCATACCAGATGGGACAACCTGATGCGGATCAAACGAGATCCGGATTTCGTCGTTGTGACAACGGACTTTCCACAGGACGAGCTGAGGCCGCAAAAAGTCGGCTGGGCCCTGGCATTTTTCGCCATTTCGCTGTCGTTGATCCTGTTCACGGATGTCCGACTTTCGCTCTGCCTTCTTACCGGAGCGGTGGGCATGATGTTGACCCGTGTGCTCAGCGTGGATGAGGCATACCGCGCGGTCGGCTGGAACACCGTTTTCCTGCTCGCCTGCCTCATACCGTTGGGACAAGCCGTACAGAACACAGGCACCGCTGCGTGGATCGCCCAGCAGATCATGATAATTCTGGACGGCTGGCCGCTATGGTCGCTGCAAACCGGCATCGCCATTCTGGCGACGGCCTTTTCTTTGGTCATGTCAAATGTGGGGGCCACGGTTCTGCTGGTGCCTCTGGCGGTATCGATTGCGATAGCGGCTGGCGGGAATCCGGCCGTCTTTGCCCTGACCGTCGCCATTTCAACATCGAACAGCTTCATCATCCCAACCCATCAGGTAAATGCCTTGATCATGGGGCCGGCAGGATACAAGGTGATGGATTTCGTGCGGTCCGGAGGGATCATGACTGTGCTGTTTCTGGTCGTCTCGCTGCTCATGATCAACGTCATTTATTAGCGCGAGAGGATCCGGGGTATTCGGTGGTCTTTTCCCATCATCGGGACAGGTTCCCTTGAGCCACCCGCTCACCACAGTGTACGACCCTGGCAGAGATACCGTTGGTCTCTGGGCCCATCTCAGGCTGAACCCCGCACGACATGCCGCCCATCGACGCCCACAGGTCGCTTTCTACTCCTCTGCATCATTGTTGCGCGCGACTCGCTTGACAAGCAGGCCAGCGGTGCCGCATGTCCCTTTCGTTGGTGTCGGTGACAGCCGATGAAAAGGGAATGCGTCAACGGTCATGCCGCCAAACGCAGCCGCCCCCGCGACCGTGAACGGAGAGGATGCCCAATGCCACTGGCCCAAAGGCCGGGAAGGCGGGACATCCGACAGAGGCCCGCCTCTGGCATCCGCAAGCCGGGAGACCTGCCAACAACCGAAGTTGAAACCGGGCGGGGTGTTCCGGTGTCGGGTCCGTGACCAATCGTGGCCCGCATGAAACCCCGTCCCCCGCGAAGAGGATTTGGGGGGATGAGAGACATGACCGAGACCACACCAGTCGAGTTGCTGGTCTGTACCACCTGCCGTCGCGGCCTGCCTGTCGAAGATGACGCGCAACGCCCGGGCGCTTTGTTGCACAAGGCCCTGGAACAGGCGGACCTGCCCGACGGTGTCACCCTGAAAGCCGTTGAATGCCTTTCAAACTGCGATCAAGGCTGTTCGATCGTATTGCGCGGCGGGCCGGGCCGTTGGACCTTCGTGTACGAAAACCTGAGCGAAACAGATCATGTCGACGTCATTGTCGACGGTGCGACCAAGTATCTGGCCACTGAAGATGGCTTGGTGAAATGGCGCGAACGCCCCGAACATTTTCGCAAGAACTGTGCCTCGCGCATTCCCCCGATTGGAGCCTGACATGTCGAACCTCGAAAAACTCCCCGTCACAGTGATCACCGGCTTTCTCGGCTCGGGCAAAACCACTTTGGTGCGTCACCTGATGCAGAACCCGCAGGGCAAGCGCCTTGCTGTCGTGGTCAACGAGTTCGGCGATGTGGGCGTCGATGGCGACATCCTGAAATCCTGCGCCATCCCGGATTGCCCGGCGGAAAACATCATGGAACTGGCCAATGGCTGCATCTGCTGCACCGTGGCAGATGACTTCATTCCCACCATCGAGGCCCTGATGGCGCTGGAGCCGCGACCGGATCACATCCTGATCGAAACCTCGGGACTGGCGCTTCCCAAACCGTTGCTCAAGGCGTTCGACTGGCCCGATATCCGTTCCAAGATCACCGTGGACGGCGTTATTGCTCTGGCCGATGCCGAGGCCGTGGCCGCCGGTCGTTTCGCGCCCAATGTCGAAGCGGTGGACGCCCAGCGCATGGCCGATGACTCGATCGACCACGAAACGCCCCTGTCCGAAGTGTTCGAGGATCAGATCTCGTGCGCCGACATCATCCTGCTGACCAAGCCCGACCTCGCCGGCCCCGAAGGCGTGGCGAAGGCGCGCGAGATCATCGCCGCCGTGGCGCCGCGCCCCCTGCCCGTGGTCGAAGTGGCCGAAGGTGCCGTGGACGTTCGCGTCGTGTTGGGTCTGGAAGCCGCCGCCGAGGATGACATGGACGCCCGGCCCTCGCATCACGACGGCCACCATGATCACGAGCATGACGATTTCGAAAGCATCATCGTCGAGTTGCCCGAGCAAGCCGATCCGACCCAACTGGTGGCCAATATCGAGCGTCTGGCGAATGAGCTGAACATCCTGCGGGTCAAAGGGTATGCTGCCGTTCAGGGCAAACCCATGCGCCTGCTGGTTCAGGCGGTCGGTGCACGGGTACGGCACCAGTATGACCGTCCGTGGGAACCCGGCGAAGAACGCCGTTCGCGTCTGGTCGTCATCGCCGAGCATGACGATATCAAAGAAGCGGAAATCCGCGAAATCCTCGTGGGTGTGCGTGAGGCTGCCGAGTAAGACCCATGCACATCGTCTTCCGCGAAAGCCACGGGCTCGAGGAAACCGAGACCCCGACCGATCTGGGCCAGAGCCCGGCGGATCTGGTGGTGCTGTCCTTTTCGGACAGCGACCTGGGTGCTTTCGCGGCGGGCTGGCATCGTGGTGGCGGGCCCGAGGGGCGGATGCCCTCGTTGCGGCTGGCCAACCTGACGGCGCTGAAACACCCCCTGTCGGTCGATACCTATGTCGAACAGACGTTGGAGGGCGCCAAGGGCATTCTGATCCGTCTGATCGGCGGGGTTCCCTACTGGTCCTACGGGTTGCAGCAGGTGCTGGCGCTGGCACAGGCCAAAGGCATCGCGCTGGCGGTGCTACCCGCCGACGGGCGCGAGGACACGCGGCTGGACGACTATTCCACCCTGCCCGTTTCCACCCTGCGGCGGCTGGCGCATCTGTGCGATACCGGCGGCGAGGTCGCGGCACAGGCGGCGCTGGCGCAGATGGCGCTGGCGGCGGGGCTTTATGCCGGGCCGGTGATGGGCGCCAAGACCTTGCCCGAATGTGGCGCGTGGTGTCCGGATCGGGGCGTAATCCCGGTGGAAACCGCGTTCGAAGGTAACGCCAAACGCATCCTTGTCACCTTCTACCGCGCTTACCTGACCTCGGCGGACACCGCCCCGATCGCGGCCCTGATCCGCAGCCTGCGCGCCCGTGGGTTCGAGGCGGTGGGCCTGTTTGCCCCGTCGCTCAAGGCGCCTGTAGCCGCCGACTGGTTGCGGGACCAGGTTGTTGCGCTGAACCCATCCGCCATTGTCAACGCCACTTCATTTTCGGGCAAAGGCGCGTCGGGAACATCGCCTCTGGACGCGGCAGGAGTGCCGGTGTTTCAGGTCGCTCTCGCCACCTCGCGCCGCAAAGCCTGGGCCGAGGCGGAACGCGGGCTGTCCCCCGCCGATCTGGCCATGCATGTGGTACTGCCCGAGGTCGATGGGCGGATTTCGGCGGGAATCGCGTCTTTCAAGGAACCAGGCAAACGTGATCCGCATCTGGAATACGCGCGCTTTGCACATCGGCCCGAACCGGACCGGATCGAAGCGATCATCGACCGTGTATCGGGCTGGCTTGCACTGAATGACAAACCCAAGGCAGATCAGATTCCCGCGCTGATCCTGTCCACCTATCCCGGCAAAGACTGGCAGATGGCGCATGCGGTTGGCCTTGACGCGCTGGCTTCGGCCGAGGCGATGCTGTCGGATCTTGATGAAGAAGGCTATGACATCGCGACTGGCGAACCGATTGCCGACACTCTTCTGGACGCCCGGATTTCGTGGTCGCTCGGGGATTATCTGGATGCGCTTGCGGAATTGCCCGAGACCCTGCGCACCGATCTGCACACCGTATGGGGCGCGCCCCAAGATGATCCGGCCTGTGCCGATGGGGCCTTCCATTTCACCGCCATGCGACGCGGCAAGGCGCTGGTCGCGCAGCAACCCGAACGCGGCACGCCCGAGCTGCGGGATGACGACTATCATGACCTCTCGCGCACCCCGCGCCACGGGTATGTCGCCTTCTATTTGTGGCTGCGCAAAGGGTTGGGTGCGGATGCGCTGATCCATATCGGCGCGCATGGAACGCTGGAATGGTTGCCTGGAAAATCGGTCGCCTTGTCTGCCGATTGCTGGCCCGAGGCGCTGATCGGCGATCTGCCGGTGATATACCCGTTTATCGTGAACGACCCGGGCGAGGCCGCGCAAGCCAAGCGCCGGATCGGAGCCGTCACGCTGGGCCACATCCCACCGCCGATGAAGGACAGCGGCACGCCGGATCGGATGGTGCGGCTTGAATCGCTGCTGGATGAGTTTTCCAACGCCGACGGGCTTGACCCCAAACGCCGTGACCGCTTGCATGAAGATATCCGAGATGAGGCGCAGGCCATCGGCTTGGAAAGCGATCTCGGCCTCGATCAGGCAACCTGCACCGCCGAGGCCATCACCCGCATCGACCGCTTTGTCTGTGACATCAAGGAAAGCCAGTTTGGCGACGGGCTGCACATCTTCGGGCGCGTGCCCGAGGTGACGGGCAATTTCGATCCGGCCCCGTCAGCCCATGCCGAACGCGACGCGCTGATCAAAGCGCTCGAGGGCAAACGGATCGATGCCGGGCCTTCGGGTTCACCCTATCGTGGTCGGTCAGATGTTCTGCCTACCGGGCGGAACCTTTACACCACCGATCCGCGGTCGGTCCCGACCCGTGCGGCCTATGCCCAAGGCGTGAAACTGGCCGAGGAACTGGTGCGACGCCATCTTCAGGAAGAAGGCGATTACCCGAAGGGGCTGATCGTCGATCTGTGGGGGTCAGCCACCATGCGCACCGCCGGCGAAGAATTCGCTATGGCGCTGCACCTGCTGGGTGTCAAACCCGTATGGGACAAAGGGTCCGAGCGGGTTTCCGGCATCGAGGTTCTGCCGATCACTGACCTGAGCCGCCCGCGCCTGGACGTGACATTGCGGGTGTCGGGCCTGTTCCGGGATGTATTCCCGACGTTGTCTGCTTTGTTTGGCCAAGCGGTTCGCGCATTGGCCGCGCGCGATGAAGCGACGGACTGGAACCCCTATGCCGGGCAGGAGCCGGCAGCGCGTGTCTATGGACCTGCGCCCGGAAGCTATGGCGTCAACATGACCGAGCTTTCCGAGGTGTATACCGACGAGGCCCGTGCACAGGCCGGCGAGGCGTGGCTTGAGGCCAGTTCCTTTGCATTGGAAGGCGAACACATCGCGCAGGACAAGGACGGCATCACCCAACGCGTTGCAAATGCAGACAGTTTTGTCCACTTGCAGGACCTGACCGAAACCGATCTTCTTCTGGCCAACGATTATGCCACACACGAGGCGGGTTTTGCCGCCGCCAAGAAGATCGCCGGCGGAACCGCGCAGCTTTACCATCTGGACAACACCAACCCCGAAAATCCGCGTGCCCGTACTTTGCGCGAAGAAATCAGCCGTGTCGTCCACGCCCGGGCCGCAAATCCCGACTGGATCGCCGGGATGCAACGCCATGGTTTCCGGGGGGCGGCTGAAATCGCGGCAACGCTGGATCATATGGCCTCATTCGCGCATCTGTCCGGCACGGTCGCACCGCATCTTTTTGACCTCTACCATGATGCCACGCTGGGCAACGAAGAGGTGGACGCGTTCCTGCAAGAGGCCAATCCCAAAGCTCATCAAGCCATGCAGGACCGGTTCCGCGCGCTGCTTGAGGCCGGGCTTTGGAACACGCGCCGGAATTCCATCCGGGCTGATCTGGAGGGATTGAGATGAGTGCTCCGATTGTTCAGGGCTGGTGCCCGGGCGCCCATCGTCCGATGATGTCCGGTGACGGTCTGGTCGTCAGGGTCAGGCCCCGGTTGGCGCGTCTGGACGTCGATCAGGCTCTGGGACTGTGCGATCTGGCGGACCGTTTTGGCAACGGCTCGATCGATTTGACCAATCGCGCCAACCTGCAATTGCGGGGCGTGGAAGAGGAAGACCACCAGCCCCTGCTCAAAGAGCTTGCCGCGCTGAACCTGCTGGATGCGGAACCCGGTATCGAGATACGCCGGAATATTCTGGTTACACCGCTCTATCAGGCGGGCGATTTGACCGCTCGACTGACCCGTGACCTGATCGACCGGCTTGCGGAGCTGCCGGCCCTGCCCGCAAAATTCGGCTTTGCCATCGACACGGGCCCCGAACGTCTGCTGGCGTCGGATTCGGCGGATATTCGTCTGGAAACAGGTGCAGACGGCCTGATCCTGCGCGCTGACGGGTGCGAAACCGGGCGGAGCGTGACCGAGACTGACGCCATTGACCACGCGATCGCGCTGGCAATGTGGTTTGCTGAAACCTACACGCCCGAGAGGCGCCGCATGGCGCGTGTCATCGACTCCCTTCCACAGGAATGGCAAGGCTGTGCGCCCGGTTCTGTTGGCGCAAAGCTTCAACCCGGCCCCTGCGAACTGGGTGCTCTGTACGGCGCGGCTTTTGGGTCGCTGCCGGCGCGCAAGCTGTATGATCTGATCGAGGACAGCGGTGCTTGCGCCCTGCGCGTCACCCCGTGGCGGCTGATCCTGCTGGAAGGCGGGGCGGCGATACCTGCCCCGGCCTTTGTCGAAGATGGAACCGATCCGTTGATGACCACCGACGCCTGCCCCGGCGCGCCGTTCTGCCCGCAGGCGCAGGCAGAGACGCGCGACATCGCCCGGGCGTTGGCTTCGCGGGTTTCCGGACGCCTCCATGTTTCAGGCTGTAGCAAGGGATGCGCTCGCATGGGTTCTGCGGACATCACATTGGTAGGCGATAACGGACGATTTGATCTTGTCAAACAGGGCCGCGCGGGGGATGAGCCCTGCCAGCGCGGGCTTGACCCCCAAACACTCATGACCATGGACTTCACCTGATGCCCTATACATACGAAACCGATGGCGCAGCGATCTACAAGGAGAGCTTTGCCACCATCCGGTCCGAGGCTGATCTGGCCCGGTTTGATGCCGATGAAGAGCAGGTTGCCGTTCGCATGATCCACGCCGCGGGTATGGTCGGGCTGGAAGAGTTCGTGCATTTCTCGCCCGGCTTCGTGCAAACGGCCCGTGCTGCATTGGAAAACGGTGCACCGATCCTGTGTGATGCGCGCATGGTCAGCGAAGGCGTCACCCGCTTCCGCCTGCCCGCCGACAACCAGGTGATCTGTACCCTGCACGATGGACGCGTACGCCCGCTGGCCGCCGAGATGAGCAACACCCGTTCCGCCGCTGCGCTGGAGCTGTGGCGGCCGCATCTGGAGGGCGCGCTGGTCGCCATCGGCAATGCGCCCACGGCACTGTTCCATTTGCTGAACATGCTGGAAGACGCGGATTGCCCGCGCCCTGCCGCGATCATCGGCTGCCCGGTAGGCTTTGTCGGTGCGGTGGAATCCAAGGATGCGCTGTGGCAGGCGCAACCGGTGCCATCCTGCATTGTCAAAGGTCGTCTGGGCGGCAGCGCCATCACGGTGGCGGCCGTCAACGCCATCGCAAGCCGGGCGGAATGAAGATGGGCACCATATACGGTGTGGGCCTTGGCCCCGGCGACCCGGATTTGATGAGCGTCCGGGCTGATCGCCTGCTGCGCAATGCAAAGCATGTGGCGTTCTTCCGCAAACCCGGTCGCAGCGGCCAGGCCCGCAAGATCGTCAACGGGATGATCCCCGAAGGTGCGATCGAGTTCCCTATGGAATATCCCGTGACCACCGAGATCCCGGTCACAGATCCGCGCTACAACGAATTGCTGGCGGCGTTCTACGAAGACTGCACCAAGCATCTCAGGGCCCTGTCCGAACAGGGTGAGGACGTGGTTGTTCTGTGCGAGGGTGATCCGTTCTTCTATGGCTCGTTCATGCATCTTTACAGTCGCCTGCGCGAAGACGCGCCGGTCGAAGTTGTACCCGCCATTACCGGCATGTCCGGCGCCTGGACAGCGACAGGAGACCCGATCACCTGGGGTGATGACGTTCTGACCGTGCTGGTTGGCACTCTGCCCGAAGACACGCTGGCTGAACGCATGGCTCAAACCGATGCACTGGTCGTGATGAAAATCGGGCGCAACATCGACAAGGTGAAACGCGCCCTGAAGACCGCTGGCCTGTATGACCGGGCATGGATCGTGGAATATGCGCAGATGCCAAACCAGACGGTGACCAAGCTGTCTGAAGCCTGCGAGAAGATTACCCCGTATTTCTCGATCATCGTCGTGCACGGTCAGGGGCGGCGACCATGAGCGGCTGGGTCAAAATTGCCGGTCTTGGGCCGGGTGACGAGGCGCTTGTAACGCCGGAAGTAACGGCCGCGCTAGCCGAAGCCACCGATGTTGTGGGCTATATCCCATATGTGGCGCGTATTGCCGAGCGCCCGGGCCTTACGCTGCATGCCAGTGACAACCGGGTCGAAATCGACCGTTCGCAACACGCGTTGCAAATGGCCGCAGAAGGCAAACGCGTGGTCGTTGTGTCCTCGGGTGATCCAGGCGTGTTTGCCATGGCGGCAGCCGTCTTCGAAGCGCTGGAATACGGCCCCGTGGAATGGCGCGATCTTCAGATCGATGTGCTGCCGGGGATCACGGCGATGTTGGCTGCATCCGCGCGCGCGGGCGCCCCGATGGGGCATGATTTCTGCGCCATCAACCTCAGCGACAACCTCAAACCATGGTCATTGATCGAGAAACGCCTGCGCCTTGCTGCACAGGCGGATTTCTCGATGGCCTTTTACAATCCACGCTCGAAGTCCCGCCCGGAAGGCTTTGTAAAGACGCTGGAAATCCTGCGTGAAGAGTGTGAGCCCGAACGTCTGATCCTGTTCGCCCGCGCCGTATCGCGGGCCGATGAAGAGATGCGTATTTCGACACTGGCCGAAGCCACGCCCGACATGGCGGATATGCAGACCGTGGTGATCGTGGGGTCATCCCGCACCCGTGTGATCGAACGCAACGGCGCACCGATCGTCTACACGCCGCGCTTCACCCCTGATAAGGATCAGGGATGAAGCAGCCAGTCCAGAACCTGTGCGACCTGCGAAAACTCGGTCCGCTTCGGCAGAACCGGGCGGTCGATCATCAGCACGGGCAGGCCCAGCGCCCGCGCCGCGTCCAGCTTGGCGCGCGCGCCCGTGCCGCCTGCGTTCTTGGATACGACCAACTGCGTGCCGTGGCGCTGCATCAGCGCCCGGTCGTCAGCTTCGGTAAACGGCCCTCGGGCGACGACCACCTCTGCGTTCGGCAAGGGCAAAGTGTCGGGCTCATCCACAAGGCGCAGCAGGTAACTGTGTTGAGGCTGGGGCAAAAAGTCTTCAAGATGCATTCGGCCAACTGCAAGCAAGACACGCTGAGCATCGCCGGACAATGCGTCGACGGCGGCAGCGATGTCGGGCACGTGACGCCAGACATCGCCGGGCTGCGACACCCAGGCCGCGCGTGTCAACGCGGCCAATGGCGTCCGCGTCGCGGTGCATGCTTCAATCACGTTCCGGCTCATCCGGGCCGCAAATGGATGGGTCGCGTCCACGACATGGGTGATGGCATTCTCATGGATATAGGCGGCCAGACCTTCCGGACCGCCGAAACCGCCAACCCTTACCGGCAAGGGCTGCGGACGCGGGTTTTCGACCCGTCCAGCGTAGGAATACACAGCCGCAATCCCTTGTTCCGAAACAGCTTTGGCCAGCGCATTGGCCTCGGTCGTGCCGCCAAGGATCAGGAGGTTTGTCATGTCTGAATCTCCGTGGCTGACCGTTCTTGGATTGGGCGAAGGTGGGTTTGATGGCCTGTCGCCATCCGGCCGTCAAGTGCTGGACCGGGCCGAAGTGATCATGGGGCCGCCCCGTCACCTGTCGTTGCTGCTTGAAACTGGGGCGGAACGTGTCGAATGGCCTGTGCCGTTCTCGGATGGGCTGCCGATCCTGAAAGGATTGCGTGGCCGGCAGACCGTTGTTCTGGCCTCGGGCGATCCGTTCTGGTTTGGCGCAGGCTCTGTCATTGCGCGCAATTTCGATGCCGGTGAATGGACCGCCCTGCCCGGCCAATCCACCTTCTCGCTGGCCGCTGCCCGGCTCGGCTGGCCTTTGGAAAGCACACTGACCTTCGGCCTGCACGCCGCGCCACTGACCCGTTTGCGTCCTCATCTGGCACCGGGAGCGCACGCGATCCTGTTGCTGCGTGACGGAAAGGCGGTGGCGGAACTGGCACGGTATCTGACCGAGACAGGCTTTGCCGACTCGGCCCTGCATGTGATGCAGGCCCTAGGTGGTCCGCGCGAAAACACCCGAACAGTCACGCTGACCGAGGCGCTGCTGGGTACGTTCGACCATCCGGTCTGCGTCGGTCTGGAGGTTTCCGGTGCAGGACCTGCCCTGTCCAAGGCGTCTGGTAAACCAGACGCCATCTTCGAGACGGACGGGCAGATCACCAAACGCCCGATCCGCGCGCTGACACTCTCGGCGCTTGCTCCGCAACGGGGCGAGCATCTGTGGGATATCGGAGGGGGCACCGGCTCGATCAGCATCGAATGGCTGATGTGTGATCCGACCCTGACCGCAACCAGCATAGAACCCCGTGCTGACAGGGTTGAGCGCATTCGTCGGAATGCCGATGCATTGGGTCAGGATCGGTTGAATGTCATCCATGGCACCGCGCCCGCCGCTTTGGACGGGCTGGAATTCCCCGACGTGGTGTTCATCGGAGGGGGGCTTGATCCAGACCTGCTGCACTGGCTGCACCAGCACCTGCCGCCCGGCACGCGCCTGGTTGCCAATGCAGTGACTTTGGAAAGCGAGGCTACGTTGGCCCATTGGCATGAGAAGCTGGGCGGTGAACTCCTGCGGATCGAACTCGCGCAGTCGGCGCCGCTTGGACCGCGCCGCGGCTGGAAATCCGCCTATCCGGTGGTGCAGTGGAGCGTAACGCTATGATCGTTGCCGGTTTGGGGTTCTCGTCTACCGCCACAGTCGGCAGCCTGCGCGCCGCGTATAATGTTGCGGCGGCGAGCCAGGAGGTGACCGCCCTGGCAACCGTTGCCGACAAGGAAGGTCATTCCGCCCTGACGGTTTTTGCCGAAGAACTGTCCCTTCCTCTGCATTTCGTTGCCGCCGCCGACCTGGCCGGTCAACGCGCACTCACCTGCTCGACCCGCAGCCGCGCCACCTATGGCACCGGGAGCGTGGCCGAAGCATCCGCATTGGCCGCCGCCGGAAAGCTTTTTGGCCCGGGCGCGCGGCTGCTTTCACCCAGACAGATTTCAGACGACCGGCTGGCGACCTGCGCCATTGCCATCGGAGGACAGACATGACCGTTCATTTCATCGGCGCCGGACCGGGCGCCGCCGACCTGTTGACACTGCGCGGGCGCGACATCATCGCATCCTGCCCCGTTTGCCTTTATGCGGGTTCCCTGGTTCCGGAAGAAATCCTCGGCCACTGCCCCGAAGGCGCAAGGATCGTGAACACCGCGCCAATGGATCTGGATCAGATCATGGCAGAGATCGAGGCCGCACATCAGGCCGGCCAGGATGTGGCCCGTCTGCATTCGGGCGACCTGTCGGTCTGGTCGGCGATGGGGGAACAGATCCGCCGCCTCAAGGAAATGGGCATCCCGGTCAGCGTAACTCCGGGCGTTCCGTCCTTTGCGGCGGCTGCGGCGGCTTTGGGAACCGAACTTACTCTGCCCGGGCTGGCGCAATCCGTGGTTCTGACCCGGACCCCGGGCCGTGCATCTTCCATGCCCGAAGGCGAGACGTTGGAGAATTTCGCACGCACAGGGGCGACACTTGCCATTCACCTGTCGATCGGCAATCTGGACAAGGTCATTGCCGATCTGACCCCAGCCTATGGGGCCGATTGCCCCGTGGCCGTGGTGTACCGCGCCAGTTGGCCGGACGAGCGGATCATCCGCGCGACGCTGGGCACGTTGAAGGACTCGCTGGACGAGAGCATCTCGCGCACCGCGCTGATCCTGGTCGGGCCGGCGCTGGCCGGTGAAGGCTTCGACGAAAGCTGCCTGTATTCAAAGACCTATGACCGCCGCTATCGCCCGCAAAGCGCCGAGAGCCCCTGGTCGAGCTGGAGCCATGGTGATGATTAACCCTCCGGGCCTTCTGATCTCCGCACCGTCCTCGGGCACGGGCAAGACAACGGTCATGCTGGGCCTGCTGCGCGCGCTGGCCGAGGATGGCCTGACCGTTCAACCGTTCAAGAGCGGACCGGATTATATTGACCCCGCCTTCCACCGAGCAGCGGCTGGGCGGGCTTCGTTTAATCTGGACAGTTGGGCGATGGGTGACCCGCTGTTGAACGCGATCTCATCTCAAGCCGAAGGCGCTGACATCGTGGTGGCCGAAGGTTCGATGGGTCTGTTCGATGGCGTGGCCAAGCCGGGTGAGTTGGGTCATGGGTCGAGCGCCGAGACCGCTGCACGGATGGGTTGGCCGGTCGTACTGGTGCTGGATGTCGGCGGTCAGGCGCAATCTGCGGCGGCCACCGCGCTGGGGTTCAGGATGTACAACCCCGATCTGCCCTTTGCCGGCGTCATTCTGAACCGCTGTGCCAGCCCCCGGCACGAGCGCCTGACCCGGTTGGGGATGGAACGTGCAGGCCTGCCGGTTCTGGGTGTGCTGCCGCGCCGAGGCGATCTGACCCTCCCCGAGCGGCATCTGGGGTTGATCCAGGCCGTCGAACACCCGGATCTGGAAAGCGCCATTGTGGGATATGCTACATTTCTGCGCGAACATGTGGATTTGGAAGCGATCAAACGGGCGGCTTCCTCAGGCCCCATTGGGCCATCGTCAGACGCGCTGCCGCGCCCTCCGGCCCAGCGGATTGCACTGGCACGGGACGCGGCTTTTTCTTTTACCTATCCACATTTGCTGGAAGGCTGGCGCGCAGCTGGGGCCGAGATCCTGCCCTTCTCGCCTCTGGCCGATGAAGCGCCGGCGGCGGATGCCGATCTGGTCTGGCTGCCCGGCGGCTATCCGGAACTGCATGCCGGGACGTTGGCTGCTGCCCAAACGTTCCTCGCTGGTCTGCGCAAGCACGCGGAAACAAGGCCTGTGCATGGCGAATGCGGTGGGTATATGGCGCTGGGTCATGCGCTGATCGACAAGGATGGCGTGCGGCATGAAATGGCTGGCCTGCTGGGGCTGGTGACGTCGTACCAAAAACGCAAATTCAACCTGGGCTATCGCAAAGCGGAACTCTTGGCCCCGATGCCGGGATTTGCACAGAATACGGCGCTGCGCGGGCACGAGTTCCACTATTCCTCGATCGTGGATCAGCCTGACGCGCCGCTGGCCCGTGTGTTCGATGCCGAAGGCGCAGAAGGGCCTCAGACCGGCTCTGTTCGGGGCAATGTCACCGGTACGTTCTTTCACCTGATTGCGGAGGCATCTGAATGAGCGGATTTGTCTCTTTCGTCGGATCCGGCCCTGGTGATCCGGAATTGCTGACACTGAAGGCCGTGGATCGCCTGCAAAAGGCCGATGCGGTTTTGTTCGATGACCTCAGCAGCGGGCCGATATTGAGCCACGCGCGCGAAGACGCGGATCTTGTTGGCGTGGGCAAACGGGCTGGTCGACCGTCCCCCAAGCAGGACCATGTCAGCCGGTTGCTTGTGGACTACGCCCAGAGCGGCCAGCATGTCGTGCGGCTGAAGTCCGGCGATGGCGGCATGTTCGGGCGCCTGGAAGAAGAGCTTGTTGCCCTTCGTGATGCAGGCATTGAATTCGAGATCATTCCCGGCATCCCGTCTGCGGTGGCCGCCGCAGCTGCCGCTGGCATTCCTCTGACGCGTCGTCTGACCGCACGGCGGGTGCAGTTCGTAACGGGACATGACGTCAGCGGCGCGTTGCCGGACGATCTGAACCTGACCGCACTGGCCGATTCTCAGGCCACCACTGTCGTATTCATGGGTAAACGTACTTTCCCGCTTCTGGCAGAAGCGCTGCATTCACACGGCCTGCCTTTGGATACCCCCGCCCTGATGGCTGAATCGGTTTCGACCCCGGATCAGAAGCTGACGCGCGCCACCATCGGTGCCCTGGCCGAACAGCTGAAATCCGAGATCGGCACAGCTCCGGCCCTGATCCTTTACGGGCCGCTGGCGGAGTGCGAAGATGATTGACCTGAGCCTGATTGGCATCGGCACCGGCAACCCGGATCACGTGACCTTTCAGGGTGCGCAGGCGATCCGGTCGGCCGATCTGATCCTGATCCCCCGCAAGGGTGAGAACAAGGCCGATCTGGCCGGGCTGCGAGAGGACATCATCGATCGGGTAACCGAGACACCGCCAAGGATAGCCTATTTTGACATTCCCAAGCGCCGGGCGGATGACGGCTATCTGCGCGGCGTAGACGAATGGCATGACGCCATTGCACTGCGCTGGCAGGAGGCGATCGCGGCCCACCCGGAGGCGCAGCACATTGCGCTGCTGATTTGGGGCGATCCGTCCCTGTATGACAGTTCGCTGCGAATCGCGGCGCGGCTGGACCCCAAGCCCAACACAAAGGTGATCCCGGGCATCACGGCCTTGCAGGCTTTGACCGCGGCTCATGCGATCCCGATCAATGAGCTGGGCGCACCCTATGTCGTGACCACCGGACGCCGTATCCGGGATGACGGCTGGCCTGAAGCCGCTTCGAAAGTCGCCGTCATGCTGGACGGGGAATGCTCGTTCCAGTCCCTCAGGATGGCAGAGTATGACATCTGGTGGGGGGCCTATGTGGGCATGAAAGAAGAACTGCTGATCAGCGGCCCTTTGGACCAGGTCGCGCAGCGGATCCTTGACACACGCGCCCGCGCCCGAGCCGACCATGGCTGGATCATGGATATCTACTTGCTGAAGAAACGCGGGGGGCAGCAGCGCGCGGTGAACACGGATTCGTGACTGCGCAGAACCCTCAAGTCTGGCACACAGGTCAAAGCAAGATACCGGAGACGCGTTGATGAAAGCTCTCATTCCCCTGCTCTGCCTGATCGCTTCACCTCTGTGGGCTCAGAATGCGCCCGAGGGCTGGGCCGTATACCCAACCCAGAAACCGTATGCAGAACTGGTTGACGCAACCAAAGCCGCGATCAAGGAAAACGGGTTGATCGTCGTGACACAGGCGGGCCCGACCAAAGCGGCGGCAGCACGTGGGATTTCGATTCCCGGAAATCGCGTGATCGGAGCCTTCAACAATGACTACGCCGTGCGGGTTCTGGAGACCTCGGTCCACGCGATGATCGAGGCTCCGATCCGGTTTTACGTAACCGAGAACCAGGACGGGACGGCGACCCTGTCTTACAAGACCCCCAGCTTTGTCTTTGCGCCTTACGCCCCGGAAGGTGGGCAAGACCTGCTGAATATTGCCGCCGAGCTTGACACGACGTTTCAATCGATCGCTGAACGCGCAGTCAAATAGTCACACTGCCGTGAACCGCCTTGCGTCCAGAGGCGTCCTCCGCAATCTGCTTCGAAACAGTTTTCTCGGAGCATGACTGATGCAGGACCCCTCGCCCCGCGCTGCGGATCTTCTGGCCCAACGTCTTTATGAAGCGGGCTGTCGTCACGCCTTTGGGATGCCGGGGGGCGAGGTGCTGACGCTGGTCGACGCACTGGAAAAGGCTGGGATCACATTTCATCTGACCAAGCACGAAAACTCTGCCGGGTTCATGGCCGAAGCCGTTCATCATCGCGACGGAGCACCTGCGATTCTGGTGGCCACCCTGGGTCCGGGTGCAATGAACGGGATCAATGTGGTGGCGAACGCTTTGCAGGATCGTGTGCCGATGGTCGTTCTGACCGGATGCGTCGATGCCGACGAAGCGTTGACCTATACCCATCAGGTCATGGATCACAGCCGGGTTTATCGCTCGATCACCAAAGGCACTTATACGCTGACAGCCAAAGGCGCGGATGTCATTGCTGACAAGGCGGTGTCATTGGCCATGCAGCCACGACCGGGCCCGGTTCATATCGATGTCCCGATCTCGGTTGCCGACACGCCTGTTACCGGCGTGAAACGCCGCCGGCTGGCCAAGGTTGCGCCGGTCAGCCCCGGTGGCGAATGCCTGGAAAAGGCCCGCCGCTGGGTGGCCGAGGCCGAACGCCCCATTGCCATCATCGGCCTGGATGTCCTCTATGACGACTCGCGCAGTGTCGTGCAGGCGTTCCTGGAACATTTTGGTATTCCTTTCGTGACGACCTACAAGGCCAAGGGTGTCGTGCCCGAGGATCACCCACTGTGTCTGGGTGGCGCGGGGCTGTCGCCGCTGGCTGACAAGCATCTTGTGCCTCTGATCGAACAATCGGATCTGGTATTGTGTCTGGGATATGACCCGATCGAAATGCGCCCCGGCTGGCGTGAGATCTGGGATCCGGAAGAAAAGCGCGTCATCGATATCTCTGCCGTGGTCAACGACCACTACATGCATCAGGCTGGATTGAATCTTGTCGCCGACACGGGCGAGACATTGGAGGCAATTGCCAAAGGCAACCCGGCCCATGAAACATGGCCGGGCAACGAACCCGCGCAGGTCAAAGCCGCGCTGGCAAAGGCCTTCCCCACCGATGAAAACTGGGGCCCCGCTGCCGTCATTGCCGAAACCCGTGCCGTCCTGCCGCCTGAAACGTTGGCCACGGCCGACAGTGGCGCGCATCGCATTCTGCTGAGCCAGATGTGGGCGTGCAACGAAGAACGCGGGTTGATCCAATCCTCGGCGCTCTGCACCATGGGCTGCGCTGTTCCGATGGCCATTGGCCTGAAACTGGCCGAACCGGACCGCCCGGTGATCAGCTTCTCGGGCGATGCCGGGTTCCTTATGGTTGCGGGCGAGTTGTCGACAGCGGCTGAAATGGGCGGCAACCCGATCTTTCTGGTCTTCGTGGATGCCAGCCTTGCCCTGATCGAATTGAAACAGCGCCAGCGGCAGATGGGCAACACGGGCGTCGATTTCGGCCATCATGACTTTGCCGCCATGGGCCGGGCCTTTGGCGGCAATGGCCATACGGTTCATAACAGGACAGAGTTGCGCACCGCACTGGAAGCTGCTGTAAAGGCTGAGACATTTACGGTGATTGCTGCAGAAGTTGAGCGTGGAGGCTATGATGGCCGCATCTGAAGGCCCGTTGAAGGGTGTCAAGGTTCTGGACCTTAGCCGGATTCTGGCAGGCCCCACCTGCACGCAACTGCTGGGCGATCTGGGTGCAAGCGTCATCAAGATCGAAAACCCGGCAACCGGGGGCGATGACACGCGGCAATGGGGGCCGCCCTACGTGAGCGATGCCGAGGGCAACCGCTCGGACCTGAGCGCCTATTTCATGTCGGCCAACCGCAACAAGAAATCCGTCGCGCTGAATATCTCCTCGACCGAGGGTCAGGCGGAAATCAGACGGTTGGCGTCACACGCGGACATTCTGATCGAGAACTTCAAACCGGGCGGCTTGGCCAAGTATGGGCTGGACTACGCCACCCTGTCGCAAGAGTTTCCAAGCCTCGTGTACTGTTCAATCTCGGGCTACGGTCAAACCGGGCCGAATGCCAGCAAGCCCGGCTATGACCTGATGGCGCAAGGCTATGGCGGGATCATGTCGCTGACCGGAGACCCCGAGGGCGCCCCCATGAAAGTGGGTGTTGGCATCGCCGACGTGATGTGCGGGATGTATGCGACTGTTGGAATCCTGGCCGCGCTGCGCCACCGCGACCTGACCGGCGAAGGCCAACAGATCGATCTGGCGCTGGTGGATTCTCAGATTGCCTGGCTGATCAATGAAGGCGTCAACTATCTGACGTCAGGCGATGTTCCGCAAAGACGCGGCAACGGGCACCCGAATATCGTCCCTTATGACGTCTACGAAACCGCTGATGGGCACGTGATTCTCGCGGTTGGAAATGACGGCCAGTTCAGAAAGCTCTGCGACTTCATCAATGCTCCTGAACTGGCAGTCGATCCGAGATTCGCGACCAACCCGGCCCGTCTGGAACATCGTGATGCACTGAATTCCATCCTTCGCCCCGCAGTGAAGGCGCTTGACACCCAGACCGTCATTTCCGGCCTCGAAGCTGTCAAAGTGCCCGTCGGCCCGGTTCAGACGCTGGATCAGGTGTTCAACACGGAACAAGTGGCCGCAAGACGAATGCAGATTGCCATGCAGGCCCAGCCGGGTCAGGTCAACCTGATCGGGAATCCTCTGAACCTGTCTCGCACACCTGTAACATATCGAAACGCTCCACCGGTCTGTGGAGTCGATACCGAGGCCGTTCTGAGCGCAAAAAACCCGTTCGAGGATTGAAATACTTGCACAATTAGGCGGCAAGTCGCTGAAACATGCCCTTGAATCGGCGGTTTTTTTCACCTTTTTCGCACACGTCATTTCACCAATTCGAGAGCAGCGTCGATACTGTTACGCCGCTATTGCACACTCTGTTACATCGAACAGTGTCAAATATCGCAATCAGATTGGACCCAAGCATGAAACAAGACGTTTTCGGACAGATGAACACCCTGACCCAGCCGGCGGCCGTCGAAGCGTGGAATGGTGTTCTGCTTGGGTTCATGGCTCATGCCGCTGTCACGCCTCAGCATTTGGGCAAAGTGCTTGAACTCGAGCCCGACTTCGCGCTGGGTCATGCGATCAAAGGTCTGTTCATGGCGCTGCTTGGGCGGCGCGAGATGATGGCCGTTGCCGTCGAAGCGCTGGCTGCTGCCCACGCGGCGATGGAACGCCAGCCCATCACCACGCGTGAGCGTCTTTATGTGGAGTCGCTTGCCCTCTATCTGGCGGGGCAACAGACGCAGGCGGTTCAGAAATTCGAAACGATTCTGCGCGATCACCCGCAGGACACGCTGGCGATGAAACTAAGCCACGCAACCCGCTTTGTCCTGGGTGACGCCAATGGGATGCGCCGCTCGATCGAGCGGGTGTTGCCCGCTTATGAACCCGATCATCCGGGGCGCGGCTATCTGCTGGGCTGTCATTCCTTCGCACTGGAAGAAACAGGCGCTTACGAAAAGGCCGAAATCGCGGGCCGTCAGGCGCTGTGGATGGTGTCCGATGATGCCTGGGGCCTGCACGCGGTGGCCCATGTCCACGAGATGACGGGTAATGCGCAGCTGGGCCTTGACTGGCTGGCCGGGCGTGAGGCCGCCTGGTCCCACTGCAACAATTTCCGTTACCACGTGTGGTGGCACAAGGCGCTGATGCATCTGGATCTGGGTCAGGTCGATCAGGTGATGGAACTGTATGACGCCCATATTCGCAAGGACAAAACCGACGATTACCGGGACATCTCGAACGCAACTTCACTTCTGTCTCGGCTTGAGCTCGAAGGCATAGATGTTGGGAACCGCTGGGAAGAACTGGCTGATCTGAGTGCCGCACGAACAGAAGACGGCTGCCTGATCTTTGCGGATCTACACTATATGCTGGCGCTGACCGGCGATAACCGCGCCGACGCCACGGCCAAGATGCTGAGCCGCATGAACAAGGATGCAGCGCGCGCCAATGACGACATGACCCGCCGCATGGCAGACCCCGGTGTTGCCGCTGCCATGGGCCTCGAGGCCTTTGGTGACGGTCATTACGCCACGGCCTTTGATCATCTTTTGACGGCACGCGATTCCATGCAACTGGCCGGTGGCAGCCATGCGCAACGTGATGTATTTGAACGCATTACCATCGATTCCGGTCTTCGGGCCGGGCGCCTCGATGCAGTCGAGCGCATTCTGGATGATCGCCGGGCCAAGCGCGCCGGGGGCGAAGACAATTATGCCATCGCGCGCCGCGCCCTGATCGACGCGGCCCGCGACAGCGGTGACGCACAAAGCGTTCCCGCAGAATAACAAAAAGACCAAGAAGGACAGAAAACGTATGGCGACCATATCGCCCGCTTCTGATTATGTACCCGCTGCGGCCCCGGCCGCTGCCCCTGCCAGCACGCGCGATCCGCGTCTGGATTTCTACCGCGGCATTGCGATGTTCATCATCCTGATCGCCCATATTCCAAACGATCCCTGGGCCAAATGGATTCCCGCGCGGTTTGGCTATTCCGATGCAACCGAGATCTTTGTGTTCTGTTCGGGCATGGCCTCGGCCATCGCATTTGGAGGTGCTTTTCTGCGCAAAGGCTGGTGGATGGGCACCGCCCGAGTGGCCTACCGCATCTGGCAGGTCTATTGGGCGCATATTGCCCTGTTCTTCTTTGTTGCCATGACGATGGCCGCGCTGGATCAGACTGGCGCGTTCGAGAAAACCTATGTCTCGTCGCTGAACCTACAGCATTTCTTCAATGATCCAGCGCCGCAAATGGTCGGGATTTTCACTCTGACCTATGTTCCGAACTACTTCGATATCCTGCCGATGTATCTGGTCGTACTGGCGCTGATGCCGCTTTACATGGCGCTCCATCGCGTCAGTTTCTGGCTGATGGCGGCAGTTTGCTTGGCCATCTGGTTCATCGCACAAACCGGCGCGCTGGCCCTTCCCGCTGAACCCTGGTCCGCGCGCCAGTGGTTCTTCAACCCTTTTGGCTGGCAATTGCTGTTCTTCACCGGCTTTGCCTTCATGCGCGGTTGGATTCCGGCCCCGCCCGTGTCGAAGTCTTTGATCTGGGTGGCAATTGCCTTTGTCGTCCTGTCAGCCCCGTTCGGGTCTTGGAAAGTCTTCACCTGGATCAATACGGCTGCACCCGAGCTAGGCGCAGTGATCCGCAAGGGCTGGCCCCTGACCGAAGAGCTGCGCGGCAAAACCGAGTTCGGCCTTCTGCGATATGTCCACTTTCTGTCGCTGGCCTATCTGGGATGGGTCGCAGCGGGCGAGCACGGCCACCGTCTGATCGCGACAGGCCATGGTGTGGGCGCACGTATCTGGCAATTCCTGCTGGCCGTTGTCACCAAGGTCGGCCAGCAATCCCTTGCCGTCTTTGTGTTTTCCATGGCCGCGGCCCGGCTGATCGGCGTCGCGCTGGATCAGGCTGGGCGGGATGTCGCCACTGTCTTTGTCGCCAACATGATTGGGTTTGCGATGATCATCGCCGTTGCCTATCTGGCAGCTTGGTTCAAGTCACAACCCTGGAAGTCGAAGAAATGAAATTCACCCGCCGCGCATTCCTCGTCTCGACGACTGCTTTGGCCTTTGCCCCGACCGCGTATGCGACGGGCGGTGAGACGCCTTTTGACCGCGACTACGTAATTGAAATGGCCCGCGATCTGGCCAGCCGCCCCTATGTGGAACGCGAGATGGTACCGCAGGAATGGCAGGACCTGACCTATCAGCAATACCGCTCCATCCGGTTCCGGCTTGATCGGGCACTGTGGTATGAAACCGAGACGCCATTCAATGTCGATTTCTTCACCCCCGGCCTGTATTTCCCCCGCACCGTAAAGGTGGAGACGGTCGAGAACGGCATGACCAAGCCGGTCGCCTTCGATCTGGAAATGTTCGACAAGTCCGAAGACGTGCCGCAACTGCCGATCGATGACACGCTGGGCTTCTCGGGCCTGCGCCTGCGCACTGAAATGCACCGCCCCGGCAAGACAGATGAATTCTGCGTCTGGCAGGGGGCCAGCTATTTCCGCGCCATCGGTCTGCACGAGGTTTACGGGCTGTCCGCGCGGGGTCTGGCGTTGAAAACCGGCGATCCGGATGGCGAGGAATTCCCCGAATTCATCCGGTTCTGGCTGGAGCGTCCCGAACCGGGCCAACGCAACATGGTCGTGCATGCATTGCTGGACAGCCCCAGCGTGACCGGCGCCTATCGTTTCAACGTCACGGCGGGCGCGGATTGCATCATGGATATCGAAGCAACGCTGTTCCCGCGCGAAGACCTGTCCCATGTGGGCATCGCTCCGGGAACTTCGATGTTCCTGTTCGACCAGACCAACCACAGCCGGTTCGACGATTTCCGCCCTGCTGTACACGACAGTGACGGCCTGCTGATCCGCAATGGCGCAGGCGAAGTGCTGTGGCGTCCGTTGGCCAACCCGACCCGATTGCAGGTTTCATCCTTCGTCGACACAAACCCGCGCGGGTTTGGTCTGATGCAGCGCAAACGAGAGTTTTCGGACTATGCCGATCTTGAAGCCAATTATCACAAACGCCCGGGCCTGTGGGTCGAGCCCCGTGAAGATTGGGGCAAAGGCTCGGTCACGCTGGTCGAGATCCCGGCAGATCAGGAAATCTATGACAACATCGTTGCCTATTGGCGGCCCGCTGAACCCTATGCGGCAGGCAGTCAGGTCGACCTGTCCTATCGCCTGATCTGGGGGGAAGAACCCCAGCGCACACCGATGCCACGCGTGATCAACACCGCGATGGGCGAAAACACCTTTGGCGAAGGCCGGTTGGCCGTCATCGACTTTGAAGAAAGCGATTTGTTCGCGGATATAGACGCGATCACGATTTTCGTGGATTCCCCCCATGCGGAAACCTCGGAAGGCGTCTTGCAACGCAACCCGGATACCGGTGGCCTGCGTCTGGCGTTCTCATTCCAGCCCGGCGAGCGTAACCATGTGGAATTGCGGGCGCAGTTGCTGAAAGACAAACAGCCTGCCTCCGAGGTCTGGCTATACCGTTGGACCACATGAGCAGCGACCTGCATATCATGCCGCCCGAGGCGCCCCTGGCGATGCCTGCGCAGAACTTCAGCGCACGGTTCCGGGATGCGGACGCACCTTCCGGTCAGCACAAATCATCTGCCGGATTCTGGCGCGCACTGGCCTTTTCGCCTGCAATGGCCGCCACTCTGGCCTTGCTATGGGTCATGAGCGATTGGTTCGGTGCGGAAGGCATCAACGTGATTGAAGGCATCCTTTTGACTTTGATTTCGTTCAACTTCTTCTGGATTTCCTTCACCGTCTGCACCGTTTTGCTGGGCATGGTGTCGCTGGCAAAACAGGAACGTCCCGAGCGCCTGACCGCAGCGCAACCCCTGCGGGTGGCCCTGCTGACCCCGGTCTACAACGAGGTCCCCTGGAACGTACTGGGCAATGCCCGCACCATGTTGGAGGATCTTCAGGCACGCGGCGGGAAACATCATTATGCCATGTTCATTCTGTCGGACACGCGCGACCCCGAGATTGCGGCGCAGGAACAGGCCAGCGTCGAGGCGCTGCGCACCACGCTGGCACCTGGGCTTGAGCTGTACTATCGCCGCCGCGAACAGAATACCGATCGCAAAGTGGGCAACATTGCCGACTGGGTCAGCCGCTGGGGCGCGGATTGGGATGCCATGCTGGTGCTGGATGCCGACAGCCTGATGACCGGGCGCGCGATCCATCGCCTGACTGATGCACTGGCATGCGATCCGGGTGCGGGCTTGATTCAAAGCTATCCGCAGCTGATCGGCGCGCAGTCGGTCTTTGCCCGGATGCAGCAATTTGCAAATGGCGTCTACGGCATCGCCTTTGCCGAAGGTCTGGCCCGCTGGTGCGGGCAGGAAGGCAACTATTGGGGCCACAACGCCATCATCCGCACCAGGGCTTTTGCCACCAGCGCCGGACTGCCCAAGCTGCGTTCGTTCAGCGGTCAGGACAAGCTGATCATGAGCCACGATTTCGTCGAGGCCGGCCTGCTGCGCCGCGCCGGATGGGCCGTGCGCTTCCTGCCTCGTATTCGCGGGTCATATGAAGAAACACCGCCCACCCTCATCGATCACGCCATGAGGGACCGCCGCTGGTGCCAGGGCAACCTGCAACACCTGAAACTGCTGGGTTCTTCCGGATTCCGTGCCGTGTCGCGGTTCCACATGTTCCATGGCGCAGTCGGCTATCTGATGTCACCGTTGTGGTTTGCACTATTGTTGATGTGGGCGCTGATCGGTCAGGGTCAGGATGCCTCTGTCCTGCATTATTTCAGCCCCGACAATCCTCTGTTCCCGCAATGGCCCGAGATGTCGGAAACCCGTCACGTGCTGATCATTCTGGTCATGTACGCGATGCTTTTGGCCCCCAAGGTTCTGGGCGTTCTGGCCCTGCCGCTGAGCGGTGTACGCTATGCGGATTTCGGTGGCGGGCGCAAATTCCTCGGCTCTTTCCTGGCCGAGGTTCTGTTGTCGATCCTTTACGCTCCGATCCTGATGGTGCAACAGATGATCGCTGTTTTCCGTACGGCTTTTGGCATTCAGCGCGGCTGGTCGCCACAGGCCCGCGACGGTGGCACCTATGGTCTGCGAACGCTGATCCTGTGCCACGCGCTTGAAACCGTAAGCGGAGTGGCGCTGAGCGTCGGTATCCTGTCCGGTCTGGTGTCGATCTGGCTGGCCCCGATCGCCATCAGCCTGGCACTGGCTATCCCGTTGTCTGCGCTCAGCGGTGTCTCGGCAGGTGCCGCCCGCAAGATGGTCGGAATGCGAGAGGATTTCAGCGAACCCGCCATTACCCGGTCAGCGCGCCGCTATCGCGATGAACTGAAGCGACTGGTCGAAGGCAAAGGCAACATGACCCCTGCCGAGTGATCAGCTGCCGGGAAGCCCTTCATACCAATCGACCATCATGTCGGCCCAGCCCGCGGGAACGGTGTGCCCTCCGGGAAACAAAGCAAATTCCAGCGCGCTGCCTTCGGCACAATTGGTCCAGCGGCGGCGCATGAATTCACCCGTCGTGCTGAACCCGGCCGGTTTGTGATCGACACAACCGTTGGCATCACGCCAGATTTCCAGGCCCGCGTAGATATCCCCCTGCTGAAAGCGCCCTCCGCCCAGCAGGCGCCCTTCCAGCGGCACCACATTGTCGGTCCAGCCATGCGTATGGAACATGCGGATCGGACCTTTGCAGGCATCAGGGTGCGGGCGCCAGAAACCACCGGACACCGGAACATAGGCCGAGAACGCATCGGGGGCCTCGCAAGCCAGATAGTTGACCATGAAAGCGCCAGCGGAAAACCCGCCCAGCAAGACACGGTCGGCGTCGATACCAAACCGCCTTGCCGCGTCTTGCACCACTTCGGTCAGAAAGGCGGTTTCGTCCCGATCCCCAAAGCCTGGATAGAAATTCCAGCTTTTGGTTCCGCCCCGGTCGGGCCGTTCCAGCCCTTCAGGGGCCATCACCGCATACCCGCGTTTCAACAGTGGTTCGACCATCCCGCGATTGCGCATCGTACCCGACCCGCTGCCGCCATACCCATGCAGGAACACCACCATGGGCGCATTGTCCGCATCGGGCAGTTCGATGTGATAGGCTCCCATGGGAGTCTCACAGGTATCCTCTTGGCCGGCACACCCCGCGAAAGCGCTCTGCCCGGTCACTGACAAGGCCAAAGCCAGGCTGAACTGCCGGATCATCCTGCATCCTCATCATATTTACGCACCGGCAATCCGGCCCGAACCCATCCCGGCCCTGCGGCCGAACCCAGCATACCCTCTGGCACGTCGATCACATTGGTGAATCCAGCCTCGATCAGGCGGTTGCTCAGGTGTGCTGAACGCACACCGCGCGCGCAGATCAGCGCCACTGGCGCTGCCTGATTGCCGCCGGTCAATTCCGTCAGTGCATTGACGAAATCTTCTCGCCGCATGTCCAGCGGCACAGCACCCTCGCCAATTCCGGATGCCCGCCATTCGCGCGGCGTGCGGATATCGACCAGCAGAATGCGCCCGTCTGATGCCTGTTCATGAGCAACGGCTACGCTGATCCGGCCGCCGCCATGATCTTCGGGGATCAAACGGTATTCCCTGATCGCAAACCCGCCTGCGATCGCAGCACAAACGCCGATCATCATCCATCTTCGGGCTCGGTTCACTTTCTCGGCCAAGATTCAGCCTCCTGTTCGCTGAGATTTGTTCTATCACAGATGGTCTGAAACGGGGGCGTTGAAAAACCCCGACCCGCATCAAGATCGCGTCATTTTTTCGCAACGTGGCAGAATTCCTGACCGGGCCATTAGGACTCTGTAAAAAAGTTACAATATCTGGACAGTCGGGAAAATATCCTTACAAAATTGGCTTCACACTGACCGCCCAGATCGGAGTATCGCACTTGTCCCTATTCCTTATCGCGGCCCTTCCCTTCCTTGGCGCTGTTTTTCCCGCCCTGCTGATCCGGGCAGGCCGGAACGCAGCCGCCTCCGCCGCCGGGTTGACCACATTCCTGGCCCTGATGGGCTTGTTGATTCATATCCCGTCAGTGATGCGCGGAGAGGTGGTGACCGCCCGGTTCGATTGGATACCGGGGCTGGGTCTGAACGCAAATTTCATGCTGGACGGATTGGGTTTTTTGTTCGCGTTGCTGATCCTGGGCATAGGGTTGCTGATCATCCTTTATGCAAGGTTCTATCTGTCGCGCGAAGACCCGATGGGGCAGTTCTTTACCTATCTTTTGCTGTTTCAGGGCGCGATGGTCGGGATTGTCCTGTCCGACAATATCCTGCTTCTGCTTATTTTCTGGGAACTTACATCGCTCAGCTCATTCCTGCTGATCGGCTATTGGAAGCACCTTCCCGAAGGTCGTCAGGGCGCGCGCATGGCCTTGGCTGTCACTGGCTCTGGCGGCTTGGCGATGATTGCCGGGATGCTGATCCTCGGCAATATCGTGGGGTCCTACGACCTCAGCGTCATTTTGCAGAACAAAGAACTGATCCAGGCTTCACCCTACTACATGCCTGCGCTGATCCTTATCCTGCTGGGCTGTTTTACCAAGTCGGCGCAGTTCCCGTTTCATTTCTGGCTGCCGCACGCCATGGCCGCGCCGACACCGGTTTCGGCCTATCTGCACTCTGCCACCATGGTGAAAGCCGGCTTGTTTCTGATGGCACGGATGTGGCCGGTTCTGGCCGGTACGGATGCGTGGTTCTATATCGTGGCCACCACGGGTCTGGTTACCATGCTGATCGGCGCGTCTATCGCGTTGTTCAAGGACGATCTGAAGGCATTGCTGGCGTTTTCGACCGTATCGCATCTGGGCCTGATCACCATGCTTCTGGGCTTTGGCACAAAGATTGCAGCCGTCGCTGCCGTGTTCCACATCATCAACCACGCGACGTTCAAAGCCGCCTTGTTCATGACCGCCGGGATCGTGGATCACGAGACCGGCACGCGCGACATCAAAAGGCTGGGCGGCTTGCGCCACCTGATGCCGATCACCTTCACCATTGGCACGATTGCCGCCCTCTCGATGGCCGGGCTGCCGCCTCTGAATGGTTTCCTGTCCAAAGAGATGATGCTTGAGGAAACCGTGCATACCACATGGCTGCACTCTCATTACCTGGTGCCGGGGCTGGCGCTGTTGGCTGCGTTGTTCTCGGCCGCCTATTCCTTCCGCTTTGTGAGTCACGTTTTCCTTGGTCCACAGAGGGAAGATTATCCGGCCCATCCGCATGACCCGCCCGTTGGGTTGTGGATCGCGCCTGCATTCCTGGTCGTACTTGTCATCCTGATCGGCCTCTATTCCGCTGCCATTGTCGGACCTCTGGTTGCAGTGGTGTCAAGCGCAGTGATTGGCGGCGAGAAGCTTCCGTATTACTCGCTGAAACTCTGGCATGGCTTCACACCGGCCCTTTACATGTCGGTCGTGGCGACTCTGGGCGGTCTGTTCCTGCTGGCGCTGCACAAACGGGGTGAGCAGGTCTGGAACGCCCTGCCCCGCCCCGAAGCCAAACAGATCTTCGAAGCAATCATAGAAGCGCTGACCGGGTTGAGCCGCTGGATCACGGATGAATTGCACAACGGGGTCCTCAGCCGCTATGCCATCATCTTTGTCGCCTTTACCGTTGGCCTGGGTTATTACGCGTATTCGACCGGGACAATTGGTATTGAAACCCGCGTTCCGCTGCCGGCTCAGATCATTCCGATCATTGGCTGGATCTGCCTTGTGGGTGCGACGCTGGGCATCATGTGGTTCCACCGGAATCGTCTTCTGTCGCTGGTATTGATCGGTGTTGTCGGCCTGATCGTTTCGATTGCCTTCAACTATCTCTCGGCCCCTGACCTTGCTTTGACGCAAATCTCGGTCGAGGTGGTGACAATGATCCTTTTGTTGCTGTCGCTGAACTTTCTGCCGACCGAAACGCCCTGGGACAGTTCGGCGGCGCGGCGCTGGCGGGATGCGGCGATTTCCGTGGTCGCGGGCCTTGGTACCGGTGCGCTGATCTACGCGATGATGATGCGCGATTTCGCTTTCCCGACGATTTCAGAGTTCCATCTGGCCAATTCCTACAAAGGCGGCGGCGGCACCAATGTGGTCAATGTGATCCTTGTCGACTTCCGGGGTTTTGACACCTTTGGCGAGATCATCGTTCTGGGCATCGCCGCACTGATCATCTTTGCGCTGACGGAATCCGTGCTCAGCACCAACGTCCGCAGCTATCTGCTGAACCGCAAACCGCACTGGCCTCAATCCGGCGACTCTCATCCCTTGATGATGGTTGTGGTTACCCGCGTGATGATGCCGATCGCACTTATGGTCGGGGCTTACATCTTCTTCCGCGGGCACAACCAGCCCGGCGGTGGCTTTATCGCCGGACTTATCGTCGCCATCGCTTACCTGATGCAGTACATGGCCAGCGGTTATACCTGGGCCATCGAGCGGCAGAGGTTCTATTACCACGGCACCATCGGCTGGGGCGTTCTGATCGCCGCAGCAACCGGACTGGGCGCGTGGTTCAACGATCGTCCTTTCCTGACCAGCGATTTCGGCTACATCGACTGGCCTCCGCTGGAGGAGTTCGAATGGGCCACCGCCATGCTGTTTGATACAGGCGTATTCCTAGCGGTTCTGGGTGCGGTCATGCTTGCATTGGACAGCCTGTCCCGCTTTGCGTGGCAGCCGGGAATGGCTCAGGAATTCCCGATGGATATCAACCCACTGCGGGATGATCTTCTGGAAGAAAAACAAGAGAAGGAGCAGTCCTGATGGAAGCGCTCGTAGCCTCCGCCGTTGGCATCATGACTGCCGCCGGGATCTTCCTGATCCTGCGCCGCCGGACGTTTCCGGTCATTCTGGGCCTGTCTCTGATCACATACGCGGTGAACGTCTTCCTGTTCGCGACCGGACGACTGGCGCTGAACGCGCCAGCGGTTCTGAACAAGTACAAGGACGTGCCCTATACCGACCCTCTGCCACAGGCGCTGGTCCTGACGGCTATCGTGATCTCGTTCGGGATGACCGCCGTGATCGTGATGATCTCACTCAGCGCATACCTGTCCGCCAAAGACGACCATATCGACATGACCGCCCAGGACAGTGTTGACGCGCCGGGAGATGACGCATGAACCACTGGATCGTTGCGCCGATCGTCCTGCCCGCGATTCTGGCCCCGTTTATCATCATGGTCCTGCGATACCACCTGGACCTGCAACGTATCTTCTCGGTCGCGGGTGTCGTGGCTTTGCTTGGGATTGCGCTGACGATCACGGCTCAGGCCTCGGGCGGGGACATTCAGGTGTACGAGCTTGGCGACTGGCCCGCCCCCTTTGGCATTGTCATGGTGCTGGACCGCATGTCCGCAATGATGGTTCTGCTGACCGCCCTGCTGGCCCTGCCGATCGTGCTGTATGCCATTGCGTCGGGCTGGGATGACCGGGGCAAGCATTTCCACGCGCTGTTCCATTTCCAACTCATGGGCGTCTGCGGGGCCTTCCTGACCGGCGACGCCTTCAACCTTTTCGTGTTCTTCGAGGTTCTGCTGATCGCCTCTTACGGCCTGATGACACATGGCGGTGGCGCGGTGCGGTTGAAAGCGGGTGTGCAGTATGTGGCGTATAACCTGTTGGGGTCGACCCTGTTTCTGTTTGCCCTCGGTACGATCTATGGCGTGACCGGCACGCTGAACATGGCGGACATCGCCGTGCGCGTTGCAGAAATTCCGGCCGAAGATACCGCATTGCTGCGGGTTGGCGCAGTGCTGTTGCTGCTGGTCTTCTGCATCAAGGCTGCCGTTCTGCCGCTGCATTTCTGGCTGCCCGCCAGCTATGCCAACGCTCCGCTGCCTGTTGCTGCCCTGTTTGCAATCATGACCAAGGTCGGGGCCTATTCGATCCTGCGAATGTACACGCTGGCCTTCGGCCCCGACGTCGAAGTCACGCAGGGTCTGGTTGGCGAGTGGCTGCAACCTGCGGCGCTGCTGACGCTTGCGGTCGGTGCCGTCGGCATTCTGGGATCGCAGCATATTGCCCGCATGGTTGCCTTCTGCGCCATTGCGTCCATGGGTACTTTGCTGATCGCGATTTCTCAATTCACGCCCGGCGCGACGGCAGCCGCCCTTTATTACGTGTTTCATTCGACACTTGCGACCGCGTTGCTGTTTCTCATTGCTGACCTGATCATGGAACGGCAGGGAGGTGCCATAGCCCCCAAGCCACCGATGCCGCAAAGCGGGTTGATAGCTGCATTGTTCTTTGTCGGCGCCATCGCGATGGCTGGAATGCCGCCGCTGTCCGGCTTTGTAGGCAAGCTTTTGGTTCTGGACGCTTCGCGCGATGCATCCGATGCCACCACGGCCTGGGCGGTTATCCTGATTGGATCATTCGTCACCATCGTCGGGCTCGCCCGCGCCGGGACGCTGATTTTCTGGAAAAGCTACGACGCTGAGGTTGTCACAGCCGATGAAACCGCCGAAGGCGATGAGGCGCCTGCCCCCGCCGCCCCCGAACCGCAACCCGGCCTTGCCTTTACGGCTGTGTTCGGGGCCGTGGCAGGTCTGATCCTGCTGACCCTGTTCGCAGGTCCGGCTCTGGAGTACACGAGCAAAACCGCAGAACAGTTGTTTACGCCTGAAAACTACATCTCTGCCGTATTGGGAAGGGAAGAGTGATGAAACTGCTGCGCCGGATTTTCCCGCACCCACACCTGACGATTTTGCTGACGCTGGTCTGGATTCTGCTGGCGAACAAGCCTTCGCTGAACTCTCTGGTATTTGGCCTGATCCTCGGGATCATCATTCCTTTCATCACACAGCCATACTGGCCGGATCGTCCCAAAGTGCGCAACTGGCCAATGGTTGTGGAATACATGCTGGTGGTGCTTTGGGATATCGTGGTTGCAAACGTAACAGTGGCCCGGATCATCCTGTTCAAGCGCAATGATGACCGCCAGCCCAACTGGGTCTGTGTCCCGCTTGAGTTGCGCACCCCCGAAGCAATCACCTTTCTGGCCGGGACCATCACGATGACTCCCGGCACCGTCAGTTGCGATCTTTCGGCGCAGGGGCACAACCTGCTGGTACATTGCCTCGACGCACCGAACCCTGACGAGGTGCGAGACCAGATCAAGCAGCGCTATGAACGACGCCTGAAGGAGATTTTCGAATGATCGACTACGCGATTTATTTTGCATTTGCCTGTTTCGGTGCGGCGATCATGATGTGTCTGTGGCGGATCATCACTGCTGACGGGGTTGGCACTCGGGTTCTGGCCTTGGACACGATGGTGATCAACACCATCGCCCTGATGATCCTATATGGGCTGGATCAGGGCACCGAGATCTTCTTCGAGGCCGCCATGATCATAGCCATGCTTGGTTTTGTCTCCACCGTGGCCTACGCGCGCTTCATGTTGCGCGGCAATATTATCGAGTGAGGGCGGGATGACATTCATCGTGGAACTGCTGATCGCCTTTTTCCTGATTGTCTCGGGTATCTTCGGCTTTGTCGGGTCTTTTGGCATGATCAAGTTGAAAGACCCAATGTCCCGCCTGCACGCGCCGACCAAGGCAACGACCTTGGGGGTGGGTGGCGTGCTTTTGGCCTCGATCGCACATTCTGTTTTTCTGGAAGGAAAGCTGTCCCTGCACGAACTGCTCATCACGCTATTCCTGTTCCTGACCGCTCCGATCACGGCCCTGTTCATTGCAAAATGGCACATACACCGTCATGAAATACCAGAAGACCTGCCGGATGCTGGCGAGGATGAGCTTTGGGCCACCCACGCCGTCGAGCAGGTCGAGGACGTCCCGGACCATAGCGCGAATTGAAACCTATGCATATTCCCCCACTGCCCCTGACCCGCGATCTGGTTCTTGTTGGCGGAGGTCACACCCACGCGCTGCTGCTGCGCAAATGGGGGATGAACCCTTTGCCCGGGGCGCGGGTGACCGTGATCAACCCCGGCCCGACGGCCCCGTATTCCGGAATGTTGCCAGGTTACATCGCAGGGCACTATGACCGGTGGGAACTGGACATCGATCTGGTCAAACTGGCGCGTTTTGCAGGCGCACGGGTCATTCTGGGCTCGGCCGACGGACTCGATACCGATCGTCAGGAAATCCATGTTCCCGGGCATCCTCCGGTTGGTTTCGACGTGGCATCGGTCAATGTTGGCATCACGTCGGACATGCCCGCAATGCCCGGCTTTGCGGAACATGCGGTACCGGCCAAACCACTGGGGCCATTCGCGGCAAAGTGGGCGGCTTATCTGGAAGGCAGCGGCCCTGCCTCGGTCGTCGTAATCGGCGGTGGAGTCGCCGGAGTTGAACTGGTCATGGCGATGGCTCACGCGCTCAGGGCCAAAGGTCGGACAGCACAGGTTACACTGATCGACAATGCCTTCGCCCTGACGGCCACCAAACCCAAGGCGGCAGCGACGATCCGGCAAGCCATGCGGAATCTTGGTGTAGAGGTGATCGAAAACGCGGCAATCAGCCGGATCGCTTCGGATCACGTCGCATTGCAGGACGGGCGCACAATTCCCGCCAATTTCGTGACAGGAGCGGCCGGAGCCCGCCCGTATGACTGGATCGAAAAGACCGGGCTGGACCTTGAGGATGGCTTCATCCGGGTGAACAGCTACCTGCAATCCAGCGATCCCGTGGTTTTTGCCGCCGGTGATTGCGCCCATCTGACGGACAATCCCAGACCCAAGGCCGGAGTTTATGCAGTGCGCGAAGCACCGGTTCTGTTCGACAATCTGCGCGCGGCGCTGGGGGCTGGGCGGATGCGCAGATATGTCCCGCAGAAAGATTACCTGAAACTAATTTCGCTGGGCGGCAAATCAGCGCTGGGTGAGCGGTTTGGGTTGTCCTACAGCGGAGCGATGATGTGGCAATGGAAGAACCACATCGACCAGACCTTCATGAACAAGTTCCGGGACCTGCCGCAGATGAGGCCCCCTGCGCTGCCGCGCGCACGTGCCGCCGGACTTGTCGAGGCGCTGGGTGAAAAACCGATGTGTGGCGGATGCGGTGCCAAGGTCGGGCGGGGTGCATTGCAGGTTGCGCTGAAATCGCAGCCCGCCCCCATTCGCCCGGACATCACCCCCCTGCCCGGCGATGACGCTGCTCTGCTTCAGACGGGCGGAGTTCAGCAGGTCATGACATCCGATCACCTGCGGGCTTTCACCAACGATCCTGCGCTTATGACCCGTATCGCGGCTGTTCACGCCTTAGGCGATATTTGGGCCATGGGGGCCACGCCTCAGGCAGCCACGGCAACCATCATCTTGCCGCGCATGTCTTCTGCCCTGCAAAGCCGAACCATGTCGGAAATCATGTCGATCGCAGGAGCCGTCATGCGGGACGCCGGTGCCGAGATTGTGGGCGGACACAGCTCCATGGGTGACGAGATGACGATCGGCTTCACACTGACCGGGTTGTGCGAATCCGCCCCGATCACACTGGCGGGCGGGCAACCGGGGGATCGTCTGATCCTGACCAAACCCATAGGAAGCGGTGTTCTTATGGCGGCCGAGATGGCCGGCCAGGCCAATGGTGCCTGGGTCGCCGCAGCCTACCAGCAGATGGTGCAGCCGCAGGGCAAGGCGGCCCGCATATTGGCCGGGGCCCATGCGATGACCGACGTGACCGGGTTTGGTCTGGCCGGACATCTGCAAGGCATCTGTGACGCTTCCGGATGTGGGGCCATGATGGACCTGGGTGCCGTGGGCGTGATGGATGGCGCGCAGGAGCTGACGGACCGGGGTGTTCGGTCAACCCTTTTTGCAGACAACCGGGCAATAGCACCTGCCCTGCCCGCCGAGGGCAAAGCCGCCTTGATGTTCGACCCGCAGACAGCAGGCGGCCTGCTGGCCGCGGTCGCGGCAAAGGATGCCGATACCGTCCTGCAAGACCTCAAGAACGCTGGCTATCCAGCCATGGCAATCGGCGAACTCACCGAAGCACCGGGGCTGCGTCTTCAAAGCTGATCCAGCAGGGTTTCGATCCGGGTCGCTGCCTCGCTCAGGCCGGCGTCGCTCAGAACGGCGATCTCAATATCGGCCAGCACCTCGACGGAACGAGACCGCCGCGACTTTGCGTATGCCGGGTCGTAATGCTGCTCCATCAGGGCCCGGGTCAGCACCTGTTTTTTACCTGCATTGATCAGCTGCACCCAACCATCAACAACCTCGTGCCCACGATGAGAACGCAGCGGCGACAGCCGTTCTCGCAACCGGTCGCTGTCTGACAGGATGTCATCATAGGCCTGAACCAGATAGGCGGCACGCGCCTCGAGCGGAGCCGAGATGTTCACCCGCGGGGCTGCGCACAAAGCGTTCCACAGGCTGGGTGGCAGTATCAGGCTGCCGATCCTGGAAGATTCCGCTTCGATGACAACCGGGCCCGCCGTATCCATCGCACAAAGCGCCCCAGCCAGAGCCGATTCAAAAGCTTTCTGGCTGGGCTGCCCGCCCGGTCTTTCCCCCAGCAGGGACCCTCGGTGATTGGCCAGTGCTTCGAGGTCCAGAACCTGCACCCCGCGTGACTGCAAAAGTGCCAGCAATTCTGTCTTGGCCGTTCCGGTATAGCCATCCAGCGCCACCAACCGATGTGGCAACGGATCATCGTACAAATACGCATTCACCAGCCTGCGGTAGGTGCGATAGCCGCCCTCGATCACATCCGCCCGCCAGCCGATCTGTTGCAGCATCCATGTGAACGACCCGGAACGCTGTCCGCCGCGCCAGCAATAGACCAGAGGGCGCCAGCTGCCCTCATGGTGGCTTAGATGTTGCTCGACGTGGTTGGCCGCATTGCGGAACACCAGTGCGGCCCCGAGTTTGCGCGCCAGAAACGGGCTCTCCTGTACATACATGGTCCCGACACGGGCGCGTTCCTCGTTGTTAAGAACCGGCAGGTTGATCGCGCCAGGCAGATGATCTTCAGCGAACTCTGCCGGGCTGCGCACATCGATGACTGTGTCAAAACCATGGGCGTAAAGCTGTGTCAGATCAGGAAAGTTCAGAGCCATGCCGAAGGTCTAGCTTGCCGCGTTTGCAAAGGAAAGGCCGCACGCCCTCACACGTGCAAAGGCTCGATCAGATCAGGCCCGCTGGCCCGGTTCGAGTTCACGACCGGATCAACGCGATGAAACGTCAGCACATCCTCTGCCCCCGGCTGCATCAGACGAGCAGCCCCCTTTCCCGCTTCACCCAGCCACAATGACCAGTGCTCGGGTTCAAGGATCAGCGGCATCCGATGATGGATGGTGCCAAGGTTTTCGTTGGCCGCCGTTGTCACGATGGCACAGGTGCCCTGACGGTTTTCATCCACCCCCCAGTCCTGCCAGATCCCTGCAAAAGCAATGGGGGCGCCATCCCTGCGATGGATGTACCAGGGCAAGCGCGTTCCCTCGTCCGTCTTGGTCCATTCGTAAAACCCTGTTGCGACAATCAGACAGCGGCGTGATCGGCAGGCATCGCGAAAGGCGGGCTTTTCCGCCAAAGTCTCGGCACGTGCGTTGATCAGCAACGGGCCGGCAGTTTCCGTCTTGTACCAATGTGGCAAAAACCCCCAGCGCAGCGCATCCAGATGACGGCCTGATTCACCACCCCGCACCACATGCACCTGATTTGTCGGACACACGTTGAAATTCGGGACGGTTGGCAACGCATTAGCCGGGCGCGCGGAAAACAGCTGCGCCATCGCGTCATTGGGAAGAGTTATTGCAAACCGTCCGCACATGGTAATGGACCACCGTTCCAATCCTGGTTCTGACACAGGACCTTACTGGATTGCATGGAAAACCAGAAAACGCGATCCCACAAGAGCAAAGCGGCGGCCTTTTGGGAGGCTGACAAGCGTCCACAGGTACTGAAAAGACCCCACGGGGGCTCAAAAAGTTCCCGAAGAACTCGGACTATCAAGCCTTTTCCGGCTTCGTTTTGACCGGGGTGAAGCTGTAAGGAAAGCCCTGCTCACATTTCACTGAAGCCTCGTGGACAAAGCCCGATGATCCGCAGTTTGCCGAGAAATCGGCGAACGCGCTGATACACACGGATCAGGTAACGCGTGCCTTGGCTGATACCCGAAAAGGAAATACAATTCCCAGACCACCGGGACCTTGTGCGGGTCATGGACGAGAGTAGGCGTGAGGGGGAAACTGGAGGTCAATTGCCCGGTTCACCACCCGCAAACTGGCCTCAAACTCCGACAACCCGGAAGTGCCTGCAAAAACGCGTGCAAGCTTGCCAACCGCCAGGGGTTCGTCCAAGTCAATCCGGGGCTGGCGCGAGGTCGCGGATCAGATCAAACCGATGCTTGACGGCCTGGGCTCGGAACTCTGGCCGGAATACGATTTCAGTTGATCCGTGGAAGCAAAAAAGCCGCATCATGATGACGCGGCTTTTGTCCTTTTCGAAAACAGAGTCACTACTGCTTGATGCGCCCATCAACATAAGGCTGATACGGAGCATTTGCCGCCAGGTATTCCGCGGTTACATCCGCAAGATCCGGACCGAAATCATAGGCGTTCTTGTCATCGCCCTCGAACATCGAATACCCATCGCCACCATTGCGGACGTAATTGTTGGTTACGACCAGGTAGGTTTTGTTCGGGTCGATCGGAACAAACCCATCGCCTTCGGCGACCATCACATCAATGATACGCCCTTCGTTCGGCGCTACACTGGGATCCCAGGTAAAGCGCAGGCCAGCGACCTGAGGAAAACGCCCCTTCACGTCTTCCACCTGACTGACGCCATTTTCCAGCGCGTCAATAACGGTCTGCCCGTTGATCTCAAAAGTGGACAGCGTGTTCTGGAACGGCAGCACGGTCAGCACTTCACCCATGGTCACGTCTCCGGGGTCGATAGACGCCCGCAAACCACCCGAGTTCGCGATGGCAATCTGTACACCCTGATCGGCAACCCGCGCCAGCATCGCATCAGCAACAAGATTACCCATCTGGCATTCCTGTACACGACATACAGAGCGGTCCCCCTCGATGGCCTCGGCCGCGCTGGCGACAACCTTGTTTCGGATTTCATCCAGAGGCTGAGCAAGTTCGGCGATCCGATCCAATGCGGCCTGATCCTCGGTCACGGTGTTGTCCATGATCAAGGGTTCACCAACGGCTTCGACCACATTGCCGTCGTCATCAAACGTGACGTTCAGTTCGCCCAGAAACTTGCCGTAGGCATAGGCTTGAACGATCTGCACACCGTTGACCACCGTGGGATACGGGCCCACGGCCTTGTCCGATGCATTCGAAAGATAGGTGTTCGAATGCCCGCCAACGATCACGTCGACCCCGCTTGTCTCTGCCGCGACACGCTGGTCAACGCCATAGCCCGAATGGCTGAGCACGATGATCTTGTTGACGCCTTCGCCCGTCAGCTTGTCGACCTCGGCCTGAACAGCCGGTACCGGGTCTGAAAAGGTCACGTTGGGACCGGGCGACGCAAGTTCATGCGTATCGATCGGCGTCAGCCCGATCAGGCCAATCTGTTCGCCACCCACCTCGATCACAGTAGATTTCTTGATGTGGTCGGTCAGAAGCTCTTCGTCGCGAATATCGGCATTGGACATCAGGACCGGGAAATCGACCGAGTCGATAAAGCCACGCAGCACTTCCGGGCCGTCGTCAAACTCGTGGTTGCCCACGGTCATGGCGTCATAGCCCAGCTTGTTCATGAACTCGGCAGCGACCTTGCCCTTGTAATACGTGTAGAAAAGAGACCCCTGAAACTGATCGCCGCCATCCACCAGAATCGAATTGTCGGCACGATCACGTGCGTCTTTCACGGCAGTGACTAGGCGCGCCGATCCACCAAAGCACTTTCCTTCGGCATTGTCTTCCGCGTCGCATCCGCTGTCGTATTTGTTGATCGGCTCGAAACGAGAATGAAAATCGTTGGTGTGCAAAATTGTCAACTTGTAGTCGGCTGCCGCAACTCCGGCGGTCAGGCCCAGAACCGCGACTGAAGTCAAAATTCGGGTCTGCATCATGGTACTCCCAGTTGTTATTTGTGGTGATCGTGCGCGCATGACGGCAGAGAGTCAAAGAAGAAATCCGACTTGATTCCATCTTCGGCGCGGGGCATCAGGTCCGTATGCTGATTTACAAGATTTTCCGAGCCGAAGAGTGGGCCGCCTTGCAGAACCAGGGTGCCTCGGACGGCGCACCGATTGATGTCGCTGACGGGTTTGTCCACTTTTCCACCGCTGAACAAGCCGCTGAAACCGCAGCCAAACATTTTGCCGGTGTCGATGGTCTGGTTTTGCTGGCCTGTGACGCAGACGCGATGGGCGACGACCTGAAATGGGAGGTCTCGCGCGGGGGTGCCCTGTTCCCGCACCTTTATCGCCAGATCCGGATGAGCGATGTCGTCTGGTCACGCCCTCTGCCCTTTGACGGCACCGCGCACCAGTTTCCCGAGGACATGACATGACATCTTACATCGACCCGGACCGCGACCAGTTCGAGGCCTTCAAGGCATTGGATCGGGACATGCCGATCGAAATGCTCAATCTGGTGAAGTTTCGGGCCAAGGCGCAGTACCCAACCGCGCATGAGCTGGCAAATGCAGGGCTGACCGGAGCGCAAGCCTATCAGAACTACGGGGCTGAAACCGCTCCGATCATTGAACGCATCGGGGCGCGCATCCTCTGGCGTGGGGTGTTTGAAGCAACCCTGATTGGACCGGCGGACGAGGCATGGGATGTCGTTTTCATTGCCCGCTATCCGACGGCACATGCATTTCTGGAAATGGTCACTGACCCGGTCTATCGGGCGGCGGTGATCCATCGTCAGGCGGCGGTGGAAACGTCGCGCCTGATCCGATGCGGTTCAGGTGAAGCCGGGGCGACGTTCGGATGAAACTGTTGGAGAAACTGGGCCTTGCCGCCCTGCACCGCATGGACCCCGAGACCGCCCACGGGATGTCGATCAAGGCGTTGAAGTCCGGGCTTGCACCCGCACCGGGGCCGGTAACGACGCCGCGCCTGAAAACCGTCGTTGCCGGGCTGAACCTGCCGAACCCGGTCGGGCTGGCTGCCGGGTTCGACAAAAACGGCGAGGTTCTGACCCCGCTGTCCCGCGCCGGGTTCGGTTTTGTCGAAGTCGGGGCGGTCACGCCGCGCCCGCAACCGGGAAACCCCAAACCCCGCCTGTTTCGCCTGACCGAGGACAGGGCAGCCATCAACCGCTTTGGCTTCAACAACGAAGGCATGGAGGTGATGGCCAAACGGCTGGCACACCGCCCAAAAGACGCGGTCATCGGCCTGAATCTGGGGGCGAACAAGGACAGCGAAGACCGCGCCGGCGACTTTGTAAAAGTGCTGGCCCATTGTGCCGAATATCTGGATTTTGCGACCGTCAACGTGTCATCCCCGAACACGGAAAAGTTGCGGGATTTGCAGGGCAAAGCCGCACTCACTGCGCTTTTGAGCGGTGTGATCGAGACGCGCGATGCGCTGCCGCGCCCGTTGCCGATCTTCCTGAAAATCGCACCGGATCTCACCGAGGCGGAGTTGCAGGACATCGCCGAGGTCGCCCGCGAAACCCGGGTGGACGCTGTGATCGCCACCAACACCACCCTGTCCCGCGACGGTTTGCGCAGCGTACACAAAGACGAAACCGGTGGTTTGTCGGGCGCCCCATTGTTTGAAAAGTCCACCCGTGTACTGGCGCGGCTGAGCAAACTTACGGACGGGGATATCCCCCTGATAGGCGTGGGCGGCATCAGCAATGCCGAGCAGGCCTATGCCAAGATCTGTGCCGGGGCATCGGCTGTGCAGTTCTATACCGCGATGGTGTATGGCGGCATTTCCCTGGCGGCCGACATCGCCGAAGGGCTGGATGACTTGCTGGCGCGTGACGGTTTTGACACCGTATCGCAAGCTGTCGGCAGCAAACGAGAGGATTGGCTGTGATCGAATACTGGCACAACCCCCGCTGTTCCAAATCCCGCGCCGGTCTGGCGCTTTTGGAAGAAAACGGTGCGCAGATCTCTGTACGAAAATACCTGGAAGACACGCCGTCAATAGACGAGTTGCGCGCTGCGCAATCCGCCCTTGGGCTGTCGCCCATCGAAATGATGCGCACGGGCGAAAAACGGTTCAAGGAACTGGGGCTGGCCAAAACCTCGCCCGACGAAGACCTGATCCGTGCCATGGCCGAAAACCCGATCCTGATCGAGCGGCCTTTGGCAATTGCCGGAGACAAAGCCGCCATCGGGCGTCCGCCGGAAAACCTGTTGACGCTGCTCTAGGCGACCTGTGCCTCAAGCTTGGGATAGCGCCAGCCCATTGTCACCCCACGTGCGATGTTGAGAACCATCAACGCGGCCCACAGGCCGTGATTGCCGAAACTCGGCACCAGTATGAAAAGTGCGACCACATAGATCGCCACTGACTGAATCATCGCGTTGCGCATGGCGCGGGTCCAGGTGGCACCGATGTAGATACCGTCGAACATCCAGCTTGCCACTCCGATCACCGGGGCGATTGCAGCCCAGAACAGGTATTCGCGTCCGGCCTCACGCACTTGCGGTGAAGTTGACATCAGGTCGATCAGCGCCGGGCCGGCCAAGAAGAAAACCGTTCCCAGCAACAGCGCCCCCCCAACACCCCATTGCGAGGCCATGACCGAGGCGCGACGCACCTGATACCTGTCTCTGGCCCCGACTGCGCCTCCGACCAGCGCTTCGGCGGAAAAGGCAAACCCATCAAGCGCAAAGGCGGTGATTTCAAGAAATTGAAGCAAGACCTGATTGGCGGCCAGATTCACGTCACCCAGATCCGAGCCAACAAAAAGGAATGTGGTGAACGATCCGGTCAACAGAACCGAACGCAGCATGATATCACCGTTGACCTGCAACATGCGCCGCAGCCGGGCAGCATCGAACACCCGCGCCCAATCACGCCAGATTCCGTCTGCGAACCCATCCCGACAAAGCCATAACCCCAATGCCAATCCTGTCCATTCTGCAATCAGGGTGGCAATGGCAACTCCCTCGACCCCCCAGCCAAGCCCAAGAACGAACCACAGGTCGAGAACGATATTCAACCCGTTCATCCAGACCTGAAGGGCGAACACGCCGCGCGTACGCTCGACGGCAATCAGCCAGCCGGTAACGGCATATAACGCGATGGTGGCAGGTGCCCCCCAGATGCGAATCTCCAGGTAGGACCGGGTCAGGGCTTCGACTTCGGGGCTTGCCGGGGAAAGCGCGAAGGCACCCGAAAACACGGCTACTTGCGCAAGGATAAAAAACAGCCCTGCCGCGCCTCCCAGGATCAGACCGCGCATCAGCAGCGCCCGGGTTTCAACGATATCGCCTGCCCCGCGTGCCTGCGCCGCCATCCCGGTGGTTCCCATCCGCAGGAAACCGAAAATCCAATAGACTGTGGACAGGATCACAGCGCCGATGCCGACCGCCCCGATTGGGGCCGCCTCGCCCATCTGCCCGACCACGCCCGTATCCACCGCACCCAGAATGGGCACGGTGGCATTCGACAGGACAATCGGCACCGCGATCTTCAACACCCGCCTGTGCGTAATGGGCGCCGAGGCGTCCTGCATGGTTAGCTCTGATCTCTGGGGGGTTGCGGCATCAGGAAATGTCCGGAAGCCTGCGCAAACAGTTTCGCATGATTGTCCTGCCAGGCTTCGACCCGGACCGAGGCATACCGCCGCCCGGATCTGCTGATAAAGGCACGCGCATATGCATCCCGTGGAAGGCCCGAACGCAGGTAGTCGACGGTAAAGTCGATGGTTTTGGGAAAGCGGATATTCGGGTCGGTCACAATGGCCTCTCCGTCGATCTCGCCACTTTCGATACGCGGGAACAAATGCTCCCAACTAAGGGTAATGACAGCGGTCACTTCGAGGAATGCCGCGGTTACACCGCCGTGAATCGCAGGCAGGAACGGGTTGCCAATCAACTTGTCATCGAAGTTCAGAACACCGGTCAGTTCATCCCCGCGCCGGTCGAAGCTGATATTGAGAAAGCGGATGTAAGGCACACCGTCAACCAGCGCACGCAACGCTGCATCGCGTCGCTGCTTGACCACCTGCATTGGTTCGGGACGAGGTCTTGCCATGTTATTTCCCCTCAACCGTAAAAGACCCCGAGGCCGTGGCCACCGGCAGGTCTTTGTCGTCGTCCATAGCCGTCGCTCGTACAAAAGCCACGTTCCGCGTGATGTGATAGCAGACGGCGTGCGCCGTAATCGTCTGACCCGGTGTCGCCGCGCGCATGTAGTCAATTCGCAGGTCGATCGTGGCTGTCCCGCCGGGGGCCGAGGGGTGGCTCATCACGGCAGCACCGCAGCAAGTGTCCAGAATTGTGGAAATCGCCCCACCGTGAATCACCCCTGTGCGCGGATCACCGATCAGATCCTCATTGTAGGGCAACGTGATCTCTGCCTCGCCCTCGCCGATCTGCGTGAGCTTGAGGTTCAATGCCCGCGCGTGGGGGATCGCCTCGATAAACTGGCGGGCTAAAACTGTCTTGTCGACCATAGGTTTGCGTCCTGTTCTCTGCCCGTCCTTTATGAGCCGCTGTTTCCGCAAAGGGCAAGCCCACCTGTTGCGCTTGGGATCGGGACCGCCTAGGTTGCTGACAAGGAGATCGGGAATGTCCAACAACCGTTTGTCATTCAAAGAGATGTGCGCCGAGTTCGACGTGACCCCGCGCACTCTGCGCTATTACGAATACATCGAGCTTTTGCAACCGGACCGTGAAGGTCGGTCCCGGTTTTACGGCCCGCGTGAATGCGCGCGGATGAAGCTGATCATGCGCGGCCGCAAGTTCGGATTCCCCCTGGAAGAGATTCGCCAATGGCTTTTGATCTACGAAGATCAGGGCAATGAGGCGCAGATGGCCACGTTCGTCGAGATGGCGGATCGCCAGATGAACGAGCTTCAGCAGCAGCGCCAGCAACTGGATGAAGCCATGGACGAACTCAAGCGTCTGCGCGACCAGACGGCCAAGTCGTTGGGATAGTCGCGTCTTCCGAGTCCGAAAAACCAAATTGATCACCCTGAATCCGCGCAAACAAATGCGCAGTGTTTCCGCAATTGCGACAGCTTTGGCGGGAAAAACCGCATGACGTAACGGAAAGAAAATTGCGTCAGACCATGCTTACGTGACCGGATGTTACGTCAACTTCGAAATGACGCAGCGTCTGGATTACGTAAACGTCACTCTCGTGTTGTAAAGCGCGTATCAACTGCGCAACTCATATCTCATGACGCCAGTGACGAGAGTATGACGAATGACCGAAGATGTGATGACCATCCGCGAGATGTGCGAGACCTATGATGTCACACCACGCACCTTGCGGTTCTATGAGGCCAAGGAACTTCTGTTCCCGATCCGTGAAGGCCAGAAACGTCTGTTCACCAAGCGTGATCGGGCGCGGCTCAAACTGATCCTGCGCGGCAAACGATTTGGTTTCAGCCTGGAAGAAATTCGGCAACTGCTGGATTTGTACCATGTCGGCGACCAGCAGGTCACGCAGATGACCCGCACCTATGAAATCGCGTGCGAGCGTCTGGAGGACATGGAATCGCGCCGCGAAGAGCTGACGCAGGCCATCGACGATCTGAAAGAGCAGTTGCGCTGGGGCGAGAAAGTCATCGCCTCGATGAAACAGGAAAAGAAGGCAGCCGAGTAACCTCGACCTGTCATCCGGACATATGAATTAAGGGAGCTTCACATGCCCGTTTACAACGCGCCAACCAAAGACATGCAGTTCATCCTGCACGACGTACTGAATGTCTCGCAGTCGGACATACCCGGCTACAACGAACTGGAAGCCGAGTTTACCGGCGCGGTTCTGGAAGAAGCCGGCAAGGTTGCCACCAATGTTCTGCATCCGCTGAACGTTGTCGGCGACACCGAAGGATGCCGGTTGGAAAACGGCATTGTGTACACCCCGACCGGGTTCAAAGACGCCTTCGAGCAGATGAAGGAAGGTGGCTGGACTGGCCTCGACATGCCGGAAGAGTATGGCGGTCAGAACATGCCCTATGTGCTGGGCACCGCCGTGGGCGAGATGTTCTCGGGTTCCAACCAGGCTTTCACAATGTACCAGGGCCTGACGCACGGTGCTGCATCGGCGATTCTGGCGCATGGAACGGACGAACAGAAGAACAAGTACCTGCCCAAAATGGTCAGCTGTGAATGGACCGGCACCATGAACCTGACGGAACCGCATTGCGGCACCGATCTGGGCCTGATGCGCACCAAAGCGGAACCGCAGGGTGACGGAAGCTATAAAATCTCGGGCCAGAAGATCTTTATCTCGGCTGGCGATCACGACATGGCCGACAACATCATCCATCTGGTGTTGGCGAAAATCCCCGGCGGCCCCGAGGGTATCAAGGGTGTCTCGCTGTTCATCGTTCCCAAGTTCATCGTCAACGAAGACGGCTCTTTGGGCGAACGCAACGGCGTATCGGTCGGCAAGATCGAAGAGAAAATGGGCATCCACGGCAACTCGACCTGCGTCATGAATTATGACGAGGCCACCGGCTGGCTGCTGGGCCAAGAGCACAAAGGCATGCGCGCCATGTTCACCATGATGAACGAAGCGCGTCTGGGTGTGGGCATGCAAGGCCTGTCTCAGGCCGAAGCTGCGTATCAAAATGCTGTCGAATACGCCAAGGATCGCCTGCAAGGCCGTGATGTTACTGGCACAAAGAACCCGGACGGCCCGGCCGATCCGCTGATTGTTCACCCTGACATCCGACGAAACCTGATGGACCAGAAAAGCTTCACCGAAGGTGCACGCGCATTCATTCTGTGGGGTGCCACGATGATCGACAAGGCGCACAGGTCGGGCGACAAGGACGCAGACGGCCTGATCTCACTGTTGACCCCGGTCATCAAGGGCTTCCTGACGGATGAAGGTTACGACATGACCGTTCAGGCGCAGCAGGTCTATGGCGGCCATGGCTATATCGAGGAATGGGGCATGTCGCAATATACCCGCGATGCCCGGATCGCCATGATCTATGAAGGCGCCAACGGCGTACAGGCGTTGGACCTTGTTGGCCGCAAACTGGCGCAGGATGGCGGCAAGCATGTCATGGCCTTCTTCGACATGGTCAAAACCTTCTGCAAGGAAAACGCGGGCCAGAACGAGGCGTATGACAAAGCCTTCATCGAACCGCTGAAGGCTGCGTCCAAGGATCTGCAGGCTGCCGGCATGTATTTCATGCAGGAAGGGATGAAGAATCCGAACAACGCGCTGTCCGGTTCCTACGATTTCATGCACATGTTTGGCCATGTCTGCCTGGGCCTGATGTGGGCGCGTATGGCCAAGGCCGCGCAAGAAGCGCTGGACAATGGCACGTCGGACAAAGAGTTCTACGAGACCAAGATCAACACCGGCCGCTTCTACATGGCCCGGCGCCTCCCCGCCACGGCGTTGCACCTGTCGCGCATTCAAACCGGTGCGGACACGGTCATGGCGCTGGACGCGGCAAGCTTCTGATCTCAATCTGGGTCCGGGCAACATTGACCGGACCCAGCTTACCGGAGGAACAACATGCCAAAACGTTTCCGCCTGACTCGCCGCTTTCCCGTGGCAATGACCGAGGACGGGTACCGCAAGCTCAAAGCGTTCGCGCGCGAAGCCGGTCTGGACGAGGGAGAGGCGCTGTCGTTTCTGTTCGAAAATTTTAACAGCGTAATCAACGAGGACAACCTGACCCATCGCCTGCGAATCTTCAATTCCGAACTGGAAGCCCGGAAAAAGTGAATGCCAGCGGCGATTTATTACGAAACCGCTAACTTGGATGCCGGGTGCCTCCGGCGGGAGTATTTATGAAAAGATGAAGCTGCGACGCGTCCCTGCCACCGGGCGCACTCGCCATCAGGACAGGGACGACTTCACCTTTTGCGGTCATCGGCTCTCCAGCCTGTACCGCGCGACCATTGAATAGGAAGATGGTTGATCAAAGGTTACCGACTGACCTTCATCTTTTCAAAAATACTCAATTCCGGCTTAGCCACGTGCGCCACGGGAGGGGCGATTGCATGAGCATAAAACTGCACTGTTTCGGAGAAAGCGGCAATTCCTACAAGGCCGCTCTGGCGCTGGAAATGTCCGGTCTCGATTGGGAGCCTGTCTTTGTCGACTTCTTCAAGGATGTCACCCGCAGCCCCGAGTTCCGTTCACAACTCAACGTGATGGGCGAAGCACCCTTCATGGTCGATGGTGATTTCCAAACCTCCCAATCTGGTGCCATTCAGGCCTATGTGACTGAAAAATCCGGCAAGTTCGGCGGCAAAAACCGGGAAGAGAACTATGACATCCTGCGCTGGGTGCTTTGGGACAATCACAAGCTCAGCTCGATGGCGGGCCTGACCCGGTTCCTGATCAATTTTCTGCCCGAACAGCATCGCAACCCGGATGTGATCGCCTTTAACCAGGGCCGCCTGAAGGCTGCCTATCAGGTGCTGAACACGCATCTGGAAGGCCGCGACTGGATCGTCGGCGACGGCGTAACCAACGCTGATCTCAGCTGCTGCGGCTACCTTTACTACCCCGAACCATTCGGCTTTGACCGTGCCGACTGGCCCAATATCGACGCCTGGCTGACTCGCCTGTCCGAGCAGCCCGGCTGGAAACACCCCTATGACCTGATGCCCGGCAACCCGTCGGATCGAGCTTGAGGAGAAGACCCATGACCGAAGCTTATATTTATGACGCTCTGCGCACACCGCGCGGCAAGGGCCGCAAGGATGGCAGCCTGCACGAGGTAACCTCGGTGCGCCTGTCCGCCCTGACCCTGAACGCGATGAAAGAACGCAACAACCTGGAAGGCCACGCCGTCGAAGACGTGATCTGGGGCAACGTCACACAGGTGATGGAACAAGGCGGCTGTCTGGCGCGTTCGGCTGTTCTGGCCTCGGACCTGGACCAGTCGATCCCCGGCCTGGCGATCAACCGTTTCTGCGCGAGCGGAATGGAAGCCGTGAACCTGGCCGCAAACCAGGTCAAGGGCGGCGCGGGCGACGCTTACATCGCAGGTGGCGTTGAGATGATGGGCCGTGTTCCCATGGGCAGCGACGGCGCGGCGATTGCCGTTGACCCCTCTCTGGCGATGGAGACCTACTTTGTGCCGCAGGGCATCTCGGCCGATATCATTGCCACGGAATACGGGTTCAGCCGCGATGACGCGGACGCTCTGGCGGTTGAATCGCAAAAGCGCGCGGCGGAAGCCTGGGCCGACAACCGGTTCGAAAAGTCGGTCATCACCGTCAAGGACCAGAACGGCCTGCCCATTCTGGACCGTGACGAATACATGCGCCCCGGCACCGACATGCAAAGCCTTGGCGCGCTGAACCCGTCCTTCCAGATGATGGGCGAACAGATGCCCGGCTTCGACAAGGTAGCAATGTTGAAATACCCGCATCTAGAGCGGATCAATCACATCCACCATGCCGGCAACAGCTCGGGCATCGTGGATGGGGCTGCGGCCGTCCTGATCGGCAACAAGGAATTTGGCGAGAAATACGGCCTGAAGCCGCGCGCCCGCATCAAGGCGACCGCCAAGATCGGCACCGACCCGACCATCATGCTGACCGGCCCGGTTCCGGTGACCGAGAAGATCCTGGCCGACAACGGCATGAAGATCAGCGATCTGGACCTGTTCGAAGTCAACGAAGCCTTTGCCTCGGTCGTGCTGCGGTTCCAGCAGGCGTTTGACGTCGATCCGGCCCTGGTCAATGTCAACGGCGGCTCGATCGCGATGGGACACCCGTTGGGCGCAACCGGTGCGATCATCATCGGCACCTTGCTGGACGAACTGGAGCGCCAGGACAAGGAAATCGGTCTGGCCACGCTCTGCATTGCGTCCGGCATGGGTGCGGCAACGATTATCGAGCGGGTCTGATGCCCAAGCTGGATCTCTCTCAGATCCCGTTCAAGGGGGGCTCGTCCTATCCGGGCAAGCTGGCCGAGGCGACCGCTGGTCGTTTCGTGCAGCGCGTCGGGGATGCGGGCGGGCTGACCCAGTACGGGGTCAACATCGTGCGGCTGGAGCCCCGGGGCCTTTCGTCGCTGCGCCACTACCATATGGAGCAGGACGAATTTGCCATCATGCTCAGCGGCAAATGCGTGCTGATCGATGACGATGGTGAGCATGAGATGCTGCCCGGTGACTGCGCCGCTTGGCCCGCTGGTGAGGCCAACGGCCACCACCTTGTGAACAAAACCGATGCGCCCGCGACCTTTTTGGTGGTGGGCACACGGACCCCGACCGAGACCGGCTATTACAGCGACATAGACATGATGGTGAAGGATGATGAGAACGGATTCTCTTTCACCCGGAAAGACGGCAGCCCGCTGACGGCTGACCAGATTGGAGATGACAATGACTGATTTCACTCTGACCAAAGACGCGGACGGCGTCGCTTTCGTTACCTGGGACGCCCAGGGGAAATCCATGAACGTGCTGACCCGCGAAGCTTTTCAGGAAGTCAGCCAACTGATTGATCAGGCCCTGAGCGACGACGAGATCAAAGGTATTGTCATCACCTCGGGCAAGGAAGGCTCTTTTGCCGGTGGCATGGACCTGAACACACTGGCGACTATCCGTCAGGAAGCGGGTGACGAACCCGCACAGGCGTTGTTTGATTTCGTCATGGGCGGGCATCACATCCTGCGCAAGCTGGAATTGGCGGGCATGGACCCCAAGACCAAGAAAGGCGGCAAACCCATCGCCTGCGCGATCAACGGAACCTGCGCCGGGATCGGGACCGAGATCGCACTGGCGTGTCATCACCGTGTTATGACCAGCAATCCAAAGTCCAAGATCGGTCTGCCCGAAATCCTGTTGGGCATCTTCCCCGGCGGCGGCGGCACCATCCGTTACAGCCGCATGGTTGGCGCCATGGCGGCGGCCCCCGTACTGCTTGAAGGCAAGATGATGGACCCGGCCAAGGCCAAGGGCGCGCAGTTGATCGACGCGGTTGCCGACGATCCGGTTGCCGCGGCCAAGGAATGGGTTCTGAATGCCAAGGACGCTGATCAGGTGAAACCCTGGGACGCGAAGGGCTACAAGATGCCCGGTGGCGCGCCTTACCACCCTGCCGGTTTCATGACCTTCGTGGGCGCGAGCGCCATGGTTCATGGGAAAACGCAAGGCGCCTTCCCCGCGGCCAAAGCCCTTCTGAGCGCAATCTATGAAGGCGCGCTGGTTGATTTTGACACCGCTTTGAAAATTGAAGCCCGCTGGTTCACCAACGTTCTGATGAACCCGTCCTCGTCGGCGATGATCCGGACACTGTTCCTCAACAAGGAAGCGCTTGAAAAAGGCGCGGTCCGTCCGAAAGGTGTGCCCGATCAACGCGTCAAGAAAATCGGCGTTCTGGGCGCTGGCATGATGGGGGCCGGTATCGCACTGGTTTCTGCCCAAGCTGGCATGGAGGTCGTTCTGATCGACCGTGATCAGGAGGCGGCCGACAAAGGCAAAGCTTATACCGAAACCTATCTGGACAAGGGTATCAAGCGCGGCAAGGTCACGGCCGAAAAGAAAGAGGCCATGCTGGCGCGCATCACGGCGACACCGGATCTGGACCATCTGAAAGGGTGTGACCTGATCATCGAAGCCGTGTTTGAAGACATGGGCGTAAAGGCCGAGATGACCAAAAAGGTCGAGGCGATCATCCCGGAAGACTGCATCTTTGCCTCGAACACGTCGACCCTGCCGATTTCAGATCTGGCCAAGGCAAGCGTGCGTCCGGACCAATTCATCGGCATCCACTTCTTCTCGCCGGTCGAGAAGATGTTGCTGGTCGAGATCATCAAGGGCAAGGAAACCGGTGATCGCGCCGTTGCCAAGGCGCTCGACTATGTGCGCCAGATCCGCAAGACGCCGATCGTGGTCAACGATGCGCGCTTCTTCTACGCCAACCGCTGCATCATTCCGTACATCAACGAAGGTGCACGGATGATCACCGAAGGCGTAAGCCCCGTGCTGATCGACAACGCGGCGCGTCAGCTGGGCTTCCCGGTGGGGCCGATTCAGCTGACCGACGAAACCTCGATTGATCTGGGGGCCAAGATCGCCCGTGCGACCAAGGCAGCCATGGGCGATGCCTATCCGGAAAGCCCCTCGGACGATCTGATCTTCTGGATGGAAGAACAGGGCCGTTTGGGGCGCAAGGCAAACGCCGGCTTCTTCGTCTATGACGAAAAGGGCAAACGCGTCGAATACTGGAAGGGTCTTCAAGAGAAGTATCCACTTGCCAAAGACCAGCCCGACCTGATCGAAGTACAGGAGCGCCTGATGTTCGCGCAGGTTCTGGAAGCGGTTCGGGCGCTGGAAGAAGGTGTGCTGGAAGACATCCGTGAAGGCGACGTAGGCGCCATTCTGGGCTGGGGCTTTGCGCCTTGGTCCGGTGGTCCGCTCAGCTGGCTCGACATCATCGGCACGCCCTACGCAGCCGAACGATGCGATCAGCTGGCCGAGAAATATGGCGAACGCTTTGCCTGCCCGCCGCTGCTGCGTGAGATGGCCGAGAAGGGGCAAACCTTCTACGGGCGCTTCAACCCCGAAGCAAAAGCTGCCTGAAACAGTGATGCAGGCGCGTGAGTTCACGCGCCTGCATCGTTTTTGTCAGTGTTTGGTTAGATCTGCCATTCGGGCCGCAAAAACAGCACCGGTGCGTTTGGACGCCCCGGTCGACCCGGCCGCCTGACCCCAGAGGGCGGACGGATCGGAAATATCGGTTCCTGCGGAATGGGTGCAGGCAGGGCACCCAATGGATTGGCAAGGGCCGACATATCGCCCCTGCTTGCAATCTGGTTGACCAGCTCTGTGCCGGTGTCTTCATCGGCGACATCGTAACCAGCCCCGCTGGCTGTGCCGCGCATGTTGAACAGGCCGGAAGGGCAGTACGCTTGCAGGCCGCCCTCGACAAAAATTACCTGATCTTCGTCGAAAAACAGGGAACGGACCTCAAACGACGATCCCGGTGCCTGCGACATAAACCGACCCACGCCATTCAGCAATCGTGCGGAGACAACGGAACACCCGCTGACACTGGCATCAATCTGCGACAGGTTCAGAGCGATGCCCTGCTCGGGCATCAGCCAGACGGGGCGCCCGTTATATGCGGCGCGTGCAGGTACGAAAACCGGCAAATACTCGGAACGGCGCTCTTCGGCAGGAATGACCACGACGCTGGTCGAGATGCGGCGCACCTCTTTGAACCCGTGATCCAGAGTTCGGACCAGATCGCCGACGGCAATGCGTTCAACCTGTTTCCACCCGCTGGTTGTCGCAACCTTCGTGCCGTTCAAAAAGCCACCACGGCGCGCGTTCACGGCGTGGTTCAAACCGGATGGATCAGTTTCAGACGACTGATCAAGATATACAGAAATACTCGTAACTTCAGACACGTGCCTAACCCCCTTTGGCACAAACTCACTATGCCAAACAGCTAACATCAAAAATCGGGGCTGTCTTATTTCGGACATATTTATGCCCAATTTAGGCCGTCTCAGCGCGTTCTCAGGGCGATTTGGTAAACACTCACAAGGCTTAAACAGGCTTTTGTGCAATTTTCGAAACGGTCAGCATGCATGGAACTTACGAATCCATCTGCACCTGATCCGTTGAAATGAACCCGCTTGTTGAGGTTGCAACCGCAAAATCCGTTGGCAGTGCGCTGTTGTACGTTTCAGGCAAGTTCCTGCTGGGTGGATGACCGCCTGGCCCGCCAGCCCAGCAAAACCCCTGCCGCCGCGATCAGGACAATCCCGGACACTTGCATCAAATCAAGGGCCTGACCCAGTGCGACGAATGCAAAGAGCGGCCCGAAGATCATCACCGAATACTCGAACACGGCCACGTAAGAGGTCTCGCCTACCTGATAGGCCTTGATGAGCATGAAGACGGCAATCGTTGACCCGACGGCCTGAACAACAATCCATTGCAGCGCGGGCCCCACTTCCCAGACCCAACCCCGTGTAACAAAGCCGTCCGGCCCGTCCAGCGTGGCAACGGGTGCAACTGTGAACAAGGCGGCACCCACGGCCCCTGACAGCCCAAGGGTAATGACCATGGCTGCCAGCATCGCTACCGTGCTTTCACGCGCGCAATATGTCCGCGTCATGATCGAACTCAAGGCATAGAAAAAACCAGCGGCAACCGGGAAAACCGAACGCATGTCAAATGCAACCGGGTTTGGCTGCAAAACCAGAAGAGTGCCCGAAAAACCAACCAGAACGGCCAGAATGCGCCACGGCCCGATCTTTTGCCCGAGCGCTATGGACGAAATCAACAGCACGAAAATCGGCGAGGTGAACAACCCTGCCAGGGCTTGCGCAATCGGCATCATCGACAGCGACGCAAAATAGAAAAACATGGCCGTCGTGATCAGAAGACTGCGCAAGGTGACCGCTCCCCACCGATGGGGCCTCAGCCCGCCCAGCCCCATAAGGGACAGGCCGACAATCAGCGGCAGCATCAGCAATGCACGCATGAAATGGAATTGCCACAGCCCGACCGTCTCGGCCAGCAGGATCACAACATTGTCGATCACACCGATAATTGCCATTGCAGCCACCATAAGGACCGAAGCCAGCACCGGAGAGGTGGTCGTGTCTTGCTGCATGTCCGCGCCTTTGTTGCGATCAAATTTTTCCTGACGGGTATCCAGCACAAATCGGAATACCTGCGCAACAGGTTTGCGCCCGGCGATTTCACCATGCTAAGCTGTGGCAAAACAATTTCGAGCAGACCCCAACCAGATGACGGCCCTGAAACAGTACCAGCGGATCGAAGCCACCGGTCTGTGGCGCCCTTCGCCCGATGAACAGCGGCGCGAAGTTGTGGTGTCGATTGGCAAGGCCACCCTGACCATTTCCGATTTCAATGACAGGGCTTTGACGCATTGGTCTTTGGCAGCGCTTGAACGGCAGAACCCCGGTGTCTTTCCGGCTGTTTTTTGCCCCGACGGCGATCCGGATGAGACACTGGAACTGGGAGAATCCGAAACCACGATGCTTGAAGCGATCGACCGGCTGCAACGTGCCATCGAACGCTCTCGTCCTCATCCCGGTCGTTTGCGCTGGATGAGCGTCGGAGGCGTTGTGGCCGCGGTTCTGGCGGTATTGTTGTTTTGGCTGCCCGGTGCGTTGCAAAACCATGTTGTCTCGGTCGTGCCCGAAATCAAACGACAGGAGATCGGAGACACGATCCTGCGGCGGATCGAGCGCGTCTCGGGCCCGGCCTGCACGTCTGTGGATGCGCAGGCTTCACTGGATCGGTTGGCCAGTCGTACGGGCGTCCGGCAGATCGTTATTCTGCCCGCGGGCGTTCAGGACAGCCTCAGCCTGCCGGGTGGCACCGTTCTATTGAATCGTGCCCTGGTAGAAGACCACGAAGACCCTGCGGTCGCAGCAGGTTATGTTATCGCAGAGCGCGCGCGGACGGCGCTCAAGGACCCGCTGGATGATCTGCTGGACAGAACCGGGGCATCCTCGGCCTTTCGGTTGTTGACGACCGGGGAACTGACACCTGAGATCATTGACACGTATACCGAACAGGTCCTCTCGCAGCCCCGACCATCCCTTCCGGACGACGACTTGCTGGCGATGTTCTCGCAAAGCGCCCTGCCCTCTACCCCTTACGCCTATGCCCAGGACATTACCGGTGAATCAGTACTGGGTCTGATCGAGGCTGATCCCATGGCTGGCCGTACCCTGGAACAGGTGTTGCCGGACCGCGATTGGGTCCGGCTGCAAAACATATGCGGCGAATAATCCGGGTTACTTGGTTCCAAACATCCGGTCGCCCGCATCGCCCAGACCCGGCATGATATAGCCTTTCGAATTCAGTTCGCGGTCCAGTGCGGCGGTGACGATGTGCACATCCGGGTGCGCCTCTTTCATGCGCGCCACACCTTCCGGCGCGGCCAACAGACAGAGAAAGCGGATATCCGTCGCCCCCGCCTCTTTCAGCAGGTCAATCGCCGCAGCCGAACTGTTGCCGGTGGCCAGCATCGGATCCACCGCGATAACCAAACGGTCCTTAAGGCTCTCGGGTGCTTTGAAGTAATACTGCACGGGCTTCAGCGTTTCTTCGTCGCGATACAGGCCGACAAAACCGACGCGCGCGGAAGGAACCAGCTCCAGCACCCCATCCAGCATCCCGTTTCCAGCGCGCAGGATCGACACCAGCGCCATTTTCTTGCCCGCCAGAATGGGGGCGTCCATTTCTTCCATCGGTGTTTCGATATGGCGCGTGGTCAACGGTATTTCGCGCGTGACCTCATAGGCCAGCAGCAGCGTAATTTCGCGCAGCAACTGCCGGAACACGGCGGTCGAGGTCCCCTTGTCCCGCATGAGCGTCAGTTTGTGTTGCACCAGCGGGTGATCGACGATGGTCAGATGTTCGCTCATGTTTTCTCCAGTCTTTTCTTGACCCGCGCACGGGTAGCGTCATCGCAAAAGGCCGCTTCCAGGGCGGTTTCGTTCAGGGCCGCAAAATCTTCGGCCTCCCAGCCGAAAGCTGCGTTCAGCATTTCATATTCCCGCCGCATGGTCGTGTGAAAAAATGGCGGGTCATCCGTTGAGACGGTGACTTTCACGCCCGCATCACGCAAGGCCGCGATTGGATGTGTCGCAAAATCCGGGAAAAGCCCCAGAACCACATTCGATCCCGGACAGACCTCCAGAGTGATGTCCCGGTCGACCAGTTCGCGAACAAGGTCCGGATCCTCGATGGCGCGAACACCGTGCCCGATGCGCTCGACCCCCAGATCACGGACGGCATCGCGCACGCTTTGAGGGCCTCCGAACTCACCGGCATGTGTCGTCAGCCGCAACCCGGCCTCGCGCGCGCAATCGAACGCCCATTTGAAATCGCCCTGAGTGCCAACGGATTCATTGCCACCCATGCCAAAACCGGTGATCCAGTCGCCCGCAGTCTCTGCCGCGCAATAGGCGCTGCGCTTGGCTTGATCGGGGCCGAAATGGCGCACACAGGTAATGACGCCGCGCAGGGTGATGTCAAACTTGCGCTCGGCCTCGTCCGCCGCGTCCTGAATGGCGTTCAGATAGTCCCGCCAGGCGTGCAGGTCGCCGCCGCCACAAAAATCGGGGCTCAGAAAAGTCTCAGAATAGACGACACCGTTTTCGGCGCTTTCTTCGAGAATGGCCAATGTCAGCCGCCGGAAGTCTTCGGGCGTCTTCAGAACTTCGCAAGCAGCTTCATACACATTTAGGAAATGCGCGAAATCGCGGAAATCATAGGATCCGTCCGGCTTGAAGATACCGCTCAGGTCCACCCGTTTTTCATGCGCAAGCTGACGAATGAACGCCGGTGGCGCGGCGCCTTCGTGATGCAGGTGCAATTCTATTTTCGGCAGATCGGCGACGCTCATAGAAAATTCCTTCCCGGCCCTTGCGCCGGAATGTTCAGGTGATGGGCGATGCTGGCGGCAATGTCGGCAAAGTCCACCTGGCCGATCTGCCCCGTGCCTGATCCGGAAATCAGAACCGGTACTTGTTCACGTGTGTGATCTGTCCCGGTCCAGCTGGGATCATTGCCATGATCGGCGGTCAACACCAACAGGTCGCCGGGGCGGAGCCGGGGCAGAATCTCGCCGATCTCGTGGTCGAACCATTCCAATGCTCGGGCATAACCACTGATATCGCGGCGGTGGCCATAAAGACTGTCGAATTCAACAAAATTGGCGAAAGTCAGGCTGCCCTCTTCGGCGTCATCCACCAGTTCTGAAAGGTGCTGCATGAGTTCAGCGTCCGACCCTTTGCGCAGCGTGTCGATACCCTGCATGGAAAAGATGTCGCCGATCTTGCCCACTGCGTGCACTTTCCGCCCGGCATCCTGCGCCCAATTGGTCAGAACCGGAGCGGGCGGCTGAATGGCGAAATCCTTTCGGTTGGTTGTCCGTCTGAAGCCCGCCTCTGGCGTGCCGACAAAGGGGCGCGCAATGACACGACCCACTTTCATCTCGTGCAAGCGCGGGGCAAGCGCGCGGCACAAACCCAGCAAACGGTCCAGCCCGAAACTCTCTTCATGGGCTGCTATCTGAAACACACTGTCGGCTGAGGTGTAGCAGATCGGCCAGCCGGTTCGCATATGCTCGGCACCCAGTTCAGCGATGATCGCCGTGCCCGAGGCATGGCAATCGCCAAGGATGCCTTCGGTCCCGGCGGCTTGGGCCGCTGCGCGGCTCAGGTCCGCTGGAAAAGCTGGAACCGTATCCGGGAAATAGTGCCAATCCCAGGGCACCGGCAGACCTGCCAGCTCCCAATGGCCCGAGGGCGTGTCTTTGCCGGGCGAATGCTCGCGCGCGCAGCCCCACAACCCATTGGCTTCGGCGTCCAATCCGGGGGTTGCGTCCCCAGACGCCAGCCGCGCAGCCGCACCCAACCCCAGCGCGTCGAGGTTCGGCAGGTTCAAAGGACCCGAGCGACCGTCTTCGGCCCGCCCTTCGGCACAGGCCTGCGCGATATGAGCCAGCGTGTTTGCCCCACTATCCGGGACGTCGCCATTGAAAAAACGATCGGCATCAGGCGCACCGCCTATTCCGACGGAATCCATGACGACGAGAAAAGCACGGCTCATACGCGAACCCTTTCGTGGATCAGATCTGGAAGCGTCGGAGCCGTATCGCTGATCTCAATCGCGCTCAGCACGGTTTCTGCGGCTCGGCGCGCGGCATCTTCCCGCGCAGCATGGATCACGGCAATCGGCGTGCCTTTGGACACGCGATCGCCAAGCCGAAGAATACTGGATATCCCGACGGCGGGGTCGATCTCGTCACTTTCGACCTGACGGCCACCGCCCAGCGCAACCACCGCAAGACCCAGAGCTTCGCCATCGACGGCCGAGATGAAGCCGTCCTGCGGGGCCGGAACCTCTTGGATGACATTCGCCTCAGGCAGGAACCGAGCCCAGGTCTCGACGAACTGAACGGGGCCACCAACCGCTGCCATCATGCGACCAAATCGCTCTGCGGCGCGTCCGTCACGGATGATTTCAAAGATTTTGTCACGCCCCTCCTCGACCGAACCGCACATTCCTGCATCGGTCAGCAAGACGCCCCCCAGCTCGGCAGAAATGTCTGCCAAAGGTGACATATCCGACGTGGTCAGCACTTTCATCACCTCAGCGATCTCCAAAGCATTCCCCAACGCCGGGGCCAAGGGTTGATTCATGTCAGTGATCACCGCCGACGTGCGACACCCTGCTGCGTTGGCGGTCTCGGTCAATGCGGTGGCCAATTTGCGGGCATCTTCCATCGTTTTCATGAAAGCGCCGCTGCCGACCTTGACGTCAAGAACCAGCGCGTCCGGGCTGGCGGCCAGCTTTTTAGACAGGATCGACGCTGTGATCAGATCCAGGCTCTCAACCGTCGCGGTCACATCCCGCACCGCATAAAGACGCTTGTCTGCGGGCGCGATCTGGCCCGTCGCCCCGACGATGGCCGCGCCGGTATCGCGCAGAATCTGCGCAAGACGGTCCTGCCCTATCTGAGTGCTGACCCCCGGGATGGCCTCAAGCTTGTCAAGCGTTCCACCGGTGTGCCCCAGGCCCCGGCCCGAGATCATTGGGACATACGCCCCACATTCCGCAAGCGCCGGGGCAAGAACCAGGCTGACACTGTCCCCGACACCACCGGTCGAGTGCTTGTCGACCACCGGTCCGTCCACATCCCAGGTCAGTACGTCACCGCTGTCGCGCATCGCGATCGTCAAATCCGCACGTCCCCGAGGGCCCAAACCGCCCATGCAGACAGCCATGGCAAAAGCCCCGGCCTGCGCGTCGCTGACGCTTCCGTCCGCAAGCCCCTGCGCAAACCAGATCAGCTCCTCGCGACCGGGCACCTCCTGCCTGCGCAGTTTTGCTATGATCGAGCGGGCATCCATGCGTTCAGACATCCTCCATATGAGACGCGTCGAATGCGCCCGGCAATAAATCCCCAATGGTTGTCTCGAATTCGGCACCGTCCACGGTTGCCAGTGTAACTTTCACATCGCGCTTGCCAAACTCGGCCAGTTTCTGGCGGCACCCACCGCAGGGCGGCACAGGCTGAGGGCTGGAGGCAACCACGTAGACCTCGGTCAGTTCCTGCTCGCCCGCAGCAACCATCGCGGCGATTGCACCGGCCTCGGCACAAGTGCCTTCGGGATATGCCACGTTCTCAACATTGCAACCGGAATAGACCTGACCCGAGGAGGATCGAAGCGCTGCGCCAACCTTGAAATTCGAATAAGGCGCATAGGCGTTTTCGCGGACTGACAAGGCAGCGTCTTTGAGCGACATGGCGATTCCCCGTTTTTTTTGATCATCTGGTCAGAAATTTGGACCGTTAAGTAAAAAGGCAGAGGAATTGAAGCCCCCAGCCAATGTTTTTCAGTCAGCCCAGTGTTGTCGTGAACGTACCGGGCAAGGTGACTTCCAGCAACTCGATGTTGTCCGAGGGCGAGGACAAGCGCGTGCGCATCCCGGGCGGGATGACAAAGGCGTCTCCCTGCTCCAGCCGATAGGGCTCGCGTCCTTCGCCTTCCAGTGTGACCGCTCCGTCCATCACGAAGGTAAAGTGAATGTCCGTATCGTGGCTGGCCCATTCGGTATCGCCCTGCCCTTTGCGAACGACCTGAACGCCTGCGACCCCTTTGGTGTTCTCGGCAATTGTCGTGTCGCGGCAGATGTAACCCGGAAGGCGGAACGGTACCCATTCGGCGTCCTTGGCCCGGTTGTAGACAAAGCGTTGTCCCTGCCATTCGCGGTCCGGGCGAAAATGCGGCGTGGGAAGCTGCATGTCATGGTCGATTTCCGTGACATGTTCCGCTGGCACACCTATCTCGATGACCTGAACATTGTCCGACGCCTCAAGCACGCGATGACGAATTTCCGGCGGCTGGATAAAGCAATCCCCTGCGGTCAGGCGCATTCTCTCTCCCTGATCCTCATAGACGACATCCACCCAGCCATGAATGCAGAATATCAGTTGGAACCCGACTTTGTGAAAATGCACCATATCGGGCACCGGGCCCCCGTCCGGGATGCGGATATGGCTGGCGATGATCGATCCGCCCAGACGATCCGGCACCAGATCGCGATAATGCATCCCCGCCCGACCGATGATCCAGGGCGCCTGATCCTTGAGCCTGCGCACCACGAAGGAATGAACTGTTTCAGGCATCACCAGCGGCGGATTTCGCTCTTCGATTTCGATCCGGGTCCCATTCGGCGCAACAAGAACGCGTTGGCCATCTGCAAAGCGTTCCGGGTCATCTGTCAGGATGCGCAATGTTCCCGGACCTTCGGGCGCGTCTTTTTCGATCCGCAACCGCAGACCGTGCCCTGAAAACACTGCGACGCGCGGATCGTCTGCGGGATAGATCATGTCCATCTGCATCCCCAACACCTTGGTATAAAAGGGGATGTCGTTTCGAATTTCCTGGGTTGGCAAACGAAATTCAGCTTGGGTCTGCGAAGGCTCGGCTGTCTTTGTCATGAGATGTCTCGTCAGATTTCGATTTTGGCCATCCGATCAGAACAGAGGCCAAAATGCCAATCGAAAACAACATCTCGAGCGTTTCTTCCATGACGAAAAGTCGCGTTTTCATAACTGTCGACAAAGCGTCGCTGTGCAGCCCGGTATATTCCTCAAGAAGCTGAGCGATGACGGCAAGACAGCCGGCCGCCATGAACGCGATCATAAAGGGAGCGCGCCGTTTGACAGCACGCCATCCCGTCGGGGCCCCATGCCAGATGACGCCGCCCAGGATAACGCAGGCCAGCAAGACCCTGACCACATTGACGTCCAGCACGACATCCAGACCGTCAAGGATCAGGAACGGCAAACTGCCTTCAGGATAAACGCCTGCTTCCAGCTCACGCTCGGCCAACAATAGGAATGTCAGCCCGATATACAGCCGGGTGACACCCGGGTATCGCCACAACGCCACCACCCCCGCAACAAACAAACAAACCGCGGAAACCGTTTCGAACAATCCGCCTTCCTGGTTGAAGAACGCTGCCTGTTCCGGCCAGATCACAATCGCACCGAGAAGCATAACTCCCGTCAACGCCGCAAACCACATGGTCAGCCGCCCAAGTCCAGTGCCGGCCCCAGGACCGTTGGACAGGCCGTGGGCCTGATCATCTGTCTTGTATGTCATTGCTGCTTCGTCTTGCCTGAGTGTTTGTGCGTTTCGCAAAGTTACCTAGATGTAAAAAAATTGTGTCAAAATTCAACCCATGTCCGGCTCGAAACTGCGACACGTCGGCATTGTTACGCAACGTAGCCAAGCTCGGACGAATAGTTTAATGTTAAATCAAATTCTCAGAGGGAACTGAATCTCCAATGTCTGACACCCCCAGCCTGCGACAGGCCGCGCTTGACTATCACGCCCATCCGAAACCTGGAAAACTCGAGATCAAGGCCACGAAACCGATGGCCAATGGTCGCGATCTGGCGCGCGCCTATTCGCCCGGCGTTGCCGAGGCCAGCCTTGAAATCAAAGCCGACGCCGCAAACGCGGAAAAGTATACGGCGCGCGGCAACCTTGTCGCCGTGGTGTCCAACGGCACTGCGGTTCTTGGTTTAGGCAACATCGGGGCGCTGGCCTCGAAACCGGTGATGGAAGGCAAAGCCGTCCTGTTCAAAAAGTTCGCAGGCATTGACTGTTTTGATATCGAAGTCGATCAGCCCGATCCGGAAAAGCTGGCGGATATCGTCTGCGCGCTGGAGCCGACATTCGGGGCCATCAACCTGGAAGACATCAAGGCGCCGGATTGTTTCATAGTCGAAAAGCTGTGCCGCGGGCGCATGAACATTCCCGTTTTCCACGATGACCAGCACGGAACCGCCATTGTCGTTGGGGCCGCTGCGAAGAATGCTCTGCATGTAGCCGGCAAGACATTTGCGGACATCAAGGTCGTATCAACCGGCGGCGGGGCCGCGGGGATTGCCTGCCTGAACATGCTGGTGAAACTGGGTGTGAAACAGGAAAACATCTGGCTGTGCGATATTCACGGGCTCGTCTACGAGGGGCGTGCCGAGGATATGAACCCGCACAAGTCGCAGTTCGCGCAGAAAACGGACTTGCGGACTCTGGATGATGTCATCGGCGATGCGGATCTGTTTCTGGGCCTGAGCGGCCCGAATGTCCTGAAGCCTGAAATGGTTCAGAAAATGGCCGATCGTCCGATCATCTTCGCACTGGCCAACCCGACGCCTGAAATCTTGCCACAAGCCGCGCGTGAGGTAGCCCCGGACGCGATCATCGCCACGGGGCGCAGCGATTTTCCCAATCAGGTCAACAACGTATTGTGTTTCCCGTTCATCTTCCGGGGCGCTCTGGATGTGGGCGCGACCGAGATCAATGACGCGATGCAGATCGCCTGCGTTGACGGCATTGCGGAAATGGCCCGCGCGACGACAAGCGCCGAGGCGGCTGCCGCCTACAAGGGCGAGCAACTGACCTTTGGGCCGGATTATCTGATTCCGAAACCTTTTGATCCGCGTTTGGTGGGCGTCGTCTCATCTTCCGTTGCCAAGGCAGCCATGGAAAGCGGCGTCGCAAAGCGCCCCATCAAGGATCTTGAGGTCTACAAGGAAAAACTCAACCAGTCTGTTTTCAAGTCGGCGCTTTTGATGCGCCCCGTATTCGAGGCCGCGGCCGTCGCATCCCGTCGCATCGTATTTGCCGAAGGCGAAGATGAAAGGGTGCTGCGGGCTGCACAGGCCATTCTTGAGGAAACAACGGAAACACCGATCCTGATCGGACGCCCCGAAGTCATCGAATCCCGGTGCGAAAAACTGGGCCTGACCATTCGCCCGGGCACGGACTGCCAGATCGTGAACCCGGAAAACGATCCGCGTTATTACGATTACTGGAGCTCGTATCATCAGATCATGCAGCGCCGAGGTGTGACCCCGGATCTGGCCAAAGCGATCATGCGCACAAATACAACCGCCATTGGCGCGATCATGGTGCATCGGGGCGAGGCTGACAGTATGATCTGCGGCACGTTCGGCGAATATCGCTGGCATCTGAACTATGTTGAACAGGTGCTGGCTGACGGCGACCTGCGCCCGCACGGCGCGTTGTCGCTGATGATATTGGAAGACGGCCCCCTGTTCATCGCCGATACGCATGTCCGGCAATTGCCGACACCGGAGGAGTTGGCCGAATCGACCATTGGCGCCGCGCGGCATGTTCGCCGATTCGGGATCGAACCCAAGATCGCGTTCTGCTCGCAGTCGCAATTCGGCAATCAGGCGGAAGGATCGGGAAAACGCCTGCGCGCCGCATTGGACATCCTGGACCAGAAACCGCGCGACTTTGTCTATGAAGGCGAAATGAACCTGGATGCGGCCCTTGATGCGGATCTTCGGGCGCGGATTTTTCCGGGTTCACGCCTGCAGGGCGCGGCAAATGTGCTGATCTTTGCCCATGCGGATGCGGCCAGCGGCGTGCGCAATATCCTGAAAATGAAAGCGGACGGGATCGAAGTCGGCCCCATTCTGATGGGAATGGGCAACAAGGCGCATATCGTCACCCCATCCATTACCGCACGCGGATTGTTGAACATGGCTGCCATCGCGGGGACGCCGGTGGCGCATTACGGGTAAGCCGGCCGCCCGACACCCTGAACCACATCCCCCGCGGGGGTGCGGTTAACACAATTCTCACACTTTGACGGCTATATGTCGTGGCATCTCCGTGGGAACCCTGGGGCACGCGGAAGAATGGCGAATTGGCATTATGCCGACTCGCCTCGGACGTGATCTTTTGCATGGTCGAGTTTGCAAGTTTGCAAAATGGCCTCTTCGGCGCAGAAAATCCAATGGTGAGAAAGAAGTTTGCAAAAATTTGCAAGCCGTTGCGCGAATTACTGCAAATATTTTGCGATAAACTGACGCGTCGTCATTTGACGCGCTTGCCCGATAGTTTTCTGGGTCCTAACACAAAGACCAAGTCGTTGTGAGGAGGACGAGATGGCGTATCAGGACGTTTATGACAGTTGGAAGAAAGACCCCGAGGCGTTCTGGATGGACGCAGCCAAGGGGATCGATTGGGTCAAAGAACCCAGCAAAGCTCTGTTCGACGACAACGCGCCCTTGTACGAATGGTTCAGCGACGCACGGGTCAATACCTGCTGGAACGCCGTGGACCGCCACGTGGAAAACGGGCGCGGCGAGCAGACCGCCATCATCTATGACAGCCCGATCACCCATACCAAGCGCGAGATTTCATATGTCGAGCTGCGCAACCGCGTGGCCAATCTTGCCGGCGCGCTGCGGGCGAAAGGCATCGAGAAAGGTGACCGCGTCATCATCTACATGCCGATGATCCCCGAAGCGCTTGAAGCGATGCTGGCCTGCGCTCGTCTGGGCGCTGTGCATTCCGTTGTTTTCGGCGGATTTGCCAGCAATGAACTGGCGGTCCGTATCGACGACGCCAAACCCAAAGCCGTCATTGCGGCGTCCTGCGGTATGGAACCTGGCCGGGTCGTGCACTACAAGCCGCTTCTGGACGGCGCCATCGAACTTGCCGAGCACAAGCCGGATTTCTGCGTCATCTTTCAGCGCGAACAAGAAGTTGCTCAGCTGATCGAAGGGCGTGACTACAACTGGCACGGGTTCCAGTACGGTGTTGAACCGGCGGAATGTGTTCCCGTCGACGGAGACGATCCGGCGTACATCCTGTACACTTCGGGCACCACAGGGGCACCCAAGGGCGTCGTGCGCCCCACTGCCGGGCATCTGGTGGCGCTGAACTGGACCATGAAGAACATCTATAACGTTGATCCCGGTGATGTATTCTGGGCGGCATCCGATGTGGGTTGGGTCGTTGGACATTCCTACATCTGCTACGCACCCCTGATCCACGGGAACACGACGATCGTGTTCGAAGGCAAACCGGTCGGCACCCCTGATGCGGGAACCTTCTGGCGTGTAATCTCGGAACATAAAGTCAAAAGCTTCTTCACCGCCCCTACGGCGATCCGTGCCGTCAAACGTGAAGATCCAAAGGGCGAATTGATCGCCAAATACGATCTGTCTCATCTGCGGGCGCTGTATCTGGCGGGCGAACGCGCTGACCCCGACACTATCATCTGGGCACAGGATGCGCTGAAGGTTCCGGTGATCGACCATTGGTGGCAGACCGAAACCGGTTGGGCCATTGCTGGAAACCCGCTGGGCATCGAAGAGCTTCCGATCAAGCTGGGTTCGCCCGCGAAACCGATGCCCGGCTATGACGTGCAAATTCTCGACGAAGGTGGCCACCCGATGAAAGCCGGCGAACTGGGGGCCATCGCGGTCAAGCTGCCGCTGCCTCCGGGCACCCTGCCGACCCTTTGGAACGCCGAGGAGCGGTTCAGGAAATCCTACCTGGAGCACTTCCCCGGGTATTATGAAACCGGCGACGCCGGAATGATCGACGAGGACGGATATCTTTATATCATGGCCCGCACCGATGATGTCATCAACGTCGCGGGCCACCGCCTGTCGACCGGGGCGATGGAAGAAGTGCTTGCCGCTCACCCGGACGTAGCCGAATGCGCTGTGATCGGTGTATCGGATCAGCTAAAGGGTCAGATGCCCGTTGGGTTCCTGTGCCTGAATGCCGGCGCTGATCGGGATCATGGCGACGTGGTTCAGGAAGTCGTCAAGATGGTGCGGGAAAAGATCGGCCCGGTGGCGGCCTTCAAACTGGCCGTCGTCGTCGACAGGTTGCCCAAGACACGTTCGGGTAAAATCCTGCGGGGTACGATGGTGTCGATTGCAGACGGTCAGGACTATAAAATGCCTGCAACGATCGATGATCCAGCCATTCTTGACGAGATCAAAGAGTCCTTGCAGACAATCGGTTACGCCAAGTAACCCGGGGGCGGCATTAGCCGCCCATTTTTTTGTCTTCTCTTGCAACCGGAAGCAGCCTCCCTACTGTCACGTTAAGACAGTGAGGACCCATGACACAAACCGATATCTGGCGTCTCAGCGCCACAGACCTGACCACCCTGACAAGACGCGGCGACCTGAGTGCGACCGAGGCGGTTCAGGCCTCGATCGAGAGAATGGATGAGGTCAACCCGGATTTGAATGCGGTGGTGGAAGACCTGCGCGAGCAGGCGTTGGAACGCGCCAGAGCGCTGGACAATGCGCGGGCTGGCGGTAAACCCACGGGTCCGCTGCATGGCGTGCCGGTCACGATCAAGGTGAATGTTGACCAAAAAGGCCACGCCACAACCAACGGTGTCGTCGCACTGAAAGATGTAATTGCACCGGATGACGCCCCGGTTGTAAGCAATCTGCAAAAGGCAGGGGCTGTTGTTGTCGGACGAACCAACACGCCCGAGTTCTCTTTCCGCGCCGACACGGACAATCCGCTGTATGGCCGTACGCACAACCCCTGGGGGCGGCATATCTCACCCGGCGGCTCTTCCGGCGGGGCTGGCGCTGCGGTCATGGCCGGAATCGGCGCGCTGGCCCACGGCAACGATATCGGCGGCAGCCTGCGCTTTCCCGCGGCGGCCAACGGAGCCGTGACGGTGAAGCCCGGGCTGGGGCGCGTCCCGGCATGGAACCCAAGCCAGAAAGCCGAACGCGGTTTGCTGGCGCAGTCGATGTCTGTTCAGGGCCTGATAACCCGGTCGGCCGCTGACCTGTATCTGTCCATGCCCAGCCTGATCGCCGCCGACGCGCGTGATCCGTTTCACGTGCCGATGCCCTGGCGTGGCCCTGCCCCCGACGCGCCCGTCAAGGTGGCCTTTACGAAAAACACATTCGGCTATGCCTTGCACCCCGAGGTCGAGAAAGCACTCGACACGGCACGAGAGGCGCTGGTTGATGCGGGATATGTGGTGCAAGAGATTGACCCGCCTGACGTTTTTGAATGCGGTCGAATCGGTTATCGTACGCTGATGGGCGAAGTGCTGACGCTTATGAAATCAGATATCGAAGCCGCTGGTTCGAAAACGATTCAGAATATCTTTGCGGTGTATTTTCAGGAATTCCCGCCAATTGTCGAAACCGAGATGGTTCGGATGCTGGCCAAACGAAGCCACTATGCGCGCGAATGGTCCCTGTTTTTGCAGGATTACCCTTTGGTGCTGTCGCCTTTCCTGCCACAACCGTTCTTCAAACCCGACCGGGACACCGAAGGCGCTGAGGGTGTGCACGAGGTTTTGGGGTGCGCCGTATATTCTTATGCGATGAACTTTCTGGGCCTGCCTGCGGCATGTGTCCCGGCCCGGCTGGCTGAATTGCCGAAGGGTCCTCAGCCGATCAGTGTTCAGATTGCCGCTCAGCGCTGGCGCGAAGATCTGGCGGTGGATGCGGCCGCGGCCATCGAGGCACGCGTGGGGCAAATGTGCCTGCCGCTTTGGGAAAAGACAGAGTTGCAGGGTGGCTGCAAAAAATAGACCCCGGGACATTGTACCCGGGGCCCGACTGCTAAAATAAGCCCGGATTTCTGATGACGAGCGTAGCACCACCCACCCTCGCCAGCGCAAAATCTGCGCAATCATTCGAATACGCCGTTCAGGTGGCCACTCACTCCCACCTTGGCGTGTTCTCCGGGCAAGTCCACACTATCCAATTATGAGCAAATCCCCTGTGAACTGCTTCACACAGGCTCAAAAAAGCTCGCAGAAACGAAAATTTATGTGAATTGTTCGGAAATCAGTCGTTCTTCCAAACCGTGCCCGGGGTCAAAAAGAATGCGGTGTGAGATCGTGGGATCGGATCGGATCTCGACCCAGTCAATGTCTGGGAAAGCTACGGAATCAGCGGCAACGATAACGGGTCGCTTGTCCGCATCCAGCACATCGAACCGTACCTTCGCGATTTTCGGCAGCAATGCACCACGCCATCGGCGGGGGCGGAATGCGGCGATCGGCGTCAACGCGAGAACGTCCGAGCCAATCGGCAGAATAGGCCCGTGTGCCGAGTAATTATACGCCGTCGACCCCGCCGCAGTGGACAGTAGCGCTCCATCGCAGACAAGTTCATCCATGCGCTCGCGGCCATCAACACTGATCTTCAAACGAGCCGCCTGTGGCCCAGCGCGCAACAGCGATACTTCGTTGATTGCCAACGCCTCGTGCAGCTTTCCGGACTGATCCATCGCCCGCATCGCCAGCGGATTGATGACCTCTTCCTCGGCATCTTCCAGGCGGGCCATCAGGTCGTCTTCGTGATACTCGTTCATCAGGAACCCGATCGTGCCACGGTTCATCCCGTATACCGGTGTATCAAGGTGCTGCATGTTGTGCAGGGTATGCAACATGAAGCCATCCCCCCCAAGAGCAACCACAACATCTGCGTCGCGGGGCGCCGCATTACCGTGTTTGGACACCAGAATATCCCGGGCCGTTTGCGCCACTTTGACCTCACTGGCAAGAAAGGCGATTCTTTTTTTCATGTTTTCCGGTTTCCGGTGCTGCACATTTGGTTCCGAAACAAACATACCTTTCCCCGATAGGCCAGTCTTGACGCCGCAGCGGGCCAAATCGTCGCTTTAAGCCTTTTGCAAATGTGGCGTTTCCGATAGGAAATCCGCAAGATTTTTACCCAGCCATGTGGAGCGCCCATGAACGCCAATCTTCGTGACACCGGATTTTTCACCCAGTCCCTTGCTGATCGTGATCCCGAGCTTTTTGGCTCGATCACGTCGGAACTGGGTCGTCAGCGCGACGAGATCGAGCTGATCGCGTCC